>CAWAKR010000006.1:0-432290 GCA_963782755.1 Candidatus Acidiferrales bacterium
AGGTGGTTTTCTGCAGAGGGCGTAGTGCTCGACGGTGAAAAACAGCGAACAAAAACTAGATGGCGAACGGAGGTAACTGATTTGTGCTCCCCTGGAGCCGTGAACGACGCAAGAAGGGCACAAGCTGTGACGCGAAACAAATCAGTGTGAAAGAGAGAACGAGTGAGCAGCGAGAAATCATGTTTCTAAAGATAAGGCAGATAATTCGTACATCGACGTGATTGCTAGTTTATCGATCGCTGCGAGCCGCTCAGGCTGGTTATCGCGTACTTTCTGACTCACCGAGGAGTTGAGTCCGACGGTTCTGTATGTTCGACTAGGCAAGTCTTGGAAACTCTGCATCTTCTTCGGAACAGGTGCTTCGAGTAACTGAATGATGATGAATGATGAGCCTAGGTGGCTATGAAATCCGCATAACGTGCAAGTGCAACTTTACGTCTGCGGGGACACTGAAAGGTGGACATCGTTCTACTTCCGGTCTGCTGTGGTGGGCGCTTTCAGGACAGGCATTATGTGTCCTCCATTTGGATCGGTGATTTTAATTGAAGCGGTGAGGGTGGAAGTAGGATCGAATGAGAAATGCTTCTATGGAGGACGATGTCGAGAAAAGTTAGCGGAAACCCGCAAAGAAATGTTTCTTCTGCCATTGTGAACAAATAATTGAGAAATATTGAGGACTTTCATCTGAATGTGGTAAGGATTCTCGAAAGAAAGACTACTTGGGTAACGTGTGAAGAAAGGGCGGTAGTGTACTGAGAGCCCGGAGAGCCGGATGGGGGTCGTCTATCCATCTTTGATTCGGTTTGTCCTGTCCCCTGTTTAGGTTCTGGTTGTCATCTTTTTGTTTGCAAACGCCTCATGGTTTGGGCGGTTTCGGAAACCGTAGAAAAACCATCTAGGAAACCCGCCCAATGGGATGGTTTCCAGTGATCCTCGAATTTCTGATGAACGAAATAGTCATGAGAAGAGCAGAAAGGACGAAACACTGACCTTGAGGATGTACACTTCCTACTCTTACCTATAGCCAAAAAGTTGGTGTGACTGCCCAAAGAAAAACTGCCCGCCTTTGTGGAAAGATTATTATCCTCCTGTTCGGACGGTTTGTGAAGGAAGAATGTAAGCTCCTGGGGAGAAATCCCTTGCAAGTGCGGCTGGTACTGTTGATCAGTTCGCATCTCCGCTGCGTTTCGGCGGCGAACTGTTCATCTAGGTATATCTTCGGTAGGTGTCGCTCAGCGAAGAATTGTTGGACCTTATCTGATAGTCAGTGTTGGAATCCTCAAAGTTAAATCTTGGTTCCCGTGAAGCTTTTTTGCCGAACTTCAGTTTGTGATGCCTTCATCACCGATAATGAAGTTCAGATTCCGGAAGCGATCCGAGTAAAGAAACGTCTGAAACACTTGTGGCTCTGTCGAGGAATTGTTGGAGGTGCTTCTGCGTGGAAATCACGTGGTGTTGCTGTGCCGAATTCGATCTCTTGTCGATTTTGACGAACATACCTGTACGTATATAATGTATTGATGATATTCTTCCTCGAGAGACTTGGATGTGCGTCCGCCTTCGCTGTCATGCTCGACCCTATTTTTGCTGCCTCGAAAACCTGTCCGCTGACTCTTCTAGAACTGAAGTCCTTCGCACAAAGGATATCAGACGGGTGATTCTACTCTGCACTTTGACGCGGTCGATGTGCGACTTCTGCGACAGCCTCATCTGACTGTGCCGGAGCGTATTGTCTTCTCAACTTCAAAGCCTATTGTGAACGACCGAAAAGGAATCACAGTCGCAGACAGGGTCGCAGCGTATCGTCCGCAAGACGGCTGGACCGATTGTGACCTCAGCCGTCTGGAAGCCGTAGAAGCTTGATCGAACTCAACACGGATTCAATCTGCTGGGTGCTATTTCTCGAACAAATCATATTCAGAGAGTTCACGATCGGATCATCTTGCAATGATCGGCATCAGAACGGAATGTTGATCAACTTCATCGTATTTCGACGTAGGCCTGATGAGCGATGTGATCTTCTTAACAATGTTGGCTTCTTTACTGATAGTGGACTGTGGTTATTCGCGACGCAGGTCTGTAGAAGCAGCGAAACGGGGCTTATTCTGCCGCAGCGTAAAAGACGGCGGCGAGCATTCGTGGATTTTTCAAAGAGGGGCCGGGTCCGCATAAAAACTGGCTCCATCCAAGTGAAAGGTCTGTTTTTGGAGGATTGCAAAACGTAGTTTGATGCTGGTAAACGAATCAGCTGATAGAGCGTGAGCGATGATGTGATAGTAGCGGCTGCCTTGCCCTTGCTGGGAGACGTATTGATTTAACAAGCCCAGGAGGAACTGCCTTTGGTCTGCCATTCGACGTGAGCAGCATCGGCTTTCTGGAGGATTTCGCGTACGTGGCACTGGGTCGAGATGGAAGACGGCGACGGCATGCAGGAAGATGCGAACTGCGATCCAGGACTTGTTGCTCTGGTCCAGGAGAACTCCAGGCCGCCGTCGGCGACAATTTCTGATCTGGATCGAGCAGAAGCTTCTGGTGTGTTCCTTGAGCATGTTGAGCACTTGCGTTCCGAAGCCGTGGGCGAAAATGGTCGAGCTTTTGCTGCGTGTAGCTGTAATTTTTTGAAATAGAATGCATAAGCGCATCTTCAATGGGCCGGGAGGAATGCGGGAGTGGGTACTGGATCGGATTTTTCAAATGGTGAGAATTTGTGAAGGAGGTCTATCAGCGAGAGGAGCGCGAGTTTGGAATCGTAGTTGTGACATTTCTCGTCCGTGTTCGGTGTCGCCGAGATCGTGGAAGAACAGAGCCAGAGCGTGGAGAGCTGGTCAGCTCTTGACGGAACTGAGCACGTTGTTGTGGGGGTCTGGGCGAGGGAGTGGTCGAGAACAGTCGTAGGTGGTGATCTTGCTTGACTGCACAGTGTGTGATCGAACTGCGTGAAGCTGATGCTGCGACCGGCGGCGTCGACGATGCTGGTGAGGAAGCCTCGACGATGTGGTGATTGCGCCGGAGCCGAGGAGACGTCGTGGTCCTCCGCCGAGATAACACGAGGCAACGAGATCGTGGCAGAGCTGCTCTGGTCATGTAGCTGAAACAACCGGTGAGGTTGGGGAGTTGTAGCTGTGCCTTGGGAGAAAAATTGTTGTGGGCGCCCATGTCATGGCAGAGCTGAGTCCACCCGGCTTGCGGTCGTAAGGTCTTGCAAGCTGGGCGGCGTCAGGAGGCGGGGGTGGAGCTGCGAAGGATCGATTGGGTCTGATGAGCCGCAGCCGCGGTTTCAGATTTATAGATTTTGATTTCATCGGTGTAACTGTAATTGCTGACAAAATTGTCGAGCAGGTTACGGACGAGCCAGGGATTGCGGTCGAGCTCCCAAAAGACATGGTCGACGGCGAGGTCGAGTGTATTCATCATGCAGTACTCGCCCTCATTGACGACCCAGAAGGGCTGCTTATCGATTTCGAGCAACTGGGTACTGCCGTAGTAGCTGTGAGTGGAGTGAGCAATCATGAAGCGTTGTTCGTTGGAGAGGGAGGAAGCATCAAGTGTGGCGTCGAGAGCTTCGGCGGAAGCGATTAACTGAGCGGAGCGATCGAGGTTGGCACGCAGAACGTCAGTGAGGTCTTTGTAGTACGGGTGTAGAGATAACGGCCATCGAACCCGGTGGTTCCGTACATCGGCAAGAAAGGAGCCAATCGCGAGTGTCATGCAGTAACATTTTCCGGCGGGCACCTCAAAGCCGACTCCGGGGCAAGAGCCTAGCAAGTGGACCGGATTGTGGCGCTCTCGAATGCCGTCGGTAGGCGACCAGGCGCATAAAACTAAAGGCGCGCAACTTGGCATTCTTGTCGGAAAGATCGGAGACCTGAGCGGCAACGCGGGCTTCGCGGCGGAACGCAAATCCGACGCGATCAGGAGAACCCAAGTCATCATCGATCATGCGAGGGCCGGGACGGAGTGATCGAGTGCGCGGTACCGCTCGACGAGGAGTGATTCAGTGCGAAGATTCCCGTTTTTGGCTTGGAGCCGTTCGTGTTGTCGACGACAAGCTGCGCGACAATCGCCGGCAGAAGCGCTTCGCGCATTTCTTTCTCCGATGCGCTCGAGGGATCCGGAATCGGGCCGAACGGTGTGTACACCGTGAAGGTCATCTCACCGGCATGCCAAGCGTCGGTGCACCAACCATAGCTGCGCTGGACATCGTTCGAGTCGAAGGGAACTGCGTCGGGGCGGACATTCTGTTCCGAAGGCCCGGCCTGTTCCACGAGGAAAGCATCGGCAGCCTTGGGGGCGGCCCCGATATAAAACGGAAGACATTTTAGGGGCGAGTTGCTGTAGCGGTCGCCGTCGACCACGCCGATAAAAACTTCCTGATCGCCGGGTTGGCCAATCTGAAGGCCGATGCCGCCGCGTGTCCCAGGATTGCCGCATGTGAAACTCATGAAGGCGCCCATGGGAGAGTGCTGGGAGTTAAAACCGATATGAAATGGAAGTGGCCGACGCCTGGTCATGATTTCGCCTCGCGATAAATTGGGGACAACACGTCAATGATGCAAAGAAACAAGGAAGCAAAAAAGTTATGACGTGAAAATGTAGAGAAACTGCGGGCCATGGGCGGCTTGGTGGCGCGGATCACCGCATCAAAGGCGGGCTTAGGCTGTGCGTTGCGATCGAAGAGGAGGGGATAGTTTGTCCGTCCCTTCACCGGCCAATTGTTGAGCCAGGAATCGGCGTCGGTAACGCCCCAGAAGGTGACCCGGGTGACAGTGCCAGGGTGTTTGAGGAAGACGCTGAAGAGGCCTGCGTAGCGGTGAGCGAGCGACTGCTGGAGCTCACCGGGGAGTTCTTTCGGAAACGGATTTAACTTGGGCTGAAGCTCGGCAGACAGAGTGATATCGGCGCCCATGTATTGAAAGGCGAGCGGCAGGACATCGACATCGAGTTCCGTGAACATGACTTTGAGGCCGAGTTTGTCATAGTCGGTAATGGCGGCATCAACCTGCTCGTTGGTGGGCGCGTCCATGTGGTAGTGGCCCTGAATGCCGACACCGGTAACGGGAACACCTTGCGACTGGAGTTTGTGAAGAAGATCGAGAGCGCCCTTGAGTTTAGCTTGGTTCTCGATGTTGTAGTCGTTGTAATAGAGTTCAGCGCGAGGATCGGCTTCGTGGGCGAATTGGAAGGCCATGGCGATGTAGTCCGGGCCGATAATTTTCATCCAAGGTGACTGGCGGAGGGTGCCGTCTTCTTCGAGGGCTTCGTTGACGACGTCCCATCCGTTAATGCGGTCTTTGTAGCGACCAACGACAGTGAGAATGTGATCATGCAGGCGCTTGAGTAGAGTTTCACGGTCGACGGGATTGCCTTTGTCGTCCTGAAAAACCCACTTGGGAGTTTGGTTATGCCAGAGGAGGCAGTGGCCGATGATGAACATGCGGTTCTTCTCGCCAAAGGCGACATAACGATCGGGCAAGTCGAAACTATAAACACCGGGTTCGGGATGGACGTGCTCCCACTTCAAAACGTTTTCAGAAGTAATGGAGTTGAATTGGGCTTTGACAAGAGCGGCGCCGCGAGTGTCCTGTTCGGTGAATTGAGCGGGGTTGAGAGCTGCACCGACGACGAAAGAACTCTTGAACGTCTCTTTGAGGGAGGGCGTTTGCGCATTCGCGTGGAGAGCGGCTAAGAGGACAACGACAAGGCTCACGAAGGCTGGCCATGCCGCTGGGAGTAGCCTTGATGAAACATGATTGGGAGTTTTTTTCATGACGCATAGCCCTTGCGGCGTTCAATGAGCTCGTTGGCGATGGAGCGGGTCTTCTCTCGGGAGAGCGGATAAAACAGGAGGCACGCGGCGGCGGCGAAGAAGCAAAGTCCCGCATAGACGCTGGCAGTGAGAAGAATGCCCGATCGCGCATGGTCAGTTTGTACCGCGGCTTCCGAGACAACGCCGTAAGCGGAGAGGAGCCACCCGGCTATTGCGCCGCCGAGTGCGAGTCCTGCCCAGAGAGCGAACACCACCGCAGCGGTAACCGTGCCACTGGCGCGACGGCCGGTCTTCCATTCGCCGTAATCAGCAACGTCGCCCATCATCGCCCAGAGGATCGGACCAGACAATCCGAAGGAGAATTGGCGCAGAACTTCGACTCCGATGATGACGGAGGTGGCCCCTGGAGACAGGAGGAATAGCAAGGTGCTGAAGAGGCCGGTGAGAAACATGCTGCCGATGAAGAGCTCACGCTTGCCCACTCGGACGGAGACGAATGTGGAGCATGCCACACCCAGAAGAAGTGCAGCGAGTCCGAAGCCGTTGAACCAGGCGTAAAGTGTCACATGGCCGACGACGTATCGGAAATAGGGGGCCATAACGTTGCCACGGACGAGGATGGCGGTGAAATAAAAGAGCGTAACGAGGAAGAGGACGACCCAGGGCCGATTGCGAAACAGATCAGAGAGATCCTGAGCGAGCGAGGACTTCTGCTGCGGATCCGGCTGGATACGTTCTTTGGTGACCAAGAAAGTGATGATGAAAAAGATGACGCTGACGAGGGACAGAATACCCATGGTGAGCTGGTAACCGCGGGCATCGTTACCGTGGCCGAAGAAGGTGACCATGGGGATGGCGAGGCCAGCAATGATGAAGCCTGCGGCGTTGGCGGCGATTTGACGGTAGGAAGAGATGCTGGTGCGTTCGTCTGGATCTTCGGTCATGACGGCCGTCAGAGAAGCGTACGGCACATTGTTAATAATATAGATGACGCGAAGAAGAGTGTAGGTGACCCATGCATAGATAAGCTTGGCGGCCGGACTGATTTGAGGAGTGGTGAACGTGAGGAGGCCGATTAGGCCGAAAGGTACCGCGGTCCAAAGGAGCCAGGGGCGGAACTTGCCCCAGCGCGTGGTGGTACGGTCGGCGACAACACCCATGATGGGATTGAGGAAGGCCACGCTCAGACCGACTACACCGAACAAGGTTCCGGCCTGAGCCGGGGTCAGGCCGAAGGTGTGGGTATAGAAATCCAATTGAAGGGCAATCATGAACTGGAAGACGAAGTTCGCCGCCATATCGCCCAGGCTATAACCGAACTTTTCCTTGAAGGAGAGTTTTTGAATGGCTTGAGTCATTTGCGACCTGCTTTCCCTGGCGTTTACGCCAGGACCTGTAAAATCAGCGTCTTTGGATCGCTTTCGCCGAGGAAATTGCCGCCGTGAGAGCCAAATTCATCGGAGACCGGGTGATCGTGGAAACAGGCTTGGTGAACGAAAATGGAGTTGCAGAGGCAGCCGTTGTGGATAGAGAAATTCTGAAGAGTGTCGGAGGATAGAGGAGGGCTTTTGTAAGTTGGCTTCGTTTTTTGCTCGCGGCACTCCGCACAATCTTATTCACGCGTACGACTCCTCTTCACATGCCGGTCGAATCTGAGGATAGCGCTCAGGAATCCTACGAACTTAACGGAGCGAATGGATGTAGTGGAAAGCGAGCGTTCCATTGCGGCGTACTATAGCATAAACGTTATGGTAGACGGTATCGGCAGCAGTCTAGAACAACCCTAAGACCCAGGTTCAAATCCCAAAGGCGAACCTGTGGCACCGCAGCAGATTCTTGCGAGTTATTTCTCGACTGCTTCTCCAATTTCTTGACCAAGCGTTCGCCCACGGTGTTGACCCCTGTTAGCAATCCTCCCCGCACGTGAGAGTCAGTCCAAAGATTGCGACTGGTCTTTGGGTCAATTACTGTCAGATACGCGTCACGAACCGGAGCCTGCCTATTGTTGTATTAGTCAAGAGAGATCCCTGACAGGCTTGGATGACGGAACGAGTTCGCGAACTCGTTCCGCAGGCGTTTTTCCTTTGAGTGCGAGATGTGGTCGATCCTCGTTGTATTCGGTTTCCCATTTCTTGAGTTTTCGTGCCAAATCCCTTTTATGTTTGAAATGCCTTCCCTGATAGAACTCCTGAGAGTCGGTCTTGTGGCTTCGCTCGACCTTCCCGTTCACCTCCGGGCAGCCCGGAGGTATGTGTTTGTGGGAAATGCGGAGGTCGGAAAGATGCCAGGTGAACTGTGGCCCGAATGAAGAGCCGTTGTCAGTCTGGATTCTCTGAATGGCGAAGGGGAAATGCTCTCGGACTTCCTGAAGGAAGTCGATGGCCGTCTTGGTGTTGTCGTGATCGTAGATGCGCAGGACGCGAAATCGGGTCGCTTCATCAATAGCCGTGAATTGATAAAAGCGCTGACGCGCTCTTCCTACACGGGGAACAAACTTCACATCGAGCTGCACAGAGCGGCCTGGAACCTGGAGGGGTGCATCCGCCGGTTTTGGACCGGGGCGATACTTTTTCAGTGAAATCCGGCCGACGTGATGACGATGAAAGATCTTCAGAATCGTCGTTGGTGACACGTAAGCATGGTAGTGCCGCTGCAGATACAGACTGACTCGAACAGCGCCGTAGCGCCGCTCCTCCCGAATGCGAAGGATCAGTGAGACTATCTCGGGCGGAATACGAAATCGGATATTGTGAGGTCTCCGGGACATGTCCCGGAGACCGGCTACCCCGTGCTTCTCATAGCGCTGCTTCCAGATATAGAAGAGCGCCCGCGAGACTCCAAAAAACCGGCAGGTCTGACTGACGTTGCCGCTCAAACGCTGCGCATGCTGCAGCATGCGCAGCCTGGCCTTCACCTTCCTTGCCTGAATCTGCTCGTAAGCTGGATTCTTCATCCCGAACCTCCTGTAGTGGGCTGTGAGAATAACCCACCTGTCCGGGATGTCTATTAGCAGCTCCAGGACCTTTCATCATGTTTCACCAACTGTCCAGCGCCCCTGCCCGCTCTGCCCAAAAAGCCATCTGCGCTTGGCTCCGCAAGTGCATGATATTGTTCGGCACATTTTCTAGAGTTTAGACTGCCCAAAAACAGATGATTTAGAGATGCCGAGCCGACCGTGGTGTCACTGAACGGTACGCAATCGTCTAGAAGCATTCCGTGCCATTCCAGACTTCGCAAAAAGTGAAAAGTACCCTCAATAAAGTCCCGATCCTAGACTTTCACACTTCCTTACCTGCGCTGCTTCAATGTCGAAGTCCCTCTGATTTGGAGGAACATTGAAGAATCGAACGGAGAGATCTGCAAATAGAAGTTCCAACTGAAGTTGCCCGACTACATCTGCAGACAACGCAACTGGCCCGGATTCTATATCATGAAAAGGGATTTAATTGCGTTCGCTAACTTCGTCGAGAGAATCAATCTATTCACAATTTTCCGATCAGCAGCAACAACTGTGGCATTATTAGCGTTGCCAAGCAATTCCAAGTATTAGACCTAGCATTTTCGCTCTGTCGCTCCAGCCACGCATCCACCAGTTAGGGGGAACAATGATTTTCGATTCTGCACAGAACTCGAATCTTGGCCTTAGCTTGACGCTCCTAGTTCTGCCTCTCAAGGGCTCACGCACGTCGCTCGCGCACTTTTTCGGTTTGATTCTGATCGCGATGGGAATAGGCGCGCCAAATGCGGGCGCGCAGAAGGTGGAATTGTCGGTCGATGTTTCCAGGAGCGGCCCTAAGATCGACCGCAACATATTCGGCCAGTTCGCCGAGCACTTGGGACACGGAGTTTATGAGGGAATTTGGGTGGGGCCGGACTCGACCATTCCGAACACACGCGGCATTCGCAACGATGTCGTTAACGCGCTGAAAGCCATACGAGTGCCGAATGTCCGCTGGCCCGGCGGATGCTTCGCGGACGAGTACCATTGGCGCAACGGAATTGGCAATCCGCGAACGGTAACGCTCAATCCCAATTGGGGCGGTGTTATCGAACCAAATACTTTTGGAACTCATGAATTCATGGACTTTCTGCAACAGATCGGTGCACAGGCGTACGTTTCCGTGAACGTCGGCTCCGGCACTCCACGGGAAGCCTCGGAATGGCTCGAATATCTAACCACCGCGCAGCCGACAACTCTGGCCAAAGAGCGCGCAGCCAACGGGCATCCCGATGCTTACAAAGTGAGCTTTCTGGGCATCGGCAACGAAAGTTGGGATTGTGGCGGTAACATGACACCCGACTACTATTCGAGCCAGATGAAGATCTACAGCCGATTTGTGCGAAATTTTAATCCAGGGCAGCAGGACAAGCAACAAATGCTGAAGATCGCCGTAGGACCCGGTGGCGCTGAACCCAGGTGGACGGAATGGACGGAAGCGATCATGAAGGCCTACCAGCAGCACACGTGGAGCTGGGACATCAATGGCCTTTCGATGCACTCGTATACTGTTGGGAAGTGGCCACCTGCCTTTGCGTCCGAAAACTTTGGCGAGACCGAGTACATCCAGTTCCTTAAACTCACGCTGGCAATGGATGATTTAATCAAGCAGCACACGGCAATCATGGACAAGTACGACCCGGAAAAGAAGGTCGCCCTGGTGGTGGACGAATGGGGCGCGTGGTACGCGCCCTTGCCGGGCAGCAATCCCGGATTTCTGGTACAGCAGAACAGCCAGCGGGATGCGATTCTAGCGGCACTGAACCTAAATATATTTGCACGCCACGCCGACCGGGTACGCATGGCTAACATCGCGCAAATGATCAATGTGCTGCAAGCAATGATTCTGACCGACAAAGAAAAGATGGTGCTGACGCCGACCTACTACGTCTTCAAGATGTACACACCATTTCAGGACTCAACGTTTGTTCCAATCGCATTCGACGCCGGCAGGTATACCCACGGCGATATTACCTTGCCGCACGTTGATGCCATCGCCGCGAAAGACACAGCAGGGAAACTGTGGATCGCCATAACGAACCTCGATCCCAATCAGAGCGTTGACTTGGAGGCGACCTTATCCGGCATCGTTGCAAAATCGGCGGCTGGAGAAACGCTGACCGCGCCGAAGGTCGACAGCGCCAACACCTTCGATGCACCTAAAACCGTCGTGCCAAAACCCGTTTCAGTAAAAGTGCAAGGCGGCAAGCTGACCATGAAAGTAGAACCAAAATCGGTGACCGTGATCTCCGTCGACCAATGATACGAGGCCGTGTGCGAGCATCTGGAACTTGATAATCGCTGGAATTCGATCGTTTCCGAAGTAAAGTAATCGGCAAGGACTTACAGGAGTAGAATTCTGAAATTGGAGAGACATGCGAACTGCCAACGGTAGAAATTTTGTCGTGCTTGCTGCTTTTTTGATTGGGAGCTCCTTATTCGCACAGAGTTCCGAACGACCGGCTTATCTGAACGATTCGTTGCCCGCCGAGCAGCGGGCGGCAGATCTGGTTCACCGCATGACCATGGAAGAAAAGGTGTCTCAACTCGTTAATCAGTCTCGGGCGGTGCCGCGTTTGAATGTGCCGGACTACGACTGGTGGAGCGAATCGTTGCATGGCGTAGCTCGAAACGGGACCACTGAATTCCCCGAGCCAGTCGGTCTGGCCGCGACATTTGACACCGATGCGATTCACAGAATGGCCATAGTGATCGGGACTGAAGGGCGGGCCAGTTACATTCGGGGTTTGCGCGATGGGCATAGTGACATCTTCGAAGGGCTGGACTTCTGGGCGCCAAACGTCAATATTTTTCGTGATCCCCGTTGGGGACGCGGACAGGAAACCTACGGCGAAGATCCGTTTCTAACAGCGCGCATGGGCGTGGCATTTGTCACTGGCATGCAAGGCGACGATCCGAAATATTATCGCGTCATCTCCACTCCCAAACATTACGCGGTGCACAGCGGCCCCGAATCGACGCGCCATACGGCTGACGTGACAGTCAGCAAGCATGACGAGGTGGATACCTACCTACCCGCTTTCCGCGCGACAGTGACCGAGGCGAAGGCAGGTTCGGTGATGTGCGCCTATAACAGCATTAACGGGCAACCGGCCTGCGTAAACGAGTTTCTGCTGCAGGATCAGTTGCGGGGCCGGTGGGGATTTCAGGGTTATGTAGTATCGGATTGCGACGCAGTCATCAACATCTTCCGCGACCATCACTTTACGAAAACCCAGGCTGAAGCTTCTGCGCTCGCGGTGAAACGGGGCATGGATAACGAGTGCATCGACTTCGCAAAAGTGAAAGACGATCACGACTACAAGCCATATCTAGAGGCGTACAAGCAGGGGATTCTGAAGGAGAGCGAGATTGACACGGCGCTGGTCCGGCTGTTCACTGCGCGGATGAAGCTGGGAATGTTTGATCCGCCGGAGATTGTTCCGTACTCGAAGATCAACGAGAAAGATCTTAATACTGTCGAGCATCGCGCGATGGCGCGTGCGGTCGCCAACGAGTCCATGGTGCTGCTGAAGAACGACGGGACCCTGCCACTGAAATCGGGACCACTCAGAATCGCACTGGTTGGTCCCCTCGCCGATCAGACTAGATACCTGTTGGGAAATTACAACGGAGTTCCGACGCACACGGTTTCGGTGCTGGAGGGTCTTAAGGCGGAGTTTCCTGAGGCGCAGATTAGATTTGTGGCGGGCACGCAATTCCTGCGCGACGATGGCGAGGCCATTCCCGTGTCAGCCTTAACCACCAACGACGGTCAATCGGGACTCAATCTGGAGTTTGCCACTGGGGACATATTCGGGGAAAAGGCGACTACTATCGCCAGCCACAACGTAACTACCGTTGACTTGAAGGCGGAAGATGTTCCCGAAGAAGCCAAGGGGAAGTACCCGATGCGGGCGGAGTGGAACGGCTTTATAACGCCTACCGAGACGGGTGACTACAGCATCGGAATGCGCTTTCGAGCCGGATTCGCGCGGGTCATGGTTGACGGAAAGCCAGTCGCGCAGGGATGGGCCGCTGAAGACGAGGCAGGGCAGGCAAAAATCGGGCACATTCACCTGGAGAAGGGCAAGAAAGTATCCCTCAAGGTGGTCTACTCACAAGTGAATGCGGAGCCAATAAGGGCGCAGTTGATCTGGTCGAAGTACGATCCAAAACCGAATCCTGAAGCGATTCAAGCCGCAAAAGCCGCGGACGTCGTCGTGGCAGTGTTGGGAATCACCAGCGAACTCGAAGGCGAAGAGATGCCGGTTAGCGAGGAAGGTTTTAAGGGAGGCGATCGCACGAGCATCGATTTGCCGAGACCGGAAGAAGAGCTGCTTAAAGCAGTGACTGCGACTGGAAAACCAGTGGTACTGGTGCTTGCGAACGGGAGTGCGCTGTCCGTGAACTGGGCAAAGGAGCACGTCAACGCGATCCTCGAGTCTTGGTATGCGGGAGAGGAGGGTGGGACCGCAATTGCGCAAACGCTTTCGGGCAAAAACAATCCTGCGGGCCGGCTTCCCGTCACCTTCTACACCGGGATCGAGCAATTACCTCCCTTTGAGGACTATGGGATGAAGGGTCGCACCTACCGATATTTTCAAAACAAGCCGCTGTATCCATTTGGCTATGGCCTCAGTTACACGAGATTTTCTTATCGCGGGCTGCGGCTGCTGAATAAGGAAATCAAGGCAGGTGATCCGCTTTCGGCGGAAGTGACCGTTACCAACACAGGAAAGCGTGGAGGCGATGAGGTGGCGCAGTTGTACATTAGTTTCCCAAATATTCCGGGAGCTCCGCTGCGAGCTCTGCGCGGGTTTAAACGCATTCATCTGGAACAGGGAGAGTCTGCGAAGGTACGCTTCGACCTTAAAGACCGCGATTTGAGTATGGTCACCGAAGTAGGTGAACCAATTATCTCCGAGGGCACCTATTCAGTATCGATCGGTGCTGGACAGCCAAATACGGACGTGCCAGGAGTGGCGGGAACGTTCAAGGTTAAAGGTACAAAGATTCTGCCGGAATAGACGCAGGAGGCGTCTGTAAAGTGCGATCAAAAGCCAAAACGAAAATCATTGCGCTGCAGGTCTTGTTATTTACGAGACTCCTCACGGCCACTGTTGTCTCTGCTCAAACGCAAGCTGTTCATGTGACCATCGACGCGTCGAAGACAGGGGCTCCAATCTCGAAATACATTTACGGGCAGTTTCTGGAGCATATCGGGGGAATCGTCAATAACAACATCTGGGCTGAGATGCTGGACGATCGGAAGTTCTATTATCCAATCACTTCGCATCCGCCCGTTGAACCACCTGGCCCAGCTTGGATACGCACGGCTTTGCGCCATTGGACACCCATCGGGGCTGATGAGTTCATAACGATGGATTCCAATCGTCCTTACGTCGGAGAACACTCTCCCCTGCTGAAACTTAGTTCAACCGAAGCGCACGGAATCCAGCAGGCCGGGTTGGCGGTGCGCAAAGGGAAATCCTATATAGGCCGCGTCGTCGTGGCTGGAACTCCAGACGCAACTGTAAAAGTAACCTTGGTATGGGGAGACGCTGCGAGCGATCGCCAAAGCATTTCTATCGGCAAGCTCGGCCAGGGCTATCTGAAGTTCCCTCTTCATTTTCAGGCACAAGGAGACAGCGATAACGCGCGTTTAGAAATTCAGGGAACCGGCGATGGATCCTTCCAAGTCGGAGCAGTCTCGTTGATGCCAGCAAACAACGTGGAAGGTTTTCGCGCGGAAGTTATCACGGCGCTGAAGCAACTGCATTCCGGCGTATATCGCTGGCCCGGCGGCAACTTTGTTTCCGCGCACGAGTGGCGCGATGCGATAGGTGACCCCGACAAGCGCGCACCGGTCATGGATCCGGTGTGGCACGCGGTTCAGCCTAATGACGTGGGAACTGATGAATTCATGGCGCTATGTCGCTTGTTGGATGTGGAGCCCTACATCACGGTCAATGCCGGTTTTGGCGATGCCTGGTCTGCAGCCGAGTTGGTCGAATACACCAATGGAGCGGTCAATACGCCGATGGGAAAATGGCGCGCCACGAATGGGCATCCGCAGCCCTACAAGGTCAAGTTCTGGGGAATCGGCAACGAACCTTGGGGCGATTATCAAATGGGTGCCATGGCCCCTGATCAATTTGAGCTGAAACATAATCTCTTTGCAAAAGCCATGCGTAAGGTGGATCCATCGATCATTCTGATTGCCGGCGGAGCGATGCCCGACGTCATGGCCGGTGCCGATCAGGCAAGACGTATCAATGGCCAGATGGTCCCTGATTATCTTTCGAAGGCCGACTGGAGCGGGAACCTTCTTGCTCACTGCCTGGACAACATCGACATGCTTAGCGAGCACTACTATTCCGCGAGCGACATGCACCTCGATTTGAAAACGGGGAAGAAGGTCAATATTGGGCCGCAGTCACTGCTCGAATGGGAACGCGCTCCCGCGACACAAGTTCGGGTGAAATATGAGCATTACCAAGAGTACCTGAGGCTCATCCCGGGCCTTCGTGCCAAACCGGTTCCCATCGCCCTTGATGAATGGGCCTACATGGGCGGCGGACCAAATTCATACAAAGTAGTGCCTGCATACGCCTGGGCATTCCACGAGATGTTTCGCCATTCGGATCTTTATCAGTTAGGTGCGTTCACCTTCGCAACCGCAATGATGAGCGAGAGCCGTACCGACGCAGTATTGAATCCGACTGGCCTCTTGTTCAAGTTGTATCGCGAGCACTTTGGAACGATTCCTGTAGAAGTATCCGGAAACTCACCGCAACCCAAGCCGATCTTTCCCGCAGGGGGCGATCAACCGGCAGTTAATCCAGGCAGCGATACCTATCCTCTGGATGTGAGCGCGGCGCTCTCTGAGGATCACGAGACACTCACATTCGCCATACTGAATCCGTCGGACACCGAGCAACGCGTCAAGCTCTCGATAATTGGCGCAAAGCTCTCAAACCAAGGCCACCTTTGGCGAATGGCTCCGTCAACCATCGACGCAGTAAATACCGTTGGACGAAAGCCCGAAGTGGAGGTGCAGGAACAGGGTATAACATCTGTGCCCGATACGATCTCTGTCCCGCCGTACAGCGTCAGCATCTATTCCTTTCGATCTCAGTAGTTTGAATAAAGGTGGTTAGTAAGACCGCGCGACTTATCCACAAAAGACATGGTGAACGGCCAACGTAGTCTCGCCAAAGTGCTTTAGTTCATTACGATAGTGTCGTGCTGGTGACGTTCGGGAGAGGAAAGAAGCAGGACGGCTCGATGTGGTGCTTCGCTTATTGCGGAAAACTGGGTAATTAACATCGACACCAAAGGAGATGGCTTTGAGGAAAATTTTGATTGCCACGGCGCTGTTCCTGGGAGGCACTCCGCTTTTTGGACAGGGTGCGGAGCACCATCCGGACTGGCCCGGGAAAGGTCAACTATTTGTCGGTACTTGCTACCAGCCCGTAGATCGGTCACGCGAACAGATCCAGCAGGATATTGCTCTCATGAAGCGGGCGGGATTTACTATGGTTCGCATGGGTGATCTTTCCTGGGACGCGTTTGAACCATCCGAAGGGCAGTTTGAATTCGCGTGGTTTGACCAAATTCTGGAGCAGATGGACCACGCGGGAATCAAGGTGATACTCGACATTGGCGGATCGCCGGCGCCCATCTGGCTGCATCACAAGTATCCATCGGTAAACATGGTCAATGAACATGGCGCGACTTTGCAGCCGGTGGAACGTTACATGGACGATATCAGCGATCCGGCGTATCGCGAGCACCTGATTCGCTTTGCCGAAGAGTTGACCCGGCATTATGCCCACAACCCTTCACTGGCCGCGATTGGCTACAACAACGAGATCGGCAATGGAGTGATGTCTTATTCCGAAGGGGATCGGCAGAGATTCATTGAATGGCTGAAAACGAAGTACGGGACGACTGCAAATCTCAACAGAGCTTGGGCAACACAGCGCTGGTCACGGCACTTGAATTCCTTCGATGAAGTGCAGTTGCCGTACGCGGACGGACCTTCTCCGCCAGAACGGTATCTTGATTTGCGGCGCTTCTGGTCTGACATGACAATTTCGGTGCTTGAGGATCTCGAAAAAGTACGCCAGCGCAACGTTCCCAATCTGCCTGCCATTTCTAACCTATGGGACACCGCAGGGCGTCGAGGTTTTGACTACCTGAGCTCATACAAAAAATATGTGAGCTACGGAGCGGAGGGATTCTATCCAGCAAATCCCCTTGACGTGTCATTTGGTGCGCTGCTGGTAAAGGGTGATCTTTCCACGCCTGCATGGTTCAACGAATTCATCACCGGCGGTGGCGGATACTACGGCGGCCCCAAAGGAATCATTCGCATGTGGGCGTATCTGGCTTTGATCGACTACGGACAGACATTCCTAGCATGGACCTTCAACACTCATCGTGGTGGGGAAGAGCAGGCGCTTTTTGGATTGCTCGATCACGATGGCACACCCTCGTGGAAGTATGCGGAGTTCGAGCAAATCGCGACGGAATTCGCAAAGTTGCAGCGGTTAGGCTTTCCCCGCTATCACAAGCCGGAGGTTGCCATTGCTTACTCTTTTGAAAGCAATATGGCATCTCGTCCGCCAGGTCCAAGCAATACGGTTCGCAGCTATTTCACTTTCGGCTATGCCGAGCAGGTTGAGAGCGCCCTGCAGCCGTTCTTTGAAGACAACATCGATGTCGCGATCATTAACATCGGACACAGTAGTCTGGACTACAAACTGCTGGTTGTGCCGGCGGACTATCTGATGGACGGCGCAAGCGCTGAGGCGATTCGGAATTACATCCACAACGGCGGCACGGTGATCATGACCGCTCTGTCGGCGAAGGTCGATGAGAACAATCAGTGGTTCGATACACCACTTCCGGGGCGGTTGAGCGATGTATTCGGGATTCGTACTGCAGAATTCTACCGGCCAAGCACACCCCTGGAGATGAGCCTGAACGGCAAAACAGAAAGGGCCAACCTGGGTTTCTATGAAGTGCTTGAACCACGCACTGCGAAGCCCATGGGGATGTTTACGAATACTCCGGAGAAGTCGCCCGCCATAACGGTCAATAATTACGGAAAAGGACGTGCTATCTACGTTGCTGTTCCTGCACAAATGTCGATACTGGCTCCGCTCGTGCGCAGCCTGTATTCCACTCTCTACATCGAGAAGGGGCCAGAAACTCCCTCCGGGGTTTACGCGCGCAGCGTGGAAGGACGGACGCTGTACGTGAATACAACCGGGGATGAAAAAACTGTAGCCGTTGATGGGACCAAGCACGGGATCATTAGCGGTACGTCGTATGAAGGCGCCATTCAGCTGAAGCCGTACGATGCAGACCTCGTCGAGTAACGATATCTGCGGTTTCGACGATTGACACCTTGGACACGATTTAAGCTGAGAGTTGGGGCTGGGCGATGGCTCAGCTTCGAGCGGGACGGCCCTTATACTGGACCATACTCTTGGCAACATCGCTCCAGGAGCGAATCATACTCAGAATTCTGATCTGTCAATTCGAGAAAGGACATCGATGAAGACGACAAAGTTGTTTTTCCTGATTGCGCTGGCGATGACTGTTGTTTTGTGCCCTCACGTCGTCGCCCAAGTCCAGACCGAGGTACCTCCAGCGGTCCCCGGGGCAAAACCGGCAGTCGTGGAGCGCATCAAGGTACACGGCGCATCGCTGGAAGGAAACCTAGAAGGAGATGCCGTTGACCGCGACGTCTTCGTATTTTTGCCCCCTAGCTATGCCAAAGAAAAATCCCGCCGCTATCCGGTGGTATACGCGCTACATGGTTATTCCATTGGCGCTGAGCAGTGGAGCCACGAAATTCATGTGCCGCAAACCATTGAAGGTGCTTTCGCTCAAGGCGCTCAAGAAATGATCATGGTGCTTCCGGATTCGAAGACGGTGCACAACGGCTCCATGTATTCGAGTTCGGTAACCACCGGAGATTTCGAGGAGTTTATCGCGCACGATGTGGTTGCGTATATCGATGCGCATTACCGGACGATTCCTCATCGGCTCAGCCGTGGCTTGGTCGGTCATTCCATGGGCGGCTACGGCGCGACTCGCATCGGCATGAAACATTCCGATGTGTTCGGCAGTTTGTACATCATGAGTCCATGCTGTTTGTCTCCGCGCCCGGGAGGATCGCTAAAACCAGAAGACGAAAAAGCCCTGGAGAGCGTGAAAACGGCTGAGGATTCAGCAAAACTCGGTTTCTTTCAACGCGCTCAACTGGCGACGGCGGCGGCTTGGTCCCCAGATCCCAAGAACCCCCCGCTTTACCTCGACCTTCCTATGAAAGATGGTGCAGTCCAGCCGGACGTTCTCGCAAAATGGACGGCGAACGCACCGCTCGCTTTTATGGATCAGTACATCGGAAATCTGCGCGAGTATCGCGCCGTTTCGATTGACGTGGGTGACCAGGATGGTTTGCGAGTCGATGCCGGCAAGCTCCACGAAGCTCTGGACACCTATAAAATCGCCAACAGCTTCGAAGTTTATCAAGGTACCCATACAAGTAAGGTGGCAGATCGTATCCAGAATCATGTGATTCCTTTTTTCAGTGAGAATCTCTGTTTTGAGAAAGACTGCAAATAACTGGCCGCAGAGATTTACATCGGGGCACGCTAGAGGTAGGAGCGTAGTTCCAGGAAAGTAAATTGTCCGGTGGTCGTCGAGGAGTTCATTTTGAAAAAGCTAGGTCGTCGTGAGTTTGTCGCAACTACTGCAACCGCTGTAGCAACTGTTTTCGCTTCCAGGCATGTGAGTGCATTGGCAGGCGAAGTATTTATGCAAACGGAGGTACCTTCGGACCAGAATCCACGCGAGAAACTGTCGGTTGAGGCAGTTCCATTTCCGATGAAGAATGTCCGGCTTGGCTCCGGCGCATTCAGTGCGGCGGCTGACGTGAACGGCCGTTATCTGAAGACTCTGCCACCCGATCGCCTCCTTCACACATTTCGTCTGACGGCCGGGTTGCCTTCATCGGCTGAACCATTGGGCGATTGGGAAAAACCAGATTGCGAACTGCGAGGGCATTTTGCGGGCGGCCATTACTTATCGGCTTGCGCCCTGGCGTTCGCCGGTTCGAAAGACGAAGAACTCAAACGAAGCGGGGATCTGATGGTAGCGGAACTGGCGAAATGCCAGGCGCAACACAAGAACGGCTATCTCAGCGCGTTTCCTCAGGAACTGTTTGATCGCTTGCGGGACGGTGTCAATGTTTGGGCTCCTTTCTATACGATTCACAAGATCATGGCCGGTCATCTGGACATGTACACCCTGGCGGGCAACCACCAAGCGCTAGACACTACAGAAAAGATGGCGCGTTGGGTGCAGAGCTGGAGCGATCCACTCAGCGAGCAACAAATGCAACGTGTACTCCTTGTGGAATACGGAGGAATGGGTGAGGTCCTCTGTAATTTGTATGGCGTAACTGGCAAGCGAGATTATTTGAATTTGGCGAAACGTTTTAACAAGAAATGGTTCTTCGATCCATTGGCAGCGCATCGCGATGAATTGAAAGGCTTGCATGTCAATACGCACATTCCGCAAATCATTGCTGCGGCACGCCTGTATGAGGTTACGGGCGACAAATATTACTGGAGCATCGCAACTTACTTCTGGGACGAAGTTACCAGCGAGAGATCGTACTGCACTGGAGGCACGAGCAATTTCGAAACCTGGAGAACCGAGCCCGGCATCCTGTCAACGCAACTAAGTCCACACACGACAGAAGACTGTTGCGCTTACAACATGATGAAGTTGACGCGGCACTTGTTTGGCTGGTCGCCGCAAGCCAAGTACATGGATTACTACGAGCGGGTTTTGCTCAATCACCGCATGGGCACTATCGATCCTGAGACAGGCACAACCGCCTACTATCTTCCGCTCGGTAATGGTTATTCCAAGATCTATGCCAAGCCCTTCGACTCCTTTTGGTGCTGCAATGGAACTGCAGCGGAGGAGTTTGCCAAGCTGACGGACACGATTTATTTCCACGACGCAAACTCAATATTCGTCAATTTGTATGTTGCATCGGAGGTAGATTGGCCGGAAAAAGGCATCCGCCTTACACAGCAGACGCTCTTTCCTGAAGAACAGGGGACCACGTTAACGATCTCAGTAGCTAAACCAGTTGAGGTTAATTTGAAGCTGCGCGTCCCCTACTGGGCCAAGAGCGGCGAGGTAAAGGTCAACGGGCAGACCGTGGCAGCCTTCAGTGACCCAGGCAGCTACCTTGTCCTCCGAGGTCCCTGGAAAAACAACGACAGAATCGAACTGAACCTGGCAATGCACCTACATGCGGCTCCTATGCCGGACAAAGAGAGTCTTCAGGCCGTGATGTACGGACCTCTGGTGATGACCGCACGCCTCGAAGAGGAGCCGCGCGACAAATGGTATCGGCATTTTGCAGCGGACGAGAAGCTGGAGGCCACTCCCTTGATGCAGTTCAACGGGAAGCGGGGCGACCCGTCAAGTTGGCTAGAACCTTCTGGAACTAAACTCAGGTTCCGCACTACTGGGCAATCGCAAGTCGCCACGTTTGTTCCTTTGTCGAGCATTGTGCACGAACGATACGCGGTATACCACGAAATCAAGGAATCGAATTCCTGACCGAAAGTGTTGTGACATGCATGGCGCAGAAACGCAATTCGCGGGTTTCAAGAAGTTATGAGGTGTTCGATATGAGAAAGTCTTGCCGGGCCAATTTAATGCGAAGATTGCCGAGAATGGAGAGAGTGGCTGTACCTGCGCTGGCGGCGATGTTCTTGATGTTTGGTGTGACTCGCCTGGCCTGTAGTGACACACCAGAGCAAGCGAGCCGATTTGTAATCGAGCGCGACAATCGGACCGTCGTGATCGAGCCCTTCGGCGACAATATTGTCCGTGTAACCCTGAGCTCGGAGAAGGGGGCGGCGCTGGCGGCACCGGGCTATGGAATCGTTGGCACGCCTTCCATGGCGGGATGGACACACGAGCAAGACTCTGCCGGATACGACGTCATTCGCTCAGCGCGGCTGCAGATCCGAATCTCACCGAAAACTCTGCCATCACCGAAACCAATGCCGCTCGACGAGTTGAATCAATCCCTCAGGGACCACTACTTTTATGGAGACTGGAGCCGTGGAAGGTACAACGACTCGATCTCCATATCGAAGACCGCGGACGCGCCCCTTTTGACGATGTGGCGATGGTCTATGCTTCCGAATGAATCGGAGGCAGCGGCGGGAGGGGCTGCGAAACAAGAAAAGTCGGAAGCCGGGTACCACGTTTCCGCCACTTTCGATTCGCCCACAGGCGAGCATTACTATGGGCTGGGTCAACAGCAACAAGGCGCCCTCGACCTCCGTGACCACCAGATTAAATGTTGGCATGATTACGCGGCAATCGGCGGAGAGAACGTCTGTGTTCCGTTTCTTGTCTCGAGCCGTGGCTACGGTCTGATCTGGGATAACCCCTCAAAGACAACGATCGATCTCGGCTTCAACCAGCAGAACGTTTGGTCGTCCGAAATCGCTGACCGCGTATCTTTCTTCGTGATCGCAGGGGACAAAACGGACGAAATCTACCAGGGATACCGCCAGCTTACCGGAGTTTCGCACCTATTGCCGAAGGCTACTTATGGCTACATCCAGAGCAAGGCCATCTACCCCACGCAGGATCAACTGCTGCAAGTTGCGAAGGAGTATCGTGACCGCCATCTGCCGTTAGACGTGCTGGTAGTGGACTTTCTGAACATGACCAAGCAGGGTGAACTGGATCTCGACACCGCGCGATGGCCCGATGCGGCTGCGATGAACCAGCAACTCCATACCATGGGCATTACGACGCTGTTGAGCGTGTGGCCGCATTTTTCTGCTGGGACGCAATTTTACGACATGCTTCTCAAGAAGGGCTGGCTCATTCACAGGGCCGACGGCACACCCGACGTAGGTTGGGCTTCCAAGGAGATCGGACCGAATCTTGATACGACCAATCCCGAGGCGGCCAAGTGGTGGTGGGAATCCATTCGCGATCGCTATGTGAAGCCTTACGGATTCGATTACATCTGGCTCGACGAGACGGAACCTGATGTGGATCCGGCGAAGGACTTCTTTTTTGTCGGTTCCGGTTCTCGCTACTACAATGTCTATCCGTTATTCCACACGGCGTCGGTGTACGAAGGTTTTCGGCGCGACTTCGGAGACAGCCGGCGGGTGATGATTCTAGCGCGGGCTGCATATCTAGGAGCACAACGAAATGGCACGGTGTTCTGGTCGAGCGACGTCTTCTCGACTTGGGATATGCTGAAGCGTTCAATTCCCGCTGGCCTGAACTTTACCGCGAGCGGCCTGCCTTACTGGGACACCGATATTGGCGGATTCTTCTCGCCAAATCTCTCTCCCGACTATCACGCTGCGCACAAACCTCTCATCGATCCTGCCGAAGTGCGCTCCACAGTAGGCAGGTATGAAGACTATCCGGAGCTTTTTGTCCGCTGGTTTGAGTGGGGCACTTTTCAGCCGGTGATGCGGGCGCACGGAGAGAGAAACCACAACGAGGTTTGGTCCTACGGCCGGCAGGCTGAGCCTATTCTCGAGAAGTATCTGCGCCTGCGTTATCAACTCCTTCCGTACACGTACTCACTGGCCTATGGTAGTTACCAGACGGGTGCTCCCTTCATGCGCGCGCTCTTCATGGATTTTCCGGATGACCCGAACGTCACGGATATCCCGGACGAATACATGTTTGGACCTGCCTTACTGGTCGCGCCAGTCACGGAGCAAGGAGCAACCAGCCGCAAGGTCTATTTACCTGCAGGCTCGGATTGGTACAACTACTGGACCAATGAACGAATCCATGGCGGGCAGACGATCACCAACGCTGCGCCCATCGACACCATTCCGCTTTTTGTTCGGGCTGGTTCCATCCTTCCGCTCGGCACCGAAGTGCTCAGCGCACAACAACCGCAGGCGATTGCTTCTCTGCGCGTCTATCCTGGGGCGGATGCGGATTTCACGCTCTTTTCAGATGACGGAACTACCTATTCGTATGAGCACGGCGGCGGCTCCGTTACTCGGTTGCATTGGGAGGAAGCGACGCATCGCCTGACGCACGAAGGCAAGGTTTGGGACGGATCGAATGTAGTTGTCGTAGAAGCCGTTCATCCGTGAGAAAAGAAAATTCGAGTTCGTCTGCGTCAAGCGAAACAAGCCACTTTTTCTTACTCTGAGATTCCCTGAGGCTATATCGCAGGTCGATCAGCGCTTGCTCGACCGAGGGGCGCCACAAGACTTTCTGCGCATACCTTAGAATGCGTTCACAGGTTCTCAATGCCCCTTCCTGGTAGGTCTTGAATTGCGGTACGCCGTTTTATCAACCTTCAACGCCATTGCGAAGAAACTCCATCTTATTCCGAGTTGATCTCTCGATCTCATGTGGAAGACGGTGCACCCAAAGCATATGACTCTTAATTTGGGGATGTAATCCAATTCCGATCGCCTTTCGGCAATTTCTTAGCACCAATAGCTTCGCCAAGTTGGATACTTCTAAGTACAGCCTCCGTACAACCGAGAGAGAAAAAATGACCATCTGAATCCCGTAAGCGACACCAGAGAAAGTATTTGGGCTTTTACTGTTACGGTTCGGGCCAGGAGGTCGAAGGTTCAAATCCTTTCGCCCCGACCCTTTACATCTACTTACAACTTCACGCATCTAGGCAGACTGAGAGCGAGAGATATGCTCAAGTAAAGACAGTCAATGCGCTTTAACGAATCTCATATTCTATCCTTCCAGCAGTAATCGAACCCCCATGAGGAGTCTTCCAGGATTCACCCAGTTCATCGGTTGAGACATCCCAGACATGGCACATTCACGGTTGGAGTCTGCTTGCTCGGAACCGCCACACGTGCAAGGACTGGACCGATGCACAGCGCAGTTGCCACGAGTCCTGTGATCCGTGTGCCCTGCCTTTTTGCGTGCGGTGTTTCATGTTCCGCTCTTCCCTCGCACAACGATTGCGCGGAAACTTGACGCCGTTGTGAAGCGCTACTTTGGCAGTGCTTCGGTTCCTTTCACAGTGAAGACAGTTTCCGACTTTGCCTGGGTCTCTTCCGGCTGTGCGCCGCCCACGGCCAAGGAGTATTTGCCTTCGAGGATCGATCGCTGGCCCTGGTCGTCGACGCTCGACAACGACCGGGGATCGATTTTGAGGGTCACCTGCTGGCTCGCGCCCGCCGCCAAGTTCACGCGCTCAAACGCGACCAGAGAGTGACGCGGCCCATCAGCGTACGGCGTTTTTAAGTAAGCTTCGACCACCTCATCGCCAGCCACAGTTCCCGCATTGGTTACGGTGACCGTTGCCGTGATCGGATCTCCGGCTTTCAACGAAACAGCCGATAGCTTCACCGGCCCGTAGCTGAACTTCGTGTAGCTCAGTCCGTAGCCGAAGCCCCATAGCGGCCTGCCCGTGTAGTAGCGATACGTACGGTTCTTCATCGAATAGTCAGTGTAGGCTGGCAGGTCGTCGACGCCTGCATAGAAAGTCAAAGGCAAACGGCCGGCCGGGTTATTCATTCCCTCGAGGGTACGGCGAATGGCACTCCCGCCCTCGGCACCCGGATACCAAGCCGCGATGATCGCGTTCGCGTGGTCCTTGGCCCATTTGAGTGCCACGGCGCTGCCGCTCTGCAGCACGACGACGAGCGGCTTTCCTGTGGCGGCCATCGCTTCCAACAGCTTCTGCTGTGACGCAGGCAAGTCGATGCTGGTGCGGTCACCGCCGCTGAAGCCGTCGATCTTGATGCGCATCTCCTCACCCTCGAGTTGGGGAGAGAGTCCGACGAAGGCAACGATCACATCGGCTTGCTTGGCCTGAGCCACAGCTTCGTCGAGTTGAGCTTGTGCGGGGGCTTCCCAGTTGAGGGTTATGCCGCCGCCGGCCCGATCGCCGGAGTGCGAGTACTCGAGCACGAACGTGTGCGATTGTGTGTCGGCAAAATCATAAGGAATCGAAGGTGAGTTGGGGAAGTCCATCAGCGGCGGGGCTGTGGGCGAGGCTCCCGTTGCAGCCTTAAAGTTGCCCATCGCCGAGATGTCGACGTGCTGCCGAAGCGAACCCTCGCCGAGGACCTTGCCATCTATGATCAGCCTGTACGACTCCTTGGGCGAGTACGGAAAGCTGTCTCCGGAGTCGAGCGAGAATACGTAGTGACCGGCGGCGGGTGCGGTGAGGGTGCCCGACCAGCGGACCGAGTAGTTAGCGGTTTCCAGCTGCGGCGAGGGCTTGGCGTACTCCCAGTCGGATTGGACGGCGGGTTCAGTGGTGACGGCCACGGGGCGGCCTGTCCAATCGGGCGTCGCAAAAAACTCGGTTTTCAAGCCCTTCTTCATGCCGAAGACGGTGCGCGGGACCGAGACAGCGAAACTCGCAGCCAGACTGGAGCCCTGCGCGTAGAGAACCTCGCGACTTTTGTCAGCCAGCATGCCGTCGAGCGACGTCACCGGGTTCACAGGCGTGCCCACGTAGTTGCCGAGGATTGAGGCCAGCAGATCGGCAGTAGGGCCGACGACCGCGATGCGCTTTGCCGATTTTTTCAGTGGCAGTGTGCCATCGTTCTTGAGCAATACAATGCTCTCTTCGGCAGCCTTGAGAGACTTGGCGCGGTTCGCATCGGAAGCAACATCCGCATATGGAATCTTGTCTAAAGGATTCGAGCCTTGCGCGTCGAACAATCCAAGCTGGAACCGCGCGGTGTAGAGTCGCTCGACGGCGGCGGTCAGCTCTGCCTCGGTCACCAAGCCGTCGCGTACGGCCGCCGCCAGTGTGTTGAACCCAGCAGACCAGATGCTGCAGGAAAGATCGGTGCCCGCCTGGAGTGACATAGCCGAGGCGTGCTCGATATCGGTGGTTTTCTTGTGCCCGTTGTAAACGTCGACGATGGCGCCGCAATCGGAGACCACGAATCCTTTGAAGGCCCAAGCTTTGCGCAGGTGGTCCACGAGGAGCATCTTATTGGTGCAGGCGGGGAAATTATCGATGGAGTTGTAGGCGCACATCACGGACTGTACCTTGCCCTCGGTGACGGTGGCGCGGAAGGCGGGCAGGTAAGTCTCTTCGAGGTCGCGCGGGGAGGGATCGACGTTGAAGGTGTGGCGCAGGGACTCGGGGCCGGAGTGTACGGCGAAGTGCTTACTGGTCGCGATGGAACGGAGATGATTCAGATCAGAGCCCTGCACGCCATTGACGAAGGCGACGCCCATGCGTCCGGTCAGGAATGGATCCTCGCCGTAGGTCTCTTGGCCCCGGCCCCAGCGTGGATCGCGAAAGATATTGATGTTGGGCGACCAAAAGGTCAGCCCGAAGAAAATGCGGTGATTGCCTTCGCGCTGTGCCTGATTGTATTTAGCGCGCGCTTCCTGGCTGATGGTGTCACCCATCATGTGGATCGTCGCGGTGTTCCAGGTGGCGGCCATGCCGATGGCCTGGGGGAATACGGTGACGTAGCCGGCGCGTGCCACGCCATGCAGCGCCTCGTTCCAGGTCTGGTAGTCGGGAACTCCGAGCCGCGGGATCGCGGTGGCGTAGTCCTCGAGCTGGGAGGCTTTCTCGTCGAGCGTCATATGGCTCACAAGATCGTGTGCACGCTCCTGCGGTGAAAGGCTCGGGTTCACGTAAGCGGGTTCTTGTGCGCGAACTGAAAAAGATGCGAGTAGAAGTACGAAAAATGCTGAAAGCCATTGGCGGTTTGACATCGATTTCTCCTCCGTGCCAGAGACAAGCGGTTCTCAATTTTTGGGTGCAACGTTTAAATCGTTCCGTGCGGTTGATCGTCCCGCGATTTTAGTTCAACGGGAGTCAGAGAATTTTATATCACAGCCATGGATTGTGAAGGTTGATTTGCTTCCCAGGGGCGCCGAGTGCGGACGCTTCGAATTGTACTCGACCCGCCACTTCTAGATCATGACATGAGCTTCCTGCGACCAATAGAAAATCCCTGCGTTCGGTAGGCATTCGTCTCGTTACTCTCAATTACAAGAACTTCGCCAGAAACCTATCAGAACTACTTGGAATCTGGAAAGAAGATCTTCCTTCCTCCGAGGGTGGAATGTTTGCCTTAACTTAAGACGAGGTAGCCCAACATTGGGCCGATTAAGGGAAGAAGTTGCTCAGCGATCCGACGCCGATTCAGCGCTTTAGATTTTTTCTAGCATTTCCTTAGCGGTTCGGGATCAGGAGGTCGAAGGTCTAATTCCTTTTGCCCCGACCAACTCTTGATTTCGGTCACAATAACGAAAAACCAATGAGAGTCGTTGAGGTCTTTCGCTTCGCCCAGGGTATTGTTGCGGGCTTGCAGTATGGGGAAAGAATGGAATCTGTGCAGGAAGATCATACTTGCAGATTTTTTAGATAGGGCACGCTGGCCCGCATCATGTCCAGGTTCATTTCGACGAAATAATTTTTCACGCCGCCTGTTTTTGCGGCAGTGAAGATTCTCTTCCAATCCAGAGTGCCCTCGCCCACCGGCACGATTTTCTTTGATTCCGCAGACCAACCCTGGACGTGCATGGAAAAGAAGCGGCCGGGATACTTGTTGAAGTATTCAACGGAATCATAGCCGGCGCTGATGGTGGAGATCTGGAACTGGAACTTGACAAGTTTGGGATCGAGAAGGCCTATCAGGAGATCGTAGGTGCGCTTTCCGTCGACTGTGGAGAGTTCAAAATCTTCGTTGTGAAGACCCTGCTGGATGCCGGCTTTGGCCGCTTTTTCACCCATTCTGTTGTATTCATCGGCAGCCCGCTTGACATCATCCATTGTGGGATGCTTCGGCCCGCTGAGGCTCGGCACAATCATTTGCGTCAGGCCGACATCCTTGGCCCAGGCAATGCGGGCATCCTGATTTTTGCGGAGTTCGTCTATCCCGAAGTGCGAGCTGACACAGGTGAGACCCGCATCGTTCAGCAGTTTTTTAAGTTCAGAGCCAGAATATTTAGCCAGACCGGCGAATCCAGAATCGGCGTAACCCACGGGGGAGCAGAGTTCGACGGTCTGAAAGCCAGCCGCGGCCAGTTGCTTGATGGTGCCGGGAAAATCCTTGGCAATCATTTCGCGGACGGGCCAGGTCTGGCATCCGATTGGCAAGCCAAGTGGACTCGCATGGAGATCCAGCGTGTTGGCAGCCAGCAAGCCGACGACGGTTTGGGCAGCCGTGGCGATAAGGAACTCTCTTCTGGAAACTGCGGACATTTACGCCTCCTTGACCTATTTACGGGCTTACTTAACTTCGTTTGTAGAGCGCATGCATTATAGACTCGTTGGGCGTTCCACGAGAGTGATTAGCGGAAGATTTTTGCTAGAGCTCCCACCCTTGCCTGCGATCCGGACGGACATACTTTTGCGCGAGCTTGGAGTTAGTGATTTTCAGGCTGGAGCCATCCCATATGAGAGGTTGTGCCGCGCGAATCGCGACGTTGCCGAGCAGTAAAGTTTCGGTAACGCGACCGGAGAATTCGAAATTGCCGCCAGGAATTGTCTTGCTGCCTTTACAGGCGTCGAGCCATTCGCGTTCGTTGCCGGGGGATCTGGGTAGAGTCTTGGGTGGTTGTTTGAAGCTCTTCATCTTTGTTTCGGGAATCAATTTGGGATCTTCTCCGTTGAAGGAACAAAGAATCTTTCCGTGGTCGCCAACGAACAAAAGACCTTCGTCTTCTTCCGCTTCGCCTTTGAGTGGGCGGCCTTCTTCCAGTTCTTCGGGGCGAGCCGGTTTGAGGCCGCTGTCATACCAGGTGAATTTCACAGGCGGCATGTCGCCGCGCGCAGGGAAGTTGTAGCGAACAATTGAGGCTTGCGGAAAGGATTGATCGTAGAGATCCGTAGAGCTTGCTTCCACGCTAAGGGGAGCCTGAAGCTTCAAGACTCGGAAGATGGTATCGAAACTGTAAGAACCCATGTCACCGAGAGACCCACAGCCGAAGTCGTACCAGCCGCGCCAGACAAAGGGCAAGTAGGCGTGGTTGAAAGCGCGTTCTTGCGCCGGGCCCAGCCAGAGATTCCAATCCAAACCCTCGGGTACGGCTTGCGCGTCCTTGGGAGCATCCATTCCCTGTGGCCAATAGGGGCGACTCGACCAATTCATAACCTCGCGCACCGGGCCAATAGCGCCGTCCCAAATCCATTCACAGAGCAGACGAGTGGATTCGGAAGCCTGGTTGCCAACGGCAATTTGCGTGGCCAAGCCAGTTTCGCGGGCGATCTCTGCAAGGCGGCGCGCCTCATAGATCGTGTGCGTCAGTGGCTTCTGACAAAACACATGTTTGCCTTTTTTCATGGCGGCGGCAGAAACAGCGGCATGCAGGCCATCCGTGGTGCCGACAACAACTGCATCGAGATCCTTCTGCTTCTCTAGCAGTTCACGGAAATCACTGTAAGCGGCGCAACCGTGGTACTGACCAGAACGTTGTTGTGTGGCGTAGCAGGCATCGACGATTTTCTGACAAGGCTCACGACCTGCGACGCCACTCGTGACCCGCAGAGTGTGGGACAACTGGAGGGGTTGGTCGGGGCTTAGCCAATCCCAGCCGGAGCTGACCCCAAGCAATTTCCGAACGGAATGACAGAACTCATGATTGCTCCACTGAGGGTAATTGGAACCGCTCTTGTTGGGGTCGCAGACGGCGATGCCCTGGACGTCTGGCTCTTTTAAAAACTTGAGCATGACGCGTAAGCCCTGAGCGCCGACACCGATGAAAGCGACGTTCACTTTGTCGCTGGGCGGGACATACCGGGCACCTCCCAACACATGGCGGGGAACGATGGTAAGCCCAACGGCGGCGGTGGCAGATTGCTTCAGAAAATTGCGCCGTGAAACGGAACTCCCGGAAGAGTTGGAAGGTTCAAACTGATTCTTCATAGCGCCTCGCTAATTGCGACTCGGAGTTACTGTTGGCAAGTAGGTGCTCTTCCTAGCTGATGCTGGTTTATCACAAAACCGTTCCGTCTTCCTACTGCAATTGGACGGTTTCGATTTGAATTTCATTGTGAGTTCGGGAAAGATCCGTTGCATTTCTTAATTCTTCACGAAACGAATGGCCCAATGGACCGGCTGGGGCACTCCCTTGAAGGTGATTTTCAAACCTGATCCACCGGATTGTTTTTCAACAGAGAGTTGTTGATTTGCTGAGTCGGCACTCACGCCTGAAACCGTGAATTCGCTGGGGACATAGATCCAGAGGGAGTACGCGTCGCCGGGGACGCTGTCCGATATACCACGCAAGGTATTTTTGGAAGGATCCCAGGACAGGTCATGGAGAGCGTAGGTGCCGCTGATGTGGCGCGAAATTCCCACGAGTTGGGGATGTTGTTGAAGCGGATGAATGGACAGAACGCGAGTGTCGTGCGGATCGATTTGTACTGCAAGAGTGTGCTGAAAGACGCCAAGCAATTTTTGATTCCAGAAGTCGAACACAGCGAAAGATGCGTTGGGAGCCAGGCCGAGTTTGTCGGTGAGATCAATCGCACGGTTTGCGCCAGTACTGTGCCAATTGGTCAAGCCGACGACGTCGTATTCGCCTGCGGAGAAATTCACCTTGAGGTCGAGGATTTCCGGGAAGTTGTGGATGTAATCTTCGAGCTTAATAGTCCGGAACGTGTCCCACCTGGCTTCCGTACCGCGGCTGAAAAGATCCGAAGGGAGAATGGGTAGGGTTGGCATCGTTACTTGCAGGAAGCGAACGCGCGATTCTGGCAGCTCGGGCATAACGCTGGCGATGGGGTAAGCAACGCCGGATAGAGCGACAAAGCTGACTAACGTGCGAGCTTCGGCATCGGTCACGCCAAATCCCATGAGTGGATCTTCACGACTCTTCGCGACGGCCATTACCTCTGGATCCCGCTTTTTGATGGCTTCCTCCGCAGTCATGGGGAGACCAAGCTCCAAACCTTCGCCGGGCATAACGTAGGCAGCCACATGGTTGAAGAAGGCGTTGGCGTTGATGGAACTAAACAGTGGATACATGCCTTGCCAACTGGCGTAGAGATCTTCGCCATTGAAATAGGAGTTGAAGTAGCCGATGCCATTGAGAGGAGTACCTGCAGGGCAACCTTCCACGAAACGATTTGGGCCAAGTACCTCGCGGATCAAAGCCAACCGGTGACGATAGTTTTCGAGCAGGTCCATATTTGGATCGTGCAATTTCGCGGGGTCCACGACAGGAGCGTAGAGGGAAAAGGCGTGTTCTCCATCGAACTTATAATACTCAAAGCCCAAATCATCGAGGGAGCGGAACAGTTTTTGGACAAATGCCAGGACTTCCGGATTGGTGGAGTCTAGCGTAGGAGTGGCGTAGTCGAGGATGAGCTTTCCGGTTTTGTCTCGGACGTACCAGTCGGGATGATCTTTGACGGCACCGGCGTAGGCGTTTGGGACAAGCCAGAGGCCTGGTCTGAGTCCTGCTGATTTGATGTAGTCGGTGAGCCACTTGGGGCCATGAGGAAATCTCTGCGTATTCCAGTTTTCGAACCAGTAGTGTTGGCCTTTCGCGTCGCGGTCGTAGCCATCGTCGAGTTCCACATACTCAAATCCGTACGGCTTCAGGCGGGTAGCGAGCCAGTCGGTGTTGCGAACGATATCTTCTTCGCGCACGCCCTGGTAATAGCTGGTCCAACTTGACCAGACGATGGGGGCAGTCTTGAAGACGCTGTCATCGAAAGGAACATAGAAGGGAAGTCCCAGCGTCTTTTTGTAATAGTCGGGGGTGAGACGCACAACAATATTCCCTTGCAAAGACAGGACAAGTTTCAGGATGTCTGGATTTTGCGGGTCGCGTCGCATGATGCTGCGTTCGGGGAGGCGGATGGCGATATCCGATTTGCGATCGAATAAACCGTGGAAGATGGGGCTAGCTACCTGGCCCAAGGCGAAGTACATCGTTTCCGGATTTTTGGAGGGTAGCGAGGAACGGTTGTGGGTGATGGCGCCGCCATAACCTTCGTGAACTTCCGGAGTGCCGTCCCAGTTCACCGGCGCACCTTGGGGATCAAGCAGGCGAGCCGGGATGCGATCTGACGAAGCGGGAAGGTCAGCCGTGATGACCGCATTGGTTTCCGTGCTGGAAATTTTCAGAAGATTCGGCTCGACATCCAGTTGCCAGGAGGTGGTTGGGTTGCTGGTGCGGATTTGCAGGCGAGTCGGATTTACCGCTTTTATGGTCCAACCACGCAGAGAGTGTAGACCTTGCTCGTCGGACAAATTCAGTGTCAGGTGGCCCATGAGCGTGCCGAGCTCGTCCTGACTGACCAGGATTTCGCTAGTTGCTGCATCCGCGGTGATGGTCCAACCGGCTTGACGGAGAGCTGTCGAGGAATTGTCTTGGGCGCGGATTGAATTGGGAATTAAGAGCAAGAAAGACGCGATGCCAATCAGCAAGAGTCGATTCAAGGCGTCACCATTCCATTCATTTCTGTTATTGAACTTGTTTCGCATCGGGAGCGGGTGCGTGGCGAACCTCGTCAAAGGCCATGAGGAAAATGGCGGCAAGGGCCAAGACCATCCCGGCGAGATTGTAGTGAGATGGAATCTGGCGATAGATCAGTAGGGAAAGCACGATGGTGACGAGCGGGAACATGCCATTGACCATGGGAACGACGATGATGGCTTTACCGTAGCGGACGGCATAGACAAAAAGAAGTGCGCCTGCGGAGTTGAGGCTCTGAATGCCGGCCGTCAGCCAGGGCCCTGTGAGTGTCCAGTTAATGGGTGCCGAGAAATCGGTCATCCAGAGAGCCAGGGGAATAAGCGCAACGGCGGTGGCGGCCATGTAGAAAAATAGTCCCTCGGAGGAGATACAGTTGGCGGAAGACTTGATGAAATAGGCCTGCAAGCCCCAGGCAAAGAAAATGCCAAAAGTGACCAGGAGCCAGCCATATCCGTGGATGGGACTGTTGGTGGGTTCCTGGAAGGAGAGAAAAAGGATCGCGGGGACGGAAAAAAGGATTCCGGCGACGCCTAGTGGATAGGTCCTCTCTTTCAACAATGTGGCGGAGAGGAGGATGGTGACGACGGGAGATAAACAGATGATGGGGAAAATGATATACGCGGGACCTTTCGTTAGAACCCAGAAGAGCAGGATCTGACCCATCGCGCCGGAAAATCCCACGGCGCAGCCGTAAAGAATGGATGTGGAGTCGAGTTCCACTTTCCAGTGAACATTTCTGATGGCGATCAGAGCGAAGAGAATCATGGTGAGGGACCAGACTACATAGCCGAGGGTAGAAGGGAAGGATGGATGGATTAATTTTTCCGGGATCTCCATGAGAGCGCCCCAGATTCCCCACAAGAGGGGAACGAGAAACGAAAGTAAGAGCCACCTGGGGAGTTTCATTGCACGGATTCTCCGGGGCGTTCGACGGCACGTTTGTTATCAGGAATCAGGCCACCTTCGTCTTCAACGATGTAGGGGCAGATCCGGAACGAGTCACAGTCCTGAGAGTTTTTATGGGAAAGAAGTTCGGCAGCGATCTGGATGGGAATGATATCCAAGAGAAATTGCCATTCCGCGGGAACGGATGGGAGATTGAGCACCACATCGGCGGAATCAGCGGGGAGATCCTGGCCGATGAGAAGAACTTCAGCGCCGAAGTGCCGTAGATCGCGAGCGAGCGCTAAATCCTGCGGGCGCATCCGTTCTTTGTCAAGCCACATGCCAATGTGAAGGCCGGCGCGAACTACTTCTTGCGGACCATGACGAAAACCGCCGGTGGGCAAAGCGGAGGCTGGGACCTTTGCGGCTTCTTCCCACAGAAGACGGGCCTCATGGCAGGAGGCCAAGCTCGCGCCGCGAGCCAAAAAATAGACTGACACGGCGGGGTCTAGCCAGTTACTCGCGAAAAGAGAAATCTGCCATTTTTCAATCGAAGGAGGGAGAGCGTTCAGCGACGCAAGCAACGTCGATGGTAGGTTCTTATCGAGCTCATTGAGGCAGAGAGCGGCGAGCAGGCAGCCGGTCATGGCCAATGATGAGTACATGGAGACGGAAACTTGATGATCGAATGCAGCGCTTAGATGGAGAACGATGTCGGCCTGTAATGCCACAGGACTGTCGAGTGTATTGGTAAGAGCTATGATTTTGGCGTTTCGGGCGCGCAGGCGTGGAAGGAGTTGAACGATTTCCGTGCTCTTGCCGCTTCGGGAGAGAACGATAGCGGCAGCGCCTTCGGGAACTTCTCCAAAGTGGAGGAGCTCCGAGGCGTCGAACAAGAGTGCCGGGCGACCTGTGGCGTTAAAAAAGCTGAGAATGGCCAGACCCGCGTTCCAACTGCTGCCCATGCCGATGATGCAAATGTGGGGAGAACTTCTGAGCAAATTGGCGGCGACCTCGAGGTGGGGCTTGCCTTCGCCGAAAGCGTGAGAAAGGGATTTAGAAAGTTCTTGAGGCTCGCGAAGGATATCTGCAAGAAGTTTTGTCATTTGTCGCCTGCTTTAGTGTTCTTTCGGGGGAGGGATTTTTGTTTTAGTTGACCACGAATACCGCCGAGAGCTGCCAAGCTGCTGACAGCACATCGTTGCCCAAGCTGAACGCAAGCTTCGATATTTTTACCGTTGAGCCACGCGTGCAGGAAGCCCGCGTCGAAATTGTCGCCGGCACCGGTGCTATCGATGATCTCTAGCGGCTTTGCAGCAACGGTAATAGGAGGTAGTTCCCAGCTGCGTTCGCGTTGTTGCACCAGGACACCCTTCTCGCCACGCTTGAGGACAATCAAAGAGCCACCGGCAGCAAGAGTTTTGGCGGCACTGTAAACATCAGAAGATCTGGTGATTGCCAGGGCTTCCGCTTCATTGGGGAAGAAGATATCAATGTGCGGCAACAGTTCAAGAACATCGGCCCATTGATTTTGCGGATCCCAGTTGGTGTCGAGAGACGTGGTAACGCCCGAGGAGCGGCATTTCCGTAGCCATGAATGCCAGGAAGAACGCAAGCTGGTCAGTAAGAAGAAGGATGCAATGTGCCAGTGGCGACAAGTGGTGAGGATATTTTTGTTGAGGTGCGCGGGCTGGGTTGCGTCAATGGTTCCCATGTAGGTGAGGATGGCGCGATCGTCCGGTTCGGCGAGGGCAAAACCGATCCCAGTTTTGAGATCAGGATGGCGGCGAACCCATGTTGTGTCCACGCGGCAATTCTTCAATTGTTGGAGGCAGAAATCGCCAAATAAATCCTTGCCAATCCAGCCGAGTACGCCCGCGTGCGCGCCGAGTTTCGCGAGTTGAGCGGCGAATATGTTTGCAGAGCCGCCGAGTTCGAGGGAACAGTCACCGATGATTTGCTCCACCTGGTGAAATTGCGGTCGCACATTTCCGGTCAGAACCACATCCACGCACATGTCCGAAACGGCGAGAACATCGAAAGGCCTGGCGCGGAGTTTTCCTTTATTGCGAGGTTCGAGCAGTTTCGATTTTTTCGAGGAGAGTGCAGGGGAGGCAGGTAATCGGGTGGAACTCAGGCGAGATCTGGGCATAAGAAATATCAGGGGCTAGAGCGAACAGATGAAGAGCAGGCTAGTTGATCCCCGGGGTCATACTATAGTCCGAGTGCGGGCCTTTCTGTAAGGTTTGAATAGAACTTTTTAAGAGAATTGGCGGACAGGGTTGTCCCATGGAATTCTTAGTAGATCGGTCAGGGCATTTTGGTTCGGTAGGACCGTCAATTATTCAAGACGCAGCGCGCGCATGGGATCAATCGAGGCGGCGCGCCATGCCGGCAGAATGCACGCGACGGTGGCGACTGCCAAGAGAAGCACGGAGGCGGCGAGCAGGGTAAAAGGATCGCGCGGGCTGCCACCAGCCCATGAAGCGATGACTTTACTGAGCACAAAGCTGAGACCGAGACCAACCGTGATGCCGGCACCGAGCGTGCCTGCCGTGGAGCCAAGGACAAGACCCACGATACTGGAACGCTGTGCGCCGAGGCTCATGCGAATGCCCATTTCCTGAGTGCGTTGCGTGACGGAGTACGAGACAACGCTGTAGAGTCCGGTTGCAGCAAGAATCAAGGCGAGAACCGCGAACATCCCGAACAGTGTGGCGATGAAGCGCTCGCGCCCCCAGCCTTGAGTGTCGAGCCACCAGGCGATGGTGTGGTCCTGACCTGCGACAAGTTCCGGATTGATATCGCGAAGACGCTGTTTGAGGGAGCGAATGGCTGCCTCGGGATTGCCAGTGGCGCGGACGAGAAGCGCTTCGTCGGGTGGCAAAACAAAACTATAAGGAAGAAAGACGGACGGCTTAACGGGATGGTCGAGACCATCATTGCGCGCATCGCCCACGACACCGATGATTTCCATCCAATCTTCGGGACCCTGCGTGAGGAGCAGATCCGGTTGGGCGACTTTCAACATGGGGCTGCGAACGCGTTGGCCAATTGGCTCTTCATTCGCGAGATATTGTTTAACGAAGGCCTGATTGACCAGAGCCAGGTGCGCACCACGCATGAGTTCAGCATCGTCAAACATGCGGCCATTCAAGAGTGGGATATGCATTGTGGAAAGAAGCTGTGGGCTAGCCAAAGCGAGCGAAGCTTGCGGATCGGTGAGAGTGGGTTTGCTTTGAATTTCAATTTTGGCGTCGAAGCCGCCGAATCCGGGAAACCAAGTGGTAGAGACAGCGGCGGATTCAATGCCAGGAGTTTGGGCAATGGCCTGGCGAATTGATTCGTTAGCCTGAAGACGAGCCTGCCACGTGGGGTTCGAACCTTTTGGGAAGCCGACATTGACGGCAATGACGCGGTCGGGGTCGAAGCCGAGCGGTGTATGCGTGAGATTCGAGAAAGCTTTCATCGCGGCGCCAGCACCGGTGAGCAAGAGCAAGGTAAGGGCGACTTGGCCGGCGATTAAGAGTCGGTGGATGATCCGCCCGTGAGCTCCACCGGAGTGTTTTGCATTACCGGCTTGAATGAGCTGGCTGAGGTTCGGATGGGAAAGTTGCCAGGCAGGAGAGATGCCCGCGATAACACCAGTGAGAAGAGCTAACACGGCGCTGAACAGCAGGACGACTCCATTTACGTGAATGGCCGCTTCGTGCGGGAAGGAGTAGTAGGGAACCATTTGAGAGAGAAGCGCGACACCGCGGTAGGCGGCTAAAACTCCGATGGCTGCGCCGACTACAGAGACGAGGATTGCCTCCGTGAGTAACTGCTGAATCAAGCGCGTGCGTTCAGCGCCAACGGAAACGCGAAGTGCAAGTTCGTGCTGACGGGCAGTTCCCCGTGCCAGAAGCAGAATGGAGACGTTGGCGCAGCCGATGAGAAGCAAGGCAAGGACAGCAACGAAAAGAAGGACCAGGGTTCCAGCAAACTTCCCCAGAATCTGTTCGTTGAGCGTGACAATGGCGACATGTCTGTCCTTTCGGAAGTCGGAGGGATCGGCTTTGACAAAATTGTCGACGAGAACCTGAAGTTCAGCGGCGGCCGTGGGGTACTTGGCGCCGGGCTTCAGCTTGATGAAGGAAAGCCAATATTCATGAGGATCGGCCGTGGGTAGCCCGGCGAGATAAACATCGGAGTCTCCCCAAGTGAAACGAGGTGGAGCAATGCCGATGACGGTGAAGAGCGAGTGATCGAGTTCGATCGTCTTGCCGAGAATATTGCGGTTGGCACCGAACTGACGCCTCCAGAAAAGATCGCTCAAGACGGCGACGGGAGCTGCACTATCACCTTTCACATCGGTGGCAGAAAAGGGGCGGCCGAGTTCCATGGGCAAGCCCATGTACTCGAAGAGATTGGGCGAGTAAGTCCCAACCTGGACGGAAACTGGGAATTGTTCGCCGCTGAGATTCCGCTGGTTGTTCTGTTGGAGGAAAATGTCGTCGATGGAAGAGGCGGCGCGCAATTGCTTGTATTCCGTGGAGTTGACGAAAAGAAGCGGTCCTTGCCCGGATTTATCGCGCAGTTCGACGTGAACCATGCGATTGGCGTCTTTGTAAGGATAAGGATCGAGGAGGATGGCGTAGACGACGCTAAAGATGGCGGTTGTGGCGCCAATACCCAGGGCAAGAGAAAACACCGCGGTGAACACGAAACCCGGGGAAGCGCGAAACTGGCGAAAAGCGAAACGGATATCCTGCAGCAGATTCTCCATATTTCCCTCCGACCCTCGTTGGCGACTTAGACGGGCGTCAGAAGCGTTTCGACAGCAAACCCGGATGGCAAAATGCAGTCCTTCCGCATAGGAACAGCCAAATGCTCACTCGTAGCGCAGAACGACCATCGGATCGACCTGCATGGCGCGTCGGGCCGGCAGATAACAGGCCAGTAGGGCAATACCAGTGAGAAGCAGGGACACGCCGAGAAATGTAAAGGGGTCCGTGGCACTAACCCCGTAGACCATTTTGGAGATGAGGCGAGTTAAGGCGAGGGCAAAAACCAAGCCGATGGCCACACCGACGAGAGTGATGCGCATGGCATCGCCAAGAATCATGCGGAGGACGTCTCGACGCGAAGCCCCGAGGGCGAGGCGGATACCGATTTCGTGAGTGCGCTGCCCGGCGAGATAGGAAATCACGCCGTAAATGCCGATGGCGGAGAGCACCAGGGCCAGTCCAGAAAAGAGGCTGAGAAGCATCATGGCCAATTTTTGATTGGAGATGGAGCCGGCGACAATTGCATCCATTGGTTTTACGTCGTAGACCACGGCGCTGCCATCAAAACGGCTGGCTGCTTCGCGGAGACTGGCTGCCAACCCTTCGGAATGGGATGTGCGGGCAACGTATCCGGAACCCCCAGCCAACAAAGGCCAAAGCTGGTTGGGCAGTTGCCAGACAGGAATGTACATTTCCGATTGCAGAGTCTGATGGCCTGCATCGCCGAGGCCCCAGTGCTCCACGTGACCTACGATGCCAACGATTTCGGGTTTGAGTTCGAAGAGGCCCAGGTTGAGGTGCTTTCCGATGGGATCTTCGTTGGGGAAATATTTTTTGGCGAACGAAGAGTCAATGACGATCACAGATGCACCGTGCTCGTTGTCCTGGTCAGTAAGGAAACGACCGCGCAGGAGCGGAATTTCCATAGCGTCCAAATACTGCGGTGTGACGCAGTAGAAGAGCGCAAATGGCATGTCGTTCTGAGTGGCAGGTTTAGGATGGCCTTCGATCCAGAACGGCAGTTCGGAGTCGCCGGACATGGGTAGGGATCCGGCAATTATAGACGACTTCTGAACGCCACTAACTGACTCGAACTGTTTCAAGGATTCGCGGTACTTTGCGCGCAGCTGGTCAGGAGTGACTTTGCCATCGGAAGTCAGAGAGACTCCGAACGAGAGAACGTTGTGCGGGTTGAAACCGGGATTGACTTGCCAGAGTTCGGCAAGGCTGCGAATCATGAGACCGGCCCCGACGAGAAGGACGAGGGCCATGGCCATTTCTGTGGCAACTAAGGCTCGCTGCAAGAGACCGCGTTTACCGCTAGAACCGCGCGAACCTTCTTTCAGGGTTTCGTCGAGCCGGGGAGAAAGAAGTTTGATGGCTGGGGCAAGACCAAACACGACGCTGGTGAGAACAGAGATTGCGGCAGTGAAAAAAAGGACGTGCCAATCCATGTGGATCTCATCGGCACGCGGCAAGACATCCGGCAGCGCCGAAAGAACAGCTTTCGTTCCCACCTTAGCGAGTAGCAACCCCAGAAATCCTCCGATAGTGCCGAGGATCAGGCTTTCGGTGAGCAACTGACGAATGACGCGCCAGGGACTGGCGCCCAGTGCAGAGCGGATGGCAAATTCGCGGGTTCTGCCGGTGGAGCGAGCCAAGAGTAAGTTCGCGACGTTTGCACATGCGATCAGCAGGACGAAAGTGACGGCACCGAGCAGGACGAGCAGGACGGTGCGAACATCGCCGACCACGTCGGTCTTGAGCGAGAGGACGGCGATACCGGAACCTTTGTTCGATTCGGGGTAGGCATCGGCCAGATTCTTGGCGATGCGATCCATATCCGCGCGAGCTTGTTGAACGGAGACGCCTGGTTTAAGACGAGCCAGTGCGCGCGTGCCCATGGCGATATGACGGTCGCGGAAGGTCGGATCAACCCACTGCCCGATCGGAACGTAGACATCGGACGGCTCGACCATCGGCAGACGCTGCGGCGCTACACCAACCACGGTGTAAGACTTTCCATTCAGATTGATGCTTTTGCCGACAATGTCCTGTGAGGCGCTGAATCGGCGTTGCCACAATTCATTCCCCAAAATCGCGACCGGGGCGGCACCGGGAACGTCTTCTTCGGGGCGAAAAGAACGACCGGCAAGGGGCTGCAGGCCAAGGGTAGAGAAAAAGTCCGCGGAAATCATGCGGCCGTGAAGGCGAAGCGGTTCACCGGAACCCGTCATATTAAAATCATCGCCACGATAGGCGGCCAGACCGGTGAAGGAGTGATTGTCTTTCTGCCAGTCCAGGAAGTTGGGGAAGGTAATTGAACTGTGATCGAAGGTTTCATTACTGGCGTAGACCGAGACGAGGTTCTCGGAATCCGGAAATGGCAGCGGATTCAGGAGTACACCGTTGACGACGGAGAAGAGGGTGGTGTTAGCGCCGATGCCTAGAGCCAGAGTGAGGATAGCAATCGCAGCAAAACCGGCGTTCTTGGAGAGCACTCTGAGTTCGTAGGTGATGTCTTGCCAGAAGCTAATCATCGGGCACCTCCGCTTGGGCCAACTTCCTCGTCAATGGGAGATACGCTTGTCTGGTGGGAATTGTTCAGTAGAGCGCGGGCCTATAAAGGATAGGAGATAGATGAGCAGTTCACTTACGCCGTCAAACAAGAAGCCAACGTTGACTCAAAGGCAGAAAAGTGACCGGTTCCGCGGGAGAAAATCCCATTATCGGACACTTTGGCAGGGAAAATGTTATTGAGACTCCTCTAAGCTATTGAAACGCGCCAAGTTCTTGATTTTGAGAATAGGCGAGCGGCGTGCCACTTGAGGGCAGTGAAAGAAGCCAAACTATGGACATACCCCGTCCGTCAAACGCTCGTGCCAAATTGATTCGCCGCATTGTGCTCGGCAGTGTTGCCGTCCTGTTTATCGCGGGAGTCAGCTTTGGACTGACGCGTCTGCGTCCCGCGGCGCCATCCGTCGACCGGGCGACCGTGTGGTCAGACGAGGTGAAGCGCGGGGCAATGCTTCGGGAGGTACGCGGCCTGGGAACACTGGTTCCGGAAGACATTCAATGGATACCGGCACAAACAGAAGGGCAGATTGAAAAGATAGTGCTTCGTCCGGGGGCCATTGTGAAGTCGGACTCCATCATTATTGAGATGAATAACCTGACACTGAAGCGCGACGTGCTCGACGCGGAATTTCAGTTAAAGGCTGCCGAGGCCGATTACAGCAGCCTGAAAGTACAACTCAGCAGCGAGTTGTTGAATCAGCGGGCAGCCGAGGCCGCGGTGCGCAGTGAATACGAGCAAGCGAAGATTCAGCACGAGGTGGACGACAAACTATTCGCCGAGGGGCTAGGTTCTATCGTGAACGCGCGATTGTCGAAAGTAAAAGAGGATCAGTTGCTGATCCGGGTGCAGTTAGAAGGGGAACGGACGAAAAACACGGGGGACGCGGCAGAGGCACGGCTACAAGCACAAATGTCGCACATTGCTCAGCAGCGGGCGTTGTATGAATTGCGCCACGCGGAACTGGATGCGCTGCACGTGCGTGCAGGGATCAGTGGCGTGCTGCAACTGGTGCCGGTTGAAGAGGGGCAGCACGTAACACCAGGTACGAATCTGGCGCGCGTGGCGGATCCCAAGAAGCTCAAGGCGCAGATCAAGGTGGCAGAAACACAGGCGAAGGATGTGACTCCAGGGCAGAAGGCAGCGGTGGACACACGAAACGGAGTCGTCAGTGGGCATGTTTCTCGCGTAGATCCTTCGGTGGTGAACGGAACGGTGACGGTAGATGTGGTGATGGATGGGGTGTTGCCACTAGGAGCGCGGCCGGACTTGAGCGTGGATGGAACCATCGAATTGGAGAATTTGAGAGATGTGCTGTACGTCGGGCGACCCGTGCATGGCTCTTCGGAGAGCACGATCAGTTTATTCAAGTTAGTGGGCGACGGTTCTGAAGCGGTGCGCGCAAACGTGAAACTCGGGCGCAGTTCGGTGAACACGGTGGAAATTCTGGGGGGATTGCAGAACGGAGACAAGGTAATTCTGTCGGACATGTCGCAGTGGGACAACTACGATCGGATACGGCTGAAGTAAATCTCTGACGAAGCGAAAACGTTGAATGTTGCGGTGGAGGTGGATATGCGAATTGCCTGGCAAGACATACGCGAATGCCTAAGGAGACTGGGCAAGCGTCCCGGATTGACAGCCATCGCGCTTCTGACGACAGCAGTCGGAATCGGCGCGAGCTCAAAAACTCTCTCCTCAATCGAAACAAAAATACTGAGCGGTAAAGCGGCTCGCGACGCGGGACAGATTGTGGTGATGGCCACGCGGGACTCCGAGGGACCGGCCAGTTTGTCATTTTCGTATCCGATGCGTCTCGTACTTCAGAAACAACAAAAGTTCGCGCGCGAAGTATCCGCGGGGCGACGGACTGCGATCATCGAAAAGAGTGTCTGCACCGAGACCGACGAGAGAGTCCGCGGAGAACTGGTTTCCGGAAATTATTTTGAGGTGCTGGGGGTGCGTGCAAGGGTCGGCCGCCTGATTACAGAAGGAGATGAGGGGGAGGGCGTTGCTTCACCCGTCGTCGTAATCAGTTACGGACTGTGGAGACGCCGATTCGGGATGGATCCTTCGGTTGTGGGCCGGACGATAACTTTGAATGGGTACCAGTTCCGAGTGATCGGCGTGACAGAACCTAGTTTCGTTGGCACCGACCGCATTCATAGCACGGACATTCAAGTGCCGCTCTCGAGCATGAGAGCGATCCGCCCACCTGTGTTGCGAGCCTCGCGCGCCAATCACGAGAATAGCGATTCACTCTGAGCAGGAGACGGTGATGCAGACGCTCTGGCAAGACATACGCTACGGAATGCGGATGCTGGCGAAGAATCCAGGCTTCACGGCCGTGGCAGTTCTCACGCTGGCTTTGGGTGTGGGAGCGACAACCGCGATTTTCAGTGTGGTGTATGGCGTTCTGCTCCGGCCGCTTCCTTTTTCGCATCCTGATCAAATCGTTCAGATGTGGGAGCTGAATTCGGTGGGCGGGCGAATGAATTTCGCCGACCCCAATTTCGCGGATCTGCGCGCGCAAAATCATTCCTTGCAGGCCGTAGCCCAATACGGGGGAGGAATCGAGTCAGTTATCGTGGGCAATGAAGCTACTCCCACGATGATTGCGTCTGTTTCCCGAGACTTCCTTTCGGTGATGGCGGTGCAGCCAGAGATCGGAAGAAATTTCGCACCGGACGAGCAGCGCCCGGGTGCGGCCGCCGCGGTATTGGTGAGCCATGCTTACTGGCAACAGGCTCTCGGAAGCACGCAGGATCTTTCTAAAGTTCAACTAAAGATCGGAGCGCAATCCGCTTCGGTGATTGGCATTTTGCCGCCCGGCTTTCGTTTTCCAGATAACACGGACATATGGATCCCGCGCGAGATATCTTCCGTCTATCCGAGCCGGACGGCGCACAACTGGCGCGTAATTGGCAGGTTGCGGGAAGGCGTACCGGTCGAGACATCACGAAGTGAACTAACCGGGATTGCGCAACGGTTGAAACAGGAATACGGCGACGATACGGCCATGGTCGCCGTAGCGATCGAACCATTGCGCGATGCGATGACCAACAATGTGCGTCCGGCGTTGTTGATGCTTTTCGGGGCGGCGGGATTCCTGCTGCTGATCGCCTGCGCCAATGTGGTGAACCTTATGCTGGCGCAGGCTGCCGGCCGCGAACGGGAACTTTCCATTCGAGTCGCGCTGGGGGCCAGGCGCAACCGGTTGATCCGCCAGTTCATGACGGAAGCATTGCTTCTCTCCGTGATCGGAGGGGCATGCGGAATCATCCTTGCGTTGTGGGGGTTGAACGGATTACTGAGTATCGCCCCGGGGAATCTACCTAGGCTCGAGAGCGTCGCGGTAAATCTTCCGGTGCTGTTGTTCTCACTTGTCGTCGTATTTCTGGTGGCGATTGGGCTGGGGATATCGAGCGCGGTTCGCGCCACGTCGGGTGATCCACGCTCGGCATTGAATGAAAGCGGTCAACGACAAGCAGGAACATACGGGAAACAAAAGCTGGGCCGGCTAATTATTGGAGCCCAGCTCGCTATTACGCTTGTACTTTTGGTTGGCGCGGGACTTCTCGGTCGCAGCCTGTTGCGCGTGCTTGGCCGTCGATCCGGGATTCCGGACAGAAAACGTACTGACGATGGAGTTAAGAATTCCCGAGGAAGCCACCAAGCTGCAGCGGGTGCGGTTTATCAACGATGTGTTTACCCGGCTGCGTCAGGTTCCAGGGGTGCAAATCGTCGGAGGAACGAATGTGCTGCCACTTTCAAGCGGCGGCCCGGCGGATGGAACTTATGTGGTCATCAATCCGGCGCAAATTCCGCAACGCATTCGGGATGTGATCCCACGATCCGTTGATGGATCGATTGAGAAAGACCCGGCATTGTTGGCCGACTTCACAAAATTCTTCGACGAGATATTCAAGGACCGGGAGCACACGGGAGACGCAGATTATTGCGTGGCTATGGACGGTTTCTTTACCGCGTTGGGAATTCCACTTCTGAGCGGCCGATTGTTCGACGAGGGGGACACCGCCGATAGTCTTCCTGTCGCGGTGATCAGCCGGTCTGTTGCGCAGGAAAAGTGGCCGAACCGGAATCCCATTGGGCAAACGATTGAATTTGGGAACATGGATGGTGACGCACGCTTATTGACGGTTGTCGGAGTTGTGCAGGATATTCGCGATCATAGCCTGGAATCGCCGGCGCGCCCCACAATTTACGTAAACTATCGCCAGCGTCCACAAGCTGCCCAACAGGTTGCGGTGGTGATGCTTGCATCGGGCAAACCGGACTCGATCTATGCGGCAGCGCGCGAAATTGTTCGAGAAACAGATCCGAACATTCCTCCAACCTTCGGCAGCCTATCCAAGACATTTACCGAATCGTTTGCGGCTCGACGATTCAGCCTGGTGCTGATTGGCATATTCTCGGCGGCAGCACTATTGCTGGCCGTCGCGGGCATTTACGGCGTGACTTCGTACGCTGTTGCGCAAAGGACTCGCGAAATTGGCGTGCGCATGGCTTTGGGCGCGACCGCCAAAGAAGTGCTGATCATGGTCCTTGGCCAGGGGGCGCTAACGGGAGCGATTGGTGTTGCCGTCGGGACACTGGGATCGCTGGTTCTGACTCGCTGGCTGCGATCGCAACTGTTCGGGGTGAGCACAACGGATCCCGCGACATTTTTGGGAGTAGCTTTTCTTTTGTTGCTGGTTACGTTGGTGGCGTGCTGGATTCCCGGACGAAAAGCAACGCATATCGACCCGATTGAGGCGCTTCGCTATGAGTAGGAGAAATTGATGCATACGCTTTGGCAGGATATTCGCTACAGCCTACGCATGCTGACGAAGAATCCCGGATTTACTGCGGTGGCTGTGCTTACCCTGGCACTCGGAATCGGTGCCAACACCGCGATCTTCAGTTGGGTTCGCTCCGTGCTCCTCAATCCACTTCCAGGAGCCAGCGAACCAGAACGAGTGGTCGCACTGGAGTCTTTGGCTCCCAACGGCGACTGGGTGCCCACTTCTTACCTGGATTTCCGCGACTTGCGCGACAACTGCAAACTCGTTAAGTCGATGTCTATAGCTAAACCCATCGCACTCGCGGTTGGAGACGAAACGTCCGTGGAGCGGGTGTGGGGAGAGGTAATTTCCGGGAACTTTTTCGACCTATTGGGTGTCAAGCCGGGTCTAGGAAGATACTTTTCTACGGACGAAGTGGATCACGAACAGAATTCTCATCCCTTGGTGATTATCAGCCACTCCTATTGGACCAGTCACTTTCATGGTGATCCACGCATCATCGGTGCGACGCTTCGGATCAATCACTTTCCGTACACGATCATCGGGGTAGCGCCCGAGGTATTTCACGGTTCGATGGCCGGGCTATCTTTCGAAATGTGGGTACCCGCCACGATGTACGGCCAATTGACATCCACGGGGGACGTCACGCTGCGCGACCGCAAGTGGCGTACGTTTCGGGTGCTTGCGCGCCTTGCTCCCGGCAATACCATCGAGCAGGCACGGGGAGAAGTTCAATCTCTTGCGAGCAGAATGGCCCACGACGATGCCAACACGAATGAAGGCATGAGTGCGACGCTTCTCCCGTTGTGGAAATCTCATTACGGGATTCAAGATTCACTGTTGGGCCCGCTCACCATATTGATGGCAGCATGTGGCGTCTTGCTTTTCATCGTGTGCGCGAATGTTGCAAATCTATTATTGGCCCGCGTAAGCACTCGCCAAAAAGAATTTAGCCTTCGATTGGCGTTAGGGGCCGGGCGTTCGCATCTAGTGCGTCAGGTACTTACGGAGTCGCTTCTGCTGGCGGTCGCCGGTTCGACTATCGGACTGTTGATCGCAGCGCCCCTTGCAGGATCATTAGGATATCTGGTTCCGAACTCAACCACTCCAACGCTGACACAGTCACCGATCGACATGGGCGTGTTGCTTTTCACGATCGCTCTGGCAATCGCAGCCGCACTATTGGCCGGGATCGCGCCGGCATTGTTCTCCGCAAGACGAAATGTCAACGAGACACTCAAAGAAGGCGGGCGTGCCGGGTCGAGTGCACATTCGGTTCGGCTGTTGGGAATGTTTGTGACTGCTGAAATGGCGCTCGCGGTGATAGCCCTGGTTGGCGCCGGACTGTTCGTGAAAACTCTTCGCAATGTTAGCGAGATTCGCCCTGGATTCGATCCGGAACATGTCGCCGTTGCCAAACTCAGTCTTTCTGTGGCGAGTTACGACGCGCAGCAGGCCGATTCCTTTTGCCTCCGTTTACGGGAAAGGCTCGAGCGCCAGCCAGGCGTGACCGCTGTCAGCTATGCAGATTACGTCCCACTCAACATTGAAGCCGGCTCATGGGAAGATCTGCAAATCCAAGGATACGTCTCGTCACCCGGCGAGAATATGAAGATCTACCGGACGCTGACCGCGCCTGGCTATTTTGACGTGGTGAAGATTCCAATAGTTGAGGGCCGCGACTTCAATTTGCAGGATGACAGCGCGGCGCCGCGGGTCATGATCGTGAATCAGGAATTCGTCCGCCGCTTTGTTCCAACCGGGATTGCCCTAGGCCGCAAGGTTCGGGGGTGGGGAGAGTGGTTCACGATTGTTGGTGTTGTACCCGACAGCAAGATATATCGATTAACAGAGGCGCCCGCTCCATATTTCTATGTGCCAATACGGCAGATCTACCGCCCTGAAATGGGCCTGGTGTTTTACGTGCGCACTCTCGCCTCAATCGAAAGCGCGACAATGGCAATGCGGCAAGAATCGCATGCCGTCGACCCCGCAGTGCCGGTGTTCGATGCTGTCTCGCTAAATGACAGCATAGCCGCATCACTTTTTGGTCAGAGGATTTCAGCGAGCTTGCTCAGTATTTTGGGTAGTGTCGCCCTATTGCTGGCCGCTCTCGGGCTGTACGGTGTGATGGCCTATTCGGTGGCGCAGCGAACAAATGAAATCGGCATCCGCATGGCATTAGGCGCGCAACGGAAAGACGTTTCACGGCTCGTGATCAGACAAGGAGCCAGGCTGGCGGCCATGGGGTTATTCGTTGGTGTGCTGGCATCTCTGGCGCTTGGGCGTCTCCTCGCCAGTTTGCTGTTTGGCGTCAGTGCTGCGGATCCGTCCACCTTTGCCGGTGTGGTATCGCTTTTGACCTTGGTCGCACTGCTCGCTTGTTACATCCCCGCTCGCCGGGCGACGCGGATTGATCCGATTGAGGCGCTTCGTTATGAGTAGGAGAGCTTGATGCAGACGCTTTGGCAGGACTTACGTTACGGATTGCGGATGCTGGGGAAGAATCCGGGTTTTACGGCCATCACGGTTCTGACTCTGGCGCTGGGGATTGGGGCAAACACCGGAATATTTTCGGTAATGCGCCAGGTGCTATTGCAGAGATTGCCGGTGCCCAACCCGCAAGAGTTGGTGCTGCTGTATGGACCGGGGCCGCGAAGCGGCCACGTCAGTTCCGATGAAGGCGACGGCTCGGAATCGTTCTCGTATCCAATGTACAAAGACCTCCGGGAGCAGAGCACGGTGTTCGCGGGGCTTGCGGCGAAAGCGGATTTTCCGTTGAGTGTTGCGTATCGCGGGCAGACGGAGCGAGCGGATGCGGAGTTGGTGTCGGGAAATTATTTCGAGACGCTGGGTGTGCGCCCTGTTCTTGGAAGAATGCTGCAACCCGGGGACGAGGTTCTCGGGGGAGGCAATGCGGTTGTCGTCCTGGGATACGGATATTGGCAAAAGCGGTTTGGAGGCGACACCGGAATTCTGAATCAGAGTCTGCAGGTGAACAACAAGTTGATGACGGTCGTTGGCGTGGTGCAATCGGGATTCGATGGAATTCAGTTAGGGCGAATCTCGCAGGTGTATCTGCCGATTACGTTGAAACCGATCGTCACTCCCACCTGGGACGGACTAAACAATCACCTGGATTACTGGGTGAAATTGATCGGCCGGTTGAAAAAAGGAGTGACGCAAACGCAGGCAGCGGCAGCGCTGGGTCCGACATATCACGCCTTGCTGGAAGGTGAATTGCCGCTCATGAGCAAGCAGTTTGATGAGCGAGAGCGCAAAGAGTTTTTGGCCAAACTGATCGTGTTGCACGGCGGGGCGCGTGGACGTCCGCTACTTGAGAACGACACGCGGCCGCAACTGTTGACGCTGATGGGTATGGTGGGGCTGGTGTTGTTCATTACTTGCGCGAATATCGCCGGCCTGCTTACGGCACGTGGAGCGTCAAGACAGAAGGAGATCAGCTTGCGATTTTCGCTGGGAGCCAGCCGGTGGAGAGTCATTCGCCAGTTGGTAGTCGAGTCTTGCCTGCTGTCGCTGGCCGGCGCAGCCTTGGGCCTGCTTATCGCTAACTGGTTGAGCTTCGCGCTGGTCCGCTTTGCGGAGAAAAACATGATAGCTGATGGGCTTTCCGCCTCGCTAAACCCTCCGGTGCTGGGATTTACAGTGGTCCTCGCGTTACTTTGCGGCATTTTATTTGGAATGGCGCCAGCGGTAAGCATTACGCGGGTGCAGCTGGCTTCAACTTTGAAAGAACAAGCAGGCTCTCTTTCCTCAGGAGTGTCGCACGCGCGATTGCGCCAGTTTCTGGTGATTTCGCAAGTGGCTTTGACTTTGTTGCTGGTAACAAGTGCGTGGGGATTCGTGCGAAGTCTTTACAACTTGCAACACGTGGATTTGGGATTGCGAGCGGATCATATTCTGCAATTTTCTGTCGCTCCGCAATTGAACGGGTATGACCAGGTGCGCAGCCTGAGCTTCTATCGACAATTGGAGGATCGGGTCGGCGCGCTGCCAGGAGTGGTGTCATTGAGCGCGACGGAGGAGCCGCTTATCGCGGACAGCGACCGGGGCGCGAACGTCACCGTCGAAGGGGAACCAGCCGATCTAGCGGGCACAAGAGCCATTCTTCTCAATGCGGTTGGCCCGGGACACTTTACGAATCTCGGCATACCCCTTTTGCAGGGAAGAGAATTCACACGACAGGATGGGATGGAGAGCCCGAAGGTCGTGGTGATCAATCAATCGATGGTAAAGGAATTTTTCCCGAGTGGGCAGGCAGTTGGGAAGCACATGAAATTAGGCGCCGGTGATGGCCCACTCAATCTAGAAATAGTTGGCGTGGTGCAGGATAGCCACCATTCCGGCGTAAAAGAGAAGATAAAGTCCTTCCTGTACCTGCCCTACACGCAAGAAAAAGCGATTCCTTCGCTCAGCTATTATGTGCGGACTTCGGGAGATCCGCTGATGTCTGGCGAACTCCGTACGAGGGGCGATCGCGGAGCTGGATTCCAGTTTGCCAATTTATGATGTTCGCTCCTTTACCCAACAAGTGGACATGCGGCTTAGCGCCGACAAGCTTGTAGCGTTTCTAGCGCTGTCGTTTGGGGCGTTGGCAGCGCTGCTGGCGGCACTGGGGATTTACGGACTACTGGCGTACACGGTGACGCAGCGGACGCGGGAAATCGGGGTGCGGATGGCGCTGGGGGCAGTGCCGAAGCGGGTGGGATGGATGATTGCGGGCGATGTCGCGCGGTTGCTGGTGGTGGGTGTACTTGTGGGGATCCCGCTGGCTTACGCACTAGGGAAGTTGATTAATTCGATGCTGTTCGGAGTGCAGGCGTTTGGAGTGCTGAGCATTGGGATCGCGTTAATGGCGCTGGTGTTGGTGGCAATGGTTGCGACGTTTGTGCCGGCACGGCGCGCGACGAGAATCGATCCGATGGTTGCGCTGAGGTACGAATAATGTTGCAAGTGCTCTGGCATGACGTGCGCTACGGGATGCGAATGCTGTTGAAGACGCCGGGAATTACCCTCGCAGCGCTTCTGATGCTGGCGTTGGGAATAGGAGTGAACACGGCACTATTCAGCACCGTCAAGACAGTGCTGCTTAGTGCGCTGCCATACAGAAGTCCGGAACGATTGGTTACCCTGGCGTCCGCGGATCACGATTCTGTGAATCCGATTACTGTTTCCTATGGATTGGTGGACGATTGGAAACAGCGCAGCCGTTCCTTTGAATCTATTGCATTGTTTCGTGACTGGGGACCGACCGAGACCGGGCAGAGCAAGCCGGAAGTTCTGAAGGGCTTGCGGATGTCTCAAAATTTATTGCCGATGTTGGGAGTGGTTCCGGTACTTGGCCGCAATTTTTTGCCGGAAGAAGATCGTCCCGATCGCCGATACGTCGTATTGCTCAGTTACGGTTTGTGGGAGAGCAAGTTTGGCGCCAGGCCGGAAGTGATTGGCTCGAAAATACGGTTGAACGACATTCCGTACGAGATCGTGGGCGTACTTCCAGCTAATTTTGAACCACTGTTGTTTTCAACCGGGGCAAATCCGCCAGAGATTTGGGCGCCGCTGGGTTACGACGCTTCCTTGCCAATGGCCTGCAGATCTTGCCAGCACCTGCGAAGCGTAGCGCGTTTGAACAGCGGCGTGACGATTGACTCGGCGCGCGCGGAGCTGAATACCATCGCAAGTCAGCTTGCGAAGGAATTTCCGAATGATTACCCATTGGATTCCTCAGTTCGCGTCATGGCGCTGCACTCCGCCATCGTCGGAAGAGTCTCCTCGATGTTGTGGCTACTACTGGCGGCCACCGGATTCGTGCTGCTGATTACATGCGCGAACATTGCGAACTTGATGTTGGTGCGGGCCGCGACAAGGCGGCGAGAGATGGCTGTGCGCGCAGCACTAGGCGCCGGTAGAAAACGATTGCTGGTGCAGTTGCTGGCGGAGACGTTGTTGCTGACGATGATTGGAGGCGCGGCAGGAGTATTGGTCGCGGCGTGGGGAGTGAACGCACTTCAGGCATGGGGTTCTGTAAATATTCCTCGACTGGACCAGGTGCGAGTGGATTCCGGAGTGCTGTTCTTCTCGCTGAGTGTGAGTATTTTAGTCGGGGTGTTGGCGGGAATTGTGCCTGCGATGGAGTCGGCGGGTTGCGAAGCGCGAGAGGCATTGCAGAGTGCCGGGCGTGGAACGATTGGAACGGGTCGCGGCAAACTGCGAACTGCACTGGTGGTCGTAGAAATCGCAATGGCATTTATTCTGGCGATCAGCACTGGTTTACTGGTCCGCAGTCTGGGCCGAATTGCGGGAGTTCACCCCGGTTTTGAAGTTGAACACTTGCACACGGCGGCGTTCAATCTGATCGGACAGAAATACCAGAAGCCCCAGGAATCGTTGCAGTTTGAAGTGGCGTATTTGAATCGGATTCGACAAGTGCCTGGAATTGAAAACGCTGCGATGGTGAGTACGCTGCCGCTGGGCGGGGGATTCGATCGCCGAGGTTTTCACATTAAGGACAGGGTGCTGGCGGGGACGGCCGAAGCCCCGGACGTCGATGCGTACTATGTGACGCCGGGCTATTTGGATACGATGCGCATCCCGATTTTGAAAGGGCGCGGTTTTAGCGAAGCAGATGGAGCGGTGGCTGCTTCTGCTCCAGTCGCGGTCATCAGCGAGAGTGCCGCGAAGCATATCTGGCCCGGCGAGAATCCGTTGGGCAAGGCGATCCAGTTGGGCGGCCGGGAAGAGAACAAGCCATGGGCGATCATCGTGGGAATCGTGGGAGACGTGCGGCAAACGGGGCTGGACGCAGGGATGACCGCGGATGCGTATCTGCTGGAAAATCAAAGTCCATCCGGTGGAGGGAGTCTGGTTGTCCGCAGTTCATTGGATTCCGCGCAAGTGTCACGAGCTTTGGAAGAGCAGGCCGCCGCACTGGATAAAAACACTCCCGTCTACGATGAGGCCACTATGGAAAAACGGATTTCCGTGAGCCTGGCACAGCGAAGATTTATTGCGGCGCTGGTCGGCGGATTCTGCGGGTTGGCGATGGTGCTGGCGTGTCTTGGAATTTATGGAGTGATGTCGTATGTGGTCTCTCAACGATCGAATGAAATCGGAGTTCGGATGGCGATAGGGGCGCAATCTCGGCAAATCTTGGGGATGGTAATGCGCGAAGGGACTCGCATGGTTCTGGTAGGTGGACTGGTTGGTTTGGCTGGGGCGATTGGGCTGGGGCGGTTTCTGAAAAGCCAACTGTTTGAGATCAGTCTGACTGATCCCCTGACCTATGTTTTGGTAGGGTCGTTCCTGGCTGCGGCGGCATTTATGGCCTGCGCGGTTCCGGCTCTAAGGGCCACGCGAGTCGACCCGATGGTGGCGCTAAGATACGAGTGATGAAGGAGTTTGGGGCAGAAAATAAGAGTACAAAGTCGGAACATTTGTTGGGGAATAGTTCGTATCTAAGAGTGGGAGAGTTTCGCATAAACGGCAGGACGGGTTGCTAGGCAGTTCGGCAGAGAGATTCAAATCAGGAGCGCAAATGAACAACGGAAATAATGTATTGATCAAGATGGAAGGCGTGAAGAAGGTCTTTTTGACGGATGAAGTGGAGACGCACGCGCTGGAAGAGATACACCTGGAGATACATAAGGGTCAGTACATTTCCATCTCAGGGCCGTCGGGCTGCGGGAAGTCCACGCTGCTGTCCATCCTGGGATTGCTGGACTCGCCGACGGATGGAAACTACTTCCTGAATGGCCAGCCGGTGGCGAATCTAACGGCGAGTGAACGAACCCGGATCCGCAACCGCGAAATTGGGTTCATTTTCCAGGCCTTCAACCTGATTGGCGATCTGACCGTTTACGAGAACGTGGAACTGCCGCTTACCTATCGGGGCACCAGCGCCGCGGAGCGGAAGCAAAAGGTGGAGCATGCACTGGAGCGTGTAGGGATGGCGCACCGTGTAAGGCACTATCCAGCGCAACTGTCCGGCGGTCAACAGCAGCGTGTAGCTGTGGCGCGCGCGTTGGTGGGCGATCCACTTATTCTGATGGCGGATGAGCCTACAGGAAACCTGGACTCGCGGAATGGCGAGGCGGTGATGGAACTGCTGCGGGACTTGCACCGAAATGGGGCGACGATCTGCATGGTTACCCACGATGAGCGCTACTCGCACTTCGCGGAGCGCACCATCCGGTTGTTCGACGGAAGAATCGTGGAAGAAACGCAAGAAGCCCACGTCGGAGCCTGATTTCGGAGTCCTGAATGAATGCTATTTGGCAGGACCTGGGCTATAGCCTGCGAATGCTGGGGAAAAATCCCGGCTTCACCGCTGTCGCGGTACTGACACTTGCACTCGGCATGGGTGCAAATACAGCCATCTTCCATTTGATCAATGCCGTGCTCTGGCGAACCTTGCCGGTCTCCGAACCCAAGCAGCTTGTGTTCGTGCAGATCAAGGGAGGAAATCACGGTTTCGGAATCAACGCGGGAGACGAATCGTTTCTCACCTACCCATTATGGGAACAAATCCGGGGGCATCAGAAGAGCCTCTCCAGCGCATTCGCATGGGAATCATGGGATTTTGAGGTCGGTCAGGGTTTCCAGGGAAAATCAGTTACAGGGCTATGGGTGAGCGGGGAGATGTTTTCGACGCTCGGGATCATTCCCATCAAGGGTAGGTTGCTCGGGTCCGAAGATGATCGCCCCGGGTGCGGAACGCCCGGCGTCGTTCTCAGTTACGCCTTCTGGCAAAGTGAGTTTGGCGGACAGGATTCAGCCGTTGGCAGCAAGCTATTGATCGATGACCATTCGGTTGAAGTCATCGGAGTGACACCAGAAAGCTTCAAGGGGCTGGAGGTAGGCAAGACCTTTGAGATTGCGGTGCCATTTTGTTCCGTTACAGGTTTTCATCCGGATGTCAACAATCTTGCCCGACGCGATTTCTTCTGGTTGAAGGTGATGGGACGGTTAAAGAAGAACGTGACATTGGGACAGGCCTCAGCTGAACTTGAGGCCCTGAGCGCTGGGCTAATCGAAGCCACAACACCCACCGGATATAGTAATACCTCGCTCGACCAATACCGGAGTTACAAGCTTGCTGCGTATCCGGCGGCGAGCGGTGTGAGCCAACTGAGGCAGACCTACGATACATCGCTGTGGCTGTTGCTTGGAATCACCGGGCTGGTCCTGCTGATCGCTTGCGCCAACATTGCCAACCTCATGCTAGCGCGCGCAAGCGTCCGGGAACGTGAAATGGCTGTGCGACTGGCTCTTGGAGCATCGCGCGGGCGCTTGATCCAGCAATTACTTTCGGAAAGTTTGCTGCTCGGCGCCGCCGGCGCAGCGTTGGGAGTAGCGCTGGCGGGCGCGTTCAGCCGTAGCCTGGTGCATCTCATCAGCACAGCAGGTAATTCACTTCAACTGGACTTAAGTGTTGACTGGCGCGTGCTGGCTTTCGTCTTTGCCGTCGCAACCCTGACCTGTGTCATCTTCGGCCTTGCACCTTCCTTTCGTTCTTCTCGAATGGCGCCGGCCGATGCCCTCAAGGCTAGCGGCCGCAGTACAACGTCCGGAAGGGAGAGCTTCTCGCTCCAGCGGATCCTGGTCATCTCGCAAATTTCCGTTTCCCTGGTCTTGCTGGTAGGTGCACTGCTTTTCGTACATAGTTTTTGGAACCTGATGAGTACTGACCCCGGTTTTCAGGAGAACGGCGTCTTGCTCGTTTACCTCGACTTGAACAAGCTGCACCTTCCGCAAGAAAACCTCGAACCCGCTGCGCGCGATCTGCTGTCACAAATTCGATCGATCCCCTTCGTCGAATCCGCGGCGACGTCCACGCACACTCCGTTCAACGGGAGCTGGACCTCTGGCGTGAATGTGGAAGGCGCGGAGGGCCCGTCGAAATTCACATGGGTCAGCCCCGGCTATTTGCGGACCATGCAAATTCCGTTGGTCGCAGGCCGCGATTTGAACGAACGTGACACCGCCACTTCACCTCGCGTCGCAATTGTGAGTGAATCATTTGTCCGGAAATTTCTCGGGGGCCAAGACGCGATTGGAAGGATTATCCGCACGGCGCCTGAGCCAAATTATCCGGCGACTGCCTACCAGATCGTAGGGATCGTGAAAGACACAAAGTACATGGATCTACGCGAAAAGATTCCACCACCAGAGAGCTATGCACCCATGTCGCAATTCCCGGCTGTGGGACCTGGGGTCACTATTCTGATGCGCTCTTCTTCCCCGCTGGCTGCAGTATCTCGAGCAGTGAGAGAAAGGATTGTCGCCATCAGCCCCAATATCTCCATGGAATTCCTCGTTCTGAAAACTTTCATTGAGGACAAGTTGGTTCGCGAGCGAATGTTAGCTCTGCTTTCGGGTTCCTTCGGACTTCTAGCAACACTGTTGGCCATGACCGGTCTCTACGGGGTTATTTCATACATCGTCGCTCTGCGCCGCACGGAGATCGGCATCCGCATGGCCCTTGGTGCGAGCCGGACGAATGTTGTATCCATCATTATTCGCGAGACTTTCACACTCTTGATCGCGGGGATCTCGCTGGGAGTACTTCTGGCCATGGGTGCAGCGCGAGGAGCAAGTTCGCTTCTTTTCGGAGTGACGCCAGCGGATCCTCTGACCATGGTTGGCGCAAGCCTGCTTCTGATCACCGTTGCGATTGTAGCCAGTTACGTCCCAGTTCGCCGTGCCACGCAAGTCGATCCGATGGTTGCATTACGATACGAATGAGTGGAGTTAGAGGAAGTTTCGGAATGAACGCTTTATGGCAAGATATGCGATTCAGCCTACGCCTTCTGCGTAGCAAGTGGGGGTTTACCCTGGCAGCGCTGGCGATGTTGAGTTTGGGGATCGGTGCCGCCACCACAATCCTGAGCGTTATTAACACTGTTCTCCTCGCACCGCTTTCCTTGCCACAAGACGAGAAATTGCTGCGAGTGGAGGAGCGGCACTCCGGTTGGTCATCGACTAATTTCACTTACTCAAACTACGCCGACCTGGCGCGCTCGACACGCAGTTTGCACGAACTGGCTGCCTACCGGCCGTGGCCATTCAATTTGAGCGGCGGACAGGAACCAGAGAGTGTTGATGGTTATCTAGTGACGCCGAATTTCTTTACGAGCGTGGGTGTTGCCCCTATTCTTGGCAGAAACTTCGCGACGGAAGAAAACCAGCCAGGAAATAGCTCCGTAGTGATTCTAAGTTATGGGCTGTGGCGCCGGCGCTTCGGGGCTGACCAGAGCATCATAGGGAAAACCTGCACAGTAAATGGCAGCGCCGCACGGATCGTAGGTGTGATGCCAGAAGGGTTCCGCTTTCCAATTGACGCCGCGTTATGGGCACCGCTTGCGCCGGACGAGGAGTTGATCCGTAACCGACGTGCGCACCTGTTTACTGTGATCGGCCGTTTGAACTCCGGAAAGTCCATCGCTATGGCGCGGGCCGAGTTGCGCACACTTTCCTCGGCGATTGATGCGGCAAATCGTGGAGTCGATCCCGATTGGTCTGGATATGCACTTTCGGTGCGTGAAGGACTTACGGCCAAAGTGCGGCTACCGCTTCTGCTTTTTTTGGGAGCCGTCGGATTGTTGTTGGTTCTGGTTTGCGTGAATGTGGCGAACCTGCAATTGGTGCGTGCGATTGGGCGGAAGAAAGAACTCGGGGTGAGGATTGCGCTGGGTGTCAGCAAAATTCGATTGCTACGCCTTGTTTTGGTGGAAAACGTCCTGCTCGCCATGGCCGGGGGAGCACTCAGCTTGTGGATAGCGAATCTGGGCCTCCGGCTAATTGTGAAGTTGGGTCCACGGGATATTCCACGCATGGAGAGTGTCCACGTGGATGCGCGCGTTTTGTTCACTGTATTAATTCTGACTATTGTCGTTGGAGTTTTTTTCGGGTTGGCTCCCGCGTATCAGGCATTGCGCACAGATGCACGAGATGGGCTGCAGGAGTCTCGAAGGAGTTCCTCGAGCGCATGGGAGACTCACACGTTTCACGTTCTGATCGTTGCGGAAGTTGCGCTTTCCTTGATTTTATTGACGGGGGCAGGACTGTTGACGAACAGCTTTGTTCGCTTGCTGCACGTGCCGCTGGGTTTTGAGCCGGCAAATGTCTTAACCATTGAACTGTTCTCACCTGATGTGACCGAATCGGTGGCCGATCCGCGAGTTATTCAGAGATGGAGTGAACTGCTTGAGCACGTCGGCGGTATACCCGGAGTTAGGTCCGTCGGTCTGGTGAACAGTCTCCCGATTTCAGGTGGAGTGGGCACTGATTTTGAAATCGAGGGCCGACCGCCCTTTCGAGCTGAGGATGAACCATCGGCGAATATTCGCATCATCGATCCGCATTACCTGGAAACCATGCAAATCCCGGTTTTGAGCGGCCGTGGTTTTGACAACAGAGATTCTGCGAGTGCACCAAAGGTGATGCTGATCAATCGCACCATGGCCAATACCTATTGGCCGGGAGAAAATCCAGTTGGGAAGCGCGTGACCATGAAGGACTGGGGTCCGCCCTTGACGGGAGAAATCGTGGGGGTAGTGGGGGACATTAAACAGGATGGCCCTGACATGGACATAACGCCCATGATCTATTGGCCTTTCCCCCAGTTTCCTTCGGCATTTAATTATGTGGTCATTCGGACCGAAGGAAACCCTCTGAACGCGGTGGCAGCCGTGAAGCAGCAGATATGGTCGATTGATTCCGAACGGCCGCTTACACAAATTCGAACCATGGATCAGGTGCTGGACGCATCGTTGGCGCAGCGCAAATTCAGTCTTTTTCTAGCAGGTTGTTTTGCGGTGCTTTCGCTGACTCTCGCGGCGATTGGTATTGCGGGAGTGATGTCATTTACGACCGTCCAGCGCACTCGCGAGCTTGGGATTCGCAGCGCCCTTGGCGCTCAGCACCGGGACATTCTGAAGTTGGTGCTGGGCCAGGGGTTGCGGCTGACTTTGGCTGGGACGCTGATCGGAGTTGCCGGTGCATTCGCCGTAACAAACTTGTTGGCGAACATACTGTATGGGGTGAAATCCACAGATCCGCTCACTTTCTTACTGGCGATTGGAGTTGTTACTGTGGCGGGTTTGATTGCCTGCTATTTGCCGGCACGGGCAGCGGCTCGAGTCGATCCCACGGTTGCATTGCGATACGAGTAAAAAGGAGAAAATGTGCTGCCACTGATCCAACTTAAGAATCTGGAAAAATCATTTGATGCGGGCGGCCAAAAGTTTTTCGTGCTGCGACGCATTACCCTGGATATTCAACAGGGAGATTTCGTGACGTTCATGGGACCGTCCGGGGCTGGGAAATCCACGCTGCTGAGTATTCTGGGGATGTTGGATGGAGAGTGGACCGGGGAATACTACTTCCTGGAGCATGCAGTACACCGGATGAACGCAAAACAGCGAAACGAACTGCACAAGTACAACACCGGCTTTGTCTTTCAGAGCTACCACCTGATTGACTCGTTGACGGTTTACGAAAATCTGGAAATTCCGTTGTCTTACAAAAACATTCCGCACAAGGAACGCGTGAGCCTGGTGTGCGACGCGCTGGATCGCTTCAACATAGTGGGCAAAAAGGACCTATTTCCCAATCAACTTTCCGGCGGGCAACAGCAATTGGTGGGGATAGCGCGTGCAGTGATTCAGAATCCCAAGCTGATACTCGCAGATGAGCCGACCGGAAATCTCCATTCAGCGCAGGGCGAAGAGATCATGGAGCTATTCCGCAAACTGAATGAGGCGGGAACCACGATCATCCAGGTAACGCATTCGGAGAAAAACGCGGCCTATGGCAATCGCCTGATTCAGCTCAAAGATGGTTGGCTGGTAAATGAGACAGGCTCTCAAGTCGCAAGTTCCGCAAAATAAACGACGATTCCGCAAGAAACCTGGAAAGGTTGAGGGGGAAGTCTTATGAGGGGATTGACTCAAACCATTGGGTACGCGCTGCGCAGGCTGGCGAAATCTCCCGGATTTACCACGGTGGCAGTGCTCACACTCGCGCTGGGCATTGGGGCCAACGCCGCTATCTTCAGCTTCGTGAATGCGGCGTTATTGCGGCCTCTGCCCTATGTTTCCCCGGACCGTCTCTACACCTTGGGTGAAGGGCGTCCGCAAATGGAGGATATCGGGCAGAATGCCTCCTGGCCGGACCTGCAGGATTGGCAGAAATCGACAAGAACGTTTGCGTCGCTGGCGGGCTACGTATCCGACACGGCGACCAGGACGGGTAACGAAGCGCCAGAAAATCTAGCCGTTGCGCGAGGCACATCCAACTTCTTTTCCACACTCGGAGTTTCGCCAGTGCTGGGGCGAGAGTTCCAACCGGAAGAAGTTCAGCGTGGCGCCAAGGTTGTTCTGCTTAGCTACAACTACTGGAAAACTTACTACGCGGGCAATCGAGAAGTATTGGGAAAGACGATTCATCTCGATGGGGTGGGTCATACGGTCATTGGCGTTCTTCCAGAGAATTTTGAGTTCGCGCCGGCAGGGTTGCCAGTTCTCTGGCTGCCAATCGATTTCAGTGCGGAATTTACCTCGCGGCGAAATCTTCGGTGGCTGAGGGTAGTGGGCCGTCTGAACGATGGAGCGACAGAGCAGCAGGCACTGACTGAAATGCGCACGATCAACGCGGGATTGGTGAGCGCGTATCCAAAAGAGAACGGATCCGTCCAGATCGTGATGACAAGCTTGCGCGAACGCATTACCGGGAAGGTGCGGCCGTTGTTACTGGTGCTGCTGGGTGCGGTGGGATTTGTGCTGCTGATCGCCTGCGCCAATGTTGCACATCTCCTGTTGGCGCAAGCGACGACGCGCCGAAAGGAGATCGCAATTCGCGTGGCCATGGGGGCGGGCCAAGGCCATGTGATACGTCAATTGCTTACTGAGAGTGTGCTGCTCTCCCTGTTGGGTGGTGGACTTGGGTATGCGTTCGCGTATTGGGGAATTGAACTACTGACCAGCGTTTTGCCGGAGCAGACCCGGATCGATTTGCCATTCTTGAATGCGGTGCATTTGGATGCGGTTACTTTCTTGTTCCTGCTGGGAATGGCTCTGCTTACAGGGGTTGCCGTTGGGTTAATCCCGGCGTGGCAAATGGCGCGAACAGAATCGGGAGAGGTGCTAAAGCGAAGAGTCGCGAACCTCGGCGGGCACTCGAATAGTGTGGTTCCGGGATGGCCTGGTAGTCGCGGAATTGGCGTTGTCGATCGTGCTGCTGACGGGAGCAGGGCTGATGGCGAGGAGTTTGAACGCACTGTTGAAGGAAGATCCGGATTTGAAGGCAGGCATCTGCTCACTTTCGTTGTGAGCCTACCCCAAACCTCATATAAGGATGAGGCGTCTGCGCTCGAGTTTGAGCATCGATTGAGTGATGCGATGAATCAACTCCCGGGAGTTCAAGGAACGGCGGTAGTAAGCAGACTGCCGGTAACGGCAAATGGGAACACCATCCGATTTGTGATCGAAGGGCGCCCCAAAGTGAAGGGCACAGAAGACGAAGTAAATATCCGCAACGTTTCGCCCAGCTACTTTTCGCTGATGAAAATTTCAACGTTACAGGGTCGCAGTTATGGCCTGACCGATGACGCGAAGGCGCCACCGCGAATGGTGGTCAATCAGGCATTTGCCAACCGCTATTTGCCGGGCGAGAATCCGATCGGGAAGCGGGTCAAATTCACCTATTCGGATAACTTGCCATACCAGGAGATTATCGGAGTCGTCGCCAATGAAAACACGGAAGGCCTGGATGTTCCTATGCAGCCGATTATTTACAGCTCATTTGAACAAGGGCCGGATTCGGCCTTTTATGTCGTGTTGCGAACTGCGCAAGAGCCGGCGAGCGTGACATCGGCGGCACGGAGCACATTGCAGAGCATCGATCCGCAACTTCCAATGATTCAGCCGCGTTCCATGGAAGAGGTCATCTCCACTTCTTATGCCGTTTTTCTGCGGCGATTTCCGTCGCGACTGATCACCGGATTTGCGGTGCTGGCCTTGACGCTGGCAGCGGTGGGCTTGTACGGGCAAATCTCCTTTGGCGTGTTGCAGCGCACGAAGGAAATTGGAGTTCGCATGGCGCTGGGCGCAGACTCGCCTGCGATCCTTCGAATGATTGCTACCAAGGCATTTGCCTTGACGTTGGGGGGATTGCTCATCGGTTTTGTGGCCGCATTGGCACTGACCCGCTTGCTCGGGAGCCTGTTGTTCGGCGTTACACCCGCCGATCCGCTTACCATCGGGGGCGCTGGTATCGTGCTGACCCTGGTGTCGGGGTTGGCGAGTTTGATTCCGGCCTGGAGAGCGACCCGCGTGGATCCCCTCGTGGCGTTGCGCTACGAATAAATACCTAGTTGACCTATTGGAACGGAATGGGTCAGCAAGTCACCCGGGAACCCCTAAACTACTGGGGCGATGCTGCCGTTGGCCCGGAAACCCTTGTAGAATGACCACGAGTTCCAGTTCCTATGAAGACCGAGACGACGCAACGGCATCGCATTCTGATCGCGGATGACCAGCCGGACATCCGCGAATCGCTGCGCCTGTTGCTTAAGAATGAAGGATTTGAGACCTATCCTGTAGCCTCGCCCGCGGAGGCACTCATTGCCATTGAAGCGCGCGAATTCGATGCGGTATTGATGGACCTTAATTACACGCGCGACACGACGTCAGGACGGGAGGGGCTCGATCTGTTGACGGCTATCCAGAAGATCGATAGCGCGCTCCCGGTGATCGTAATGACGGCCTGGAGCAGCGTTGAACTCGCAGTGGAAGCCATGCGGCTAGGGGCGCGGGATTTTCTGCAGAAGCCGTGGGAGAATGCGCGGCTGTTGAGCATACTGCGGACGCAGATCGATTTGCGGCAAGCGCTGCGGCGAGCCAGCCGGCTGGAAGCTGAGAACCGACTATTAAACGTGGAGTCTCGTCCGGCGTTCATCGCGGAATCGGAAACGATGCAGCCGGTGATGAATTTGATTTCGCGGATAGGGCCTTCTGACGCGAGCGTGTTGATCACTGGCGAGCATGGAACGGGTAAAGAGGTTGTTGCACGGACGCTGCATGCACTTTCAGAGCGCTCTGCCCGGCCGATGGTTACGGTAAATGCCGGCGGGCTTTCCGGCGGGTTATTCGAAAGCGAACTGTTCGGGCATGTGAAGGGTGCGTTTACGGATGCACGTACGGATCGCATCGGACGCTTTGAATTTGCGGACACGAGTACATTGTTTCTAGATGAGATCGCCAACGTGCCGATGAATCTACAGGCGAAGCTGTTACGAGTGCTAGAAACAGGCGAGTTTGAAAGGGTCGGATCTTCGCACACGCGGCGGGTAAACGTGAGGGTTCTGGCGGCCACAAATGTAGATGTGAACGCCGAGGTGGCGGCGGGAAGATTTCGAGAAGATCTGTTGTTCCGGTTGAATACGATTGAAATTCGCCTGCCGGCTTTGCGTGACCGTCAGAAGGACATTGAGCTGCTGGCGAATCACTTCTTGAAGATCTATATCAGCCGCTACCGGAAGAAAATATCGGGATTCGATGCCGGAGCGCTGCAAGCGATGCACGAGCACCCTTGGCCCGGAAACGTGCGCGAACTTGATCACACCATCGAGCGCGCAGTGCTGCTATCGCCCGGCCCATCGATTCGTAGCGCAGATTTATCTCTACGAGCCGCGCCCGGGGGCGTACTGCGGATCGAGGACATGAGTCTGGAAGAGGTAGAGAAGAATCTGGTGCAGCGCATGCTGGCGCGCCACGGCGGGAACGTCAGTCAGGCAGCGAACGCACTGGGATTGAGCCGCAGCGCGTTGTACCGGCGCCTAGAAAAATTCGGGTTGGAATGAAGAGCGTTAGCTACGAACGGCGAATTCAGCTGCTCGCGCTGGCAGCCGGACTCCCTGGTTCGCTGATTGCGCTTTTGATGTTGTGGCTGGGGCCGTACTCTTCCAACACCGCATGGACTCTTACCATCCTCATCCTGGTATGCTGGCTCGGTTTCGCCTTATCGCTGCAACATCGAGTGGTATTTTCGTTACAAACACTTTCCAATCTTCTTGCGGCCATGCGCGAGGAGGACTTTTCGTTGCGCGGCCGCGGCGCTCGCAGTGATGATGCGATGGGCGAGGTGATGATTGAGGTCAATGCCCTGAGCGAGACGTTACGTGAACAACGACTGGGTGCGTTGGAAGCGACAGCACTGTTGCGGACCGTGATGGAGGAGATCGATGTAGCGGTGTTCACGTTTGACAGTTCTGAAAAATTAAAATTGGTAAACCGAGCGGGTGAGCGCTTGTTGAATCGTCCCGTGGAAAGATTGCTGGGGTTGACGGCGACTGAGCTAGGGCTTCGAATTTGCCTCGAGGGGGAACCGGCCAGAACCATGGAGTCAAGCTTTTCCGGGGGAGTGGGCAGGTGGGGAATGCGGCGCGGGACATTCCGGCAAGGTGGTTCGCCCCACCACCTCATAGTTTTGACCGATCTTAGCCGCGCACTACGAGAAGAAGAGCGACAAGCATGGCAGCGCTTGATTCGCGTTTTGGGACATGAGTTAAACAACTCACTAGCACCGATCCAGTCCGTGGCGCAGAGCCTGGAGACCAGCCTGCAGCGATCGGAAAATAGCCAAGGGGACAATGGGGTGTTTGCCGACATGCGGCAGGGACTGAATATCATTCGGTCGCGCACAGAATCGCTCGGACGGTTCATGGCAGCCTATACACAACTTGCGCGGCTCCCCAAGCCCTCGCTGGTTTCCGTGAATTTCGCCGAGTTGGTTCGCCGCGTCGCAGCGCTCGAACGGCGCGTCGATGTGGAAGTCGCCAAGGGCCCGGAGGTCACGGTCCAAGCCGATCGGGATCAATTGGAACAATTGGTGATCAACCTGTTAAGAAATGCGGTGGATGCAGCCACAGAAACGCGAGGCAAAGTAAGAATCGAATGGTCAAGCAATGACTCTTCACTTGAGTTGGTGCTGCTGGACGAAGGCCCCGGCATTTCGAATCCCACCAATCTTTTTGTCCCCTTCTTCACAACGAAGCCCGGCGGCTCAGGCATAGGGTTGGTCTTGAGTCGACAGATCGCCGAAGCCCATGGCGGATCACTCACTTTGGAGAACCGCACGGATCGCCGCGGATCGAGAGCCTGCCTTCGCCTGCCACTCTGATTTGGCCCGAGAATCACCGAAATCCCCCTGCAAAAAGAAGTACATAGAATTGGCTCGCCCTTCGAAGCATAAGGTACGACCTTGAAACCTGGAATGGATCCAGCTAGCAGGCGAGGGTAGAAAGGTGATTACCAGGTGCAAAGAGAAATCCCCGGCATATAATCGGGTTCGAGAGCGTTTGTCCTATGAATCGTAGAAAGTTTGTGAAAGAAATGGTCTCTGCGTGTGTCGTCGGCACGTCGATCGCACCCGAGTCCGTGGCTTCAGTCCGTAGCGTGTCTGCGGAAATTTCGGATGTCACCGCAGCGCACATACCGCGTTGGCGAGGATTCAATCTGCAAGGTCGATTTGCCAACGCACGGGATTCGTTTTCGGGTCCGGCGTATGAAGAGTTCGATTTCGTTACGATGACGGAATGGGGATTCGACTTTGCACGTCTCCCGCTCTCGTATTGGGATTGGAGCAGCCGGGACGACTGGACCTTGGTACGGGAAGAACCGCTGAAGCAGATTGATCGCGCGGTCGAACTTGGACGTCAGCATAACATTCACATCAACATTAGTTTCCATCGGATTCCCGGTTATTGCATCAATGATCGGGAATTAGAGCCCGCGGATCTATTTAGTGGAACAGCGGCACAGCGGGAAAAGGCGCTCGCTGCGGCGAAATTTCACTGGAAGACTTTTGCCCGGCGGTATAAGGGCATTCCCAACCGACAATTGAGTTTTGATCTGATCAACGAGCCTCCCCAAATGCGTTCCTATGAGGGCTACCTGGAGGAACGATACGTTGAGATTGTGCAGGCATTGGTGACCACGATCCGTGAAGTCGACGCAAACCGACTGATTTTTGCGGATGGAATCAACATCGGGCAGGCACCCGTTGTGGGGTTAATCGATTTGGGACTGGTGCAAAGCACTCGTGGATATGCGCCGAAAGCCGTGAGTCATTACACGGCGACCTGGGTGCCGAAAGACGAGTTTGAATCCATGCAAAAACCAACGTGGCCGCTTACGGACGACAAAGGCCAGGTGTGGGATCGCAACCGGTTAAAGCAGGAATACATCGAGCGCTACCAGATGCTGGTTGAGAAAAAGGTGCAAATTCACGTTGGCGAATGGGGCTGCTACAACAAAACGCCTCACGAGGTGGCGCTAGCCTGGATGCGAGACTGCGCTTCCCTGTGGAGGGAAGCCGGTTGGGGCAACGCGCTGTGGAATCTTCGCGGGACCTTCGGCGTGTTGGACAGTGAGCGGGCTGACGCGAACTACGAGGACTACAAAGGGCACAAGCTCGATCGAGCTATGCTTGAGGTGCTGCGCAATAGTTGAGGCGCCTTGGTGGAGCGAGTGCTTTCAGCCCCCGCAGTTTTAACCCGAAATCGTTTCCTTGCTTTGCGCGCCGAACAGCGACCAAACCCGCCGACTCTCCCGTTGGCGAACATGAAAATGCTTAAATGCCATGTTTGGATGCGCCTCAAGGTTGTTTCTGGTGCGAAAAGAGAGTATGAAATGAACTGCTGCCGCAGTTTGCGCGGGGCGGTGAAATTCCATGAAGCAATCCCACGAATACAGACGGCCTGCTCCGGGGACCCAACCGCCGCACCTGCATCCACCCTATGCAAGTTCAATTCTTCGCTCACCGACAAAACCGTTGGTTCGAATCCCACAGACGATTTCGGAGTTGACTGGACCCCACTTTCGGGCAGGGGGTGCTTAAACCTGGTGGTTTCGACCTTACCCGCCAGCATGCTGCGGAACCGCTTGGTCAGCGGATTATTGTCTCTGGCAGGGTGATTGACGAAGATGATCGTCCGGTGGCGCACACGCTGGTTGAGATCTGGCAAGCGAATGCTGCGGGTCGGTATCTGCATGAACGCGATCAGCACAACGCCCCGCTTGATCCGAATTTCACGGGGTGCGGACATGTGTTGACCGATGCTGAGGGGCATTACACGTTTGTGACCATACGCCCCGGCGAATATCCCTGGCGCAACCATTACAATGCCTGGCGGCCGGCGCACATCCATTTTTCACTTTTCGGGCCGGCGTTTGCCACCCGTTTGGTCACGCAGATGTACTTCCCCGGTGATCCGTTGTTAGCTCATGATCCAATTTTCAATTGCGTTGACGATGACGCGGCACGCAATCGGCTGATTTCTATATTTGATTGGAGCAGCACAATTCCCAATGAAGCCCTCGGCTATCGCTTTGACATTATTTTGCGGGGCTCCCAAGCATCGCCTTTCGAGAATCGGCTATGAGCACACCTGCTACAACCTCTCAGACAGTTGGTCCTTACTTCATGATTGGGTTTTCGCGACTTTATCATCGTGAACTCGCAGGCTCTGGAGTCGCTGGAGAACACGTTACGATCCAGGGACGAGTACTCGATGGAGCAGGAAAGCCAGTCCCTGACGCCGTATTGGAGATCTGGCAGGCTGACGCCGAAGGAATCTATTGCTCTCCGGATGAGGTGGAGAAGCACCAATCAGAAGCGAGATTCATTGGTTTTGGCCGCATCCCCACAAATGAGGACGGTTCATTTTCATTTTCGACTATCAAACCCGGAAACGTGCCAGCCCCCGACGGAGGATTGCAGGCACCCCATATTGTCGTCTCCGTTTTTATGCGCGGACTGCTGACACGCCTGGTTACACGGATCTATTTTGATGCTGATCCGCGCAATGAAAAAGATTGCGTCCTGAACTTAGTTGAACTGGAGAGGCGCGCGACATTGTTCGCCAAACCTGTACCGGGACGAGACGGCTTTCTGGAGTGGAACATAATCTTGCAGGGAAAAAACGAGACGGTATTTTTCGATCTATGAGCACCTCTCCCGGAGTTGTATGCACAAACAGGTAGGAATTGTTGGTGCAGGTCCTGCAGGTCTGATCCTTTCGCATCTGCTGACGCGGCTCGGAGTTGAATCTATCGTCGTCGAAAAATACAGTCGCTCACATGTGGAAGAACGAGTTCGGGCCGGTGTATTGGAACAGGGAACAGTCGAATTGCTGGTGGAACTGGGAATTGGCGAGCGTTTGCAGCGCGAGGGACTGATCCACTATGGAATCGAACTGAGCTTTCTGGGACGGCGCCACCGGATAGACTTTAAGGAGTTAACTGGCCGAGGCATCACCGTTTACGGACAGAATGAAGTCGTGAAAGACCTGACTAACGCCCGGTTAGAGCAGGGCGGAGAGATTATATTTGAAGCAGAAGAAGTGTCCATCCACGACGTGCAAACGAAGCGGCCCTCCATTCGGTACCGGAAAGATGGGAGCAGTCAACAGGTTACGTGCGACTTCATTGCTGGCTGCGACGGCTTTCACGGGATCTGTCGCTCTAGTATTCCACCTGCATTGCTCACCACCTACGAAAGGGTGTATCCCTTTGGTTGGCTGGGAATTCTTGCGGAGGCGCCGCCGTCTTCGCACGAACTAATTTACGCAAACCACGAACGTGGATTTGCATTGCTCAGCATGCGTTCGCCAAAGGTCAGCAGGCTCTATTTGCAGTGTGAACCGGATGAAGACATCGCCCAGTGGCCGGATGACCGGATTTGGGAAGAACTTGAGACCCGGCTGTCTGTAAGTGACTGGAAGCTTACCCGTGGGCCCATTTTCCAGAAAGGAGTCACGGGAATGCGAAGTTTTGTAGTGGAGCCAATGCAGTTTGGGCGTTTGTATCTTGCGGGCGATGCGGCGCACATTGTGCCACCTACGGGAGCAAAAGGTCTGAATCTTGCCGCCGCCGATGTGCGCGTTCTTGCCGCGGCAGTGGCCAATTTCTACAAGTCGGGCGATGCATCGCTGCTCAATCGATATTCCGAAATTGTGCTACGTCGCGTCTGGAAAGCGCAGAGGTTTTCCTGGTGGATGACTTCGTTGCTCCATCGCTTTCATGGTGAGAACGAATTCGACCATCGACGTCAGTTGGCAGAACTTGATTACCTGACCGGGTCCCGGGCCGCTTCGCAGAGCTTGGCAGAAAACTACGTTGGGTTGCCCTTCGATGCCTTCTAAATTTGAAGCACTTGACCTTCATGACACTGCTCTTGCGTATGTTGACCTCACGAAATCTGTCCGTTCACTTCATCCTTCGCCCAAAATTGTCCGCGTAACGGCGGGAGATTCGGATGTCCACTGTGCCCGGCCCACTGACCAATTCATCCATCCTCACACAATCAGCGCAGAGTTGCCTGGTGGGCGAGCGAGATGGATTTCGCTGGTACCACATCGACAATCCTGCAGGCCCGGCGTTGGACGAACTAGCCCGAACCTACAATCTTCATGAATTGGCCGTGGAAGATTGCCGAGTGCCTGGAACTCGGGCCAAAATCGATGAGTATGGCGAGACGTTGTTCGTTGTAGCGAACGTGGTTCAATTTGATTCCGCGCAGGACGAATGTTCTTTCACTGAAATGGATTTCTTCCTCCGCGAAAACCTGTTGATTACTGTGTGCGACGGAGCAAATCAGTTTGTTGATGCGGTTCGAGCTATATTTCCCTCCGAATCTAAGCTTGTGCACCCAGGCCGGCTGTTTCATCGCCTTCTGGATGCCATGGTTGATCGCTATTTGCCCGTGCTGGATTCCATTGAAGAGCGCATTGAGCATCTCGAAGAAAAAGCGATCGAGCATACTTCGACGAAGTTGTTTACCGATATCTTCTCGCTCAAACGATCGCTGATAGAATTTCGGCGAGTCACCATTTCGATGCGCGATATGCTTTCGCAAATCCTCAGGCGTAATGAACAGTGGCTGCAATCGGAAGCTCTCTACTTCCGTGATGTCTACGATCATCTGATGCGCGCGCTGGAATTCACGGAAACCTATAGGGACATACTGACGGGCGTGTTGGAGGTTCACCTACCCGCAGTCGCCAACCGCACGAACGATATCGTAAAAGTGATGACGATCTTCGCGACTGTCACGCTGCCAATTCTGCTCATCACCGGCTATTATGGGATGAACTTCGAGAATCTCCCGCTGCTGCATAATACTTACGGTGTTTAGGTAGCGACGGGAGGTATGGTCGGGCTTGCCGCGATATTGCTCTACGCGTTCAAGCGGACAGACTGGTTCTAGGTTCCGGTCAAATAACTATGGCCAGAGATGAATTGGAGTACAATCCCGTGTATCGCTCAAATTCGGTCGTCATCAAGGAGAGTTCCATGAGATCGCGCTTGTATCTTGCAATATTTGCAGCCCTGGCGTTGACGCTGTCGGGCGTTGCCACTGCACAGGCTCCAAAGGCCGGAGATGCTCCTGCAAAGGAATCCGTATTAAAGGCTGCAGATGTAGGGACAAAACTTCTGCCGGACAAAGTATGGTTCCGAGGGCAGAATGCACCTGTCCAGGCGCGGAACAGTGGGGGCGTCCGCTATGCTGATGGCTTCTATGTGCTCGTGACCCTGGTTGACAACTCCGGATACTCTTCCGGCATTAGAGAAAAATACCAGGCGTATTTCATCACCGAAGTTCCACTGGAAATCGGAGGGCAGAGCCTGAAGCCGGGTGCTTACGGAGTTGGCTTTCTTGATGCGGACAAGTTCATCGTGATGGATATCGGAGCAAATGACCTGTTCACGACGAGCTCGAAGAAGGACACAGATTTGAAGCATCCGTTGCCTCTGCAGGTCGTGGCAGCCGATGGTGGCGCCTATCGCCTATACAAAGGCCGCGATTTCGTGGAATTTCATCGCGCGAAGTAATTTTCCAAGAACAAGTCGGGACCTGCAAGAAAAGCAGGTCCCTTTTTTATTTCGATGGGAACGCGCCGTTCAAGCACGTTCCAGTGGCATTAAGAGTCTTCCGCGCAAATCACCCCTTGATCTGTCCTGATGCCGCATCCCAGATCACAACATTGTTCCTGAAATACGATTCATTGGACATGTGGCATGCCAAAGCGGCGTTGTGACCGAAGAGCGCATCTTCTGTGACCGGCTTGCGCGAACGCACGGCTTGGAAATAGTTCCAGAGGTGCGGCCGCAAATCATCCCATGAATCACCTTTGAATGTGACGCCGTCCAGCAGGGGTTCTTTCCCTGGCTCGGGATCATGCTCCTGGTGCCACTTCTTTTCGTAAGCCTCACGCATGGCATGGGGGAAACTCGAGTCATAGTAACTGGGGGCCGGATCTTTGCCAGTCTGGGGAGAGTAGGTCATGGTGGTTTCGGTAACTTCCAGGTAGCCCTTCGAACCTTGGAAGCGATAGATCTCAGGCGATTCGCAGCCGAGATTCAGGCGCAGGTACACGGGATACTTTCCGTATTGGAATAATGTCGGTTGAACGTCGGGCATATTACGGCCGTCAGGGAAGCGCAGAATGGCGCCAAACGAAGCTGCGCGCTTGGGAGGTTCGTTCCAGCCGAGCATATAGTTCATGCCGCTGACAAGATGGACGAGGAGATCGCCGGCAACACCTGTGCCGTACTGCTTCCAGCAACGCCAGCGGGCAAATAACTTAGGATCGAATGCGACCTTTGGCACGGTCCCCTGCCAGGTCTCCCAGTCAAGTGTCTCAGGCGATAGGTTGTCGGGCAGAGGATACACCCAAGCCCCGCCGGGATCATTACGGCCAAGGGAGCCTTCGACCAGAGTCAGGTCTCCGATGATGCCCTGGGCGAGCAGTTCTTTCGCCTTCGCGCAGATCACGGAGCTTACGCGCTGTGAGCCGATTTGCACGATGCGCCCGCTCTTCTTGGCGGCATCGACCATTTCAATGCCTTCCGCGGGACTGTGCGACATCGGCTTCTCGCAATAAATATCTTTGCCCGCATTCACGGTATCCACCACGATTTGCTTGTGCCAATGATCGGGAACGGCGGCAATGATGCAGTCGATCCCTTTGTCATCAAGCAATTCTTTGTACTTACGAGTTACCTTGATATTCGGTCCGGCAATCTCCTTTGCCAATGTCTGTCTGCCATCCCACAGATCGCAGGCGGCAACGCACTCGACACCGGGCAAGGTCACGGAAGTAGCAAGCAGACCGGAGCCCTGCATGCCAACGCCGATGATGCCGAAACGAATTTTATCGCTGGGCGCTACGTTGGTTTCCCAAGCGGCGGGGATGTGTTCCGGCTTTAGGAAAATCGTATTCGCCGCCATCATCGCACCGGTGGTGCCAGCGCTTTTTTGAAGGAAGGCGCGTCTGCTCATCTCACTGAATTTCATTGATTCCTCCTGATCCTTTCTGATTTGGAGCTCATTCCTTAGGGCAACTGCTGAATGCTGACTTCCTTGAAGAAGACGACGTCATTGTCACTGTGATTCTGTAATCCAAAATAGCCTTCATTGGGGCGGATGCCGCGCTGCGGCTCGAAATCGAACTTGCGCGCCGGGACTGGCTGCCCTTCCGTGTAGTCAGTGACCTTCACGCCGTTAATCTCTACCACGGTGTGTGGGCCATCGACGGTAATAGTCATTGTGTTCCACTCGGGGCCGGGCTTGGTTGGCTTCGCCAGGGGCTTCGTCAGAGAGTAGAGCGTCCCTGTGATGTGATATTCGTCCTCATTCGACTTCTCTGGTTCGTTATCGATCTGCACTTCGTAACCGTAGTTGACGGGCATCCATTCTTCCCGCGGCTCGATGGGGATGCGAATGAAGACACCGGAGTTGTCGTTGTGATCGCGCATGCGGAACACAACGCGCAGCTTGCAACGGGCGATTTTGCCGCCGGTCCAATAGAGCAAACCCATGCCGCCGTGCGTGTGAATCTCTCCATTTTCGACGGTCATGTTTCCAGGGCCGACGTGTTTCCAGCCTGTCAGATCTTTTCCATTAAACAAGGATTTCCATTGGGATTCTGGCGTACCCGCGGCAAGCAAAAACACCGCAGATAGCACGACCACAAGCAGGGCACCCATTTTGCGCATCCGACACCTCCAGGAGAAATTAAGAAGCAATAACATTGCGAAGCATGAACCACAGATTCGCCGGGCGTTCTGCGAGCCGCCGGACAAACCAGGGATACCAGTAGCTGCCATAAGCCACAAGAACGACGGAGCGGTTGCCAGCGCGTGCCAATCGTTCCTGCTCAGCGCGCTGTATGCCGAATAGCATCTGCACTTCGAAATCGCCACTCTTAAATCCTTGCTGAGACATGTATTCGCTTATTCGGTGGATCAATTGAACATCGTGAGTGCCAAAAGCAGCTCGCATGCACTGACCTGCGGTTTTCGAGCGCAGCATCTCTTGCGCCAGCACAAAATAGTTTTCATCTACGTCGATCTTCTTTGGGAAAGCGACACTTTCCGGTTCTTTGTAGGCGCCCTTCACCAGCCGGATGGATGGGCGCTGGGGAAGTAGTTCCGCAATGTCTTTACTAGTGCGGTACAGATACGCCTGCAAGCAGATGCCGACATTCGGGTGATTGGCGAGCGCATTTTTATAAATGTCGAGGGTGGCATCGACGTAGTTACTCGCTTCCATGTCTACCCAGACGATTGATGCAGTTTTCTCGGCCTGGATGATTCGTTCAAGATTTTCCGCACAGAACTCTTTGGAGAGATCGAGGCCCAACTGAGTCAATTTGACGGAGACTTCCGTAGCCAGGCCGAGTTCTTGGATTCGCCGGATCACTTCCACATAGTGATCTGTAACCTTATTGGCTTCCGAGCGATCTGCAACATTTTCGCCAAGGTGGGTAAACACACTTCCGATTTTTCTTGCAGCCAAGGCTTGAGCAGCGGCGAGAGCATCGTCGACAGTTTCTCCCGGCATGAAACGACAGACACTGCGCCGGACAAATGGGTAATTAACGGCGTGCTCACGCAACCAGACATTCTGCGAGGCGGCAAGCAGCATCGAGCGCATCAGCGCCATGGGCCTTTCAAGCCTCCAAAAGGGGAGCGAACGCGGGGGGTGAAGTTCCGCGGCCCTATTCTAGACCAAATTGCAGTGGTAGCAACACTGGTTTAGGGATAATTCATTCTTGGAATGAAGAAGGAGGCAAAGAGAGTGCCTCTGAAAGAAGCTTGGAAAGATCTGCCGGGACCGAGCGATAAGCAGCGCCTAGCCTAGTTTCGCTCTCTCTGCGTGCGGCAACTATCGCGCTGAGAGTACCACCCGGCGTTGTGTTCATGACGTCTTCTGCTCGATACAAACAGGCGTATACCAATCGCTCCGGCTGTTTTTGCCGGCGGAGGAATTGTGCATAGTTGAACCAATCTGTGGCGGTCGCCTGGGCCTCGCCCTGGGTTTCATCCAATAGAAGAGCCTGTTGGTAAGAGGATGCGGCTTCCGCGAATTCTCCGAGATGTTCCTGGGCCTCGGCCCCGTGGACCATTGCCAAGCTCCGCAGGGAGGAATTGCCGAGTTTGGACGCGAAATTCTCGGCGGTCTTGTAATTCTGCAATGCCTCTTTGTCGCGATTGATGGCGGCATCCGCATCCGCCACTTTTACGAGCGCAGAGACAACTGCGGGAGCTTCGGCCATGTGATCCTTCGGGTTCAGGCTTACGATCTTAAGATATGTACGGTAATGTCTGGCTGCGGCCTGCGTTTCGCCTCGTAGTTCCATCGCCTGAGCCAGATAAAGCTGTGCATTGGTCTGGCCGGGATCCAATTCCACAGCGCGTTGCCAAGAGTCCACAGCTTCATCACCGTGACCCAACCGCTGCGCCAATAAGCCGTAGTTGACCAGCGCATCAACGTTCTCAGGCGCGTGTTCGAGCAGTTTCTTGTAAAACGCGTAAGCTTCGTTATCCCTCCCTGAGGTAATTAATCCACGGGCATACGCTTCCTGCGTCGCAATCTTGTTCGGATTCAGCGCAGCGGCGCGGCGTAACGCGGATAGAGCAATTTCGTGGTTTCCACTGGTCTCCGCCACTTTGGCCAGCCGCAGTTGTACCGAACTATCGTTGGGGTTCAACTGCGCCGCCCTCGTGAGGGCAGACAGAGTCTCCGGTACATTTGCCCAATAAAAATGGAGACGGTCAAAGCCGCCCCATATCAGCAGCAATATCAGCGCGCCGATTCTGAGTGCATGAGCGCCGGTACTAGAGCTTGCCAGCCAACGCATTTTTTGACTGAAGCCATTTTTCGTATGATTGGCAACTTCAGTTTCGTTCCCGGGTTTATTCAAAAGGAAAGAAGCAATCCGCGAATCCCGCAGTTTCCAGATGGCACCATCCAGCAGAAAGTGGTGCAGATTTACCAGGGCCGTAAAGGTCAGGAAGCTGGAAGCGAAATCGGCATGGAATACCCGGCTGGCAATCCAAGGACCAGGCACGAAGAGCGCGATGCCTCCTGCAATGAGAGTGAAGAGGTATTTGGGGAAACTCCACGCTTGTTGGCCGGCAGTCCGCGCTTCTTTCTCCTGGAAATAGCTTGTGATCCAAAGATATTGGGCGGAGTGAAGCACCGCGAGAATGCCGCTCGAATACCGGGTTTGCGGGACTTCCTTTCCACTGATCAGTTCAATCAGAGCAGGAAGCAGAAACCAGAGGAACTGCGTGCTGACAAGCGTGACTACGGGTAGAAGCGCGCGCCAGGAACTACGGCGAGCCAAAGAGATGAGTGCCCAACCGCTGCTGGCAATGAAGAACGCAGCCAAAACCGCGCGAGCCGGGAGGGTAAATCTCCAAGGGAGACCAAGCGACAAAATAAGTGAGTCTCCAGAAGCCCCGGTCTGAAAGCTGAGCATGAGTAAGAGAAACGAAGCAATGAAAGAGAGGTGCAACGCCTGGCGCTCGTTTTCCGAAGGCGAGAGTCCGGCGCGCCTGGCAAACATCATCATCAGGCCAAAGTTCTGGCCGGTGTAGTGCCAGGGACTCCAACAAATGTAGAGAGTAAAAATCCAAGGCAGCAGCGGACTCCAGAGATGGGTAATGACTCCGGCCAGCGCCAGCAACACCGCGATATGCACGGTAAACACGCGGTATTTCGTGAACTCGTCGTAGGTATGGTACGCGCGGTAGATCGTGGCCATGAAATGCGGATAGTTGAACAGCAACGCCAGGAGATAAAAGCCGAATGACCATGCGGACGCCTTTGATCCGGAGGCATATGCAGCCAGAAGCAGCAGGGGGGCTGACCAGGCTCCGCATCCGACTACCAAGTCAAGCCATGGCCCGAAGATCCAGAGCCGGGCGGCAGGCATCCGCGGCCCCGACCGGTCTTCCTCGACCGGTGGATTTGTTGTCATTATGGCCATCTTCTTTAAGGGTAGCCCATGCTGCCTGATGCCGAGGGTATTAGCTGCGGTAAAGTGGGGAATGAGTTACCATTCGTTGAAATTTTGGACAGACTCTGAGGCAGTCCCCTAACAGGCTGAGGCAGACGTCGAGCGCAATGTGAAGAGATACACCTCTAATCTGGGTTTGTTCATCTAAGTGGATAGGTAAAGGAGAACGATCATGAATCGTAAGCTTAGTCCCATCCGATGGATTGGATTGATCGGAGCATTTCTTTTTCTAACAGCCAGCTTGAGTTTCGCCCAAACAAAGTCGGCTGCATCCGGCGCAAAGGCGGGAAGCGCCACGTTTACCGTGACTGTTGTTGGAAAGAAGGAAGCAGCGCCTCCTCTGGCGCTCGACGACGTGCAACTTTTCACGGGCAAAGAACGAAAACAAATCGGAGACTGGAAGAAGGGCGAGCAGCTCTTTCTGGCGATTCTGATTGACGACTCGATCGACAGTGGAGCGGCTGGCCAATGGGACTATCTGAAAGAATTTATCATGGCCCAGCCACCTTCCACATATATCGCTGTGGGCTATATCCGGAACAATACAACCATGGTCGCGCAAGACTTCACGGAAAATCACGAACTCGCGGCCAAGGCGTTGCGCATTCCTATCGGACTTGGCGGCATCGGCTCCAGCCCTTACCTTGGCACCATGGATATGCTGAAGCGCTGGCCGGAGACTGGAGTTCGGCGGTCGGTCCTATTGATTTCGTCGGGCATCGACTATTTTCGCGGCCCGAGTTATGGAACGTTCAGCCCTGACCTCGACCCGCTGATTCAACGCGCGGAACGACAGAACACCAACATCTGGACGGTTTACTACCCGACCTCCAGCCACCGCGGCCGGAGTTTCTACCAGGTGAACAACGCGCAGAACAACCTGGCAAAACTGGCCGACAACACGGGTGCGGAGTCGTATTACCTTGGGTCATCCGCGCCAGTGTCGCTGAAGCCGTACTTCGATGAAATTACGACGCACCTGAACAACCAGTACCTGCTGACGTTTGCAGGTAGCGCGAGTGAGAAGGGAAAATACCAGCCCGTGAAAGTGAAGACAGAGATTAAGGATGTTGAGTTCTTCACCCCTTCGGCTGTTTATATTCCCGGCTCGAAGTAGAGTCTCGAGCTTTAGTGCAAATCCTGGCGGCGCTTCGATTCGGTTCGGAGCGCCGTTTTTTATGGCGCTCATCTTGTCAGCCTCGAGCACTCGCGCTACACTCTCCGGCGGTAGAGGCCGCTTGCGTGAACGAGCTCATGAATCGATTTAAGTCAGCCTATTTGTCGATTCCGATTTCTTTTGGCCGCGGATCTTTACGGAGGTTTCTATGAAGGCATTACAATTTTTCTGCAGGAACGGTCATTCGCTGGCGGCTATTTGTGTGTTTACTTTTCTACTTGTCGGTCCACTTCCTGCACCGGCAACGGCCGCGCAAATTACCCTTCGTGACGGTTGGAAAGTCCAGTCTACTGCCAAGGTAAATGAGGGGGGAGAAAAAGTGTCTTCGCCGGGGATGGATACTACCGGTTGGTACAGCACAACCGCGCCAAAAACGGTATTCGCAGTCCTTGTCGAGAATGGCCTTTATAAGGATCCCTACTTTGGAATGAACCTACGTTCCGTGCCGGGTGTGGAATATCCCATTGGCGGACAATTTGCCAATCTGGACATGCCAGCCAACAGTCCTTATACGGTTCCCTGGTGGTATCGCAAAGAGTTCGAGGTGCCAAAGCAATTCAAAGGGCATACGGTATGGATGTCATTCCTCGGCATCAATTACCGGGCCGAGATCTGGATCAACGGAAAAAAACTTGCCGGCTCGGATCAAGTGGTGGGCGCATTCCGCAGGTACGAATTTGACGTGACCTCATATGTACATGAGGGCGGGAAGAATGTCGTGGCGTTAGCAGTTTCTGCGCCGAAGGCCGGGGAACTGGGTATTACATTTGTGGATTGGAATCCAACACCGCCAGACAAGGATATGGGGCTTTGGCAGGAAGTTGTCCTCAGCGAGAGTGGGTCGGTATCGATTCGCCACGCGTTTGTCGCCACCAAGTTGGAACTGCCCGGCGCGCAGAAAGCCCAGTTGACGATACGCGGGCAATTGCAGAACAGTTCTCGCCGTACCAGTGAAAGGGACGCTGAAGGGCAAGATCACTGGCGCTGGAAAGGCGATCGAATTCTCTCAAGCGATTGAATTGAAGGGCAAGGAGGCACGTGAATTCACATTCACTCCAGAATCGATCCCCGGACTTACTATCGATAAACCGCGTCTATGGTGGCCATTCCAGATGGGTGAGCCCTACCTCCACAATCTGACGCTGGATTTCCAGATTGAAAAGGCCGGCGTCTCGGATACGCAGAGCCAAGCTTTCGGGATTGTGCAAACGGATTCCGAACTGACTCCCGAGGGCTATCGACTGTTCAAGGTGAACGGTAAACCCGTCCTGATTCGTGGGGCCGGCTGGACTCCGGACATGATGTTGCGCTTGGATGAGTCGCGCCGGGCCGCCGAGTTCCGTTACGTCAAAGAGATGGGGATGAACACGATTCGCCTGGAAGGAAAACTCGAAGACGAGGCTTTTCTCGAGCGAGCCGATCGTGAGGGCATTCTGATCATGGCCGGTTGGTGTTGCTGCGATGCGTGGGAGAAATGGAATAAATGGGGCGACGAGAACCGCCATGTGTCAGTGGATTCTTTGCGCGACCAGATGCTCCGCTTGCGCAGGCATCCCAGCATGCTGGTGTGGTTGAATGGCAGCGATAACCCACCGCCGGCGGAACGTGAGCAGGCCTATCTTGATGTGGAAAAATCCACGAACTGGCCACGCCCGATACTCTCTTCTGCAACCGCCAAAAAGAGCGAAGTGACTGGGGAAAGCGGAGTGAAGATGAGCGGTCCGTACGAGTACGTGTCGCCAAACTATTGGCTGGTGGATACCAAGAACGGCGGCGCATACGGATTCAACACCGAGACCAGTCCCGGCCCGGCGGTTCCTCCCCTGGAAGAACTGCAATCCATGATTCCTGCAGACAAGTTGTGGCCGATTAATGAATATTGGGATTTCCACGCCGGAGGCGGGGAGTTCAAAAATATCAAAATTTACACCGCCGCACTCGAATCGAGATACGGCAAGGCCAGTGACGCTGGCGACTTCGCCTGGAAATCACAGGCGACGACGTATGAAGGCCAGCGAGCCATGTTCGAGGCCTACAGCCGCAATAAATTCAAATCGACCGGCGTCATCCAGTGGATGCTCAATAATTCCTGGCCGGGTATTATCTGGCACCTCTACGATTATTCTCTGCGGCCCGCTGGCGGTTACTTCGGAACGAAAAAAGCGCTCGAACCCCTCCACGTGCAATTTTCCTACGATGATCGTAACGTTGCGGTGGTCAACAATACACAGCAGGCTGAAAAGGGTCTGAAAGTTGTTGCGAAGCTATATTCCCTAGAGGCTAAAGAGTTATTCAGCAAGGATTCCACGACCGATGTGGATCCAGACGGTGTGACCAGGTTGTTTGCTATACCCGAGCCCGCTGCCGACAACACGACCTATTTTCTGGCTCTTCAACTGAGTCACGATTCCGGCGAAGTGGTGAGCCGGAATTTTTACTGGCTATCCACAAAACCGGATGTTCTGGAGTTTGCCAAGACGGAATGGTATTACACGCCACTAAGTGCTACTGCGGATTTCACTGCGCTGCAAAACCTGCCCAAGGCCAGCGTTAAGGCTTCGATGAAATCGAGAGAAAGCGGTGATGAGCTGTCTGCGCAGATCGTCGTCGAAAATACGGGAACGAGCGTCGCTTTTCTGACGCGGTTGAGACTGCTCAAGGCCAAAGATGGTCCGGAAATCCTGCCCGTTTTCTGGGAGGACAATTACATGAGTCTCTTACCAGGTGAAAAAAGGGAGGTAGGAGTCCGCCTGCGCAAAAGCGATTTAGGTACTGTGAAGCCCGTGCTGGCTATCGACGGCTACAACGTCAGCCCAACAATTCAGTAGCAGTAGAGCAACAACTAAACAGTTCGCGTTGATTCGCGAATCACCAGCTCCGGGTGCAACTTCTGCGAGACAGCAGCCCACTCGCGGTTCTCGTGTCCTGCTTTTATGGCATCCATGACGATATTCACTGCCGTGCTGCCCATTGTTTCCAGAGGCTGGCGCACCGTGGTGAGGGCTGGTGCGGAGAGCGCGGATAGTGCCACGTCGTCGAAGCCTACCACGGAGCACTGCTCGGGGACTTTTATGCCCGCCTTGGTCAGCGCGCGGATAGCGCCGAGTGCGGTCAAGTCGTCAAAAGTGAGCAGCGCCGTAAATTTTTTCTTTCGCTGCAACAATTCTTCGGTCAACCGAATTCCGTTTTCGAAGCCCGAATTCGGATCAAATACGTCGGGCAAATTCAGAACCAATCCGGGATCGATGTCATAGCCGGCAGATTGCGCGAATTTTTGTATTCCGCGCCATCTTGGCCCGCTGTCGATCAAACGTTTCGGTCCACGGATAAAGGCAATGCGCCGATGGCCCAGTTGGTAGAGATGCTCCAGCGCCAGACGTCCGCCTGCCTCGTTATCGACCATTACTGAACTGATGCGATCTTCGGGCAGCTTCCAGCCGATCGTGGCCGCCGGAATTTCGCGCTTGTTCAAATCCGCCAGAACGTGAATATCGACAAACAGCCAGTTAGCCACAACGATTAATCCATCGACGTGACGTTCCAGCAGCATTTCTAGATAGCGCTCAAAACGCTCGCGCTGGTTTTGTGCGTCGGCAAAAATCGGAAGATAGCCTAGTGGGTACAGGGCATTCTCAATGCCGCGAAGGATGGGCGTACAGAATGGGTCAGTGACGTCGAAAAGCATGACACCGATGCTCTGGCTACGCTTGCTGCGCAAAAAGCGCGCCATGGCATTAGGGCGATAGCCAAGGCGTTTGGCAGTTTCCTCGATGCGCTTGCGGGTGGTGGAAGCTATGTATCGGGCCAGCGGAGCATTGTTCAAAACGATGGAAACGGTAGCGGGGGAAAATCCCGTGGCTTCGGCCACGTCCCGCATGGTGACCATCCCGCGTTTCCCGTTAGCTCTAGCCATAGCGCAACCTCGCGAGCCCAATCTTCGTCCCGCTTCACCTTAAAATGCAATCAGAAAGCTGTGCTGCTAGTCTTCCGGGGGAACTTCAAACGAGAGCGGATTCCGGAACCAATTCGTCTTCCAGAGGCCGAAAGCAATTCCGACGAACATCCAGACGGCTCCAATTTTCATGGCTGGCCGGCTTAGATTCGCCCACAGCAAGAGGCAAATGACGAATCCCACGACCGGTGGAATCAGATTCCACACCTTCTTTTCCTCCGCGCGCCAATAGTAGCGTAGAAACGCCGCCGCATTCACTCCCATGAACGCAATGAGCGCGCCGAAGTTGAGCATGTTAAGTCCGAGGTCGTAGGTCAGGAGGAAAGAGCCGATGAGTGCTACGGCTCCGATGAACAGGACATTCTTGCGCGGGACGTGATGCTTGGCGTCGATGCTGCCAAAGAAGGATTTCGGCAGAGCGTTGCTTCTGCCCATTCCGTATAGCAAACGGGCCGCACCGATTTGCGCGCCAAGTCCGGAGCCAAAGTTGGCCACCACCAGGGTAAACCCTACGATTCCGAAAAGTGGCGCCCAAGTACGTGCCGCAGCGAATACATAGGCGGTGTCTTCATTGGGAAATGGTTGGGATGCGGGCCACACGAGTTGAGCGATGTAAACCTCAGCGGCAGAAAGCAAACCGATGACCAGGCAAGTCAAGACCGTCGCGTACATGATATTGCGGCGTGGGTTTTCCGCCTCTTCCGACAACGTAGAGATACCGTCAAAGCCAATGTAGGTCAGGACGGCGATCGAGGTGCATCCGAATAGGTTCCCAAAGCTGAAAGTCGCCGGATCATAGAAGGGCCGAGTGAAATAGAGGGGGTCAGCAGCGTGGGAGGTGCCAAAAATGTAGCGGATGGCCGTTACGAAAACAACGACAATCACCGCACTCATTCCTGCGGCCATTACAGTGTTTACGCGCGCCGACGTTTTGATTCCCCGCACGTTTAACAGTGTAAAAACCACCGCGAAGAAAACTTTCCAGCCCCAGACGGGAAGTCCCGGAGCAAATTCGTGCGCCTGTTGCGCGCACCAGATAGTGCAAATCAACGGGTTCAGCATGTAATCCATTACCATGCTCCAGCCCGTCACATACCCCACGGCCGGATTGATTTCCTGTGCCACGTAGGTAAACGCGGACCCCGCACTCGGATACGCACGTGCCATCCGTCCGTAGCTGATACCTGTAAACAGCATGGCCACCATGGCGATAAGTATCGCCGTCACAACGTGACCATGGCCCCGATTGCTGAGCACCCCGAAGGCCGACATCGGCGCCACCGGCTGGATGACAATGATGCCGTACAAGATTAAATCCCACAGGGTGAGAGTTCTCCGCAGGCGAGGGCCTGTGGATGATGTGGTGCCGGCTTCTCCGCTCAAGCACCTCTCCTTTTTGGCGGCCGATTCCCGTTAGAGCCGAGAACCACCGCGCGCGTCAGGTTTTTCGGCGCGTCGGGGTTGAGCCCCTTCCGCAGGCCGATCGATGTTCCCAATAGATGTGCGGGAATCGCGCTGACAGCGTATCGTGCAAACTCCGGGCCGTCCAGAGCTAACTCTATAAGAAGATCCGCGTTCTTCTGGAGTTTGGGAGTCGCACGATTGACCACGACGCACGTGGCTGCTCCCAGTTCTTTAAGTTCGGCGCACAATTCAGTTTCCGCAGTCGCCGCAACATCTGACATAAAAAAGGTAATGAGTGTGTCAGGCCCTGCGATCGATCTCGGGCCATGCCGGAATTCCAGCGAGTGGTAGACCTGGGCATACGAGGAAGACATTTCCGTTACTTTAAGTCCTGCCTCTTGAGCAAGCCAGTAGTTCACCCCTTGTCCCAAAAAAACATAGTCCTTGAATTTCCGTTTGCTCGCAAATTTCTGGATCTTTTGGGCATTGTTGTCCAGCCAGACTTGCCCCTTCTGGGGCAACAGATCCAACGCGGCAGATAAATGATTATCACCAATGAATTGCAGAGCCAGCCTCTGGAATGAAAGCAGTATGGCCGTGAACGACCGGGTCATAACCACGCTTTTCTCGTCAGCCCATGTGAGTTTGAACGCGTGGGTGCAAAGTTTTTCGAGAACACTCTCCGGGTTGCAGGTCACGCCCAAAGACTGGACCGTTTTGTGAGCCTGCAGCAATTCCGCGGCGCGCAACACTTCGGTGGTTTCGCCGGAGCGCGACATCAGCACAATCTGCTCTGCACCCGTGCGCCTTAAAGTTTCTTCCGGCGCGAACAACAACTCACTAGCCGGGACCGCGGTGGCCGGTATGTAGAAGTATTTCGTCCAGAGAGCGGCGATCAGGCGAGACAGGTAATAGCTTGACCCGCATCCCACAAACAACCAGGGGCTGCGAGGTGAAAAAATATCGGCCAGATGCTGAAGAGTTCCAGAATCAGCCAGATGCTGCTCCGTCTCTTGCCAGATCCGCGGCTGCGACAGAATTTCTGACAAAGTATTCCGGGCAGGCGGTTGTTTGATTGCCTTGTCGCGATTACGCGTTTTTGCGGCCAACGAGCTTATCCTCTTATTCAAACGTTTCAATGCAACGTATTGTGCGAAATGGCTGACTTTGATGCAAGCTCTATTTTATGTGAAATCTAGTAATGGCGCGGGACGCGTTGGTACCGATCAGAAAATGCAAACGGCAATAGCTGAAACGCATGGGGAGAGAAAGAGTTTTCAGCCTGTACCATTGGACAGGCTGGAGGATTTCCACAGCCGGTATCTCTTGCTTCACACCCAGGATTTCCCCGCAACACCGCTTCCGCAATTCGCGTCTAATAGAAGAAAGAAGGGAACTACCCAGCCAGATGGAATTGATTCGATGATGGGCGAGTTGTCTCTAATTGCTGACCGGCGCAAGTATCACCGCGTGCTTCTGCACGCCAGCGGCTTTATTGCCATTTTCCTGGCGGCGGCGTGGTTGCGGAAGATTCACGCCTCGGCCGGACCCCATTCTGCAAGGTTATCTCCAGCTAACAACCGGATTGTTCGCGTTCGTTTTCGCCGCTGTCGCGTTCGTACGATTTCAAGGGACCCAAGACCGCATTTCTTTGATTCTGGGTTCTGGTTTTCTACTTTCCGGCGCCACGTTAACCGGTTCGAGCGTCCTATTCTTTCAACTGATTCATGAAAAGGAAATCTGGTTCTTGTGGGCGCCCGTGGCCTGGTGGATGAGCCGGCTGCTGCTGGCTTTGCTCTTTGTGGTTGCGTTGCTGGTAGAACACTTTCTGCCGCGCTCGCGTCATCCGCGTCTGGAGATTGCGGGCGGTCTATTCACTGTGGTCTCATTCACCTATCTGATCACGGCGGCATTGCGCAAATTGCCTCCGGAGGTTTCCGGCCATCCCTCGGCATTTATTCCTAACCCTCTGCATCTGCTACCCGCGGTCATTTTCCTGATTGCGATGCTTGGTTATCGGCGCCGCCGATATCTCAGCGATTCGCCGTTTGATCGCGCCATTTACATTGCAGTTTGGTTGAATCTTGCCGCACAGTTGGCAGCATGCCAGTCGGTGCGTCTGCTGGATGGCCCATTTGTTTTTGCGCAGGGTTTGAATGTTTGCAGCTACTTCATTCTGCTCGGCGGAGCACTACTGGACAGCGCGCATGTTTTTGAACAGGTCCGTCACCTGGCCGCCAGCGATCCGCTCACGGGCCTGGCGAACTACCGCAAGCTTCTTGATGTGCTGGACACAGAGACAGAGCGCACTCTTCGTACCGGCCGCCCTTTCGCCGTGCTTCTACTTGATCTGGATGGATTGAAGAAGATTAACGACAGCTACGGACACCTTGTAGGCAGCCGCGCTCTCTGCCGCCTCGCCGATATTCTGCGCTTCCACTGTCGCGCGATTGATACCGCGGCGCGCTATGGCGGTGACGAGTTTGCTCTGGTTCTCCCGGAGGCGCGTGAAGAAGAAGCACAACGCGTCATGACCCGCATACGTGAGACACTTGCGGCAGACGACGAGTTCCCGCCCATCTCCGCGAGCGTTGGAGCTTCCATCTACCATGGAGAAGGCGAGCGGGTGGAAAAGCTGCTTAAAGAGGCCGACCAAAACCTCTACGATGAAAAGGCTCGGCGCAAATCAACGTTCAAACCGCTCGACACTTCGCGGCGCAAGACACCCAAGAAGACCTGACGTACCTCTTTAATGTGCGGGCTTGAACGGCTGCGAGTTGATCTTCAATCTTTGATTTGTCACCAACCACGACGATTGTCATGACTTCGGGACGGATATACTGTGTTGCAAGCTTCTGAACCTCTGCGGGCGTCACGGCATTTACTCGCTGGACGTAGTTCTTGAGATAGTCCGTGCCCAGGTCCTGAAAGTCGACGTACTGCAGTTGGCTGATTAACGCGGTGCGGTTGGAGTTCTGAATTACAAACAGACCCGACAGATAATTCTGAACGCCCTTGAGTTCGGCAACCGAAGGAGCTTCCTTTTGGAGGCGGTCGATCTCTCCAAAAATTTCTTTTAACGAAGGGCCTGTGAATTGTGTGGTTACGTCGGCATGTTGCGCCCAGTATGCATCATGATAGCGGCGCGAAATTTCACTGTATGGCGAATAGGTGTAGCCCTTCTGTTCGCGAATATTTGCGGTAATCCGTGAATTAAAGGAACCGCCCAGCAAAGCATTCGTTACGCGCAGGGGAAGGGCATCCGGACTGGCAGGGCTGTTGACCGGGAGTCCGAGCATTAATGTGGACTGTGGCGCACCCGGACGATCCGTCACATCCAACACTCTTTTCGCTTGAGGTCTTGGTTGGCTGGCGATTCGCGCAGGCCCCTTTGCCCATCCAGTGAACGTATCTGCAATCGCTTTCCTGGTTGCGGCCAAATCAAATTTACCCGCCACATAAATGTGGGCACGTTGCGCGCCGAAGTTCGCGGCATAGAACTCTTTCACGTCTTGGAGCGCGAGTTTGTTGACGTTTTCTTCCGTAGGAAGAATGGTTCCATAGGGATTTTCGCCATAGAGGAGTTTGCGAAAGCGAATCTCAGCGATAGTTTGTGGCTGCGAGGTTTGCAGGGCGATATTGCGCAACATGTCGGTCTTTAGGCGAGCGAGCTCCGATTCTGGAAAACGCGGGTGCTGCAGCACCTCGCCCAGGAGGCGTACTCCATCCGGGGCAAATTCCTGCAAGACGTCCATAGAGAATTCAGTTTGATCCGCATCTGAGCTCACGGAGAGCGCACTGCCCATGCGTGCCGTTTCCGCAGCCAACTGGTCAGAATTTAGAGAGGAGGTACCTTCTCTGAACAGATCAGCAGCCAAACTAGAAACGCCCGTCTGACCTTTTCCTTCGTTTACCTGGCCTGCATCGATTGCGATGCTGATGGCGGCCTTCGGGATGATTCCGTAGGGTGCCAAGCGTGACTTTCATTCCGTTCGGCAAAGCATATGTTTCGCTCGCTGGAACAATAAACGCCTTTGGGGCGGATCCCTTCTGGTGGCGTCTGTTTTTGTGCCGAAGCGGGAAGGGCCGTGATCAAGACTCCAAGCAGAACCAGCAGGATTACGTGCTCTTAATTGTGAGTCTGTATTTTCATCTGTTTTCCCCTTTTCTACTGGTTCTTTGCCGGCGCCGTGACCGCTTCTTTTGGTGCAGGTTCCAGGAAAATGATCGTGCGATTTTCCTGGCGCAGATATTCCTTTGCCGTTTTCTGAATTTGTTCGGGCGTTACTTTGCGGAACTCACCCACCAGAAGATTGACCCGCGCGGGATCATCATCGAACAGCGCAAAGCTGGCTAGTAGATCCATCAATCCGAATCCACCAAACTCTCCCATCGTGTCATAAAGGTTAGAGCGAAGTTTTACCAGCGTACGGTCCAGAGTTTTCTGGTCGACTGGCTTGGCTGCGAGGGGTTCGATGACCGTATCGATCGCTTCAATTACAGTGTCAGACTTGGTGGTCGGGTCGTACTCCAGTTCCGCGCTGAACAACATTGGTCCCTTGTAATTGAACATGTTGCCCAGAAGATTGATTCCACCCTCCACGCTGCCGGTCAGTCCACGTTTTTTCACCAATTCCTGACGGAAGAGCGCATCATCTCCCTGAATTAACATTTGGACGATTAAGCCCATGGCGTAATATTCTGGGGTGTTACGGTCTGGCATGTGATATCCCACGGCTATTGCAGGACGCGGCGCGAGGGGATCTTTCTTGTTTACTCGTTTCTCTTTTTCTTGCCGCGGTTCGGTCAGGTCCGGTTGTGGTGGAATCTGTGAAGATTTAATCCCTCCGAAATATTTATCGATCATTTTCTTGGCATCGGCAGGATCAAAATCTCCGACAACCGCCAGCACGGCATTGTTGGGTGCATAGTAAGTGTCGAAGAAAGCTTTCACTTCGTCGAGCTTTGCAGATTCGATGTCGGTCAGATCGCCATAAAAATTGTGTGCATTGTACCAGTTCGAGTTCGCTGCCATAGGCAGGTCGATCCACGGAAAGCCGCCATATGGTTGGTTCAAGACATTTACCTTCACTTCGTTCCCAACCACGCCTTGCTGGTTTTTCAGATTGGATTCCGTCACAGCCAGACCGCTCATTCTGTCGGCTTCGGCCCAGAGCACTGTTTCCAATTTGCTGGAGGGCATGACTTCGAAATAGTTCGTGAAATCAAAGCGCGTGGAGCCGTTCAAAATTCCACCGTTTTCCTGCACCAACTTTACGAATTCCATTTTTCCCAGGTTCTTCGAGCCCTGAAACATCATGTGCTCGAATAGGTGAGCGAAACCGGTGCGATCACGGGGTTCAATCCGGAATCCGATACGGTAATAGACTCCGACGCAGACTGTCGGGGCGGTGTGATCTGGTGACAGTACCACCCGCAACCCGTTGGGCAGTTTGTAGTATTCGACGGGGATGTGAAACTCCTCGGCGGCCCGCGTTGTCTGCCCCAGGGCCAGAAAACTCACAGCCACGAGGACCAGATGGAACAAGGCGGACACAACGCGATTCACAATTCCTGCCATACAACCTCCTCAATCACTTCAAAACTGCTTGTGGGAACGAATTCAGGCAAACCTCTTCTCTGGTAAAGACGCATGCCCTTCGAGAAAGTTTCCTTGAAATCTGAATTTCTCAGCGGACGGCCCTCTGCTGCTGGGTTGCCTTGCTCTTCAGGCTGAACCGCGGTTCCGAACGAGCGTCGCCTAGGATTTGCCCGGCAAGGTACTCCCCAAAGGCTGGCCCGTGCTTAAAGCCATGGCCGGAGCCCCCACCCGCCAACCACACGTTGTTCCAATCGGGGTGCCGGTCGATCAGGAAATCGCCACTCGAAGTGTTTTCATACTGACAGACGCGTGTTTCAACGATCTGTGCATTTTTCAGAGATGGGAATCGACGCGCCACATAGTTCATCGCCCACTCTGCCCCCTCTTTGGAGACCAGACGCGACTGGGTGTCTGGGTCTACCCGTTCCCCATGTACATCCCGCGCCATTTTCAGGCCACGGCTCTCGATGTCGGGCATTCCATACACATCGTCCTCCTGGAAAAACCATGTGGGCAACGCCGGGGGTGCCAGTCGAGCATCGCCCGCGGGGCTGCCAAAGAAGAAAACTTCCTGCCGGGTTGGAAAAATCCGCGGCCCCAGCAGTTCTGGGAAGATCTTGCCGAGCCAAGGTCCACATGCGAACACGAATTGTCCCGCCTGAATTGGTTCTCCGGCAGAGGTGGTGAGAGTATCAATTGTTTTCCGCTTGGGGGGCGGAGCGATTTGCGCAATTTCAAATTGCACACCCAAACGCTTTGCGTCTTCCACCACGCACGCGATCGCCCTGCGCGCCAGTAATACTCCGCTATGTGGCTCGAACACACCGCGCGACACACCCGAAAAATTCACTTGCGGATACCGGGCAGTGAGTTCGGAATGGTCCAGAACATCAAATGGAACTGCACAGCGTGTCAATACGTCCACGGACTCGCGCAGCCGAGAGTCATCTTGGCCGGAGAGCCACAAGACCCCAGTAGGCAAGAAAAGCGTTTGCCTCGTGCTGGAAAACAGTTCTCTCCATTGTTCCAGCGAGCGCAACGACCAGCGCGTATAGATTTCATCAGCTCCGTAGCTCATACGAATAATCCGAGACTCGCCGCCAGAGCTGGCTCGAGAATGTGCCGGGCCGTATGCCTCTGCGAGCAATACACGTTGACCGCGCTTTGCCAGGTGCCAGGCGGTCCAAGCGCCAAAAACGCCGGCGCCGACAACCACTACATCGTAGGAAGTGAACTTAGCCATCGCGTGGTCATCCTATCCAATACCAGAGGATCCGCAAAGTCCCTTTCGCTTCGTCCAATACCCGGAGTACTATCTTTCACTTGGCACCAGCTATTCTGGGGGAATGTGTGAACCGCTCACTTCGCATTTCGTTGTCTTTACTCTTGTTTCTCGGATTCTTTGGCGCATACAGTCCCGCGCAGCAAACGATTGATCCCAAAACCTACGCGGCAATGAAATGGCGTTTGATTGGGCCATTTCGCGGAGGCCGCTCTCTGTCGGCGGTTGGCGTCATCGGCCAGCCGAATACGTACTATTTCGGTGCGGTTTCTGGCGGCGTCTGGAAGACCACGGACGGGGGACTATCCTGGGATCCACTTTTCGACAAGCAGAATATTTCTTCGATTGGTTCGATCGCGGTTTCCGATTCTGATCCCAACGTAATATATGTAGGCACTGGCGAAGCATGCATTCGCGGCGATATTTCTTATGGCGATGGCGTATATAAATCGGTCGATGCTGGAAAAACCTGGACGAATATCGGACTGAAAGACTCCCGTCACATCGCCTCAGTAATTGTCCATCCGACGCAACCCGATGTCGCTTTTGTTGCTGCTTTGGGCCACGTCTACGGACCGAATCAGGAGCGCGGAATTTTTCGCACCCGGGACGGCGGCAAGACGTGGGAAAAAGTGCTATACATCAACGACCGCACCGGCGGCATTGATGTTGTATTCGATCCGCAGAATCCGCATGTTCTGTTCGCAGCGATGTGGGAGGGGTATCGCACTCCGTGGTCGCTCAACAGCGGCGGCGACAAGAGTGGCCTCTACCGCTCGGGAGATGCTGGATCTACCTGGAAGCGCATTGAAGCAAATGGATTCCCGGAAGGGCCGCTTGGACGTATTGGCGTGTCGGTCGCGGGTGGAGATTCCAATGTAGTCTACGCTTTGATCGAGGCGAAGAAAGGCGGACTCTATCGCAGCGACGACGGCGGTGAACACTGGTCATTGATCAATGACGACCATCGATTCCGCCAACGTGCTTGGTATTTCACGCATGTCTGGGCCGACCCGAAAAACACGAACACGGTATTCACGGCGAATACGGGGCTTTACCGTTCTATCGATGGCGGCAAATCTTTTGATCGTCTCACTGCACCTCATGGAGATCATCACGGATTGTGGATTGATCCGAATAACACCAATCGCATGATCAATGCCAATGACGGTGGCGCGACGATCAGTGTGGACGGTGGCAAGAGTTGGTCCACGCAGAATAATCAACCAACCGCGCAGTTCTATCACGTTACCGCCGACAACGATTTCACCTATCGCGTTTATGGCGCACAGCAGGACAACTCCACCGTGGGCATTCTCACGCGCAGCGACCGCGGTTTCATTGACAGACCCGATTGGGATCACGTCGGTGGCGGTGAGAGCGGATATATTGCCGTGGACCCTCGCGACTCGAACATCGTGTACGCCGGGGGTTATTTCGGTGGCATCACCCGGTTCGATCGTCGCACGAACCAATCACAGGACATCATGCAGTGGCCCGACGATCCTGATGGTCATAACGCCGGCGATCAAAAATATCGTTACACATGGACCATGCCGATCGTGTTGTCTCCACATGACCCCGATGTTCTGTACAACGCCGCCCAATATGTATTTCGCTCAAAGGATGGCGGACATTCGTGGCAGACCATCAGCCCCGATCTCACCCGCAACGACAAGGCAAAGCAAACCGACTCTGGCGGGCCGATTACCAAAGATCAGGCCAGCATTGAGTTTTACGACATCGTTTTCACTGTGGCTGAATCTCCGAAGGAAAAAGGATTGATTTGGGCGGGTACTGATGATGGGTTGATCCAGCTCACGCGTGACGACGGAAAATCATGGACGAACGTCACTCCCAAAAGTATTCCCGAATGGTCGCTGATTAGTCTGATCGAGGCTTCGTGGCATGATCCCGGCACAGCCTACGCGGCCATTGATGCGCGCAAACTCGACAATCCGAAACCCTATATCTTCAAGACCACCGACTTCGGAAAATCGTGGACGCAAATCACCACCGGTATTCCGGATGGAGCCTATGTCCACGCAGTTCGCGAAGATCCCAGACGCAAAGGCCTGCTTTACGCTGGCACGGAACTGGGCATGTACGTTTCTTTTGATGCTGGCGGTCACTGGGAGTCGCTGCAACTGACGACCCTTCCCGTCACGCCGATTCACGACATCGTGGTTCACGGCAACGACCTGACGGTCGCAACTCACGGCCGTGCGTTCTGGATTCTCGACGATATCAGCCCGCTACGCCAGGCTGAACCGTCCATCGTGTCCGGTGACGCCCATTTGTTTGTTCCCAGCCATTGCCACTCGAACCAGGATGGGTCACATGGGCCGTCGCCGAAACGCTGTAGGGGAAAATCCAGTGGGAGGGGCGATTCTTTACTACTACCTGAAAGAAGAATCGAAAACGCCCATCATGTTGGAGATTCTCAATTCCGCCGGAAGCGTGATTCGCTCGTATACCAGCGAGGAAAAGAAGAAGGATGACGCAGCGGATGGTGAAGAGGATTCTGACAAAGACGATTCCGCAGACCACATCCCCGCCAAGGCAGGGCTTAATCTCTTCTCGTGGGATTTGCGCTACCAGGAACCCGTGAAAGTCCCCAAAGCGGTGTACGACGAGGGCGAGCCTGCCGGACCATTAGTCATGCCGGGCAAGTATGAAGTGCGTCTTACGGTGGCTGGGAAGATGACGTCGCAACCGATCGAGGTGGTCATGGATCCGCGGGTCCAGACAAGCGCTGTCGATCTTCAGAAGCAGTTCGATCTGATGCTCAAGCTTCGCGATCGGCAGGAAGAGATGAACAAAGCGATCCTGGGGATTCGCGATTTACGCGCGCAGTTGCAGTCGATCGAGAAAAGGCTTACGCCCGGCGATGCCCACAAGCCACTAATCGAGCAATCCGAAGCACTGCGCAAGAAGATCAGCGCGATTGAGAACCAGATGGTCAACCCAGAGGCGAAAGCCAGTGAAGACGAACTCAACTACCCAACGAAACTAAACAGCAAATTCGGCTTCTTGACCGCGGCCGTGGACAGTGCCGATGTTGCTCCAACCGAAGGCCAACTGGGAGTGTATGAAACGCTGAATCCGCAGTTGGAAGCACAACTGAATATCTGGCGAGCAGTCACAACAACAGAAGTGCCGGCGTTGAACGATGCGCTTCGCTCCGCTAGTATCCCGCTGATCGCCGTTCGCTGATTATCAGGCGCATAGGTGCAGATGAGCTGCATCTTTGCTTCGCGCAATTTTCTGCAGCTGGACTTCTTTCGAGAAGTGATGTTGCGAGTCGCTTTACAGGGAATCCTATTTTCTGTTCAGCTTGTTGACCCAACCTGCTAGCTCCACCAGTGATTCCGCATGGGTTGGATCCAGATGCAATGGCGTGATCGATGCATCCCCGGCAAAAATGGCAGCATAGTCAGATTCTGGGTCTACGTCTTTCTGGCGATCAATCCGCTGTTCGCTTAGCCAGTAATAGGGCCGCCCTCGCGGGTCCTGGCCCTCCCGCAGCAAATCCCTCGTGATCTTTTTCGATTGCCGCGTAAAACGTACACTGCCAGTCCAGGCTTCCGGTACATTCACGTTCAGCACGACCTGCGGCTGCAATCCTTCAGCCAGGATTAATTCTGCCAATTGCCGCGCTAGCCGTGCCGTCGGGCCGAAATCCGTGCCCGCTTTCTTGGAGCACAATGACATCGCGAGGCCCGGCACGTGGTGAATCACAGCTTCTCGTGCTGCACCGACTGTACCGGAGTAATAGACGTTCTCTCCCAGATTCGCACCATGGTTGATTCCTGAAATCACCAGGTCCTGAGGTTCTTTCATCAATTTGTGCAGTGCCACGATGACGCAGTCTGCAGGAGTTCCGTCCACAGCCCATTCATTCTCTGCCATGGGGTGACAAACGATCGGTTGCCGCAGCGTCAGGGACTGGGCGGCGCCGCTTCGTTCCCAACTCGGCGCTACGATGCTGATCTGCGCGAATTCTTGCAACTCGTTCGCCAGCGCTCGCAGCCCTGCGGCTTGATATCCATCATCATTCGTAATCAGGATTTTTTTCTTGGTCATTTTTTAATCAACTGAACTGTGAGCGCGGGGATTTCTTGAAGCGATGGAAGAGAGAGGAAAAATGGTCGGGACGGCGAGATTTGAACTCGCGACCTCACGCACCCCAAGCGTGCGCGCTACCAGGCTGCGCTACGTCCCGACTGCATCGACAGCTCTAAACAGCAGTCGAACTTACATTTTCAAGGCTATCACTTGCCTTCGAGTAGCGTCAAGAAACTGCGCAAAGCATCGCGCAAATCGAGGAGCATCTTGCGATTCAAATGCCCCACGGAGTGCTCCACAGTCGCCCATCCTGAGCTCGTCCCACCCGAATTCTCCGCCTGCGCTCCGTTGCCGCCGCTGTTCCCGGCTCCTTGCTCCAGTAAGTGCCGCCGCGCTCCCGCTATCGTGAAACCCTCATCATAGAGAAGTCGCTTGATCTTAAGCACAAGGTCCACGTCTTCTTGACGGTACAAGCGATGACCTCGCGGGCTTTTCACCGGCTGCAGCATCGGAAATTCCGTTTCCCAATAGCGCAGCACGAATGGCTTCAGGTCCGCGAGGCGGCTTACCTCGCCGATGCGATACATTCTCGTTTCTTCGAACAGCCCTGGTGCGGCAGAACTACTCATCGTCACTGACGCCTCCACCCTCACGATCTCCGCGTGTCTTCAGGCGCTGGATAAATCGTACTGGTGTACCCGTAAAATCCCACTTGGCGCGTAACTGATTTTCCAGGAACCTTGAAAAGTTAAAATGTAGTGGTTTCTTCTGGTTTGTAAACAATAAAAATACCGGAGGAGCCACCTTCGCCTGGGTCATGTAGTAGATACGCACCGGACGCGCCTTGGGATTCGAAGCTCGCTGCAAATCCACTTCTTCCTTCAGCCAGCGATTCAATTCGCCGGTGGATATCTTTCGCAGACGTGCGGCAGCAACGTGATCAATCAATGGATAAAGCTTCTGGGCCCGCTCTCCTGTTTTTGCCGAAAGAAAAATGATCGGTGCATAACTCAAGAACTTGAATTTCTCCTGGACCATCGCTTCGTAGTCTTCCAGAAGCTTGCCTTTGTCCACATCTTTGGCAACGGTGATGCGGTCGGCAGCCATCTTGGCTCGGCCGCGCGAAGTCTTGGAAGATTCGTTTGCAGCCTTCTGCGCGGCCTCCACCGCCAGATCCCACTTGTTCACCACGATTATTACCGAGCGGCCGGACTGCTCCGCATAACTCGCGATGGTCGCATCGCCCTGCGTCACGCCCAATTCGCCATCAATCAGCAGAATCGCGACGTCGGCGCGTTCCAAACCTCGGCGGGCCATCACCACACTCAGCTTTTCTGCAACCAGTGTGGTCTTTCCCTTACGTCGTATGCCCGCGGTATCCACGAAGCGATATATTTTGCCGTCATGAACAACATCCGTGTCCACATTATCCATGGTGGTGCCTGGAATCGGCGATACGATCGAGCGTTCTTCACCGGCCAATCGATTCAACAATGTCGATTTGCCCACGTTCGGACGGCCGATGATCGCTATCTCGGTGGGTTTAGTCTCTTCCGGCTCCGCAGTAACATCACCGCCCTGAATCTCCGCCAGCGCTGCATCCAACAGATCGTCGACACCCGTTCCATGTTCCGCGGCAATCGGGAACACCGGAGCACCCAGCGAATGAAACACGGCGGCATTCACTTCCTGTAGTCGCGAATCGACTTTGTTCGCAGCAATGAAGAGGGGTTTCCCTGTGGCGCGCAACATCCGGCCAAGTTCCTGATCCAGAGGTGTAACACCCGCCTGACAATCCACTACCAGAACCAGAAGATTTGCGTTATCAAACGCTACCCGGGCCTGCCGGAAAATTTCCGTCGGGATCAGCGCCTTGTCATCCGGCACGATTCCCCCAGTATCTACCACCTCCATCACGCGCCCGTTCCACTCGGTCTTCCCATACATGCGATCCCGCGTGATTCCCGGCTCGTCGGTCACGATCGCGCGACGAGTCCCGGTCAGACGATTAAATAGCGTTGACTTACCCACGTTCGGGCGTCCGACTATCACCACTGATGGAAGTTTTTGTGCCATAGATTTCGGATTTCGCGATCTGTTTATGCTGCCAGAATTTGACTGCATTGACTGTATCGCATAGCACTTCAACTTAGTAGTGGGCGGCAAAGCAGGGTCGTGCTCGCCATTTAGCCCCGAACTGGCTGTTTTCCGACATAGAAAAATGTTTGCCACGACTCGGTCCCAAGCGTCATCTAATCTATTGCAACAATTGACTTTAGTTGATTAACTGCATGCCTTGTCTCATCCCAGCGGTACACCTGGTGGTGCCCTTCATCTCAGACGGCTCCCCAAGTAGTGCTTCGGTCCTCAAAGGAATAGCGATTCGTGATAGTTTTACGCCCTAGGCTGCGTATTAAATAATGGAACCTCTGAGACCAGTGCGAATGAGCGCGCCGGGACAAACCGAACCTACGGAATTGATTGCCCGGGCTCGGGCAGGGGACAGTTTGGCCTGGGGCGATCTTTACCGGGAGTACGCTCCGGCCATTTTCCGCTTCTGTCGCAGGGCCATGCCCACGCGCGAAGACGCGGAAGACGCCACCATGGAGATCTTCATGAAGTTGCGCGACAAACTCAGCCAGTACGACCAGACGCGATCTTTTACCGCGTGGCTCTACAAGGTCGCCGCCAATCATTGCTGGGATATGCTTCGCCGCCGCAAATTGCGGCAGGACAAAGAAACCGAAGATGTGGATGAAATGCCTCTGGAAGCGCCGGAACCCAATCAACTGGAAAAATTAATTGAGGAGCGCACCAGCGAGGAAGTCCGGAAAGCGCTGGACAAGCTTGGAGTGCGAGCGCGCATGGCGTTGGTGATGCGCTACTACTCGGACATGAGTTATGACGAAATTGCAGATGCCCTCGGCGTGCGGCGTGCGTTCGTAGGCGTCGTGTTGCTGCGCGCCAGACACGATTTGCGACAGGCCATTGGAGAAAAATCTCTGCTGGCTGCGGGAGGCTCCCGTTGAGTGAACAAGAGTTGATGCCCAACAAACACCTCAGCGAAATCACGCTTTTGATGTACGTCGAGCGTCAGCTTGACCGTGAAAGCGCGCAGGAGGTTTCTCTCCATACGCAGACCTGCACGCGATGCCTTAATCTCTTGCGTGCTCTCGACCGGGAATCCCGGCTTCTGACCCGCGCGATGTTGGAACAAGACGAGCCGCTTCCCGTGAGACTGGCCAACTTCCAATTTGCTGTGCGGCGCTCGATGCAGTGGGTTTGGGGCCTCTTTTTCGGCCTCGCGGTTATGGGTGTGTATGCACTTTATACCGGTTATATCGAACCTTGGGAGAAGCAGTTTGAGCAAGCTGGTTTCGGCAGCACGAATCTGCTCAGTTTGTTGCTCTTTCAGGGAGCTTTTTGGAAAGGATGGCAATCCATGTTCACGCTGTTCCAGGCTCTGGCCCTCGCAGTGCTTCTGGGCCTTGTGGTATTTGCATTCCGAAAGTATCTGAAGCGGGGATCGGCCCTTGCCTTGATGGTTGCCAGCCTTGGACTCGTTGGCGCTTTCACTACGCCTGCCAGTGCCGCGGAATTTCGTAAGGGCGAAACCGTCGAAGTGAGGAAAGACGAGACGATCAAAGGCGATCTCTTCATCTCCGGTCAGGCCCTCCGTATCGAAGGGACCATTGATGGCGATGTCTACGCCTTTGGTCACCAGGTCGACGTTTCTGGACACGTCACGGGAGACCTGATCTGTTTCGCACAGTCCGCACGTGTTAGCGGTCAAATTGATGGAAACGTCCGATCCTTCACCAATAACATTACTCTCAGTGGTTCCGTAGAGCGCAGTGTCACCGCCTTCAACGAACTGTTTAATCTCGATCGCAATGCCAAGGTTGGCCACAACGTCACCATGTTCACCCAGACCGTCACGCTTGACGGTAAAATCGGCCGCGACTTTCTTGGTTTTTTCCAGCAGGCCACGCTCTCAGGAGTCATTGACGGCGCGGTGGAAGCCAGGGGCGACTCCCTGACAATTACTGGAAGCGCGGAGGTGGGTGGCAAGACCGCCTTTGAAGGAAACAAGCCGGCGAACGTTTCTTCGGGCGCGAAACTCGCTTCTCCGATCCAGTTCAAGCAATTGGAGCATAAACACGGACCGGAGCGTAACGCGAGCTTTTACGTTTGGCGCGTCATCTGGACTGCTGCTCTCATTCTTTTCGGACTCGTACTGTTCAGCCTGATGCCCAGGTTTGCCCTGGAAACCGCCGATGCCGCAGAAAATTTGGGGGCATCGTTCGGATTGGGTGTGCTGGTACTTCCGGGGGTTTTGATTGCCGCCATCATCGCCTGTGTCACCGTCATTGGACTCTGGGTGGGCATCTCTACCATGCTGATGTGGTTCATCGCCATGCTGAGCGCGGGAGTCGTTGTTGGCGCCATTGTAGGCCGCTGGATCATGGGCAGGGCCACGGATTTCTGGCCCATGGTAGGCCGGATGGTGGTAGGCATCATCGTGATTCGCATAATCACGACTCTGCCTTGGGTGGGCCCATGGGCTAGGCTGGCAGTTCTGCTCTGGGGTATGGGAGCCATCTCCCTGGCCTTGTATCGCAGGTTTCAGCCTTCGATGACGCAGAACATGCCGCCGGCACCTACCGGGCCGATTGGCGCTCCGTTGCCCCCAACCACCACGGTTGGCGCAGCCTAAATAATTCGTACAAGGCAAAAAAAACGGGCCCCGGAACTCCCGGGGCCCGTTGCCTTTTGCGGAGGCGGGATAAATTGGTTTACGGCACGCGCACTTTCGCGGCCTGGAACGGATAAGTGGCCGGAGGCGCATTTAGATAGAGCGTGCGTATCGAAACAGAAGTGCCGTTCTGAAAAGTCGAGTCGGTAATGGAAGTGATTCCATCGAATGCGGTCAAGTTTTGATAGGTCAATACCTGGGCTGCACTCGTGCTGAGCGTCGGATTCAGAGAGTAAATATAGGTCGGAAGACCGGTGATTGTGAAGACATTCCCGGTAATCGTATTTACCGTTCCTGATAGGCGCGAGTAACGTAGGAGCACATTGTTCGCTGTCGCCGTGATTCCGTTGGCGCCGGAGACTACGTTTGTCACCTGAGCCCTCACCACTTGGCCGCCAAGCAGGTCGCCGCTCCCGGCAAAGCCAACTACGGGTTCGACAATCTGCGAAGACAACGTCTTGGAATCCACGGAGAAATTCGGGGTGGTGGCGGTCAAGAATATGATCGTGCCAGCCATCGTCGTGGAAGCACCCAGGGTAGCATTGCCACTCGCCGAGATTTTGTCCGCAAGAACTAATTGGACTATACCTGGAGTGGTGGTGGGAAGAATGATGCCTTCCACTTCATCCACGGCGGTCGCGTCCAGCACATCCACCTCTGTCGCGGTAAAGGTACCTGCCGCGCTCAATACCGTGTCCATACTCACTGTGCTGCCAATCTGAATGCAGTTTTGAGCGGTGCCGCTGCAATTGCTGTAATTCACGGGCGCCAGATCGTATCCGGTACTAGAGCTAAGCGCGGCGGTAAGCGATACACCGGTTAGTCCGTTAACGACAGTGATGCTTCCGTTTTGCGTATAGGCCGTGACCTTGCCGATAAAATCTTCCATCGTGTCCACACTCCCGGCAGGGATGCCTACGCGTGAGGTTGTCGTCGCAGTGAGGACACCGCTCTGCGAGAAATCAACACTGATCCCATTCGAACTCGTGATTGCCTTGTTCAAATTAAAATCCAACCCAATCCACTGATTCTGGTTCGCGGCTAGAGTGAGTGAAATTGGGATCGATGCGGTGAAAATGGCGCCGACGGGAAGAATGCAAATGGAGTTATTTGCGCAAGTCCCCCCACTGTAAGTAATGGCAGCACCGGACGTGTTCACGAAGAGATTATTGGTCGCGCTGGTCGGGCCGATGGTTACATTAATCGATGTGTAGGTGTTGGCCGGGACAGAGACCTGATCAGCGATGACGGTCGAATCTGTTTGCAGCCTTGTTATTTCTGAGGACGATACTGAAGTTGCCACAGAGACAGGACTTCCTGAGGAAGGTGTCAGGCTGATACCGGCGATCGGAAGTGTGAAGCTCAGCACAGAGGTACCCGTAGGTGGCGTGTCGTACAGAGAAATTGTCAGACTCGCGGTGCCCCCTCCGCAATTCGAGACGCAGGGTTGTGTTCCTAAGCCGCTGCAGGAGTTCAATATCGCAACGGCGCAGATGGCCAGCAGGCCTAAAAACAATTTTGATTTCATGCGGACACCCTTATCAAAACTCGAAATTTATTTGGATTGGGCAAAGGGCTGGGATTTCACCCACCATCACTGTAACGCGGCCGCTGAATCCCAAGATTCCACGAATGCGATGTGTGCTCAAGTGCTAACGGTCGTCTGTGAATCTCTGAAGCCAGCATTGGAGGGCGACCGACAGCCTTTCTCCATGCGTAGTTCGCACCCAAAGATTGCTCCTTCGCGAATGTGCTATCGTTAAAATCTCGTGCAAAGCCATGGTTCCGGCTATGTATGAGTGCACCGAAGGGAGAGTTTTGGCGAAGCGCAGTTCCAAATCGACGGCGGATCCCGTAGTGCCCCGCAGTGTTGCCACCAATCCAGTTCCAGAGCGTAGCTACGCGCCACTTGAGGAAGACCACATTCCTAATCGTACCCTAGCCACTCCCCGCAGTGAGTCGCTCGAACCGGAAGCAGAAGTATTTCACGGGACAGGTGGTCAGCCCACTGGTGATACTTCCCAGCCAACGATGCGCGAAATCTTTGGTCCAGGTGGCCTGCTCGACCGCTGCATGATCGGCGGTTATGAGCATCGGCCTGCGCAACTCGAAATGGCGGAAGCGGTGCACGACGCCTTTGCCAATCATCACCACGCGATCGTTGAGGCTGGAACCGGCACGGGCAAAACTCTCGCTTATCTCCTGCCCGCCATCTGCAGCGGGCGCCGCGTGGTCATTTCCACGGCAACAAAATCCCTGCAAGAGCAGCTTTATCAGAAAGACGTGCCGTTTATCCAGAAACACTTTGCACCGGAACTGCAGGTGGCAGTCATGAAGGGCCGTTCTAATTTTCTGTGCCGCACCAAGGTCCATGCTATGACCGATCAGCCGATGCTGCGGGGGATGGAAGAAGTCGATGCGTTCCGGCAGATTCGAGATTGGGCCAAACTGACGGAAACGGGAGACCGCTCCGAACTCACCTTTCTTCCCGACGACTCTGAACTATGGTCTCGAATCGATGCGCGCCGCGACACCTGCACCGGTCAAAAATGTCCTGAATACAAGCAGTGTTTTGTTACCGCTATGCACCAGCGCGCCAAAGACGCGGACCTTATCATCGTCAATCACCACCTGTTTTTTGCTGATCTGGCGTTGAAGCACGATGATTTTGGCAGCATCCTTCCCGAATATTCCGCGGTTGTCTTTGATGAAGCGCACGAGATGGAAGACGTGGCCAGCGACTATTTTGGTCAGCAGATCTCCAATTACCGCTTTGAGGAACTGGCGCGCGATGCCGATCAGGCCATGCGGTTGACGCACCAATCCACTCCGTCGCTGCTGCGCAGGACGCAGCGCATCCGTGAGAAGTGCCGGAATTTTTTTGATGCATTTCCTCCCCGCGACGGGCGTTTCCCATTTTCGCGCAACGAACGGGAAGCTTTCATTGAACAGCACCGTGAAGCCTACGATTCTCTTCTAAACGCTCTGAAGGCCATGGAAACGGAGTTCGCAGCACTGACGCAAAAGCCGGAAGAGCTACTGCGCATCGCGCGCCGCAGCTTTGAAATTCGCCAGGAATTCTCCTCCCTGCTGGAATCGAACGAAAAGAACTGCGTTTACTGGTACGAGCGCAGAAATAAGGGTGTCTTTCTTGCGGCGACGCCGATCGACGTCAGTCAGATACTGCGCGAGAAGTTGTTCGAGGCGTTCGACACCATCGTCCTGACTTCCGCAACGCTTACTGTCGGCAGTCGCTTCGAATACATCCGCCAGCGACTGGGCCTCGACCACAGCAAGGAAAATGCACTTCCGCCCGAGTTCGACTATGCCCATCAGGCTTTGCTTTATTTGCCGCAGCGCATGCCGGATGTGCGCGATCCGGGGTTTGCCTGGCAAGCTGCCGAAGAAATCATCAAGCTGCTGGAGTTAAGCCAAGGCCGAGCTTTTTGCCTGTTCACCAGCTATTCGCAGATGAACGATCTTTTTGAGCGAGTAAGAAATCGCGTGGACTTTCCGCATATTCCTTCAGGGCACGGCGCCGCGTTCCGCGCTGCTCGAGCGTTTCAAGAACACACCCAATGCTGTGCTTTTCGCCACGTCCAGTTTCTGGCAGGGCGTCGATGTGCCCGGGGACCAATTGTCCTGTGTAATCGTCGATCGCTTGCCCTTTGCCGTCCCCAGCGATCCAATCGTGGCCGCCCGGGTGCGCGCCTTGCAGGAAGAGGGGCGCAATCCATTCTCGGAGTTTCAGGTGCCCCAGGCAGTTCTTTCGTTGAAACAGGGCTTTGGCCGACTCATTCGCGCAAAGACCGATCGCGGTGTTCTGGCCCTCCTGGACACACGCATCTCGCGTATGCCCTATGGTAAAATTTTCTTAGGGTCATTGCCGCCCTATCGGACTACCCAAGACTTGTCCGACGTAAGGCAGTTTCTTGCGGCCGAACTCCCGCCTGAACCTCACTCCGAAGTGAAGCGAAGCAAACGGGCCAGGCGCAGTCCCGAGTAATTGCAGAGAGTCAACACGGCAAACGGGTGCGGTAGAAAAAGGGGAAGAAATGTTTCAGGTCAGTGTCGAAGAGACGTTTTCCGCCGGGCATGCGCTGCGCGGCTATAAAGGGAAGTGCGAAAACGTCCACGGCCACAATTATCGGGTGCAGATTACTCTCGAGGGACCGCAATTGGATAACATCGGTCTTCTCGTCGACTTCACCCGCGTAAAACACGTCATGCGCGAAGTGATTAAACGGCTCGACCATCAATTCATAAACGATCTGGAACCATTTACCACTGTTAACCCGTCCGCTGAAAATATGGCCAAGTATTTTTTTGAAGAGGTCGATCGCCAGTTGAACGATTTACCTCCCGGCGCGGTAATAAAAGAGGTCATCATCTGGGAGACCGACACGGCCTACGCGAAGTATTGGGCACGGAGTTAACGCTCCACGGAACAGAGGAACTTATGAATCGCTCGCTGCTCATCATTCTGGTTCCGGCTCTACTGGTGGCCGTAGGCTATATTTTGATTCTCCGGATGATGGGTATCCCTCCGGGTTACTTCCGGTTGACCATCGCATTGGTTTTGTTCTTCGGCGCAATCTACTGGCTGTCGCGGCGCTCCTCCAAAAAAGTTAAGACTAGCGGGCAGTAACGCATACAGGGCTCCCGTCATGTACATCACCGAAATCTTCAATTCGATTCAGGGGGAAGGCACACGCGCCGGACTGCCCTGCGTTTTCGTTCGGCTGACGGGCTGTAACCTGAGGTGCACGTGGTGCGACACCGCGTACGCATTCCATGGCGGCAAGAAGATGACAGTAGAAGATGTCGTGGGGCAAGTCGACGAACTCAGCGGCCGCACCGGCGGGAACGCCACTCGATTTCCGCTCGTTGAACTGACTGGTGGAGAACCACTCTTGCAGGAAGAAATTTATCCGCTCACGGATCAGTTGCTCGCGGTGGGATATACAGTGATGATCGAAACCAGTGGCGAGCGTTTTGTGGGGCGACTGCCAAAAGCGGTGATCAAGATCGTCGACGTAAAATGTCCTGATTCTGGCGAACCGAGTACATTTGACCCGCGCAACCTCAACGAACTGGATCGGAAGGACGAAGTGAAATTTGTTATCTCCAGCCGCCGCGATTATGACTTTGCACGCGAATTCACCAAGACACATCAACTCCACAATCGCGTTAACGAAATTCTGTTTTCACCGGTACACGACGATCCACAGGGGAATTGGAAAGGCTTAGAGGCGCGAAACCTGGTCGAATGGATACTCCAGGACGGATTGTCCGTCAGGCTCGGGCTGCAACTGCACAAGATTGTTTGGGATCCGGCGACCAAAGGGGTATAGCGGCGCATAAAACTGAGTATGGGCGACCAGCGCAAAGCCGTCGTATTGTTAAGCGGAGGAATGGATTCCTGCGTGAGCGCGGCAATCGCTGTGGACACTCATGGCGCCCCCAATGTCGCTCTATTGCACGCCAGCTATGGTCAACGAACCCAGCAGCGAGAACGACGGGCCTTCGATGAGATCGCCAATTTCTACAGGGTTGACGCTAAGCATCGGCTGATTGCTAATCTCAGCTATTTCCGTTCGATTGGTGGATCCGCACTCACGGACAAGAGTATCGCCGTACCGGAAGATCAACTCGATTCCGGCGGGGCTCACGGGAGCGCTATCCCGGTGACTTACGTACCATTTCGCAATGCCCATTTCCTCAGCATTGGAGTGAGTTGGGCGGAAGCGATTGGTGCGGGCGCAGTCTATATCGGCGCCGTCGCCGAAGACAGCTCAGGTTATCCGGACTGCCGCCCGGAGTACTACCGTGCGTTCCAGGAATTGATTCGCGTGGGAACGCGGCCGGAAACGCAGATCCGAATCGTCACTCCAGTCATCGGGATGAAAAAAGACGAGATTATTCGAAGCGGATTGGCATTACACGCGCCAGTGGAGTTCACCTGGTCTTGCTATCAAGGCGAAGACTTGGCCTGCGGCACATGCGACAGTTGTTTGTTACGCCTGCGGGCCTTTGCACAGGCTGGCGTCCCAGACCCAATTGCCTATCGCCCCGCTACAGCCCCCAATAAGTAATAATTTACCAAGCCCATTGGTTTCCGCCGCAGATGAGCGATAATGGGGTGAAACCGGCCACGGTTTGGAGACCGGCGCTCCCCAACGAAAAAGGAGAATGGAGCATGTTGAAATTCATTAAAGCGTTTGCGCTCGTCGCAATGCTGACCTTAGGGCTGGCCACATTGTTTGCAGAGCGGGCTGCTGCACAGGACGGCAGAATTACCGGATCGATTATCGATTTTGATGGCAAGCCCTGGGCGAACCTGCCTTTGAAGATTAAGAGCGAGCAGGGCGTTGTTCAGGAAGGGAAGACTGACGAAAAAGGGCAAATTAATTTTTCGGGTCTCAAGAATGGCAAATATGTCCTCACTATTCTTGCGCCACAACTCCAGACGCCATTCGAGGTTACCGTCGGCGTGTCTGGTTCGGATACCCCGGCCGTAAATGTGAATTTCAAGGATATTCTCGAGAAGCAGAACCCCGAAGCCGCCGCAGCCTACAAGAAGCGTGCGGAAGAACAGTCAAAAGTTACGGGGATGAAAGAACACTTCACCAACGGCATGGCATTCCTGGAGCAGGAACGCACGGCCAAGGCAGACTTGGCGAAGGCTCCAGCCGACCAGCGCGACGCTGCAAAGGCGAAGATTGCGGACCTTTCGGCCAAGGCTATTGCTGAATTCCAGGAAGCGCAAAAAACAGCCCCGGAAAAAGATCCCAACGGTCACCTTTTCTGGGCGCGTATTGGTGAAGCCTACGATTTGGCCGGCCGAAATGACGATGCCATCAGCGCATACAAACAGGCTATTGCTTTGAAACCAGAAGTTGCCAGTTACTATAACAACCTCGGAAACCTCCTTGGCCGTACCGGCAAAATCGACGAGGCGCGCGCTGCGTATACCAAGAGCGCTGAACTCGATCCCCCGAACGCGGCCCTGGCGTGGCGCAATTTCGGTATCAGCCTCTATCAGGCGGGGCGCATGCAGGAAGCTGTTGAGCCTCTAAAGAAGTCGCTCGAGATCGATCCCAAGAACGCGCAGACCTATTACCTGCTGGGAGCTTGCCTTGTGGCTTCTGCGGATTACAAGCAGGTCGGCGACAAGATGGAAGTTACGCTGAAACCGGGCACGGTTGAGGCTTACCAGAAAGCGGTCGACCTCGACCCGAATGGGACCTGGGGCAAACAAGCCAAAGAAGGTCTAGACCAGGTTAATCAACTCACCGGCGGCATTGATATGAAGACCGGTAAGAAGAAAAAGTCGTAAATTCAATCCATCGTTTTGCAGCAAAAGACCGGCCCCAGATTTGTGGCCGGTCTTTTTTTGACACCGAGCATGCTAACGGTGGGTTAAAGTCCCATTGATCTTTGTCCTGCGAAGCGCCCATCCGAAAACCAACATTGACAACGGAAGCAAGACCGCCGTAGTTAGCAACAGCACGACGAGTGGTCGCCAGATCGCTACTAGACTTGCCCCATCCAGTAGAGCCCCGCGCATGGCGTCCAGGGCGTAGGTGATGGGATTGAGGTGGGCGATCACTTGCAGCCAATCGGGAAGTATGCGGACAGGAAAGAGCATTCCGCCAACCACACTGGATATCCCGAGAATGAACCACTTTGCCGGATTGCCACGCTTAAACAGCAGGAGATAGCTCGCCGAAAATATTCCTAGCGCGGAAAAGGCCAGCAGGGTTGCCAGAGTTACCGTTATCACGGAGATCCAGTTTGCCGAGGCAAGCGGAAATCCAAACAATAGTGTGCCCCAGCCAAGATAAACGACGATGCGAAGGGTTGTCGCGACGAAAGGATAGAGTGCAGATCCCGCAAGCACCACGGGTAGTGAAACCTGTGTCACCAGTAGCGGTTCAAGCGTTCCGGTGTCACGCGCCTCCATTAACGTTTGATCGAATGTATCCATTGCTGCGCTCAGGTAGTCGAAGAATATAAATCCTACAAGCGCGTATGCAAAGTAACTGCCGCCTTGTGGCAGCGACGCACGGAGCTGTGGAGAATCGACGAACCTGGCTGTGTAGAAAAACATCGCCGCCGCGAAAAGTGCTTCGACGGCCTCGAGAATGAAGGGACTACGATAGCTGCGCGCAATGCGCAAATCGCGGACGAAGAACAGCCAGAGATTTTGTATTACTCGAATCATCTTGTAGAGGTATCTTCACTCCCAATCGGCTGTCCACCGGTGGATTTCAGAAATATTTCTTCCAACGAATCGCAGCGATACTTCGCTTTGAGTGCATTCAAGCTATCAATCGCGACGACTGCCCCTCGTTTCAGGATGACCACCCTGTCCGCGAGCAATTCTATTTCATGCAGGGAGTGCGACGAGAAGAGGAGTGATGTCCCCGACTTCACCATGATTTCATTTTTCAAAAAGCGGCGAAAATCGGACGCTGCGATCGCATCCATGCTTCGGGTGGGTTCGTCCAATAGCAGAACTTTTGGCTCGTGTAGCAGTGCTCTCAACAGGCTCAGCCTTTGGATCGTTCCCGTGGAAAGCGAGCGCACCTGTCGATCAAGCGCATCGTTCAGTTGAAAGCGATCGCCGAGCTCGCCGATTCGAAACTTCATCGCCTTCTTGTTGAGCTGATTTAGCTGGCCAAAAAAAAGCAGATTTTCGCGCCCCGTTAAGCGCGCATAAAAGCCAAGATCGGTGCCCGCGTGGTAGCCCAACTGTCGCCGTACCGCAGCCCCCTCGCTCACAGCGTCATATCCAGCGACGCATGCGATTCCTCTTGTAGGCAATAGAAGAGTAGCAAGAATTCGAAGTAACGTAGTTTTTCCCGCACCATTCGCGCCAAGCAGCGCGACCGCCTCCCCTTGTCCAACTTCAAGAGAGACGCCGCGTAAAGCAGCCGACGTCGGTTTGGTGAACGGTTGCAGAAATGCTCGCCACCCACTGAAGGTAGGTGGAAACCATTTTTCGAGTGCATCTACAAAAATCGCAGGAACGGCCACGTTTGAACTTATAGCGTTTCCTGTTCCAGAAGACAATCGATCGCCCTGTCCAATGTCCTCAGCAGATGGCAGCCCGAGTCATTCAAAGGTAAGATAATTGCTCGTGGCTTGGGCGAAACCGATCCAGGTCCGACTGGCCATCTGCAGCCAACCAGAGGAGTTTCAGACTTGAGTCTCTTTGGAAATCGAGCGATTGTTCCCGGTCACGTTCTTGTCCGTCATCTCGACGGGGAATCTGTGCTCCTAAATCTGGAATCCGAGCGTTATTTTGGTTTGGACCATACCGGCACCCGGATACTGGAACTGGCAACTACCTTGCCCAGCATCGACGTCGCTTACGAAAAACTTTTGGAGGAATTTGAAGTCGAGCCCACGCTTTTGCTTGAGCATTTGCACGAACTTGTGAACCGCCTCGTGGAGAATGGACTGCTTCAACTTCTGCCTGCCGATGTGGGAACCGCTTCATCGCTATAGTTCACTCCCCGCTGAAGCGCGGATGTTATTTCGCCGCGCTGTACTGCTGGGACCAGTCATTGGTACTTTGTTGCGAATGCGCGGATACAACAGTACGCGCGAGTGGCTGCAAGGCAGATTGGATCGTCACGCAATAATCCCGCTCGAAACACCGGAAATCTCTGCTCAAGTCGAGATGACCTGTCGTATGGTTCGCGCCGCCGAACGCTACTCGTTTGTCTCGATCACTTGCCTGCAAGAGTCCCTTCTTCTCTGGTATTTGCTGCAAACCCAAGGGATTGTCGCGGCCATTCGCATCGGGGTGCGGAAACCCGAAGGCGAGTTTGAAGCCCATGCATGGGTAGAGCACGATGGAATCGCACTAAATCAGATGGACGAACAACATCGTCATTATCACCCTTTCGAGAATGAAATTCCGAAGCCGCCCGCGGAGCAAACATGAGCGGTTTTTTTGCATCTTGCGTTCTGACGGCCATCAAATTCAGCCGGAACTGCTGCAGCGAGTCGCCGCCGTGCTTCGTTTTCGGGGCTCGGATCGCGAAAACATTAATGTCACGTCCCGGTGTGGGCACCTGTTTTGCTTATCTCGCCACCAGTCCCGCTACGCAAGCGACGCGAACAGCCCGTCGCTCTTGGAGACGACTGGCTTATCGGTGACGTTCGCCTTGATGCGCAACGCGAATTAATTGATCTGCTCCGTTCGAAAGGGAATCATCCTTCCGCTGATCCTACTAGCGAAGAACTGCTCCTACGAGCGTGGAAGACTTGGGGCCCCTCTAGTCTAGAGAGGCTCCTCGGGGATTTTTCTCTTGCCCTGTGGGATCAGGACCGCCATTCACTCTGGTGCGCCCGCGATTTTGTCGGGTTCTCGCCCTTTCTACTACGCACATCGGCAGGGCATATTTTGCGTTAGCAATACTCTTGCTGCGCTTCGTTTCGTTCCCGAGGTTTCCACAACTCTTGACGAACACTTCATCGGCGAGTTTCTGCTTTACGGCTATTGTTCGGATCTTACGCGCACGATCTATGCTGATATTCATCGGCTTCCCGCAGGGCACCTTCTCCAATATGCGGAAGATTCCGTGCAGGTCAGGCGCTTCCTCACTCTTCCCATCGAAGATCCCGTTCACTTTTCACAGCCCGAGAAGTACACAGAAACTTATCTTGAACTTGTGCGCGACGCCGTGCGGGACCGTTTGCCGCATGGCACAACCTCGCTCTACCTGAGTGGCGGCCTCGATTCCGCTTCCGTATGTGCCGTAGCATCGAAGTTGGCAATCCAGCACGGCGAACTGGAAAAGCTAAAAGCTTTCACCGTTGACTGGCGTCCCCTGATTGACGATCCTGAGGCGCACTTTGCCAGTCTCACTGCAACTCATCTTGGCTTGGCGCAACAGCTCCTTGCGGAGCGAGTAGTCGAGCCCTTTGCGAAAAGTAAAGAGCCGTCGGATCATTCTCCGGAGCCGACCTCCGAACCGTTCTTTTCGCTCGCTCAAACGCAATATCGCGAAATCGCCCGTCACTCCCGGGTCATCCTTTCAGGTGACGGAGGGGATAACATCCTGACGGGGCAGTCTTGGCCGTATTTTCAATATCTTTGGAATTCAGGTCAACGCCAGGAGATTGCTCGTGTTCTCGGCAATTTTCTCTGGGAACACCATTCGCTTCCGCCCTTGAGGGCAGGCCTTAGAGCTAAGTTCCGCCACTTGACTGGTCGCGTCGATGATTGGAGAAAATATCCTGACTGGCTGAATCCGGAGTTTGAAGCTCGTTGTGGACTTCGCGAAACGTGGCGGAACAATCTCCGCCCGCCTGATCAAAAACACCCGGTCCACCCCAATGCCTATGCCGGGCTACATGATGGTTACTGGTCTACGGTGCTGGAAAGTGAAGACGCCGGCAATACCTGTGTCCCGCTCGAAACGCGTGCACCTTTGCTGGATCTGCGGCTACTCCGGTTTTTGCTACGTGTCCCGCCAGTACCTTGGTGCGTTAACAAAGATTTGGCCCGAAGAAGCATGCAAGGCCTCCTGCCTCGCGCAGTACTGAATCGTCCGAAAACGCCGCTAGTGGGCGACCCCCTGGAGGCCTGCGCGAATGCTGGCAGTTGGGCCCCGAACCTTCCAGACTGCCTGCCTCCACGCATCAAGGATTATGTGGATTTCAAGAAATGGCGAACAACTTCAAGATATTCTCAGGGTTATACTTCCGGTCCGAATCTCTTTCTGTTGGCCCTCGTCAGCTGGCTAAAAGACATTGAAAATGAGTAGGGGATTGAGTAAAGTGTTACGCGAGGGGCGTGAATGAAGCAGCCGTCGAATACTACTCCCAAGAAGCCGTATCAGTCACCAAAGCTGCTTGTTTACGGCGATCTAACGGAAATGACCAAAGCCACCGGCAAATCTGGCAAGATTGACGGTGGACGCAATCCGAATAGACGCCGAACTGGCCGCTGAACTCCGCCCACAAGTTTCAGCGAGCAGCTAGTCCAAATCTCCTGTGAATCATTCCTACCGAGCCTACGGTCTGGGATTTGTATCTTCGCTGAAGTTCGCCGCATTGGAACCTTCCGTTTCTACGGCCGCCGAGTACGATTTTCGATTCGAGGCGGGACCTGAACCGGATTGGTGCAAGTTTGGCACCAGCCTGCCTGGCCGCATTCTCTCCCACCTCCCGGAATCACACGAGACCGCCGACCCGTCTTTTGTTCTCACCGAGCATGGGAATGCCGAATTCTTTCAACTGTCCTACTCTGATGGCACGCGATTCGTGGTGGATGGCCGTGCGGAGCGCATATGGGGGACATATCAGCCTCCATTAACGATTGAGGATCTGGCTACCTATTTCCTTGGGCCCGTGTTGGGCTTTCTTCTGCGTTTACGCCATATTACTTCGCTCCATGCCAGTTGCGTGGAAATCTCCGGTCGAGGAATTGCCCTTTGCGGCGAGGCCGGTCACGGCAAATCGACCACGGCCGCAGCACTCGCTCTTCGCGGCTTTCCGGTTCTCAGCGAAGACATCGTTCCCGTGAAACTCGCGCCCGACGGTTTTCATGTAGTCCCCGGTTACCCGCGCATCTGCTTGTGGCCGGATTCCGTTTCTAACCTGCTTGGCTCGGCACAGGCGCTTCCGCTATTGACGCCGGTTTGGGAGAAGCGCTTTCTCGCGCTTGATGGAACACGCGCAGACTTCTCCAGCGAGGAATTGCCACTAGGTGCGATTTACATGTTTGCGCACCGCTCGAGGCTGGAGGGCGCACCTTTGGTCCAGCCAATGAGCGCTCGCGAAGCCCTTCTCGATTTGGTTCAGAACACCTACATGAATTGGCTTCTGGACCGCCAACAACGAGCCGTGGAGTTCGAATTTCTGGCCCAACTTGTTCAGAAAATCCCGGTGCGCCGAATCATTCCACATTCTGATCCCAAAAAACTCGGCGACCTTTGTCATCTCATTGTCAGCGACGTGCAGTCACTTCTGAACTCTTAGCGGAGTAGCTTCTTCACTCGCTCTTCCCTCCCCGCACACGTACCTCACTTCCTCATGTAAACTTGCCAGAATGAAGGATCAGGCGACCCTGTCAACCATGCTGCCTTCCGGTGTCGCGTCCATCGGGAATGAATGGGAACTCCTTCGATTGTGCGCCTCGCCCGCCAGTTCGAATGCACTTGTTGCAGAAGCATTAGCCACTGATTTGGATTGGAATGTCCTTCTCGAGCTTGGCGAAGAACATGGCGTTCTCGGTGTTCTGGCCGGGCGCCTCCAAAAGTTGGGCTTCGCTGGTATCGCCATCGCCTCTCGCGAAAAGCTTCAGGCTCGCATGCGCGCTCAAAAACTGTTTACTCTCAGCATGACTGCCGAACTTTTCCGCATCCTCCAGGATTTCTCGGCGTGCGGTATTGAAGCCATCCTTGTGAAAGGTCCATTAGTTTCGCTGCTGGCCTATGGGGATCCGGGAGTCCGCAGTTACGTCGATCTGGATCTGCTTGTTCGCCACACAGATATCCTCGCGGCCTCGCGCCGGATGATTGAACTTGGCTTCGAGCCCGACATTCCGTTAAGCGTCATTGAAGCCGGCAAAGTCCCCGGCGAATACCTCTTCAAGCGCCCTGGCACCTCGCAGATAGTGGAGCTGCACACGGAGCGCACCTTCCGTTATTACCCACGCCCGATGCCGCTCGAAGCCCTTCTCGCGCGGAAAAGGGGTGTTCCTCTCGACGGTCGCGACATACCCGCACTGAGCCTTGAAGACGAATTTGTACTCAACGCGATACATGGCGCCAAGCATTTCTGGGAGCGGCTGATGTGGGTGGCGGATATTGCGGCAATTGTCGCCAGCCATCCGGAATTGGACTGGAATCGCGCACGTCAATCAGCACAGGATGTTGGCGCAGGGCGCATGTTGCGCGTGGCTCTCCAACTGGCAGAAACGCTTCTTCAGGTCCCCTTGCCTGCGTCCGTGGCTGATGATGTGAGACGCGACACCGTTGCGTTAAGACTATGTCACCAAGTCGAACGGTGGCTTCCCAGTGCGGGATATGATCCACCCGGACTCGCAGAACGCGCTCTATTCCGAATGCATATGAGAGGTGGACTCGCAGGCGGTGCGTATCTTCTCCGCCTGTCATTCTCGCCGACTGAAGAAGATTGGGTAGAAGGGGCAGAGGATCGTCGATCTGGTTTTTGGGATGCCATCCAGCGCCCGTTCCGCCTTTTCCGCAAATATCGCTCGCATGATTGAACGACAGCCGAGCCCCCGATGCTGTGCTAGAGGAGCCCGGCCATCGGCAGCTGTTTAGAGGTTTGTCCGCTCGCTCCGCATGTGAATCTCTTTTTTCACGCGCGCCGGCAACTGTACATCCAGGGACAGCTCGCTCTTGTTCCGAAGCAACCCGACCTTCAACGGTTTTTCATCGCCCGCGGCTTTCATTTCTTCGCGCAGTTCCCGCACGCGACGAATGCGCTTTCCATTGACGCTGGTTATCACGTCGCCGGCCTTGATTCCAGCTTTGCCCGCGGGGGAATCGCTGATCACGCTGCGAACCAGAACTCCCTCACCATCTGGTGCACCAAAGTAGTTGCCGAGATCGCCCTGCAGGTCTTCCGCATCGATACCAAGCCGTGGTTGCCCGAGGCTGGCGACCCCAAATGCATTCAGCTCCCCTAATTCTGCGATTTCTGGCAACTCGGGAGTTTCCGGAACACGGAACGCGAATGTACCCGGGGTTGGCGACCGCATCATTCCGCCCATATGGGGCGATTCCTGATGAGCCAAGCGTTACGCTGACGCTTTGCGCGCGTCCGTCCCGCACAATCGTCAATTGAGCGGTGCGCCCGATCGGTATCTCGCGAATCATCCGGCGGAACTGCGCGATACCTTCGATTCTCTGACCATTCAATTCCGTGATGACGTCGTTTTCTTTTAATCCTGCCTTCGCGGCGGGACTTTCAGGAACGATCTTGCCAACCAGCACCCCGCGCTCCGCAGGAAGCTTCAGCTGCTTCACTTTTTCCGCAGTCACTTCGTTGGTCTCCACGCCCAACCAACTCCCGCCGCCGATATACACCTCGACGTTCTCGTCTCCTGGACCTTCAATCTTCTCGATTTCCTGCACGTTCGCCCACGCCTCTTCCGCATTCGCGACTCGTTGAGAAGCCTGCTGCGCTATGTCTTCGATCACGCGAACCTTGGCCTGGACTATTTGTTTTGCGCACTGATCGGCGCTTTGTAGTTTTGCGGAGTGTCCTGGCAGAGCCGCCAGAGCAATGGCAAGCGCCCCCAGAGAGAGGGCAATCCAGATATTTCGTTTGTTCATGTGCATCTCCTTCCGTCATTTAGACGGAGGAAACGCTAAATGGCTGCTTTCAATTCCACTACACGAATCGCGCCGTTCACCGTTCCCAGGTGGATTGGTACACCAGCGCCGCGGCCAAGCCGTCCATGCAGCACGCGCGGCTCATCTTCGCCCATCATCCGAAATGGCAAGTCCGAAGAGAAGCTGCCATTGCGGCAGCGGGCTTCGAGGCTCGCTTTCGTATCTGCCGGGATTGCCAACAGCACCGAACCGTTCGTGGTTTCCGCCACCGCTCCGTGGGCGTCTGCGGGATGCTTCCATTCCATGTATACGTCGCCGTTGGTCGTGCGCGCATGCACATTTCCGCTTCCACCATAAATTTCAATATTGCCATTCACGGTGTGCAGATCGCCGATACCCTCGGATTCCGTCACACTCAGCGTCCCGTTCACAGTACTCAGATGATTCAGATGGGCATGGCGTGGCACGTGGATCGTATAATCGACGGCAACTTCGACGCCACCCTCTTCCGGATAGCGCGTGGAAATCGACAGCGCATCCGGCTTGGCATCCACATCAATGGAAACCTGGTCGAGCGCGGATTCCTTGTCCTGCGTCGTCTTGACCGCGCGGACTTCCACCACATCTTTGTCCCACGCTTCAATGCGAACGGTCCCGTTCACATTTTTCAGGTCAAACGAACCATCAGACTTTAACGGATAGGATGTTGTAACTTCCTTTGTCACTGCGCGACATTCGGCTGCGGCGAACGAAGTAACCAACAACAGTGCGAGACCAACTTGCTGGTATGCGGAGCGAACCATGGTACTGCCTCCTTCGTGAACTTCCCGACCGAACCCCTGGGCTACCGACTACTGCTTGCGCTGACCGATCAAACCGAATCCCAATACTCTACCGTAGTTGAAAATTAAACGTCACCGTAGAAATAACATCAACCTTTTTCCCGGCATACTCCTCGGGAGTGGCGCGCCATTGTTGAATCGCTGAACTTGCGGCTTCCACTAATGAGGGCTCGCCTTCCAGCACCTTTTCCACTACCAGCGTTCCATCCGTCTTCATCCTGACTTGCAGCCTTACCACGCCTTGCAGACCTGCGCGGCGGGCCAATTGGGGATAGTTCGGCGGCGGAGAGACCAACAGGTGCTTCTTGAATTCATCGGGATCTTCGTGAATCCCCCCCGTGAATTTAAACTCAAACCAGGTCATCCAAGACTGCCAATCGCTTTTTGAATCTTCCGGGCTCTCACCTGGATTAACCGATTGGGGCCGCGCCGGCTGGGCGCTTACGGTAACTTGCTCGTATCCCGCTTCACTCAACTTCCGCGCAATTCGAGAGCGCTGTTCCTCCAGCAAGGCGTTGCGCAGCGCATTATCCGCATCCAGATACTGCAACCGGATCTTCCCTGTAGTCGTTCGCAGCTTCAGAAGTGCGCCGCCGCCGTTCAGCGAGCCCAATGCGTGCGCTTGCCCATCCTGGTGCATCTTCATGCTGAGTGGCAGAGAGGGATCGGCCTCAATTCGTTGAATACCGCCGTTTTCTACGGTGGCATCGATGGTCGCCGCAATATTCCGCGGCAAGAACACGACGATGTCTCCGGTACCTGTCGCAAGTTGTGATGGTCCCGGCAAACGTACCGACTGCACCTTGTCGGCCGATTCTGGATTAATCCATGCTGTAATCGATCCGTCACCGGTTTCCGCGTGAACCGTGTTCGTAATTCGCGTCAGGCAAATGCTTCCGCCGCTTGTTTCCACTTCCATTGGCCCGGCTACGTAGATAACGCGAATGCCCCCGCCGCCGGTCTGTGCATGAACCGAGCCGTGAACTTCTCCAAAATCAATCTGGCCACCACCTGTTCGTACTGCGACGTACGCTCCGGCTTCGCCTACCGTGATATTTCCCCCATCTGTTTCCAGTTGGGCCGTTCCCTTGATATGGCCAGCGCGAATGTGCCCTCCGCCTGTCCGCAATTTCGCGTTACCTGCAATATTACCCACCAGCACGTGACCACCCGCTGTGTATGCGTCCAGATCGCCCGAGACGTCCTGAACCTTGATGTGTCCACCCTGCGATTCCAGTTTCGCCACCAGGCGATCTCCGGGAGCCGCAGGCCCGCCTCGATAATTAATCCGCCCCGTCGTAATATTTCCGCCTTCGGTCTGCAGCAGAACCCGTCCACCGATATCCGAGGCTTGAATGTCGCCAGCACCCGTAGAAATCTCCAAATTGTAATTTGCGGGAACACTAATCACATACTGTACCCAGAATTGTGCGTGATTCGTGTGCGAAGGCAATGCGCCGGAAATTTCCACCCCGTTTCGCACAGTGGATGCGGATAGCGCGTAGGCGTCCAGCAAGTGCTTGCCGGAAGGCCCACTGGCGTCGGTCTCTACACGGACGGTGTATTGCACAACCCGGGGAGCCCCAGGCGCCTGTGCCTGAATCTCGACGGAACCCAAGTCCGCTTTCAAATGGAGGGTCAATCCATCCGTTGTCGGAAGAGAACCGGTGCGAGTTGCGCTCTGTCGAGGAGTGCCGGGTTCCGCGCCATTCGCTGATGCCAATAGCAAAACAAGCCCGGCAAGTGCCATCCCCAAGGCTAGACGGCACTTCTGTCCTAGATTTTTGTACTTGAAAAGGATCATCGAAACCGTCATCCCCAGCACTTCTTAGTGCTCACGTCGGTCGCTGATCTCTCTTAACGCTGCGGCACTCTGCAAACGCACATAGCGGCTGGGATCCTTCTGCTGCAATTGCTCCAGCGTCTGAATCATGTAGGCCATCGACGCTTCCGGCGTCTTTTGCCCCGCCATGCCGGGATAAACGTTGCCAGGGAGTCGCGGCATCTCTCCCTCTTCAGGCATAGGTGGTGTCATCTCGTCATTCGATTTCTCCAGCGAACGCACCAGTAAGTTCACCGCTTCCACGCGTACGCCTGGGTTAGTGTCATGCTGCAGGGCTTCCAGCAGCGCATCTCGCACAGATTCGTTGTTCGTCGAATCACGGAGAGCTTCTAACGCCTTTAATCGCACCGCCGGATTCTGATCCTTGCGCGCTGCTTCGAGCAATGCGCTACGCACTTCCTTGTCCTGCGAACGCGTCCGCAAAGCATCCAGGCAATCCAAACGTACACCCGAATTGAATCGTTCCCCGCTTTTCACAACATAAGTCAGCACACGCCGCACGTCGCTATCATCCAGGCTGCCTGTCAGCACCACCGGTTGCTCCGCGCTCAGCTGCAGTCTCACGTTTTGGGTCCCGGTTGAGGGGGAAGGCGTAAAATTAATTCCGGCGACAGCCATCTTGGAGAGCTGGTCATCAGTAAGCTGTGTTCCCGGGCGGACATTCACCGCTTGATCCAGTCCCAAAGGCTCATTGCGGTTCGCAAACCACTGCCCGGATTGCGCTCCCAATACCAGCCCCACAAGGACCAATGCTGCGCCGCTCCATGCCGGGTGCACAATCATCCAACGGCGGAACCACGCAAAGCGCAGTGTCTCATCCTTCACCGCAGGCCGTGTCAGATCATCCAGTTTTTCCGCCAATTCGCTTCTACAATGCGACAATACAATTCCTGTGCGATCCAGTTCGTCTGCGTCTTGCGGCACCGCTATCAACGACTCGCTGAAATCCCGCTCTTCCGCCAGTTGCGTCCGGCAACCTTCGCATTGTGCAACATGCTGATCTACAGCAACGCGTTCGTGGACTTCCAGTTCATCGCAAACGTAGAAAACAAGAAGCTCGGTGATATCGCTGCAGGTCATCTTCTTCCCAGAATTGTTCATCGCAGCACGCTCAGCTCTTGCCGCAGTTTGCGCGTAGCCCGGAACAATGAATTCTTCACGGTCTCTTCACTAGTGCCCAACGCATCGCCGATCGCGCGCAACTTCAATCCCTGGTAGTGCTTCATCTCAAAAACAACTCGTTCTCGCGGTGAAAGCCGCAACATCGCCGTTGCCAGCCGCGCCTTTATTTCCTGCCCAACCAGATGCTTCTCCGGATCGAGTGTCGGCCGGTGTTCCTTCTGCCGCTCAAAGAAATCCGTACTGCCTTCTTCATATTTTGCGGGATGTGGTTCGGGCGCTTGGTCTTCAGGACGCGCCTTGCGGCGGCGCAGATGATCCAGACACACATTCGTGACGATGCGGTACAGCCAGGTGTAAAAACTGCATTCAAACCGGAAGCGGTGGAGATTGCGATAAACCTTCAGAAAGGCTTCCTGATAGACATCGCGGGCGTCCTCCGTCCGCTTCATCAGGTTCATCGCCAGCCGCAAGACGTCCCGGTCGTAGCGCCGCACAAGCTCTTCGAAGGCGGGGCGATTTCCCGCCTGCGCCTCCAGCACCAGGTTCCGGTCGTCTAGATCGGCCAAGGAATTCACCGTAGCCAAGGCTACCCCCGTGGCGTTAGCCTGGCTGGTCTGATCTGCTAAAGCAAAAGCCCACTTTATAAACGGCATATTCGCTTTCTTTTTGCCAGTTTTGGTGTAACTGTCTACACCTTAGTATTTTAGGGGACTGGCAAGCCGCAACAGTGCGCTGCCACTGCCGCTACCTCCTTTGACGCTTTCCCCCAATATTCGTAAGCACCTATATTCTGCCCCGCCAGGAACCCTGGTCGTGCCCGATTAGGTGCCGGCTAAATGAAAACGAATCCCACCTAACAGTACGGGTATGCCTTTGGGAATGTTTCCTTTGAATCCGCTTCGCGCTTAGGAGGTTGCCGTGACTACTTCCCTCGGTTGCAGTTTCCAGGTCAGTAATGGCCACAAAAGGAGCAGTGCCAATGCCACTGTCACGATGATGCCCTGTGTTTGGTAGAACTTGTTGGGCTGCGACAGCAACTCTACCGCACCGCTCACCAATCTGCCGCAGGCAATCACCAGAAACCAACCCAGCAGATTGAATCGTGCCACCCGGCGGATGCCAAACACCACTACCCCCAGGACTATGGCCGCAGTCAAGAACTGCTCTACAAAATCCAGCCCGGATCCCCAACTTGCCACAAGCGACGGAGCCACCGCCAAGAACAGCACCAACCGCACCCAACGCACGCGTAGCTCCGCCGCCACGAAAGCGGAAGCCAGCGCGACCATGCCGGTCATGAAAAGTGCAAATTGAATCCCACCCCCAACGATGGCGGCCGCTGGATACAAGGCGTCCAGCGAGTTGCCAAATGACGCGGGATATGTGCGATGCAAGGCGGGTAGCCAAGCGATTGCAGTTTCGAGTACACGGCGCACCCCAATCAGAAGCGCTGTTCCTCCCACTCCGATCAACAAGGCATCGCGATAATAATTGCCTGGCATACCCAGCCATGTAGGAATCCGGTCTTCCCCAAACGCCCGTGATGCAAAATCCCACGCCAATCCGAACAGCAGGACGATGCCACCCATTACAAATGCGGCCCTGATCACTGTCACGCCGATCTGAGTGCCCAGAAACAGTTTGAACGGAAAAGCGCTCTGGTATTGGCCGAGGATGTCAGGAATTCCATGGCCGAGCAGGAAACTGACCGCGAACGATGCCAGGCCAACCGCTCCCCAAATCATAATCCTTCGCCACGGCACATGCACGGGCTGCGTCTTGATTCCCTTGAAATAAACAACAAACGCAACCACCGCCAACCCCACAAACAACACAATCTGCCATATTAAGAAGAGCATCCGCGGCAACGTCCGTTTTTCCTGTTCGCGCGTGAAATACTCGGGAATCTTGATGTACGCCCGGTAGTTTACTGCCTGGTCGCCCAGCACCTGCACGTCCATCCGCGCATAGGCGTGATCCGTCGGATCTCTCTCCCCGCTCTTCGCTGGATCAAGTGGCTTGTTGAGTTGCCAGGTCAACGTGTGATCGGTACGGTTGGGTCTCTTATCCGAAGTAGAATCCACCAGCTTCCATTCGCTGAGATCAATCTTCTTCTGTTCCTGCAAGAATTTTTCAGCGGTCGCGATCGCTTCTTCTTTTGTGAGTGTCGCTCCTTTTGCGGCCTGTGGCAGCGTGTGCCGGAAGGCGTGCAGCGAGCCATCGGGTTTCAACGTAACCGCGAATTCCTCCGGATCGGAATCCTTGAAATAACGCACCACCCATAACGCGCCGGGAGTGCGTTCCGAATAGAGCTTGTTGATCTCCGCGTTGGAGAGCCTTCGGCGAAGATATTCGTTCGTTGTGGGATCCATCTTGTCTACCAGTTCCGCGGACTTGTAAAAATTCTTTGCTTCGACACCGTGTTCTCCAAGCACGGCATCGGCACGTTGTACCGCCTCTCGCGCATTCAAGGACACCCGCAGGTAGTCTCCAATGTGTTCACGTTTGAGTTTCCAGCCTGCCAGGCCGCCAATGATCAGGCACATCGCCAGAAACCCCATCATTCCGGCGGATAGCGGATCGTATCTCCGCTTTCCAATGTCTTTTTCTGTTGTTTGTTCCTGGCTTCTGAGGTCGATTTCTGGAGCAGGCTCGGCACGATTCAACAAGTCGTCTACGGCTTCGAACTGTCCCCGTCGCAAATAATTAATTCCCGAGTAGGCCAGGGGAATCACCGCCGCCAGCGCCACCACTATCCCCGAGATCCGAAAATACACATTGTCCGAACGAATCAGCAGAAGGCCTACGAGCGAGGCGTCCACGGTATAGTGCCACACCAGCGTTGCCACAATACCCCAGCGCAAAATCACCAAACCGGCAACGATGCCGATCAATCCTACTTCAAGGCCGCGGATGTAAGCGGGTTCTTGGGGATAATTGCTGTGCAGGAATCCCCACAAGAATGCCGGAACTAAAACCGTGATCCACCGAAATCGAATCAGCCTTGCCAAAAAGGGAATCGCGAACAGCCGGAAAAGAAATTCCTCGCTCGTTGCGGCGGTAATGCCGATGGCTGCTCCGCTGATCCACGGAAAAACTGTGCTCGCTGAATTCTCGTAATTCAGTTCCTGCGGTGCCCACACGCCCAGCTTGCTGCCGATCATATAAAACGCCACGATGAAGCCGATATGCGCGGCGGCCATCGAAATCCCAATGATCGCGGAAGAAAAGAATTCCTTCGATTTCATTCCGCGCGGCGTAAATGCCTTGCTCAGTCGCAACCGGTCCGGCTGCGTTCTCCGATATAGAATTTCCCCCGCTGGAAGTATGAGTGTGACCGTGAGTCCTGCCGTGACCAGCGCCCCGAATAGGGCAAATCCAATTTGTGAGGCGATGAAGCTGACATACGAATCTGTTGTCCTGTACTGAGATGCCCACAGCGGCCAGCCATTCAAGCTCTGCAAAAACATCAATACAGCTACAACCATGCCGATCCCCAGTGGAACCCTCCAGGAAATCTGTCCCTTTCTGGAGAGCAGAATCGCTATCCACGCCGCTGCACCGATCAAGAGGAAGTAGGGAACTGCGAACACGAACGCCAGCGTGTCATTCCCGTTTCTTAGCCGCTTGTAATTCAGCGCCCACGCTTCTGGCACCTGCAAGAATTCCTGTGATTCCCCAATCATGTTTCCGTTCAGCCCCACTTCCAGTCGGTAGGGCGCTTCCTTGGCCTTAAACCCTTTTCGCTCCCATGTGAACGACCAATCGACTCGATTCGGTCGCGTCTGTGAGTTCGCTTCTTCCTGCAGAAATTGCCAGTTATTTAGGTCCATTCCTAATTTCTGCTGCAAAAATACTTCTGCCTCTGCCTGCGCCTCTTCGCGCTTCAGCGACGCCACTGCACGAGCCTCTTCGATCTTGTGTTCGTAGGCAACAACCTTACCGGCCGGGTTCACGCGTACCTGGTATTCCTCTTCCTGTAATGGCCTGAAAAAGCGCACTTCCCAATACCAGATGTTCAACTCCGTGGACATCAACTGATTCGCTTGTGTTAGCCCCAACTCACGTTCCAGATATGTCTTCGCCCCATCGTCCACTTCAAACGTAATCGCAGATTGGTATCCCTGAAGGTTCTCTCCCATGCCCACCACAAACTGTTTTGCCCGAGCTTGGGCTTCAGCACGCGGAACCTTGAAGTCGACGGATGCTTCTGGAAATGCCTGGAAAAAATAACGCTGCGCAAACCACACCCCAACAATCCCAAGCGCAATCCACAAAAATAACGCGCGTTTGTCAGTTCCCGTCAATCGTTCTTCTGGCAACACTGCCTCCCAAGTTCCGTCTTTGCCCGCTGATTGCGCTCTCCACTCTATTCATACGTATACCCCCTGCGCAAGTTTCACGAAAAGCGCGCCTTACGGGAGAATGATATAAAGAGGATAGATGCCTATCAGTCTGCAAACCGAAGTTCGCATGGTTAAAGGCGTTGGTCCGCAACGCGCCGAACTCCTTGCCAAGCGCGGTATCTTCACTCTGGAAGATCTTCTCAGCTATCTCCCGTTTCGCTACGAAGATCGTATCCATTTCGCCAAAATCAAAGACGTTCAGCCCAACAACACCTACACGCTGCGTGCCCAGGTCATGAGCGGCCAGGCTGTCCGCGGCATGTATGGCCGCGATGCGATCTATCACCTTCTGGTGCAGGATGATTCCGGCTCTTTGCCCTGCAAATTCTTTCATGGTGGTTATCTTGAAGGCCGCCTCAAGCCCGGCCAGCAACTCATCCTTCACGGCAAAGTGGAAATCGATAAGCTACGCCCGGCGCGCCGCGAAATGGTCAATCCTCACATCGAAATTATCAGCTCCACCGAAATCGATTCCACCGAAGCTGGCCGCATCGTTCCCATCTACGAATCAGTGGGGACCTTCGGTTCGCGGATGATTCGCCGCGCTATATACGCCACATTGCAGGACCTTGAGCAAAGTATTCCAGATGTTCTTCCTGCTCCCCTCCGCGAAAAACTGAAATTTCCAACTCGGCGCGAAGCTTTGATCCACACGCATTTCCCCTCGCAAGACGAGTCGGTCGAAGTGCTCAACCTCTTCCGCTCTCCCTCTCAGCAACGCCTGATTTTCGAGGAGTTTTTCCTCTACCAGCTCAGCCTTGCTCTCGGCCGCCGCGTCGCCCGCAAAGAAAATGCCATCGCTTTCCGCGTGCGCGAAGATAAAGTGCGCGAGGCCCTCAAGCGCATTCTTCCATTTAAACCCACCGCCGCGCAGAAGCGTGTCCTTGCTGAAATCGCTGCCGATCTTGAAAAGCCTGCCCCCATGAATCGCCTTTTGCAAGGAGACGTCGGCAGCGGCAAAACCATCGTTGCTCTTCAGGCTGCTGCCATTGCCATCGAAAACGGTTGCCAGGCCGCGCTCATGGCCCCCACGGAGATTCTTGCCGTTCAGCACTATCTTTCCGCGCGCCGCATTTTCGCGCCAGGCGGCTACCACGTCGAGCTGCTGATCAGTGGGTTGAAGCCGGCTGAAAAAGCTGCCGCGCTCAATCGTATCCGTTCCGGCGAGGCAAAGCTGGTTGTCGGTACACACGCTCTCATTGAGGACAATGTCGAATTTGCACGTCTCGGCTTTGTTTCCATCGATGAGCAACATCGCTTTGGCGTTCTACAGCGCAAACGTTTGATGGACAAGGCCGCGACGCACGGTCACGCTCCGCACGTTCTCGTACTCACCGCCACACCAATCCCGCGCACTCTCTCGCTCACACTTTACGGCGACCTGGAAGTTTCCATCATCGACGAACTTCCTCCCGGCCGCACCCCCATTGAGACGCGCATGACCACGGACAAAAATCTCCCCGGCGTATGGGAATCGCTCCGCCGCGAGGCGGAAGCCGGCCGTCAGGCCTACATCATCTATCCCGTCATCGAAGAGTCAAAGCTCGAGCTGAAAGCCGCGATTGAAGAGTACGATCGTCTCTCCAAAACTGTTTTCCCCAAGCTGAAAGTTGGCTTGCTCCACGGCCGCTTGTCCAGTCAAGAAAAAGAAGACGTTATGCAGCGTTTTCGCAAAAATGAAATTCAGATTCTCGTCGCCACCACGGTCGTTGAAGTAGGCGTCGACGTGCCTAACGCCACCGTCATGGTAATTGAACACGCCGAACGTTTTGGTCTTGCTCAATTGCACCAACTTCGTGGCCGGATTGGCCGTGGTCCTCAAAAATCTCACTGCGTTCTTGTCTCGCCGTCGCGCATGACCGAGGAAGCCCGCGCACGTCTGGAGACCATGGTTCGCACCAACAACGGCTTCGAAATTGCCGAAACCGATTTGCTGATCCGTGGACCGGGTGAATTTTTTGGCACCCGGCAATCGGGTGAACTCGGCTTCCACATTGCCAATCCTCTGCGGGACAAGGAGCTTCTCGAACTCGCCCGCAAGGAAGCTTTCTCGATCGCCGAAGAACCCTCACAGAAGGAGAACCTGCAGCGAATGCTCCGCCTCCTGCCACCACAATGGCAGCGACGGTATCATCTCGCACACGTTGGCTAATTCCTGCCAGGCCTTATGCGCGTTATTGCCGGAACATTTCGCAGCCGTCAGTTAAAGAGCCTCAAGGGCCTTGCGCTTCGCCCTACCAGTGATCGTCTGCGCGAAACGCTTTTCAATGTCCTTGCCGACCGCATTTCCGATTCACGCTTCATCGACGTCTTCGCGGGGACGGGCGCTGTCGGAATCGAAGCCATTAGCCGGGGCGCCAGTGAAGTTGTGTTTATCGAAAATCATCCACCTGCCGCTGCCATCATTCAGGAAAATCTCAAGTCTTTGCAGATTCCCATAGGCACAAAAGTACTACCGCTTGACGCTTTACGCGGCCTTCAACGCCTCGTTTCGTTCTATAAACCTGGCACGCCGCCGTATGACATAGTTTTTCTCGATCCGCCGTACGACGCCTCCGAAGACTATCGCCGTGTCCTGACATTTCTCGGAGAGGCTTCGTTTCTTTCCCACGGCAGTCTGGTCATCGCAGAGCACCGCCACAATTTTGGTCTTCCGGAACGATTTGGCAAGCTCGAACGCGTTCGCATTCTTCGCCAGGGCGATGCCACTCTCAGTTTCTTTCGCTACGCTACTCTGCCCGGGTAATTTCGAGCCCAGGCAAACCTCCTTGTGCTTCTCATCATCTATACTATTTCGGGCATAAGGTCTGTCATCCCCGGCACAGCCGCCCGCGATATAATTTAAGGATTCATGTCGAGCGCCTTTCATCCCAATCCATTTGATCTTCTTGGCCAGGCAGAGCTGTACGTCTATCCCGTCCACCTGGCCGGCGCTGTCCAGCCAAAGCTCGAAATTGCGTGGAACAGCTTTCACAGTGATTTCTTCAGCGGGATTCCCGTTTTCTTCGAGCGCGCAACGCTCGATTCAGACGCTCCACCTTCTAGAGTGTTTCCCGACGTCACCATTGAACGACGCTTTCCGTCTCGGGCCCTCCTTGCCGCAGGATTGCTTCATCTGGCCCTCTTCATGCTCCCTTGGTCCGATTTTGCATTCTCTCCGCCCCCGAGCCACTCCTTCGACAACACGCAGCTGGTGTGGTCGGGCCCCATCAATGATTTGCCGCTTCTCCAGATCCCCAAGAGTAAGCCGAAGTCATCGCCCAAGCAGACTGCTGTTCCGTCTAGCATCGAACCACCTAGCGAGGCCTTCCATCCTCGTCAGCGCATCTACACCGATCCCGTTCATCCCACTCATCCCCGCCAAACCCTCATCAATCCTGCCGCCCCTCAGGAAGCTCCAAAACTTCTCCCGCAGATGCCCAACGTCGTCCAGCTTGCTGCCTCTCAGGCTCCTGCCCGGCCACGCGTTGAAATTGATCAAACCGCTCTCGCTAAGCTTCACCCCAAGGCAGCGAAGCGCGTCGCTACCACAGACGCTCCAACTCCGGAATTATCCAATCTCACGCCACAAAGCGGTGCGCTCAGCATCGCCACGTCCACCCAAGGTCCCGCCAAACCGAAGCTCGAGATCAATCCTGCATCCGCGCCTCGCATCGCCGAACGTAAGCAAGCTGGTGATAATTCAGCCGCGCCGGAAGTTCCTATGGGCTCGTCGGCTTCTTCCGCTCCTTCGACACTCATCGCGATTTCTGCTGCGCCAGGGCCACCCGCTCCCGTGGCTCCTGTGCCCCAGGGAAATCTCGCGGCTCGGGTGGCGATCTCGCCGGAAGGAAAGCCCGGCGCAGCCGGCACCACTCCGGACTCTGTAACTGGCGCCGGTTCCGGCTCTGGTGCTGGCAACAGTTCCGTTGGTGTTTCGATCAGCGGTGGAGATCCGAAACCAAACGCCAATTCATCCGGCCTCGGGGCGCCGGGCAAGTTTGTCATTCCCCGTGCTCAGTCGGCCTTGAAGCGTCCCGACCCCAACAGCTCCATCGAAGATCCTCCCGAGCGCACCGGACCTCCGGATTTTGGTATCCTTGCCCCCGGGGCGAAACCCGAACAGATTTTTTCGATGAAGCATGTTTATTCGATGAACGTGAATATGCCTAATTTAAATAGTGCCACGGGCAGTTGGATCATTCATTTCTCGGAGTTGCATCTAGCCGATCCCGCGCATCGTGCCGCCAACCTCACGTCGCCTGTGCCAGTCCACAAAGTCGACCCGAAATATCCTCAGGAACTCGCTCTCGATCACGTTGAAGGTGAAGTCATTCTCTACGGTGTAATTCGTAAAGACGGTACTGTGAATAGCATCCAAAAAGTCAGGGGAATCGATCCTCAGCTCGATGCCAACTCTGTCGAAGCCTTCGCACAATGGAAATTTCAACCCGCCACGCGCGATGGGGAACCCGTCGATCTCGAAGCGATCGTTCACATCCCTTTCAAAGCCCCCGAACGCCGCTGATCAACGTGTACGGGCGCAGGACTCCCGTGCCCATGTCCGCAGGATTTCAACTCTTTGCACTCTATCTCTATAGGATGTTGTGTGATTGAAATTATCTGCTCCATTTAGAAGTTCTGCTCCTGCAATTTCACCAACGTATAAAGTGTGTGATTCACCGGCGTGGCAACACCTAGTTCCGCTCCCACTCGCGCAACATAGCCATTCAACGAATCAATCTCCGTGCGCTTCCCTCGCGCCATGTCTTGCGCCGTGGACGACCTCGTTCCGCTCATCTGCTCCGCAATCTTGAATGCGCCTGCCAGTGCAGCCTTCGGATCTTCAAGCCCCGGTGGCGAAATCTTTTTGGCATGTGCTACGGCCAATACTTCGTACACAGCGGCCTCCACCACCCGTTTGGCATCTTCGCTCGCAATAATTTCGCCGTACGTCACTTTCCCCAGTCCGGAAACTGCGTTTAAGGCGCAATTCCATACCAATTTTGTCCACAACTCTCCGTGAATATTTTCCGTTATCCGGCATGGCACTTTGGCCTTTTCGAACAAAGTCGCCAGCTTTTCCGTGCGCTCGTTTTTAGGTCCCACCACCAGGTCTCCCCGGCCTAAATGCTTGATATGTCCCGGTGCCGCCATGGCCGCAGCGACGTACACCACCATTGGCAGCGCTTCTATACCTGAAACACTGTGAATTTCTTCCTGGTTGTTTACACCGTTCTGCAAGCTCGCAACGATGGTGGCGGGCGATAGAAACTTCGCCAGTTCCTTTGCCGCTTCCGCCGTATCCGTCGTCTTGACGCAAAACAACACTAGGTCTGCACCTTTGGCATCCGCGATTTCGGTCGAAGCTTCGACTTTCACTCGTTCTTGAAAATGAACTGTGTCTAGAAATAGCCCTGAATTCCTCACCGCCTCGACGAACGCCGCGCGCCCGATCATCGTTACCGGCGCCCCGGCTCGCGCCAGCATCCCGCCAAAATAACTGCCCACTGCTCCTGCCCCAACAACAGCAACTCTCGGCCAGTTTGCTTCGCTGCCCATAGCTCTCTCCTGGAAATCTTCGCGGGGTATTTCTTCAGAAATGATTTCGCAATTCTCGAAACGCCGGCACAATCACCAATTTTCCAGAGCCGGCCATCACCGGTTCATGCTCCAGGTGCCAGGTATTCACGTGCGGAATGTACACCGCGTTTAATCCCGCCTGCATCGCCGGATTGATGTCGCTCCGGGGACTGTTCCCGATCATCCACCCGTAGGTCTTCACGATTTTGTGTTTGTTTACCAGCGCGCCGTAAGTCTTTGCATCTTTCTCCCCAACAATCTCAATCGCTTCAAAGAATCCCTGCAACCCGGAACGTTCCACCTTCGCCGCCTGTTCCGCTGGTTCGCCTTTCGTAAACAGAATTAGCCTGTGACGCGTCGTAAGATACGCCAGCGTTTCCGGCACCCCATCCAGGATCTTCGGTGGAGTCTTCTCCAGGTCCACGACTTTTCCGTGCACCTGCGCCAAAACCTCACGCTTTGCCATCTGGTCTGCCAATTTCAAGTAGGTCTCTTCCAACGAGCGGCCAAAGCTCCGCACCCCATATCCGTACTGTCGTATGTTTTTTCTTTCCGTTTCATTGAGGATGTGTCTGATATAGGCGCGGCTGTAGCCACACGGTTCCACCAGGCTGATGAAATCTTCAATCACTTTTTCGAAGAATACGTTGTTTTCCCAGAGTGTATCGTCCGCATCGATCAGCAGGGTATTGCGTCTCATGGTTGTCGTGTGGGTTCCGCGCGTTTACGCCGTTTTGCGTTGCCCCGTCGCCAATTGCTGCAGAATCCCACGCGCAATCTTCTGCAATTCACCAAATTTCGTCAAATATTCTTGAAACTCGTGGTTCAGCGTTTGCGCGTCTTCCGGTCCCAGTTGATTCCGCAAAATCATATCGCGCAGTTTTACCGGATGCGGCAGCAGCGCCTCTTCGTGCAATTCTTCGAGCGCCTGTTTTGGGTCGTAGTGGTACATGTGCCTTCTCCTGAGGGCAGTTCGGCCATCCGAACAACCACACTCTCTATTCTACGCAAATTGGACAGAAGGACACTGCTCAAATCGGAGGTGGGGAATTGTCTGCTCAGGTTCACGCGGCAGACGCGCGTATCGGCACGAATTCGTATCGATCGATCTTTGCAGCGATCCCAGTCTTGCCGTTGTCATTGTTCTCGACGCGCACCACTTGTCCATGGCAGCGGATGTTTACGTCTCCCGCTGTAATCATCTGCTGCGGCAGCGTGAGGATAAAATCAATTTCGTTACCGTATTCGAATTTGGCTTCGGTCAGGAAATACAATCCGCGATAGCTCACGTCTCGGGTGTGCGCCTTCAATTCGTGCCCATGCGCATCGCGCGCCAAAACGCGAACGGGAAGGGTCATTACAAAGCGCCGTGCTTCTCGACGGTCAGACAAATCACTCATGGGGGTCCCCCGGGCGGCCATCGACCCGAGTGGAAGTTATCACCCACAGCACCAAACTTCAATGCGAAACTCCCACATTTTAGCTCTAGTACGCCCCGTATTCCCCATGCCGTACTACAACTCGCCCAATGTTGATTTCTAACGTTTCACGATGGGTAATTTGACCTGTTTTCAGGAAAAATCTAGTCGCGAAGCGGGTTTTTGCGTCATTTCGAGTACAATTTGTCTGGCGTTTTCCCTATGGAATTTTCTCACGACTCCAGCAAATTCTTCCTCGACGGCCCGGTAGGCCCGCTCGAGTCTATCCTTTGGACTTCCAATCGTTTTTCCAAACCACCCTATGCCGCGGTGCTTTGCCACCCTCATCCACTTTTTGGCGGCACCATTCATAACAAGGTCGTTTATCAGGCGACGAAATCTCTCGATTCGGTGGGCATCGCCGTGCTTCGTTTTAATTTTCGTGGGGCTGGATTAAGCGCGGGCGTCCACGACAAGGGCGTCGGAGAACAAGGTGATGTGCAAGCGGCCGTCGATTTCCTTGCCGCCGAGTTTCCGAATACACCGTTGCTCCTCGGTGGATTCAGCTTTGGCAGTTGGGTGGGTTTGCGCATCGGTTGTTCGGACTCGCGAATTTCCGAACTCATCGGCATTGGCGTTCCAGTCAACGATTCCGACTTCACCTATCTCTGGAACTGTCCAAAGCCAAAATTATTTGTTCATGGTGCAAATGACGAATTCGGTGCCCGCCCCAAAGTCGACGAGCTCGTTGCCGCAATTCCGGGTGAAAATCGTCTGGCCGTAATCGATGATGCCGACCATTTCTTTGCCGGTCATCTGCCCGAATTCGATCGCGCCGTTACCTCTTGGCTGATTGATCGCCACCCTGAACTCGCAAGGTAGTAATTTTCGGCATTTTCTACGATTCAACGGATTGCCACTAAACGGCCGTTACTTCCTGTCAACCTGAGCGTCGATTTTACTCGAACGCTCTCATCATAAACATCTTCTTGAACTTCTATTTGGCGCTCTTTCCCCTAGGCCCCTTCTCCGCGCTGAAACAATTTCCCCAATTCGTCCATTCCAGCCGGAGTTGCGGCCACTACGCTGCTGTTGGCTTCCACGTGCGCCACGCGAGACATTCCCACCAGCGCCGTTGTAATCCCCGGCGCCGACCGCGCAAATTGCAGCGCTCGTTCCCGGTCATTTGACAATCCCAATGCTTCCGCCACAAACCCCGGCAGATTCTGCGCCACTTGCCCCTGCAGCAGTGAAGCGCTTCCCACAAGCGTGATTCCCAGTTCGCCCGCTGCTTCCATCACCGTCTTCACTCCGCTCTTCAGATTCTGATTCCCTAGCGTCAACGCCTCGGTCATCGCCAGATTGAAGGGCAATTGCACGAAGCGGAACCGGTGTTTTTCTCCAGCAATTTCTCGCGCAATCTCCGTCAGTTCTCCCAATTGCATCGCATCCGTGACCTTGCTTTCCTGCCGAAATCCATTCCATGTGGCCATCCCGTAATACTGGATTTTTCCCTGCGCCGCGGCTTGTTCCAGAAACGTAAACGCCTCCCTTACCCGATTTGCAAACTCCGCCCGCGTCACTTCACCAAGTTGCGTTTCCGGATTATGCAGGTAATACACATCAATGCAATCGACGCCAAGATTTTTCAGGCTTCTACCCAGTTGATTCTGCAGATAACGCGGCGTCATGCAGTGACTTCCGGCGGCAATATCTTTCGCCGTGAATATCCCTCGCTGGATGTACTCCTCGAAAAAATAGCGGTTCGGGTCCGCGGGCATGGTTCCGTCCGGCGTCAAATAACCGCCCTTCGTGCACACTACAATCTCATCGCGCGAAAAACCCTTGTTCGCCACAACCTTTAACGCCGCCCCAACATTTCGTTCACTTCGCTGTAAGCGATAATTGATTGCCGAATCGATCACATTAATCCCCGCTTGTACGGCTGCCACAATTGCCGCCGTATAGCTGGAATCCGTGTTGTCATTGGGCTGACCCAAATACGTTCCGATCCCCACGGAAGACAGCACCAGGTCCTGTGCCACTCGGAAATGTCCGTCGCCGGCCACTCCGTGGAATTTCGCCGCATATCGCGTTGTTCCTTCTTTCGTCGCCCCGTGGCTCATTTCGTTTCCTCGCTTTTTGCTTGTTGTTCAATTTTTCCTGTTCCAGATGGTTCTTCCTGTTTAGAAGCCAACAAACGGGAGCACGCCCGGAGGATCCTGCGGTATGGCCAATCCTTCTCTCGAAAAAATATTTCACCTTCACGCGGCTGGCTGTAAAACCAGCGCGACAGCAACCACAAATGTTCCGATAATTCCTGGGCATTTTGGCGAGTGTTCCCTCGTGCGCTGAGTTCCTGGTTCATCACGCCTTCCAGATAGTCGCGCGTTGCTTCCTCCGCCGACTTCGGTTCACTGGTATCTCCAAACCGCAGGTACGACGGCTCTGCCAGCCTCCCGCCGCGCACCGCATACATGCCCACCGTATGTTCTTCTGTAGTCCGCTGCAAAATCACCGCATCGACATCCTGAATTCTCCGCGCCAGTTCCGATCGGCCTCGTAGCGCGTCATCCAGTTTCTCCAGCTTCTTGTGGATCGCTGCGGCCTTCTCAAAATCCAGATCCTCGCTGGCCTTATTACGCTCTTGCTCATACGTTCCGCGCAGCGAACCGCCGCTGGTATTCAAGAATGCCACTAACCGCTGTACCTCCACGTCATACTCTTCGTTCGTGCAGCCCGCAAAGCATGGCGCCAGGCACATTTTCATTTCAGAATAAATGCACCCGGGGAATTCCGGATCGCGCCGAATTTTGATTTGGCAGCGTCGCACCTTGAAAAATTCCAGTACACGCTCCGCAAAAGCATCCGCAGCCCGTCGCGATGCAAACGGACCGTAATACGCGCCGCCCGACGGCCAGCCCTGTTCGTCTACCACAATCCGGCGCGTGGCAAAGCAACGCGGATACGCGGTCCGCAAATTCACCTTCAATACCGCTGGCGGACGAAATCGCGTCAATTTCTGATATTTGTGCGGGAAGATTTTTCGTGCTTGCTGGTAGTACAAAAGATTCTGCTCAAAGTTCGATCCAGTTTCCCGGTAGCGGATTCCGCTCGCAAATTCGCGCAGGTTCAACCGCTTGCTCGCCGGATCGGCCACACCCAGCATCCGCTGCATGCGCCGTCGCAAATTGCCTGTGCGAATCAGAAACGGCTCCGCTTTTTCCTCGCGCGGCTCAATCAGGCAGATCGCATGCCCCGTCGGCAGCATCGAGAAGAACTCCCCGTCGCGCTCCGCCTCGAATTCCAGCCCAGCATCCAGTTCCAGCACACCGTCAGGATACTAAACTCCCTCAATCTTTGCTGAGCCGTCTTGCATCTCTATTTCTCCCAGTGTGCGGTGCTGAATTGCGCAGGGTCAAACACTTCCCGGTCCAGTTTCATGCCGGTCTGGATTTCCGAGTAATCCTCGCTGAAAACCAATTTTTCGCCGTTGTAGACTTCCACGCGCGTCGCGATATATCCCTTCCGCAATTCGCGATAATCCGTGAATCGAATATCATCCTTGGTGTTCTCATCGCGTCTGTCGGGCTGAATCAGGCGCACGAACAACAGCCACTTTTTTTCGATCCAGAATTGCGTCGATTTCAAATCTCCCCTTTCAGCGCCAACAACGTACACCGCCTCGCCCTTCCACTCCTCCTCGTGGAATTTCGACAGATCGATGCCTTCGCCCTTTAATTGTGCAAGTGTAGTGTCTGGCGCCTGTCGGTAAACATCGAAACCTAGCACCAAAAGCAGGTTTACAAATGGCTGGACCTTCGTCTGTTTTCCTTTTTCAAAAAAGTATCCTTTCCCATCCGTAAGAATCGCTCCATTGCCCTCGCTCGGCGCTCCAAAATCGATCCGGAGTTTTCCCGGCAAGATCGCGGCCTCGTACCATGTCTCCACTTTTGTCGTGCCATCCGGAGTGTACGTTGTGCTCTTCTGCGTGAAGGTCATCGTGTCATACCAGGATTTTTCGTATCGCGCATGCATCGCAGTGATCAACGATTTGCCATCGGCGATGCCCTGCGCACCACTCGCCCCAGCCACAATCACACTGACTGCCAAGAACGCCAAAATTCTGCTTAGTCTCATCACTACCCCCGATTCTCCAGAAGGGATCCATTCGTGTTCCGAGCCACACTTTTTCGAATCGCTCTTATACTACACTTCGGAGTTTTGACGCCGCAGTCCAAAGAACGTGTGGAGCATTCTTGAATATTTCCATGCCCGCACTGAGGCGACTTGCCGATGCTATCGCGAGATATTTGCTGTGCTGCGCAGCGTGCGGATGGAATTGCGGAGAGGGAACTGGCCGGCCTAACTATAGAAAAGCTTTAATCAATAGAGTGATCGGAACTACGCCTTCTGCAGTGCCGCGACTCCGCGCAATTCCAACTCGTGCCGCTCGACGCTCATCGCATGCCGTTCCAGCATTCTCCGCAGCAGGGAAGCGGGCCACAACCCGCGCCAGGCCATCAAAAATGCGCCTTTCCACGTCAAACGATACGATTCACCATCGTCGGCCAGGGCCATGTACCCAATCTTCTCGTGCCGCGGTCCGTAATTCTCCAGCACGCGCACCAATCGCTGAATTTCCTGCCCCTTCGGTTCGCCCGCGGCCCACAGTCCGCCTGCATATTTATCCAGTAAACGCCGGTGAATCTGATACAGAGCCTCGGGCTCTGCGATATCCGCAAATCGGAACACGCGTACATCAGCATTTCCCGGAGTCAGCGGCAGCGTCTTATTCGTGTTCGTCTCCAGCGCCGAACCGTTCGAAAATCGCGTCGAAAATTCAAAATAGCTTCCCACTCCCCTCGGTGTGACCACCGCGGTCACATTGGCATAATCATTCGTCGCCCGATTGCAGAAGTACGCCACGTACGTCCTGGTCTGGAGCGTCAACTCTCCGCAGTCGTAGCATCCGATATACGCAAATCCCAGGCGCTCCATCTCTGCAATCCGCGGCGCAACGCACTTCGCCACCGCTTCCGGCAGTTCTCCCGCCGAAATTGCCACAGGCGTGATCTTTGCCGTAAATCGAAACGTGCTGTGCAATGCCAACGGCCCTGCAATATGCAGGACCCCGATAACCGCTGCTGCGTCCATCCAAAAATTGTCGAGCATGGACTTTTCTCGCGTGGGCGACGCGATCCTCCGGTTCCCTATGGATTGCTGCTTGGTTCCAGTATTCGGCAGGTTGGGGCAGTCCCGTCGGATTTGCCGGGGTCCTGCGTACAATGCGTAATCGAACGTTCGGTAACACTCCAAAACGTTTCTCTTGTTTTCTCGAAACCTGTAAGGGCTCTGGAACCAGACGGGGGTGGGGCGCCTGGTCAAGGTGAGCAGTAAAGTACTATTATCTATTTGTCAATATTGAACAGAATGTTCACAGGGCCTGTTAGCCCTTCAATACCCAGGCCGCGATCACCAGCCGTTGAATCTCGCTGGTTCCTTCATAAATCTCGGTAATCCGCGAATCCCGGTATGCACGCTCCACGGGATATTCCTTGCTGTATCCGTACCCGCCATGAATCTGTATTGCTTTGTGCGCTACGCGTGTCGACATCTCGCTGGCAAACAATTTTGCCACGGAAGCTTCCAGGCTGAACCGCGCGCCGCTATCCTGCTTCCACGCCGCTTTCCGCACCAGCAATCGTGCCGCATCGATCTCCGTCGCCATGTCCGCCAGCATGAATTGGATGGCCTGGAACTGCGCGATCGGATGCCCGAACGCCATGCGCTCTTGCGACCACTTCAGTGCCGCTTCAAACGCTCCCTGCGCAATTCCCGTGGCCTGCGACGCGATTCCGATTCTCCCGCCATCCAAGGTAGAGAGCGCCACTTTGTATCCTTCGCCCTCGCTCCCTATCCGGTTGCCCTCCGGCACTTCACAGTCCGTAAACACCAATTCACTGCACGCCGTGGCATTGATTCCCAGCTTTTTTTCTTCCTTGCCCACCTTGAAACCCGGCGTACCCTTTTCCACCACCAGTGCCGTAATCCCTTTTTCACCTTTCGCTGGCTCGGTATTCACATACACAATCGCCGCGTCTGCCACGCCTCCGTTCGTGATCCACGCTTTCGTCCCGTTGATCACGTACTTATCGCCCTTTTTCACCGCTTTCGTCTGCAGCGCTGATGCGTTCGAACCCGCCTGAGGTTCCGTCAACGCGTAACAGCCGATCTTTTCGCCGCGCGTAAATGGCAGCAGGAATCTCTTCTTCTGTGCGTCCGTGCCATACCGGTGAATCGGGTCGCAGAACAGGGAATTCTGCACGCTCAAAATCACTCCCGTAGACGCGCAACACCGCGAAATTTCTTCGATCACGATGGTGTACGCAATGTGGTCGAATCCAGCGCCGCCTTCCGATTCCGGAAACGCCACGCCCGTCAATCCCAATTCCGCCGCCTTCTTGAATAGTTCCCGCGGAAAGTGTCCCGTCTCATCCAACTCTTTCGCCAGCGGTCGCACTTCAGACTCCGCGAACTCACGCACACTCTTCTGCAGCATCTTCTGTTCTTCGTTCAGTTCCAGATTCACAGCAGATCTCCCACCTTCACGAAATCAATCTCAACTCGCCAATGCCCGCTTCAGTTTCTCATACGTCGTTTTCAGATCTTCTGGCAGCACCCGCGTTTCGCCGGTCACGGTCATAAAATTTGAATCGCCCAGCCACCGCGGCAGCACATGCAAGTGCAAATGGCCCGCCACGCCTGCTCCTCCGGCCTTGCCCAGATTCATGCCCAGATTCATGCCGTCTGGCTTGTAGCCCACCTTGAACGCCTTCTCCACGCGCCGCGCCAGTTCCATCATCTCGGTCAAAGTCTGCGGTTCGCACAGATTCAATTCTGCAACGTGCGCGTACGGCACCACCATCACATGCCCCGACGTGTACGGATACCGGTTCAATATTACGAACATCTTCTTCCCGCGATACACCAGCAGCGTCTCATCGTCCCGGTTTCCTGCCACCGCATCGCAAAAAAAACACTCCGGCTGTTTTCCTGAGGTTACTTCGGCCATGTACTGATACCGCCACGGCGTCCACAGATAATCCATCGCTCAACCGCCTTCGCTCGCAAATTCCACCCTCAGCATAACCCATTTGGAGTGCGGGAGCCCCGCTCCCGATTTTGCGGACTTCCCGATGACGAAATTGAAAAAGCGGCAGCCCGGCGGCCACACACCAAAAAAAACGCCCTGATCATCTCAGGGCGCTCACTTCAATTTAGAACCAACTCTTTTCAGGATGCCGTCGCTTCTCCCAGCCGATCTCCCGTCGTGTTTACGAAATCCTTTAATTCCTTGCTTGGTTTGAAGAACGGAATCTTCTTCGCCGGCACGTCCACTTTCTCGCCGGTCTTCGGGTTCCGTCCAATCCGCCCGCGCCGCTGCCGCGTCCGGAAGCTGCCGAACCCGCGGATCTCGATCTTGTCGCCCTTCTGCAGGGCTTCGATGATGCTTTCAAAAATCGTTTCGACAATCGTCTCGGATTCTTTCCGGGGAAGCTCCGCCACCTTCAGCACTTCCTCGATCAGGTCCGCTTTTGTCAATGTCGGTTGCTTTGTCATCGTCCCTTTGCCTCTTCGCTCTTCCTCTGTGTATTCCTACAACCTGCTGGAGCAAGGCGAGTTAGGGGGACACGCCTGTCCGGGTGCCCCCTCTTCGTATCATTAAATTGGCCTTCAGGTAAATGAATTTTCTACTGGGCCAGTGCCGCGAAACGAATATGCCCGCTTCCTGGCCTTAGCGCCCCGCCAGCTTCTGCTTCATCGCATCGCCGATCGTTGCTGTCGCCGAGGACTTCGTCGTCGACTTATACTGGTCGATCTCCTTGCGCTCAATCTGGCGCACCGCCGCGCGGTAGCTCAATCCGATCCGCCGCGTCTCCGAGCTGATCTTGATGATTTTGAAATCGTATTCCTTGCCCGGTTCCAGCGGTCCCGCGCTCTTCAGTGGCCCAGTGGTCGGACGGAATCCGCCGCCGCTGTCATCCCGGCGCTTCCGTTCTTCGATTTCCGTGTTGTGGCACAGGCCTTCGATGTTGTCGCCCAGTTCCACAAACGCACCGAACATCGCAATGCGCGAAACTTTGCCGCGCACCACGTCGCCCACCTTGTGCGTTTTGAACCAGTCGCCCCAGATGTCGTTTACCTGCTTGATGCCCAAAGACACGCGGCGGTTCTCTGGATCAATCCGCAGCACCTTGGCCGTAATCGGCTCGCCCTTCTTGAATACCTCGTGCGGATTCTTTACCCGGCCCGTCCAGCTCACATCGCCGACGTGCACCAGTCCATCGAATCCTTCTTCGATTTCGATGAACGCGCCAAATTCCGCGATGTTGCGGACCTTGCCCGTAACCACCGTGCCCACCGGATACTTTTCCGCCACCAGCATCCATGGATCGGGCTGTGCCTGCTTCATACCCAGCGAAACACGTCGGTCACTCGGCTTGATGTCCAGCACGACCACGTCGACTTCTTCGCCCGCCTTCACAACCTTCGACGGGTGTGTGGCCTTCTTCTGCCAACTCATTTCCGTCACGTGTACGAGCCCTTCAATCCCTTGCTCCAGTTCGACGAACGCGCCGTAATCCACCACGCCCACAACCTTGCCCTTGTACTTGCCGCCGGCCGGATACCTCTCGGCAGCGTCCACCCAGGGGTCCTTGCTCAACTGCTTCAGGCCGAGCGATACCCGCTGCTTGTCCTTATCGAACTTCAGGATGATCAGGTCCAGCTCTTGCTCCGGTTTCACCACATCGTTCGGATGCCGCACCCGGCCCCAGCTCAGGTCCGTCAGATGCAGCAAGCCATCGATGCCGCCCAGGTCCACGAACGCGCCGTAATCCGTCACGTTTTTCACCGTGCCGTGCACGATCTGGCCTTCCTTTAGGTTCTCCATCAACTCCGCGCGCTTCGCGTGCAACTCTTCTTCCAGCAGCGCCCGGCGGCTCACCACGATGTTTCCGCGGCGGCGATTCAGCTTCGTAATCCGCACCTGCACATCCGTGCCGAGCAGCCCATCCAGGTTCTGCGTTGGCCGCAGGTCATACTGTGAACCCGGCAGGAAGGCACGCACTCCGCCAACGTCTACCACCAGCCCGCCCTTGATCCGGTCCACAACCTTGGCGGTGATCGTTTCCTTGGCTTTGTATTGCGCTTCGATCTTTTCCCAAGTCCGGCGGCGATATACCTTCTGATACGACACGATCGCGAAGCCATCCTTCGACTCGCCCGTGCGCTGCACTTCAATCGTTGCGTTCGGCTCCGGCCGTGGAATCTCCGTTTCCGCAAACTCCGCCGCGGGGATCAGTCCTTCCGTCTTCCCGCCCAGGTCCACCACCACACCATGCTCGGTGTAAGCGACCACTTTGACTTCAATCACTTCGTTGTTTGTCGTCTCTGTCTGCGGCTCGCTGTACTGATCGATCAGCTTGCTCATCTCTTCCGCGCCGGCTGCTTCTTCTGCTGCTGCGGCTGCTTCCGCATCGACGGCTACATTCGCCGCGTGCGTTTCCGCCTTGGCGTGCGCCTCATCGGCGTGCACCGGCTCCGCCGCTTTGGGAGCTTCGTGTGCCGCTTCTACGGCAGGCGTTGCTTCCGCGCCCGCAGTCGATTCAACATTTACGGTCGTTTCATTCTTCGTGTTGTGGTCTGGATTTTGTTCTTCTGCGGCTGCTGCGGACGATACGGGGTTTTCCTGGTCAAAGTACATGTGAATCACGCCTCCGGGATTTCTATCCCATTTTTTTGTCGAGTCAATCCTTGCGGAATCCCTACCGGGGTAATGCAAGGAGGGTTACAACGGGGCAGTACAGGAAATTCACTTCACTGCGTCGATGCAACTCGTTAGCTGTCACTTGGATGCCGCGAATTCATTGGGGGTTCGCCGCACCCTAACACCCATCAAAGGATACAAGCCACCCCATCCCCTGTCAATCAACGGGGCATTGCTCCACGTCAGTATTCGACCAGTCCAAGCGATCTTGGCGCTCAGACTAGTCCACGTGGCGCTTACGTTGTCTGCAGCAACTCCTCTACATCACGATGCTTGACAATGTCCGAATGGGTACCTGTCAACTCCCTGAATCATCTCCAGACTCTGATAGGGCACTTCGACTTCCTCGCATGATCGACGTTGCGCAGATAACCTAGGAATCATGTCCACGGTAGGTCTTTCTTTAGCTGGCGGCAAGGTATACTCTCTGGCGGCCTACGAAAGGTCCATTCCAGAGCGGTGTCGATGTGGATTCGGAGAGCTTGAGTTTTCTCACCGGTGCTTTGTAGCTCCACATATCGTTGCTGTATGGCTGGCAAAATAGGCTCCCCATCCGCGTGTCCCCTTTTCGATGAGACTCACTTGGAGCTACACCAAGCCCGTTGTGTAATCTGTTCGATCCCGATGTCCCGGAAAATGGGAAGAGTGGCACTATCAGATGGCTTTACCTGTGGCGCTGCGCAAACCTCATTGGCATCGAGTAGCCGGATACTTTGGTCGGTCACTTGCTAACTCGCGCCCCACGCGCGTGGCCCATCTCTTTCCGAAAGTCCGGCGCGCTCACTTCCACCGTCCGGCACATCTCATACAAGCCGCGATCTCATCCGCGTGCCAATCCGATCCGCCAGCGTATCTTCCTTCACCACCAGTTGCCGCCCGCCCGGCAATCGCGCTCCCGCTTCCGGCGTCGCCGTCTCATCATAATAATTCGTGGTAATAATTGTGGTCCGGTTCTCGTTGTACCGCGCGTTCAGCACGATCCCTACAATATCTCGCACCCAGTCCGAAGGCTTGCTCGCTCCCAGATCATCCAGCACTAGCACTTCGGTCGTGCGTATCGGCTCCAGAATTGCCATCTCTGTCGACTCGCTCGCGGGGTTGTAACTCGCTTGAATCTCTTTCAACAATTCCCGGTAATCGCAAAACAATCCGCCGTGTCCCCGCCGGATCAATTCCTTCAATGCCGCCACCGCCAGATGCGTTTTCCCCGCGCCCGACGATCCAATCAGCAGCAGTCCCTTTTCCGCCGCCGGATAATCGCGCAAGAATCCCTGAACCACCATCTTGGCATTCTTCAACGACTTCTCATGCTGGCGTGGTCCACGTCTTTCCATCCGCCAGGTCCGTCACATAACTCTCAAAATCGCAATGCTCATACCGCTTCGGAATCCGCGCCCGCTCCATCACCTTCCCCGCGCGCTCCTCCATCCCGCACTCACACGCCACCGCCACGCTGCCTGCCCCATCCTTCCGTGGCACCAGTTTCCATCCCGTCCCTTTGCACAGCGCACAATTCTCTTTAGCCATTTAGCTCTCTGATGGCACAGACACGCTGGTCTGTGTTCTTGGGTTACTCTTTTTTGCTCTTAGTGGCACAGCCATTCCTGGCTGTGCTCCTGGGTTCCCGCTCGAACGTCTCCAACCAATCGTACTAGTGGGTGCCCCATCCTTTGCGTATTTCGCAAAGGGGTTCTCTGGCGATCGAATGGCACCAATCCTCTAGTCCGCCATCATACGACCGCTTTCCCCACGCCACAATCTCTCTATCACTGGAAATCTGTGCGCAAAAATAAAAATGCCGGCATTCGCCGGCAAACTGCTTTAGATTTTTCTAGTCACTAGTCATTTCTTTCACCGCACTATCCTCGGCGTCGTCCTCACAATCGCCGTGTTAGGCACCTTCTCCCCTGTGCGCGCCATCCGCGACAGTTCCTGTTGCACCACCTGCGCAAACTCTCCCATCTGCCGCTCCATCTCAATCATCTTTTCCCGCATGTTCAAAATGATCTCGATCCCCGCCAAGTTCACGCCCATATCCCGCGCCAGTGTCAAAATCACATCCAGCCGTTCCAGATCCGAATCCGTGTACAACCGCGTATTTCCCTGTGACCGCGAGGGCTTCAGCAAGCCCACGCGCTCGTACAATCGCAGCGTCTGCGGATGCAGCTTGTACAACTCCGCCACGGCGCTGATCATGTACCCGGCCTTCGCTCGTGGCTTCTTCACTTTTACGGGCATGTTTTGCAAGTCCTAAGTAATAGGTTTTAAGTGCTAAGTAAAACCAGAATTGCGTGGTTTACTTAAAACTAAGAACTAAAAACTAAAAACTATAAAACTGCCTCCTCAGACTCCCGCCTTCGCAAACAAATCTTTCCGCGGATCCGCCGGCGCAACTTCTTCCAGCTCCTTCATCAAATTACGCACTCGTTCATCCGTCGGTTCCGGCACGATCACCTGAATCTCCACGTACTGATCGCCGCGCGCGCCATCTTTCCTCGCACTAGGCACGCCTTTTTCCTTAAGCCGCAAAGTCCGACCGCTGTTGGTTCCGGGAGGAATACGCACCAGCGATCGTCCATCAATCGTGGGCACTTCGATCTTCGCGCCCAGCGAAGCCTCCGGCACAGTCACCGGCACCTTCGTGTACAAATCATTTCCGCGCCGTTCGAAAAATTCGTGCGGCTTAACCACCACGCGCAAATACAAATCCCCCGAAGGAGCTCCCATCGTCCCGGCATTTCCCTTGCCCGGCACGCGCACTCTTCCGCCGTTTGCGACGCCAACGGGTATGCGCACATCAATTGTTTCCGTACGCCGCACGCGGCCTTCGCCCCCGCACGTCTTGCACGCTGTTCGCAGCTTGCCGGTACCGCCGCAACGATTACACGGCACGTTGAACCGCATCTTCCCCGCCGTCTGCTGGATCGACCCCGTGCCATTACACGTCGGACAAGTCTGCGGAGTTCCAATCGCGCCCGTCCCGTGGCACGTCTCGCAGGAATCCATCCGCGTGATCTGCAATTTTTTCACTGCGCCGCGCACCGCATCCCAAAAATCAATTTCGATCTGATATTCCAGGTCGCCGCCGGGCTCGTGCTCCGGTTCCATCGCCGCGCCACCGCGCCCGCCGAAAAATTGTCCGAACAGATCGCGAAAGCTCGACCCGCCCGCTTGGCCCGGCGCCCCGCCGCCAAAATCAAACCCGCCAAAATCAAAGTTGACGTCGCCTCCGCCGCCCGCTTCAGGGCCCGCTCCATAACCAGCCGGTGGCATGTTGTCGCTGTAAAATCCGTGTGTATCGTAAATGCCGCGCTTCTTGGTATCCGACAGAACGTCGTAGGCTTCCTGCAATTCCTTGAACTTTTCTTCGCTTGCTTTATCGCCAGGATTCAAATCCGGATGATACTTCCGCGCCAGCTTACGAAATGCCGTACGTATATCCTTGGCGGTAGCCTTCCGGCTCACCCCCAGCAGATCGTAGTAATCCTTTTTAGTCCCTATAGCCATCCGCCCCATTCCATCCAACACAACGTGCGTAGGGGTGCAGCACGGCTGCACCCCACGTCCGTACAACCACTATGTTTTAGCTCTTCCGTCGACTGAACGATCCAATCAACGAACCGTTCCTACCTCGCTGACAACTGACTGCCGCTATCAGCCTCTCTAGTTAGTTCGGCTTCTTGTTGTCGTCCACATCAACATATTCCGCGTCGATCACGTCGCCGGGCTTTCCGCCCTGCGGCGCTCCACCGCCTGCTGATGCTCCCGAAGCCGCACCCGCACCGGCCGCGCCTGCCTGCTCTGCGCCGCCAGCCGCTTGCGCCTTTTTGTACAGCTCTTCCGCCATCTTATGCAGCGTCTTTTCCACGTTCTCTCTTGCCGAACGCAGACGCGCCACATTTCCTTCGGTCATGGCCTTCTTCGCGTCTTCCAGAGCCTCTTCGGCCTGTTTCACGTCGCCCTCGGCCAGCTTGTCGCGGTTCTCGCGAATGGTCTTCTCCGCCTGGTACACAATGCCGTCCAGCGCATTGCGTGCTTCCACTTCTTCCATCCGCTTGCGGTCGTCTTCGGCATGCGATTCCGCTTCCGTCCGCATTTTCTCCGCTTCTTCCTTGCTCAATCCGGTCGAAGCCGTGATGGTGATCTTCTGTTCCTTGTTGGTGGCCTTGTCCTTCGCGCTCACGTTCAATATACCGTTCGCGTCGATGTCAAAGGTCACTTCAATCTGTGGAGTTCCTCGTGGAGCGGGCGGAATTCCATCCAGCTTAAATGTGCCCAGCGAGCGGTTGTCCTTCGCGAATTTCCGTTCGCCCTGCATCACGTGGATTTCCACGCCCGGCTGGTTATCCGAAGCCGTCGAGTACGTCTCCACCTTGCGCGTTGGGATCGTCGTGTTTCGCGGAATCTGCACGGTCATTACGCCGCCCAGTGTTTCCACGCCCAGCGACAACGGCGTAACGTCGAGCAAGAGAATGTCTTTCACTTCTCCCGCCAGCACTGCGCCCTGAATTGCCGCGCCGACAGCCACAACTTCATCTGGGTTCACGCCCTTGTGCAATTCTTTACCGCCAAAGAACGTGCTTACCAGTTGCTGGACCTTCGGAATACGCGTCGAGCCGCCAACCAGCACCACTTCCTGGATGTCACTCGGCGTCATCTTGGCATCTTCCAAAGCCTGCTTGACCGGCTTCATCGAACGGTCCAGCAAATCGCGCATCAAGTCTTCCAACCGTGTACGTGTCAGCTTCTGCTGCATGTGGATCGGCCCGCTTGCGCCTGCGGTGATGAACGGCAAATTGATCTCCGTCTCCATCATTTGCGAAAGCTCGATCTTCGCCTTTTCCGCTGCTTCCTTCAGGCGTTGTAGTGCCATCTTGTCTTTGCCGAGATCGATGCCGTGCTCTTTCTTGAATTCGTCAATCAGCCAGTCCACGATCTTCTGGTCGACGTCGTCGCCGCCCAAATGGGTATCACCGTTGGTCGACTTCACTTCCACCACACCGGCGCCCACTTCTAGCACCGAAATGTCGAACGTGCCGCCGCCCAAGTCATACACCGCGATCGTTTCGTCGCTCTTCTTTTCCAGACCGTACGCCAGCGCCGCTGCCGTAGGTTCGTTGATGATGCGCAGCACTTCCAGGCCGGCGATTTCTCCGGCCTGCTTGGTCGCTTGCCGTTGTGCGTCGTTGAAATAAGCCGGTACGGTGATAACCGCCTTGGTTACCTTCTCGCCAAGGAAGTCTTCCGCCGCCGTCTTCAACTTCGTCAAAATCATCGCGGAAATCTCCGGCGGGCTGTACACCTTGCCGGCCACTTCCACGCGCGCGTCATCGTGATTGCCCTTCACCACTTTGTAGGGCACGCGCTTCATTTCTTCAGCAACTTCGTCGTAACGGCGTCCCATGAACCGCTTGATCGAATAAATGGTGTTCTCGGGATTCGTCACCGCTTGCCGCTTCGCCACCTGGCCCACCAGGCGCTCCCCGGTTTTCGTGATAGCCACCACCGAAGGCGTAGTCCTTCCGCCTTCCTGATTGGGGATCACTACCGGCTCTCCACCCTGCATTACCGCCACTACCGAGTTCGTTGTTCCCAGGTCGATTCCAATTGTCTTACTCATATCCTTTGTCCCTTTCCCTTCAAAATTCCTCTAAATCCTTGTCCATCGAAATTGAGCCCGATAAGGTCCAATGTAGGTGCCGGGCTTTAGCCCTGCCAGCCTTCTTCCCCGCAAAACCTTGCTTACTATACAAGTTGAGTGTTTCTTTGTCAAGTTGTTTGATAGCATGTGTAATTATATTATTTTCAATCAATTACAGCCACAATCCCCATCCTTTACCCTCCCTATTTGCCTCACATTCGCTGTAGCCTTCCTCTGGGTTCCTTCCGCGCCGTTCTTGCCCTTTCACACGCTCTAGAACCTCCCTCCGTCTCCCTGACCATCTCGCCAACCCCTTCCTGCGTCTAAACTTGTGTTACTCTGCTCCTGATTTTGTTGCTGCTATCAACCAAGTTTCGGAGGATTCCTTGAACCGTCGGCTGCCCCTCGCCCTTGCCTTCATCGTCGCCGTCTCTATGCTCTATGCTGTCGTTCTAGTCGCTACCACTCCCGGCCAGACAGCCCAAACCGCCCAGAAATCCACACCCGCCGCCAAGTCGGTCACTCCCGCCAAGTCCAGTGAAACGGCCGCCGCACCAGTAACGCTGATCTCTGTCAACGGCGTCAACGACATTGATCCTACCAAGGCCATCGGCTCCAAGAACGCTCCGATCACCATGGAAATCTTCAGCGATTTCCAGTGCCCCGCGTGTAAACAACTTTTCACCACCACTTCGCAAAAAGTGATGAATGACTACGTCAACACCGGCAAGATCTACATGGTTCATCGCGATTTCCCGTTGCCTATGCATGCCTATTCCCGCGTGGCCGCCAGCTACTGCCCGCGCCGCCGCGCATATCGGCAAAAATGACGTCGTCGAGACCGCCATTTTCCAGAATCAGGAAAAATGGGAAACCACCGGTGATGTCGTGTCAGTCGTCACCGCCGTGCTGACTCCTGCCGAAATGAAAAAAGTCCAGGCCCTTGTCGAGGCCAAGACTCTTGAACCTCTGATCGAAAAAGACAAACAGATTGGCCAAGGCTATTCCGTTAACCAGACGCCGACTAGTTGGTTGCATACCAAGAGCGGCCAGTCTTTCCCGGTAGTGGGTTTTGTCCAGTACGATGTCCTGAAAACATTTCTAGACCAGTTGGTAGCACAGAAGTAACAAGTGTCTTGCTGGATCCGGTGCTTGGCAGGGTCGCATCATTTAGGATTGCCGTTCCGAGAGAAGCGAGGAATACATTTTTCCGCTCCCAAACAAGTGTTCGCGATTGACAAGGGTCTTAAACTTCAAACTCATTAAGTTAACAACTAGGACTTGAAAATGATCCAATCCGCCCCGTTCAACTACCGCCGCTTCATCATCTGGATTGGCCGCATCGTCCTCGGTGGCATCTTTATCTATGCAGGTTACTCCAAGCTTTTTGCCCCAAACTTGATGCTCCAGTCCTTTTTCACCATCAAATTCTCCGTATTATCCAACCTGTCGAACTTCGGCCAGCAAGTGCGCTCCTACAAACTACTATCCGAAAATGGCGTCTCCTTCGTCTCACATTTTTTGCCGCCAGTTGAGATTGCCCTCGGACTGCTACTGCTGATTGGCTGGCGCTTGCGCCTCTGGGCGTCTCTGGTGAGCTTGATCATGCTCGGTTTTCTCTCTCTCGTGACGCGTGCCTATGTTTTGGGTCTGCAGATCGACTGTGGCTGCTTTGGGAAGCCGGAGCCACTGACCGGCTGGACCATTATCCGCGATGGTGTGTTTCTGGTCCTCGCGGTTCTCATGACCGTGTTTGCATTCCAGGAGGCCCGCAAGCCTCACCCTTGGGCCGCCGCCACTCCTGAACATCCCTCATGATCTCGCGCTTCACCGGCGTTAAATCCCCAGGCGTTCGCCGCCTTTCGCCAAAATCTGCGTAAGCCACGATCACTTCTTGTCCTGATTGCCATGCAGGTCACATTAGAACGCCGAAAATCCACTAAGCTTCTATCGCGTCGGCGATGTTCGCTCACTCGCTTCTTGCCGTTCGCTTTGTCCATTTCCGTCGGCCAACAGTTCCGGCTTGGTCTTATTGATAATAATCAGCGCCGCCAACAAGATCAGCCCGACAATCACAAACAGCCACGCAATCCCTTCCAGCGAGTCCACGATGGTGTGATACATCGCCACTACCCACAGTTCCTGCGTCAGTTGGGCGTTCAAAGTGTCACGGTTATACGCGGGCGCTCCCATGAAATCTTCCAGCAGGCGAACCCGACTCCTGCTGGCAATGCCTACGACTACGATCGCGAATCCCAGATATTTTGTGAAAGCCTCGCCCACCTGCCTCGAGACAAACCGCTGTAGCACTGCGTCGATCACCTCGCTGGCCAGCCGCGCAACGCCGTAGGACACTCCCAAAGCCAAAAGCACCGAAACCAGAAAAATGGCGATGGCCGTGTCGCCCCGTTTCCCAAGAAAATGTTGTTTATAAACACATCAAGGATCGGAGAGCTAAACGCGGCGAGCTACCGCTTCATTTACAACCTGTTTCTAAAACAGTACGCGATCCATCACACAGCGTCGTGACCACTTCACTTATGCGCTAGAATTATTGGTTCATGCTTTCTCTCCCTCCCATCACTTTGCGCCTTCGCGGCTGGAAACTCATTGACCGCGTTGCCCTGGCATTCCTTCTTCTTTGCGCCATTACCCTTGGTGCCGCCACCGGTCTGCTCTTTGTCTACGAAAGCGACCTGCCGGAAATTCATGCGCTGGAAACCTATCGTCCGAACGTCGTCACCGAAATCTACGCTGATGATGGTCAGCTCATCGGGAGCTTCGCCTTGCAGCGCCGCATCCTCATGACCTGGGAGCAAATCCCCAAAGTCCTTTACAACGCCGTCACCGCCATAGAAGACCAGCATTTCGAAGATCACTGGGGTGTCGATTTTCCTCGAGTCGCCGGCGCCGCCTATCGCAACATTCTCAAGCGCCGCAAAGCCGAAGGTGCCAGCACCATCACCATGCAACTCGCCGGAAATCTCTTCCTTGATCGCAGCGACCGCAGTTTCCGCCGCAAAGCCCAGGAAATTCTTCTCGGACTTCAAATCGAGCGTCGTTACACCAAGCCGCAAATCTTTACCATGTATGCAAATCAGGTTTATCTTGCTCACGGCAACTACGGTTTCGCCGCCGCATCGGAATTCTATTTTGGCAAATCCGTCTCTGACCTGAATCTCCAGGAAGCGGCTCTTCTCGCGGGCATGGTCAACGGCCCGAAATTTTCGCCGCTCAATAATCCTTCCGGTGCGCTAACCCGGCGCAATCTGGTCATCCATCAAATGATGGAAGAAGGCAAAATCACGTCCGCCGACGAAACCAGCGCAAAGAAAACTCCGCTTGGCCTGCATATCCAGTATCCGCGCAACGATCTCGCTCCCTATTTCTTTGAAGACATCCGCAAATATCTGGAATCCACTTACGGCACAGAGGCGGTGCACGAGCGCGGCTTGCGTGTCTACACCACGCTCAACATCCAGATGCAGAAAGCCGCAAATCAAGCTATTCGTGATGGCCTGCACATCTATGACCGCCGCCACGGTTGGCGCGACAAACTTCCCAACGTCCTCAAGGACAATCTCGGCAAGCTCGACACCTATGAAGACGACGACTGGCGCCACGCCATCGAAAAGGGAAGTTACACCACCGGCCTGATCCTCGCGGCCGACGACAAGAGCGCCACCGTTAAGGTTGGCTCCTATCGCGCGCTGCTCTCTCCCGCTGACATCGCCTGGACCGGCCACAAGAAGCCCAACGAAATTCTCAATGTCGGCGATCTCGCGCAATTCTCCGTCCAGGAACTCCATGAAACCACCGCGCGCCTACAACTCGAACAGCAACCCGCTCCCCAGGCCGCTATGATCGCCATCGACAACGCAACTGGTGAAATTAAGGCCATGGTCGGTGGCTACAGCTTTGAAGATTCCAAGTTCAATCGCGCTACGCAGGCTTATCGTCAAGTCGGCAGCTCTTTTAAACCGTACGTTTATGCCACGGCCATCGAAAAAGGTTCGTCACCTTTTGACACCATCGTCGACGCGCCTTTCACCACCAGCAGCGGCGGTCAGTCCTATTCTCCGCACAATTACGACGAAAAATTTGAAGGCACCATCACCCTGCGCCGCGCCCTGGCGGGTTCCCGAAACGTGCCTGCGGTTAAACTCGCGGAACGAATTGGCATCAATTCTGTCGTCGACATGGCCCGCCGCTTCGGCATCAGCTCACCTCTGCCACCGTACTTGCCGCTGGCACTTGGTGCTGCTGACATGCGACTCCTCGAACACGTTTCTGCATTCACCGTTTTCCCCAATGATGGTATTCGCATCGATCCCCACATGATTCGCCGTGTCACTAGCTACGACGGAGCTTTGCTCGAAGACGCTCATCCCGAAGTTCACGACGTTATTTCGCCTGACGTTGCACGCACCATGACCGCGATGCTCGAGGAAGTCGTCCAGTTCGGCACCGCCATGAAAGCAAAAGCGATCGGCCGTCCCGCGGCGGGCAAAACGGGCACGACGCAGGATTTCACAGATGCCTGGTTCCTTGGGTTTACGCCTCAGATTACCGCCGGAGTCTGGGTGGGTTACGACGACAAACAAAACTCCTTGGGCAAAAAAGAAAGTGGCGCGCAAGCCGCTCTTCCCATCTGGATTGAATTCATCGAACGCGGCATGGCCGGCATGCCGGTCATGGACTTCGCCAACGTCGTGACGCTGGAACAACAAGCCGAAGAGCATCACGTTCACACCGATGTGCCTGATACTCTCCCTGAAGAAGAAATTCCCACTGCGCCTAACCCCAAACCTGCAACGAGCCCCACCTCTCCACCCGGCCAGTGACTTGACGCCTCTTGTGACAGAGTCATTCCTGGCTGTGCTTCTTGTTCTGCTTTTGGAGGGGCTGCTTTCCTAAGCGGTCTGCCAAGGCGAATTTCACCATCCCTCATCACCTTCTCCCAAACGGATCCCAGCCTCCACTGGGCAACGCGCGCTTCTCACCCGCCTCTTCCACCCATATCTTTTTCCCCTTCACGATCTCTCCAACCCGCGTGATCTTCACCCCGCGGTACTCCACCGGAATCTTTTTCACCATTCCGGGGCGAACCGCAAACAGCAATTCGTAATCGTCTCCTCCATGCAACGCCAACTTCACGCTTTCCTCCTGCGCAACCAACGAACACCCTGGCAACCTCTCCGCCTCGATCCGTGCACCCACTCCACTCGACACGCACAGCCGCTCCAGGTCCGTCGACAACCCGTCCGACAAATCCATCATCGCGCTAGCAAGCTTCTTCTCCGCGAGCCACTGCCCGACTGCCAACCGAGGAACCGGGTACAAGTGCTTCCGCAGCGCAGGATTCTTCGCCCGCGGCAATCCTGCTTCTTCACGCAACAACCTGAGTCCCAACTCCGCCTCTCCCAGCGTTCCCGTTACAAACAACTGATCCCCCGGCCGCGCTCCGTCTCGAAGCAGCGCCCGTCCACGCCGAACCTCCCCCACAACCGTCACGTTGATCAGAATCTCCTCGCGCCGAGTCGTATCTCCACCCGCTATCCCGCATTGGAGCGCCTTCGACGCGCGTCGCAATCCGCGCAGGAAACCATTCAGCCACTCTCCCGTCGCGCTCTCTGGCAAGGCCAAACTCAGCAGGAAACACCGTGGCAGTCCACCCATTGCCGCAATATCGCTTACCGCCCGCGTCAGGCACTTCCATCCCACTGCGTCCGCCGGATGCTTGTCCTGCAAGAAGTGCGATCCCTCCAGAAACCAGTCGCACGTCAGCACAATTTCGCGCCCAGCCCGCGGCCTGTACAGCGCAGCGTCATCGCCCACCCCCAATTCCACCACGCCCTTCCGCCCACCAGCGAAAGCCCGTTCAATCCTCCTTATCAGCTCATTTTCTCTCACCAAAGGCCGCTTCCTTTCGTTATTCCGGGATAATCCTACTCCAACCTGTCCTCCGGGCCAGTGGACAGTTTTCCAGAGGCTGCACTTCTTTCCGAAAATACAGGGTTGACTGGAGTCGCCTACAAAATTTAATATACGGATATCGCGAACCAAGGCTCACGGTTCAGGGCAAACACTGTAGTAAGAGTGCTAGCGGGCAACAGGAAACGTAAGCCCGCACTTCTAAAGCATCGAAGGAAGGCCTGAGGGGGCCAATCCGTGATTAGCGGCAAGAATTACACATTCTATATCGCGTCCACGCCCGGGAAGCTTCGAAAGCTTGTCGTGCCCGCCTATCTTTTGCATGGCGTCGCCGCCCTCGCCCTCATTGGAACCATCACCGTTGTCGCCGCAGTCGGCTCCTATAGCCGTATGTTATGGAAGGTCGGCAACTATAACGCTCTTCGTCACGATCAGGAAAACTTGAAGAAACAGTATCGCGACCTGCAGTCCACCGTTAAGGACACCAACCAGCGCCTTGATTCTCTGCAATCGCTAGCTACCGAAGTAGCCATGACGTACGGCGTATTGCGCTACCACCCGGCCGCTTTTGAATCGACCGATGACCCTGCCAGCCCGCAGGATTCATTTGATCGCTCTCTCGAACAGTATTCATTCTTGAAGCGTAACGCCGCCGCCATCGCCATCTCTTCCGGTGGACTGCGCATGATGCCCGCCATGGCTTTTGCAGACTCCAACTACACGCCATCGATCTGGCCCGTGCTTGGCCACATCTCCGATGGATTCGGCGAACGCCTCGATCCGTTCTCGGGTGAAGGTGCATTTCACACCGGAGTCGACGTGGGAGCAGACTATGGCGCTCCTGTTCACGTCACTGCCGACGGCATCGTCGTCACCGCTGATACACACACCGGCTATGGCCGCGTTGTCATTGTCGAACACGGATTTGGACTCACCACGTGGTACGCACATCTTTCCTCATACGCCGTTGTCGCTGGTACCCGCGTCAAGCGCGGAGAAGTCATCGGCTATACCGGAATCAGTGGCCGCTCTACCGGCCCGCACGTCCACTACGAAGTCCGCATGAACAACGCGCCCGTCAATCCCTGGCGATACATGAAGTCCACTCCCTCCGGCGACTAGTCAGTTCACTTCAACTGGCCACCTTCGAAACCTAATCAGCGGATTTTTTCCACGAGATAAATTACGTTTTCTCCTCAGATTTAGACATCCCTCAGCGCCAGTCAGAATTGGCTGGCCGCCGCTCGGGCCTGAATTGCCCCAGGTGCTCGTCGTCTTGACAGCCATTCCAAACCACTGCTAGTCTTCGCCAGTTTCCCTGCAATCCACTTTCGGAGTCGGCACATGTGGCAATTACCACCAGAATCTAAGCGCTTTTTTGCCACGCTACTCTCTGTGTCCGGCCCTCCACCATGAATCGCCGCGGTTTCCTTCACGCCTTCTCAGCGCATCGGCCTTACTTACCGCCTCTGCCTCCGACCATTGTAGCGGCAACCTCTGTAGTGCCTCTGTTGGTCTGTCTTGGCGATTGTTTATGTCTTTAGTTATGTGGTGATCGACCTTCAGAGCTGCTCCGATTTTTTCAACTACGCTCGCTACTCCCAACGAAAAACCTTCGCCGATACCCCGGTGAAAAAGACAAATGCCACAACCAGCGCCGCCACGTCCCCCCAGTGCGCCATCCACCCGTCGCCTCTCCAAATACCCTCTAGCAGCGAGACTGCGTACGTCGTCGGCAGCACTCGCGCCACCGCTCGAAGCACCGGCGGGAACGACGCCACCGGCGTGAATAGTCCCGATATTCCAAGCATGGTGTAAAGAATCGCGCCGCCAATCGGCTGTGCGAATCGTGCCGTAGGCACAATGCTCGCAATCAGAAAGCCGATCGAAAGGATGCTCAAGGTGCCGATCAGCAGCGCCACTGCAAACGAAAGCAGAGGCGCATGGACACCGGCGGGGTAGTAACGCTTGCCGGCCAGCACCATCAGCCCAAGCGTGGCTGCGGTCAGCAGCAACTTCACAACCACGTGCGCCGTCAAAATGGTCTGCGGGCGCAATGGCGTCGCTCGCAGTCTTTTCAGGATTCCACCCTCGCGGTAAATCGAGATGATCGTAATCAGCGACAGCACCGTGCTCACGGCAATCAGCACCGACGCAATCACCGGCAATCCCACATGGATGAAATTGCTGCTTGCAACCGCGTCCGGCGACATGCGGCGGCTCACCACACGACCGACCACCAGGAAAATCAGTACGGGTACGATAATCGTCCCGAACGCGCCCATCGGTTCGCGCAGAAATATCTTGATCTCAACCCATGTCAGTTTCCAGAGTCCACGCATCATCATAAGAGATCCTAATCGCGAAACGAATGCCCGGTAATTTTTAGAAATACGTCTTCAAGATTCGGCAGGATTGTGCGGAAATCAGTCACACGAATGCGATTCTCGGACAAACACTGGATCACCTCGGTCACAAAATCGTCGCCGCTTCCAAGTATTTTGAAGCGTTTGTCCGCACAGGTTACCGCAGTAACTCGCGGGATGGTTCGAAGTCGCTCCTCCGCAGCCGGATCTTCGGTAGTCAGAATCACCGTTCGCTCGGGACAGTGCCGCGCAACCAGCCGCTCCGGCGTGTCCATGTCCACGATGCGACCGCGTTCGATGATGGCCACTCGATCGCACAAACGCTCCGCCTCCTCCATCAGGTGCGTGGTCAGGAAAACGGTTTTGCCGCGCTCGCGAATTCCGCGTACCAACTCCCAAATCGCTCGCCGCGACTGCGGATCCAGCCCCGTGGTCAACTCATCGAGAAACACCACTTCCGGATCGTTGATCAGCGCGAGCGCAATAAACAAACGCTGCTTCTGCCCTCCGGAAAGGTTCATGAACCAAGCGTTCCGCTTTTCCGTCAGGCCCAATTGCTCGAGCAGTCGTTCCCCGTCGACAGCCTTCTTCTCGTAGAGCGAAGCCCAAAGGTTTACGGCTTCCCACACTTTGATCCGCTTCTGCAGTTGCGCTTGCTGCAGTTGAACCCCAATTCGGTTCTGCAACTGGTACACGTCGCGAATCGGATCAAGTCCCAATACCGAAATGCTACCCCGGTCCGTTGACCGCAGACCCTCGATACACTCCATCGTGGTGGTCTTTCCCGCGCCATTCGGCCCAATCAATCCAAAAATTTCGCCTTCGTTCACCTCGAACGACACTTCGTCGACAGCTACCAGTTGGCCGTACGTCTTGCGCACTCGAGAAACTTGTATGACTGGTCGCATCATCGTCTGCTAAATCGCGGGTGTCCTAATGCCCATCTGCCGCTCCCGGTCCGCTCGCCTTCTTCACAGCCGCCAAAAATTCCGGAGTCAATTCAAATACGATCCGGACCGATTTTGCCGCTCCGCGATCCACCTTCTCTACCTCCGCTGATTTCAATAATTCCAGATATGCTTCGCGCAACTGCGCGTCCATCTGCTTTCGGTTCTGCGGTCCATTCAGTCCCACCTGCGCCATGACCAGAATTCCTTGCAGGAATTCCTTCAATTGATTCAATGTGCTCTCCGCCGTGCTTTCTCCTTCAATCACGACGCGGAGATTATTTTCGTCCGGCTTTCCACCAATCGTCACCCATTGCAATTGGCTCAACAGCGTTGCCAATTGCGGTGAACGAAATCCTCCCGGCGCTTGTCGTTCCATTGCCGCTGCCGTCGTCGCGTCCTCGCGCATCACCGCAAACACCGCGCTTCCGGCCAGTCGCGAAAAATGCTCCTGCCAATCTCGTTTTCCCTCGTATCCGGCTTTCTGCAGAAACAGGGCAGCATATGTAGGGTCGTCCGTCCACGCGATTCGATCGTCGCGCAAAAAGGTAAAATACGATGGCCTCGGAGAATTTTTCAGATTCAACGAAAATATCTGCAACCCCTTTTCGTTAACGCTTTGTCCCGATTGCTTTGCATAATCTTCCAGCTTCTTCCGGTCGAACCGGCCTTCTGCAATCGCATACGTCGTCGATCCAGTTCCTTGCCGTGTTAAGGCGATTGCCGCGCGATCCAAATCCCGCTCGTAATTAAATCCTGTGGCCTTCACAAACTGCGCGTAATCTTCTTCCACGGAATCGTGTGGCAACCACGCCAATAGTTGCGGCAAAAATGAGGACTTGCGAAATTGTTCCAGATCCAGGAACACAACGGCCGATGGATCCGCCGGCAACAACGACAGCATCTCTGCCCGCGCGCCGCTCCGGTCCGCGGTTTGCCAGTGTTGGTAGGCCAGAAATCCAGCCACTGGCCAACACAAAAACCCCGGAGACTCCGATTATCCATCTGCTCGTCTTCATAATTTTTTCAAACTGCCGAAGTCGAAATAGGCGATCGCCCCCGATTCCCTCATTGTCGCATTCTCCCTGCGAAAGCCGACAGAATTGAGGGGAAAAAATGACGCCAACGTGGGGCCCTCTTGTGCCCCTGTGGATATCTAGCTACAGTCTTTGCCGGATATCAACCTGCAACATATTCATTATAGAGAGTTTAGTAGAAGATGCCATATTCACAGCCCCGATCTTTATTTCCACAGTTTTGGCTCATCACTTGCTCCGCATTTGCTCCCCAACCTATTGCAATCACTGTGTCCTATCTGCTATTCTTGTGCGGTTTGAGCAGCGCTGGCGTAGCTCAGCTGGTAGAGCATCTGATTTGTAATCAGAGGGTCGGGGGTTCAATTCCCTCCGCCAGCTCCACCATTTTTAGGGGAGTGAGGCGGAGCGATTCCCGTCATGCTAACATGAAAGGGCTGGTGTCTCTTGACACGAGTCCATTTTGTGTTTTCGTTTACCGCGCTCCCGGTTTTTTCACCGCTGGCAAACTTCTTGGACATGCTCGTTGTGTCCTTGCGTTTTTCGCGGACGGGTGGGTGAGTGGCTAAAACCAGCAGACTGTAAATCTGCCGCTCCTTGCGGGCTACGAAGGTTCGAATCCTTCCCCGTCCACCAGGATTCAACCTCCGCGATGTAAGTCCCGGAGTGCAGTATCGCCGATCGGGCAAAGGCGTTCGGCGTAGCAGCAACACCGCAGGAAATCGCAAACGCGATGTTCGAAAGCGGTAACAAACGCGGCACCCAGCCGTTTAGAAATGGTGCGCCGCGTATGTCAGCTTTTGCTGTATCGGGTTCGGCCTGGGTAGCTCAGCTGGTAGAGCGCGTCCTTGGTAAGGACGAGGTCACCGGTTCAATCCCGGTCTCAGGCTCCAGTTTTAGTTTCTTGGTCAGGGGCACGGGTTTGCTTTTCTAATTGGGCGGGGGTAACTCAACGGTAGAGTCTCACTCTTCCAAGGTGATGGTTGCGGGTTCAAATCCCGTCCCCCGCTCCAAAGTTTAGCTCAAGCAGCAAGGTGCAAATGCCGCTTGCGCAAAGGATGAAGACAAATGGCGAAGGAAAAGTTTGAGCGAACAAAGCCACACGTCAACATTGGCACGATCGGCCACATTGACCATGGCAAGACGACGCTGACGGCGGCGATCACCAAGGTGCTGTCGAAGCACAATCCGAAGGTTGCGTTCCGGGCGTTCGATTCGATCGACAACGCGCCGGAAGAGCGCGAGCGCGGTATTACGATTGCGGTTTCGCACGTGGAGTACGAAACGCCGAATCGCCACTACGCGCACATGGATTGCCCGGGACACGCGGATTACATCAAGAACATGATCACGGGAGCGGCGCAGATGGACGGCGCGATTCTGGTGGTGGCTGCGACGGATGGACCGATGCCGCAAACCCGCGAGCACATTTTGCTGGCTCGTCAGGTTGGCGTGCCTGCGATTGTCGTGTTCCTGAACAAGTGCGACATGGTGGAAGACGCGGAGTTGCTCGAACTGGTGGAACTGGAAGTTCGCGAACTGTTGAAGACCTATCAATTTCCCGGCGACACGATTGCCGTGGTGCGCGGTTCGGCACTGCAGGCGTTGAACGGCGACGCCGCATGGGAAAAGAAGATTGACGAACTGATGGCAGCGGTCGATGCCAATATTCCTCTGCCGGTGCGCGACGTTGACAAACCGTTCGCGATGCCGATTGAAGACATTTTCTCGATCTCTGGCCGCGGCACGGTGGTGACCGGAAGAGTCGAGCGCGGCAAGGTGAAGGTTGGCGAGGAAGTGGAAATCGTGGGCTTCCGCGCGACGCAGAAGAAAGTGGTCACCGGCATCGAGATGTTCAAGAAACTGCTTGGATGAAGGATTGGCGGGCGACAACGTTGGACTCTTGCTGCGCGGCACGGAAAAAGAAGACGTGGAGCGCGGGCAGGTGATCTGCAAGCCGGGCTCGATCACGCCACACACGAAGTTCAAGGCCGAAGCGTACGTGTTGACGAAGGAAGAAGGCGGACGGCACACGCCGTTTTTCTCGGGCTATCGTCCGCAGTTCTACTTCCGCACCACGGACGTGACGGGTGACATGAAATTGCCGCAGGGCGTGGAGATGGTGATGCCGGGCGATAACGTGAGCTGCGAAGTAACGCTGATCACGCCGGTGGCACTGGAAAAGGGCTTGCGGTTTGCGATTCGCGAAGGCGGCCACACCGTTGGCGCCGGCGCGGTCACGGAGATTATCGAGTAATTCAGAAGGCCCGGGCCAGCTTGTCTGGCCCGGACTCTTTCAAAAGGAATTTATCAGATGCGGGAAATCATTACTTTGCAATGTGGTGACTGTAAGAACCGGAACTACACCACAACGAAAAATAAGAAAAAGCATTCCGAGCGCTTGGAAACCAAGAAGTTTTGTCGTTCCTGCCGGAAGCACACGGCCCACAAAGAAGCGAAGTGACATCCCGATAAGGGTTGTCATCCTGAGCAAAGGTTTGTGGCTATTGCAAACCGGAGTCGAAGGATCTCATTCGGTGCGGTAGCAGGGAAGTTGGGTTTGGAGCCGGGCGAAAGAGTTTGGTTTTAGGGGAGTCGTCCAACGGTTAGGACTCTGGTCTCCAAAACCAGGTATGGGGGTTCGAATCCCTCCTCCCCTGCCATAAGTTTTAGATTGGCGCGAGCCCAGGTTCGTGCAATGCAAGAGGTTTCATGGCAACGCAGGCGGTCAAAGTGAAGAACGAAGAGCAAGGCACTAACGCAATTACCGGGGCGGCCTCCACTGTTGGCCAGAAAGTCACTGGCTCGCTGGAAGGCACTCGCGAATTTCTGCACGATGTCCGTGTCGAAATGAAGCAGGTTACCTGGCCCAATCGCGAAGACGTCATTTCCACAACCACCGTCGTCATCGCGACCGTCGCTTTCTTCGGCGTTTTCCTGGCCATCGTCGAGAAGCTTGCACAACTCGGCCTGGACAGACTTTTAAAGTATTTTCACGTTTAAAGGCGAAACGACACCATGTCGATGCAGTGGTACATCATTCACACTTATTCGGGCTTTGAAAAGAAAGTCAAAGAAAGCCTGGAGAGCCGTGTGGCCGCTTTCACCCTTCAGGACAAGATCGGCCGGGTGCTGATCCCAACCGAAGAAGTCGTCGAAATGCGTGGCGGCAAGAAAGTCGTGGCTTCGCGCATGTCCTATCCCGGTTATGTCCTCGTCGAAATGGATCTCGATGAAGACACCTGGCACATTGTGCGCAACACCCCGCGTGTCACCGGTTTCGTTGGCTCTGCCACTTCTCCTTCGCCGCTTACCGAGGCCGAAGTCGACGGCATCATCAATCGCGTGCACACCCCGCAGGATCGCCCGAAGCCCAAAGTGGTCTACGAGCGAAACGAACAGGTTCGCATCGTCGATGGCCCGTTCGCCAATTTCAACGGCACCGTCGAGGAGATCGACAACGATCACAGCCGCTTGAAGGTTTCCGTTACGATTTTCGGCCGCTCGACTCCGGTCGAACTCGATTTTGCCAGCGTGGAAAAGCTGGGATAAGAATTCGCGGCGCACCACCTGGCCGCAACACGAAAGAGATTGAGGTAAAGGAAATATGCCACCAAAGAAACTGCAAACCACTGTGAAGCTGCAATTGCCCGCCGGCAAAGCCACTCCGGCTCCTCCCGTGGGTACCGCGCTTGGTCCTCATGGCGTGAACATTATGGATTTCTGCAAGCAGTTCAATGCCAAGACGCAGAAAGAAGCGGATGGAATGATCTTTCCGGTTCTCGTCAGCATCTACACTGACCGCACTTTCACTTTTATTCTCAAGACTCCTCCGGCCTCCGTTCTTTTGCTCCGCGCCGCGGGAATTGCTAAGGGTTCCCCAGAGCCGAACCGCAACAAAGTCGGCAAAGTCACCAAGAAGCAAGTTGAAGAAATTGCCAAAATTAAGTTGGTCGATCTCAACACCACTAAACTCGAGTCCGCTGTGAAGACCGTAATGGGTACGGCACGCAATATGGGCTTGGAAGTCGTGGAAGCCTAGGAATTAGAGGCGCTCAGGGATCGCCGAGGAAGCTATGACCAAGAAAGCTGGAAAACACGTAGAGAACGCGCGCAAGAAGGTCGAAGCGCGTCCCTACAAGCTCGAAGAAGCCACCGAGCTCATCAAGAAGACGCATCACACCAAGTTCAACGAAACCGTTGAACTCGCTATCAATCTTGGTGTGGATCCCAAGCACTCCGACCAGGTCGTGCGCGGCACGGTTGTCCTCCCCCATGGGTTGGGCAACGCGGTTCGCGTCCTCGTCCTCGCCGGAGGCGACAAAATTCGTGAAGCGCAGGAAGCGGGCGCGGAGCATGTGGGCGGCGATGAACTCGTTGCCAAGATCATGGAAGGCTGGACCGATTACGACGCCGTGATCGCCACGCCAGACATGATGCGCTCTGCCGGTAAACTCGGTAAGGTCCTCGGCCCTCGCGGCTTGATGCCCAACCCGAAAACCGGAACCGTCACTATGGACGTTGCCAAAGCCATCCGCGAAACCAAAGCGGGTAAAGTGGAATTCCGCGTCGACAAAGCCGGTATCGTTCACTGCCCGATTGGCAAAATTCAGTTCGATTCCAAGAATCTCGCGGCTAACGCTCACTCCGTCATCAACGCCGTTGTGAAGGCCAAGCCCGCCGCCGCAAAAGGCAAGTACGTCAAGAAAATTACCCTGACTTCCACCATGGGCCCGGGCATCAGCATTGACCTGGCAGAAGCGGAGACTCTGGCAACCGCCGCCTAAGCTATACGGGCCGCGTTACAGGACGAATTTATGAAGAAGAAAAACGAAAAGCAGCAGGATCTCGATCAACTCAAAACAGACCTGGCGAAGGTGTCCACCGTTATTCTCACCACCTTCCAGGGCATCACTGTGCAAGACGACACCAAACTCCGCCGCGCCGTTCAGGCTGCCGGTGGCAAGTATCAGGTCGTCAAGAATACCCTGGCGGAACTCGCCGGCACCGGTACGCCAGCCAGCGGTGTCTTGAAAGATCTGAAGGGCACCAACTCCATCGCCTACACCGAAACCGATCCCGTTGCCCTTGCCAAGGCTTTGACCAAGATCGCCAAGGATGTTCCGGCGTTCAAGTTCAAGTCCGGCGTTGTCGAAGGCCGGGTTATTTCCATCGCAGAAATTCAACAGCTCGCCACCATGCCGTCCAAGGAAGAACTGATCAGCAAGCTCATGTTCCTCCTGAACGCACCGGCGCAGCGCCTTGCTTCGGTCATTCAAGCTGTTCCGCGCAATGCCGCTGTTGTCGTCAACGAAGCTGTTAAGGCCAACAAGTTTAGTGAGTAAGGGTTTGGAGCTGTGCGGGTCCCGCCCGTTTCGGTTCTAAAAAATTTGATTCAGAAAATTGAGAGGAGAACTAGCAGTCATGTCGAAAGTTGAAACCATTTTGGAAGAAATCAAGGGCCTGACGCTTCTCGAAGCGTCGGATCTCGTCAAGAAGCTCGAAGAAGCCTTTGGCGTCTCCGCAGCGGCTGCCACGGTTGTTGCAGGTGGTGGCGGTGGTGGGGCGGCTGCAGCGGCACCGGCGGAAGAGAAGACGGAATTTAACGTCGTCCTCACCGATGTTGGCGGCAACAAGATCAACGTCATTAAGGCTGTTCGCGAAGTCACCAGCCTCGGCTTGAAAGAAGCCAAGGACCTCGTCGATGGCGCGCCCAAGACCGTCAAGGAAGGCGTTTCCAAGGACGAAGCCGCTACCATTAAGAAGAAGTTCGAGGAAGCGGGCGCCAAGGTCGAAATCAAGTAATGTTACGCCGGCCGATTTTCGGCTGGCTCGGTTTTGGTCAGGCTTCACATTTGGCGCGGCGGTTCGGGTGGGTGCTACCCGCGCCAGGGGAACTTCGTACGCAAGCTACGACCGGCATTATCTACAACTATCTGGGTCCTTCTTGGACCTTCACTTACCGTGTGCGGGGCGGCTCCGGGCAAGCCGCCATGCGGCACGGTTTAGTGTCTTTACGATGTTTTTGTCATGCTGCCCGAAAGGGAATGAGGTAAAGCAGGTATGTCCAATAGCAACCGGCACGTTCGGGAACGCCAGCGTCTGGACTTCGCAAAAATTCAGGGCGCGATTCAGATTCCCAACCTGATTGAAGTTCAGAAGAAATCGTATCAGCGCTTTTTGCAGATGGATTTGCTGCCAAGCGAGCGCGAGGATGGCGGCCTTCAGTCCGTATTTACCTCCGTGTTTCCGATTAAGGATTTCCGCGAAATGTCGCAACTTGAATTCGTGGACTATTCCATCGGCAACTGGGAGTGCAAGTGCGGCAACCTCAAGGGTCTGCACCATCTCCGTGCCACTTGCCGCAATTGCGGTGCTTCCGTCGTCACTAACCCGTACCAGACCGGCGACGTCATCTGCACCAAATGCGGCACCTTTAACAAGAACACTCCGACCTTTTGCAATAAGTGCGGCGATCCTGTCGCCATGCAACTCAAGTACGACGTGAACGAGTGCCAGGAGCGCGGCATGACTTATTCCGCCCCGCTCAAGGTCACGATAAGACTCACGATTTACGACAAGGATCCCGACACTGGCGCAAAAACTATCCGCGACATCAAGGAACAGGAAGTTTTCTACGGCGATATTCCTCTGATGACCGAGAACGGTACCTTCATTATCAACGGTACCGAGCGCGTCATCGTTAGCCAATTGCACCGTTCGCCCGGCGTCTTTTTCGAATCAGCCAACAACCGTTCTTATTTCCTCGGCAAGATTATTCCGTACCGCGGTTCCTGGGTGGAATTCGAGTATGACACCAAGAATATCCTTTACGTCCGCATCGACCGCAAGCGCAAATTCCTTGGCTCGATCTTCCTTCGCGCCTTGGGCATGAAGTCCAATGAAGACATCCTGCGCACCTTCTATCAGGTCGAACGTATCTCTCTGCGCGACAAGGAACTGCACTGGAATATTTCGCCCGGTATCGTGGATCGCAAGCTCACCCACGAAATCCGCAATCCCAAGTCCGAAGAAGTGATCGTCGGCGCGCACAAGCGCATCACCGAAAATCTCTTCAAGGAACTCATCAAGGCCAAAATCTCGCAGGTTCGCGCGGCATTGACAGACCTCGAGGGCGCATACAGCGTCGCCGACGTCGTCAATCGTCAGACCGGTGAAGTTCTTCTCGAAGCCAACAAGCCGCTCACCGCTGATCTCTGGCAAGCCTTTGCCGAATCCGGAATCACCGAAGTCGACATTTTCTTCCCTGAAAAGGACGACATCGGTTTGGTCTTGTCAAGGACTCTCGACAAGGATTCCATCCGTTCCTCCAAGGAAGCGCTCATTGAAATCTACCGCAAGCTGCGTCCGGGCGATCCTCCGACTCTGGAAACCGCCACGAACCTCTTCCGCGGCATGTTCTTCGATCCGCGCAAGTACGACTTCTCCAAGGTCGGGCGCCTGAAATTCAACATCAAGATGGGCCTCGACACGCCGCTGGAAAATCGCACGCTTGATGCCACGGACTTCGTTTCTGCCATCAAGTATCTCTTCAAGCTGCGCAAGAACATCGGTGTGGTCGACGACATCGACCATCTCGGTAACCGGCGCGTTCGCGCGGTTGGCGAACTTCTCGAAAATCAGTTCCGCATAGGCCTTGTCCGCATGGAACGCGCCATCAAGGAAAAGATGAGCGTGTATCAGGAAATGTCCACGGCGATGCCGCACGATCTGGTCAACGCCAAACCCGTTATGGCTGCCATACGCGAATTCTTCGGCTCTTCGCAGTTGAGCCAGTTCATGGACCAGACCAACCCCTTGAGCGAAATCACTCACAAGCGCCGTCTGTCCGCTCTTGGACCAGGTGGTCTCTCTCGTGAACGCGCTGGTTTTGAAGTCCGCGACGTCCACCCGACTCACTACGGCCGCATCTGCCCGATTGAAACTCCGGAAGGCCCGAACATCGGCCTCATCAGTTCACTCTCTTGCTTCGCGCGCATCAATGATTACGGCTTTATCGAATCCCCCTATCGTCGTGTAAAGGGCGGACGAATCATTGACTACGTTCAGATCATGAATGCGGGCGACAGCGAGTTTAAAGCCGGCGATATTGTCGAAAGCGATCGCGTCGAAGAACTCAACGAAGAACTCAAGCGCCGCAAGGTCACCGATGAACCCTACTGCTTCTACCTTTCCGCTTGGGAAGAAGACAAGTATGTCATCGCACAGGCCAACGTCGCTCTCGACGAGAAACTCCGCATCACCACCGAGTTGGTCAACTGCCGTCAAGCCGGTAACTTCGTTCTCAAGCATCGCGATGAAGTCGACTACGTCGACGTTTCGCCGAAGCAGCTCGTTTCCGTCGCTGCCAGCTTGATTCCGTTCCTGGAAAACGACGACGCCAACCGTGCTTTGATGGGTTCCAACATGCAACGCCAGGCCGTTCCTCTGATCCGTGGCGAAGCTCCTCTCGTCGGCACCGGCATGGAACGCGTCACTGCCCGCGATTCCGGCGCAGTCGTGCTCTGCAAGCGCGATGGCATCGTCGATCAAGTCGACTCCGAGCGCATCATCGTCCGCGTGGAAAGCGATCACTCCGGCGTACTCAGCCGCGAAGTGGGCGCCGACATCTACACGCTGACCAAGTTCAAGCGCTCGAACCAGAACACTTGCATCAACCAGAAACCGCTCGCTCGGGTCGGCGATCGCGTCAAGACCGGCCAGGTTTTGGCCGATGGTCCTTGCACCGATCGCGGCGAACTCGGTCTCGGCCGTAACGTGCTCGTGGCCTTCGTGCCCTGGCGCGGTTATAACTTCGAAGACGCCATCCTTGTCAGCGAAAAGCTCGTCAAGGACGACTACTACACCTCCATCCACATTGAGGAGTATGAGATCGAGGCTCGCGATACCAAGCTCGGTCCTGAAGAAGTTACCCGCGACATTCCCAACATCTCCGAATCCTTCCTTCGCAATCTCGACGAGAGCGGCGTGATCCGCATCGGCGCGGTCGTGAAGCCCGGCGACATCTTGGTTGGCAAGGTTACCCCCAAGGGCGAAACCACGCTGACTCCGGAAGAAAAGCTGCTTCGCGCCATCTTCGGTGAAAAAGCCGGAGACGTTCGCGACGCTTCTCTCTATTGCCCGCCTGGCATCGAAGGCACCATCGTCGATGTCAAAATCTTCACGCGCAAGGGTGGAGAAAAGGACGAGCGCCACAAGGCTATCGAAGCCTCGCAAGTCTTCAAGCTCGAAAAGAACCTGGCCGATGAAATCCGCATCCTGACCGACGAGCGCCTCAAGCGCCTCGGCGATCTCCTCGGCGGCAAAATTCTCCAGGCAGACTTGCACGACGAAAAGACTAACAAGCGTTTGCTCACCAAGGGCGTTGAACTCACGCGTGAATTGATCGAAAAAATCTCCACGCGCAACCTCAAGCGTCTGAAGCTCAATGAGAAGGACCCGCTCCTGATCGAGAAGATCGAAGAAATCGAAGAGATGACTTCGCGTCAGATCGACGTCCTTCGTAAAATCACCGAAGAGCGCAAGGAAAAGCTCAAGAAGGGCGACGAGCTTCCTCCGGGCGTCATCAAGCTGGCCAAAGTCTATATCGCCATGAAGCGCAAGCTCTCCATCGGCGACAAAATGGCCGGCCGTCACGGTAACAAGGGCGTCATCGCTCGCATCGTTCCGGATGAAGACATGCCGACCTTGCCGGACGGCACTCCCGTGGAAATCGTTTTGAATCCGCTCGGCGTTCCTTCTCGTATGAACGTCGGCCAGATTCTCGAAACCCACTTGGGTTGGGCCGCGAAGGAACTTGGTAACAGTTTGAAGCGTTTGCTCAGCAAGGAAGTCAAGGCTGAAGCGCTTCGCCGCTGGTACCGGGAAGTCTTCTCGGACACCGTTATCTGGAAGACCCTCTCCAAGCTCAGCGACGAAGAGTTGCTGGACTATGCCGAAGGCTTCAAGGACGGAATCCCGTTCGCCACGCCGGTGTTCGATGGCGCGCGCGAACCGGAAATTCGCCACCTTCTCGAAGTTGCGGGGTTGCCGCACGCCGGGAAGATCAACCTCTACGACGGCATGACCGGTGAGCAATTCGATCAGCCAGTCACCGTCGGCTACATCTACATGCTCAAGCTCTCTCACTTGGTTGACGACAAGATCCACGCACGCTCCATTGGTCCCTACTCGCTCATCACCCAGCAGCCGCTTGGTGGTAAGGCGCAGTTCGGTGGACAGCGCTTCGGTGAAATGGAAGTGTGGGCCCTGGAAGCTTACGGCGCCGCGCACATTTTGCAGGAATTGCTGACCGCCAAGTCCGACGACGTCTATGGCCGCGCGAAGATTTACGAGGCCATCGTGAAGGGTGAGCCCGGCATCGAGCCTGGCGTGCCCGAGTCGTTCAACGTGCTCGTCCGCGAGTTGCAGTCTCTGTGCCTCGACGTCGAGTTGATGAAGCGCCAGAAGCCAGTAGAGAAAGCAGCAGATTAGGGCCGTAGGGGCGCAGCAGGCTGCGCCCCATCTCGGCACGAAGAGCAGTATTAGCCGTAACCAGTTTTTTGGGTTCTCAGCCGGCCGACCAATCATCGACCGCGTCCCGCGCCGCAAGGCTCGGGAGGGAGGAAACAACCTTGTATCGCAGCAGCCCTTATGATCGCGCCAGTTTGATCGCGGATTTCGATTCCATCCGCATCTCTTTGGCTAGTCCGGAAAAAATTCGGTCCTGGTCTCACGGCGAGGTCACCAAGCCGGAGACCATCAACTACCGCACCTTCAAGCCCGAGCGTGATGGTCTTTTCTGCGCCAAGATTTTCGGTCCTGTAACGGACTGGGAATGTTTGTGCGGAAAATACAAGCGCATGAAGCATCGCGGAGTCATCTGCGACAAGTGCGGCGTTGAAGTTACTCTCAGCAAAGTTCGCCGCGAGCGTTTGGGCCACATCGAACTCGCGTCCCCCTGTTCGCACGTCTGGTTCTTCAAGGGACTGCCCAGCCGCATTGGCTACCTGCTCGATATCTCCATGCGCGATCTCGAGCGCATTCTCTACTTTGAAGCCTTCGTTGTCGTGGACCAGGGCGAAGTTGCCGTCCTGAAGGAACGCCAGGTTCTCCAGGAAGAGGAATATCGCAAGCTGCAAACCGAATACCCCGGCCAGTTCGTTGCCAAGATGGGCGCCGAAGCCATCAAGGAACTTCTCCGCCGCGTCGAAGTCGACAAGCTTGCCGACGAACTTCGCGAAAAGATGAAGGCCGATCCTTCCCTCCAGAAGCGCATTAAGTTCGCCAAGCGCCTCAAGGTTCTCGAAGCGTTCCGCAAGAGCGGTAACAAACCAGAATGGATGATTCTGGACGTGATCCCGGTTCTTCCCCCGGAGTTGCGCCCTCTTGTCCCTCTCGATGGCGGCCGCTTTGCCACTTCCGATCTTAACGACCTCTATCGCCGCGTCATCAACCGCAACAACCGCTTGAAGAAGCTCATGGAACTCCGCGCGCCCGACGTCATCGTGCGCAACGAGAAGCGCATGCTTCAGGAAGCTGTTGACGCTTTGTTCGACAACGGTCGCCGTGGCCGCGTTCTCCGTGGCACCAACAACCGTCCACTGAAATCTTTGAGCGATACGCTCAAGGGCAAGCAGGGCCGTTTCCGCCAGAACTTGCTCGGTAAGCGCGTTGACTATTCCGGTCGTTCCGTCATCGTCGTTGGCCCGGAACTCAAACTCAATCAGTGCGGTTTGCCAAAGAAAATGGCTCTCGAGCTCTTTAAGCCTTTCATCTATCACAAGCTCGAAGCTCAGGGTCACTGCACCACCATCAAGCAAGCCAAGGAAATGGTCGAGCAGCAGGACCCCGTCGTTTGGGACATCCTCGAAGACGTCATTCGCGAACATCCCGTGCTTCTGAACCGCGCGCCGACCCTTCACCGCTTGGGTATTCAGGCTTTTGAGCCCACCCTCGTCGAAGGTAAGGCTATCCGTATTCACCCGCTCGTCTGCACCGCGTTCAACGCAGACTTTGACGGCGACCAGATGGCCGTGCACATTCCGCTTTCTCCTGAATCCCAGGTGGAAGCCTCTGTGCTCATGCTCAGTTCGCGCAACATTCTCTCTCCCGCGCACGGTCTGCCGCTGGCTGTTCCCTCGCAGGACATGGTTCTCGGCATCTATTACCTGACCAAGTCCAAGCCCGGCGCCAAGGGTGAGGGCCGTGTGTTCGGCACTCCCGAAGACGTATCGCTGGCTCTCGAAGCTGGTGAAGTCGAGCTATTGACTCCGATCCGGTTGCGCTACACCGGCGAGGTCATCGACCTGCTTACCGCCTACGATAACCAGGACATTACCCATACCGAAGTCGTCCGCATGGAGCGGCAGTTCATCAACACTACTGTCGGCCGCGTTATTTTCAATTCCCATCTCCCCAAGCAGATGCCCTTCATCAATGGCTTGCTCAAGAAAAAGGGCGTGCAGCAGCTTGTCTATTACGCTTACTTGCGCTTTGGTTTGGAAAGCACCGTCGTTTTGCTCGATCACTTGAAGGCGCTCGGCTTCACCTACGCCACCAAGTCCGGCATCTCCATCGGCATCGACGACATGCTCATCCCCAGCGACAAATACAAGCTGGTCGAGAACGCCGAAAAGGAGGTCGTCAAGGTTCAGCAGCAATACCTCGACGGCGCCATCACCAACGGCGAACGTTACAACAAGGTCATCGCCATCTGGGGCGACGTCACCGAAAAAGTTGCCGACGAAATGTTCAAAGCCCTCGAAACTCAGGACCGCGATGGCAACCTCAACCCCGTTTACATCATGGCGGACTCTGGTGCTCGCGGTTCCAAACAGCAGATTCGCCAGCTTTCCGGTATGCGCGGACTGATGGCCAAGCCTTCCGGCGAAGTTATCGAAACTCCGATTACTTCCAACTTCCGCGAAGGCCTCACCGTGTTGCAGTACTTCATTTCCACCCACGGCGCCCGTAAGGGTCTCGCGGATACCGCTTTGAAGACTGCCGATTCCGGTTACCTCACTCGCCGTCTCGTTGACGTGGCGCAAGACGTCATCATCAACGAGCCCGATTGCGGTACCTCCGACGGCATCTACGTCGAACCCATCATCGAAGCCGGTGTGGAAGTCGAGCCCTTGCGCGACCGCGTTGTTGGCCGCGTTTCACTCGAGAAAATCCGCGACTTCGAAGGCAGCGTTATCGTCGAGGTCAACCAGGAAATCACCGAAGAACTCGCCAACGAGATCCAGGAAGCGGGTATTGAGCGCGTCCGCATTCGCTCCGTGCTCACCTGCGAATCCCGCCGCGGTGTTTGCGCCCTTTGCTATGGCCGCAATCTCGCTTCGGGCCGCATGGTCGAACTCGGCGAAGCAGTCGGCGTCATCGCCGCGCAGTCCATCGGCGAGCCCGGCACGCAGCTTACGATGCGTACGTTCCACATCGGGGGTGCGGCTACCCGTGTCAGCGAGCGTTCCACTCTCGAGGCCAAGAATAGCGGTGTCGTCAAATTCGTCGACCTCCGTCACGTTGAAGGTCGCGCCAACGCCACCATCGCCATGAACCGTTCCGGCCTGCTCGTCATCGTCGACGAAAAGAACCGAGAAAAAGAACGTTACCATGTCGTCTACGGCGCTCGTCTCCGCGTCAAGGACGGCGATGCGGTCACCCACGGCCAGATTCTCGCCGAATGGGATCCGTTCACCTTCTCCATCCTCACCGAAACGGCTGGCTCCGTGAAGTTTGACGACCTCCGTCCCGGCCTCACCATTGAGGAGCAAGTTGACGAAGTTACCGGCCTCTCTCAGTTGGTCGTTACTCTGCCACCGGGCGATGAAAAGCATCAGCCCGCCATTCTCATCCGCGACGCTTCTGGCAAGGTTCGCAAAAAGTACCTCATGCCTTCCCGCGCCCACTTGATGGTGCAGGATGGCGATGAAGTGATGGCCGGAGACGTTCTCGCAAAGATCCCGCGTGAAACCACCAAAACGAAGGACATCACCGGCGGTCTCCCGCGCGTTGTTGAACTCTTCGAAACTCGCAAGCCCAAGGATCCCGCCGTCATTTCCGAAATCGATGGCACGGTTCGTTATGGCGAAATCGCCAAGGGTATGCGCAAGATCTACGTCGAAAGCGCCGATGGCAAGACTTCCAAGGAATATGCCATCCCGCGTGGCGTGCATATCAACGTTCAGGAAGGCGAGCACGTTCGCGCTGGTGAAGCGCTCATCGACGGCCCGCTCAACCTCCACGACTTGCTCGCCGTTCTCGGCGAAAAGTACACCCAGGCTTACCTCGTCAACGCTATTCAGGAGGTTTACCGCCTGCAGGGTGTCAACATCAACGACAAGCACATTGAAACCATCAGCCGTCAGATGATGCGCTGGGTCAAGGTTGAAGACGTCGGCGATACCACTTTCCTTCTCGAGGAACAGGTCGACAAGTTCCGCTTCCGTGAAGAGAACGATCGGATCATCGCCGAAGGTGGCCGTCCCGCTACCGGACGTCCGCTCCTTCTCGGTATCACCAAGGCGTCTCTCTCGACCGATTCCTTCATCTCTGCCGCAAGTTTCCAGGAGACTACCCGCGTCCTCACCGAGGCGGCCGTCGCTGGAAAGGTCGATTACCTCCGCGGCTTGAAGGAAAACGTCATCATGGGCCGTTTGATTCCGGCAGGTACCGGCCTCGAACACTATCGCAGCCTCCAACTGCTGACCGAAATGCCGGCACCGGCTCCAGTCGAGGAACTCCCCGACTCCGCCGAATTTGCCGCTGCAGACGAAGCCGCTGGACTCGACTTCCTCGGCAACAAGGATGGCGACATCGACGCCGACATCCTCCCCGAGAGCCAGGACTGACGTAGCGCTGGCTTTTTATCCCGGAGCTTTCCAACGATCAACCAACGGCGTCCCAATCTAGGGACGCCGTTTTCTCTTATTAACCGATGAGCGGACTCACCTCCGTATCAGGGGTCCAGCATTGCCGGACCCCATGTCCGCAAGATCTCAACGTGCTCAAATCTCGTGGTGGCCAACTTCAGGCTGCCACTTTTCTTCTCGCCCCACCCTCTCCTTCGTAGTACTTTCGTACCGGTAAGGTTCACGCACCACACCCTACCTCTTGACCTTGCCCCTCTCGCCTCCTGCTCTATGATGGAGGGAGAGATTCAGGCCATTTTTCTACATTTTTCGTGGTTTGAAAGTCCCTATGCCTGCGGACACACATTCTGTCCCAGCCCCAAACGGCTCTTCCCCCAAAGATGCCCGCGCCAGCGCCGAAGAACGCCTTCAGGGCTTCGATAAGCGTCAGGCTGAGCTTTGGCGACTGACCTTTTTCCTTCTCTTTATCCTCACCGCCGTGTTTGCCTGGCTTTCATGGAATTGGCTCCGCCAGGATAAGCCGCACCTTCTGGCTCTTCCCATCGGATTGGTCGCCTTGGTCGTTTTGTTCGGCGCCTATGCCTGGAAAAAAACCACCGAACTCTCGGAACTGAAGGGCCTCCTGCGCGGTCTCGACCAGAAAGATTCAGCTCTGCCCAGCGACCGCCAGCTTGACCAGTTGTTCGACATGATCTCGAAATCGCAGCAGGGGTTTCGGGATCTGATCGATTCCTTCGATGATCATCTGCTCGCCCTCAGCCTCGATGGCGACATTCGCGCCGCTAACCGCAGTTTTGCTGATCTGCTTGGCATCCCGTTTCAGAAAATCATCGGCCGCCCTCTCTCCGAATTTGTCGAGGACGTCAGCGGCATGCATCCCGACGATTTATCTCGGAGCATGGCCAAATTTCTCGAACGCCGGCAATGGAATGGCGTTGTTGAGGTGCGCCTCAAAAATCGCCACACTACCCACTACTTTGAGTGCGTCGCTCACGCTATGCTTCGCGACGAAAAGGTTCATGGCCTCACCGTCCTCGCGCGCGACGTCACTTCCGCTCGCCGCAACGAAGCACGTTTCACCGAGCTCTTCGAGACTCTTCAGGAAGGCATCTACATCGCTACGCCGGAAGACCGCGTCCTCGAGGTCAATCCGGCCCTCGTTCGCATGCTGGGTTACGACTCCAAGGAAGAGTTGCTCGCCAAGCGCGTCTCTGAGATTTTTGTCGATGAGCAACAACGCACCAATATCATTCGCGAAGTGAAACGCCAGCCCTCTCCGGAAAGCCGCGAAATCATTCTCCGCCGTAAAGACGGCCTCCCCGTCATCTGTCTGCACACCGCTACTGCCGTCCGCGACACCGGTGGCACGGTCGTCCGTTTTCAAGGCGCCCTCGTCGATATTACCGCTCAACGCGAGATTGAGAAGCGCCTTCACAAGGAACAGGAATTCGCCCGCCGCCTCGTCGACAGCTTTCCGGATCTTATTTTCGTTGTCGATACAAATCGCCGCTATACCTTCGTCAGCCCCAACGTTTTTCAGGTCCTGGGTTATGAACTCAGCGAATCCATCGGCCAGATTTTCGGAGAACGTACCCATCCTGACGAGCGCGGCTCCGTTCTTTCTCTCTTGCAGGACCTTTTGACCGGCCGCAAGAATTTTGGATCTATCGAAATCCAGGTTCGCCACAAAAACGGGGAATGGCGCCGCTTGAAATGCCACTTCAGCCCGCTCTTCAACGAGGAACAAAAAATCGAAGGCATTGTCATCTCTGGCCGCGACGTCACTGAAGTCAAGCGCCTCGAGGAGCAGCTCATCCAGGCCGAAAAGCTTGCCGCCATGGGCCAGATGCTCGCCGGTGTTGCCCACGAGCTCAACAATCCCTTGACCGCTATCCTCGGTGTCAGCGAACTTCTCCGCGATCGCCCCGGTGTTGACGACAGCACCAGGCGCCAACTGGAAATGACACACCGTCAGGCTCGCCGCGCCGCCCGCATCGTCCAGAACCTTCTCGAATTCTCGCGGCCTGCCTCGCCTCAGAAAAGGGCTCTCGATCTCAACGGAATTATCGATCGCACTCTTCAATTGCACGACCATTCGCTTCGCCGCAACAATATCGAAGCCGATTTTCAGCCCCTTGCCGACATGCCCGTCGTGGTCGGCGATGCCAATCAGCTCATCCAGGTCTTTCTGAATTTGATCAGCAACGCCGAACAGGCCATCCGCGAAGTTCGCCCCTCGGGCCACATTAAGATTCGTCTGGGCAAATTCGTCGATCGCGTCTTCGTCACTGTTCGCGATGATGGCCCTGGCATCAAGCCCGAGGCTCTCCCCAAGCTCTTCGATCCCTTTTTTACCACCAAGCGTCCCGGCGGCGGCACCGGTCTCGGTCTCAGTATCTGCATGTCTATTGTTCGCGAACACGGCGGCAATATTGAAGTGGAAGCCATTCCAGAAGGCGGCGCTTCTTTCACCGTTTATCTTCCTGTTCCCGTTTCGCAAAATCGCCTGATTCCCCGTGAGATCGATTCCAGCTCCGGCGAACGTCTTGCTCCCTCCCCGGAGAACCTGAACAACCGCTCGATCCTCGTTCTCGACGACGAGGAATCCATCCGTATGCTGCTCTCCGAGGGCCTCTCGGCCCACGGCCTCGCTGTAGACTGTGCCGGAACCGCCGAGCAGGCTCTTAGTCTCGTTCTGGGACGCAAATACGATGTCCTCTTGTGCGATTTGAAATTGTCCGGTGGCGGACCCAACTCCGATGGTCACAACGTCGCGGAGCGTCTCAAAATTGCTTCCGGCGCCAACAAGCCTGAGGTCATTTTCATGTCCGGGGACGTCGGTGGAGATGGCTCCCAAGCCGGCCCCGCTTCGGGTCACAGACTCCAAAAACCCTTCCGTATCTCCGACGTCCTGAACATTCTTCTCGAAGTCTTTGCCCGCGTCCCCGCCACCTCTTCCAAGCGCTAGTCCCGGTCTTTTGATTTTGTAGGAACTGCCTTCTCGACGGTCCGCCAACTCACGTACTCGGCAGTTTTCTTTCTCACCTGCAGATTGGGTTTGCAGTGCGTTTTCAAAACACCACACTCGACGCGAGTTTATAGACTTGGCTTTCTGAGCGGAGCGAAGGATAGCAACCGACAATCCCAACTGGTCTCTGGCTGTGTCCGAGACTGCATGTCTTCTATTTGTCATCCCGACCGGAGTGCCGTGCCTTATTTGGCGCGTAGTGGAGGAATCGTGGCAGGGATCGATATCGTATCGACTTCTTCTGTGCGAGCACTACCGCTGCCTATTTCTTAGCTGGTGGCGCCGCTGGCGCGTCCACCCCAAACTCCCACACGAACAAATCCAGCCCTTCTTCCATCACCTGCGCCAGAATGTATTCTCCAGGCGGCAACGGCTGGCTCAACGTAAACCGGTATACCGAAGGCGCTACTTCCCATCTCTGGACCGAAATCGAATTCTTCTGACTTGACAGCTCTTGCCCAAACAGCAACGTAATCGATTCCAGTTGCCTTCCATTGTGCGTCACCTTGGCTCGGATCAGTTCCACATCCGGTCCCGAACCGCTCGCTCGCCGGCTTTGCTGGATCGTCGATTCCTTCTCCGGGTCAGGCGGCGGCTCTCGCAGATAAAACTCCGGATTCGGCGTCTGTAATGCGCAGCTTCGCGTGAGGACCCGGTAGTTCGACATTTTTCTTTCCAGGGACCAGAGGTACCGGTGAGAGGATCTGCGCCAGGGTCCGCATTTTGTCTGCTTTGATTTGCGAACCTACCTGATCCATCACCCGGACCGTTTTTCCCTCGATCACATACATTCCCTCGACGTCGGGAAGGAACGCTCCTTTTCCCACCGGCAGGCTGGCGTCAATATCCGCCACGTTGTCCATCCGCCTGCGCCTCTTCTTGCTTATGGATCTTATCTACTTCCGCCGCAGACGCCTTCTGGTCATCCGCTTCTGCCTTCGCCGTCGCCGCCCAATCCACCATCGATGCGGGCACTTCCTCCCAATCGCCCCGTTCCAGGCTGTAATACCGCACTCGTTCGCCATTCCGCTGGTATTCCCGGATCACCTGATAGGTGCCGTCCGTCAATACCAGCTTCTTCCCGCGCGGAACTACGGGTGCCGCTTTATCCTTTGGATTTGTTGCTGGATCCTGGATGGATTTTTCGAGGGAATAGATCGCTTGATCCGTGGCCGCCAAAGCTACCCCGAGGATAAGCAGCGCACCGACGCGGGTTGCGAATCTTGAAGCCAGCATGATGCCCCCGGCCGCGATTCAGATGCGAAGTTAGCACCCTGGCAGCCTGCTTCCAGAATAGTCCTGTGAAACAGAACTCCGCAAGTTGGCAAACCATTTCTTATTTCAATAGGGCGGGAGATTGAAGAAGGGAATTGCCAGACGTTTTCGGGGGACGTTCTGTGCCACTGCTGCTTAGTGCGTGCAGCGGGGGAACAGCGTTACCAAAACCATCAGGTCCGACAACGTGAACAGCCACTGCTCCGCTTGCGCGCCTGCGGCTTCCGCGGCCCGCGCGATCATTCCCAGGTGGCGGCTGCGCGCGAAATTGTGCAGATGGTCGACGCAAATACCCGTCAGACTGGCAACTTCGGAATCAGTGAAGATCTTTTGGCTAGACTTTACCTTAACCACTTGAGCCCTCGTTTGTGTGTCCACTTATCCCTCACCAGTTCTGATGCACTGGTGGAGGATAGAAGATGCCAATTTACTGAGCAATAGTCATTCCGTTTTATTGGCCGTTAAACGAATTCTCTAGTACTTTTCTGCCAGGGCCGAAATTGCTGCCTTTTTGGAGTGTTTTGGGCCGGAAAGGAACCGCGCCGCTACCTGTCAATACATACAGGTGGGTATGCAAAAACGTATCGCTTTTAAGAAATTCCTACAGCTTTCGGTAGATGTTCTGCAATTTCTTTCATCTGTTTTGTATGTCTTTGTTCGTGCGCCGCAATCATCTCAAACCATTCGTACACGTTCAGCATCCCCAGAAACGCGTGCGGCCATCGGTATACAGTTAAATCCCTAGCTTTTGTCTCTTCCAGAAAGGCCAATGTCCGTTCTCGCGCCGCCCGCAACTCCGCCATCATCTCTTCCTTATTTCCAATCAGGCTTGGATCCAGAGGGATTGGCGTCTTGCGGCGAATGATTCGGCTCTCCACCAGCCACAATGGAAAATGGAACCGTTTCAAGGAAGGGAATGTGTTTCGGGACTTTCTGGGAAATCCGGTCCGCTCCGCCGACCACGGCTCGCTCCACCATCACCAGATGCGCCACTAACTCCCCGGCTGACCACTGTTCCGCTTGTGGCTTCGTATTCCATGCTGTTGGTGGAATTGCGTCGGCCGCTCGGAAAAATGCGGTCTGTGCCATTGCCAGCTTCTCGAGGATGGGTTCCAGCGTTCCCACGGCCCACCTTGTGTGCGGTGCCGGGCTTCGGCCCGACCCGACTCCGCTGGCCCTGCTTCTCTAAACCGTCGCCCCGCCTGCACTCTCAAACGCTTGCGCCAGTTGAAGCACCTTCGCCTCGCCAAACGCTGACCCAAAGATCTGCAATCCTACCGGCAGTTCGCCGCCAATCTTTCCGCACGGTACCGAAATCCCCGGCAATCCCGCCAGCGATCCCGTCACCGTATAAATGTCTGCCAGGTACATCTGCAGCGGGTCATTCGTCCGCTCGCCCAACTTAAACGCCGGAACCGGCGACGTTGGCGTCACAATCGCGTCCACCTGCGTAAACGCCTTCCGGAAATCTTCCGCGATCAGCGCCCGGACTTTCTGCCCCTTCAGGTAATATGCGTCGTAATATCCGGCCGACAATACATAAGTTCCCAGCACAATTCTCCGCTTCACTTCCGCGCCAAATCCGGCGCCACGGGTTTTCCGGTACATCGAGATCAGCGAGTCGCCCTCGACTCGCGGCCCAAACCGAACTCCGTCATATCTTGCCAGGTTGGAACTGGCCTCCGCTGTCGCGATGATGTAGTACGTCGCGATCGCGTAATCGGTGTGCGGCATACGAATTTCTACGATCTCGCAGCCCAGCTTTCGGAATACCTCGATCCCGGCATTGATCTTTTCTCGAACGGCAGCATCCATTCCTTCTGCGTAATACTCTTTGGGAATGCCAATCTTCAATCCTTTGACCGGCTTGTTCAGCGTCGCCGCATAATCTTCCACCGGAACGATCGTCGACGTGGAGTCGTTCGGGTCGCGCCCGGCAATCGTCTGTAGAACCTTCGCCGCGTCGGCCACATTTCGGGCCAATGGTCCAATGCGGTCCAGTGAACTGGCGAAGGCGATCAATCCGTATCGCGAAACGCGTCCATAACTTCCCATCATCGCGGCGAGCCCGCAGAATGAACCCGGTTGACGAATCGATCCGCCGGTGTCCGTTCCCAGCGCCACAACCGCCAAATCTGCTGCGACCGCTGCTGCCGATCCGCCGCTCGATCCACCGGGAACTCTTCCTGGTGCGGCCGGATTCTGCACCGGGCCGAACGCGGAGTTCTCGTTGGAACTGCCCATCGCGAACTCATCGCAATTGGTCTTGCCGAGGATGATTGCGCCCGCCGCTTCCAAACGCGTTACCGCGGTCGCGTCATAGGGTGGAATATAGTTCTCCAGGATCTTTGAGCTGCAGGTCGTGCGAACTCCGCGCGTGCTGATCGTGTCCTTGATCGCTACGGGAACTCCGGCAAGAGCAGGAAGCGGTTTGCCCTCAGCTACCATTGTGTCGACGCGCTTCGCCTGCGCAAAGGCGCGTCGTTCGCACAGCGTCAGATAGGCGTTCAGTTCTGGATTCTTTGCGGCAATCCGCTTGTAGTAATCCTCGACGATCTCGCGCGCCGAAGTCTTCTTCGCCGCAATCGCCTCTCTTATCGATTCAATCGTCCAGTTCGTGGTCATCTTCTAAAAGGTCGCTATCTCTCGATTACCTTTGGCACTCGGAAATAGGGAGGTTCCGGATCTGGTGCGTGCTGCAGAACGTCGTCAGCAACCGCACAAGGAACCACAATATCTTCGCGCAGCGTTGCGTCAGCCGCTTGATCATCACTCAATACTTGCGCCATCGGCGCGACATTCGTGGTGTCCAGTTCATTCAGCTTGTCGATATATTCCAGAATCTCGTCAATCTGCGCGCGATAGGTTTCCAGTTCCGTCTCGCTCAGATCGAGGTAGGAAAGTTCGGCTACGCGCAAAACATCTTCACGGGATATTTTCATGTGGTTATCTTAATAATCCATCTGGTATCGAGGATGCATAAAGTCTATCACAGCGACGAGCGAGCCGATTCTGGTTCGACGATTCCGGATTGAAACGTCGCTGGTGGACTTTATGCGCTGTCTTCGACGATTTCTACTGCTGGCTCTGTCGGGATTTGTCGACGGGATCAATGCTGCCAGGAATTGAGGCTTGCCGATGAGATGTTGCAGGAGTTCGTAAAGCGTGCTCGGCGCGAAGCGCGTGCCGGAGAGGAAATTCCGGTAACCGATGAAATGTTTACCGCGATCCGGCAATCGCTTCAAGGAATATCCAAGCGTTTGCAGCAAGCCGCATTTGAAGTCGGTAACTGCTTATCGAATTCCGGCAGCCGAGAAGGATTGGGAAGCAGTTGCGATTGCGGGGCACGGACTTTGCTATTGCTCAATGAGCGGGAATTGCAGGTTCTGGATCTATCGAATCAAGAAGGGGAAACTGCACAAAGTCTTCCAGACGGATTCTGCTTCGGCCTTTGGTTTTCTCCCATCGCGCGCGGGAATTCCGCTGCTGGTTGTCTGGACGAGGGAAACGGCCGTTGAGCAATTCGCGATCGTTCACAAATTCGATTACGGTGAATACATCGAGGCAGCAAGCTGGAAGGAAGTTTACGAATACGAAGATGAGGACGAAGAATTCCGGGTTCACAACACGCCGAAAATTTATTCGGACATGCCGCTTGGAGTCTTCCTGCCAGACTAGCGGCTGACGACTTCGGCGGCTTTCTTCGGATATTTCGTCACGATATAGTTGTCCACCAGATTCTTGAAGGCGATGGCCAGTTCGTCGTAGGTGCCTTCGAGTGTGACGTCTTTTTGGCCGTCGATGTACACGGGGCAGCGCGGGGCTTCGCCGGTACCGGGCAGACTGATGCCGATATTGGCGGCCTTGGATTCGCCGGGGCCATTCACGATGCAGCCCATCACGGCCAGTGTCATGGTTTCTACGCCATCATATTGTTTCTTCCACGTTGGCATCATTTCGCGGATGTAGTCCTGCGTACGTTCGGCCAATTCCTGGAACGTGGTGCTGGTGGTGCGGCCGCAGCCGGGGCAGGCGGTGACGCTGGGCGAAAACGAGCGTAGTCCGAGCGCCTGCAGCAGTTCGCAGCAGGCATACACTTCTTCGCGGCGATCGCCGCCGGGGCGCGGCGTGAGCGAAACGCGAATGGTGTCGCCAATGCCCTGATGGAGCAGAACACCGAGCGAAGCCGAAGACCACACCAGGCCCTTCATGCCCATGCCGGCTTCGGTCAGGCCGAGGTGCAGCGGCTGCTCGGTCTTTCGAGGCGAGATCGCGATACACGGTAATCAGATCGCGCGGGCGAGAAGTCTTGCAGGAAATAATAATCTGATCGTGGCGCAAACCGGATTCCAGCGCCAGATCCGTCGATTGCAGCGCGGAAAGCACCATGCAGTCGTTGATGATCTCTTCGGATTCCTTGCCGAGATTCTGGTCGGTGTTCTCCTGCATCTTCTGCATGACCAGTTCCTGATTCAGGGAGCCGCCATTCACGCCGATGCGGACCGGTTTGCCGTTATCGACGGCGATTTTGCAGATGGTGGAGAACTGTTCGTCGCGGCGCTGTCCCGCGCCGACGTTGCCGGGATTGATGCGGTATTTATCGAGAGCTTTCGCGCATTCGGGATACTTCGTGAGCAGGACGTGGCCGTTGTAATGGAAGTCGCCGATGATGGGTACTTTGCAGCCAGCAGCGAGCAGGCGTTTCTTGATGACCGGGACAGCTTCCGCCGCTTCGGGAACGTTCACTGTCCAGCGAACGATCTCACTGCCGGCTTCGGCAAGTTCGAGCGTTTGCTTGAGTGTAGTCTCGACGTCGGCGGTGTCGGTGTTGGTCATGGACTGGACCACGATTGGTGCGCCGCCGCCAACCTGGACGTTGCCAACCTTTACGCCATACGTTTTGTTGCGCGGGTGCCGTAAGGCCGCCGCATCAAATCCGGAAATCTGGTTCAACATATCTCTCTATTTTAGCAGCGTCCCTGCATTTCTGTCCTGTCGATGGGCGAAAGTGTTAAATCGCCAAGGCGAGGCCCGAACATCCACATCCGGAGTTAAGGTCCCAGCCCACAAGACACCCTTAGAGAGTAGACTGGATGCATGATTCGATGGCAAACAGGTCGCCGCACGGCACGCGTTTGGGCGGCCTTCGCGGTGTTGGGATGGGCGACGCCGATTTTCTGCCAGCAGGGAAGTGTCGCTGACTCCGGGAAGCCAGATACTCCCGCGCCGCAGGTACAATCCTCGACGAAGGCCGATTCGGATCGGGACGTGTCGTTGCGCAAACTGCCGGCAAATCTGCTGGCCGATCAGAAAGATATCTGGCTGTTTCCCATGCAACTGGGAAAAGGGAGACATTGGATTCCCACTGTCAGCATTGTTGGCGTGACTTCGGTATTCGTGGCAACCGACGCGCATAGCGCGCCGTACTTTCGCAATACCGACAGTTTCAGCGGCTACAACCGTGTGTTCAGCGAGACGAATACCGGGGCATTCATGGCTGCGGTTCCAGCGGCGATTTATACGGTTGGTCTGATCAAGAAGGATTCTTACGCGCAGAATACCGCGCTGTTGGCCGCCGAGGCGTTTGCGGATGGCTTCGCGCTCGACCTGGCGTTCAAGGGGGTTACGGGAAGAAAGCAGCCCTTGCAGTACACCGGCGACGGACCGTACACCGATAGCTTTTTCAACGGAACCCACAATCCATTCCACTCTGGCGGTTTCTATTCCGTGCACGCGATGGCCGCCACCTCGATCGCTACGGTGATTGCTCACCGCTATCGCAATCATCGCTGGGTGCCGTACGTGGCGTATGGTTTGGCGGGAGCCATCTGTTTTTCGCGAATCACCAGCAGCAGCCACTTTCCTTCCGATGTATTCTTTGGCGGAGCCATGGGCTTTGTCATCGCTCGCTACGCCGTATTACCCGCTCGCTAGCGCTTCCCTCCCTCTAGGTACTATAGAAAATTACCCCCCACCCCCGGTATGTCTCGTATGTGCGGGAATAATTGAGACTTAGCAGAGGGGGCCGTGCATGTGCGGGAATGATTGAAGTTAGCGGTGGATAAGCCGAAAGCGGGAGGGGGAGAGCCTGGGCGGAGCGTTCCAAATTGGAACTGACCGGCACAGGGAAGTTGGTTCCATGGATTCACGGCTGATCATAGCATCGAATGGTTACCATGTCAGCAATTAGAACAATGGTATGCATATTAAGCGTCGTTCCATGCAGCTTACCAAAGCCAAAAAAGCCGATCGGGAGATTCATCCCGCTGAAACCGCGAGATGGTTCGAAGTTGGCGTTCCCGGGCCCGATCCGGTTGGGGGTTCGGGAGTAGTGCTTGGGGGAATCTCGGCAGCGGGACGATTGCGCCAGGCAGAGATGGCCACTTAAAGGTGGCCGGTACAGGTCGATTTTCGTAGGTACTTACGCATCGTCGTAATCTTCGGTTAGGGATTTCAGGAATGCCACCAGAGCGTCCAGATCGGCTGCGCTGAGAGACATACCTGCGAATTCGATGGGCGCATTTCGTAATTTGCCCTGACGGGCGAGTTCGGCGGAACGGACATAAAAATTCACAACGTCGTCGAATTTTGGTTTCGTGCCATTGTCTTCGCGAATCACACGAGCGATGTGGGCAACGGCTTGCGCGTGCTGCTCCGGAGCCCATCCAAAATTGCGACCTGTCAGTGTGGACTCCGACCAAATCCTGCGCATTGGTGAATTCTCCGTCGAAATGCAGAAAAGTCGGACCGGCGTGTGGTTGCAGCGAACCAACCATTTGCATGGCATTGCGCGGTGTCGAAGTATATCCGTTGATATTGCGCGGCATGGGGCTGCGCGCGACAAAATCGGCGTAGGTACGATTCTTCACCTTAGGGACGTCGATGAACTCGGTGACGAAATGGCAAGAGCGGCAGTTAATGGACTGCCCGGCAAATGGACCAGGCAGCACGCCGATCGGCGTTGTTACTTGCGGCGACGACGGCGTCGCCCACGGCAAGTGGTTCGTTGATGCCAGTCATGTGTTCGGCAAAATATTCGGCGAAGCGGGTGTCCAGAAAATACCCGCTCACCGATATTTTCCTGTCCCGCGGCGCCCCCTTCTTCCGCAGGCGGATCAGGGGCTTTCCCGGAGCCACAACCGACCATGTTTATGGCGAAGAAGCACAACGCCACCAAAATTATGTTCCACTTGTTTCCGTGCGTGTGCCTCTTCATCGCTTTGCCTCGCTGGTAGATTTGCCCGCATCGGCCGGCGAAGCGGGTCCAAACTTTTCAAATACGCGATAAGCTGCCATCGCATGGGCTCAGGAAGCGCCACCCACGTCGGCATGCCCTTCGCGAGAATTCCGTTTTTCAATAGCCAAAACATTTCGCCGTCGGTGGCCTGCCGCAGGCGCGTGCTTCGCAGACTCGGGATGTTTGCCGCGACCAGCGGCGTCTTCGCCGTGGCAAGACGCACAGTGGTTGACGAATAATCGCCGGCCAGCCGCAATCGCGTCCGCTTGGCCGCGAGCGGATTCGGACGGTTTCGATCGCGTTCAGGAACCTTGGTCAGCCAATTGCCGGTGGCTGCCAGGCAAGAGAAACCGCTCCGAGCAAGACTGTAATCAGTAACTGTTTTATTGGCTCGCATACGTCGAGTTCCTCTTTATCGGGAATTTCGCTGAATGGGCTGAAGATCTGTTCAATTTCGTAGGACACTTTGAAACGCCACAAGACTCCTGCGCTGTTGGCGTTGAGCCCAAAACTCGGTTCAAAGCCAATCGAAGGACCTCTCGGGATATTGAATTGCACCATCGGCCCCAAATATTGTGCCGTCTGCTTCCACCCGAACTGTTCCGTCGTACCTAAACCGCCATACAATTCCAGTCCCGCCGAAAAATTCTCGCGGCAGAAGGTGCACGCACGGCTCCGCGCTGAAAGTGCGAGAGGGCGGCTGACTCCCAGGGCATAGCCGAATTCCCACGGTTCGCTTTCATTCAGTGCTTTCTCTGTTATGAAATTTTCTGAAATGTTCCAGCCGCGGACGTGGCTGGACAAGATCAACTTCAATTCGAGGGCTTGCTCTTTTTCGGCGCGTGCCTGCGCGTTGGTTAGGTAAAGGTCTGAGATTGAATTGTGATTCATCACTTCCAGGAAACTGCGGTCTGCACCATTCAGGTTCTCATACTCCACATACAAAACCGGATTGATGAAGTGGTCCGGCATCAGCGGCCGAAAACGGTTCTCCCACCGGAAACCAGTAAACACGGTTGAATCGTTTTGTGTGGTCTGGCCGGAGAGGTAAATCTCCGTGGTCCACCAGGCCTTCACGCCGTACTCCAATTCCAGCGTGGCGCTGTTGAGAGAGTTGGCATTTTTTGGGGCTGACTGGATGCCCCTGTAAGCGATCTCCAGGTTGCCGGGTTCCTCGAGGGCGTCGGAATAGGTAACGAAGTAGGGAGCTTCCTGAGAGTGGACGGGAAGGCAAACGAAGAAGAGGAAGCAGAGGAGCGGTGCGGTTATTCTCTTGCAAATTACTTGCAACAGATGGGCAGGACTAGATAAGGCCATTCGGAAAAACCTCGATTAAGTAAAATGGAATCAGATACGAGCGAAATAAGACTAACCTAGTCTTATATTAGATGCAAGTTACTTGCAACTGATAAGATGCTTCCTGCCATAGGCCGTTTGGACTGTGCAAGGACGGAGAGTTACACAAGGATCGCCTTGGACGCTAATAATCGCCACTGGGGCGGCACGGCTTGATTCTGAAACGGGCTAGGCAGCGGGTTCGGGGGTGGTGGTTGGGGGCAAGACGGGAGTGGCGCGGTTGCGCCAGGCGGAGACGGCTTCGGTGACGAGGCTGAAGATGGTGCGGCGATTTTCGCGGATTACCTTGAGCCATGCCATCAGGCCCATTTGCGGGAAGTAGATTCCACGGAAGCAGATACGCGCGAGAAAAATGTTGATGCGATAGCCCACGGGCTGATCTTTGATGGAGTCGACGGCGTCGGCGATGGCTTTGGCGCTGTAGGACGCGGCCCAGCCAGCTTTCACTTCGGCGTGCGCTTCATCGATGGTCATTTTCAGCGGAGTGTGGGCCATGGCAAAGGGAATGAATTCCTGCCAGTGCTTAGGACGCGTGAGGCGCCCGGCCAGTTCAAGCCGCTTGTAGAGAGGGGTGGCGGGGAGCGGCGTGAGCAAACCAAAGATGGGGAGACCGGGCGGCCAAGTCTTGACTTCATTGAGAGTGCGTTCGGCGACGCCGGTGGTGTCGTTGTCCATGCCGAAGATAAACGAGGTGATGGCGTAGACGTTTCGCGAGGCGAGGCGCTGTAGGACGGCGGCATATTCGCCGGGCTTGTTGAAGCCTTTGTTGACGCTGGCGAGGTTCGCGGGATCGATGGATTCCATGCCGATGAAGACCCACTTGCCGCCGGAGGCGGCGATGAGGTCGATGAGTTCCTGATCGCGAAGGAGATTGGCGCTGATCTGGGCGACCCAATGGACCTGCGCGCCCGCGGCGATGATGTCGCGGAGGAGCGACTTCGTGCGCTTGGGATTGATGGCGAAATTGTCGTCGATGAAAAAGACGGCGATCTGGCCCCCTTCGCTTCTGGCACGCGCTTTCAAAAGAAGAAGTTCGTTGACCACGCTCTCGTTGGTTCGGAAGCGGATGGAATCGCCGAAAAATCCGGTGACTGTGCAGAATTCGCAGCCGTACGGACAGCCACGTCCGGACTCGACGGGAACGATGCGAAAGGTGCCCCAGCCGGCGCCGACTTTCTGCAAAAGCTTCGTCCACATCTTGGGGACCAGGTTGAATTGCTTCAGATCGATTTTGTCCCAAGGGATTGCCGGGTAGTCTTGCAGCGAAGGCTTGCGCTCCTGACCGAACTCGTCAACGGGAGCGTAGATGTCTTTGAGCTGGCCGCACGCCGCATCCGCGACGATCTTTGGCCAGGTTTCATCGGCTTCACCGAGAGCGACAGCGTCGGCGTGACGCGGGCCACCGTTGCGACCAAGCGCTTCATCGGCCATTTCCGTAACGTGGGGTCCACCCATCACGACGGGCACGCCGACAGCGCGAACTGCATCGGCCATGCGATAGGCCTTGGCGATCATGCGAGTCATCGCGCCGATGCCGACGAGAGCGATGTCGTTGTCGAGCACGTATTGAGCGATGCCCGCTTCATCCATGGGCTGCGCATTGCCGTCGATGAGAACAACTTCATGTTCGGTTGGAGTGAGCGACTGGAGGAGAAACATCCAGAGATGAGGCATGAAATTACGAGTGACCCCATTGTCGGGGTTGTACAACAGAATCCGCATGCGTATTCCTCCAGTTACACCAATGCTTACGCGTGTCTGAACTGGGCGGGACAGACCTCACAATGCATTTTCAGCAATATGTAAATGGAGGTATGGCAATAACGGCATTGAGTCTAGCACGTTGTGATGCATGAACATTGAATAATCAGAGCAAATCCCCCGCTAGGGAGTGGGGAGGCTCAGTCGTTGAAGCGACTCGTCGAGGGGAAAAAGCCGGCGCCCCTTTTTCAGTGCGGCTTGGGCGGCGACGTGGTCGCCAAGAGAATTGTCGACGGTGAATAGCGAAGTGTAGACGGTGGGATCAGCGTCTGGAAAAAAGCGCACGATGAAGTCGAGGCGCTGGCGCGCGCGATCCGGAAATCCGGTCTGGCGATAGAGTTCAGCAAGATTGCGGTTGCAGGAGTAGCTGTAAGGATCGACGAGATTGCCGGTGAGGAAGGCCTTTTCAGCTTCGGCCAGGCTTTGTGTGTGCAGAAGAAATTCGCCGAGACGGCAGAATTCGAGAGCGGGCGGATTTTTTGAGGATTTGAGCACCACTTTTTGTCCCGCGACGGCTGTGGGCCAGTCCTGCGTATCGCTGGCGAATTTCACGCGATCGGCAAGTGCCGGCTGGAAATTGGGATCGCGCAGAAGGATTTCGGAGATGCGGGCATTTGCAGCGGCTTCCTCTTTCTTTTCATGAGCGACGACGGCGAGCCAGTGGAGAGCGTAAAGAGAATCGGGATCGAGGTGTGCCGCGTTTTCAAAATGAGTTTGCGCGGCATCGACGTGGCCGTCGGAGAGTTGCACGAGTCCGCGAATAATCTCGAGATTGGAAGTCGGTGGCTCGTTTTCGAGGGCTTTGAGATAGGCGACAGCATTGGGAATATTGGCCAGGCGATAGTTGGTTTCGGCGGCGGCTTCAAGGGCGCGGCGAGTTTCTGCATGGTCGAGGTTGGCGGGGAGAAGGCCTTCGCGATTCTCAAAGATGAGTTTTGCGTTGCTGTCGAAGAGCGAGCGATTCAGCAGCGCGCGCGGGGCATGGTATTCGAGCAGAGTACGGTCGTCGGTGTTGAGGACGCTGCCCGCGGCGATTCGGCGGACAGCGGTATCGTTGAGCGCGTAGTAGGCGACGAGGCCTTCGGGATGGCGGAGCTCGAGCGTTTCGTAATCTTCGCGGAGTTCGGGAACTGGCCAGAGGATGCGAAGGCGCTCGAAATTCATCGGGGTGGTGACGGTGCGGCTGAGGGCCATCAGGTCTCCCCCATGAATGCGCCAGAGGGTGGTTTCCGGAAAATGTTTGGAGAGTGTGGCGAGAATCATGCGCAGGTCGGCCGGATCGAGAGAATAGGCTTGAATCCATTGGACGAAACGACCGCCGGGTGCGAGATGGGCACGGGCAGCGGCGTAATATTCGTCGGTGAAAAGCGTGGCGACGCCGGCAATCCAGGGATTGGAAGGCTCGGAGATGATGAGGTCGTACTGATCGCGAGAGGTGAGCAGAAAATTGCGAGCGTCGTCGAGAATAATGTGTAAACGCGGATCGCGAAGGACGCCGCGATTTAGTTTTTCAAGATAGGGAGCAGCCTGAATGACGGCGGGCTCAATTTCCACGCAGTCGATGCGTTGGACATCGGGATAACGAGCGACTGCGGAAGCGGTCATGCCACTGCCAAAGCCTACGATGAGCACGCGGCGGGGCGCTTGATCAAAGACGGCGCCTAGATGGCCGAGGAGCAGTTGCGTAGGGGTATCGCCGTTAGAGGCGTCGACCTTGCCGTTGGTGGTGAGGGCGAAATAGTTGTCGGTGCGGCTGACGGCGATGGAGGCGTTGAGCCCGTCAGCAACGAAGGGAAGATCGAAGGTGGCGGCAGTTTCGGCGAGGGTGAGATTTTCGTTATGAAGATTGAAATAGAGGACGGTGGAGAACGAAGTGAGCGCGCGGTTGTAAAATATGGTGGAGAAGCCGGCGAAAGCGACGAGTAGAAGAAGCGCGGCGTTGAAGGCGAGCGCGGGAATGCGGCGCGGCGTGGCGGAGAGTTCCAGGGCGAGGGCGAGAAGAAGATTGATTGCGGCGATGAGGGCGACGACGCGAAAACTGCCAAGCGCGGGGACCAGCCAGAATCCGGTGATGATGGCGCCGGCGATGGCACCGAGAGTGTTGGCGGCGTAGGCCCGGCCGACTACTGCGGAGTAGCCGGATTCGGAAGGAGCGCCTCCGGTAAAGAGAAGAACCACCGCGGGGAAATTGAAACCGAAGATGATGGCGGCGGGCAGCATGGACAGAGCGCTGGTGACGAATTGGGCGAGGATGAGTCCGCCGAAAGATCCGTGTGTAGCGCGGAGGATGGGCGGAACAACCGCGGGGATGTATTGAAAAGCGATGAGGAACAGGAGCGCGGCAAGACCGGTGAGGGTCTGCGTGCGCGCAAAGGTGGCGAAGGAAACGGTGCGGCTGCCGCGAGAGATCCAGCGTTCGAAGACGAAGCTGCCAATGACGATGCCGGCCAGAAAAGTGGCCAGCATGAGAGTGAAGGCGTAGGTGGAGCTGCCAAGCGTGGTGGCGAGAAGGCGGGTCCAGGCGATTTCGTAGGCGATGGCGGTGGCGCCGACAAGGCCGAAGGCAATGAATAAGAATGTGCGCGAGGGCTTAGAGGAACTCGTCGCCGGGGAATCGCTCCGCGGAAGAATCTTGTCCGGAGTTTGAAACTTCGGTGATGACGCTGACGCGAGAAACTTGCAGAGCGATCAGTCCGGCGAGGACGTTGAGGACCACGGCGCAGGCGATGGTCAGGCGGAGGCCCAACGTGGGAAGCAGAATGAAGCCGGCGACGAGAGTGCCGGTGACGGCACCGAGCGTGTTGACCCAGTAGAGACGACTGACTCGCGCGCCGAGTTCGCCGGCTTCGCGGGTGAGGCCGCGAACGAGAATGGGAAGCGTGCCACCCATCAAAAAAGTCGGAATGAATAGGACGAGAGCGATGCCGAGAAAACGAAGCAAGAGGAGGAGCGGAGTGGCCGCGCCGATGGCGGGGTATGCGGCGAGATAGAGGAGGCGAACGCCCGCCAGGCCGAGGAGCGAGAAGGCACCGGTTGCGGCGACGGCGAGTTCTATCCAGGCGTAAAGCGCAATCGGGTGCGCGTGGCGTTCATTCCAGGTGCCGAGGTATGCGCTACCTGCGGCCAGACCCGCCATGAATACCGCAAGCACGGTGGCGATGGCGTAGACGGTGTGGCCGAAGATGAGGCCGAGTTCCTTGCCCCAAGCCACCTGATAGATGAGGCCGGCGGCTCCCGAGAGGAAGAAACAGATGAGGATGCCGAAGAGTTTGCTGCTACGAGAGGGACTGGGGGACATTGTAAAAGCGTAGATGCGTGGTGCGAGCATCGTCAATGCAGTGTGACGAGTTGTGCGGTTGGTAGTTGGGCACAGTGTGGAGAGGAGGTGCGTTGCGGTAGAACACCGAAGAAATGTTACTTCTGTGCGAAACGGCGGCGTAGAATGCGAGCAAAGCCTGCCTGGGGTATGGAGCGTGAATATGAGGAAACTAGCGAGTGTGCTCTCGAGTTTCGTGTTGGTGGGAACGGCGCTTGCCTGGCAACAGGCTGCAGTTGCACAAGACGCAACCGCTAGCGCGCCGCAGGCCGCGGAAGCAAAAATCCCCGAAGAAGATGTGAAAAAAGTGAATCCGGTGAAGGCTTCCCCGGCGGGGCTGGCTCATTCGAAGAAAGTGTTCGGGTACAACTGTGCAATGTGCCACGGGAAAGAAGGCGACGGGCAAGGCGATCTGGCGGATCAGATGAAATTGAAATTAAAGGATTGGCGGGATCCTGCGTCGTTGAAAGATATGACGGACGGAGAGTTGTATTACATCATCGCCAAGGGCAAGGGACAGATGCCCGCGGGCGCGGACCAGATGAAGCCGGAAGAGATCTGGAACATGGTCCTTTATGTGCGATTGTTCGCAGCGAAAGCGACGCCGGCAAAAGCAAAGCCGTAGAGTTTCCCAGAAAATCCAAAACTAGAGAGAGCCGCGGAGGCCGAGGGTGTCGGCTTGTTCGCGCATGGCGGCGATGCAGAAGGTGATGTGATCTTCGAGTGGAATACCCAATTCCGCGGCGCCCTTTACGACGTCGTCGCGGCTGACGCCGCGGGCGAAGGCTTTGTCTTTCATGCGCTTTTTCACTGAGCTGGCTTCCAGATCGAGAATACTCTTCGAAGGACGCACGTAGGTGCAGGCGGTGAGGAAGCCGGCAAGTTCGTCGCAAGCGAAAAGAGTGTGCTCGAGAGCGGATTGGCGGGGAACACCGGAATAATCGGCGTGAGAAAGAATGGCGCGGAGCATTTCTTCGGGATAGCCATGCTCACGGAGAATCTTGACGCCTTCGGCCGGATGCTCACGATCGGGCGAATGCGTATCGTTGGGCCAGCGTTCGTAGTCGAAATCGTGGAGCAGCGCGGTGAGACCCCAGAGTTCTTCATCGGCGCCAGATTTTTTGGCGTAGGCACGGACACAGGCCTCAACGGCGAGCATGTGTTTGCGGAGGCTTTCGGATTGTGTGTATTCGCAAACTAGTTTCCAGGCGTCTTCGCGTGACGGCATCGGTGCGACTCCTAATAGGGATGAGTTGGAAGGATAACCCAAGACACATGCGGAAGATGGCGAAACCTGGGGGATCAAGTTTATTGGCCGCAACAGGCGCTGGCCACAATTATCAGGTGTAAGGTCGTTGGCGGACCGCCGCAACAGGCGGTGCCTACAGAGCGAACACGGATCTCTCGTTCCGTTCGGGATTGACAGATTGGGAGACCACTCGGCAAGAAACTGGGAAGAAATGGGCACGGCCTGTGGAAGAGAGGAGGAAAACGTTTGAGGGGTGTAGCGAAATGTGGCACATGTGCCCATTTGAGAAAGTCGAGCGAACAGAACAAAAGCACAATATGTAGTTGTGTCGCAGAGAGAGGAACGCAATGGGCTGAGGAAATGCCGCATAGCCGTTCGGTAGTACAGGCGAAAACAGGGCGTAAACACGGGCAATTGCGGACGTTTGACGTAAAGAATTTGTAAAAATACTCTTGACAGGAAGTGCGTATTCACGCGAGACTCCATTCGCGCCAGTAACACATCCTTCCCCCAAAGAACGCTCCGACGTTCCTCACCTATCCGCACGCCGGAAAAAACCAGTCAGCGAGGAGTCCCGGTGTCGGCAAATATGGATAAAGCAACTGCTATGAACACATTGGAAATCGATCGGGAAGTGATCCGTTGCAAGACGTGCGGACTTGTCCAATACCGGACGCGAACCGGCAACTGCCGTCGCTGCGTGCACGCCTTGCCGCAGAGAATGGAATACCTGATACCGGAAGAGGCGGTGCAGGAAGAGCAGGCGCCAGCGGAAGCGATGACGTCGAAGTTTGCGAATCAGGAGACGGTCGAGAACATCGGCCAGCGGATTCGCCAACTGCGGGAGTCGCGGAGCATGACGCAGAGCCAGTTGCAGGCGAGGTCGAAGGTGAGCCGCTCTTATTTATCGCGCATCGAGAGCGGACAGATGACGCCGAGCCTCGGCACGCTGGAAAAGATTTCGGAAGCATTGAATGTCGGACTGAACCGTTTCTTCATCCCGGAATCGGATGGAGAGGCACTCCTTGAGGATCCGTTCATCCAAGGATTGCGGCCGTTCCTGCGGCAATTGGATTGGGAACAGTGGCAATCGATCTTGAAGCGCTTGCAGGCCATAAGCGATCACGTGAATGCAGCACCGATCACCCTCCGCCCTATCGGTAACCCGGCACGGCTGCCGCAGCCCGCGCCAACGAATGGAAACGGACAACACGGGCATATCGGCCACGCCAGCCATTCGAATGGGCTAGTGCCCGCGCACGCCCAGGGTCAACCGCAGGGGTATCCGCTGCGGAGACCGGGATTGCCGGCGTTCCAACGTCCCCTGGCACGATAGAAAAGTTTTCGAAAGAGTTTGCAGGAAGAATGGCGCTCCGGCAGTTCCGGGGCGCCGTTTTTATTTGGATTCCAGGCTGAATGCGAGACACAACGTGCTGCGGAGTATCAGATTTACCTGGCGGATGCTTAGCTGCTGGTTTCGCTGAAAGATCATGCCCATGCACGAGTTCGCGGCTGTACGGTTGCCAAGGCAAACGCGCGTGATCAGTGAGACGGATGGACTGCTGCTCCTGGGGCGCACTTTACAAATGGTACAGAGCCTTTCGGCACTGTGATGATGGAGGGATCGCGGAGGGAAGAGCGAGGATGTGGGCCCATCCTAGCAGGGATCAGGGGAGCGTCAGAGTTGCGGAAATCCGCTTCGTACTATCCGCGCCTCAGGAAAATGTCCGGTCACGCTATTCGCGGACGACGGCGACCTGGGCGGCAGGGACTTCGAGGCGGATGAGTTTGTGACTGCCGTCGAGGTAGAGAACGACTTCGAGGTCGGTGGTGAGGACCTTCAGGCCCTCATAGGATTTGCCTTCGGCAGAGACGGCGCCCACCCAATCGACAGTGATTGTGCCTGGAGTGCGTTCCTGAGGAATCAGTACGGAGAAATTCTGCGTGCCGCGGCGAGACCAGTCGTAGACGCGGGCGAGCACGGCGTACTGATGGTAGAGATTGTTGTCGAGAACGATGATAGTGGGCGAGGTGAAGGTGAAGTCCTGATCGAAGGGTTTGATACCTTGCATTTGAAGAGTCATGCGGGCGACGCCATTGGCGAACATTACGTGAGCGCCGTTGGTCTTTTCGGACTGCGAAGTCCAGTCATAGCTGATCGGAGCGCCGTCAGGTTGCAAGGTCAAGTTGCCGGTGACGTGAGTTTGTGAGCCATCTGGCGGCTTGAACGTTGTCGTGCCCTTGGCGACCCATCCGGCACCGCTGGGAGAAATCTCAAATTCCTCGCGACCCACCGATTTTCCATCAAGAAGGATATTCAGCTTGCCCTTGTCCGCCGTAAAAAGGCTGGCAGCAGCGCCTTTCTTCTGTGCGGCGTGCGCGGAGAGACCGAGGAAGATCGTGGTGAGAAGCAGCAGAGCGAGAAGGAGCGCTTCCGTGCACTTTGTCGAGGAAGAGGGGCGCGCGGCACGGTAGTCAAAAGTGAGAGGGTGAACGAGTGAAGTCAACTGCGACGGGGATTCACGATGGCTCGACATGAAATGCTCCCTCAAGGTTGCGGTTTTTCTACAGGTAAATCGGGACCGGGCAGGCCCGCGGGTATTCCCGCGAGTCCACGACGCAAGATTTCGGCTACCACGGCAGCAGGATCGCCGGAGCTGTCGACGCGAAAGTCGGCGAATTGGTAGGAAGCGATGCGCTGGGTGTGCAGAGCGCGAAAACTGGCTTCGTCTTTGAAGAGCGGACGCCCGGTCATTGTGGAACAGCGGGCGAGCAGGACCTCGATGGGCGAATCGAGCCAGATTACGGGAACGCCAGAGTTACGGAGAAATTCAGGCGCACCCTGCTGGGCGTAGGTGCCGCCGCCGAGAGCGAGAATTGTGGGCTCGGAGCGCTCGATGGCACGGCCCAGAGCAGCACGGAGTTGATCGGCTTCCAGTTGGCGGAACGCAGGTTCACCATGGCGTTCAAAGAATTGCGGGATGGTGATACCGGCGGCTTCTTCAATTTTTTCGTCAAGATCCACAAAGCGCCAGCCGAGTTGCTGGGCGAGGCGAGAGCCGACAGTACTTTTGCCGGAGCCCATGAATCCGGCGAGCGAGATGACGGGAACGTGCGGCGTAGAGCCGCGAAGAATTGAAGGTTGAGTCACGATTCCTGTTCGCGCGAACTAATCGCGCTTCAGAATTCGAATTGTACCACTGTATGAGGAGAGTTCGACCTTGGCGAGGCCCATGCCAACGGTGCCGATGAAGCTCTTGGTGAATTTTCCGTTACTGTGACGACTCGCGTGAGTGTCCGGCTTGATCAAGTCCGGCGCCTGATTGTCAACAGAACCGAGAATGGTCTGCGCTTTCAGGTCGAAAGACCCGGTGCCGGAGAAGCGAACTTCGACCAGGCCCCGGCCGCTGTTCATGGTGTAGATGCCCGTGCGGACGAAATCGCCGTCATAAAGAATGTTGCCTGTAGTGGTAACCAAATTGACGTTAGCGAGGGCGGGTTGCAAGTATCTGCGCGTTGCCGCTGATGGAGTTGAACTCGAGTTTCCCGGCGCATTGCGTGCAGATGAGTGAGCCGCCGGTGGTCTTGACGATGATGTAGCCGGAAACTTCCTTCAGGTGAACGTCGCCCGCAACGCTTTGCAGCTTCATGTCGCCGTTAACTTGCTCGACGAGGATGAGACCGGTCTGCGTCTTCAGCTGCAGTTCGGTCTGCTCTGGAACCATCAATTGGAAATTGGCGTCAAGATCGTGAGGTTGCGCTGAATCGGTGAGCGCGCTGGCGTTGATGTCGATGCGGTCGCCCACTTGTTCAATCTCGACTTCTACCTTGCCGGGAGCGTACGTGCTGGTCACCACGATTTCGGAATTCTTCCAGGACTTCACTTCGATTCGGCCGTTAACAATATTCTGGAGAACGACGACGGGGCGGTTCTTAACGGTGAAGTGGCGTTCCTGCTGCTCTGGCGTGGCAGCCCAGATTGGGGCAGAGAGGGCGCCGAATAATAAAATGGCACCGAGGGCGGAGAATAGGGTGCGTTCGCTGAGCTTGCTGGGGATCATCACTGCTCGCTCCTTCCGCTATCCAACATAGCGGCGATCAATTGTGCTTTTTGCTGGTAGGCGCTATTGAGATATTCGCGAGCCAGCGTATCATGCGGATACTTTTTCAGGTGTGTTTCACATTCGGCAATAAACTCATTCAGGATGCGCAGATTCTTGCGCAAAGACTCGTCGAGAGCGGGGTTGCCAGCCAGACGAGAGTCCGAGACTTCCGTTTCGCCAGGATTGGTACCAGCCGGCTCTACCTGAAAGACCTCCGTGGAAGGAGGCGGAGCGAGAACAGATTCAGCCGACTTGGGCGCCGCGAGAGTACGTTTTGCAGAAGGCTGCGATGCGGGAGTTTGAACTTGCGCCTGAATTTGAGGAGCGGCCTGCTGTTGGGGAGCGGGTTGTGCCATCGACGGTTGAGCCGACTGCTTGGCGACGGGCACAGAAGGGTTTGCCGGAGTGATCGGCTTGTGCAATTGCAAGAAAGCGGCGATGGCGAGAGCCAGACCGACACCGGCAGTGGCCAAGGTGCGCGGCCGGAACAGCATGCGGAGATTGTCGAGCCAACCAGCGGACGCATGCCGGTAACGACAGTAGGCTCCTTGATCAGGCCTTCCGCTTCCAGTTGCGCACGCAAGTAGACCCAAACCCGTTGTGGGGGTTCGGCTTCAGTGGGAAGTTCTCTTGCAATGGCTACGATGGAAGAGAGATCCGCGAAGAAATCCTGGCATGCAGCGCAAGCGGCAAGATGATCTTGCGCGGCTGGTGTAAGCGGAGAAATTCCCTGTTGTTCGAGTACAAAAGCAAATTCATTACACTGCATAAATCAACCCCGGAGAGAAGGGAGCTGGCAGGCCAACCTTCCCTGAAAAAGTGCTGCAAAACAAATCCCTGAACCTGGTGCCCGTCGGAATCCTCATGTTAGCTCAATCCTGCGATCCCGTCTGCGATTTAGAAGCTTGACGTTCCGTACGGGCCTGGTCGCGAACATCCTCCTGAAGCAATTCCCGCAAACGCGTACGAGCTTTGTGCAATTGCGATTTCGAGTTTCCTACGGAACAACCCATGATATCGGCAATTTCGTTGTGCTCGTAGCCCTGGACATCATGGAGAACAAAGACGGTTCGATAGCCCGGAGGCAATTTCTCAATGGAGCGATCGAGATTGACCCTGTCGACGGCGCCGGAAAGGCGAAGATCAGGAGCACCGACATCTTTCTTGGGGCCGCTGTTCTCGGCATCGGGGTCAAGAGTCTCTTCCAGCGAATCAGTAGGAAGAGACTTTTTACGCAGACGCATGAGAACGACATTGACGGTCATACGGTGCAGCCAGGTGGAGAAGGCAGACTCGCCACGGAAGGTGGAAATCTTGCGGAAGAGCTGGAGGAACGCCTCTTGCATCAGGTCTTCGGCGTCCGCGGGATTACTGAGCATGCGAAGGCAAAGAGCATAGACTCTGCGGCCGTGAAGTTGATAGAGATGCTCGAAGGCCGCAGCGTCACCCGCCTGAGCACGGCGAATGGCTTCCGCTTCGGTCCACGCTACCGGTTCGGCTGGTCGTTGACGGGCCAACTGTCCAATGGCGGCGCTACTAGTATTACGGATGCGCCGAATACCTCCGAGAGTTGTCCCTGGCATTGCCGTAGAGGCGCACATATGAAGCTATAGAAGGCGAAAGAGCCCTATAGGTTGCATGGTGCCCAAAGAAGCAGCATGCCGGGTGTGCTTATTGTCCCTTGACCGGGGTTAGACGTCTATGGGCAAGATTCCGGGCGAGGGAAGGGACCCGGGAAGTCGAGCGAGTTGGCTGAGTTTCCTGCTGAAGAGTAGCCTGGAATTCGGCCAGTTGCTTCTGAGGAAGTGCATGGAGGAAGCACTTCAGCAAGACTACGGTTTCACGGAGGCAGGTATTCAGATCGTAGTGGGAGGCATCCAGCAGCTCCCAATGTCGTTCGGGCCGTGCAGCGGAGCCTTCGCCAAGTTCCTCGGCTGCGTCATGGAAGCTCGAGCCAAGATCTTCGGTAAGCTCCAAAAGGCTAGAGATTTTGTACAGAAATTGTGAACGACGGGTTAACAGGGCGTGACTGAAGACGCCGTTGAAGCGGGCGACACGTTGACTCCTGGACTGCTGAAAATTGGCGGGGTTCAGCGAAGCAAGGCTGGGCGCGGTGCCAAAGTGGCGGGCGTGCACGGTCATGGCGCGAAGGAGCGAAATCAGCGGGGAGATGAGTTTGTCGCAAAGGACAGGAGTAACGGCCAAGAGTTGATAGGCCATCTGAACGCGGCCGCAACGGCGCATACCGATCGCTTCATCCAGAGTGACGCTGAACATGCCGTAGGAAGTTTCAAGACGATGCAGAGTGGTAGCGTAGGCGTGATTCTTTTCCACCGAGAGGGAAGCTCTCCAATCAAGAGACACCGATGGGCCCGGTTTGCTGGGTGACCTGAATCCCACGACTGACCTCCGTGGAGCGATTGGCTGAAAGTGTAGCAATCCTTTAACAAATAAGCACGTTTTACTTTTGCCACCAGCAAGGCTTCTGTGGGAAGGACGCTATACAGGGGAAGTTGGCACGGTTCCTTGCTCTCGGTAACGAGCAGCACTTATACTCCTGAGGAAGTGAAAAGGAAAGGGCGTAAAAGACTTTGGACTTTGAGCCGCGGGACCAGTTTGAACAGCGGGAAAAGAAACTTGAACAGATCAAGGCGCTGGGTTTTGAGGCGTTTCCACGGGAGTTTCGCTGGACGGAGCGGCCGGGCGATATCGTCGCGAAATATGGAGATAAGGATGGCGCGACGCTGGAGGCGAACCGTATAGAAGTTCGTGTGGCGGGTCGCGTGGTCTCATACCGCTTGATGGGGAAGGCGGGATTTGCGCACCTGCAGGGATCGGGCCAGCGCGTACAGATTTATGTTCGGAAGGACGTGGTCAGCGAGCAAGGATTCGCGCTGTTCCAATTGCTGGATCTGGGCGACCACGTTGGCGTGAAGGGACACCTGTTCCGGACCAAGACCGGCGAGCTTTCCGTGTGGGTGGAGGAGCTGTTCTTCCTGTCGAAGGCGCTGCTGCCGCTGCCGGAAAAATGGCATGGGCTATCGGACATTGAATTGCGGTACCGGCAGCGTTATCTGGATCTGATCGCCACCGAGAAATCGCGGGAAGTTTTTAAGACGCGTGCGCGAATCATCCGGGAGTTGCGCAAATTTTTTGACGGGCGTGGGTACATCGAGGTGGAGACACCGATGATGCATCCGATAGCCGGTGGAGCAGCGGCGCGGCCGTTCATCACCCACCACAACACCATGGATGTCGATCTGTATCTGCGAATTGCGCCGGAACTTTATTTGAAGCGCCTGACAGTTGGCGGATTCGACCGCGTGTATGAGATCAACCGGAATTTCCGGAACGAAGGGGTCTCCACCCAACACAATCCTGAATTTACGATGCTGGAGTTCTACGAAGCCTACAGCAACTATCGCGACCTTATGGATTTGAACGAACAATTGTTTGCAATGCTAGCGAGAGAAATTACCGGTTCGACGGTAGTGAAATTCGGCGACGTGGAACTGGATTTCGGGAAGTTTCAGCGATTGACGATGCGCGAAGCGATTATCAAGTATTGGCCAGAGGGTGCAGGAGATTCACCAACGACGGAGCAACTGGCTTCGCCTGGCGGGCCGCTGCAGGCTACGGAAACGTACAACGTCTGGGCCAAGGCGAATCACGCGCCGTACGCGGCTGCGAAAGGGAAATTGGCGGATGGCGAATGGACTGGGCTTTTGTTCGAGACACTGGCGGAAGACAAGTTGGTGCAGCCGACAATTCTGTATGAGTTCCCGACAGAAATATCGCCGCTCTCGAAGCAGAAGCCGGATGATCCATCACTGACAGAGCGATTTGAAATTTATGTGGCTGGCATGGAGATTGCCAACGGATTTTCGGAGTTGAACGACCCCGCGGAGCAGGAGCGACGATTCCTGGCGCAGATTGCACAGGGTGGCGATGAAGTGCCGAAACAAGTGGATGTGGATTACATCCGCGCGCTGTGCCACGGGATGCCGCCAACGGCGGGTGAAGGGATTGGTATCGACCGTTTGACCATGCTGCTGACGGATTCGCATTCGATTCGCGACGTCATCCTGTTTCCTCTGCTCCGCCCGGAAGCAAATTCGGAAGAACCGGCCGCTGCGGAAGGCGACAAGGCGTAGCGGGCGGCACACCATGGGATTTGAATGGTTCGTGGCGCGAAGATACTTGCGGTCGCCGAATCGACCGGCGGTGTTGCGCCTGGTGACGATGTTTTCGGTTTTGGGAGTTGCAGCTGGCGTGGCCACGCTGGTGATCGCGCTGGCCATGAACAGCGGCTTTCGCGAAACGCTGCAAGATAAACTGCTGGGAGTAACGGCGCATATTTCTCTGACGCGGCCCGGATCGAACGGTATTCACGACTACAATTTGCTGGCTGAAAAACTGGGAAAGACGCCCGGAGTGCGCACAGTGACGCCCGGAATCTACCAGACGGTGCTCCTTTCTTCGGGTGGGCAGGCCCGCGGTGTGGTGATCAAGGGTGTAGAGGTGGAAATGGAGAAGCGCAGCGATGAAGCGCTGAAGAAATTGGCCGCGGGAAAACTGGATTTTACCGCCGATGGAGAAGGCATCGAAGGATTACTGGTCGGCAAGCAACTGGCGGACGAATGGAAAATGCGCCCAGGTGATTATGTAACGCTGACGAGTCCGCAAGGGCGGCTTACACCGTATGGACTGATACCGCGGACGCGGCGATTCCGAGTGGCGGGCATTTTCGATTCCGGATTTTACGATTACGACGAAAATTGGTGCTTTGTGGGATTGCCCGCCGCGCAATCGCTCGCGGGAACGGGAGATGTAGTGAATGTTCTGGAGTTTCGCCTGGGAAATCCCGGGCAGGCGAAGGAAATTGCGCAAGTGTTGGAGCGGGAAGCAGGAGAAGGATTTGTTGCCAGCACCTGGATGGAAGAAAACCGCGCGCTGTTCCGTGCATTGCGCCTGGAAAAAGTGGTGACGGCAATTTTCATCGGCCTGATTACATTCATCGCCGGATTAAATATTCTGGTCGTGCTTTCGATGACGGTGACGGACAAAGCGAAAGACATCGCGGTGCTGCTTTCGATGGGGACACGTCGCGAACAAATTCGCCGGATATTCTTGTTGCAGGGAATTACAATCGGCGCGACGGGAACGGTCTTGGGATTGCTGGTGGGCTACAGCTTTACATTCATAGCGGGAAAATATCATCTGATTCCGCTGGACCCGGAAGTATATGCGGTGTCCTACGTGCCGTTTCTTCCAAACATAATGGATGGAGTATGGATCGCGGCGGCGGCCATGGCGATTGCCATTGTGGCCACAATTGTTCCTGCGAGAGAAGCTTCGCGGTTGCTTCCGGTGGAGATCCTACGATTTGAGTGAGCGGCAGCAGCGGGGTAAAGGGACGCAAAAAGGGTCGCACAGGCCGGATGTTTGGTGCCAAATTTGCTCCTAATGGAAGTAACTGGCAGAAGACTTGGGACTGCTGAGAGTACCTACGGCTGAAGTTGTCCCGATCCCGCTGCAAGTTAATGAAATAGAGGGGCTTACAATCGTTTCAGATTGGGCCGGTTTTCCGGCTCTGCTTGAACGGTAACCAAGGGCAGGAAAAGGGAAAAAGGCTGGGTACAGAGGCGCAGTGACAATAATTTTGCCTCACGGGAAGGGGAGAGACCGAATCGGCTGCATCTAATGTAGATATAAGGTAGCGAAAGAGCGACCAGACACGCTGCCAAAATGAGCTTTACGGAAAAACGACAAGCGAGAGGCGGAGACGCAGAGTTGATGAGCAGCGGAGCGATAGCCGAAGTGGCGGAGGCGGGGAAAACGGTGCTAGAGGCTCGCGCGTTGAAGAAGACTTACGGCGCGGGCGGGAAGAAACTGGAAATTCTGGTGGATGCAAACCTAGTTTTGCATCAAGGAGAGATGGTAGCGATCGTTGCGCCATCCGGAGCCGGGAAAAGTACCTTACTGCATGTGCTGGCCGCGCTAGACACTCCAACAAGCGGTACAGTATACTTTGAAAATAAAGCAATAGAATTCAATGAAGACGCGGCGCTGGCAACTTTTCGCAATCGTGACGTGGGGTTTCTCTGGCAGAGGCACCAGTTGTTGCCGGATTTTACGGCGACGGAGAACGTAGCGATGCCGCTGCTAGTGCGTGGTGAGCCACAGGAAGTTGCGCTAAAAGAAGCGCGCAAGTGGCTGAAAGAAGTAGGCCTCGAACAACGGGCCGAGCACCACGCGGGAGAACTTTCTGGCGGGGAACAGCAGCGAGTAGCGATCGGACGGGCGCTCGTCACCGGGCCGAAAGTGCTGCTGGCAGATGAACCGACAGGAGATCTGGACGAGCAGAATGCTTGGGCCGTGTTTGAGTTGCTGGAACGGCTGCACCGCACGCATCGCCTGACGTCGCTAGTTGCGACGCATAATCTGGCGCTGGCCGCACGGTGCGACCGAATCATAGGACTCGAGCATGGCGTTCTGCAGACTCGCACGACGAAAGCCGGAGCGAGAGGGACCCCAGAGGGAGAAGCGAGCTAATCGTGTTCGAACGATACACAGAAAAAGCGCGACGCGTAATCTTTTTTGCCAGGTACGAAGCCAGCCAGTATGGCAGCCCGTACATCGAGACGGAGCATCTGTTGCTGGGTTTGATGCGCGAGGATAAAGCGCTGGCGAACCGTTTCCTGCGCCAGCAAGGCTCCATCGAATCCATCCGCAAGGAAATCGAAGCGCGCATCACCATTCGCGAGCGCATTTCCACGTCCGTGGAAGTGCCACTGAGCGCGGAGTGCAAGCGCATTCTGAACATGGCGGCGGAAGAAGCGGAAAGACTTGGGCACAAGCACGTCGGCACGGAGCATCTGCTGCTCGGAATTCTGCGGGAAGAAAAGTGTTTTGGCGCGGAAATCCTGATGGAGCGCGGATTGCGGCTGTCCACGTTGCGCGAGGAACTGTCGCGCACGACGGGTGAGAAAACCACGGCGGCGCGGCCGAAAGAGACTTCCTTGCTGGCGGAGTTCAGCCGCGATCTGACGACCGCGGCCGCGGAGGGCTCGTTGGACCCGCTCGTCGGACGGGATAACGAAGTGGAACGCGTCATCCAGATCTTGTGCCGGCGCACCAAGAACAATCCGGTGCTGATTGGCGAACCTGGCGTTGGGAAAACGGCCATTGTGGAAGGATTGGCGCAGCGAATTTCCGATGGCGATGTGCCACCGTTCCTGGGCGACAAGAGAATTCTGTCTCTGGACCTTTCCTTGATTGTGGCGGGAACAAAATACCGCGGGCAATTTGAAGAGCGGCTGAAAACCATCATGAAAGAGTTGATGGAGAATCAGAACTCCATCGTGTTCATCGACGAATTGCACACGCTGGTGGGAGCAGGTTCGGCCGAAGGTTCGTTGGACGCGGCAAATATATTGAAGCCGGCGCTGTCTCGCGGAGAGATTCAGTGCATCGGCGCAACCACGCCGGGTGAATACCGGAAGTCCGTGGAAAAAGATCGCTCTCTCGAACGGCGCTTCCAGGCCGTGAAAGTTCCTGCACCGAACGAAGAAGAAGCCATCCAGGTGATTAATGGCGTTCGTGAACGGTATGAGAAGTTTCACGCCGTTGGATACACAGACGAAGCATTGCGCTACTCGGTGTATCTGTCCAACCGGTACATTCCTGACCGTTTCCTGCCCGACAAGGCCATCGATTTGATTGACGAAGCCGGTGCACGTGTTAAATTGCGCCAAGCTTCCGTGCCGGGCGAAGTCGGCGAAGTGCAGAAGCGGGTGAAGTTCATCACGCACCGCATGGAATCGGCGATTGCGGCGCACGAGTTCGAGAAGGCGCGTTTTTATTCCGAAGAAGAACGTAAGGAAAAAGAAAACCTGCGGGTGCTTCGCGAGCGCTACAAGCTGGACGATGCTTCGACGGGAATCGTGACGCGTGAAGACATCGAAGAGGTAGTGTCGCGCTGGACAGGCGTAGCAGTAACGTCGATCAAGGAAGACGAGCAGCAGAAACTGCTGCGGATCGAACCGGAACTGCACAAGCGCGTCATCAGCCAGGACAAGGCAATTACCGCGCTGGCACGCGCGATTCGCCGCAGCAGAGCTGGATTGAAGTCGCCTTCGCGCCCGGTTGGATGCTTCTTCTTCCTCGGGCCCACGGGCGTCGGCAAGACGGAAGTGGCACGGCGTCTGGCGGAGTTCTTGTTCGGCTCAGAGAAATCGCTGATTCGTTTCGACATGTCGGAATTCATGGAAAAGCATTCGGTGTCGAAATTGATCGGCGCGCCTCCGGGCTATGTGGGATATGAAGAGGGCGGGCAGATGACGGAACGCGTGCGCCGAACTCCATATTCCGTTATATTGTTGGACGAAATCGAGAAGGCACATCCGGATTTGTTCAATATCCTGCTCCAGGTCTTTGAGGATGGGCAATTGACGGATGGGCTGGGCAATACGGTCGATTTTCGAAACACAATCATCATCATGACCTCCAATATCGGAGCGCGCCATTTGCAGAAGCGCACTTCGATCGGGTTCCAATCCGGATTGGATGAAGCCGGACTGAAGAGCATGGAAGACCTGGTGATGTCGGAAGTGAAAAGGTCGTTCAATCCGGAGTTCCTGAACCGGTTGGACGAAGTAATCCTGTTCAATCCGCTGGGTGACGAAGATCTGCTGCGAATTATCGATTTGCTTGTCGGACAGTTGAATGACACACTCATTCATCGTCAATTGCAGGTAGTATTGTCGCCGGAAGCGCGCCAGTGGATCCTCGAGAAAACCTGTGCGGATCGGAATTATGGAGCGCGACCGCTGCGGCGGGCCCTGCAGAAGTACGTTGAAGATCCGCTATCTGAGGCATTGATTCAGGGTGGAATCCAGAGGCCAGCCACGTTGCAGATTTATGTTGCAGGGGAAGGCCTGGCATTCCGGCCAGTAGCTGAGGCAACCCCAGTCGTCCACTAGCGAATCTGACGCAACACGTGAACTCGCGGAGCGGTTTGCCCCATAGGGGATCGCACGGGTGCGCACACGGCTAGTCTCATACCGGGACTGGCGGGAGAAGAACATCTTGGGTTTGGGGGCGCGGCCTTGAGCCGATCAACGGCCGCTCGTAAGACAGTCTGTTTTCTGTCGAGGATGGACGCTCTGCGTGCAGTGCGCCGGAGTGTACGTCTTCGATGCGTCGTGTTTCTATTGGTGACAGGATTTGCGCCATTCCTGGTATCAGCGCAAGGGCACGAGAGCAAAAACGCAGCCAGCGGCGGTAAAACGGCCTACCTGTTTCACGCATCCCTGAACGAAACCACCCTGAAGGAAACAATCGAGGAGTTCCCCACGGCCGATGCGCAAAAAAGTGCCGTGCCGGCGGAAACTCCGGCGTTTGTCGAGCGCATCGACTTTACCGGCAATCGGCGTATACGCACGGACACCCTGAAAGCCCGAATCTTTACCCGCGAGGGCGACCCCTACAACGAGGAAACGTTGCGGCGCGATTTTCAGGCGTTGTGGAACACGCAATTTTTCGAAGATGTGAAGTTGAGCGTGGAGGATGGCGACAAGCCCGGCGGCAAAATTATTATTTTCGACGTAAAAGAGCGGCCAATCATCCGGCGCATCCGATATGAAGGAATCCACTCCATATCCGAATCCGACATTCTGGACCGGTTTAAAGAGAAAAAAGTCGGTCTGACCGTTGAGAGCCAATTCGACCCAACTCGCATCAAGAAAGCGGAAGTCGTCTTGAAGGAACTGCTGGGAGAGCACGGACGGCAATTTGCCATCGTGACTCCTGAGTATGAACGGATTGCATCGAGCAACGCGGTGATCCTGGTATTCAAAATCGACGAAGGGCCGAAAGTAAAGGTCGGCAAGATCATGTTCACTGGCAATCACGCGTTCAGCAGCAGAAAGTTGATCCGCGCGATGAAGCATGACCGGCCATACCAGATTCCGTTGTATTTCACGGAAATCGATGTGATGTCAAAGACCTACGATCACGACAAGTTGATTGAGGATATCGAGGTCGGCATTCGCGGGTTGTACCAAGACAACGGCTACTTCAAGGTGCTGGTAAAGGATCCGATCATCGAGAACGTAGACACCAACAATTACCGTTGGGGCGTGCCGGTGATCCTGGGCAAGACCGAAGGGAAAGCCGTCAACATCACGATACCGCTGGAAGAAGGCGACAAGTACGTGATGGGGACGCTGAAGATCGCCAGCAGCGATCCGGACAAAGCGCTCTCGCTGAAGGTGGATGCATTAAAGGGAGCGTTCCCGCTGAAAACCGGCGACGTGTTCTCTTCCGCAAAGATTCGCAAGGCGCTGGAAGATTACGGCAAGATTTACGGGCAGTACGGATTCATCGATTTCGTGGCGACGCCGGAAACCGATATTGATGACGCGGCGAAAAAGATCGACGTGACGATGAAGTTTGAGGAAGGCAAGCAATATTACGTGCGCCGCATCGACTTCAGCGGAAACACGACGACGCGCGACAAGGTGATCCGCCGCGAATTGCTGATCGACGAAGGCCAGTTGTTCAACAAGCGCGCGTGGGAATTGAGTATCCTGCGGCTGAACCAGTTGGATTACTTTGACAAGCTGGAAGCGGACAAAGCTGCGGAAATCAAGCGGAATACAAAAGAAGGCACGGTCGACCTGCTGTTGAAGTTGAAGGAAAAAGGCAAGCAGTCGATCGGATTGCAAGGCGGCGTCAGCGGACTATCCGGCGGATTCATCGGCTTGACCTACCAGACCAACAACTTCCTGGGATTGGGCGAGACGCTCACCTTGTCGGCGCAGGTCGGACAGTATCAACGCAACCTGATGTTCGGGTTTACGGAGCCCTACCTGTTTGACCGGCCGATTTCGAGCGGTTTCACGATTTTTTCCTCGTTGTATAAGTATGACCAGGCTCACCAGGCGGCGCTGCTGACCGGGCAGTCGGTGAGCATCAATCCGCAATACATTCAGAACTACAATCAGAACAGCACCGGATTTACGGCGTTTGCCAGCTATCCGATGAAGCGATTCTCCTTCACGCGCCTGTCGGTGAGTTACGGACTGACGCGAACCAACATCACGACATATAACGATGCGTCGAATTTGCTTTTCACGCAATTGCAATACCGGAGCATCGCCGGGCCAAGTGCACTGAATGGAATTCTGGCGAGTACGATCACGACTTCGATCACACAAAACACCCTAGACAGTCCTATCAATGCGACGCGCGGAAAAAGCTATTTTTATTCACTAGCGTTCACGGGCGGACCGATTGGTGGAAACGTCAACACAATTACAAACACGGGACAATACACGTATTTCCACCCGATCAATCATCACCGGAATGCGGTCGGATTCCGCGTGCTAGGTGCGTTCACGACCGGGTATGGCGGAAAAGAAGTCCCGCCCTACAGCCGCTTCTACATGGGCGGAGAGAACGACATCAGAGGATTCGATATCCGTGCGATTTCCCCGGTGACGTTTATTCCCACGGTGATCAACCAGCCGATTTCGTTCCCGTACCACGGTTCGGCAACGACGTTAACGGTGCCCGTGGTGGCTTACACGATTACGTTCCCCGGCGGAGACACACAGGTCGTGGGTAACTTCGAATACCGGATTCCGATCGCCGGGCCCGTCAGCATGTCGTTGTTTGCCGACGTAGGGACAGACGGAACCTTGCGGAGGAGCGGACTGACGCTTGATCCAACGGGCGTGGCCAACATCAATTCGCAATTTCCACTGGCCAACCAGCAACCCGAATTGCAGATTGCGCCTGGAACAAACTTCAAGATCAGGGCATCAACGGGTGTTGAGTTCATCGTGAACCTGCCAATCGTACAGGCACCGTTCCGGATTTATTACGCGTATAACCCGTTGCGGCTGCACCAGACACTGGTGGCGCCGAACGATTTGTACAACGCGCAAAATCTGTATCTGCAATGCCGAGCTTTGGGGTTGGTCGATCCACTGCATCCGGGAACGTGCGATCCAATCGTTTTGACGCCATTGCAGCCGATTTTGCAGAACCCGGGAAGATTGAATTATTTCGAGCCGGCCAGCACCTTCCGATTCACGGTGAGCCGGACATTCTAGTGCGGGTGGAGAAACACAACGAGAGGGAATGTTGACCGCATCACATTTCCAACGAGATTGCGTGGCGATATCAGGTAAAGGGGTGCGCGGGGAATCCTGCGGCGTCCATTTGGGGGAGATGTCCGTTATGAAGTTACGATCGATTCAAAATGCCGCTTTGGGAGTCATTTGCGGCGCCTTGCTGTTTCTGCATGGATGCAGCAGCAGTTCGGCCACCAACGTGATTACGGTAACTGTCAGCCCACCGGCGGCGGTGGTCATCGCGGGACAGGTGCAAACATTTTCGGCAACAGTCGGCGGCAGTACCAACATTACTGTCTCAGACTGGCCTTGCACGTATTCCTATACCCCGCCGGCGACCACCACGGTACCGAACCCCACAGCGCAGAAAGGCAGTTGCACCAGCGGCGGCACGCTGCCCGGAGGCACGGGAACATTCGGCACCTGGGTGATTTCAACAACGAACGGTTCGAACGTGCTGACGTACACAGCGCCAACGTTGGCCAATTTCCCGAATCCGGTGCCGGTGCTGACATTTACGGCAACCTCGGAGGCGGATAAAAAGAAAACGGGAACGGCGACGATTGGATTGGATTCGGGAATCCGCGTATCTGTGACACCTTCAACGGTGACGGTGCCGGTGGGATTGACGCCAGCGCAGCAGGTGTCGTTCAGCCCTTCGTTTCTGAATACTTCGCCAGTAGGCCAACAGTGGCATCTAGTGCAGCCGAACACGAGTTCTAAGACGGCAAACGACACAACCGCCAATCCTCTTGCGGAAACCTGCGACCCAACCTGCGGGACGATTGATAACAACGGAATCTATACCGCACCGAGCACCCTACCGACGGATACCAAGCCTGCGGGAAGCGTGTCTACGAGCGCGACGACAGTATATGCCGTCGTGTGGTCGCAATCGGATCCGAATCATTACGCGATTGCCCAGATTTCGTTGGTAAACGCGACGACCAACCCGATTACCTTCAGCGGAATTTCGCCATCGACGGTAGCGGCAGGGGCAGTGTCTCAGGATATTTTCCTGGATGCGAAGAACTTTCTGAATACGACGAAGATCTTCTTTACGCCACCCGGCCAGGGCACAGGACAACCGATCGATTCCACAAATATTTTTACAATTCCGATCAGTTCGCAATATTGCACGCCAAGCGCAACGGGAGTGACACCGGTGGTTACTTGCGACGCGTCGATCATGACGCGCATCCGGCTGACGTCGACGCAATTGGGTCTGGCGGGCACGGCGAAGATTACGGTTACAAATATTCCGGGTACCGCCACGGCTACCTCGCCCTGCGCGGTGGTTCCGAATTCGGACGGTTCCACCAGCACTACTTCCATTGCCTGCCCGTTGAATTTGATCTACGCGAGCCCGGCATTGGTAGCGGCCGTGCCGGATAGTTTTCCGCAAGGGCAGAATGCGCAAATCGCAGCCAATGGCGGATATTACGGCGCGACGAACCAGCCGATTGTCAGTTTGCTATTGAACGGAGCATTGGACACCGTCTTCCAGTCGGGGCCGCGGCAATTCGTGGGCTCGCCACAAGGCAGCCAACTTTCCAGCCCCGGGCTTTATGAGGTATCGATTCAGAGCCAGGCACCGCAGGGATCTGTCCCGCTATTCCCACTGGTGACCACAAACTTCGCGGTTCAGCCGAATTTCCAGAGCGTGGGCACGGTCACCTCGGTTCCACTACCGAGTACTGCGGCGACGGGAACGAACCTCGCGCCCAGCAGCTTTGCCATCGATTCCGCCAAGGGTTTCGCAGTAATGACGGAGCAGGCAGGGAACGCCATTCAATTGGTGGATTTGACAGGAAGCGTTCCGCAGTTAAGCGGATTGCCTTTGCAAGTGCCCGCCGGCGGCACGACTGCGGTTGCCAGCCAGCCGACGAGCATTGCGATTGACGACCAGTTAAACATTACCGGCTTTAGCGGCCAGGATCTGGGAGTTGTGGTGAGCCCCGGCGACAGCACACTGCGCTTGTTCGCCCTGTCGCGCACTTCCGCGACGTATCTGGGGAAATCGATACCGGTAGACCTGCAAACGTTGTTGCAGCAGCCTTCTGCGACAGGATTGGCTACACCATTTTCGGTCGGAGTAGATCCGGGTACGCACCTGGGGGTTGTGGCGTACGCGAATACCAATATTGGGTTCATCGTGGATGTGAATCCGAATCTGGACAATTCTGATACGCGCACATGCTTTATCGCTTCGCAAAAACCACCCTGCGTGATTGCGCCGGTCTCAATGAACACAGGCGCCTATCCGCAAGTAGTGCTGCAACCGCAAGCTCCCTTCGCCTATGTCACCCCGGGCGGGAGCGGCTCAACTTCGCTCGTGGACCTTCTGCAAAAGGGCAAATCGGCTACGATTGCTCCGGCTGTGAGCGGTGGGACGAGCGGGGCTGTTCGTACGGCGGGCATCACGAAGATTATTTGCAACCAGGCGACTCCTCACGGGATCAATCCCGCACTGGGAGGCACGGTCATCATTTCCGGATTAACGCCAGCGGATTTCAACGGAACATACCAAGTGCTTGGCGGCAGCGTTACGGATCCATGGACGTTTTCTTACGCGCAACAGGGATTAGCGGATGAGGTGGAGACCAATACGGCAACGACGCCGGGAACGGTGCAATACGGCACGCCGTACTACTCTTTCAATACCACCAGATTCGCTTCGGCGGCGGCAATCAATCCATCGACGCGTACGTTCGCGGCTGCGGATTATAACGCTTCGTCCAACCAGATTCAGTTCATCGGCACATTGGATCAGAATCTCACTTCGCTTTCGCTTACCGCGGGAAGTTGCAACGGGTGCACGCCGAATCCAAGCGGAGCGCCAGAGACCGGATTCCATTCCGTGGCGTTTGATCCTTTTACGAACGTACTGATTACGTATGATCCCGCAGACCAGGTCGGCCCGAATTTCCCAACGAATGCGATCTCTCTGATTAACCCGGGAGGACCGGGATTTAATGGCAGTTTCGCAGCGTATCGAATCGTCGCGGCAATTCCTGTCGGACAACTCGGTCAAGGATCGTACACCCCGGCGGGGAGCAGCACGCCGACGGTGGTGAATGGACCGATGACCTATGACCCGAAGTCCAGGTATGTGCTGGTGGCCAATGCCGGCAGCAACACCCTCAGCTATTTGAATCTGGATCCCACTGGAGCCTTCAAGAAGGTGGCGGTGCAGAAACTGCAGATAACGAGCGCGGGTGTGCCCAATGCGCAGCCCGATTTAAGCCAACCGTTCCCCGTCCCCGTTGCGCAATGCGATCCCACGAACACGGATGGCTCGAAGCCATGCATGGCGCAGGCGGTGCCACTCGGCCAGGCGGCCAAAGCGCGCGTAATCGGACAAGGGTTTGGCGTGTCGGCAGGCGCGAAGGTACGTCTGGACACGAAAGTGTCTGGCCTATGTTCGGGTGCGCAGGACACTTCCTTCTGCACGACGTTCGTCAGCGACAGTGAAGTGGACGTGACGATACCAGCATCGATGCTGATGGTGGCTCACGATTACGCACTGGATGTGCTGGCGGCAGGAGTTGTTTCCAATTCCATTGACTTCCATGCGGTTGGAGTGCTGACCCTGAGCGCAACCTGTGCACCAACGCAGAACTTCCCGCAAGGACCCGAAGGAGTAGCGATCGACAGCGTGCGTCATGTTGCGTTTGTTACCAACTTTGCCTGCAACAGCGTGAGTTCGATCACCATCGATCCTTCGGGTTTTGTGAAAGCAGATAATACGGTCGTGCCCTACGGAAGCATTCTGAATACGGTGACCGTCGGGAAGAACCCCGTAGGCATCGACGTGATTCCGCGGTTGGGTTATGCAGTGGCGGCGAATAACGGAGATTCGCCGACGGGAACGGCTTCGATCATTGACATCAGCGATCCGTCAGCGATGAAGGTGCTTTCGTTTACGACAACATCGGGATCAACCAGCACAACTGCCAACACGGTACCGGTGGGACTGTCGCCGCTGGGCGTGGCCATCGACCAGGATCGGGCTCTGGCGCTGATAGCCAACAGTGGTTCGAATACTGTTTCGTCTATCGATTTGACGGTGCTGCTACCGGGCGCAGTAACAACGAAGACGCCTACTCCCACAACAATCGCAGCGAGCGGAGCGCCGACGGCGATTGCCATCGATCCAAACCGCGCGATTGCGGTAGTTACGGTGCTGCTGAATTCTGGCTCGACGGTGGCTACGGCAGGGCTGGATGTGATCAATCTCGCTTCCAAACCGCCGGCCAGGAGCACCACCGCATCGGTTAGTTCATTGACGGCTAGTATGACCGGGATTGTGTACGATCCTGCGCCGACCCCCGCACTGTTCTATGCGACTTCAACGCAGCAAAACGCCATTTACGCCTTCAATCCGAATTCCGGAACCACGCAAACGATTCGCGTAGGAATCAATCCGTATTCACTGGCTTATAATTTCCAGACGGGAACGATTCTAACGGTCAATTCGACCTCCGCCACAAGTTCAGTGATTGATTCGCAAACATTCAAAACCAGAGAGACCCTGGGAATCAGCAGTCAATCGCAGTTCGCCGTGGCCATGGACAACCTGACTAATACCGTGGTCATGGTGGACCAGAACAACAACCGTGTGATTTTACTGGCGATGCCGAAATAAAGGGCAGCGCGCATCAGGGAGCGGTTTAGGTAAAAGCGGGTGCTGGGTAGAGGATTGCGGCGGAATCCACCGGTCAGTTATACTTCTGTGTTTGCGCTGAGGCCGCCGCGCAGGCGTGGGGACCCGCAGGGTAGTAGAGCAATGGTTGTTGTATGGCAGGGTGAACAAAAATTTTAGCCGTGAAACGGCTACGTTATCCAAGGGATGTCATTTCGTTAGTCGCTCAAGCGAGAGCGAAAGACGCACCCGGAAATGAATAAGGAGAATACAGTGAATTCCAGAAACATGATCGTAACGGCGGTGCTGGCGGTTGCGTCCCTTTTGGGAACAACGGCAGTTCAGGCGCAGACAGCGGCGGGCACCGCCAATGGCACGAAAATCGGCGTGATCAATGTCCGGCAGGCCATTGTGACCACCGCGGAAGGGAAGCAAGCCTCCGCCGAATTGCAGACGCAATTCGCGCCGCGGCAGAATGAATTGGAAGGAATGAACAAGCAGATCAACGATCTGCGGCAGAAATTGCAGGCGGGCGCTTCGACGCTGAGCGAAGAAGAAAAGGCACGTTTGACCACGCAAGGGCAGCGAGAAGCCGCCAAGCTCGAGCGCAAGAACACCGAATTGCAGGAAGACGTCAACGCGGCGCAAGCGGAAGTTGTGGACCGCATCGGCCGGAAGATGATGGACGTTCTGGACCGCTATGCCCGTGAAAACGGGTTCGTGGCGATCTTTGATTCTTCCGCACAAAACTCGCCGATCCTGTATGCCTCGACGAACATCGACGTGACTCCGGAAATCATCAAGCTCTACGATCAGGCTTACCCGGCCGCCGGTGGAGCAGCACCAAAGCCAGCAGCCAAGCCCGCGACGACGCCGAAGCCGGCAACGCCGCCAGCAGCCAAGCCGTAGTCATTGGCAGGGTCATTTTGTAACCCGACGAGGGCCGTCCGATGAACGGATGGCCCTCGTTGCTTTGTGAGTAGGAGCGAAGAGGCTGGGCCAGGTCGGACAGCCGTTTCGGAAGATTGACATACGGTTAGGCTGCCCCCATCGTGAGATCGCTCTTTTATCTCGCTTGGTGACCCTTCCGCAGTAGACTCCTATTTTCGCATTCGTAGACTCTTGTTGATTCGTGTCACTTCTTATGGTATTTATACATTAAGATGATTCATCGAGGTGAACGGACCACTCGCTTCTCGATTGCGCCAGCGCAAGTTCCAGCTGCTGCGCCGTTTCTCCATTCCCGACGGATGCCCTCCCTGGCTCCCTGCTCTCTCAGCCATCTACGCTGCGGACAAGCCCACCTGTCATTGTGCCGATGACCGAGGCCATCCCGTCTGGTCGCTGACCTTTATGGTGCAGGGGAAAAAACGTGTCCAGCACATCCCCAAGGAATGGGTCGAAGAGGTGCGGCGCCGGGTCCAGGAGGGGCGGGAGTTTCAAGATGCCGTCCGTGAAGTATTGGCGGCCAACGCACAACTGCTCGTGCTGGAGCGCAAGAAGCCCAAGAAAAAGAAAGAATGAACTGTTCGACGCCACGTCATCTGCTCCACTATGTGACACGGCGTCTTCGTCTCCGACGGTACCTCAAGGATCCGGGAGACGGTCGGCAACAACCCCAGATTCCAGCGCAGACTCTGCTCTGGGCCCTGTTGATCGGCCAAATCCTCCGGCAGTCGAGTTTTCATGCGCTCGAGGCGCTGGTGCGTTCTTCGGCGCGACGAACGCTCTCCATCGCAGCTCCGTTCTGTGACGATACCTTGGGCTATTTCACCGAGCGGCTCGATCCTGGCCCGACGCGGCAAGCCCTGCTCTCCCTCGTCCGCGGTGCCAAGCGCAACAAGGCTTTTGATGATTGTCGCTGGATCGGCCTGGCCGTCGACGGCACCGGTGCGGGATGGCGAACCAACCATGGCTGCAACCTGTGCCGGCCAAAGCAGAACGCGGCGAAACAGATTCTGGGCTATCAACATTCTTTCGTGATGATCAGCGTGGTGGGAACCGGCCTGTCTCTGCCCTGCGATGGGGAACCTTACGGGCCCGGCGATAGCGAGTACGCTGCCGGGCAGCGCTTATTGCGGCGGGTAGTCGCGAGCGTGGGAAAACGCTTGGCGCAGTATGTGGTCGTCGATGGAGAATTTGCTACCGCACCGTTCCTACATACAGCAGGCGAACTCGGTCTCCGAGTGGTGGCACGGCTGAAAGACAATCTGCCGGAGTTACTGGCCGCCGCCCAGACAGCGTTTTCCTGCTGGGCCTCCGGCTACGGTTTTTCAGTATGGAGCGGATCGCGTGGAGGTGTGGGACGCAGAGGATTTCGATCCCTGGGAAACGCTCGATTGGGAAACCGTTCGGGTGTTCTTCTATCGCCAGCACAAGCCGGACGGCAAGGTGGTGGAAGCCTACTGGCTGACGAATTTTGCTTCTTCCACGGTGGGCTCACAATCGCTATTCCGCATGGCCAAAAGCCGCTGGGAGATCGAGAACCAAGGTTTCAACGACGCCAAGAGCCGTCACGGCCTCGAGCACATCTGCCATCATCATGCCAACAGTCTGCTGATCGGCTGGCTTCTCACTATGCTGGCCTTGACCATCGAACGACTTTACCGACTCCGGTATCTCCACCGTGGCAAACATCCGGTGCACAGCAGCGCCCAGCTGCTGCTGTTCTTGTGGCTCAGTCTTTCCCGACCGCGTCCCGCCAACAGCAGCTGACATCCTGCAGGAAAAACTGGATGTCCCCTTTTTCCCCATCCGACCACTCCCCATCACCACACCCTCACTGAGGCGACAACCTCTACGGAAAAGACCTGTCTGAAAATAGGTCCCCCTGTTGCGCCCAGCCATCGAATAACAAATCCTGCCTGGATCCCGACTTTTTTCTCCGGCATCCTCAACGGTTCCGAAATCGCTGCAGGTCGGACAGCTGCCTTGCTTTTACCTTGTTTGGAGAATATACTCCTATTTCGCTCTGAATCGGGTCGCTTCATGGGGTGGGCGCAAGCCCGCTTTTTTGTTGGCGCCGGCGGTACTGAGCTTTAGACCGGCGTAGGCCGTGGAGTCTTTGCGTGAATTTGGATAAGGTCCGCGAGGCCGCCGAGAGGGTAGCACGCTCGGAAGGCTTGGAAATCGTGGATGTCGAATGGAAGATAGGTAAGCAACGCTTCCTACGGGTGTACATCGACCGGGTGCCCCTTGCGAATTCGGCAGAGGGAGCCGAGGGCGAGGCAGCACCAGATCCTTTCCCCAAGATAAGCCACGCGGATTGCGAGTTGGTGAGTAAACAACTCAGCGTAATCCTGGACGTGGAGGAATTGATCCCCGGGCCGGGGTACGTGCTGGAAGTGAGTTCGCCCGGCATGGATCGAGCGCTGAAGAAGGCCGCGGATTTCCAGCGCTTTCGAGGGCGATTGGCCAAGATCGCCACAACCGAGCACATCGGGGAAATGAATTTTTTTGAGGGGCGGTTGCTGGGATTTGCGGACGGAAAAGTTCGCATGGAATTGAAAGGCAAGGAAGCGCGAATCGTGGAGATACCGTTGGAAACGATTCGGAAGGCTAATCTAGTCATCGAATTTTAGGAAGTCAGGACGAGGAAATGGCGAATCTGCTCTATCAACAAATTGAAATGTTGAGCCGGGAGAAGCACATCGAACCGGAGGTGGTGATCTCTGCCATCGAAGACGCCATGGTTGTGGCTGCCCGGAAATTTTACAAGACGGAAGAAGATCTTCGCAGCAAGTTCAACCCGGAAACGGGGCAGGTGGACGTGTATTCGGTGTACACCGTCGTGGAAGAAGTGACGGACCCGAAGCGTGAAATCAGCCTGGCTGAAGCAAAAAGGAAGCACCCTGGCGCGGAAGTGGGCACGGAAGTGTTGAACGCCAAGCCGACCGACGTCCTGGGACGCATTGCGGCACAGACCGCCAAGCAGGTGATTCTGCAGAAGGTGCGCGAAGCCGAGCGCGACACAATTTTCAATGAGTACCACACACGCGCGGGCGAACTCGTCACCGTGATTGTGAAGCGCGCCGAAGGACCGGACCTGATCGTAGATATGGGCCGGACGGAAGCGCGGCTGCCAAAGCGCGAGCAATCGAAGCTGGAAACCTACAACATTGGCGAGCGTTTGCGCGTGGTGATCCGCACCGTGGACCGCGCGGCAAAGGGCCCGCAGGTGATCGTTTCACGAGCGGATGCCGCGCTGGTGCAGCGACTTTTTGAAATGGAAGTGCCGGAAATTTATGACGGCACGGTGCAGATTCGCGCGGCAGCGCGCGAAGCCGGCGAACGTACGAAAGTGGCCGTGGCCAGCCGCGACAAAGACGTGGATCCGGTTGGCGCATGCGTAGGCATGAAGGGTATGCGCGTGCAATCCATCATTCGTGAATTGCGCGGCGAAAAAATCGACATTATTCCTTACAACGAAGAGACAGTGGCGTTCGCGCAGAAAGCGTTAAGCCCGGCAAAAGTTACCCGCGTTCAAATCACGGACCCGGAAAACCGCAAGCTGGAAGTGATCGTGGAAGATTCGCAGCTTTCACTGGCCATCGGCAAAAAAGGTCAAAACGTGCGCCTCGCCAGCAAACTGATCGGTTGGGATATCGACATCAAGAGCGAAGAAGAGAAGCGCCGTGAAATCGAAGAGCAGATGACGGCACTTACCGCGCCAAGCACCGCGTTGACGGTCCTGGCGGGGATTGGTCCGAAGACCATCGAAAAGCTCGAGGCGGCTGGGATTACGTCGCTAGAAAAACTCGCCAGCATGACGCCGGAGCAGTTGATGGAAATTCCCGGTATTGGCGAGAAGATGATCGACAAGATTTATCAGGCGGTGAACCGCTTCTATGAAAGCGGAGACACGACCGCGGCAGCGCCAGCAGCGGAAGGCGTCGCTGAAGGTACCGACGAAATTGCGGAAGAAGGCGCCGCGAAAGATGCGGAAGGTGCAGTCGAGTCCACGTCGGAAGAAACTCCTGCCGAATCGGACAGCGCCGCAGAAACAGTTCAAGAAGAATCCCCGGCAGAGGAATCCTCTGCTGCCGTTGAATCACCGGAAAGCGATACGCCGGCGGAACAACAGGAAGAGAAAAATTCCTAACGAAGCATGAATGACGCATCCCAAGTACGTATCAATGAACTCGCCCGTGAACTCGAGGTCAAGGCTAAGGCTATTATTGACCTGCTACCGGGATTTGGCGTAACCGAGAAGAAGACCCACTCCAGTTCCATCGCCGTGGACGTAGCCGAAAAGGTGCGCGAGCGCCTGAAGGGCGAAGCGGACGAGGAAGCCAAAGCGGAAGCAGAGCGCGCGGCGAAAGAAGCGGCCGCAAAATCTGCGGCTCGCCGGCCTGCCGCTCCTGTAGTGCCCGGAACTACGCCTGTTACGGCAAAACCGGCGGCACCGGTTCACGCGGCGCCAGTTGTTTCCACGGCTGCTACTGTAGTAGTAACACCGCCAGCGGCCCGGCCACCGGTGGCACCTGCTGTGCCGGGTACGCCTGCCGCCGTTCCACCTGCAGCTAAGCCTTCCGCCCCTGCGACGATATCAGCTCCTCCGGCAGCGCCTTCAGCGCCAGTCGCAAAACCTATTACGCCTGCGGCAGCACCTGGTGGAGCTACGCCAACTCAGCCCGCAGCCCAAGTTACACGTCCAAGTACGCAGCCACCTGTGGCACGGCCTGCCGTTCCTGGGCAGTCGCGACCGGGAGCACCTGCCGGAGGGCAACCTTCCAGACCCGGAGCGCCAGTACCGCCGGCGGGACAGCGGCCTTCACAGCCGTCCGCACAAGCAAGTTCGCGGCCCGCAACGCCGGGTCAACCATTGCGGCAACCGCCACCACCGCCGATGCCACGTCCACCCATGCCTACGCGCATGGGGAATCGTGGGCCCGTGCCCGGTACGACTCCGGGAAGCCAGCAACGTCAGGGGGGCCCGCGACCGGGTCAGCCGATGCGTCCACAAGGGCCAGGCGGCCAAGGTGGCAATCGTCCATACACGCCGCGCCCCAGCGGACCGGGAGGTCCCGGTGGACCAGGCGGCCCAGGCGGAGCGGGAAGAACTTTTGGGCAGAGGCCGGGTGCGGTGCCGATGGGCTCGCGACCGGGTCCGCGTGCGCCAGGGCGTCCCTCGATGCTGCCGCCATTTCCGGAGAAATTGCCGCCGAAGGCAGAGCCGGGAAAGCCGCTCTATACACGTAAGCCAACACAACGGCAGCGGCCGATGGCCGACAAGCGGGAAATCGAAGGCGAGCGGAAGCTCCATCCCACGCGGCAACGGCCAGGTGCGGGCGGACGTGGCGTAGTTGCTCCAGTAGCGCCACCCGAACCGCGTGCGCCGCGAGATATTACGTTGACGGAAGGAATTACCATCCGCGAACTGGCGGAGAAACTGGACATTCGCGCCAAGGATTTGCTGAAGACCCTGTTGGATCGCGGCGTATTTGCCAGCATCAACCAGGCATTAGACGTGGAAACGGCAACGGATCTGGCGCAATCGTTTAACGGCGTCGTCAGCGTCGTGTCGTTTGAAGAAGAAATGGTTTTGGAAGTTGCGCAGGAAGAGACCAAGGAAAACTTGAAGCCGCGGCCACCGGTCGTTACGGTGATGGGCCACGTCGACCACGGCAAGACGAGCCTGCTCGATGCGATCCGTACGGAAGATGTAGCCGGCAGGCGAAGCGGGCGGAATCACGCAGCACATCGGCGCGTACAAGGTGCAGGTGGGCGACCGTGCCGTGGTGTTTGTCGATACACCGGGTCACGAAGCGTTCACGCGCATGAGAGCGCGTGGCGCGAAGGTCACCGACATCGTTGTGCTGGTTGTGGCGGCGGACGACGGTGTGATGCCACAGACGCGCGAAGCGATTGATCACGCTAAGGCAGCGAATGTGCCGATCATCGTGGCGATCAACAAGATTGACAAGCCGGAAGCTCAAGCGGAACGCGTAAAGCGGCAGTTGAGCGAACTGGCATTGATGCCCGCGGAATGGGGCGGCGACACGGAATTCGTGGAAGTTTCCGCAAAGCAGAAGAAGAATCTCGATAAATTGCTGGAAATTATTCTGCTGGTGGCGGATTTGCGCGAATTGAAGGCCAATCCGGATGCGCCGGCAGCAGGAACGGTACTGGAATCGCGCGTGGATCACGGACGCGGACCGGTGGCGACGATTCTGGTGCAGAACGGCACGCTGAACATCGGCGATTTCTTCATCGCTGGTTCGGTGTTCGGCAAAGTCCGCGCACTCTTTGATGAGCATGGAAAGCCGGTTAAGATTGCGCCACCTTCGACACCCGTTGAAGTGTTGGGATTGCAAGGTGTACCGGAAGCGGGAGACCACTTCCAGGTAACGGATGAAGCGAAGGCCCGGCACGTTGTGGAATATCGCCAGGGCAAACAGCGCGACGCAGCGTTGCGCGCCAGTTCCGGTGGACGAATTACGCTGGATCAGTTGCACGAGCAACTGAGGTCTGGCGAAGTGAAGGAATTGCCGATCGTGATCAAGGCTGACGTGCAAGGTTCGGCGGAAGTACTGGGAGAAATGCTGCCGAAGCTTTCCACGGATCAGGTGAAGCTGAAGATTATCAGCGCGGGTGTTGGCACAGTGACGGAGAACGACGTGCTCTTCGCTTCTGCCTCCGGGGCCATCATCATCGCGTTTGGCGTGCGGCCTGACCGCAAGGCGATGGATTTGGCGCAACAGGAACATGTCGACATCCGGACGCACAAGATCATTTACGAAGTTTCCGACGAGATCAAAAAGGCCATGGAAGGGCTGCTCGAGCCCGTGTTACAGGAAACTTATCTGGGCCGCGCGGAAGTACGAAACGTGTTTCGTATCAAGGGTTCCGGATCCGTGGCCGGATGCTACGTGGTCGATGGAATCATGAAGCGCGACGCGCAAGCGCGCGTGGTGCGCGATGGCACGGTGATTTATACCTCGAAACTCAGCTCTTTGAAGAGATTCAAGGACGACGCCAGCGAAGTGCGCACCGGATTTGAGTGCGGCCTCGGCATCTCCAACTTCAACGACGTGAAAATCGGCGACATTATCGAGTGCTTCCAGGTAGTTAAACTTTCGGCTGCCGAAGCAGCCGCCCAGGGTGGCACCGCCTCCGCCGGACGCAAATAGTCCCCTTGCGCCCACACTGTTCCCGGAGTTGCAAATGCCGGTTGGATTGCTCACATTAGAGCTGCATATCGCCGAAGCACAATCCTTGAAGGATAAGCGCCAGATCTTGCGAAGCCTGAAGGATCGATTGCGGGCGAAATTTAATGTGGCCGTGGCGGAACTTGATTTTGAGGATACCTGGCAACGCTCCGTCGTAGGCGTGGTGACACTTGCCAATGAGGAGCAGCTTGTTGAAGAATCACTGCAGAACGTACTGGCCGAAGCGGACCGCGAGCTCGGACCGGTGCTGATCGGACACTCTGTAGATTTGCTTTAGAGCTTTGCCGGCGGCTGAGGTAATTGCCGCGCGGCCACAGGACACATCGTATGAGTCCCGACAATCATCGCCACGAACGAGTCGGCGAAGAAATCGCCCACGAAATCAACGCCATGCTGGCGGGGGAGCTGAAAGACCCTCGTCTGGAGACGTCCGTCACGGTAAGCGAGGTACGCGTGCAGCCCGACATGAAGCACGCGCGCATTTACGTCAGCGTGCGCAACGCCACCTCCAAGGAACAATCCGACGCCATCAAGGCGCTGGATCACGCTTCGAAATATATCCGGCAGGAACTGGTGGAACGGCTGCAATTGCGGCGCGTTCCGGAACTGCACTTTGTTCTCGACGTCTCTCAGGAACACGTGGAGCGTATCGAGCAGCTCCTGAAAGAAGTGAAGAAGAATCCCGCAACGCCAGAATAACTTCGCGCGATGGACAGGCGCGACTCTGCACTACTGGAACTCAATTCGATACCCTAGACGGAAAGGTGTCTAATGCCACGGCAACCGAAACCCGCGCCATTTGATGGAGCGCTGGTGATCAACAAGCCACAGGGACGCACGTCGCACGACATGGTAGACGCCGTGCGGCATCTGGCGGGGTTCCGCCAGATTGGACACCTGGGGACGCTTGATCCGCTGGCGACGGGCGTGCTTGTCCTCTTATTGGGCAAGGCGACGCGGCTGGTGCGCTTCTACACCGGGCGTCGCAAACGGTATACCGCAGGATTTCGATTTGGGTTTGCGACCAATACCTACGATTCCGAAGGCGAAGCTCAAGGGCAGGACACAGCGCCCGCGCTGGATCGCGCGCAACTCGAAGCATTTGCGGCCGAAGCCATGGGGCGGTTCGCACAGATGCCCCCGCTGTTTTCCGCGAAGAAAGTCCACGGCCGCCCGGCCTACGAACTGGCGCGAAAGAATGTCGAATTCGAGTTGAAGCCGGCGGAAGTGGAAATTTTTGAATACCGCTTGATGGATATCGAAGGGAGCACCGCGCGCTTTACGATCGAGTGCTCTTCAGGAACGTATGTGCGTTCGCTGGCGCATGACATGGGCAAACGATTGGGATGTGGCGCGCACTTGACGGAAATCTCCCGGACGGCGGTGGGCGAATTCTCTATCGAGCAGGCGATTGCGATCGAAGAGATCGCAGAAGCGTCGCGCGCCGGAAGATTGAAGGATTTGATCATACCGCTGGAGAATTTACTCCCAAGCTATCCCCGGGCGAATGTGCTGCCGATACTGGAAAAGCGCGTACGCCACGGAGGAAAATTCAACGTCACGGTTTCGCAAGTTCAGCCGGGGCACATAGAATTGCCTCCGGGAGCAACCACGCATCTGGATACCGATCTGGCTCAGCCTCCTCGTCTGCGGGTTTTCAGCCAGGAGAGTAAGCTGCTGGCGATTGCGGAAGCCGTAGTGCCCCGGACATACCAACCCATCGTAGTTTTTGATCCGCTCCCCTGACGCGATTGCTCTCGCACAGTCGCGAACTGCCCATCCCAGTGAAATTCCGCAGTTCCACGAAGGCGGCGTCCTACGTCTCCATTGATCGACAGTCTGGCAATTGAGGTAAACTCCGTTGAGCCCGGGCTTGATTCGGGATCTTGACCATGGCAGCAATTTGGACGGGAGTTTTTATGGCGACGGCTTCGCCTTCCTTTGGAGATGATCTGACACCTGGTTTCAGCCAAATTATTCGTCCGAGGAGCTCGGCAGCAGCGCGGGATTTTCGGTGACTGAACGCGGCCGCGCCCTTTGCAGCCAACTCGAAATTGGCAACATTGTACTGCTCGAAGTTACGCCGTTCTCCATACCGGAGGAAGACCGTGAATTGCTTCTGGGAAGGAAGCCGGCGAGTTCGGCCTATCACAAGAACATCGCCTATCGCCCGAACGAGGATCGGGTCACAGGCCTCGACGCATCCGAAGAGCACGAAGCCGGAGAGTTGCGGCGAATCCTTCGCAGTTATTCGCAGCAGGCGATCAATTTCGTCGACACCGTGCTAACGCCGTACGCAGAGCGTTGGAAGCCGGACTACGCAAGTTTCCGCCCCATCGAGGAAAAAGGGCGCCCGGCACGCTTGCACGCGCGCAATGACCTGCTGCATTTCGATTCGTTTCCGACTCGCCCGACAAATGGCGCGCGGATTCTGCGTGTGTTTACCAATATTAATCCGGCGCAGAATCGGATTTGGCTGACTTCGCAAACTGTTTGAATCATTTGGGCCGAGATTTGCAAACGCCGTAGGGCTCGAGCTGGAGTACAAAGGCTTCTCAATCACTCGCAGTCTGCGTTCGGTGGCCCGCACATTGCGCCTGCCGGGCGCAAGTCGCCCGCCCTACGACGAATTTATGCACCGCTGCCACAATGCAATGAAGGAAGATGCGGAGTTTCAAGAGACCACGCCTAAGAATCGATGGGAGTTTCCCCCAACAGCAGTTGGCTGGCATTCACGGACAGCGTCAGTCACGCCGTACTGGAAGGGCAGTACGCTCTGGAACAAACTTTTCTAGTTCCGCAACGCGTGCTAGTCGAAAAAGCGCGCTCTCCACTGGCAATTCTCGAACGAATTGCCAAACACCCACTTACGATTTAAGGCCTGACAAGTTTCTGGCTTTGCAGTCGCGTGTTTACTGTGGTGGTGGCTGCTCTGGCTCAGGTTGCGGCTGTGGCGATGGTTCCGGCTGCGGATTCACCGGCTCTGGTTCCACAGGAACGGGTGGCTGCTGCGGAGGCGGATAGGCTGGTGGTTGTTGACCTGGTGGCGGTGCCTCCGATGTGCGGGGAGTCGGCTGCTCCGTTGGAGTTTGTACTGGCGTTGGGAGGGGCGCCGCGCCACCGCCAAACAGTCCGCGCCCGCCACCTCCCGTAAGCTCACCGCGGCCAGCATAGATGGTCTTGCTCTGACGTAACGGTTGCCGAACTCGCCGGGGGGTAACAAGAATCAGTAGTTCGGTGTCCTTGAGGGTGTTGCTGCGCACGCCAAACGCGTAGCCCACACCAGGTAAGGTTGCGAGGCCCGGCAGTCCCGTGATTGTTTTCGTTTCCTGTTGGTCGAGCAATCCGGTGAGCAGCGAAGTTTCATCTTCCCTCAATCGGACTGTTTGCGTGATGGTCCGGCTGGTGATCACCGGAATCTGATTGATACTGCTACCCGCAAGCGCCTTGATGTCGAAATCCAGTTGCAGAGTCACTTCGTGATTGGGATGGAGCGAAGGTGTCGCTTTGATTTTTAATCCGATGTCGATGTATTCGGAGCCCGGATAGGGCTGCTGATTTGTCGCAGGGTTGGAGATGAGGCTGGTCGGGCTGACGATCAGTGTTACCTGGCCCGCTTCGCCAGATAGATTATTCGTCACCACCAGGTCCGGGAAGGAACTGTTGGTAAAACTTCCCGCTACGATCCCCGTGGGATTCGTGCCAGCGCCAGGTTCCAGCGCTTTGATCAGTCCCGTGCCCACATCGACGTAAACGGTAACCGTGCCGGAACCGGTGTTGGTGACGGCGATGCCGCTATTCGATTGTTCCAGGAAGTTTCCTATCACTACACCGCTGGGCGTCGTGCTTGTGGTCAAGGGCGAATTGGCGGATTGCGTGAACGATCCATCGCCGTTACCGAGAAACACGCTGAGTGTATTGTCGTCCTGATTCACCACCGCGAGGCCAGGGCCCGTGCTTCCACTGAGCGGGCCGGAAGCAATTGCTACCGGGAGCTTGCCTACGCTGATGGGCGACTTTGCAAATGGTGCAAAGGTGCCTTTGCCACTGCCCTGCAGAATGGTGACTTGATTGGTGCCCTGTTCGACGATCGCGAGATCGGAAAGTCCGTCATTGTTGAAATCGGCTACCGTCAGGGCGATCGGTCCGGTTCCAGCGTCAGGTAGGGGAAAAGGTGATCCCGTCACCTGTGTGAAGGTGCCATCGCCATTTCCATTGAAGACCGAGTAGGTGTTGTCCTTGAAATTTGTCACCACAAATCCGGGATTGGAATCGGAATTATTCGTATCGAATGTTCCTGTGGCGATGGCGCTGGGCTGCGCTCCAACAGCAATGGGATTATTCAGTAGGTTGAATGTGCCATCCCCATTCCCGGTCAAAACGGATACGGTGTTTGACACCGGATCAGTGACCAGCAAACCGGGAAACGAGTTGCTTTTTGTGTTGATGACGGCAGTCGCCAGGGCTGCCGGCACAACCGGGGTAGCCGTCCGCACCGCGCCCAGAGCGATCGGAGAATTGGGTGCTTGGACGAATTGACCAATCGTTGACGCCGCGCCCTGATTCAACAAGATTGTAAGAGTGTTGTCGATCTGATTGAGCACCGCCAAATCCAGCGAGCCGCTATTCAGAAAATCCGCGCTCACAATCGAAACTGGGCCTTGTCCTACATTGAATTGCTGCAGTGGAATGGTCACGCCGGTGCCACCCGGATTAGGAGTTACGTTTACGGTGCCGAGACTCCCCGATAGCAGTGACAATGTGACCGGGTAGCGGTCGCCCACAAAGAATGTTGCGGGCTTTCCATCCTGTGCGCGAAGCAGCACTTGCCGCCCGCTCTGCACCAAAGATAATCCTTGCGAAAAATCGGCCGAGGCGCCGGGCAGGGTCAGCAGGAAAGTCGACTTGCCTCCGCCGATGGCCACAAACCCGGGGATGGCCGAAGCCAGGTTTGCCACACCGCCACTGGCAGCGGAGCCGATCGGGCCGCCAAAGATTGTGGCGAGCAGCGTTAGCAATGCGGTGATGCTCTGTGCGGAACGGACCTGCCGTGATAGCCCCGGATCTAGAGTGATCAGTCGAACATTGGAGGGGGGCGTGATGCCGATCTTCGTTGCGTTATTGCGGTCAACTTCGAGCAAATCAATTTCCAACAGGACTTCACCGCGAGCCTGTTCCATTTCACGAATGATCTCTCCGGCAAGTTTCACGCGCTTGACCGTGTCGCGAATCGTTACCGTGTGGGAAGGAATGGATTGCTGGATGTGCTGGATGCCGGTCAGCTCTCGCACTGCACGAACAAGTTCGGTCATTTCCGCGGAGTCGACCGTGGCGGGCAGCGGAAGGGTCTGCTCTATTTCCATGTCGAAGGCTTTGCGCTTTTCGGATGTGTCCGCAGCAACGAAAATGAGCTTGGAGTTGAGCGGCCGCCAGAACGTACCGGTCTGCAGCACCAGCACTTGCATGGCGGTTTCGAAGTCGACATCCTTCACGCGGAAGCGAACGTTCCGCGCTGGCAGGTCTGGATCGAACGCGGCTTTGATTCCATAAGCGGCGGCTACTTGCTCGTACGCCGTCCGCAAATCAGTCCGTGTGTCAAAACTGCGTGTCAGTTTGTCTGGATGTAACTGAGGCAGTCCCTCCGCGGGTTGTTCTGCGGGCTCTTTTTCATCCTGATGCATGGAATCGATCTGCTTCAATCGCTCCATCAGCACCGCATTGGTCGGGTCGACGTGTAGTGCGAATGCGTAAGCCTCCGCTGCTGCGCCCAGATTTCCTTCGAGTGCCAGGCGCTCGCCGTCGTCGACGTAGCCACGCACCAGTCGCGACCGAAGCGCCGCAGCCTTACTGACAATCGTCACATCAAAGGGAGCGTAGCGCGCCGCTTCTTCGTAGGCTTCCAGGGCTCCTTCGTAATCGCCCGCCGCTTCCTGTCGTGCACCGATGTCCGCCAGCTTCTTGGCACGTTTCGGGTCGGGTTTGACCACGGCGCGCAGTTCGTCCTGCCGCGACAGAGTTTGCTGTGGGGCCGCTGCAGCATTCTGCGCAGGCGCCGCGGGACAGGCCAGCCCCCAGCAGAGCGATAGCGAGAGGAGCGAGCGAGTGGAGAAGCGAGGCATGAGTAAGAGTAGATGCAAGTAAGTATTCTAGCGTGAGTCTGGTGTGACGAGTGAACTTGACGGAGGTGAGGGCAGGGAGTAAGCTGGATTCGTTCTTGCAAATGATTATCAACTGGAGTTCTCGTGCTTTCTGCTTTTCTTATCGCCCTGCGTGAAGGGGTCGAAGCTGCCCTCGTCGTCGGCATCATACTCGTTTATCTTTCACGCACCGGGCGCTCTCACCTGGCGCGTTACGTCTGGGGAGGCGTGATTGCCGCCACGGCGCTAAGTCTTGGTGTTGCAATCGCTTTGGAGAAGTTCAGCATCAGCGAAGACGGGTTTGAAGGGCTGTTACTTCTGGTGGCGGCCTTCTTTGTGGTCACGATGATTATCTGGATGAATCGCATTGCCCGCCACTTGAAGAAAGAGATCGAAGACAAGCTGGAGACCTATGCGGCGCGGTCTGGCGCGGCGGCAGGTTGGGGAATCGCTCTATTTGTTTTCCTCATGGTCGTGCGCGAAGGCGTCGAACTGGCGCTGATTTTGCGGGCCGTGGAGCTTTCAACCGAGGGGTTGCAGACCTGGATTGGAACGGTTGCGGGTATCGCGGCTGCAGTAGCCGTCGGCGTTCTGTTCTTCAAGGGCACCTTGAAGATTCCCTTGCACCGATTTTTCAAGGTGACCAGCGCGATTTTGATTCTGGTGGCGATTCAACTGGCGATTACCGGTCTCCATGAATTGAGCGAGGCGCGTTGGCTGCCGTCCAGCCAGGCAGAAATGGCGTTTCTCGGGCCGATTGTCCGCAACGAGCTGTTCTTTTTCATTTTTGTGTTTGGGGCTGCCGCGATGATGATTTTTCGCGAGTGGCAATCGGCTGCGCACTCAAAGTCGGCGAAGGTCGTAACGAATGATGCGGAGCGCCGGCTGGTGGAAGCGCAGAACCGCAAGCAACGCCGCTGGATGATTGCGGGTGCGGTGGCCAGTCTGGCAGTGATTCTGGTGCTGACCGCGGATTTTATTTACGCGCGGGCAAATTCGGCTCCGCCCGAGGCGCGAGTGGTGGAGGCCGCGAACAATCTTGTGCGTATTCCCGTTTCTGAAGTGCAGGACGGGAACCTGCATCTCTTTACCTTGAACGATAACGGCCACGCCATCCGCTTCATGGTCATCAAAAAGCCAAACGGTTATGGCACGGCGTTGGACGCCTGCCTGATCTGCGGCGCGAAGGGTTACCGGCAGGAAGGGCAGAACGTGATCTGCCGCCATTGTGCTTCGGCAATTTATATTCCTTCGATCGGGCAGAAGGGTGGATGCAACCCGATCGGATTCACGTCGAAGGTCGATGGAAATGATGTGATCATTGATGTATCCACAGTGACGAAAGCCGCGGAGGAAATTCCGCAATAGGAGCGGTTGCACTTTAGCCAGGTGAAATGTTCCTTCGACTCGTAACGGATTCTTTTACACGCCGTCCCAAGCGCAAATTGCTGACCATGGCTGCCTTGGCATTGGGCATGGCTGTAGCCACGGCCGCGCTGAGCGTGTCCCTGGACGTAGGCGACCGGCTGGCGCAGGAGTTCCAGAGCCTGGGCGCGAATCTGATGGTTACGCCGATGGCGGATTCTTTGCCTTTGGAAATTGGCGGCGTGGATTACCGCCCGGCGAATGCGGGCGCGTACCTGCCGGAAGCGGATCTGGGAAAACTAAAGACAATTTTCTGGCGCTTCAACATTACGGCTTTTGCGCCGATTCTTGAAGTGCCCGTGGACGCAAGAGGGAAAGCCGCTGACGGCGCAACTTCCGGTGATGCGGACGCGAAAACTACATTAATCGGAACCTGGTCTGATAAGAATGTGCCGATCCCCGATGGCACAACGTACGAGACGGGGATCGGTAAAACGAATCCCTGGTGGCACGTCGAAGGGAAATGGTTCGCGGATGACTCACAACAGTGTTTAGTCGGCGAGGTATTTGCCAGGCGCCACGGGTTGAAGGTTGGAGACACGTTAAATATCAAGACTGCCGAGCAAAGCGACGCGATTCCACTGGAGATTGTCGGCATTCTATCGACTGGTGGCCCGGAAGATGAGGCCGTGGTTGCGTCTATCAAGACGGCGCAACAGCTTGCGGGGAAGCCCGGGGCGTACAGACGGTTGTACGTGAGCGCGCTGACCAAGCCGGAAGATGCATTTGCGCGGCGCGATCCAAAATCGATGACGCCTGTGGAATTTGACCGTTGGTATTGCACGCCTTACATTTCGGCGATTGCTTTGCAAATCAGTGAGGAACTGAAAGGCACGGATGTGCGCGTGATCCGGCGCGTGGCGGAAGGCGAAGGCAATGTGCTGACACGAGTGCGCACGTTGCTCTGGATGGTTACCTTCGCGGCCCTGCTGGCAGCGGCCTTGGCGGTGGGCGCCTCGGCGGCGGCATCGGTGATCGAAAGGCGCACGGAAATTGGTTTGATGAAGGCGCTCGGCGCAGGATCCGCGTTGGTAGGTGTGCTGTTGGCGGCGGAGCAACTTCTGCTGGCGTTGGTTGGCGGAGGAATCGGCTACGCGGTGGGCATTTTGTTTGCGCGGTTGCTGGGTATGCGTATTTTCGGTTTTGCGCCGGAGCCAAAGTTCTTTGTGTTGCTGATCATTCTGGCGCTGGCGGCGCTGATCACACTCCTCGGCAGCGCGTTTCCCTTGCGCAAAGCGTCACGGTATGAGCCGGCGCCAATTCTGCGTGGCGAATAATGGCGAACACTCCCATGTTCTGGCGCATCGTTCGCAGACTGATCACCGCAAACTACGGACGATTGTTTGTGATTTTGCTGGCGCTGGGTGCAGGCGCAGCGGTCACGGCGGCGCTCTTGAATCTGCAAATTGACGCGAAGCGGCGGTTGACCACGGAATTTCGCGCACTAGGTGCAAACGTAATTGTCGCGCCGAGATCCGCCGAGGGCGAGAGCGCGGCAGCAACCACTCTAGATGAAACTATCTTCGCGCAGGTTCCCTCGCAAATCGAAAACAAAACAATTCCTGCCGTAGCTTTTCTATATGTGATTGGCGAAATCGCAAAATCTGGGACGCCACACTATGAACCGGCGGTCATTGCTGGCGCGAAGGGAAGCGGCATCACCGAGATTCGGCCGGGGCGTCGCGCGGAGTTTGATGCCGCCCTCGAAAACGATCCCACTTCGTGCGAAGTCGGCGCCAAGGTGGCCGCGCAATTCAAATTGCATGCGGGAGACTCCCTGCAGCTTCGCAATCAGGGCAGGGAAGCCACGTGCAAAATATTCGCTACCGTCACCACAGGCGGAGCCGAAGACTCTCAGATTTTTGTAAAACTTGCCATCGCACAGGCTCTCGCCGATTTGCCCGGACGCATCAGTCTGATCCAGTTGAGCGTTACAGGAACGCCAGATGCCATCAAACAGTTCTCAGCGAAGCTCGCGGCCAGCCTGCCGAGCGCCGATGTGCACGGCGTCAAGCAATTCTCGGATGCCGAAGGCCGGATCTACTACCGCATTAGCGGCTTGCTCTCCACTACCGTGCTGCTGGTGCTGCTGCTGACTTCACTCTGCGTGATGGCAGGCATGAGCAACGTGGCCATCGAGCGAAAGAACGATGTGGGCCTGATGAAGGCTATCGGTGGCTCGGTGCGGCGCGTGGTGCGACTGTTCCTGGCCGAAGCGATTTTAATGGGTATTGCCGGGGGATTGGTGGGCTCAGCAATCGGTATGCTGGTTTCCATCTGGCTTGGCAAAGCCGTGTTTGGCGTGGCTGCACAACCTCGTTGGATTGTGTATCCTTTTTCGGTGGCATTGACGGTACTGGTTTCAATCGCCAGTGCATTTCCGCTGCGCCGATTGGCCGGCATTCGTCCCGCAAGCGTGTTTCGAGGTGAAGCGTGACCGCGCAGGTGAAGATCGATTCATTGGTGAAGGAATACGGTTCGCTGCGCGCACTCGACAGCATTTCTATCAGTGTTGAGGCCGGCGAGTGGGTCGCGCTGATGGGGCCTTCCGGTTCCGGCAAGACCACGCTGATTAATATTTTGGGCGGGTTGGATACGCTGACGTCGGGCCACGTGATCGTGGATGACGTGGACCTCGCCAATCTGACCGAACACGATCTGGTTCGTTATCGGGCCGAAAAAATCGGCTTTGTGTTTCAGCAATTCCACCTGGTGCCCTACCTCAGCGCGCTGGAAAACGTCATGCTCGCACAATATTTTCACAGCGTGACGGACGAAGCGCAGGCAGCAGAGGCGTTGAAGCGCGTGGGTCTCGGCAGCCGCCTGACCCACCTTCCTTCACAGCTTTCAGGCGGTGAGCAACAGCGTGTGGCCATCGCGCGTGCCCTAATCAATCAGCCGAAGCTGATTCTGGCCGACGAACCCACCGGCAATCTGGACGAAGCCAACGAAGAAATCGTCATCGGACTATTCCGCGAACTACATCATGCGGGGCACACGATTCTGATGGTGACGCATGACCCGGACATCGCGCAGCAGGCCGACCGGCGAATCGAACTCGTGCACGGGCATTTGGCGGTTGACCAACGCATCTCCATGGACGATGGCATTCACTTCGATCACTTGCTGGAGCAGATTTGGGTTTGCGGGGAAGAAGGCATGCCCGCGGACGTGGAGCACATCCGCACTCCTGGCGGCGTCGATGCAGTTCGCGCTCTGGCGCGGATGGAAGATCTGCGACTGGTGCGGGTAGCCGACCACAATGTTTTGTTGACCGACCGGGGAAAAACGCGCGCGCGCGATGTGGTGCGTCGCCATCGACTGGCAGAACGCTTGTTCAAGGACACGTTTCGCATCGACGATCACGAAGCGCATAGCCAGGCCTGCAAGTTCGAACACATCATCAGCCCGGAACTCGACGAACGCATCTGTAGCTTCCTTGGCCACCCGACAACCTGCCCGCACGGCAATCCCATTCCTCCCGGTGATTGCTGCGCTTCTGAAAAGAAATCGTAGGCGGCACATCGGGTTTTCCAAATGTCACTCAGGGCTGTAAACTAATTGCTGAGCGATTTCATGCCACTACCCATTGACCAGCGCCGCAAGCCCATTGCCGTGAAGATCCACGTGAAAACCGGGGCGGGAGTGGACATCACCTGGGCCGACGACCACCAGAGCCACTTCGATTTTCCATTACTTCGCGACAATTGCCCTTGCGCGACGTGCAACGACGAGCGCGGCAAGAAGGAAGTAGCCATCTCCTTCGGCACCTCACCCGTCGCCTCCTCCGTGCTGCCTATGTACAAGCCCAAAGCACGCGCCCAAGCCGCCACACAGGTGGGGAACTATGCCATCCAGTTCAGCTTCAACGATGGGCATTCCACAGGGATTTATAGCTACGATTTCCTGCGCACCATTTGCCCGTGCGAGGCTTGCGCAAAAGAATTTCGGACCGCTCCAGAAACAGACAGCGTGAAATAGTCGCTCTCTGAGTACGCGCTATCTCTTTGTCAGGGAAGCAGATAGAGAAAGTGAATGTCGCACCACAATCGTTTGTGTAGGCCAGGTCCGGCGGGAATGAGCCCAACTGGACTTGCCCTGCAAAAGGTGCGAGCATACAGAACGCAGGTCATAAACCCGGCAGATGAATAGCACTACCAATACCCCTGTTGCACAAGGCAAACAAGGGAACGGAATCCCGCGTGTTCTTGTCGCGACGACCGCCCTTCTAAGCTTTATTTCCTTCTGGCGCGCTGCCGCCATCGTCCTCAACGATCTCGCCTCTTCCGCCTATTATGCGGGCGGTGAGGCTGAGGGTTACATCGGCAAGGCCGCTCCCTGGTTCATCCTCGCCATCATGTTGTTCTCCTACGCCGTGCGCGCAGTTTACGTCGAGAGCTGCAGCATGTTCGTACGCGGAGGTGTTTACCGTGCCGTGAAGCAAGCGCTCGGCGGCGGCCTGGCAAAATTCAGCGTTTCTGCCCTGATGTTCGACTACATCCTGACGGGTCCGATTAGCGGTGTGGCCGCCGGGCAGTATCTGGCCGGACTGATCAGCGATTTGCTGGTCTATTTTCGAGTTTCCGGACCGCTTTCTATTGGCAGCGTCGATTCCGTAGCAGTTACTTTCGCGCTTGTGGTGACGGTGTATTTCTGGTGGGAAAACACCAAGGGCATTTCCGAATCCAGCGATAAAGCTTTAAAGATCATGAAACTGGTCACCGTCATGGTGGTGATCTTGATCGGCTGGTGCACCTACACGGTGATCCTGCGGCATTCCTCGCTGCCGCCTTTTCCATTGCCGAGCAATCTGAAGTTGAGCCCGAGCGCGCTTGGATGGCTGGTTCACAGCAATCTGCCCCACATGTTTGGAATCGTGGCCATCTTCATTGCGCTTGGACATTCCGTACTGGCGATGAGCGGAGAAGAGTCTCTCGCCCAGGTGTATCGCGAAATCGAGCATCCCAAGCTGCCTAACCTGAAGAAGGCCGGGATGGTTATTTTCATCTACAGCCTGGTGTTCACATCGCTCGTTTCCTTCTTCGCGGTGATGATCATTCCCGATGCGGTGCGCCAGAATTACCTGGAGAACCTGATTGGCGGTCTGGCGATGAGCCTGCATGGGCCGTTTCTGGCCCGGCTGATCTTCCATGCATTTGTCGTTGTTGTCGGCACACTCATTCTGGCTGGCGCGGTGAATACTGCGATTGTTGGTTCCAACGGTGTATTGAACCGGGTATCCGAAGATGGCGTGCTCAGTTCGTGGTTCCGCCAACCGCACCCAAAATTCGGCACCAGCTATCGGATCATCAACATCGTTGTCGCCCTGCAACTCTTCACTATCATCATCAGTCGCGGGCAGGTGACCTTTCTCGCGAACCTGTATGCCTTCGGAGTGATCTGGAGTTTCGCGATGAATGGCCTCGCCGTGCTCGTGCTGCGCTACACACGGCCCGGCGAACGGGAATTCCAGGTTCCCTTCAATTTTACTTTTCGTGGCGTGCAAATTCCCGTCGGGCTCAGCCTGATCACCTTGACCCTGTTCATGATTGCCATCGTGAACCTGTTCACCAAGCCCATTGCCACCATCGCTGGCGGCACCTTCTCGGTTCTTTTGTTCATCGGATTCACTATCTCTGAGCGGCTGACCCGCGTCGGGGGTTCGGCGCACGTCGAAATGGACCAGTTCAATCTGGAATCCGAAGGTGAGCTTACTTGTGAGGCTGTAGGTGCCAGGCCCGGAAACATTCTTGTGCCGGTCAGCAATGTCCACGCACTTTATCACCTCGCGAATGTACTGGACCGGGTAAAACCAGGTCGGCGCGACGTCGTTGTTCTTCACGTCAGGCTTTTGCGGCGCTCTGCTTCGGGAGAATACGAATTGGAAGCCGAGCAACTGTTTGGCAGTATCGAACAGCAGCTCTTCTCGCAAGCGCTTTCGCTGGCCGAAAAACGGGGCAAGACGGTGCGGCTCGCCGTCGTCGCGGCCAACAACCTGTGGGACGGTATTCTTCGCGCAGCCACTTCGCTGGAGTCCAGCACGATTGTTGTGGGGCATTCCGCGAAGGAAGCAACCGAGATCCAGGCGCGTGAAATTGGCGATGCCTGGGAGAATCTCGGCGACCAAAAGCCGCAGTTCAACCTGGAAATTCATCTGGCCAACGGCGACAAGGTTTACAAGGTTCTCGGTCCGCATGCGCCAAACTTGACCGCCAATGAAGTGAATCTGCTGCACCAGTTATGGCTGCGATTCAGCGAGTCCACAGGATCGCTAGAGTTGCACCACCATGACGTGGTGCACTTTGCGTTGGAAGAAGTTCAGAAGGAATTGGATGATGGGCAGGAAGATCCCGTCGTAACGCGATTGAAAGCGCACCTGGAAGCCAACCTCAACAAGAAGCCAAAGAGCAACTAACGTTTTTCTTGCTGGCGCCGCTGATCCGATCCGACCAATTGACCTGAAGTGAAAAGCAGAGGCCCGCCGCTCGGCGGGCCTCAACGTCCATGCGGTTGATTCAGTTCCGCGTGGAATTGCTATTAGACTGCGCTGGTGCAGTGGCCGCACTTCTTAGCGGAAGCGGGAATGCTCATCGCGCACTGTGGACAGTCCTTAGTCGGGGCAGGCGGTGGTGCCGCGGCTGGTTTCGGTACCCAGCGATTCACCGCGCGCACCAGCAGGAAGATCGCGAAGGCCACGATCAGGAAGTTGATGATCGTGTTGATGAAAATTCCGTAGTTCAGCGTTGCCGCCGAATGGGCCTTCGCCTCTGCCAGCGTGTCGTAATGCGTACCGCTCAGATTGATGAACAGGCTGGAAAAGTCCACGTTTCCGATCAGTTTCCCGAGCGGTGGCATGATGACGTCATCCACCACTGACGACACCACTTTGCCAAAAGCTGCGCCGATAATCACACCTACGGCCAGATCGAGGACATTTCCTCGTAATGCAAATTCCTTGAATTCTTTGAGCACTAGATTTCTCCTCGTTAAAGTGCGAGCGACGGAGCGAGTATATCTGTGTCGCCTCTGGGCGGGAGAGGTATTCGCAGCAGGATTATATCCGAACCATGTCTAGGACTGTTTGAAAATCATCAGGCAGGCGAAAAGTCCGCGAGTGACCAGGATCACGCCAACCAGGATGAGAAGCCTTGGCACCCAAAGCAAGGGAACTCGCGTCATGACCAGCATGATGAGGCCAACTAAAACGAGAGAAACTCCTCGGTTCCACTTTTCCCAGATGTTCCACTGCTGAACTGGGCGCACGAAGGCCATCACGCCCCACGCGATCAGTGCGAGGCTCACAATGAGGAAAGCCGTGTTGGGGTAAGGCACGTGTCCATTTACGCCGAGCCACACCACCAGCGCACCCAGCAGAATAAATACGACTTCCATCATCAGTTGCGTCAGGCGCGCAGGAGAGAGCATGGGAGAGACGCCTCGCGGTTAGGATTTAGGAAACGCGCTCGATTTTGACCTTTTGAATGCTGATCGGGGTGCGCGGACGATCGCTGGAATCGCGGGGCGCATTGGATATCTTGTCCGCAACGTCCTGGCCTTCGACTACTTCTCCAAAAATCGTGTGTCGGTTATCCAGCCATGGGGTGGGCGCGACGGTAATGAAAAACTGGCTGCCGTTGGTGTTCGGGCCGGAATTTGCCATCGACAATTTACCGGCCTTGGAGTGTTTCAGCGAAGGATGGAACTCGTCGGCAAATTTGTAGCCCGGGTCACCGGTGCCGTTGCCACGTGGGCAACCCCCTTGAATCATGAACTGGGGAATGACACGATGAAAACCCAGCCCATCATAAAAATTGCGCTTCACTTTCTGCCCCGTGGCTACGTCGGTGAATTCCTTGGTACCTTCGGCCAATCCGATAAAGTTCGCCACGGTTTTGGGCGCTTCTTTTTCCAACAGACGAATCACAATGTTGCCCTGCGATGTTTCGAAGATTGCGTAAGTTCCCGCTTCGCGTGCCATTCGTTCTCCTTGATGAATGCGTATTCCTTGATGGTACACGACCCACCAGCACCGTGCTACTCAGGAACGTGTAAAATCGCGGGCCTAGTCCGTCACTTGGATGCCATATTTACTACCAACCTTTTTGTTTGCGCAGTTCGGTGATGTGCGCGGTGTGATGGCGGCCGTGCCACGCGTAAAGGAAGAGCATCCAGTCGAGAGTTCTTACTCCATGATCGGGATGACGAAAGGTTCTGGCGAAATCTTCCTGTTTCAGCGAACGCAGCAAGCGTACCCATCGTTCGTGCATCGATTCCAGCAGGCGCAGTGAAGCTTCCACAGGTGCGTGGGCAGCATCTTCCAGCTTGGCCCAGTCCGCTTCGGCATACGGCTTGATCGTCGGCTCGCTTTCGGTAAGCGCCAGCCGCCACCGGACATACGCGTTCATGTGACTGTCTGGAACATGATGCACGACCTGGCGAATCGTCCAGCCACCATCACGGTAAGGGGTATCGAGTTGTGCGTCGTTCAGACCTGCAATGGAGGCACGCACTTTTGCAGGTGCCGCCGCAATCTCTTCTATCGCTGTTCTTCGCAATTCCGGGGTGACGTTTGCCGGTGGCTCATATTTTCCGATGGGGAAACGCGGATCCATGCTCGGCCTCCTGAACGTGAATAGCCTTTACTCTACGCAAGAACCCTGACGAGCGTCTACCGCCGGGTCGCCTTTCATCTTTTCCAAATTGGACGTTGCAGGAGCCGGGGAAGCTCGGCAATTCGTTGAAACCTCGGCGCGGCTTCCAACTCATATCTAGGGGTATGTACAGGCCTGGCGCTGCCGCAGTGTCCTTCCTACTTGACGGTGCTACAATCTTCGTTTGCCTTTTGCGCTTGGCTGTAACAGTAAGTGTTCGTCACGAATCAAACGGTAGGAGCCTTATTCTCATGGAGAACGTGGTCATCATCGGAAGCGGTTGTGCCGGGTTAACCGCCGCAATTTATGCGGCGCGCGCTAACCTGAAGCCTGTGGTGTTGGATGGGCATGAGCCGGGCGGGCAGCTTTCCCTGACAACCCACGTGGAGAATTTCCCGGGTTTTCCCGAAGGCATCATGGGGCCGGAGCTAATCGAGAACATGCGCAAACAGGCGCAGAAATTCGGCGCGGAGTTTAAAGCCGGCTCGGTCACAGAGGTCGATCTAACCGGACACCCGTTCAAAGTGACAGCAGGGAAGGAAGTCTACGAAACCCGCACGGTAATCGTTGCCGCAGGCGCCTCCGCACGCCTTCTGGAGCTGAAGGGCGAACGCGAGTTGATTGGCCATGGCGTATCGACCTGCGCCACCTGCGACGGATATTTTTTCCGTGGCAAGCCTATTGCTGTGGTCGGTGGCGGTGACTCGGCGATGGAAGAGGCCAACTTTCTGTCGCGCTATGCCAGCAGGGTTTACCTGATTCACCGGCGGACTGAATTTCGCGCGTCAAAAATCATGATTGACCGTGTGCTCGCCAATCCTAAGGTGGAGATCGTCACGCCCTACATCGTGCAGGAGATCAAGGCACCAGCGGGATTGGTTACCGGAATCCGCACGGAACACGCCATTACCCACGTTTCCCATGAGATCGAGCTCGACGGCGTTTTTGTGGCTATTGGGCATATCCCCAATTCCATGGCGTTTCGTGGAAAGCTCGACATGGATCAGAACGGTTACTTGATTCCGCGTCACGGCAGTCTCACGAAAGTGCCTGGTGTTTTCGTCGCCGGCGACGTGCAGGATCATCGCTATCGACAGGCGGTTACCGCCGCGGGCTCTGGGTGCATGGCGGCGCTCGACGCTGAGAAGTTCCTCCAAGAGCACAAAGACTAGTCAGGCACTAGCCTCTCCCGGCAAGCGGATGCATAATCGAATTGTCCATGCTTCGTTCCATTCTTCTTAAGCTTTCTGCTAGTCCGGGATTCGCGCACTGGGTCACAACCAACAGCAGCACGCGGCGAATGGCGCGGCGTTTCGTAGCCGGTGAAACGCTGGGCGAGGCCATTGCAGCGGCCCGCGAGTGCAACAACGCGGGAATGTCCGCAACGCTCGATTACCTGGGCGAGAATGTCAACACTACCTCCGACGCGCAACGCGCCCGCGACGCCTATCTGGAAATCTATGAACGCATCGCGAAAGAAAAACTGAACGCCAACGTGTCCTGCAAACTCACGCAATTGGGTTTGGATGTCAGCGTGGAATTTTGTGAAGGCATGGTGCTTTCCATCGCCGAGCGCGCCCTGGCCTACGAAAGTTTTCTACGTATCGACATGGAGAGTTCGGTTTACACGCAACGCACCGTGGAATTGGTGAAGAGAGTGCGCGCGCAATCGCCTGCCGTCGGCGCGGTGATCCAGTCCTGCATGTACCGCAGCGAGCCCGACATTCAGGATTTGCTTTCCTACGGTTGCCGCATTCGGCTATGCAAAGGAGCATACAAAGAGCCCGAAGAAGTGGCTTTCCCGTCGAAATCCGATGTTGACGCGAATTATGTGAAGTTGATGCGGCTGTTACTGACCAGCGGCTTCTATCACGGCATCGCCACGCACGATCCACGCATGATTGCGGAAACGATCCGCTGGGCTTCCGAAAAGCAAGTTTCCAAAGATGATTTTGAATTTCAGATGCTACACGGGGTCAGGACGGATATACAGCGCCAACTGGTCAGAGACGGATTCCGCCTGCGGATCTACATTCCCTACGGGCGCGACTGGTTCCCGTATTTCATGCGTCGCCTGGCCGAGCGCCCTGCTAACTTGTCGTTCTTTGTCCGCAATTTCCTGCGTTCCTAATCACCGCTGCTCCAATTTTAGCTCAGCGATTCCCCAGGCTTAAGCGCGTGGATGTGCAATCCCTCGATGTCTTTGCATTCCTGTTTTAATGCTTCGGCCGTCCCGGTTAATGCTGGGAACGTAGCATAGTGCATCGGGATCACGTGCTTCACGCCCAGAAACTTGATGGCATATGAAGCTTCTTTCGGCCCCATGGTATACACATCACCGATTGGAAGACATGCAATCTGTGGCTTATAAATCTCTCCAATCAGCTTCATGTCGGTGAACAGCGCCGTATCGCCAGCGTGATAGACCGTCACTCCGCCCGGCATGGTCACTATGTAGCCTCCCGCTTCGCCTCCGTAGATACGTTGACCATTGTCTTCTATGGAATTGGAGTGGAACGCGTTGGTCATGGTGATGCCGAAATCACCAACCTGCTGTGAGCCGCCCTTGTTGCCGGGCAGGCCTACAGCGCCAGTCTTCTTAGTTTCCAGCCACAGGTAAGTCTCAAACGTGCTGACAATCTTCGGTCTGAACAATTTTGCCAGTGCCAGCATGTCGCCGATGTGGTCCGTGTGTCCGTGCGTAAGAAAAATCGCATCCAGCCGCGCCAGCTTCTTGCAACTCTCAGGGCATTTCGGATTGGTCATTACCCAGGGATCGATTAAGGCAAATTGGCCCGTGGAGAGTGCTAAGTCCAAATGTGCTGTGTCCAAAGTAGGTGAGCTTGTTTCCCTTAAGGTCCAGCATGTTCAACCCTCGCAGTTTCGATCATACTCCGGCCACGCAGTCCACTCGACTATTTCGAGAGCAGCATGCGTATGGCGGCTTCATACTTCTCGCGGCTGCCTGCCCCAACGAAATTGCCGATCTGTGTACCGTCCTTCGCGTAGAAAACCGATGCCGGAATGGACCCGTTCCAACCGGGCAGCACGGCCTGCACAAAAGCGTCCTCGCCACCTTGCTTCTTCCGGTAATTGGGAAACACAGGTTTGTAGCGGGCCAGAAAGCGGCGCATCAGGATCAGATCGCCATCCTGATCGAGGCTCACTCCCACCACCTTCAGACCCTGCGGCGCATACTCCTTGGCCAGTTCATTCAGCATGGGGTATTCGTCTCGACAAGGCTCACACCACGTGGCCCAGAAGGTCACCAGCAATGGCTTTCCCTTATATTGCTGAACAAGTTTTCGATAGCCCTCGGCATCGATCAGTTGCGGATCCTTGGGCGGGGCCGCCGATTGCGGAAGCGCCATCGTTCCACCCAATGTGATGAGCAAAGCGACTGATGCCGACAAGCCAAATCCTTCGTTTCATGAGCGATCCTCTCCCACCATTCTAGCTTTGACGGGGCCGGTTGAGAATCTGCTGGCTCCTGCGTAAAATAAAGGGACAGGTTTTTGCTACTGGCAGTGCCGTGGTAAGGTTATCTGCGCCGGTTGGCTTTGCTGCATCCGGTTCGCTGCCACTTAAAAGGAGAATTTGATGGCTTACGTGATTGCCGAACCGTGTATCAACACCAAAGACACCGCGTGTGTCGATGTCTGCCCGGTGGACTGCATCCATCCGCGCAAAGATGAAGCGGCCTTCCAGACGGAAACCATGCTGTATATCAGCCCTGTAGAATGCATCGATTGTGGCGCTTGCGTGCCGGTTTGCCCGGTGACCGCAATTTTCGCGCTAGAAGATCTGCCAGAGAAGTGGCAGGCATTCACCGCCAAGAACGCGGAGTGGTACGAAAAAAAGTAGCCTCTTCCTACACTTTCCTGCGACGATTTTTCGACGCCTCGGCCCAGCCGGGGCGTTTTGTTTTAATCGGTAAGGCCGCGGCTGGACGCGATTTTCCCAGGCCCCACAGGCTGCCTTTCGACCGCTTTGCTCATCCAATCAGCTAAAATCTCAGCGTCTGTCCAGGAGACTCGATTGCTTCCGCGTCTTGCGCGCTACTTAACCATCGCCGCAGCAATACTACTCGCCGTGGGCGCCTCTTTTGGCGCGCAAACCCATCCCGCCACTCCAGCGCCGGTTACCCCCCTTTCCGGAAGCTACGCGGGCATGCTGCAGGCTGGCGAAGCGCAGCTTCATCTCTTGCTCCACTTGTCAAGAAGTGGGAATGGTTCGCTGCACGCGACGCTAGACAGCCTCGATCAGGCTGTCTACGCCATCGAAGCCACCAGCGTTTCGCAATCCGGCTCGATCCTGAAACTGGATGTCATTTCAGTCGGCGCCCACTTTGAAGGCAAGATCTCCGCCGATCACGCCACAATCGACGGAACCTGGAGACAAGGTAACGCGGAGCTTCCGTTGGTGTTTCACCGCCACGCAGCCAATGCTGCGGCCTACAAGGCGAAAGATGCCGTTTTCCCCGTGGAAGGCATGTGGCAATCTGCGTTGGAAACGCACGGAATGAGGCTCCGCCTGCAGTTACACATTTCCCACGACACGGAAAGACAGCTGATTGCAGCGCTGGACAGTCTTGATCAAGGCGTGAGCGGCTTGCCCACGAACCACGTCACGTTCAAGGAAAACGTTCTTCATTTCGAAGTGCCTGCCGTGGCGGGAGTTTTTGAGGGAAAGTTCGATGCCGCGAAAAACACCCTGACCGGAAATTGGTCGCAGACCGGCGCAGAGCAAGTTCTGGAATTCAAACACGCCGAAGAGCCGCTTGCTCTTCGACGCCCGCAGAATCCGGTCGAACCATACCCCTACCAGGTGGAAAATGTTTCGTTCTCGAATATCTCTGCACACGTCGAACTTGCCGGAACCCTGACTCTTCCCAAAGGTTTCGGACCTTTTCCCGCAGTGATCCTGATTGCCGGGTCCGGACCGCACGATCGCGATGAAGAGCTGGCCAGTCACCGGCCCTTCCTGATCATTGCGGATGCTCTCACACGCAAGGGATATGCTGTACTCCGCTATGACAAGCGCGGCATAGGCGGCTCCACGGGTTCGGCGGACAATTCCACGACTCTGGATTTTGCTGCGGACACGCTGGCCGCCATCAACTATCTGAAATCTCGAAAAGAAATTGATGTAAAGAAAATTGGACTGTTGGGTCACAGTGAAGGTGCGATGATCGCTCCTTACGTAGCCAATCGCTCCCACGATGTCGTCTGGCTGGTTCTGCTCGCACCGCCCGCCACGGGTGGCGAAGAGACACTGATCAACCAATCCAGCCTGATCGGGGAGGTGGGCGGCTTGACGAGGCCACAATTGCTGGCCAGTCTGACCTTCGACCGCGAAGCCTACGCACTGGTGCGCACGGAGAAGGACCCGGAAGCAATTGCCACAAAGCTTAAGGCCTTGTTGAAAGAATCCGGCCTAGACGCGGCCATGCCACCTGCGGCTCTGGAAACACAAATACGAATGTTGAGTTCCCCGTGGTTCGGTTTTTTCCTGGACTACGATCCCATGCCGGTGCTCAAGGAGTTGAAAACTCCTACGCTCGCGTTGTACGGTCAAAAAGACCTGCAGGTTCCGCCGAAATTCAACATGGCTCCGTTCAAGAAAGCCCTGGAGGATGCGGGTAACAAGGATTTTGACGTCAAAGAGCTTCCTGAGCTGAACCATCTTTTCCAGCACGCCTATTCAGGTTCACCGGCGGAATACGCGGCTATCGAGGAGACCTTTTCGCAAGAGGCCTTGCGGATTATTGAGGATTGGATTGCGCGGCAAGCGGCCCCCTGATCGCGAGAGTCCAGAACCGAAGCGTGTGGATCTCCACATCGTCACACATTTTTAGATTTAGTCATCACTCACTGCTCTTCCATCCCCACTCGCGGTATCATGGAATGTGAGTCCGACGCCTCCAGTTCAGTCAAACTTTCATCTGGTCCTGATCATTCACGCACATCAGCCCGCTGGTAATTTCGAGCATGTGTTCGAAGAGTGCTACCAGAATTCCTACAATGCGTTTCTCAGTCTGATTGAGAAGCACCCAGCCGTTCGCCTCGCCATTCACTATTCCGGTCCTTTACTGCTCTGGATTGAGAAAAATCATCCTGGGTACTTTGCTCGGCTGCGCAATCTGGTTCGTTCCGGACAAGTGGAACTAATCGGCGGTGGTTTTTACGAACCGATTCTCATCTCGATTCCCCGTGCAGACCAGCACGAACAGATCACGCGCCTGGCTTCCTACCTCGAAAAGCATTTTGAGAAACGGCCCACCGGTGCGTGGCTCGCGGAACGCGTTTGGGAGCCGCAATTGCCCTCGGCACTCGCGGCTTCCGGAGTCAATTACACATTGATCGACGATCTACCCTTTCTGGCTGCTGGATTCGAGCCGGAGGAATTGTTCGGCCCGTACGTTGCCGAGGATTGCGGAAAGTCCGTCTGGCTGTTCCCCGGCCTGAAAGAACTTCGCTATCTGATTCCGTTCCGCAAGGTCGAGGAATCCATCGCCTATTTCAAGAAAGCAGCGCAAGGTCACCCCGGCGGAGTCGCTTCGTTTGGCGACGACATGGAAAAATTCGGCGTGTGGCCCGGTACCTTCGAGCATTGCTACACGAACGGTTGGCTGGAAGATTTTTTTACCGCGCTGGAAGACAACTCTTCCTGGCTGAAAACTTGCACACCCACTGAATACATCGCTTCGCACGTGCCTCTCGGCCGCGCAGACCTGCCGACGGCGTCCTATGCGGAAATGATGGAGTGGGTGCTTCCCACCGCTACCCGCCAGCGTTTCTATGCCGTCGAGAAAGAATTCTCCTCGCGCCCCGATGTGCTTTCATTCGTTCGTGGCGGCTCCTGGCGCGGTTTCTTCCGCAAGTACTCCGAATCGAACCTGATGCACAAGAAAATGCTGCGCGTGTCCGCATGCGTAGCCTCGATTCCTGCTCGCCGTTCGCAGCCTGAACATTCCGCCCAAGTTCAGCAGGCACGCGATTTTCTGCTCCGCGCGCAGGGGAACGACGCTTACTGGCACGGAGTCTTTGGCGGTTTGTACGCACCTCATCTCCGCACGGAAATCTGGCGCAATCTGGTGCGAGCGGAAACCTTGGCCGACCAACTTACACCGGGTGCTGCGCAACCGCGCGTAGAGATGCTCGACTTCGACGCAGATGGCTGTTCGGAAGTGCTGTTCTCCGCGCCCGAATATCAGGCCTTGTTGAAACCTTCGGATGGTGGCACCATCGCCGCCCTCGATTTTCGCCCCGCCTCTGCAACAATCATCAATTCGATTCACCGGCGTCCCGAGGCGTATCATAGCCGTCTCCGTGAAGCCGCAAACGCCGTTACTGGAACTACCGGTGCGGTCTCCATCCATGACCAGGTGCGGGTGAAGGAACCGAATCTGGAGCGCTTCCTCCGCTACGACAAATATGCGCGCCATTCGTTCCGCATTCTGTTATTTGATCCAGCCCGCTCCGTGACTGATTACGATTCTTTGCAACTCAATGAAGTCGCGGCCTTTGCGGAAGGGGAATTCCAGCTTCACCATTCGTCCACCAACACTGCCGAACTGGTGTTCGAGGACGCACTGCCGGAATTTGCCGATGATCCCTCCAGGCCTCCGCGGCTGAAAATCACAAAGACTTTTTCTTTTGGGCCCACTCCGCAAGGCTGCGAGATCAGCTGCGACCTGAAGCTGTCGCTTTCACATCCAACTTCGCGAAAATTCTGCGTGGGGCTTGAATCCGTGATCAACTTCCTGGCCCCCACAGACGATGATCGTTTCTTTGCCACTCCCACCGGGCCGCACAATCTGCGCTTGCTAGGAACTCTGCCGGGGCCTCTCTTGCGTATGGAAGACGGTTGGCAACAGATTCGCGTTACTTTGCATGCCCCGAATGAAGCCGAATACTGGGTCGCTCCCATCGAAACTGTTTCCGAATCCGAAGGTGGATTTGAGCGTGTTTACCAGGGTTCGCAGATTATGACTGTCTGGCGCCCCGACTGGTCCGCTTCCACGTCGTTTTCCGCACGGTTGCTGTGCCGCCTGGAATCCTTCCAGCCCTGAGGTAAAAGGAAGAAGCGCCAAAGTCGGCGCCCCTCTCTCACATTAAAAACCTTATCTTGGTGCCTAGGTAAGACCCATCAACTCTCTTAATTTCTGCAAGCCTTCTCTGAAATTTGCAGCCTTCTTCATGGCCTCGATCCAATCACCGGACTTGTGCGCAGCGTTGGCGTCTGCCCAACCCTGTTTCAATTGTTCATACTGTGCCTTGGCTTCTTCCATCTGCGCGTTGTCGACACCCTTGGGCAAGCGCCCATACTTCGTGTACAGATCTACCTTAGTTTGTATTTCGCTCAGTGATTTTGGCGCCGTTGCGCTCAAGTTAGCCCAGGCCTTTGTCCATTCCTCTTTTCTTGCGCTTGCCGCGGCCACGGCCTCTTTTGCTTTTTGCACGGCGTCTTGCGCGCCCTTCAGCGCAGATGTGTAGTCGCCCTTCCCCAGTGCGTGCTTTGCTTCATCCACGGCATCCTGCGCCGACTTCATTTGCTCTGGTGCGAATTTCTCCGCCGCGCCTTTTGACGCGTTAATCGCAGTCTGAGCTGCATTGATTGCCGCCTCCGTCGCGTCGTGCGAAGCGTTCCCGCAGCCTGCCAGCAATATCCCGATTCCCAGTGCACTGATCACCAAACTCGCTTGCCAATACTTCATAGGTCGTACATTCCTCTTACCCAGTGTTTTTAACTGATCGCACGATCTGATCTAGGCGCCTGTACCGATTGCAGAGTTTGCCTCATCCACACTGGAGAGGATACTCTGTGAGGCGAATCGAGGAAAGTAGATTAGACCGTGCGCGCAACTCTCCTCCGCCTTCTGTCTTCACTAACGCTGATTGTCCTCGTGGCATTTCTGTGCCGAATCGCATTCGTCATTCACGAAGGATCGCTGATTCCCAAAGAGGCTTTAGCCTCGGTGCCCTTTGAAAATGAAGCCGGTAACATCGCACAAGCACTAGCCCAGGGCCAGGGGTTTTGCTGTGTATTCCGCCAGCCGACCGGCCCAACGGGGTGGCTCGCTCCCGTTTACCCGCTAATTCTTGCGGGCGTCTTCAAGCTTTTCGGTGTCTTCACCGTTTCGTCGTTCTACGTCGCGGCCGTCCTGAATTGCATCTTCTCGTCGCTGGTCTGCGTGCCGGTCTATCTAACGGGCAAGCGAATCGGCGGAACATTCGCTGGCACCCTCGCCGGTTGGATTTGGGTGCTCTTTCCCAGCGGAATCATCCTGCCCTTTGAATGGATATGGGACACGTCGCTGTCAGCGCTTCTCGCCGCCACGCTGCTGTGGGCCACGATTCGACTCGCCGATAACATCAGCATCCGCGACGGCCTCGGTTACGGTGCGCTCTGGGGTTTTTCCTTGATGGCCAATCCGGCGCTGGGCTCACTTCTTCCATTCTTTTTGACTTGGATTGCGTTCCGACAATTGCGCCTGGGCCGATGGAATCCAAAGCCGATTCTGCTCGCTCTACTTTTGGCCATTACCATCTGTATTCCATGGACCATCCGCAATGCCGTGCAATTTCACAAGCTCATACCCTTGCGCTCAAACTTTCCGTTCGAGTTGTGGATCGGCAATAACGAAATCTACGAAGAGCATTCCCGTGGAGTCAATCGCATCACTCGCTACGAACAGGTGCACCGCTATCAGGAACTGGGAGAAACCGCCTTTCTTTCCGAGAAATGGCAAAAGGCTCGCACCTTCATCGCTGCCCACCCGTCGCTGACATTGAAGTTAGCGGGCCGCCGCTTCATCGCCACATGGTTTGGCACTGCATCTCCCTGGACCGATTTTGCGCGCGCCGATTCCGCTCTTGCCCGATTCCTGCTTTTCTGGAATGCATTCACGGTCCTTGGGGTCCTGATTGGCATAGCGCGTTTGCTTGCCGCCCGCACGCCATTTGTAATCCCCCTCACGATCGTTCTTGTCGTCTTTCCGCTTGTCTATTACTTCACGCAGACCTCTCTCCGACTGCGTCATCCATGTGACCCAGTCCTGGCTCTGCTTCTGGCGTTTTCGATTTCGTCCGCTGCTGGTTCCACCACCGAATCAGGCCCGCTACCAGGCTGAATTTTGGCAACTTTATGGCGGATTCGGTGTAAACTCTTAACCGTTTTCAATCCAATCAAGTGCGCTATCCCTCTACCAGTTTGTGCGTCTGCTCACTTGATCCCCTATCAACGCGCGAGGATAAACATGAATCTTGCAAGGTTTAAGACTGCTTCCGCCCTGCTGTTCTTCTGCCTATGCCTGCCGGCAATGGTTGCGGCCCAGACTAAATTGTTGCGTTTCCCCGACATTCATGGGGATAAAGTCGCGTTCACCTATGGGGGCGACATCTGGACCGCCTCCACGTCTGGGGGAATCGCCACGCGCCTCACCGCACATCCGGGGCTCGAGCTCTTCGCGAAATTCTCGCCCGATGGGAAGTGGATCGCCTTCACCGGACAGTACGATGGCGATGAACAGGTCTATGTCATTCCCGTTACCGGTGGAATTCCCAAGCAACTCACGTTTTATCCTGCACGCGGTCCACTGAATCCGCGCTGGGGCTACGACAATCAAGTCTATGGCTGGACGCCTGACGGAAAGTCCATCGTGTTCCGCTCTCATCGTGAATATTTTGAACTGGGTGATTCGCGTCTCTACACCGTCTCCATGGAAGGCGGTCTCCCGCAGCCTCTCCCCATGCCCAAATCGGGCGCCGGTGATTTTGCCCCAGACAGTTCCCAGGGTCGTTTACTCGCCGCTGTTCCGCGATTTTCGCACCTGGAAGCGTTATTCGGGCGGCTGGGCTCAGCAGCTCTACATTTTTGATTTGAAGACGCATGCCTCAGAAAAGATCACCGACGACCCGCGCTGCCACCGCGATCCCATGTGGATTGGCGACAAAATCTACTATTCGTCCGATCAAGACGACACGCTGAACCTCTATTCCTACGATCCTAAAGCTAAAAAGACAGATCAGCTCACTCACAGCACGAAGTGGGACGTTCGCTGGCCCAGCACCGATCACAAAAACCGCATCGTTTACGAGTCGGATGGCGAACTCAATATTTTCGATACCGCTACAGGAAAATCGCAATCGATTTCCATTCAGGTTCCAACGGATGCGCTGGCCATGCGGCCTTCCAGAGTTTCCGCCGCGGGCCAGATCGAATGGGCCGGAATCAGCCCAAAGGGTGAACGCGCCTTGTTTGTGGCGCGCGGCGACGTCTTTACCGCACCGATCGAAAAGGGTGCTCCGCGCAACCTGACCAACTCCTCGAATGCACACGACCGCTACGCGCAGTGGTCGCCCGATGGCTCCAAGATCGCTTTCATCTCTGACATGGATGGCGAAGACGAACTTTACCTCATCAAACAGGACGGCTCCGGCAAGCCCGAGCAGTTGACGCATGATTTCCACGCCATGCTTCACCAACCCAGCTGGGCTCCTGACGGAAAACGCATCGCCTTTAGCGATAAGGACGGCAAGCTCTATGTTCTAACGCTCGCGGACAAGAAGGTCGCACAAATTGCGCAAAACCGTCGTGGCCGTATTCAAACCTACCCATGGTCGGCAGACGGCGGCAGCCTGGCGTTCGTGATGGACGATCCGAGTGGGTTCGGCGGGATTTACATCTGGAGCGTGAACGATCCGCAGCTCCATCGCGTGACCAGCGAACTATTCGATGCAGGCGATCCCGCTTGGGATCCCGCCGGAAACTATCTCTATTTCCTCGGCACCCGTGAATTCGCCCCACAGTTGAGCCGGGTTGAGTTTGATTACGCTACTAATCGAGGCGACTCCATCTATGCATTGGCGCTTCGCAAAGACACGAAGAACCCGTTTCCTCCGGAAAGCGATGAAGTAACCATCTCGAAGGAAGGTGAGGACGCCGACCAGACCGCCGCTGCGGACAAAAAAGACGAAAAGAAAGATGAAAAGAAAGACGAAAAAAAGAAAGAGTACATGCGCATCGATTTCGACGGGATTGTGAATCGCGCCACGCGTGTGCCGGTTGACGCGAATAACTATTCCCGCGTCGTTGCCACCAAGGAGTATCTCGTTTATTCGCGCACCGGCGCTCAATTCTACGGTCGCGAGTCGTACCCAGAATCCGCATTGCTGCTTTTCTCGCTGAAGGACCGCAAGGAGAGCACGCTGACAGAAAAACTGAACGGCTTCGATGTTTCTGCAGATGGCAAAAAGGTTCTCGTCTGGCAGGACCGCAATTTCAAGCTCTATGACGTCAAGCCGGATGCAAAGGCCAGTGCTAAATCTATTTCCATCGATGGCCTGATGGTCGATCGCAATCCTCACGAGGAGTGGGTAGAGATCTTTAACGAAGTCTGGCGCCGTTACCGCGACTACTTCTACGTCACAAACATGCACGGTTATGATTGGAATGCCTTGCGCGAGCAGTACCGCCCGCTCGTTGACCACGTAGCGCATCGCTCTGACCTGAATTACGTTCTCGGTGAAATGGTCGCGGAACTGAGCGTCTCTCACGCCTACCTTCAGGGTGGCGATTTTGAGATTCCCAAGCGCCCACAAGTCGCCTTGCCTGGAGCGCGCATTGAACTCGACGAGAAAGCCGGCCGTTATCGCATCGCCAAGATTTATGCTGGTCAGAATGAAGAAGAGATCTACCGCTCGCCGCTGACGGAAATCGGCGTTGACGTAAAGGAAGGCGACTATATTCTAGCCATCGACAACCAGGAATTGACCGCAAAGGACAATCCCTATCAATTCCTCCGTGATAAGGCCAACCGCACGGTTCAGTGGACGGTGAACTCCAAGCCCACCATGGATGGCTCGCACACCATCTCCTATCGCCCCATCACCAACGAGCAGAATCTCATCTATCTCGACTGGGTCACGCACAACCGCGACTACGTTTCCAGGGAAACCGGTGGCAAAGTCGGCTATCTGCACATCCCGGATATGGGTGCGGATGGCATCCGCGAATTCATCAAGTATTACTATCCACAGATTCGCAAGGAGGCGTTGATCGTCGACGTTCGCGGCAACGGCGGCGGCAACATTTCCCAGATGCTCATCGAGCGGCTCTATCGGCCGCTACTGGGCACGGATTTCGATCGTGTCGATCAGGAGACGGTCACTTATCCTCGCACTGTTTTCTACGGACCAAAAGTCTGCCTGATCAACGAGACTTCGGCTTCCGACGGCGACATTTTTCCTTACATGTTCAAACAAGCTGGATTGGGCCCACTGATCGGCAAACGCACATGGGGCGGCGTTGTCGGCATTTCAGGTCGTGGACCACTGATTGATGGTGGGCAAGTTTTTGTGCCGGAATTCGCGACTGCATCCGTCGAGGGGAAATATGTAATTGAAGGGCATGGAGTGGATCCCGATATCGTCGTGGAGAACGATCCTGCGGCTGTTATCGATGGACACGATCCGCAACTCGATCGTGGCATCGCAGAAATCAAGAAAGCCCTGCAGGCCAATCCGAAGATACTGCCGACACGGCCAGCCGATCCGGTGAAGACGCCGAAGCACTAACGTCCAGGACCAATCGGAGGGGGTGCAGAACTACTGCACCTATGATTCCCGCTTATTGGCACTACCAGACCTTACAAACTGCTCCCTCGGGCTTCACCATCGCCTGGCCCGGCTTGCACGCAAATGCCTTGGCGAATTCCGGCATGTTGACCACCACACCGTTGATGCGATATTCCGCCGGCGAATGCGGGTCTGTCGTCGCGTTAACGCGCATCTGTTCCGGCCGCTCGTTCGCGCATGCCCATTGCGCAAAACCGACGAAGAAGCGTTGCTCCGGCGTCAGTCCGTCAGTCGGTACGAGCTTGCTATCTTTCGTGGCGCCCTGCCACGCAATGTACGCCAGAATTTCGCCGCCCAGGTCAGCCACGTCTTCGCCGAGCGTCAACTGGCTGTTGATCTTGATGTCGTCGACGATCGTGTACGTCGCATATTGATCCGCCACGCATTTTGTCCGTGCATTGAACTTCTCGCGATCGTCTTTCGTCCACCAGTCTCGCAAGTTTCCGGTCGCATCGAACTGGCTACCTTCGTCGTCAAATCCATGCGTCAATTCATGGCCAATCGTGCCGCCGGTATCGCCATAATTCGGCGCTGCGTCCATTTTCAGATCGAAGACCGGTGGCTGCAGGACGCCAGCGGGAAAATTGATGTCATTCATCTGCGGATCATAGCCGGCATTCACGGTCGGCGGAGTCATCTCCCACTCCCCATGGTCCACCGGTTTGCCGATTTTGTTGATGCGACGGCTGCGCTCGAAGGTGCTCGCGCGATTGATGTTTCCGACGAAATCGGTGCGCTCGATTTTCAGTGCACTGTAGTCCCGCCACTTGTCGGGATAGCCGATCTTGTTGCGGATTCCGTGCAGCTTTAGCAGCGCTTGCGTCTTTGTTTCCGGACTCATCCAGTCGAGTCCCTGAATCCGCACTTCCATCGCGGTTTCGATGCGCTGCGTCATGTCCAGCGCTTCTTTCTTCATGTCTGGCGAGAACACCTTTGCAACGTACACTTGCCCGAGTGCCTCGCCCAGATTGCGATCCGTGTACGCAACGCAGCGTCTCCAACGGGGTTGCTGTTCCTTTGCCCCCCGCAAATATTTCCGGTAGAACTCGAAATCCTCGTTCACGAACGCAGAGGAGAGGTAAGGCTCCGAGGAATTCACCACCTGATAGCGCAAATAGGTCTTCCAGGTACCAATTGGCTCGCTTGCCAGCAAGGTGTTCACTTGTTTGAAGAATTCCGGTGCACCCACGTTGAGCTTTTGAAACTCCGGGTAGGGAAGCGTTGCGTAGTAGGCCTGCCAATTAAAATTAGGAGCCAGTTCGCTCAATTGCGTCACGCCCATCTGATGCTTGAGATTGTAGGGATCGCGACGTTCCACGCGCGTTAGCGAGGCCTTTGCCAGCAGCGTTTCTACCCTCATGATGGTCGCTGCATTCTGCTTTGCTGCTTCTGGTGAATCACCCGCCAGCTCAAATACTTTCTCTACGTGTTGCAGGTAGCGCGCCCGGATCTCTTTCGATTTGTCATCTTCTTTGGTGTAGTAGTCGCGATCCGGCAGTCCCAATCCACCCTGATCAACTTCCGCGATGACCTGCTCCGAATGGTCCAGATCTTGTGTCGAGCCTCCCCGAAACAGAACCGCGGTCCCATACGCAAGCTGCAGGCGAGCGAGTAACGGCGCAAGTTCCCCTGCCGCTTTTAGTTTTCCAATAGCATCGAGGTCTCCCTGCAATCCCGAGAGCCCGCGCTTCTCAACCGCCGCTTCATCCATGCAGGAAGCGAAAAAATCGCCCGTCTTCCGTGCTGCCTCGTCGCCCGAAGCAGTCTCTGTCGCGGCCTGCTCCAATATTCCGTGCAGGAAGTTCAGATTGTCCTGATACAGCTTGCTGTAGATGTCCCACTGCGTCTGATCGGCCGGAATCGGATTATTCTTCTGCCAGCCGCCGCACGAATAATGATAAAAATCCACGCAAGGATCGACCGACTTATCCAGCGACGTAGGATTCAGGCTCGGGAAATAGGGCAGTGCCGGGCTGGTTGCCGGCACCGCCGGTCTGGAGTCTTGCCCATGGACCAGGCTGGTCGAAATTACCAATAGGAGCAGCGTGCGAAGTGCGAATCGATTCATGGGATCCTCAATCTAGTTGCCGTGGAACACGGTTGGCGCAAAATATTCATGTTAGCGAATTATTTCTCTTCCTGCCGAATTATCTGACTCTGCGAACGGCCTAAAACTTGCCGCTCCTTCACACTGTTTGTTACAGTCATCTTTCATTTACTGGAGCTGCGAATGCCAATATCCGAAGAGCTTTTGGCCATCCTGGTCTGTCCGCTTTGCCGCAAACCTGTGCGTCTGCTCCCCGACCAATCTGGTTTGACCTGCGACGCCTGCAAACGTGTTTATCCCGTTCGCGATGATATTCCGGTCATGCTTCCCGAGGAAGCCACCATCCTTCCGGAATAGCTGGACACCGGAACCCCTCTTATGAAATCAGAACTGATGGACTCCATCCCCCGCATTCTGCGGCTACTCCCGCGTTTCCGCAAGATTCACATCGGTGTACTCGGCGACCTCATGCTCGACCGTTATCTCTGGGGCACGGCCAATCGCCTGTCTCCAGAAGCAGCCGTCCCGGTCGTCGATTTCGTTTCGCAATCGGATTGCCTGGGCGGCGCCGGCAACGTCGCCGCGAATTTACGTGGGCTGGGTGCGCGCGTGGATGTCTTCGGCGTTGTCGGTGGCAAAAAGAGCGCTTCTCGCACAATTGATGACGAGGCCGGCAGTATGCTGCGCAGGTGCCTGCGCGACTCTGGCATAAACGATCAGGGTCTGCTGGCTGATACTCATCGCGTCACTACGGTAAAGACTCGGGTCATCGCCCGCCACCAGCAAATCGTACGCATCGATCAGGAACGTCGGGACGCGCTCGCACCCGGCACCGAGGAAAAGTTATTTCGCCGCCTCGCCGATTCTCTTCAGAATTTGGATGCGCTGGTGCTCTCCGATTACGACAAGGGCCTGATCAACGATTCGTTCGCCGATCGCGTTCTTCATGCCTGTCACCAAGGCAAGGTGCCTGTTTTCGTGAAACCGAAGACTTCGCGCCTTTATGCCTATCGTGGGGCGCGCGCCATCGTCTGCAACGCGAAGGAGGCCGGCTTCTTTGTCACGCGTGCACTGACCGGAGAAAAATCCGTAGAAGAGGCAGGTCGAGCTCTGTTGCCACATTTCGGATGCGCTGCGGTGGTCATTACCCGAGGCGAGCAGGGCATGAGCATTTTTGAAGAGGAGTCACCGCGCCACCTGCAGATCCCCGCCACAAGCTTCGAAGTTACCTACGCTCGTGTGGGCCAGCCCGGGGTAATGCGCGGTGCCACTGGTCGCCAGGTGTTTGATGTCACCGGCGCCGGCGACACGGTGCTGAGCGTACTTTCACTAGCTGTCGCTGCTGGCGCGACGATTCCAGAGGCTGCGCTGTTGGCAAATACCGCCGCTGGCGTTGTCGTTGGAAAATTGGGAACCGCAGGACTCAGCACCGAAGAACTACAAGCCGCTCTGCACGAAATCCATCCTCGCTAGGAACTCAGAGGTCGGGTGGGAAACTGAACGACTTATCGGTGGGCTGAACCCACAGCGTCACAACTTTTGTTTTTCGGCTCTTGTCGGCATCCGAAATATCCGGGAATGGCGTAAACGGACTGATTGCGATATTCACTTCCACCGAGGTGCTTTTCTCCGGCTTCCTTGCGCTCATGACTTTGTAACTCTTGACTGGGCCGTAATATCCCTCCGGTCCCCAGTCCGCCAGAAAGTCCTTCATCTTGTAATTGCCTGAAGGCTTCCATAACCCATAGGCCTGATCTGCCTGGCCGGCCACCAGGGCGTCAAAGAACTGGGCTGCGGCCTTCTTTTCCGGATAGAAACGGAAAGTGAGGAAGAGCACTATGGCCAGCACAACGAATATCGACACCAGTGTGATGGCCATCGCGTGTGACTTGTGGGGTTTCTCGACGGGTGGATCGAGTAGTGACATGCGGGTTCTCCACCGTGCAGTTTTGTGGGCGAGCACACTCTTGTTTTCGCCCGTACAAACTCTAACAAGAGATTTGCGCCCTCGCAAACCTCCACTCTAGTTTGACGCCGAATTGAGGCCAGAAGTTTCCGGTCAGAGGAGTCGGATTTTGCAGGTGCTACTACCCGGCTAGCGCGCCACCAGGCCCTTCGGGCAATTCAATCGCGTACTTCGTGCGCGCCTTCTCGCGATGCATCTCAAATGCCAATTCAATCAGTTTGTCCACCAGTTCGCGGAAGGGAATGCCGCTGGCTTCCCACAGCTTCGGGTACATGCTGATCGAGGTGAAGCCAGGAATCGTGTTGACCTCATTCAAGTACAGCTTGTTTCCCTTCTTTTCCAGGAAGAAATCCACGCGGGCCATACCTGACAATTCCAGTGTGCGGAACGCATCGATGGCAATGGTCTGAATCTTTTTCACCTGGGCTGGTTTCAAGTCGGCCGGGATCAGCAACTGCGTCCCATCCTCCAGGTATTTCGCCGTGTAATCGTAGAATTCACGATGCGGCACAATTTCGCCGGGTATCGAAGCTTTCGGATCGTGATTGCCCAGCACCGCCACTTCAATCTCTCGCGCGGTCACGGACTTCTCCACCAAGATCTTCAATCCATATTCTGCGGCAAAATCCAGCGCCGGCCCCAACTCTTCAGAGTTGTGCACCTTGGTCATTCCCACGGACGATCCCAGCGTCGCCGGCTTTACGAACACCGGGTAAGGGAATTTCTCCTCGATGGCCGTCTTCACTGCAGCGGGATCTTTTTCCCACTGCCAGCGATGAACTGTAATCCAGGGAACAACGGGAATCCCCGCATCTTGACACAGGCGCTTCGCTACGTCTTTGTCCATGCCGATCGCAGATCCCAGTACGCCCGCGCCGACGAAGGGAAGGCCGGAGAGTTCCAGCATTCCCTGGATCGTTCCATCTTCACCAAACGTTCCGTGCATCACCGGAAAAATGACGTCAAATCGTTGCGCGCCTGCACCGCGATCCAGCGGCACCAGGGCCGCCTCGGTCGGATCGGCCGTCAACATCACGCGACGCCCGCTCTTCAGCACGTCGGGCAACATCTTCGTGGCGCCTTCGCCGATCAGCCAGTGTCCGTCCTTGGTAATTCCGATGGGCACCGGTTCATACTTGTCCAGGTCCATGCCGCGGATTACCGATGCGGCCGATGCCAGGGACACTTCGTGTTCGCCAGAGCGGCCTCCGAACAGAACACCTACACGAAGTCGTTTCTTTTTATCAGGGGTCAAGGATCGTTCTCATTCTGCTGAGCAATAAAGTCAGGAATCTGCTGATTCATCATTTATAAGGGCATTTGCGGCAAAATGCGAATCACTCTCGCGACCGAGTTTCGCCAGCCGCAATGGCAAATTCAGACTCCGCGCACAAAAAACCGCCGGAGAGCCGAAACTCCCCGGCGGCCCAATGAATTGGATGAATGTATCTAGAACGAGTAGCGCAGCGCAAATTCCATCACGCGCGGCTTAGTCAGGGTGCCGCTGTAAAGTCCGATGGAATTTGGCGTGGTGAACGCGCTGTTGAACGTGATGGTCGCGGCGTCGAACCGCACGGAGTTGGTCAGGTTGAAGGCATACGCGCTGAAACGCAGTGCTTGCCGTTCGGTGATGTGGAATGTCTTGTTGAGTCCTGCGTCGATTCCGAAGAATCCCTGACCCCGGAAGGGATTGCGCTGCCCGGATTCGCCCGGATAGGGAAGCCGGACCACGCTCGGCCAGTAATTGCTTGGATCGACACCGCCAAGATCGAACGCATAGGGTTGGCCATCGACAAAGCTCAGCTTCTGTTTCACAGCTCCGGTCTCTACGACGTTACCCGACAACTGGAAGTTGGTGTTCCACGTTCCACCACCGGGGATGCCAAATGGGAAGCCGCTTGTCCAGCGCCATATGCCACTGAACTCCCAGCCACCAAGGAAAGTGTCAACAAACCGGTTCCAATCGTGACCGAATTTCTGGCCGCGACCGAAAGGCAGGTCGTATACCCAATTCGCGTTGATCTGGTGGCGGACGTCGAAGTCCGAGACCCCTCGCAATCCTTTCGGGTCCCACGTGTTGATGATCGCGCTGAGACCACCAAACGTGGGGACACGTTCCGAGTCGGAACCTAAGTCAATCGATTTTGATAACACGTAGTTGAAGTCGAACTGCAATCCATGCGTCTTCCGGCTGCGCAGCGAGAACTGCCCCGCGTTGTAGGCGCTGTTACCCATGCTGGACCACGCATAGAGCGCGGAGAACTCTTTGTTGTAGAACGCGTACGGAGTATCTACGCCGTTGATGTTCGCGCAGGCGGGGAAACAGAAAGAGTCGAACACGTTGACGAAGTTGCTGGCGCCCAGCGTGGCTGAACCCCAGTTGCAAAGGAAAAGTTCGTACATGGATTGCGTTGCTGTCGGGTTCGCAACGCCAACTCCATTACACGTTGAGCCATCGACGCCCGCTGCACTCGGAAAGAGGTTTTCCCAGTAGGGCATCTTCGAGACCGCTGACACCGGCGTATTGGCTTGCGCCAGCTTTGCGAATTGCGTCGCGGCTGTGAAGTAGTCCACGCCCGACTTCGGATCCTTCAGGTTCAATGGCATCGCCAGGTCGCGCTGTTGCAACAGGCGGTGTGCAAGACGTCCCACATAAGCGGCTTCAAACACCAAGCCGCCCGGCAGCTCGCGAGAGACGGACAAATCAAATGTTTCCGAATACGGAGTCTTCAATTTGTCGTCGAACCCGAACGTAATCTGCTGCAACGGGTTGCCCAGCGTACTCACCGGCGGGGTGTATGGGAATGGATCTGTCGGCGCTGGATTGATCAGCACTCCATCGGGGCTCGCCGTTGGGATGATTCCAGGTCCGGCGTAGCGAAGCGCTCCATCGATCGACTGGCTTCCTGCGGCGTTGCTGACGATCGTGTTCAATCCGAACGAACCGTTCTGGTCAAAGGTATCGACCAGCGCGGTTCCGAAGTGATCGTAGATGATACCGAATCCGCCACGGATCGATGTTTTACCCGCTGCCCCGAACAGCGATTGCATCAAGCCACCTGATGGATTTGGCGAGTAGGCGAACGAGAAGGCGCGGGCCCAGGTTTTTGTAATCCCACGGCCAGTAGGGCTGTTTGCCATTGGCTTTTCCGTTGGGGCTGTAGGTGATGATTTCATCGGAGGTCAGCCCCTGGCCCATCGCGTTCGCACGATTCGTCACGAACTGGTTCAGGCTGCTGTTTGTCCCTACTTGGTTTCCGTCAGCCTCGTATACCGGCTGCAACAAGGAATAGCGAAGCCCGAACGTGAGTGTCAGAGTCGGTTTTACATGCCAGGAATCCTGTACGTAAAAGTCAGACTCCCACGACCGGAAGTGTTTCGGGACCAGCGTGTCTTGCGGGATTAGGTCATTTTTTGCCGTGCGGTTGTACTGCGCCACTCCCTCGGTGATGATGCCGGTTAAGTTCACCACCGCGTAGTCATACGGCGTGGGATTGTTCGGGTCTACAGCCGCGAAGCCAAATGCCGCTGGATCCAGACTGCCTCCACTGCCGGCAGCTCCTTCTGGCAGGTAGTTTGGATTGGTCGAGGCGTAGTTGATGTTGGCAGCATCCGTGGCCCGATTGTTCTGGATGTAGCGGATGTTGGTTCCAAATTGCAGTGTGTGCCTGCCCCTCGTCCAGCTCAAATCGTCCGTCCAGTTATAGACCGGGATTTGAAAGTTTCTCGTGAACGAAGTCGAGGGCGATACGGAACCTACCCCCGGATGCAAGTCGTCATAAAATCGGAATATGACCTGCGGTCCATTTTCAATGCCTGCATTCTCCTGGCTCTGTCGCGTCAGCCCAAACCGGAAGCTGTTTACCAGAGAGTTTGAAATTGTTGCGGTATAGCCAACGGCGATTGCCCGGCTGGTATCCCGAACTACGTTGATCGGGTCGCCTCCCGGAAATTGCGGCGGTTGCGAGGTTATGTCTGTCTGATAATTTCCACGCACGAACAGTCGCTGCGTGCCAGACTTCGTGATGTTGTAGTCCAACCTCGCAATGGTGGTGTTCAGACGCGTGGGATTCGGCGCCGAAAACGTATAGCAGGCGATGTTGAACCCATCATTGTTGCCGCATCCCTGCGAATTTGCCGTCGGATATTGTTGGAACAGTCCGGTTCCCTGAGCGTTTGCTACCAATGGATTCACGCCGGCACCCAGTGGACAGGTACCCTGCGGAAATCCCGGTTGCGGCATGGTGCAGTGCGAATCCATCGTGGCGATTTGCGTGGGACCCACACCGTTTACTCCGGGCGCAAAATTCCACGCCTTGGTGAGACCTTGCACGCTTCCTCCGGGGCAGACCTGCGTTGCCGTTGCAATCACATTCCCGTTCGCATCCAGCGTTGGCGCACATGGATACAGAATCACGCCGTCTTGCACGTTGGCGGTGGGAACGTTTCGCGTTACCTGCTCATTTTCCGCCTGTCGTTGTCCTTCGTACGTCCCAAAGAAAAATAGGCGGTCCTTCAGGATGGGTCCGCCGAGCGACCCGCCAAATGTATTCCGCACTACCTTTCCAGCCACGTTTGGCAATCCGGAGCTGAGCTGCGCCTGCTTGTTGAACCAGTCGTTCGCCGCAGTCACTGTTGGGCGGTATTGCTCGTATGCGGATCCGTGAAAACTGTTCGTGCCGCTCTTGGTGACGAGGGTGACCTGACCGCCCGAGGAGCGGCCCTGATCGGCGTTGTCGCCAATCGTCGTTACGCGAAATTCCTCAATGGAATCCAGCGTGGACCGCACCGCTCCGGTAAACGCTTTGCCGGTGCTCTGCTGGTTGTTGTCGACGCCGTCCAGCGTGATATTTGCCTGGTCGCTTCGACCACCGTTCAAAGCTCCGTTGCGCGTGTCAACGGTATCGTTCACCTGATTGCCCACGTATGTCACGCCCGGTTGCAAACTCAGCACTCCTGCCGCGTCGCGCCCTTCAAACGGCAAGGCCAGAATGTGCTGCGAATCAAACGTGTTGCCCAGCGTGGCATCCTGCGTATTGATCATTTGCTCGCCCGCCACAACTTCTACCGTGGTTGTGCCTGTGGCGACTTGCAGCACGATGTCGCTGCTGGCTGGTGTTGAAACCTGGAGAGTCAGCCCTGTCTGTTTATAAGGAGCGAATCCCGTCGCATTGACGCTGAGCGTGTATGTCGCTGGCCGCACTTCTCGGAATTGATACGCGCCGTTTCCATCGGTATGCGTCGTCAGGTTCACGGCAATTTCTGGATTGGCCAGGATCACTTCCGCGTTGGGCACGACCGAACCCTGTGGGTCCACAATCGTCCCCCGCAAAGCCGTAGTGCCGCTTTGGGCGTATGAGTATGAGATTGAGATGAGGAACAGAAACAGTGCAGACACGATGTGCCTGCTCGAAGTCCATTGCATGGACTCTCCTTTCGCGCACCAATAAGATTCGGTGACGAACTGAGTGAACCACCAATGAACCCTGAGATCTGCTTATCGGAAATTTTCCCGCTAAGCCATCCCAAGTGCAACCCGTCGCAAACAGCCACACCCATTACTGCTGAGTTCCTACCTTTGTACGGGCGGATTTAACTCGAGTCAATCAGGAAATTTGTAAAAATCTTGTCACACGGATGCTAACCATTTCAGGATTGCTCCGTCTCGCCTGGCTGCGACCCTCTTCGCGCAGCATCGAACAGTTCCATCCGTAGAATGACTCCGCTTTCGTTATCGTGCTCCCGCCGCCCTTCGCGCGGGTACTGGCAAGTCTGCCGGTGTAAATTGTTCAAGATGCCGCGAACCCACAAAATCCTTCTTCTCGTAGATCGTCTGTAATTTGTTTTGAGTGATAGCTCCCGTGAAGGCGGAAGTGTCGCTCGCGCTTTGAAATGCGGATTCCCAGATCGATGCCAGCACGCGGATTCCATCGGCGATACAGGCACAGGTTCCCGTGCCCAGGTCATGCCACATCGCGTCCAGAACTTCTGGCCGGTTCGTGGGGCTCTTGAAAACTCCGCCACGCGCTTGCTTGTATGAATCGCAGATGCTTTCCGGTGAGAGTGCGTCGTGGCAGCGCCGCATCAACTCAATGCACTCTTCCCCGGCCTGCTTTGCGGTGGAGATCGCTATGAGCTGCACGCCACCGTTCTCCGAAATCACCCGGTCCACTCCTGTCGCAATATCGTCCGCGTGGCGATCAACCATCTTTTCTTCATACGTGGAATGTACACCGGTTGCCGCGCCAAACATCCCGTCGCTGTGCTGCGAGGAATGCAACGGTTGGCAGGCGTCGCCGACGTAGTGAGCGATCACGCCAGCCGCGCACAGGAACTCCTCGACATCTCCTGCCGCTGCAGACTTCTGCATAGCGCCGAAAATCTGCCATACGCGGAAGGGCAGGCAGCCGTGTTCCATTCTTTTCGGATTTCCATTTTTGTCTGGCGGACTGTCCTTCGGTGGCTGCGCATTGGCGTAGAAATCCTTCCATTGCTGCAGATCCAGATTGGCCGGACTCCCGCACAGATCGAGCAACGTCTTTCCGTCTTGTCCCGGCAAATCCACGTCGGCATAGTGATTTGGATTTTCCGTTGGCCGCGTTACTTCTTTTTTTACCCGATTTACATTGGTCTTCCATACGATGTCGGGAACATCCGAAAGCGGCACATAACTCAACGCATTCAGGTGTGTTGCTCCCGTCAACGCGCTGTCATCGCTGAACGAAATGTTGTTCAAATTATCTTGCAGGAATTTCTTCAGCGTCTCGTCCTTCACATGGAAGCAAGCCTGCTGTGCAATTTTGAAGTGGCCCACCGCGCCCCAATACTGAACGTGCTCTGTGCCCCAGTCCTGCACGATGTCCAGCCCAAGTTCTCGTGTAATCACCGCCGCGGAGCTTGCCAGCACAAATTGCGTGTAGTTTGGCGTTCCGGCGTCTGATGACAACTTTTGACCGCCCCATTGCAGTGCAATCGGCCGCAACCGTTTCTGCGGATCGCACTCCGGATCCAGGCACCACATCGTACCGGAATCGCCCGGCGCGGAGAGCAATGCGCTTCCATGTCTTGAGGCAGTTCTGGCCGCCTTGGCTCCGCTCTCCCTGCCGTTTTTGCCCTTGGCGTCCGTTGCACCCTGGCTGCGGCTGCCAATCAGAAAATCACTGACGTACTCGCGCCCTCCCACCGTTTTATAGCGGTGGAATAACGCGCGAATTTCTCCCGCCATGTTGCCGGAGTATGCGCCATGCCCCACAACCTTCGTGCCGATCCAGTCCAGTGAGGCTGTATCGCCGCTGAAATCCAGCAGTGGTCCGATTTTTTCCTTGTAGCCTTCGATTCCTGTGCTCCACTCGACCACATTGTTTAGCTTGACCAACCCGGCGTCGAGATTCACGTAGGTTTCACGGCCCGGCAATTCCGGATACACGTCTGAGAATTTCGCCGTTCCTATGTCGGCGATGCCTTCCGTAATGCCGACTATTCTTCCCAGGCCTTGAAAACTCGCGCGAATCTCCCGGCCCGCTTCTCCCGCCACGTGGCGATTCGTCAGCGCGAAATATTCCGTTCCATCCGTTACGATGCACCCGACCGATCCCATGCGCCGCTGTCCCTGTGCCTCCGCGAATATCGGCGAGCCGCCGCAAAGCATCTGCGTCTCCAGTTTCGCGGCCGAGATGCCGGTCATCGGCGCTTGCGCGTGATTCGCTTTCACCACGCATACGGGCACGATTCTTCCATCGGACAAATAGAGAAATGGTGGCACCACCTGCTCGGGATGCTTGTGCATCTCTTCTTCTTTCAGCCACTCGCTGACAAATACCAGCACGCACGGCCACGACCACGGCTGCACGTGGGTGTTCTCCAACGTCCGTTCGGTTAACGTGCCGCGCTTTTTGGCGGCTTCCCTTGTTTTCGTCGCATCATGCGCATCCGCATCTGTACTCCGGATCAGGTACAAACCAATCGCCGTAGCGATCACATTCGGCTTGTGCGCCAAATGTACGTGGTAGGCATCTCGTGCATCCAGCAGATCGTGCGAAGAGAGAGAACTGAACCGGTGGGTATACAACTGATCTTCACTCAATTGTTGACGGGCCATGGATTCTTCCTCCAAATGTGAAGTCTTCCGGCGCTTGGCGCGGAGAGAGGCTATCGATGATTTGTGGGACATTAGGGGCCTGCCAAATAGTGAAGAGTTGAGCCAAATCGTTTCAGCTAATCGCTGAAAATTCTGCTATCACTATCCTTTGCAGCTGGAGCCCGCGAGGATGGCATCCTCTTGTAAAGGGTGTGATTCAAGTGGGCACAGCTCATGTCCGTCAGGTAGCCCTCCCACGCTCGCTGAATCTTGTCTCTAAAATCCGCATCTGCTTGCTTCTAAATAGTTTCCATTGAACTGCGGCGTCTGCTATAAAACCATCTTCCCAGGGAGGTACACGTGAAGGCGAAGCACAAGCATCAACTTTTTTCTATCGTCCTGGCCAGTCTGCTGATTTCCTTCGCCGCCACGGCGGCGGAGACGACACCTTCACCTTCCATCGCCGACAAGACCGCCGGCATGCAGAAGCTTCCCGGCTACTTCAATCTTTACTGGGACGCCAAACAGGGGAAGCTCTGGCTGGAAGTGGACAAGTGGGGCAAAGAATTCCTTTACCAGGGCAGTCTGCCCGCGGGCATCGGTTCGAACGACATTGGACTCGATCGCGGCCAATTGGGAGAAACTGCCATCGTTCGCTTCGAGCGCAGCGGCCCTAAAGTCTTCTTGATCCAGGAAAATCTGGATTATCGTGCCGTAACGAACGATCCGGATGAGCTTCGCGCCGTCAGAGACTCCTTCGCCGAATCCGCCCTGTGGGGATTTACTGCCGCGGCCGAGACCAACGGTGCTGTCATCGTCGACGCCACCGATTTCTTCCTTCACGATGCCCACGGCATCCCCGCCACACTGAAGCGTGAGAAGCAAGGCTCCTTCCATCTCGATGCGTCGCGTTCGGCGATCTATCTCGCGCGCACCCGGAACTTTCCCCTGAACACTGAAGTCGAGGCCACTCTGACTTTTGCCGGTGATGATCCCGGCAACTGGGTCCGCGAAGTTACACCGTCACCGGAGTCCATCACCGTTCGCGAGCACCATTCCTTTGTTCAGTTACCGCCGGACGGTTATCAGCCGCGCGCTTATGATCCCCGCAGCGGCTATTTCGGAATCGACTACAAAGACTACGCAACGCCCGTTACGGAGCCCCTCGTCAAGCGTTTCATCGCGCGCCATCGTCTGCGGAAAAAAGATCCTAAGGCCGCAATCAGTGAGCCCGTCACTCCGATTGTCTATTACCTCGATCGTGGCGCGCCCGAACCGATTCGTTCCGCACTACTCGAAGGAGCTCGCTGGTGGAATCAGGCCTTCGAATCCGCCGGCTACAAAAATGCCTTTCGCGTTGAACTCTTGCCGGAAGACGCCGATCCCATGGATCTGCGCTACAACGTCATTCAGTGGGTGCACCGTTCGACCCGCGGATGGTCCTATGGTGCCAGCGTCATTGATCCCCGCACCGGAGAAATCATTAAAGGGCACGTCACCCTGGGTTCGCTACGTGTCCGTCAAGACTATCTGATCGCTGAAGGGCTGCTTGCGCCTTACGAGAAGGGCAAGCCGGTCTCGCCAAAAGTTTTGGAGATGGCCCTCCTACGACTCCGTCAACTCGCCGCCCATGAAGTCGGGCACACTCTCGGCTTGATGCACAACTATTCCGCCAGCACCGTCAATCGCGCCTCCGTCATGGATTACCCGCCGCCGTTTGTGAAACTCGGCGTCGACGGCAAGCCCGACGTCTCCGATGCGTACGCCACCGGTATCGGCGAATGGGACAAGGTCGCCATTGCCTACGGTTATCAGGATTTCCCTGCAGGCACCAACGAACACGCCGCACTGAACAAAATTCTCGGCGACGCTTTTTCGCGCGGCCAGCGTTACTTAACAGATCAGGATGCCCGCCCTGCCGGCTCCTCCAGTTCGCAAGCCCATTTGTGGGACAGCGGATCGAACAATGTCGATGAACTGAATCGACTGATGCAAGTGCGCGCTGCCGCGCTGAAGCAATTCGGTGAAAACAATATTCGCGAAGGCGCTCCACTCGCCACTCTCGAAGATGTGCTCGTCCCTATCTACATGCTTCATCGCTATCAGGTAGAAGCCGCCAGCAAATCCATCGGTGGACTGGACTACACCTTTGCGTTGCGTGGCGACGGTGAAGTACCCACACAAATTGTGCCTGCCGGCGAGCAGCGTCGCGCTCTTGCAGCGGTGCTTGCTACTCTCAAGCCTGAAACCCTTGCATTGCCTGAGCCACTCCTCAAACGCATTCCTCCCCGGCCGCCCATGGTTCCGCGCGACCGCGAAGACTTCAAGATTCACACCAGCCCCGCATTCGATGCACTTTCACCCGCCGAATCGATTGCCCAGCAGACGCTGCAATTTCTATTCAACTCCGAACGCGCCGCGCGACTCATCGAATTTCACGCCCGCGATGCGCAGTACCCTGGCTTCGACGAAGTTCTGAACGCGGTCCTCGATGCAACATGGAAAGCCGCACACCGAACGGGGTATGACGCACAACTGGCCAATACTGTAGATAATGTTGTCCTCTACGATTTGATGGCCCTTTCCGCCAATGACCATGCGAGCACAGAAGTGCGCGCAATTGCCGCATTGAATTTGCATGCTTTGAAGGATTATCTGAATCTGCCGCTATCTGGTCGTCCCAATATTACCGACCAGGCCCACATTTTCTTTGCTGTTCAGCAGATCGACAGATTTGAAAAAGATCCCAAACGTTTCGAGCTAATCGCACCCGTAGAAGCGCCCGATGGCCCTCCCATCGGCTCTGAAACCTTGAATTGTGACTGGAATTAGCTCCACCGACCGGCAGGATTGCTTTCTTCACCGTGTAGCGGCGACGTTTACGTGGCCATCTTGGGTTCGCAACTATAACGCAGGCTTTCCTGCCGGCGCATTTGTTTCCTCCGTAGGGACGGCTATATTCTGCCCCGTCACCTTTTTAAGAATCTTTCCTACAGAATCTTCTTACCCAACCCCGACAGCACCAACTCCACCCCCAGCAGCGCAGTCCGGTTGTGCTCATCAATGACCGGATTAATCTCTACTATCTCCAGCGAAACCATCGCGTCACTATCCGCGATCATTTCCATCGCGAGGTGCGCTTCGCGGTACGTCACCCCTCCGCGAACCGGCGTCCCCACTCCGGGGGCATCCGATGGGTCCACAAAATCCATATCCAGGCTCACGCCGATGCCATCCGTGTCGTCCATCGCATACTTCAGCGCGTCGGACATCACCTCGCGCATTCCGCGTTCATCAATATCCCGCATCGTGAACACATGCACGCCGGATTTCTTCACCAGCTTGCGTTCCTGCGCATCCAGGTCGCGAATTCCTACCAGCACAATATTTTGTGGCTCGATCTTCGGTTGGAATCCCATCAAGTCCACCAGTTCCGGCGCGCCATACCCCATGATCGCCGCCAGCGGCATTCCGTGGACGTTCCCCGATGGCGACGAATCCGGCGTATTCATGTCTCCATGTGCATCCAGCCAGATGTAGCCGACCTGCTTCTTCTCTTTCCGGAAGTAGCAAGACAATCCCGCGGCAGCTCCCGCTGCGATCGAATGGTCGCCACCCAGTATTAGCGGCAAGAACCCATCTTCCAGCGCCTTCTGCGTTGCTTCAGCCAGATCCTTACAAGCCTCGGCAATCTCTGCCAGATACTTTGCGCGTTTCTCTCCGACGGGCATTTCTTCCGGTTGCTTCACGGAAATGTTGCCCAAATCTTCCACCTGATAGTTCAGTTGCTTGATGCGCGAATGCAGTCCCGCCACCCGCAATGCTGACGGCCCCATATCGACGCCGCGCCGGCTGGCCCCCAGGTCCATGGGCACGCCTATGATTCTAATTTTTTTGCTCATATGGATTACCTTTTTGAATGAATCCGTCCCCGGAAAGGTGGCCAAGCCTGTCTCGCCCGTTTTAGACGCATTCCGGGCCAGTACGGTCTGGGGATGTTGATTTGCTGTTTCTGGTGCTGGTTAAGGATATACCCGATAAATCATCCGGGGGAAGGGGATGACCTCGCGAATGTGCTCCGTACCGCATATCCAGGCCACGGTGCGCTCCAGTCCCATGCCAAAGCCGGAGTGAGGCACGCTTCCATAGCGCCGCAAATCCAGATACCACTGAAACGCCTCTTCCGGTAAGTTGTGCTCTTTCAATCGTTTAAGTAGTAGGTCGTACTCGTGGATGCGTTGGCTGCCCCCAATGATCTCGCCGTATCCTTCCGGGGCCAACATGTCAAAGGCAAGCGCCAAATCGGGCCGTTCCGCGTCCGGCTGCATGTAAAATGCCTTAATCGCCGCCGGATAGCGGTGCACGATCAGCGGCTTGTCGTATTCGCTGGAAATGATGGTTTCTTCATCGCCACCGAAATCATCGCCGAATTTTGCCGGATTTCCACGCTTCTGCAGGACTTGAATGGCCTCTTCGTAGCTGATTCGCGGAAACGGCGGCTTGATGTTCTCCAGCTTCTTGATGTCCCGTTTCAACATTTCCAGCTCGCGAGACTTGTTCTTCACCACACTCTGCACGATGGCGCTGACCAGTCCTTCGCCCAGATCCATCATGTCGCCCAGGTCAGCGTAAGCCGCTTCCGGCTCCAGCATCCAAAACTCCGTCAAGTGCCGCCGCGTCTTCGATTTTTCCGCGCGAAACGTCGGACCAAACGTGTACACCTTGCCCAGTGCCATCGCCGTCGCTTCGATATACAATTGCCCGCTCTGCGTCAGGTAAGCCTTCTGGTCGTCGATGTAATTCACTTCAAAAAGCGTGGAAGTTCCTTCGCAAGCCGCTGGAGTAAAGATCGGCGCGTCGGTCAGCGTGTAGCCGATGCTGTCCATGTAGTTCCGCGCAGCCAGCTCCGCTTCCGCGCGGATACGCAGGATGGCCGCCTGGCGTGGCGTCCGAATCCACAGGTGCCGCTGGTCCAGCAGGAAATCGACGCCATGTTCCTTCAACTGGATAGGGAAGGGAGTTGCTTCGGCGACCTTCTGCAGCACTTGGACGTGCGTCACGCCCATCTCGTAGCCGCCCGGCGCTCGTTGCTCGGCGCGGATCTTGCCCGTTACAATGACGCTCGATTCCTGCGTCAATCCTTTCAGCTCCGCGAACGCCTCCGGCGTTTCCTTCAGTGAGCAGACGCCCTGGATGATTCCGGTGCCATCGCGAAAAATCGGGAATACCAGTTTCCCTGACTCGCGAATGTTGTACAGCCACCCGCGCATCGTTACTTCCTGCCCGTCGTACTTTCCCGCGTTCTCGATCGTGATGATGGTCATAGCGAGGCTCTCTGTCGTTGGTTCAATCCAACAGTTTACCAGAGATGGGTTTGTTTCTCAGGTTAGCCCGGGATTAGCGCAATAGAAATTTGCCAGAGTCCTTATGTCCTTCAATTCCAAAAGGCGTTCGTCCGCAGTGACCAAGGTCAAATCCTAGGACTAATGCAGTTCGCTGCGATTATCCGGTCCGCTGGATCTTCGTGCAGTGGCAACCGTCATCGCTGCTGTGACAATTTCGTGCGTAAGCACGGCCTCTTTTATTCCAGGTGTCGCACGCGCCGACCCAATCGTTCAGGTCGTCCCTCTAGGTGAACCCTTCCTTTTTGGTGCAGCAGCAGGGTTTCCCACGTGCTCATCGGTGAAAGCCATAGTTCGTTTTGCTCGTCCTTGAGCATTTGAAATGTATTTCGCTTTAGGCGCTTTGGCTCAATCACCAACCATAGCCAGATATGCGTGTCGAGCAGGAGTCTCAATCGCGCAACGCCTCCCATTCGTCTTCGTCGCTTGCCGGGGAGATGATGTCTCCGGTGATTTTGGATTTCTTCATAGAACCAATCAACGCGTCGCGATCCATTACTTGCACCGGAGGAATAACCTCTGCGACGGGTTTTCCGTGCCGAGTGATCCGAATGCGCTGACGCGTAGTTCGCACTTCTTCCAGCAACGCCAGGCATTTCGCCTTGAATTCGGAAATAGGGATTTCAATCATGGTTCCCACCTTCTGACCATATTATAGACTATGGTCAGAATTATGGTCAATATTCGGGGCGGCCGATTTTTGGGCTTTGTTACCTGTTGCAGTCTGCTTCCAGTCGGTCGATGGACTTAGCTGCGGCGCTCAGTTGCTCGGCTAGCGACGGCGCGTCCGGCCCGGTTTTTTCTCTTACTTCCAATGTTAGCGGCAAGTCTTTTGCCGGCGCCGTCTTGAACAGTGCAATCGCCGCAGGCCAGTCAATCGTCCCGTCATATGGCGGCAAATGTTCGTCTTTCTCCCCATGATTATCGTGAATGTGTACACTGGCCACCAGTTCGCGCAGACGGTTCAAATCCTCTGGCGACGCGCTCTTCCTCGGATCCTTCCGCCAAATGCGCGTGTCCAATATCAAAGTTGAATCGCACTGCCGTTAGCCTCGTTTCCTCAACAAACGCTCGCAGATAGGCCGGATCACCCATCTCGCTCGTGGTGTTCTCCACGCAAATCGTCACTCCGGCGTGATGCGCGTGCAGCGACAGATGCTCCAGCGAACTGAATGCGGCATCCCGTTTGCGCGGATCGGCAATCTCACGCGAACCGCCCATATGCAGAATCAATCGCGCAAACGGCAAATCTTGCGCCACATCCAACACGCGCTTCAACTCGTCCATCGCTTCGATCCGCCGCACCCGTTCCACTTCCGTGATCGAAAGCGGTGAGCCGCCTTCGCGGTTCACACTCAGGTCGCGGCTGGTCGGCGCATGCAGTGAGATCCACCTTAAGGCGATGTTCCGACAGCGCCGAAGCAATCGTGCGAACTTCCGCCTTTGTGGCGTAGTCGAAATGACTGCGCGTGCCGAAAATCTCGACCGCCTGAAATCGTGCTGCGGCGATCTGCCCCAAAATTTCCGGCGTCAGCTTCTTGGATACGAACAAATAGGTCGAAAGGATTCTCTGCATAAGTGTGCGTTTATTTTACGTTGAGATGCCTTGCCCGAACAGCACGCGGCTTGCCGCAGGTCCTATCGATAACGCCTTTGTAGGGTCCGCCTTCTGAGGCCGGCCGTTAACTCAACCACGCGTCGCTTCAATATCCCACCGCCGACCCATCATCCCGAGGGTCTGCCGCTCCGCACCGCTCTCCTGTCTTCTCATCAATCCCGATCGCATTCACCAATCCGATGTGCCCGCGCCGCTTTACCTCATACCCGCGCGCCTTCATCTGTTCTTCCATCTCTGCCGAAAACAATTTCTCCATCAGGATGTAGTCCGGCAGCCACTGGTGATGAAATCGTGGCGCATTGATCGCCGACTGCGCGTCCATCCCCAGTCGCATCCAGTTCAGTACCGTCAGCAGCGTCGCGGAAATAATCGTCGGCCCGCCCGGGCGAACCCGTCACAAAACTCAACTGCCCGTCTTTCACCAGGATTGTCGGCGTCATCGAACTCAACGGCCGTTTCCCCGGCCCGATCGCATTCGCTTCCGACTGAATCAGCCCGAACAAGGCGTTCGGCACGCCAGGCTGCGTCGTGAAATCGTCCATCTCGTCGTTCAGCAGGAATCCAGCCGAGGACGTCACATGCGAGCCATAGCTGTCGTTCAGTGTCGTCGTGCTGGCCACCGCATTGCCCTTGGCATCCACCACCGAAAAGTGCGTTGTGTGCGGCCCTTCGCCCAGGCTCACGATCGTCTTCGGCGCTGCCACTCCCGCGCTTACGCCTTCGCTGCAAACATGAGGATTCCCCGCATGTACTTCTTTGCTCGAAGTCGCACGCATTGGATCAATTGTCGCCACCAATTCTTTCGCATAGCAGGCATCTGTCAACCCCGCCACTGGCACGTTGGAAAAATCCGGGTCTGCCAGATACGCCGCGCGATCCGCAAACGCCCGCCGCATCACTTCCACCACCATGTGTACGCTCTGCGGATCGTCCCAACCCTTCAGCGGCACGCCCTGCAGCATGTTTAGCGCTTCGACTACCGCCACGCCTCCTGAACTCGGTGGCGGCGCCGAAATTACTTCCCACTTGTGCCCATCAATCGCGTAGTTCGCGTGAACCACCTCGCGCACTTTCGGCTGGTAGTGCGCCAGATCTTCCATCGTCACCAGTCCGCCCATTGCGGCCATGTCGCGTGCCAACATCTGCGCGGTTTCGCCCTGATAGAATTCCGCAGGTCCCTTTTTCGCAATGCGCTTCAGCGTCTGTGCCAATTCCGGCTGCTTGAACGTGTCGCCAACCTTGTATCGCTGACCATCATTCAGAAAAATATGGCTGCTCATTGAAAATTGCTGCAGCCCCGGCCGTTCTTCTTCAAACTCGCGCACCAGCTTTTCGGTAATCGGAAATCCCTGTTCGGCCAGCCGAATTGCCGGTTGCATCACGTCAGCCAATTTCATCGTGCCGCTCGTTTTCAATGCCAACGCCAACCCCGCCACGGTTCCCGGCACCGCCACGGACTTGTATCCAATCACCGATGCTTCCAGGTCGAGCTTTCCGTCCGGCTTGATGTACATGTCGCGCGTCGCTTTGCCTGGGGCCATTTCGCGGTAATCAAAAAACGTCGTCTTGCCGTTGGCCAGCCGCACCAGCATGAACCCGCCGCCCCCGATATTTCCCGCCGCCGGTTCCACTACTGCCAGAGCGAACGCCGTCGCCACAGCGGCGTCGACGGCGTTGCCTCCGCGTTTCAGGATTTCCACGCCGGCCTGCGACGCCAGTTGCTCGTCGGTCGCCACCATGCCGTGCGTGCCGCGCACTGCCTCTCGCGGCCATTCCTTTGGAATGTCCGGCCGATCACGGAACTCCGCGGCGGCTTGCGCGAATACATTGGAAGAGTTCCCCGCGCTGAATAGTAGAGCAGTGCAAATCAGGATCGTTTTCTTGTTCATGGCAAGAAAAAGACACTATGTGATTCGAGTCAAAGCGTCAAGATAAGGCCGCAAACCTCGTCGCGTCACACCCTTACTCCGTCCGTCGATGCGCCCGTCAGGCTCGATAACCTCAACGAAAACGGCATTTTTTAGGACAAAGAGACGACGCCGGATTCGGCACAGTGACGTAGCTCGTCACATTTTTTAGTGATGGATGTCACACAGTTGTGGGTTATATGGCGCATAAAAATTCAACACCCCCCTCTCCCAGCATTTTCCCCTTCTCAAAACCTCTTCATTTTCTTAGCTTTACAGACCTCCGGAAAATCCCCCTCCTTCCAGACTCTGGCCGAACGCGTGCCTTTACCTTCTGCGTTCAGACGAGTTGAAAGGAAACCAAACAATGTCAACGCGCCCAATGTTTGCCACACCTTCTACCCATTATGGAACTTCCCGCCTCCCTCAGAGGAAGCCACCCACGCCCTATGGCCTGGGAATTCCGGAAACTTGCGCTGGCTGTCAGTTGAGTGACACCGAATTCTTCTGTCGTTTGTCGGAACGCTCCAAGTCCGCCCTCGACCAAATCAAGCACGTCAGCTCGTACCCCGAACACTCCATCATCTTCATGGAAGGTGAAGACGCTCGCGGCATCTACATCCTTTGCCAGGGGCGCGCCAAGCTGCTCACCACCAACGGTGAAGGGAAGACCCTCATCCTCAAGATCGCCAAGCCCGGCGAAGTGCTCGGCTTGAACTCGCTGCTTACCGGCAGGCCGCACGACATCACCGTCGAAACTCTGCAGCCCTCGCAGCTGGCTTTTGTCAGCAAACAGGAATTCATGCGCTACATCAAGGAACACAGCGACGCCTGCTTCCAGGTTGCGCAACACGCCGGACGCGATTGCCATTCTGCCTATGAAAGCGTGCGCTCCATCGGCCTCAGCAGTTCCGCCTCTGAAAAACTTGCTCGCTTCCTTGTGGAGTGGTCCATGGATGGCAAAGTCAGCGAAGGCGTTCTTCGCGTCAAGCTAGCGCTCACGCACGAAGAAATCGCTCAACTCATCGGCAGTTCCCGCGAAACCGTCAGCCGCACCTTAAGCGAATTCAAGCGCCAGAACCTGCTGGAACTTAACGGTTCCACCATGCTCCTCCGCAACAAAGGCGCACTACAGAACATTGCTGGCGTCTAGTTTCTCCGCCTCCGCCCCTCGCCTAGTGCGAGTTAGAATGTCGAAGGACTGTCGCAGCCATGCGCGACAGTCCACGGTTTTTGACACTTAAGTTGCATTGCCAGTCCCTCCCGGTAAATCACGCAGTTTCTGCACCTTGCCCGAACCACATTCCTTTCGAAAGCTACCGGCCCCTGATTCGAATATATAAAGTATGCTTACTATATATCTATAAGTAATATTGTCGGCGCGCAGACATTGCCGACACTTCGCCGACATTGTCGCTGGCATCGACACCCAATCACCTCACGATCGGCCGTGGATGTCGTATCATCCTCCCAGCAATTCTGAACGGCTGCGCAACGCAGCCCGCGATTTCCAATGACGGGTGACTCCATGAGCAAGAAAAAAGGCACGCGCAACACGCGGCGCGACTTCCTGAAAATCGTGGGCGCATCCACTGCCGCACTCTCTGTTCCTGGTCTGGCGCTGCCAGGCTTGCCGGGAGCAAATGTGAATCCTCTTCAGTATGCTGAGCCCGCAGTCTCTGCAAAGACACGAACAACCTGCAATCGCGGTCGCATTCTGTAGGCGTCCAGGACATCCCGTATCCGCGCTCGTTTACTGGCAGACAACTCGCCCGCATTTCTTTTCCGCTCGGCGGCATTGGCACCGGCGGCATCGGCCTCGGAGGCCGTGGAAATCTGATGGATTGGGAAATTTTCAATCGGCCCGACGTTGGAAACTCTCCTCGCTACGCACTTCCTTCAATCTGGGTAAAAATTGGAGATCAAACTCCCGTCAGTCGCGTGATCGAGCGGCGTCTGCTACCTCCATTTGATCTAAAGCCCGAGAATCTAGGTTCAAGGAATGCTCCCGGTCTGCCGCGTTTGGCAGAAGCGACATTCCACGGCTCATTTCCCATCGCGAATATCGAATTTCACGATGACCAACTCCCCGTAGCGGTCTCGCTGGAAGCGTTTTCTTCCTTTCAACCCGTTGATGCCGATCTCTCCGGCCTACCTGCGGCTATCCTCACCTACACTGTGAAGAATCCTGCTCATCAGCCGGCGAAAGTGGTAATTGCCTGGTCGCTCGAAAATCCTCTGGGCGATGACGACCACCACGAAGAAGTGAATGAGCTGCGCTCCGTTCCTGGCATGCGTGGTGTGTTTATGCACTATCCTTCGCATCCCCAGGATGATCCTCTCCGCGGTTCGCTCGTACTTGCCGCAATCGACGGGCAAGACGACCGCATCGCCGTGCGGCCCTACTGGCACGACAACGGTTGGAACATGGGTGCGCAGCGATTCTGGTTCGACTCTTTCTCCAAGACAGGTGACATTGGTAAAGTCGCGGATTCTCACTCGCCAATTGGCTCCGTTTCCATCCGGCAAACCATTCCTCCAGGCGAATATCGCACCTATCGATTTTTGCTCACCTGGCATTTTCCAAATCGCACTCCGCTGCGTTGCGGTTGGGAGGCGCCGAAAGGAAAAGAGAAGGATTTGCTCGGAAACTACTACAGCGCTCGTTTCGCCGATGCGTGGCAAGCCGCAACTTTTGTGCTGCAAAACCTAACGGAAATCGAATCGGGAACTCGCACTTTCGTACATTCGCTGCAATCTTCCACGCTGCCATCTTCGGTAATCGAAGCAGCCAGCGCGAATTTGCCCACACTTGTTTCCAATACCAGTTTTCGCATCGCCGATGGCAGCTTCCACGGATTTGAAGGTTGTGGCGATGGCGAAGGCTTGGGTTTCGGCAGTTGTACGCACGTCTGGAATTACGAAGTCGCCACGCAATTCCTCTTTCCGTCGCTGGCTCGCTCCATGCGCAACACCAGCTTTGGCTACGCCACCGACGAAGAAGGCCACATGGATTTCCGCCACAAACTGCCACTCGGCTTCGAGCATTGGGGTGCCGCTGCGGCCGACGGCCAAATGGGCCAAATCGTAAAGCTTTATTTAGACTGGAAATTGAATGGTGACGAAGCGTGGCTGCGTGAACTCTGGCCAGCGTGCAAGCGAGCGCTCGCCTACTCGTGGCGACCTGGTGGTTGGGACGGCAACAAAGACGGTGTGATGGAAGGGGCGCAGCACAACACCTATGACGTCGAGTTCTACGGACCGAATCCATTGTGCGAGATCTGGTATCTGGCCGCGCTGAAAGCCTGCAGCGAAATGGCCGCCGCGATGAATGATGTCGAGTTTTCCGCTGAGTGCAAACGCCTCTATGAACTGGGGAAACAGTGGACCGATGCCAATCTGTTCGAGGGCGAATTCTACGTGCAACACGTGCAGGGTATTCCAGAAGATCAAATTGCCAAGGGATTGCGTGTCGGCATGGGCGCGAAAGACACGCTGCATCCCGATTTTCAGGCCGGACGTGGATGCCTGATCGATCAGGTCCTGGGCCAATTCATCGCCGATCTTGCCGGTCTTGGGCCGTTGCTCGACGAAAAGCACCTCTGCACGGCACTTGCCTCCATTTATAAATACAACTACCGCAAGAGCATGCACGACGAGCCTTCCGTCGAACGCGCCTATTCTGTCAATGACGAACGCGCTCTGGTGATGTGCGACTACAGCAAAGGCGAACGGCCCGATATCCCGTTTCCGTATTATTCCGAAAACTTTACCGGCAGCGAATATGCCGCCGCAATCCTGATGATGAAATACGGCATGATTAACGAAGGCGTGGAATGCATTGCCAATATCCGCGCGCGCTACGACGGTGAAAAAGCAAATCCGTACAACGAAGCTGAATATGGCCGCCACTACGCGCGAGCCATGGCCAGCTGGGGAGCAATTCCCATGCTCTCGGGATTCCTCTACAACGCCGTGACGCACGAACTGGAAATTAAGCCGCTCCTCCACACGGCGAATTTTACATGCTTCTGGTCTACACCAACGGGCTGGGGAAATTTCCAGATCACGACGGAGCAAGGCCAACCTGCTTTACACCTGAATCCGATTCGCGGCTACATCGAAATACAAAAAATAAAGCTCCATTCCAAGACTTTTGCCGCTCAAACCGCAAAACTGATCGTCGGCGATCAATCGGTTCCATGTGCGGTTGAAGTTCGTGGAGCGGATACGTTATTCAGATGCACGGAAAATATTCATGTTGTCTCTGCAGCGCCGCTCATCTTATTCGTATCGAAGAAGTGAGGATACTCACTGCGCATTGAGAAGCGAGGCGCCCGCGATTCGGGGTGTGAACCTGGGTCTTGGCGTTCCGAAAATATTCCTGGCCGCATCCCATTTAAACCCGCAGGCTTGAAGGCCAACGTGAGACACCCGGACTTTCGCTATGCACTTCTGAGGATAAGGTCACGATTAGTGTAAGCTTACGCAGAGTTTTGGAGGAACTTTCTGATGAAGACTCGCGTGAACTGGTTGCGGCTTGCTGTTTTATTCTTGATGGTTTCGGTTGCGGCAATCAACGCGCAGCAGGTGCCTGCGGATCTGGATGCGTACGTTGCTCGCTCCATGAAGACGTTTGATGTGCCGGGAATGTCCTTAGCCATCGTAAAAGACGGCAAAGTGGTCCTCGCCAAGGGTTATGGCGTTCGCAAACTGGGCGACACGACTCCTGTCGATGAAAACACACTCTTTGGCATTGGCTCGAACACCAAAGCCTTTACTGCCGCGGCAATCGCCACACTGGTCGATGCGGGGAAACTGGACTGGGACGATCCGGTTTACGAACGGTTGAAGGGATTCGAGATGTACGACCCGTACGTCTCAAAAGAGATGCGCATCCGCGATCTACTGTGCCATCGCAGCGGCCTTGGACTCGGCGAAGGCGACCTGCTGTTCTGGCCCCACACCACCTTCACCCGCGACGAAGTGGTGTATCGCGTGCGCTTCCTGAAACCAGACACGAGTTTCCGCAGCCACTATGCCTACAACAATCTGATGTTCGTCACCGCAGGGCAAGTGGTGGCCGAAAATTCCGGCAAAACCTGGGACGACTATGTGCGCGAAACAATATTTCTCCCCCTGGACATGAACGATACCAACACCAGTGTCAACGCGTTCAAGCCGGGTGCAAATTGGGCCTACCCACATTCCAAGGTCGACGGAAAACTCCAGACGATTCCTTTCGAGGCACTCGACAACGCGGCTGCAGCCGGTTCCATCAATTCTTCGGTAGCCGATATGTCCAGATGGCTGTTGCTGCAACTGAATCGTGGAAAAATTCCCGGCACAGAAACCCGCATCTTCAGCGAAAAATCCTCGCAAACAATGTGGACGCAACAAACGGTGATCCCCGTCAACGAGGGAGGCCCCGAAGAATTGAAAGCGCTGAAACCAAGTTTGGCGGGCTACGCGATGGGTTGGGGTGTGCGCGACTACAAAGGGCGAAAACTAGTCAGTCACACCGGAGGTGTGGCTGGCTTTGTGACTCGCGTGATGCTTGTGCCGCAAGAAAATCTTGGTGTCGTGATCTTGACCAACGCCGAAGAGGGTGGCGCATTCGATTCGATTCTGTTTCACATCCTCGACAGCTATCTCGGCGGCAATACCATCGATTACATCGCCGCGCTTAAATCGGTGGAAGATAAGCAACAAAAAGAAGCGGAAGAGACCATGAAGAAAGCCTCCGCCGCCCGCGCAGCAGATTCCAAGCCGTCGCTTCCCCTTGAAAAATATGTGGGCGAGTATAGCGACCCCTGGTATGGCAAGATGACCATTACTCAGGAAATTGGCGGGCTTGTTCTAAATTTGGCACGGACGTCAAAAGGCGTCGCCGATTTGCAGCACTGGCAATACGATACATTCAAGGCCCACTGGCGTGACCGCACAGTGGAAGACGCGTTCGTCACGTTTGCCCTAAATCCAGATGGCTCCATCGACCATTTCACCATGGTCGCGGTATCGCCCCTGGCGGACTTCAGCTTCGATTATCAGGATTTGTACCTGACACCCGTGCCGAAAGCAGCCGAGAAAAAATAGACTGACTTCGTGATCGTTTATTCCGCGAGGAATTCTACCGACGCGGGGCCGGGAAGAATTCCTGCGGCGGTTCCGCGCTCAATCAGTTCGCAAACAGCTTTTTTGCCTTTTTCGCCGTAGCCGAGCGTCCACTTATTGACGTACATGCCGACGAATTTATCGGCGAGTTCGGGATCCATGTCGCGGGCAAACTGCATGGCGTAGTTCAATGCTTCTTCTCGATGCTCGAGACTGTAGGAAACGCTATCGCGAATGGTCTTGGCGATCAGGCGGCCCAGATCCAGACCCAGAGCGCGGCGTACCGCATTTCCGCCCAGCGGCAACGGCAGATTGGTCATCTCCTGCCACCAGATACCCAGATCGATGATGCGGTGCAAACCGTGTTGCTGAAAGAAGAGCTGGCCTTCGTGAATCAGCAGGCCCGCTTCCACAACTTCGTTCTTTACCGCTTCCATGATTTTGTCGAAGGGCATTACCACCGCTTCAAAATCCGGCTGGAACAATTTCAACGTCAAGTACGCTGTGGTTTTCAATCCCGGCACGCCGACGCGCTTGCCCTTCAGGTCTTGCGGCTTCATGGACTTTGTGGAAACCACGATGGGGCCGTAGCCCTCGCCAAAACTGGCGCCGCAATCCAGCAGAATGTATTTATCGCGCAGGGAAGGATAAGCTGCGAAACTGACCGCGGTGACATCGTAGGTCTCCGTCAGGGCTGCTTCGTTCAGGCTCTGGATGTCCTGCAGAATATGCGTGTACTTGTAGCCGGGCGTGGCGAGCTTGTGGGTGGCCAAGCCATAAAACATGAAGGCATCATCGGAGTCCGGCGAGTGCGCCAGCTTGATCTCCTTGGGCTCTTTTTCCGTTTGTGATGCGATTTGTCTTGCAGCCATGAGCGTCTTTCCCTTTGCTCCGGCAGCCACTTCGAAGAGACATCGATACCTGTTGCACTCTCGGGGAAAGAATGAAAGCAAGGTCTAGCGATGCGTGAACGAACGTGGCGTTGGCCGGGCTAAAAACTGCAACAGCAAGACTAGCATAGACGCCCTGCTCGAATAAAGTCGCAACCAGATTCGGCCTAGACAGCGGAAATCATGTGCGCGATGGCGTCTTCAAACGTAGCCTTCCCGTCGAGGTAGGGTTGCCAGTACATGGTTAGGACGTGGAGATAGTCTTCCCAACCCCGCTGCGTCAAGTTGTCTTTCAATTCATCGGGCAGAGAGGCGAACTTCGGTTTTTGCTGATTGCCGGTTCCCGCGACCCCGCCCTCCAATCCAGAGCCCATCAGAATGGGGCGAATCTCTTCGCTGGTGGTGTAGTAAATCAGTGCATGCCACAAATTACGGGGGATAGGCTTGTCGCGCTGGCGGCATTCGCGGCTGATGGCGTTTTGCACGGCTAAAGCGAGGCCATGAGACGCTTCGTAGAAAAGTACTCCCAGAGCGTCCGATCCCTGATTGCGCGGCTCGATACTGGAAATGGTCACGTGCAATGGATCGAGCGTGGTATACGCGCCCGCCGGATTCGCGTAGGCGCACACATCCACGCGTATTTTTTCTTTCGGCCACCTCGATTGATAAATTTGCGCCAAAAGCTCAGAAAGGCCTTCGCCCTGTTCCCGCACCAGTGGTGCCACGCGGATTACCCAGCGGCGGTTGGCACGATTGTGATCGGGCCACCAGTGCGAACGATAGATGGCCGCTACTGATTCCAGAACAGCGCCTTCCTTACCGGGGAGTCCGGCGTCACAGGAGAGTCGCTTTTTGCCGGTCAATTCGTCGCAGTCTTCAAAATCGCCGAGCTGGTCTTTCAGCAGAATCAGGTCGATATTGATCTGCATATCTTTCATGGTGTAGTTGGCGTTGTAGTAGGCGAGGGCATCGTCCCAGGCTTTTTGTTCCGCCGGAGAGAGGGAGATCGTCGAGCCGGGGGTTTGCCGCAGGACAGGGCCGGAAGACTTGCCTGCCGCGTCGCGGAGCTCCTTGGCCGCTTGCCGCGCGCGCGCTTCGTGGTACAGAAAATGGTGGAGGTTGACCCAGAAGCCGCTGTGGAATTCAAATACCGGCAACGGTCCGTAAACGGAATCGATTTCCTGTCCGTAGCTCATCGGAGCGGCGGCACCCAGGAAAAATCCCAGCGAAATCAGCAGAAGCAACTGTGATTGAACCGTACGCATGTCGAATGCGAAATGGTAGCGCATATTTGGCCGGCTTCAAATTCGCAAGTGAGAAGAGTGTGCCAGGTTTTCAGTGGACGGCAGCAGTAGCCGCCAGCAGCGGTTGAGATCCCCCGGACCGCAAATAATGCGGGCTTCAGGCGAGACAAACCGCCAGCGCTTTGATTGGTGGCGGAACGGAAAACTATTCATCCTAGTCGCTACTATTCACCTTCGGAATTGGCTAGCCATCGGTCGAGCCTGGCGAGTTCATCGGGTGTAATTTCCGTGCAGGCAATACCCATACCGAGGCTAGCGCTGGTGTAAGCCACGCTCCCGACCGCTTCAAATATTTCATCGTGATCGAGTCAGGCGTAAACGCACTTTGTTTCCGACGGGACTGGGATTCAGTGCAGTCGATGTAGCAGCCGGTGCGGCTGATGTCGGAAGTACGCGCAGTGAGTTTTGCGCCGCGCGGCAATTCCAACACCAGCGCGGCCAGGACCATCGGATATCGCGGCGCACTTCGCCGCTCTACTGTAACTTCCAGCATTCGCATCTCCTCTGAAACCAGCACGGTGCTGGTTCGTCCACCTGGAGAGGCAATCGTGAGCAGGCGAAGAATCGCTTCGCCGGGAAGCCGGATGATCCTAACTGAATTTTCGCCCGGTGCGGAGTGTGCGGCAATGGAAACACACGCGAAGCAGCGTAGTTGTCAAATTTTCCGACTGCGTCAGATTGAAACAGTTGGCGAATGGTGGCTGCGGTATTAGACTGAATTCCCCCGGCGACGAACGCATTTCACCACGACTGGAGTTCCCCATGCAGATCAAACTAGCGAGTGTTTTCGTGAAAGATCAAGAAGCCGCTCTGCGCTTTTATACAGACATACTGGGATTCGAAAAACGAGCGGACGTACCGATGGGGCCGTTTCGCTGGCTGACGGTGTCTTCGCCGGAGGGCGCGGAAGGTGTCGAACTGGTGCTCGAGCCGATGGGTTTCCCGCCAGCACAGACGTATCAGAAAGCTCTGTATGCGGCGGGAATTCCCACGACGGCGTTTATCACCAGTGATATTCAGAGTGAGTATCTGCGTCTGAAAAAACTAGGCGTGAAATTCCGCGGAGAGCCCACGAATAGGGGGCCGGTCACCGCCGTCGTATTTGAAGACACCTGTGGAAACCTGATTAATCTGGTGCAGCCGAGGTAGATTTTATTCGAGCTTAGGATCGATCTCGCTGCCCACCGAACCCTGGCGATCGGCGACGTGTAGCGTTCCACTGGAATCGCGGAAGAACGAGCGCGTGCCGCTGCGACCGTATTCGGCGGGAATTGCGGCAAGTTCGTATTTCGCGGGGGCACCAGAATTGTTGGCGCCTACAATGACGTAGCGGAAAATGTAGCCGTCTTTGCGGCCGGTGGCGAGATCTTCGCCAAGCAGTCCGGCTTTGTCGCTTTTTGCGGCGCCCTGGGGAGCCGGGCCGAGAACCGCCAGCGTGTCTGGCAACCGCGTGTAGGTTTTGCGGTAGGTTTCCACCGCTTCGGCAATTTCTTTCATGTAGCTGATGGCCAATTTTTCATTGGCCTGAATCTCCGCGCGGTCCCATTCCTCTTCGAGCGAAGGCAAGTCCAGCAGAAGCAGTCCAAGTGAGAGCAGTTTCCACTCGCCGTTTTCGCGCACCATGCCGATGGTGACTCTCCGGGAAGAAGCACCGGTGGTATCGGAAGCGTCCTTGATTTCAAAGGGGAGATAGGCCAGATTGTCGCGCAGTTCCGTTTTGCCGATCTGAATTTGTGTGGTCACTCCCGGGTTAGAGCAGGACACCAGATAGGTGTCGTTGGAAGTATTTTCACTGCGCGGCTGTCCGGCCTTTTCGAGCAGCACGAAGCGCTTCAAGAACGTGGCACGCGCGGCAGATGTAATGCGAGAAAATGCCGCAGCGTTGCGCACAGTGAGCGCACGGCGGAATTCGTCGGCGTCTTGCGAGCAGGCGGCCAGCATGGCGTCGCGCAAAACCGCGGCAGGACTTTCCGCAGAAGGAGATTGCGCCGCGTGAACGTTGCCGGGCGAAAGAATTCCAGCCATCAACAGAACGCCGAAAAAGCTGCACTGCCAGCCGGGAGAAAACTTCAATGTAAATTCCTTTCAGTCGCTTGCCGCTTCCAGAATGCTCGCCAGGTTCTGCGTAAAGGTCGAACGCGGCATCACCTCATTGCATCCTGCCGCACGCGCTTGCGCGGCAAGTTCTGTCTGCACGTGGGACAAAAAGGCCAGCACACGCAAATCCTTGTGAGTTGCACGCAACGACTGAATGGTTGCTATGGGATTGCTACGGGCATTGAGGTCGACAATCACGAGGCGGGTGGGGGGATCCAGCAATCCGATCAATCCCTCGGGACTGGAGGCGACTTTGAACTCGACGCCGAGCACTTTGGCGGTTTCCGCGATCTTCATCTGGAAGAAAAGATCGTCCATATAGCCGACGGCGCGCGCCATGCAAATGCCTCCAGGTAATGACCGAAATAGGTTTGACCCATTACGACAGGACGGAGTTGAATTAGTGCCCGGAGCCAGCGGGATGGGCACCCACGGTTTTGTCTGGCACATCGCCTGCGCGGCCCTTTACACGGTCATAGACGCTGACCTGGCTGACAGAGCCAAGCGCTTCATTGTAGAAAGTGGGCACACCGAGCATGGTCCGCAGTTCTTCATTGAACTTGCGAAGGTTTTCCAGGTGAATCGCGAGAGCCGGAACTTTTAGGCCCTCATCGGTGAGTAGAAATTTCTGATAACCAGCGTCCCACAGGCGGCTGAACTGCCCATTCACCATAATGGTGGGAAGAATGGTCATCATGAAGCGGCCATCAGTGTCTTGTCGAAGTTCTGCGCCGCAACCGTATTTTTCCACGCGGACCACGCCACGTGTGCTGCCAACGGAGAAGCCGCGGGCGGCAAGAGTATCCAAGGTTTTCTTTTCAAAGCGTTCGTCAACGTTCCACATGGTGTACTCAGAGTACGATTTGCGGGGAATTGTGTAAAGGGCGCTAGGAAACGGAGCAGCAGCAGGGATGGGGAGGCGGAAAAAACTGTTGACAGCGAGGGGGGTGGATCTATATATTGCCATACGGTTATGGAACCTAATGGTTATGGACAAATAAGCCCGCAGCGCCTCGACGCGACGTTTGCGGCGCTGGCGGATCCAACGCGGCGCGCGATCCTGGCACGGCTGGCTTCGGGCGAGGCTTCAGTGATGGAATTGGCCGGGCCATTTGAGATGAGCCAGCCGGCAATCTCGAAGCATTTGAAGGTGCTGGAACGGGCGGGACTGATATCGCGCGGGCGAGATGCGCAGAGAAGGCCGCGAAAGTTGGAAGCGGAGCCGTTGGCGGAAGCCACGGAGTGGCTTGAGCGTTATCGCGAATTTTGGGAAGAGTCGTATTTGCGACTGGATGCACTGCTCGATGAGTTGAAACTAAAAGAAAAAAAACGCAGACGAAAGAAGCGGACAGGGGGAGGAGTCCATGAAGAACGTGGGAAAACTGACGATTACGACGCCAAGTGACAGAGAGATCGCGATGCGGCGTGAATTCAATGCGCCGCGCCGGTTGGTGTTTGACGCGCTGACCAAGCCGGAATTGCTGAAACGTTGGCTGACTGGGCCGCCGGGTTGGTCGTTCACGGTATGCGAGATTGATTTACGGGTGGGAGGAGCGTACCGGTTCGATTGGAGTAAGGCTGGAGGAATAGCCATGGGTGTGAGTGGCGAGTATCGGGAAGTGACGCCACCGGAGCGATTTGTGAATACGGAGAAATTTGACGAGCCCTGGTATCCCGGAGAGGCCGTGGTGACGAACGCGCTGATGGAAGATGGCGGGAAGACGACGCTGACGCTAACGGTGAAGTACGAATCACGAGAAGCACGAGATGTCGCACTGCAGTCGCCGATGGAAGAGGGAGTGGCGATGGGATACGACCGGCTGGCGGAGATCGTGGAAAAATCATGAATTGTTCCGAATGAATGGAGATCAAATGCGGGAATTGATTCCCGGGGGCGGAGGCTCCAATCTTTTCGGAATCGAAATGCCGGAGCCTGCCTGCCGCAGGCAAGCCAAAGCTCCGACCCCGTGAAAAATAATGAGGAGGCGGCATTGTGTGGCAATTTATTAAAAAGTGTTGGTGCGGTGGTAGCAGGCGCGGCAGTAGGCATCGTGCTTTCGGTAGGGACTGACGCAGTGATGCAAAGGACGGGAGTGTTTCCGTCGTCGGGCGGGGCGATGAGTGACGGGCTGTTTGTATTGGCGACGGCGTATCGCGCGATATACGGCGTATTGGGAGCGTATTTGACGGCGAGGTTGGCGCCGAACCGGCCGATGATGCACGCGTTGATTCTTGGAGCGATCGGTTGTGCGGTAGGGATTGTGGGGCTCGTTGTGAGCTGGAACAAGATGCCGGAATTAGGGCCGCGATGGTATCCCATAGGACTTGTGGTGCTGGGATGGGTGCAGGCGTGGGCGGGAGGAAAGTTGCGGGTGATGCAATTGAGCGGGGGAGTGAACGACTGAGGAATAATTGCCTCAGGGCTGAAGCTTAGACCCCCTGAAAAACAGAGATGAAATGTTTTCTGACGAAGAGGGAGGATGCACAGTGGATCAAGAGAAGAAGGATATCGTAGAGACGCGTCTGTTTGCTGTGCCGGTGGAACAGGTGTGGAAAGCGTGGAGCGAGTCCGAGGGTGTGAAGCAGTGGTGGGGGCCGGACTGCTTTACCTGTCCGAGCGCGGAAATGCATTTTCGCGAGGGCGGAACGTCGATAGTGTGCATGCGCGCGCCGAAGGAATTTGGCGGTCAGGATATGTACAGTGCGTGGGCGTATAAAGAGATTGTGCCGATGCAGAGCATTGAATTCGTGCAGAATCTGGCGGACTAAGGATGGACGGGTTATGGAGCCCGTGAAGCTGGGCATGCCGCCGGAATTTCCCATGGACTTGCGGACGGTCGTGAAATTCAAAGTGCTGGGAAGCGGCAAGACAGAGATGACCGTAACGGAATACGAGTTTCCGGTGTGCCCGATGCTGGCGATGGCGGAAATTGGTTTGCGGCAGTGCATGGACAAGATGGGAAGGAGTTTTCAGAAATGCTAAATACCGGAACATTGCAGGTGAGCATGCCGACGGACCGCGAAATTGTATTGACGCGGGTGTTTGATGCTCCACGACGGTTGGTGTTTGACGCCATGACAAAGCCAGAACTGCTGAAGCGCTGGTTCGGGCCGCGGGGATGGTCGCTAACGGTCTGCGAAGTGGATCTGAAAGTGGGCGGAGCGTGGAGATTCGTGCTTGCGTGGTCCTGATGACAGAGAAATGAGTATGCATGGAGTGTACCGCGAGATCACGCGGCCGGCGGGAAGCGTACACACGGAGATTATCGATCCGTTCCCGGTGGAGTCGATGGTGACGACGGTGCTCAATGAAGAGAGTGGGAGGACGACACTGATCGGCACGGTTCTGTATCCATCGAAAGAGATTCGCGACATGGTGGCGAAATCCGGGATGGAGCATGGAGCAGCGGAAACGTACGACAAGTTGGCGGAGTTGTTGCCGTCATTGGAGTGAAGAAGTATGCATGCGGGAAGGAAGCGGGCAGTTTGGGTACGGGCAGGGAGAGGCATCGGCTGCATGATCGCAGTGTCGTTGGCGATGTTGCTGTTTTCCTGTGGCGGCGGTGAGGATAAGAGCATGGAGCTAGTGCAGAAAAGTGTAAAGTCAAAGGACGGAACGACAATCGCGTACGAGCAGAGTGGCGCAGGACCAGTGGTGATCGTGGTGTCCGCGGCATTAGCCGATCGAAGCGGGAATACGCGGCTGGCGAAGCATCTGGCGGAACACTATACCGTGGTGAATTATGACCGCCGGGGCCGGGGAAAAAGCACGGATACGCAACCGTATGGAGTTGAGCGCGAGGCGGAAGACATCGAAGCTTTAATAGATGCCACGGGCGGAACCGCGTTTGTTTTCGGGAGTTCATCAGGGGCAGTGTTGGGGCTAGAAGCGGCGAGCAAGCTGGGTCCTAAAGTCAGAAAACTATATATGTATGAGCCGCCGTTCATTGTTGACAACAGGCACCCTCCAATTCCGGATGATTTTGGCCACCAGATTGACGAACTGGTTGCCGCGAACAGGCGAAACGACGCAGTGAAACTGTTTTTCGCCAAAGGAATGGGTCTGCCAGGATTTGGGGTGACCATGATGCGGTGGTTTGTGCCGGGATGGTCAAAGATGGCTGGCATGGCGCATACATTGCATTATGACCTGACGGTTCTAGCAGGGACGCAGTCGGGGAAACCGCTTCCCGCCGGGCGATGGGCAAACGAAGTGACGCCGACGCTGGTCGTAGTTGGAAGCAAGAGTGAGCCATTCTTTCATGATGGGGCAAAGGCACTAGACCAGATATTACCGAACACCCAGTATGGAGTTCTGGAGGGGCGCGACCATTCGGCGATATTGATGGCTACGCAGGCGCTGGCTGATTCGGCGAATCAATTTTTCATGAGCGAAAAGTAAGCAAGCGGCGTCGGCAACGCCGGTGGAATGAGTCCTACCCTGCGGTTTAGGAAAAGCAAGAGAAGTCAGGAGGAGTTGAATTCTAGCGGGCAGGGGGCAAAGAGGTGCTGTGCCCCTGCCATCGCGCTGTGGTCTGGCGGATTACTTGCTTATCGCCTGGCGGGCGGTTGGGCGTTGAAGGGATCGACGGCGGAGAGGCGATGGATGCCGGAGCGGCGCAGGGCGAAGAGTATGGCCCAACCAATGGCGCCGACTGCGCAGGCTGCGCCGAGAGCGAGCAGGAGCGGGAAGAAGAGCGAGAAATCCGCGGACCGGATGGGCCCAACGACAGGCGGAGTGACGGAGGAGACGGCAGCCTGGATGGCTTTCGCCTGATCCATTGCAAACAAAATAGCGGCAAGAATGAGCGACATCAGGACTACAGTGGCTTTGGGGAACCTGAATTCGGAACGCATGGTGAGCCTCCTTGAAGGAAAGAGTGAAGGGCCGAAAAAACCGAGGAGCGTACGAGCATGTTCCTGAAGTGCGCCGCTGAGTAGACCAGTAACTTCGCGGGCAAAAAAGACAGCGCGAGCGAAGGAGTTGTCTCGCTCCCGCTCGGCGTGAGCTTCCGAAAGCACCGCAAGCATTTCGTCTGCAAATTCGTTCTGGTGGTCGGATGGATAGAGGCGCAGGAGAGCGCGAAAGATCGAAAGCATCGCTACGTCTCCTTCCGCGCCACACGCAAGCTGGCAAGTCTGGTGAGCTGTTTCATGCGGCTTACTTCCTGTTGCAGATTGCGGTGGCCGAGCGAAGTGAGGCGATAGGCCTGCTTGCCGCGGGAGTTGTCTTCTTCCTCGAAGCGTTCAATCCAACCTTCTTCGAGCAAGCGGCCGAGAGCGCCATAGAGGGTTCCGGTGCTGAGGCGAACGCGGCCGTCGCTCATTTTGGCGGTGTCCTGCAGGATGGCGTAACCGTGGCGCGGCTGGCCGGCAAGGCTGAGGAGAATGAGGAGAACGGGCTCGGAGACCGGGGCTGATTGCACGGGTCTTGGAGTGACATGTCGCATGGCGACATATTGAAGCAAAGAAATTACGGAGTCAAGGGAAAATTCGCAATGGGAAATCCGAGGATGCAGGTTTACTCAGCGAACCTGAAGCACCCTCCACTTTCCATGATTTTTGGAGGCATCGATTGAGCAGTGGTCTCGCCTTGTGAAGGAGAAGCAAGACAACCCACGATTTTTGTTTGCGTTGCGCTTCCGGCATTCTTCAGGAATTTATACAGGCAAAAGCGTATCGAGAAATTCTTGCGAAATATCTAGAATCACCCCGTAAAAATACGGACCCCCAGTCAAGACTAAAACGAGCCTGCCAAACTGGCGCTGCCGAATCGAACGTTTAACCTGGCAAGAACAGGATTGGCAAGCAAAAGGAAGGGCAATGCATACCCTGATCGCAATACGTTTGTTGGCGTTATCGCTTCTGTTATCGGTTTTAGTGACGGGTTTTGCGGCTGCTTCATTCGCGCAGGTGGGAATCACCGTGAGCTTCGGCCCACCGGCGATCCCGATCTACGAGCAGCCGAGCTGTCCGGGTGAAGGATATTTATGGACTCCGGGATATTGGTCCTGGGACCAGGACGGCGACGATTATTACTGGGTTCCTGGAACCTGGGTGGAAGCTCCTGAGGTGGGTTATTTCTGGACGCCGGGATACTGGGCGTGGGGCGGCGGTGGATTCCTCTTCCATGAAGGTTATTGGGGACCGCATGTGGGGTTTTATGGCGGGATTGACTATGGATATGGATATACCGGGCATGGATACGAAGGCGGGCGATGGGAAAACAATCGTTTCTACTACAACAGGTATGTGAACCGAGTGAATACCACGATCATTCGCAACACCTACAACACGCGAGTGGAAAATGTGACCGTAAATCGAGTGAGCTACAACGGAGGGAATGGGGGTATCAACACTCGCCCAACGGCACAGGAAGAGATCGTACGCACGAGACCGTCACGCTGGACCTGTGGCCGCGCAGAACCAACATGTTCAAGAGGCGCGATCGAATCAGGAACTCCGTGCGAGCGTGAACCACGGTAAGCCGCAAATTGCGGCAACGGCGAAGCCCGGGGACTTCCGGGGAAGCACAGTCGCAGCGAAAGAAGCGGGTGCTCCCTATAATGCACCGGAGCAAAAAGGAAACGCATCCCGACCACCCAACGGATCGGAACCGGCGAATGTGTCGCGTCCGAGCACGGAAAATCGGCCACCGAACGCAGGGAATGCCAATCCCAGTACGCATGCCAGCGATTTGCAGCAGCACAAATACACTCCGCCAAACACCGGCAATCCCACAACGGATAAGAAATACCAACAGCAACAAGAAAAGTTAGCTGCGAAGCAAGCGCAGGACCATCAGAAGATGCAACAACAACAGGAGAAACAACACCAGCAAGAAGCGAAGAAGAACGCCGACGAGGCAAAGCAACAGCAGATGGAACAGCGGCACGCGCAGCAGACTCAGCAGATGGAACAAAAACATACGCAACAACAGCAGAAGATGGAGAGCCACCAGCAGCCGCACCAGGCTCCTCCGCCACACCAGAGTGAACCGCCGAAGCAACAGAAACCGCCGAAGGGGTAGATGCCCTGAGACGGATAGCGCCGGGAAGCTAGAGGCTCCGTGTCCGCACTAGAAATGGGTGGACACGGAGTTTTTTAGCGTTGCCCATGGAAGACAATTCTGTTCAGGAGTTCGGCAGAAGAATTTAGGGAAGGAAGCAGCCGGTAATGAGGGTTTACTTCGAAGGAAGCGCCTCGGTTAAAACTCTCGGGATGATGATTTGTGAGCCAGAAAGATGGTGTGGCGGGAACCACCCTTTTTCCGGGGCGCGGACGCGGTGCATCTGGACGCTGAATCCGGCGTGGTGCAAGCGCTGCTGGAATTTTTCATCTTCCTGGGCGGCCCAGATGGCAAGCACGCCATCGTTATTAAGGGCGGTGTGTGCGGCGGCTATGCCGCGGTGATCATAGAGAGCGGCGTTGTTTGATGTAGTGAAGGCGGCCGGGCCGTTGTCTACGTCGAGCAGAATGGCATCGAACTGGTCGGGGCATGAACGAAGTGCGTGGGCAACGTCGCGTATCTCGACCCGGACGCGAGGATCGTTCAGCGGGTGTCCGGCCAAAGTCGCGAGGGGACCACGATTCCATTCCACTACGGCGGGTACCAGTTCCGCGACGAGAACGGATGCATGCGTGGAGAGGAGATCAAGCGTGGCACGAAGCGTGAAACCCAGTCCCAGGCCACCGATCAGAACGCTCGGTTTCTTGAGTGTGCGCAGTCGTTCGCAGGCGATTGCGGCCAGCGATTCCTCTGAGCCGTGCGTGCGGCTGGACATCAGGACCGCGCCATCGGCGAGAATGAGGAATTCCGTGCCGCGGCGAATCAGTTTCAGAATCGTGCCGTCTGGAGAAGCCGTTTGGCTAAGCAACTCGAAAGGTTTCACGAGGGCGATGGTACAGGAGAGTAAAAGGTAAGTAAAAATGCGCGGAGGAAATGCAGGCTGGCCCAGAGCGATCGTCGGTGTCTGTCTGATCGATTGGCCGGAGATGTGCCCCTAAAATGCGTCAACTGTTGCGCGCGATTTCAGGATGTTCGAAGGAATGGAATATTGGGAAATTTCAGTGGACGTAGAAAGCGGATTTGGCGAGGACCAGGTAATCGTGGCCCTTTTTTCCGAAGGATGAGGCGAGGGTGACGTCGAGTTTGTGAGGCTTGCCGGTGGCAGCGGTGGCCTGGGTGTAATAGCCAAGGGTGTAGCGGGTTTTGATGCGGGTGATGAGGTCCCGGAAGGCGGTATCCAGGTTTGCTACGTTTTTTACATCGAAAATTTCTCCGCCGGTCTGATCCGCAACTTTGCGAATGTTGACGAGGCCAGGAACCATGCTGGCGGCGAGTAGCGTGCCCTGCGGGTTGTATCCGGGAATTTTGAGATTGTAGAGGACGGCATCGGCGGCGATGGTCTCGGTAACGATGTCGCGCGTGCCTTCACCACCAGCGCTGGTGCCGACGTCGTCGCTGATGAGGATAATGACGCGGCGGCCTTTGGGCGGCGCGTTAAGAAGATATTTTGCAGCGACAAAAATGCCGTCATTAATGTTGGTGGCGCCGCCAACTTGAAACGCATTGATCTGCTGGGCAATTTTGGTTTTGTCGGTGGTAAAAGGAACGCGGAGTTCCGCTTCGGTTGAGAAGGTGAAGAGAGCGACTTCATCCTGAGGCTTGAGCGCGGATAGCGCCGTCATGGCGGCGTCACGCAGCGGACCGAGGAAGGGGCCGATGGAATCGCTCAGGTCCAGGACCAGCGCAACGTTGATGGGCAATTCATCGCGGCTGAAGATATCGATTTTCTGGGGGACACCATCTTCGCGAAGCTGGAAGTCGTTTTGCTTCAGGTCTGCCATGATCTGGCCGGATTTGGTTTTTATCGTGGCATCGACGAGAACGAGGCTGACGTCGACGCGAATTACGCCAGGGTTGCCCTGTTCCTGGGCATGTAATGGAACTTGCGCGAAGAGGGTAGCAAAAATAAGCAGAAGGAAAGTGAAGCTTGTGATTGGTCGAAGTGCGGACATAAGCGCAGCCAGAGGTTTCCTTCAATTCGAAGATCTCAAGATTATCTTTGCACAAATCGGCTGTAGGTGGGTTGATTACTCGTATCAGCGGAGCAATAGTATGCGCTGGCCAAGAAATAGCACGCCTGCTGAGCCACAGCGCAGATGCCCGCACGGTCTATTGCCCCGATCAGATTGACCTGCTATATTCCGGGAATTCCAGCCCCGCCCCCAAACATTTTGCGAGCAATCAAGGCCGGTCAAGCGTTCGGGATCGCTTTCGAGCAGTTGCCTTCGCGCATGGCCCCGCGAAGCAAACCACAAGAAAGAAAGGCGCACTTCCATGAATACCAGACAACTTCAGAAACTCGTCTTGCTCGTTGTTTTCCTCATGTCCTCTCTCTGGCCCACAGTTACACGGGGAACCCACCGCGCGCAACTCATCGTGGACGATGACAAAGTACAGTGCCCGAACGCGGGTTTCACTCATATCCAGGATGCGGTCGACGCAGCCGCGCCCGGCGACACGATCCGCATTTGCAGCGGCATTTATGTGGAGCAAGTGGTGATCCGGAAATCGCTGGACGTAAATGCGGACAACGGCGCGATTCTGATGCCCGCAGGTATGCAGGCGAACACTACGAGTTTGTTTGACGCCGCGCCGATTGCCACCGCATTGCTGGTCGCGGATACTACCGGCGTTTCCGTCTCTGGGCTTACGGTCGATGGAGCGAACAACGGGGTCTCTCAGTGTGCGCCGGACCTGATGGGGATTTCGTTTCAAAACGCATCGGGTGAGCTAGACCGCGTCGCGGTCCGCAATTTCAAGCTCGCCGCATCCCTCGATGGCTGCCAAAGTGGCACGGGGATTTTTGTGCAGAGCGGAGGTGGAGGAGTATCAAAAGTTGAAATCGATCACTGCACTGTGCATGACTTTCAGAAGAACGGGAATACCGCGGATGAAGTTGGCACGGTTAGCTTCATTCGGCACAATGTTGTGACGGGCTCTGGCGCCACGAATGGCGCGGCGCAGAATGGGGTGCAAATAGGATTTGGGGCGGGAGGATCAATCGTCGACAACATAGTGACGAACAATGTCTGGGCGCCGTGTACAGCGGTCAGCACATGCACGGCGGTTGCGACCAATATCCTGGTAACACAATCCGACGGGGTTGAAATCTCCGGCAATTCGGCGGGAATCAGCCAAGTAAACATTTTTGTGGATGGCAACAACGCGACAGTGAATCGCAACAGCACTTTCGCAACGGCCGTGTTCGACGGCATTCGAGTGCAAGGCGATCAGTCGCGCGTGCGTCAGAATTAGGTGCTAAACGGCGCAGAGTCTGGAATATTCCTGTCGGGCAATAATAACGTCGTTGCCGAAAATACAATCACGGAGGCCGCCATCGGAGTGCTCAAAGAGACGGGCTCCTCCGGAAATATCATTGCAGGAAACCGTTTCTTCAACACACCAGTGCTTGTTAAAGATCCGCAATTAGTCGACGTAGCAAAACTGATTTCGCCAAAGCGCTAGACCCAGGAGCGGTGGCCGAACTTGCCATGGACGGACGCGACCGAAGATGGTTGCGGGCGTAGGGGGATTGGTGTGCTTTTCACCGTAGGCCGATGCAGGTAGTATGGATGGAAGGACAACTAGACGTCATGACTACGAAAGAGCAACCGTTTATCGCGCACGCGCCGGCAGCAAACTTAACCAACGAAGAGATTCTGCGGTACAGCAGGCATTTGATCATGCCCGAAGTGGGTATGGATGGGCAGCTCAAGCTGAAAGGTGCGAAGGTGCTGCTGATCGGAACGGGCGGCCTTGGCGCGCCGCTGGGGCTGTATTTGACGGCGGCGGGGGTTGGCAAGATCGGGTTGGTAGATTTCGATGTGGTGGACTTCACCAACCTGCAGAGGCAGGTAACTTTCGGGACGAGCGACGTCGGCAAGGCGAAAACGGAAGCGGCGAAGGCACGGCTGACCAACTTGAATCCTGACGTGGAAATTACTACCTACGAGACGAAACTGACGAGCGAGAACGCGCTCGGGATTTTCAAGGATTACGACGTCATCGTGGATGGTACGGACAATTTTCCTACACGGTACCTGGTGAACGATGCGTGCATTTTGTTGGGCAAACCGAATGTGTACGGATCGATCTTTCGATTTGAAGGGCAAGTGACTGTGTTTGGCATGCCAGACGGGCCGTGCTACCGCTGCTTGTACCCGGAACCACCGCCGCCAGGGCTGGTGCCGTCGTGCGCGGAGGGCGGGGTGCTGGGCGTACTGCCCGGGATTATCGGGTCACTGCAGGCAATGGAAACGATCAAGTTGCTCATAGATCGTGGTGAATCGTTGGTAGGGCGCTTGCTGTTGTTCGATGCGTTGGCGCTGAAGTTTCGCGAGCTGAAGCTGCGTAAGAATCCAAATTGCCCGATGTGCGGCACGCATCGCACAATAACCAAGTTGATCGATTACTACGAATTCTGTGGAGTGCGTGGAGAAGAAGCGCCGGAGGTGGATCTCCACGTTCCGGAAATTACATGCCGGGAATTGAAGCAGCGGCTCGATCAAGGGGATCACTTGTTTATTCTGGACGTGCGCGAACCGCACGAATATCAGATATGCAATCTCAAAGGGCACTTGATCCCGTTGGGAGAATTGCCGCGACGCGTTCACGAACTCGATTCCTCGAACGAAATCGTGGCGCACTGCCGAAGCGGGAAGCGCTCGGCGGAAGCGGTAGACTTCCTGCGCAAAGCGGGATTCAAGAAGATCCATAATCTGCGCGGAGGAATTCTGTCCTGGTCGACGGAAGTGGATCCGTCGGTGCCACGGTATTAGGGCAAAGTGCCTTACCAGGTTTGTCTAAGTTGAAGTGTTGTAAATATTAGGTTCTTAATTCTTAGTGAAGACTAACGGAGGATTCATTGGCATCGACGAAGGTAACAATATTCAATAATGGACCGATTCGAGTGGAAGGTGATTTTGAGGTTGTCGATCAGGAAGGTAAGACCTTTGGATTGGGTGGGCGATCGGCAGTTTCGTTTTGCCGTTGCAGCCACTCGGGGAACCAGCCATTCTGCGATGGATCACACAAACGCAACAACTTTACGAACTCGGTGGCGGCCCGCGATCTGGCCCCTCCAGCGCCAAAACCTTGAGAAATGAGACCAATTGGGCTGGTGAGACTGTCTCAATTCGAGAATATGTGCGTTCTTCGGCCGGACTTGTCCAATAGCCTGCTAACTATCTGGATACATTAGCGATAAGGCGTCAAAAGGGTACGGAAGGCGGGATGGTCAGCGTCTCGCCAGCGGTCTCAACTGGGAAACTACGGGTTCAGGCCGTGCCTGTAAGTTGTTTAATTTCAATACAATACAAAGGTGGCTCCGTCTCTTAGATAGGTACGGTACGTGCTATTCCCGTTAGTTGTCGGGTTTCACCGACAATTGGGGGATGCGTTGGGAGATTGGGCCAAGATCACGGGGTTTCTCCGCAAGGATCGCGGAAACCTTCCGGCCATCGGCTACGGGATCGTCGTAGCCCTGTATCTCGCAGCGGTCTTTCTACGCCCGTTATTCTCACGCGGTTGGTTCTCCGAACACCTACTTGTATCTGGAAGTGGGTGGGTCGCTGCTGAGTTTTTGTTACGCGGCAAATGCGTTGGTCCGTTTCCGCGGGACGCATGATCGAGTTGCGCTGATTCTGGCGTTTGGTTTCGTGCTGTCGGGAACGATCGAGACACTGAGTTACTTCGGATTAAACAATCTTCTTCATTCAGGACCGGTGGCGCTTTCGCATGTGCCGATGGGCTGGATGGTAGGACGGACCTTGCTGGCGGTGCTTATCCTTGCCGCGCTGGCAGTGGAACGGTTTTTGCCTACAGCACGGCAACCGAGCCGTGAAACTGCCGGCGCGCTGTTTGTGGTGGCGGGAGCGGCGTATGTGACGAGTGCAGCGTTTCTAGCGGCACCTGCGACTCCAGTGGCGAAGGCCGGGGCTTTCTTCTCGCGTCCGTGGGAACTGCTTCCCGGCGGATTGTTCCTGCTCGCATGCGTGTTCTTGTATCGCCGTTACAAGTCGGGGAAGAAGAACGACAGCGATGCATCGATCTACGATTACTCACTTTTTCTTGTGGCGTTACTGAATGGCGCATGCCACCTGGCGGCGCTATTCTCGCGGCGGCTCTTTGACGGACCATTTTTCCTCGCCGAACTGAGCAAAGTGGCCAGCTACGCAATCATCCTGTGCGGGGCGCTGATTGATCAGGCGCGGTTGTTCGACCAAGTGCGCACGATGGCGGTCAGCGACTCTTTGACAGGCCTGGCAAATTACCGGCGATTGATTGCGGTGATCGAATCGGAACTGGAACGTTCGCGGCGCACGCAACGGCCTTTCAGCGTGGTGCTGCTGGATATGGATGGATTGAAGACCATCAACGATCGCTACGGGCATCTGGTGGGCAGCCGGTCTCTGGTTCGGTTGGGAAAGATTCTGCGGAGCCATTCGCGGGCGATTGATACCGCAGCGCGCTATGGCGGCGATGAATTTGCGCTGGTGCTGCCGGAAGCGCCAAAGGACATCGCGACGCGCGTCGCATCGAGGATTCGGGAAAGGCTTACGGCGGAGCCAGAGGAGCCGCAGCTTTCGGTCAGCGCGGGAATTGCCGCCTATCCGGAAGACGGGGATACGGCGGAAAAGCTTTTGGGCGCAGCGGATCGCATGCTGTATCGCATGAAGCATCGCGGCAACCCAATTAATTCCATCGCACGCATTGCGGCGTGCCTCTGAGGATATGGAAATGTCGCCCAGAGTGAGCCACCCATTCCATCGACGCGAGAATCGGATACCGATGGAAATTCCAGTGGTTCTGGATGGGCACCGGCAAGTGCCGGGGATGGAATCGACGTTTACGGAAAACGTCAGCGTGAAGGGCGCGCGAGTAGTGAGCGTCCGCCGGTGGGAGAAGGGATCCCCAGTCGTGTTTGCGTCACGCACAGGAGAGTTTCGTTCGGCGGCTCGGGTCGCATACTGCCAACCAATACATGGCGACGGCTATGCCATTGGGGTGGAGTTTCTCGAGACCAAAGGACGATGGGTAGTCGAATCTACGAATTAGCTTGACCAAATTTTGGCGAGTGGATAGGAGGGAACTACTGGAGAATTCTTTTAAGGAAGAAGTTACTAGCGCAAAGAGAGCGCCGCACGGGTAAAACTACCGACGGCGCTTTCTTATTTTTGGGTTAGGGAATGGGTTAAGTGAATCATGAGGTGGCCGATACAGTAGATAGGCCAAGCGGGCGGTGTAATGCCGCATCTCCAAGAAGCGAGATCGAGAACGTCACGTGAGGGGGAATCGGAAATTGTGGGGGCATGGGGTGCAGTAATGCTGCACCCCTTATTGAGCGAAGGGTTGTTTCACACGAAATGTGCGTTAGAGAGTAAGCAGAGTTAATTTTGTGTCGGCATTTTTCCAGGCCGCGTGGAATTGAGTTTCCACCCAGATGGCGTCGGAATCTCTCTTTTGGGCGCGCAGGGCCTCCATCAGACCGAAGAGAGAACGAGGATTGCGGGGATTTTGCAGCAGATCGGCGCGGAAAACCTGTTCGGCCTCGGAAGGTTTGTCTGCATTGAGAAGCGCGGCACCAAGCGATTCGCGGACAGGATAGTACCAATCAGCGGGCTCGTCGTAATTGAGGGTGTCCTGGATTTCCACGGCTTTCTGCCAGTGGGCGATGGCTTCGTCCTTTTTTCCGGTTGCAGCAGCGATGCGGGCGTCAATCACATGGGTGGCGACGCCAAAAATGTCCTGAGCTTTGTTCAGCGGGCCTAACATTGCGTCGGGAGGATACGCGGCAATCTCCACTTTGAACTGCGCCTGCTCTTTTTCGAGCGTCGGCAATCTTGCCGTTGGCCGCAAAGGCAAGAGCGCGAGAGTAGTGCCACATGGCGTGGGTGGCCGCCAATTCCTTCGCAGGTTCCGGTCTAGCCAGAACCGCGCTCCATTTGTTGAAGCGCACGTCGACCCAGATGGGCGTAAGGATAAACGCATCGAGCATGGGCATCATTTTTGCGTGAGGGGCGAGGCGAGCGGCCATGGCATCGGCAGCTTTCTTGGCCTCCGCGTAGTGGCCAGCCATGCTAGCCGCCATGGCTTCGAATTGCTCGTTGTGGCTGTGATACATGAGGTCGTAGATGCTGCCGGTTTTTCCGGCTTCCATGGCGTAGGCATGATCGATTTTGGCGGCTTCGGTGTTGTTGCGTGCGGCCTCTTCATAGTTGCCGGTGCGTTCGTAAATGTGAGCGGGCATATGCACGAGGTGACCTGCTTTCGGAACCATGGTGTCGAGACGGTGAGCGCTGGGCAGGGCGCGGGCGGGATCATTGGAAGCTTCGACGGCGTGAATGTAATAGTGGTTTGCTCCCGCATGGTTGGGATCGCGAGCCAGGACGGATTCCAGAACGCGAACAATTTCCTCGGTGTTCTCCGTGGGTTTGCCGTCATGCGTCCAAAGTTTCCAGGGACTCAAATCCATGAGGCTCTCGGCGTAAAAGGTGGCGGCGTCGAGATCGTCAGGATATTTCTCGTAAAGAGATTTCATGGCAGAAGCGTAGTCGCGCGAAAGCTTTTTGTAATCAGGATTGGCATCACCGGAATACCGGGTGGTGAGTGCCGCGACGTAATCCTTTTCGATTTGCGGGGAATTGGCGGCAAGTTTCTGGGCCTTCTGGACAGTCTCAAAGCCTAGTTTTTCGCGTTCAGCATCGACGTCCATGTTGTAGTTAGGGCCGACCGCAAAGGCGATGCCCCACAGGGGCATGGGGGACGAGGGATCAAGTTCTGCGGCACGCTGAAACGAGCGCATGGCCTCTTCGTGATTGAATCCGTAGAGCAAGGTAATGCCTTGATCAAAATATTCTTGCGCTTCCGGGCTCTTTGTCTGAATGGGATGGTGTTGGCGGCCGACAGCGGTCAGAGAGAGGCCGGCCTGCTTGGGATGCGCGGTTTTCTCCTGCGCGAGGAGCGGGGAAATGCACAGCAGGATAAGGAAAAGGCGTCTAAGGAGGGAGCGCATGGATGCCTCTTTCTGATTGCCTGTATAAACGGGCCTGACGCGCCCGGATGCGGCAGATTTTGAAATTTATAGCATAGGAAGGGCCTAATCGGGAATGACTGTGGTGCGTGGAGCCGAGGAAGAAAGCGACCACCCCTGAAAGCGGCCGCGAAAGAAGCAGGAGACCAGAACTGGAAGCCAAGTGTGCCGCAATTAAAGATGGAGATTACTGACTGAGAAGTTGGCCGTATACGGCCAGAGTTGATTCGACCATGCGATCGACAGAGAAATTTTCGGCCACGCGAATGCGCCCTGCCTCGCCAAGCGCACGTGCAAATTCCTGATCACGCAAGATGCGTGCCACGGCTTGGCAGATTTCCGTCACCTCTGGCCCAGAGACAGTCAGACCACTTTTGCCGTCTTCAACGATTTCCGCTAACGCCCCGCGGCGGAACGCAATAGAAGGAATCCCTTGAGCCATGGCCGCCAGCAGAGAATTATTGAGGGCTTCGAAGAATGAGGGGAGCAAGAATACGTCGAGTGCGGCGTAGACAGTTTCCACATCCTTCACAAAACCTGCAAAAATCACGGCGTCGCCGAGTTCGAGAGATTTCGCGAGTGCCTGCAACTCATTGAGAAGGGGTCCGTCTCCTGCCAAGAGCAAGCGAGCGCCTGGAAATTCTTTTCGTACTTCAACCAGAGCGCGGATCAACCATTCCTGTCCCTTGTCAGGAAGTAGAACGCCGACGCAGCCGAGTAGCGGAGCATCATCGGTCGCGCCCCAGCGGGCACGAGCAACGAGACGTTGCTCTGGAGAAATCCGCTTCGGAATGGCTACGCCTTCGTAGACGATTTGTAACTTATCTTTTTCCGCCCCAGAGGCGATGGCTTGCTCCGCGACCCATTGAGAGTTGGCCAGAATGCAACTGGCAGAGTTGTAGCGGGTACGGGCGATAGAACTCTTGCCGATGGGATAGCCGACACGACGTGAGATCACGAAGGGGACGCGCCGATGTGCGCCGGAAAGCCAGGCGGCGGTGACAGCATGGGCTTCGTTGGCGTGGACCAGTTCGATGCGACCGTCGCCAAGAAGATTCCTGATTTTTGCGGCGGCAGGAATGCGGAGAAGCCCACGAGAAACATGATGGACGCAAATGCCAGCATTCGAGGCGCGGTGGCTGAGGGAAGAACCTTCCGCGGCTACCAATTCCGCAGCATGACCGCGCTCATACAATCCTTTCAAAAGGAGCAAGGCTTGATTCTGGCCGCCACGCCATTCCGTTTCTAGATCGACAATCAGGGGAATCATTTTGTTCCACTTCGTTTGGCCTGTTGCTCCGCCTGAACGAGTCTGCCGAGCTTTGCGTATTTCAGGCGCACGCCGCGAGCGGCCATCTGAGCGATCAATGCGCCGCGGTACCCATCCAGAAACCCGGCACCGAGAAAAAAGTGGTGCGCCCAGCTCCACGGCGTAGCCAGCCACATGGCTCCCCGCCAATTCCGCCTCCCGTTATCGAACATTTCCTTGGCGATGGCAGTGGTGTAGCGATCGAGCTTCGCTTCGTGTTCAGCAAAATTTCGGATGGTGTAGTGAAGTAGATCTCCATCCAAGCGGCCGATGGGGCCGTCGTAGCGAAGGGCGGAGTGGATTGCCCCGAAGAACATGGTTTTCTGGCGATGATAGATGCGGCGCTGCCAGTCCGGGTACCAGCGCGAATGGTGAATCCATGCGCCCAAATACCAGGTGAGGCGGGCCATTTCATACACAGCGCGCTGAGGATCCTTTTCCTTCCATCGTTGGATGGATTGTCTGAGTTCGGCGCTGAGTTCCTCGTCGGCATCTAGTAGGAAAATCCAGTCGTGTGAGGCGAGAGAAGCAGCATAGTTTTTCTGGTCAGCGTGATTGGTAAAGCGGCGCTGGAAGATCTTGCAGCCAAAACTTCGGGCGATTTCGCAGGTGCGATCGGTGCTTCCGCCGTCGACCAGGACAATTTCATCGGCGACGGGTTGGACGGATTGCAAAAGGCGGGCGAGATTCCGCTCTTCGTTTTGGGCAACGATGCAAATGCTGAGGGAATTCATTCGTAAGAGGGAAGCTACCACGGGGCAGGTGGTATCTCAAATCGGGGATCGGTGATTCGGCTACAGCGTAAAGGCGGCAGTTAGACTGCCGCACTCCGAAGGCGGCCGCCGGGTTTTGAATGGGTGGCTACTTTGGGCGGAAGGAGACCTGGATCGTGCTGTTGCCGACGCGAAACTCGGTGCCGTCTTGCAGCATGGCAGCGCGAACGCGGCCTTCTTCGAAAAAAGTGCCGTTTGTGGAGTTTAAGTCTTTGAGATTTACAAAGGTGTCCCGAACTTCGAGGATGCAGTGGTGGCGGGAGATTTCGGGATCGTTGAGAACGAAGTCCGAGCCTTTGCGGCCAATTACGGTGCGGCCCTGGGTTAGCGGAAAAACAAGGCCCTGGTCGGGGCCGGCGGTTACGGTAAGGACGATTTCGGTGGTATCTGGAAGTCGCAAACCATCATCAATTGGAGGCAAATCCGCGGTGGCGGAGGAAAGATCGGCTTTACCGAAGGAGGGCATCGGCGAGATAACCATGGTTTCATCGACGCGGCGCTTTATTTCGACAACGGTGGTCTGGCCACAACGTGTGCAGCGGAATTGCACCTTGGGATGCTTGGCGACGAGGTCATCCTTGAGAAGGTGCTGTTGTCCACAGTGGACGCAGCCTGTCTGCATGATTCAACGCTAACACGTCTGAGAGCGGACGAAGCGTTGATGCGAGGGCTGAGTGCAGCACTCGTTACTTGGCCGGAGGGTTCGGGCGAGGCGTGCAATTGTGCTACGATTAACGATTCGAAACCATGTAGGAGAGTATCTGTGTCTGAACATATTTCCCGTAAAGAACTGAAGCAGGACAAGGTCCGCGAGACGTTTGAACACGGCGCCGAAGCCGTACTTTCGCACACTCGCGTTGCCACTATTGTGCTACTGGTGCTCCTCGTCATCGCGGGCGCTTATGGTGGTTGGAAGGTCTATTCGAACAATCAGGAAGATAAGGCGCAGGCGGAATTCGATGAAGGATTCAAGATTTTCAGTGCGCCAATCCCTGTTCCAGGGCAGCCAGTGCTGCCGGGCGAGTTGACGTACGACGATCCGGCGAAGCGTTCGCAGGATGCCGAAGTGAAGTTTTCAGCGACAGCTGCGAAGTATCCCAGCACCAAAGCCGGAAAGCTGGCACGGTATTACTCGGCGTTGTGCCTGATGGACCTGGACCGCTTGAATCAGGCTTCAGAGGAGTTGAGTAAATTGAACGCTGGTTCGGATAAAGAACTTGCCGCGTTGGGAGACTTCCAGAAAGCGCTGATCGCCGAGCGTACGGGCAAGACTGCCGAAGCGGAGAAGACGCTAAGAGCGTTGTCGACGGCGGGATCGGTGCTGGTGCCGAAGCCGTTCGTGCTTCTGGAATTGGCGGGCGTGCTGCGGCAGACTGATCCGAAGCAGGCCACGACTGTATATGAACAGATCAAGAAGGACTATCCGAATTCGGCCGTAGCAGAAGAAGCGGATCGCGGCCTGCAAGCAATCTCACCGAAGTCGTAAAATTCGGCGCGATTCAAAGCGGGAGGTTTCCGCCATCGATACTCCTCAACCGAGCGCCCAATGGGCGATGCAAACCGGTCAATCCCGTGGCCGGCGATTTCCAGAAGGGCACCATCCCTATCGCAGCGAATATGCACGCGATCGCGATCGCATCGTGCATTCGCGGGCGTTTCGACGGCTGGAAGCGAAAACGCAGGTCTTCAGCGCACGATTCTCTGACCATTTTCGGAACCGGCTGACGCACACAATTGAAGTGTCGCAGATTGCGCGAACCGTGGCAGGAGCTTTGGGACTGAACACGGATCTTGTCGAAGCGTTGGCGCTGGTACATGACATCGGCCATCCCCCGTTTGGGCATGCCGGCGAGCGGAAATTGAATCAATTGATGCAGGCGCGCGGCTCGTACTTTAATCACAATCTCCATGCGTTGAGGATCGTAGAGCAATTCGAGCATCGCTATCTGGAATTCAACGGGCTAAATCTGACGTTTGAGGTGCGCGAGGGGATCATCAAACATTCCCGAGACTATGTGGGAACGGAATTTCCGGAATTGGATGAATATCTGCTGGAGCAGCGCCCTCCGCTGGAATCGCAATTGATCGACTGGGTGGACGAGATCGCGTACAACACAGCGGACCTGGATGACGCGCTGGAAGCCAATCTGCTGGACATGGAAGCCTTGTGCCGCCAAGTGCCGATCTTTGGCGAGTATTATCAGCAGGTAGACGCGATGCATCCGGAAGCGCGGACGAAGTTGAAATTTAACGATGCCCTGCGCCAGATTCTCGATCACCTGGCCAGCGATTTGATTACGAATACGGAGCGAATGGTGGAAGAGTCCGGGGCGCGGACGGTGGATGAGATTCGGCGTGTGCCCCGGCGATTGGCTGGGTTTAGCGAAACGGCAAAGCAGCAAAACGCTCAGGTTAAGAAATTCCTGTTTGCGAATATCTACAACCATCCGGTGATCACCGAGGAGTGCAACCGTTCGGTGCAATGTCTGGAGGAGCTCTTTCTCTATTTTCTTGAGCACGCGGGCACAATGCCGGAATCGTATGAGGAGATGGCGCAAAGAACGCCACGGCATATCGTGGTTTGCGACTACGTTGCGGGCATGACCGACCAGTTCCTGCTTCGGCAGCACCACGAACATCTGGGAGACGCCCGACCGAGTTCTGTTCCTTCCACGCGCGAGCTCTAGCGGCTAAAATGATGGACTCAACCGGAGCCAGGTAAGATGCGAATCCGTGAACGGTTAGTGTGCGCAATTTTTTATGCGGTAATGGTCTGTGGGACTGCGCGTGCGGCTCAGATCCCGGGGCTAACAACGGCTCCGGCACCTGCTCCCGCAAGCACTTCACAGGCGCCGGTAGTTCCACCCGATCCATTGGGGCGAGAGACTCCTCGTGGCAGCATTCTGGGGTTTATCAAGGCGGCACAAGATGAGCGGTACCCGATTGCCATTCAATACTTCCAGCCCGCACCGCGCCGATTGCGCTTAACTCCCGAAGAGGAAGCAGAACTAGCTGAACAACTGCTGGCTCTTCTAAACCACAAATTTGGCGGGCCATTGGATTTCGTGAGCCGAGATCCGCAAGGAAGACTTGATGACGGATTGCCGGAAGATCAGGAAAAAGTGAGCGGGGTGCTCGGCACTACGGATGAATTCCCGATCTTTCTGGTTCGCCGTGAAGATGAGCAGGGCCGAAAGCTCTGGTATTTTTCACGAACTACGCTGGACGCGGTGCCGAGCGCTTACGAGTCTCTGCAATTCCCGACATTTGAGAAGCAATTACCCAAGGCGATGGTTGCGCATCGCTGGCTGGCAGTGCCTTTGTGGCAGTGGCTCGCCATGCTGCTGTTCATTCCAATCAGCCTGACGATCGGACGGCTGCTGACGCTGATCTTTGAATTGTGCCTGCGGCAATACCGGAAAACGAGACACCGGCCGGTGCCGCCGATTTCTCCATTCTTCAGTCTGGGGCCGGGTACATTTGCCTACGCGATTCTGATTCACTACTGGTTTGTAAGTTCGATAGGCACGTCACTTTTGTATCGACTTTACTACCGGCGAGTGATCTGGATATTCATGGCGGTCGCATTTTATTGGATATTGACGCGGATTACGCAGGCGATATCTTCGCGGATTGGAGCCAGCTTCACGAGCCGCGGAATGCTGGCAGAGCGCTCGATAGTGAGTTTGCTGCGGCGATTTGTGGAAGCAGTCATATTCTTGTTTGTGACATTGTTTGTGCTCCATGGTTTGGGACTGGACGTATCGACGGCGTTGGCTGGCGTTGGAATCGGCGGGCTGGCGCTCGGTCTTGGCGCACAGAAGACATTTGAAAACATGTTTGGCGGTGTGTCGATTCTTTTCGACAAGGTAATACAAATCGGCGATCCATGCAGGATCAATAATCAAGTGGGAACGGTGGAAGATATCGGATTGCGATCCACCCGTTTGCGGACTACAGAGCGGACGTTGCTGACCATCCCGAACGGGACGATGGCCACAGCCACGATTGAGAATCTGCGTTTCCGGGATAAATTTTTGTGCCAGCAGACCATACGGCTGCGCTATGACCTTTCGCCGGACCATGTCCGATTTATTCTGGAAGAGATCCGCCAGCTATTTCTGGAAGATCCAAAGGTGGAAGATTCCACGTCGCGGGTACAGTTTGTGCGATTTGCAGACTATGCGCTGGAGATTGAGATTTATGTGTATCTCCTGGAGCCGGAATATGCGGAGTACCTGAAGTCGCAAGAAGCCTTGCTGCTGCGGATCATGGAAAAGCTGGAGAAGTATGGCGTGGTTGTAGCACTGCCGACGCAGACAACATTCGTGACCAAGGATTCCTGGGTGGATCCGCGGAAGGAAGAAACATTGAAGGCGGCGATTGAGAAATCTCGTGAGGCAAAACCGGAAAAGCCGGGGAAGCCGTTACCTTTGGAAGAGTAAACCCACCCTGGCTTGCCATGTGGTAAGCAATGGCCGATTCAAAGATCGGGTAGTACATTCAAACATAGGCAAGATCTGCGCGGGTCTTGAGCCCCTAGGGGAAAAGCATTTGAGGTCTATTGAGAGAAGGTGTTGCAGGCGGCGATGGAGCCGCTGTCGAGCCCTTTGCGGAACCAACTCATGCGCTGCTCGGAACTGCCGTGAGTAAAGGTTTCTGGCTGAACGCGGCCGCGCGTCATGCTTTGGATGTGATCGTCACCAACGGCGGCTGCGGCGCCTAGTGCCGACTGAACGTCGCCTGCATCAAGAAGCCCTCGCTGTTGGGTGGAATGCGCCCAAACGCCGGCGAGGCAATCGGCTTGAAGTTCCATCGCCACGGAAAGTTGATTGCCGGCGCCGGGATTACTCTGCTGGAGGCGGCGGACTTTGCTCTCGACGCCAATGATTTTCTGAACGTGATGACCTATTTCGTGCGCAAGGACGTAAGCCTGCGCAAATTCGCCCGGTGCACCGAACCGACGCTTCAGTTCGTCATAAAAACCCAGGTCGATGTAGACCCTTTCGTCGCCAGGACAGTAGAAAGGCCCGGTGGCGGAATCGGCGCCACCGCATGCGGATTGCGTGGAATCGCGAAACAAGACAAGTTTGGCGTGACGGTAGGGAGTGCCCGCTTGTTGCGGGAGGATTTCGGTCCAGGTCTTTTGCGTATCGTCGAGAACGAAAGAAATGAACTGGACAAGTGGCTTTTCCGAGGCGTCGCGAGCAGGATCCGGCTGACTGACCGCAGTGGAGCCGGTAGAGCTGGAGCCCCCGCCGCCGAGGAGCGCAAAAAAGTTCTGTTTGAAGATCAGGCTTAATACGAAGAGAACGATGAGGCCACCGAGGCCCATGCGGATGCCGCCTCCGCCGCCAAACCCGCCGCCCCCGCCACCTTCGCCGCGGCGATCCTCGATGTCATCACTCTGACCGCCCGGTGTCCAACGCATGACATGCTCTCCTTAGGCTTGATTCTGGTTACACTCTTTGTGAGTCCAGATAAATCATTGAACCAGAACTACGGCTGGGCGCGGCCAAACAAATCCTACCATTGCCCCAATCCGCCGCGATGAAAAATCTTTAAATCGGAGTCGTACGAATTGGATCGCTCCCGGCTGAACTTCGTTGCATTCCATATGGTCAACAGACTAAATTCTACGGTTTGGAGCTACTATGACGACGAAACCCATGACTTTGCCAGGCCGCTACTACACGGATGAAGGTATCTTCCGGGAGGAATTGGAGAGATTTTTTCGCGGGAAATGGATTTGCGCAGGGCGAAGCGAGCAAGTGGCAAACGCGGGAAGTTATTTTCTGCGCGAAGTGGCGGGGGAGAGCATTATCGTCACCCGCGACGGCAAGGCCGAATTGCGCGCTTTCTACAATGTGTGTCGCCATCGGGGAACGCGAATGTGCCGTGAAACGGTGGGAGTATTTGCGGGGCGAATTCAGTGTCCTTACCATGCGTGGACATACGCCCTTGATGGCAAGCTGATTGGTGCGCCGCATATGGAGGACACGGGTTTTCGGCGAGAGGATTATCCACTGCACGGCGTGCACGTGGATGCGTGGGACGGGCATATCTTCTTAAATATGGCGGCGGAGCCGGAGCCGCTTGCCGCGCAGTTGGCGGACCTGCCGCAGAAGTTTGCTGCATGGAAAATGGGTGACCTGAAGTTGTACAGGCGAATTGAATACGAGGTGAAGGCCAACTGGAAACTGATCGTTATCAATTACAACGAATGCATGCACTGCCCGGTGCTGCATCCGATGCTGAGCCGCATTACGGATTATCTGAGTGGAGAAAATGATGTGCCACAGCCGACTTACATCGGGGGTTCGATGGAATTTCGCGGCGGGGCACTAACCATGAGTACAGACGGCGCAATTCACCGCAGCTATCTGCCCGGCCTGACGGAGACGCAACGCAAACAGACGCTGTATTACACGATCTATCCGAATTTGTTTCTCAGTTTGCATCCGGATTACATCATGACGCATACCCTATGGCCGCTTGCGCCGGATAAGACGCGGGTCATCTGCGAATGGCATTTTCATCCGGAGGAAATGGCCAGAGCTGGATTCCAGGGCGACGACGCAGTGGCGTTCTGGGACACTACAAACAAGGAAGATTGGGGGATTTCGGAGCTTTCGCAACTTGGGATTAGTTCGAGAGCGTATGTGCCAGGTCCCTACTCGCCGAGGGAAGGATTGCCGATCGCGTTTGACAGAATGATAGTGGAAGAGGAAAGAAAATCAGGAGGGAGGTAATTCCGAATTCTCCGAGTTAGCTGGAGACGATAATGATTCCACAATGGCCGAAGCGCATATTCCCGTTTCCTGGACCATTGCCGTCGAACCAATAGCTCCGACCTCCAATAACCATTGGTTACATCCCCAAGATGTTTTCGCGCAGATACCTGGAAGACAGCTTTCGAACCGACTTCTAGTGCAATTTCGACGCTTCAATCTTAGCGTCTTTTAAAAGAGGAACGGTGCTATCGGCGTCTTTCCAGAGGTCCACGAACTTTTGATAATTGATTTTTGCTTCGCTGATCGATCCGGATTGTGCCGCGGCTCGCGCTGCACCAAGCTTGGCCAAGGGACCTGACCAGCAACTTCCGGTAATACCCGGATACGATTGAATTTTGTGAAACTCGCCCAGGGCTTCGCGGCCTTTTTGCAGACCCAGAAATGCTTCGCCGCGCAGATAGGCAGGAATCATGCAGGAATCGCTTAAATTGCCGGTGAGTTGCCCTTTTTCGTAAGGGGCGACGATTTCCAGCAATTGGATGGCTTCGGCATATTGTTTCTTGCGGATGGCCAATTGTGCACGAACCACAGGGAGCCACGCTTTCTGAATAGCCATGTTCGAAACATAGAGCGCCCGCAAATTGTCCATAATGGTTTGTGCTTGCGCGTCGTCGCCCACGCGAGCAAAGACCAGCGCGGCTAAAGCGCGAACGTCTTTGCTTTCCGGAGCGAGCTTTAGAGCTTCCTGAGCATCTTTGCGGGCTTCAGTTGGGTAACCAAAAAGAGATTCACGCAAGGCCTCCTGCACTCGCCAAGTGGCCGCTGATTCCGGCAGATCAGCTTTTTGCGCGGACTGTACGGCACGCTCGGTATACTCGCGCGCTTTTTGCAGCCGGCCGTAATAGGCCTCGGTATCGGATTGCGTGGCCAGCATGGAGTCTTCGCCGTTTGATTTGCCGGCAGCCCAAGCCAACTCCTGTTCCATCAGCGCGTGGTCACCTTTCAGGAAACCGAGGGAATAGAGATTGGCATGGAGTGCGGCGTCATCGAGTTTCCGCGCAAATGCTTCCTTGAGCACTCGGTCGGCCTCATCCAGACGCCATAACGCCATCAGCGCAGTGGAATAGTTTTCATACCATGCGGAGGAATCGGGATCGATCTTGAGCGCATCTTCGGCATATTTGGCGGCCTGTTCGTAGTCTCCGATAACGAAGAACTCGCTGGACAGATTACCCATGGCGACGTCGTCGCGCGGGTAGGCGCGAATATACGCTTTGTAACCTTCGATGGCTTTGTCGATATCGCCCTGCGCCAAATCGTAATAGAGAGTGGTGATATTCAGGTGCTCTCGAAAGGTCTGGCGATCTCCCGCTTCATAAGCCTGTCGAATTTCCTCACCGGCGAGACCCATCTGGCTGAGATTGTAATAGCTGACGGCGAGTGCAGAGCGCGCCAGAGCGAAGCGAGAATCGAGTTCGATGGCTTTTTTGTACTGTGGCACAGCCTCGAGATCGCCCTTTTCGGCGCCGATGGTGCGAGCCTCAGCGTAGGCTTTGAGGGCAGAAGGAATCGGAGTTGTTGCGCGCTCGAGGGGGCAATCGAGACGTTTCACGGATTCCTTGGATTCGCCTAATTGCTCGCGCAGAATAGCCGCTGCTTCGCCGAGATGATGAATGACCAGATCGGCTCTCGCGGCACGGCCTTCCGCGTGTGCCATCCGAGACCCGTCGGGGCAGCGATTCGCCGTTAGCTCGATGGAAAAGCCGCTGCCGTCTTTCTTTACGCTTCCTGTGAGATAGGCTTTTGTGCCCAGGCTTGTACAGATCGCCTTCGCCAAAGACTCAGTCATTGGCTCTCGATCAGCTCTGCCGAGTCGCTTCATGGCGTTTCTAGCTTTCTGGTCTGGAACCAGATTTAGGAAGGGGGACTGTGCAAGGGCGAGTCGAAGCGCAACGCCTAGAGAACCGTCAAAAACAGGGTCACCCGATTGATTGGAAAAATCAGCGACCAATACCAAGTCATCAGCGCTTACAGGTGTCGGTCTGAGCCACCACCACGAACCGGCGCAAAGAATCGCCAGTAGTGAGAGAACGACAAGAAGAAGTTGTTTTTTCATCGGATAGGGCCGAACACTTTCCATCACTTTACGATGTCTGTACGCAAGCGCTTAGCAGTTATCCAAGGAATGTGCTTAAGGTGAAACTTACGGGATTGATGTGCGTTTTTAACGACTAGGGCAGAATACCGACTGCGGAAGCGGCTGAATAAGAGTTAAAATGCAGAACTGTATGCGCCCGAGTACTGTCTCTACGGAACGCCGCAAAGACCCACGAAAACGACCGTTGAGCCTCGTTTACGTGGAGCTTTCCGCGACAAACGGGGGGATGCTGCGAGATTTGTCAGAGGTTGGGTTTGCGATGCGGGCCATGATGCCGCTGCGGGTGGGGGAGACGACGCCCTTCACCTTTTCGCTGGATGCGGTGACGCGGCTGGAAGGGCGCTGCAAAGTCCTATGGGTGGAAGAAGACGGACGCGTGGCCGGTCTACGGTTCACAGAAGTTCCGGGGAATCTCCGTGCGCTGGTTCAGGAATGGGTTGGCGAGAAGCAAGTGTACGCTTCACCACCGCCTCCTCCGGAGCCCGTCACAATAGTCTCTCAGGCATCCACGATGGAGGAATTGCGGGAAGAACTTCGGACGGTAGTCGCGCGTCCGGAATCCCCCGAGAGAGATGAGTTAACGCTGCCAGAATCAAATTCTGAAATCGAGACGGAAAAGAAAGAGATTCATGTGGGCGCCTCGTTTGTAGGAGAGGCCTCGCCTGCTGAATTGTTAGAAGAATTACATGCACGAAGCGGGCCTCCACCCGAAAATGAAGCAGTGCAGGTTCTCGAGACTCTACCATCGCTTGACCCATTGCCAGGTGTGGATGAGGCAGAATTTTCTTTGGGGGCGGCAAAACCTGGATCGTGGGTGAGCGGCGCCACCGTGTCCCTGGCGGTGCGTATTTTGCTGGTGCTTGCACTGGTCGGAGTCGGTGTCGTTTTCCATCGACCAATTGGAAACGCGATTGTGTGGTTGGGGCTGAAAATCGCGGGTGAAGAGACGCCGGAAACTGCGCCAGTGACAAAAAGTGAGATCAGGCCAGTAATGCCGGAGAACGGGGTAAACGCCCCCCAGTCTGCGGAAGAGAGGGTGGCGCCTTCAACCCCGGACAAGGCCGCAAAAGATTCGCCGGCCACGTCGGGCACGGCCGTACCGCCAGTGAGTTCAACATCGAAGCCGACGACTGAAACGAAGCTGGCGGAAGTGCCGCCCGTAGTCGAAACTCTCGCTGCGTCTGCTGCTCCGGCGAAAAGCGCGGAGTCGATTTCGCCAATCCCACTGCCGGCGACGAACAAAGCGACGACATTCGCGCCGCCCGTGGTGACGGCCGCGGATGCAGGCCAGCAGGAATACCTAGCGGCGCAGGAGATTCTAAAAGGCAAAAATGGGGAATCGTCATTACCTGAGGCGGTGAGGCTATTGTGGGTTGCGGTAGAGAAGGGAAACTCCAACGCGGAAGTGGCGCTGGCAGAACTCTACCGGCATGGAAGTGGCGTGGCAAAGAATTGCGACCAAACGAAAATATTGCTGACCGCGGCGGCGAAAAAAGGAAATGCCGAAGCACAAAAGCGGCTTAGCCAGTTTCTTGCGGAAGGATGCGAGTAGTTTTTGGGGCGGCTTTTTGCCGGCGGACTGTGTAGACTGCTTGGCACCGCTCATATCTAGATAGCTAGCGTCTAAGTTTAATGGAGGAACCCCAACGTGTTTTGTTCCAAGTGTGGTGCGGTAGTGGCGGCCGATTCGGCGTTTTGTACTTCGTGCGGGAATGCGCAAGCTCGTTCGGCGGTGGCGCCGCCAGCGGCAGTCGTTGTGCCTCCAAACGTTGGAGTGGCAGGGTACAGCGCGGCACGAGGGCAGTTTCAGTACGGAGATTTCTGGGCACGCCTTGTGGCCTATATTATCGACGGGCTGATTATGGGAGTCGCAGTCTTTGCGCTATTTATTCCGCTAGCAGCGATCACCGGTGCGGCCGCGCATTTGCGAGTACTGGAGGACGCACCGCGGCACGGAGAGCCGAATCCCGCCATGATTGCGGCATTATTTTCGATATTTTTCACTTTTCTGGGAGCGGCGCTGTTGATTACGTGGTTGTATCACGCGTACTTTGAGAGTTCGTCGTGGCAAGCAACAGTGGGAAAACGCGTGATGAGTCTGTACGTGACGGATTTGAGTGGACAGCCGATTTCATTCCTGAACGCTACGGGGCGCCACTTCGCGAAGATTATTACCGGGCTGATTCCATTGTTTCTGGGATACATCATGGCGGCATTTACAGAGCGGCGACAGGCGCTGCACGACATGATTGCGGGAACTCTGGTTTTGCGGCGATAGCAGAGAGAATTACTTTTTGCCGATGACCTTGTCTCGTTTCATCTGATTGACCATCATCTTCGCGTAGCTCTTTCCCAGTTTCTCAAAGTCTTTGGAGTAGATGGTATCGGTTTCACCGCTCCAGAGCAGCTTCTCGTCCTTGGTATTGTACAGATTGAATTCTGCACGGACGACGATGTTCTGCTGTGTAACGGAACTGGTGGGATAGAAATTGCCATAAGCCATGTTCCAATAGGGCCAAAAGTTGTAATAGCCCGGCGGCGGCACATAGATACCCCCGGTGATCACTTCTTCCGTCTCCTTCCGGATGTCTTTCGGGCGTATCACGAGGACGGCGTCGAGAGTGCTCTCCCTGATGCGTTGCTTCAATTCTCCTTCCATCATTTCATTCCGAGGTGGCAGGACCATGTAGCTTCTGATGCCTTCCACACCGGACTTGGCGAGGAGTTTTTCCATCTCGTCTTCGAAATGCTGACGAACTATGTAGTTTTCGATCACGGCGATGACCAGAAGTTTCTTCAATTTGGGCATCGGCAGGCCAGTGAGCACCCAGCGATGAACGACTTTTGAATCAGCGACGAGAGGAATCGTCGCCACTGAAAGAATGGTCAACAGCGCGAGGCAACGAACGAACAATTTCATGCGTAATCTCCGAAAAAGGCAATAGGCCGAGCCGCTTCGAACCACTAGTATTTTGGCGTAACACCGAGGTTGTAAAAGATGAACGAGTAGACGTCGGAGGTAATTTCGATGGCCTTGGTGGTGCTGCTGGCGCCGTGGCCGGATTTCGTTTCGATGCGGATGAGAACGGGATTGTCGTGGCTGGCCAGGGCCTGAAGCGTGGCGGCATACTTGAAGGAGTGAGCGGGGACAACACGGTCATCATGGTCGGCGGTGGTGATCAACGTGGCGGGATATTTCACACCAGGGTGAATGTTGTGGATCGGCGAATACGCGTACAGCACCTTAAAATCGTCGGGCTTGTCGCTGGAACCATAGTCAGAGATCCAGTTCCAACCAATCGTAAATTTCTGGAAGCGCAGCATATCCATCACGCCGACTTGGGGTACCGCAACGCGAAACAGATCAGGACGCTGATTCATCACAGCACCGACCAACAGGCCGCCGTTGGAACCACCATTGATGGCGAGATGTTCTGTGGAAGTGTACTTGTTGGCGATCAACCATTCCGCCGCAGCGATGAAATCGTCGAATACATTCTGTTTGTGCGCTCGCGAACCTGCATCGTGCCATTTTTCGCCATATTCAGCACCGCCGCGGAGGTTAGCTGAGGCAAATACGAAGCCCTGTTCCAAAAGACCAAGAACAAGAGGGCGGAATACGGGCGTTTCGGAAATATTGAACCCACCATAGCCATAGAGGAGGGTGGGATTCTTTCCGTCAAGAGCCAATCCCTTTTTGTGGGTGACGAACATTGGAATGCGCGTACCGTCTTTGCTGGTGTAGAAGACCTGCTTGGTTTCATAGCTCTCGGAGTTGAACCCGGGCAATTGCGGCGCGCGATATATGCTGGTTTCCTTGGCAGAAATATCGTAGCGGAAGATGCTTGAAGGATAGACGGGCGAGGTGAACGCAAAAAACAGATTTGTGTCTTCGTCTTTGCCCGAAAAGGCGAGCGCCGTGCCAACACCGGGCAGCTTTATTTCGTTTTCCAGTTTGCCGGTAAGGTTGTACACGTAGACGTGGCTGACGACGTCCTTCAAATACGAGACGACGATTTTGCCTCCGACCACACCCGCGTAGTCCATGACGTTGGGTTGTTCAGGAACGATGTCGCTCCACGAAGAAGACTTTGGATCGAAAAGCACGATTTTACCGTTCGGAGCGCTGCGATCAGTCTGAATGAGAAATTTTCCATTCACATCATCCAGAGGCGAGAAACTGTCATCGGTGACGTCCGCAATGATGGGAATGAATTTCATATCGGATGAAGTGAGATCACGGAAAAAAAGTGAATTTCCCTTCTTGCCTGTGCCACGGTCCGCGATGATTAGAAAGACATATCGGCCATCATCCGTGGTGACCGCAAAATGAAAGCGCTCAGGGTTCTTCTTATCCTCATAAATCAGTTCGTCTTCGGATTGCTGTGTGCCGACCTTATGGAAATAGACCTGATGAAATTCGTTTTTTGAAGAGAGCGCATGGCCTTCCTGCGGAGCGGGGTACCGGCTGTAGAAGAATCCATTACCAGCCCAGGCAATTTGCGAAACCTTTATCCATTTCAAGTCGTCTGCAAGAGGTTGTTTCGTTGCGATGTCGAGAACTCCAGCTTCCTCCCAATCCGAGCCACCGGAGGACATGCCATAGGCGAGGTAGCGGCCGTCGCGGGAAGATTCCGAGAAGCCCAGGCGAGTGGTGCCGTCGGTGGAGAATTTGTTGGGATCGAGCAATACCTCGGGCGCACCGTCCAAACCCTTCTGGATGTAGAGAACGTTCTGGTTCTGTAGGCCGTCATTTTTCGAAAAGATGTAGTAGTCGCCACGGTGAATGGGAGGGGTGTAACGCGTGTAATTGTAAAGTTGCTCGAGCCGGTGCTTGACTTGATCGCGATAGGAAATTTTTGCGAGGTAGCCGAAAGTGACTTCATTTTCGGTTTTCACCCAGGCGGCGGTTTCGGCGGAGTTGTCGTCTTCGAGCCAGCGATAGGGATCAGCAACTTCGACACCATGATAATCGTCGACCTGGTCTGACTTGCGGGTGTTGGGATAGCTGAGAGACTGTGCCGACGCGAGCGGCAAAAGGCAAACCGAGGAGAGAGAAATAAGGGCAAAAACGAAAAACTTGGAGTGAATCAAGAACATCGATCCTCACTTTGTGGTCGGCGAGTTCCGCTGGTAAACCAGGGATGGACGTTTGAATTAACGAGAATTATAGTAGGCGGGGCGTGGGGTCGAGTCAATCACAGAGTCCACACATTGGTGGCGTTTCAGAATGATTGGCGGAGATTTCGAGAGGGCGGGCACAGGACATGTCCTATAGGCTGGCGAGAAGAGAGTTTCTGGGAGCGGGCGCGAGTGCTCTATTGTTGGGCGGGATCGGCAGTACCGCGCGGGCGGCAAAGTTGAGCGAATTCAAACTAGGCGTCATCACCGATGAAATTACGCAGGATTTCGAACAGGCGCTCATCTGGGCGAAAGGTTTTGGACTCAACTGGGTGGAGCTGCGCATTATCTGGGGAAAGTACGTAACGGAATTTACTCCCGACGAGGTGAAGCGCGCGAAGGATCTGCTGGCGAAATATGGGCTGCGCGTCTCGGTTGTGGATTCGCCATACTTCAAGACGGTGCTGCCGGGGACCACATCCAAGTTCGATGAAGGGAAAAAGGATCCCCTGCAGAGCGATTTCTCGCAACAGCAGGCGGTGCTGGAGAGGGCCATCGCGCGTGCGAGAGATTTTGGCACGGACAAAGTGCGGATTTTTTCGTTCCTGCGCGTGAATGATCCGACGACAGTGTTTGAACGCGTGGCGAAGGAACTGGATCGGACTGCTGCGATTGCCAAAGGCGAGAATATTCGATTGGTGCTGGAAAATGAATTCTCCTGCAATGTGGCGACTGGTGTAGAAAGTGCGGCAATGTTGAGTGCAGTGAAGGCACCCGCGCTGGGGCTCAACTGGGATCCGGGGAATGCGTATGCGGCGGGCGAAACAAAGCCGTATCCGAACGGATACGATCCGCTCGACAAAACACGCATCTGGCACATGCATCTGAAGGACGCGCAGGAAAACCCCAAGAGCGACGAACCGATGTGGCGGCCGATTGGCGGAGGAAGGATTGATTATGTGGGGCAGTTCCGCGCGGCGTTGAAGGATGGATATCAGGGCACGATGTCGCTGGAGACACATTATTTGAATGCGGCGAAGAATAAAGAGGCCTCGAGCCGGGAATCGATGGAAGGACTATTGAAGGTGATTAAGAGCGTGTAAAGCGCCGACCTCGGAAGGCGGCATAATGCCGTCCCTACGCTCAGTGGCCGACAGCAGTTCACAGACTATGTTTAGCCCTGGATCACGACTTCCTGTTTGGTGTCGTCGAAGGTGACTCGTTTGCCGGTTTGAATGGCGGCAATGGTCATGCAAAGAGCGACAGAATGGCTGTAGCCTGCTTCGATGTTGGCATTGGGCGTTTTGCGGCTACGCACGCATTCCATCCAATTGCGAACGTTCGCGGAGGTGTCGACATCGCCGCCCGTGTTTGCGCCAGTAGCAACGTGTCCTGCGGAACTGGTGAGTGACATCTTGGGCAGCAAGTTCGGCTGCATGTTCATTTCGCTGGCGAATTCTTTGGTCAGGCCGCCCTCGGGCGAGACGGTGCGCTTGTCGAGATCCAGCGTGCCGCCATTGGAATAATAAAGTTCCTTTACTTCACCTGCTTCGTTGGTCATGCGCGAAGAGTACACGACTTGAAACCCCTTCGATGAATCGTTTAGTGGACCGTAATCAAATACGGCCGTCATGGTGTCCCAATTCTTGCGGCCGTCGTGCCAAAAGTAGATTCCACCGTTGGCCACCACGCTGCGAGGGCGAGGCAGTCCAGTGAACCAGTGCACGGTGTCAATCTGATGAACCATCCACTGATCGGGAATGCCAGACGAAAGCGGCCAGAACAAGCGGAACTCTACGTATTTTCTGGGATCAAACGGTTCGTAAGGCTGATTCATCAGGAATCGCTTCCAGTCTACCTGTTCCTCGCGCAGGCCGGCGACGAGAGCCGGACGGCGCCAACGGCCCGGTTGGTTGACGTTCCAGGTCATGAGTACGGAGACGATGTCGCCAAACTTTCCGCTGCGAATGTAGTCGTAGGCATTTTGATACACGGGGGAGCTGCGGCGCTGAGTTCCAATCTGCACGATCTTTCCGGTATCCTTTACGGCCTGACGGATGGCGCGGGCGTCACTCATGGTGTGGGCCATTGGTTTCTCGACGTAAGCGTCGCGTCCGGCGCGAACTGCTTCTACGCCGTGTTGAGCATGCTGAAAATCGGCAGTGGCGATCATCACGGCGTCGACATCCTTGCGATCGTAGAGCTCGTCGTTGTTGCGAACCGCATCGATGGGGTTACCGACCAGTTTGCTGATGTGGGCTTTGCCGTCCTCGCGGCGCTTGTCCCAGATATCCGAGACGGCGACAAACTCGAAGTTGAGTTCCTTGGAATGGCTCGAGAAATGCGGGGAGCAAGCTGGAACGAAAGCGATCAGAAAAGCCGACAACGCCAACACGAATGCGATCATTGGCGCCCGCAACTCGAGCGTAGCTGGAAGCCGGCAAGATGGCCGCGCCAGCCAGACTGACTCCCGCCGTTTTTAGAAATTCCCGACGAGAACTATTTTCGGTGGACATGTCTGCCTCCGCGTATCGCTTATAGCTCACCACGTTTGAGCTGTTCCACTGCATAGTGGCACGCCCGAGCCGTCAAAGCCATATAAGTTAGAGAAGGGTTCACGCACGAAGAAGAAGTCATGCAGGCGCCATCCGTAATGAAAAGATTCTTGATGTCGTGACACTGGTTCCAGGAATTAAGCACAGAGGATTTCGCATCGCGGCCCATGCGCGCGGTTCCCATCTCATGAATGGAAAAGCCCGGAGGATCGCTGTCCTGGAACGGGCGAATGGAAACGGCACCGGCGGCGGAGAGCATTTCTGCTGCGGCGACCGACATGTCTTTGCGGAGGGCAAATTCGTTTTCGCCGAACGCGCAGTGAATTTTCAGAGTGGGAATGCCCCAGGCGTCGAACTTGTTTTTTTCGAGCTCCACGAAATTGTTGTGGTTGGGGAGACATTCGCCATAACCGGAAAACGTAAACTGCCACGGGCCCGGGCGGCTAATGGCGCGCTTAAAGTCAGGCCCAAACGCAGTCTGCGATGCGCCGCGGTCCCAGCCTTCGCGATCGGCTTCACCCTGGAATCCGTAACCTCGCAAAAAGCCCGGATGCTCCTGCCGGACATTTCGAAAACGCGGCATGTAAACGATGTTGGGGCGGTTGCCAAACGTAGTTTTATCCTCGTTGCCGGGAAGAATGCCTCGGGCGCCCCCGCCTTTGATGTGATCCATCAGATTGTGGCCGAGTTCGCCGGAAGAATTAGCGAGGCCGGCGGAAAATTCGGGAGTGGCGGAATTGAGCAGAATACGGGTGGACTCCAAAGTGGATGCACACAAAAAGACGAGCGGCGCGTGGAATTCGAGCGTGGCCCGGGATTGGGAATCGATGATACGGACGCCGGTAATTTTGCGCGTTGCTGCGTCAAATATCAGGCTGTGCACGGTGCTGAAGGGTCGCAAGGTCATCTTGCCCGTGAGTTCGGCGGCAGGAAGCGTGGCATTCACACTGCTGAAATACGATTTCGTGATGCAGCCGCGTTCGCACGGGCCGCAATAATGGCACGCGGCGCGGTCGCGATGAGCCTGCGTCAAAACCGCAACGCGTCCGATCGTCAAAGTTCGTTCCGCGCCAAAGTGTTTCGCAATTGCCTTCTGAACGACCTGCTCAGCACAATTCATCTGCATCGGCGGCAGGTATTTACTGTCTGGCAGGTGGGGCAAGCCTAGCGCTTCGCCGGAAATGCCGATGAAATCTTCCACGTAGTCGTACCACGGCGCGATGTCGGCATAGCGGATCGGCCAGTCGACGGCGATGCCTTCGCGGAGATTTGCGGTGAAGTCGAGATCGCTCCAGCGATAGGATTGCCGTCCCCAGAGAATCGAGCGCCCACCGACCTGCCTACCGCGTATCCATCGAAATGGTTTATCAGGATCGGTGGTGTAGGGGTGTTCTGTGTCTTTCACAAAAAATTGCGAGTTCGGTTCTTCGCAGGCATAGCACAAGCTCTGAATCGGCTGCTCGGCTTGTAACCGCTTGCGGTCGCGCATGCCGCGAAATGGCATGTCCCAGGCGGGGACATGTTCGACGTAATCCTTGTCTGGATCGATCGGACGTCCAGCCTCGAGCACCAAGGTGCGCAGTCCTTTTTCACACAATTCCTTTGCGGCCCAACCGCCGGTCATGCCAGAACCGATGACGATGGCGTCATATTTCGTGGTGACCACGGTCAGGAACCCTTTCCCGGGCCATGAGCAGAGGTCGGGACGCAGCCATCGAAGCGGCCAGGAATAATTTCTTCGCGCAATTGCTGGGTGAAGCCGATTTCTGAAGTGAAATAGCCCGTCAAGGTGAGGTCGCGAAACATGTAATAGAAATTCTGGTCGGGTTCCGCAGTCGATCCTCGGTATCCGACAGGAGCGGAAGAGAGCGCACTCTTTTCCTTTGCCAACTGCTCGCCCAAGGCACGAAGGAGTTCGGACTTCTGTTCCGGCGTCACGTCGACAAAGTTCTTGTTGAAAAGAGATTGTGTGCGCATGTCCACATTGGCAAGGCCCGCGAGAAAAAGTGTGCGCTCTTCTTCGGAATACCAGTCGGCAACAATCAGGTCGATGAATTCGTTGACCCGCGCGGCCTTTGCGCCCGGGGTGTCGGTCTGCGGAAGAATGTGCTCTGCCATGGCGGTGACTGTGGCGTCCTGATGGGCATTGAATATTCTCAGGTTTGGGGAAGCAGCAAGCCCGGCGTGAATTCTACGAAAGAAGGCAAACGATTTGCTGGGGACAAGCGGAAGAGCCGAGCCGAGTGCAATCAGTTTTACAAGTTCGCGGCGATCCACCAAATCCTCCACACCTTCGACCGAGACTACTATGCCGAAAAAAGAATAGAAACGGAAAAATGAGGCACGAGCGAGGGCAATTGAGTAAAGTGAGGTCGGCAGATGACTGTCTGGGCAGGGAGGCCTGCGATGCGAATCAATCGAAGAAAATTCATAGCCACGAGCGGAATGAGTTTGCCATTGGCACGGTTAAGCTGGGCCGCGGAACAGCGTCGGTTGCCGCTGGCTTTCTCCACGCTGGCCTGCCCGGATTGGGAATGGAAGAAAATTCTGGATTTCGCAGAAGCGAACAGGTTTGCGGCAATCGAATTGCGGGGACTGATGGGCAGCATGGATCTGCCGTCGCGTCCGGAATTTGCGGTGGAGCAGATTCCTAAAACAAAGCAGGAAATCGCCGCTCACGGATTGAAGATTGCGTGCGTGAGCAGTTCTTCCGCGATGCACGAGAGTGATCCGGAGAAGCGCGAGAAATCACTTGCTGACGCGCGCAAGTTCATCGACCTGGCTGCCGGACTGAATGCCCCGTACGTTCGCGTTTTTGGGAATGAGATCCGAGGTCCGAAGGAAGAGGTGGTTGCGCGGGTGGCGGCGGGTATGAAAACGCTAGCGGATTACGCCGGGCCGCGCGGCGTGACGGTGATTATCGAATCGCACGGAGATTTCACTGATTCGCCTACGTTGAAAGATGTGTTGACGCGTGCTGACTCGCCACACGCAGCGTTGCTCTGGGACGCGCATCACACCTTTGCGAGTTCGAACGAGGAACCGGAATACACCGTCCAGCAACTGGGGAAATGGATACGGCACACGCACTTAAAGGATTCTGTCGCGGATGGCAAAGACAGGAAATACGTCCTCACCGGAAAGGGAGAAGTGCCCGTCGAGCGCCAGGTGCAAGCACTGCGGAAGATCAACTACGAAGGGTATTTCTGCTTTGAATGGGAGAAGGCCTGGCACCCGGAATTGCTTGACTCGTCGGTGGCCATTCCGGACTACATGCGCACGGTGAGTGGATACTTCGGAAAGCCAGGGGCATAGTCTTGAAGGCGTAGTTGACGTTCTAAGGATGTTCCCAGGGATCGTACCAAAGGGTTAATCGTTCAAGCTATTCAAATAAAAAGGGTTAATCGGCCACCATGGGCTGTAGGTGACCCGTGACATTGTGGCTTCCTGCCCGCCCTGTAGATGTTGAACAGGGAGCTTGCCGCAGTTATGAGAAAACCATTTACCATTGTTGTGTCTTTAGTCGCGATTCTAATCCTTGGCGGGCTGTCTATTGCCGCCGCACAAAAGAAAATCGATCCTCCATACCACGACCTGAATTTGGCCGCGCCAGCTGGATCAGTTTCGGGAGCCGATCTCTATAAGCAACTCTGCGCCGGTTGTCACGGGGTTGATGCACATGGAGTGGGACCGACGTCGCCGTACTGTTCGGTACCCCCGACTGACTTGACCCTGTTGAAGCAAGAAAAACCATGGAACATTCCCAGAGAGCAAAGTTACGCAGATTTTGCGGTACGGTACGGAAAAGCCCAACCAGAGCACGACGTACATGCCAGTATGGAAGCCGCTGCTTTCCACGATCCATGGAGAGTCGGCGGAATTGACCGAGAAGAGAATAATGAGTCTGACGGACTACCTGAAGAGTATCCAACCGAAAACAGCGTCAGCAAAGTAAAGTAAAGACCAAACCGGTGCCGCGAGGGACCGGAGGCTGTTCGATTTGCGAACCTAGAAGGTACTGTGGGCGTGGCATCTGCTTCATCCCGCATGGGGTGAGCTCCCCTCGCACCTGATGGAATCGTGGGAGGAGCGGTGTCGCGCCCCAGTTTTGGAGATGGACCGAGTTTGAGGTATGCGCTCCCTCCCTGACAGGGGCTGGTAACAGCCGTTTTGTGCCAAGCGTTAAATTGCCGAGCGACTGCTGCATTTCTTGACTTGCACTAAAATGAACCCAATAATGGTTGTGCATGAATATTTGCGCCGGAGGGGCAGATCACATGTTCCTTGACGTAAAGGACCTCGCGGTCCGGAAGATACAGATCCGCAAGAGTTATGCGGCCGGCAGCATTGACTACGGGATCAGTGAAGTGAAACAGGCAGGTCCGTTGGAAGTGACAGCAACGGCGGAATTGCTTGAGGGCCAGATACGGGTTGTGGGCATGCTGGAAACCAAGGTCGAGATGGTTTGCGCGCGCTGCCTGGAACCGGTGATTGAGGAAGTACGTCGCGATTTCGATTTGTTCTACCAACCGCTTCCGAAGGGTACGAAACCGGAAGAAGAGCGGTTGAAGGACGACGATACAGACATTGGATTTTTTGTGGGAGAGGGCCTGTTCCTGGTGGATATTTTGAAGGAGCAGGTATTATTGTCCTTGCCGATGAAAGTGATTTGTCAGAGCGATTGCCGGGGATTGTGCGCCAGTTGTGGCGCCAACCTGAATCATGAAGAGTGCCGGTGTGAAACTCACACTGCAGACCCGCGTCTGGCTCCCCTCGCAAGGCTGAAGCAGGACTGGCTCAAGAAGCAATAGATTTCCGGGCGGAAAGCCCATAGAATCCGACCATGTTCGGAATGGCGGCGTGTGTAGCCACGAATAAGGCGGAAACGAGGAGTAAGCAATGCCTAATCCAAAACGACGACATTCCAAGAGGCGGACCAGCACGCGCCGTGCGCATGACCACCTAACGGGTCCAGCGCTGGCGAAGTGCCCGAACTGCCACGAGATGAAGCAGCCCCATCAAGTCTGCCCGAACTGTGGCCATTACAAGGGCAAGGCCGTCAAGGAATCTGCTTAACAACTGGCTGTAGTAAATCCCTGTTTGCCGTCCAACCATCGAAGTGGTGGCCCGTCTAACAGAGTTGCGATTCGGCGCGGTTTGCACTGTGCCTTCCCGATCCTGACAGGAGAAGAATTACTTCGACGAATTCCGCCACTCCTCCCGGTGGCGACGGCTCGCCGGAAAATCATCTCATGATCACCATCGCAGTCGACGCCATGGGCGGAGACCACGCTCCCCGCCCGGAAGTGGAAGGGAGTGTTCTGGCCGCGCGTGAATACGGTGTGCGCGTGCTATTGGTCGGACAGCCCGATGCGATCCGGGCGCAACTTGGAAAACTGGCCAAGCCGAGCAGGCAGATTGAGATTGTAGAAGCAACCGAGGTGATCACCATGGAAGATCATCCGGCACAGGCGTTCCGCCGCAAGAAGGGTAGTTCCGTGCACGTGGCCGCGCGGTTGGTGAAGGACGGGACTGCGGACGGGTTTGTGAGTGCCGGAAATACCGGCGCGGTGATGACCACGGCGAAATTTATTCTCGGAACGCTGGAATCCGTGGACCGTGTTGCGCTGGCGGCGCCGTTTCCCAACGCCAAGGGCGGGGTATCGGTCCTGCTTGATGTAGGCGCGAATGTTGATTCCAGGCCTGAGCACCTGCTGCAGTTCGGTGTGATGGGCGAAATCTATTACCGCCTGACATTCGGAAGCCGGAAGCCTCGTGTGGGATTGCTTTCGATCGGCGAAGAAGAGATTAAGGGCAACGAATTGACGCGCGCGGTGTACGACCGCTTCAAGAGTCTACCGGTGCAGTTTGTGGGCAACGTGGAAGGCGGCGATTTGTTTTCGGGCAAGGTGGACGTGATTGTCTGCGACGGGTTTGTCGGCAACATCGCGTTGAAGATTTGCGAGAGCCTCGCGATGGAGATCGTAAAGTTCCTGAGAAAGACGTATAAGAGTTCGTGGTCGTCGCAGCTTGGGTACATTTTTTCAAAGGGCGCTTTCAAAGGGATCAAGCAGACCATGGATTATGCAGAGTATGGCGGAGCACCCTTATTGGGTGTTCGCGGTGTATGCGTCATTGCGCATGGCCGCTCGAACGCCAATGCCGTCAAGAACGCCATTCGCGTGGCCGCGGGACTTGCCAAAGCGCGGGTGAATGAAAAAATCGAGCAGGAGCTCTCCCTGACGCAGAACAACGCGTGATATTGGGAGAGAGGAGCAGAGTATGGGTAAAGTAGCGTTTGTATTCCCGGGGCAAGCTTCGCAATACTCCGGGATGGGAAAAGATCTAGCGGAAAAATATCCGGCCGCGCGCGCGGTGTTTGATGAAGCCGACAAAGCGCTCGGGTTTTCCATTTCCAAGATATGTTTTGAAGGCACGGAAGATGAACTGAAGCTGACGGCCAACACGCAGCCGGCAATTCTGACGGTGTCCGTAGCAGCATTTCGAGTGCTCGCAGGAAAGGGAATCACGCCTGACTTCGTTGCGGGACACAGTCTGGGCGAGTACTCGGCTCTGGTAGCTGCCGGTGCGTTGAATTTTGCCGACGCGGTGAGACTGGTGCGCAAGCGCGGCACGTACATGCAGGAAGCGGTACCCGCCGGCAAGGGTGCGATGGCCGCAATTCTCGGTATTTCTCCCGCGGTTGTGCAGGATGCGTGCAAGCGCGCTGCGGAGGGTGAGATCTGCTCTGCCGCGAACCTGAATTCGCCTGAACAGACCGTGATTTCCGGAGACGCGAACGCGATCAAGCGCGCGGTGGAAATTGCTTCGCAATCGGGAGCAAAGCGGGCCGTGATTCTCCCGGTGTCTGCGCCATTTCATTGCGCCCTGATGATGCCCGCGCAGGAAAAACTGGAAAAGGATCTGCAGACCACGAGTTTTTCGGATCTGCAGATACCGTTGGTTACCAATGTGGATGCAGACAGCATTCGTAAGGGTGAAGAAGCACGGCAGGCGCTGGTTCGCCAGGTGTGCATGCCCGTGATGTGGGAAGGCTCCATGCGATTCCTTCTCGACGAAGATGTGCGCACGTTTGTTGAGGTCGGGCCAGGACGGGTGTTGACCGGGATCATGCGGCAGATTGAGCGTTCGGTAACCACGTTGAACGTCGAAGATGAAAAGAGCTTGAACGCGACGATCGAGAAGATTGTGGCGGCAAAGATCGACGCGGCATAGGTTTATGCAGGCGCCGGGATTTAGTCCGACGAGCACGAGCAAACTTTAAGTTAGGCGGGACGATGTTCAGCTTGAAAGACAAAGTAGCCCTGATCACTGGAGCCTCCCAAGGCATCGGACGCGACACGGCACTGGCACTTTCCGAAGCTGGAGCGAAAGTAGCGCTAGCGGCCCGAAACGAAGAGAAACTGAATGTATTGGCGCAGGAAATAACGGCAAGGGGTGGCGAAGCGCTCGTAGTGAAGATGGACGTAGCCGACGCGGAGCAGATCAAAGCTGGATTTAAAGCGGTCATCGAAAAATTCGGGAAGTTAGACATCCTGGTCAACAACGCGGCAATTACGCGTGATGGTCTGGCCTTGCGGATGAAGGCCGACGACTGGGATGCGGTAATCCGCACGAACCTGACCGGAGCGCATCTCTGTATTCAACAAGCGCTGTCGGTGATGATGAAAGCGCGGGCGGGCCGGATTATCAATATTTCGTCCGTGGTTGCGCACACTGGAAATCCTGGGCAGGCGAATTACGTGGCGGCTAAAGCCGGGCTGATCGGACTGACCAAGTCCATCGCCATGGAAATCGCATCGCGCAATATTACGGTGAATGCCGTTGCGCCGGGATTTGTGGAAACGCCGATGACAGACGTTTTGCCCGATAAAGTGAAGGAAGAACTGAAAATACGAATTCCACTGGGTCGCATGGGCGTGGGGAAAGACATCGCTGCGGCCATCGTGTTTCTGGCCAGCGACGAAGCCGGATATATCACCGGCCACGTGCTGGATGTGAACGGCGGAATGTATTTGGCGTAGGTTGGGGATTCACCTTTAGGTTAAAGGTGAAAAAGCAGTTCCGAAGTTGACCTTGCCGCTCAGGCTCACTAGAATGGCAAGGTTGCCTAGCAAGGGAAAAAGCTTCCGATTGGCCGACCGCCGAACGGGAAGCAGTGCGAAAAATAGAAAGCGATTATAGGTCGCGGAGGAATAGGTATGGCAAGCGTGGAAGAACGCGTAAAACAGATTATCGTCGAGCAACTAGGTGTAGATGAGGCCGAAGTCACCCCGACCGCTTCCTTCGTGGACGACCTCGGAGCCGATTCGCTCGACCAGGTGGAATTGGTCATGGCATTCGAAGAAGCGTTTGGGATCGAAGTGCCGGACGAGGACGCTGAAAAGATGACCACCGTGAAGGACGCTGTCGAGTACATTGACAAGCACTCCAAGGGCAAGTAAGCCTCACGCAAATCCTCGTACGAAGGAGCAAGAGAGTTGACTCGCCGAGTAGTAGTTACAGGCGTTGGATTGGTCTGCGCACTGGGTATTGGGACCGAGGAAAGCTGGAAAAACCTCGTCGCAGGCCAAAGCGGCGTTGGACACATCACGCATTTTGACACCACGGATTTTGACTGCAAGATCGCCGGTGAAGTAAAGAACTTCGACCCCTTCCTGTGGATCGAGAAAAAAGAACTGAAAAAAATGGGGCGGTTTATTCAGATTGCGCTTGCCGGCGCGGACTTTGCCATCAAGATGTCCGAGTGGAAGCCGGAACATTCTGATCTCGATGAGGTTGGTGTGTATGTAGCGTCGGGGATCGGCGGGTTCGACATTATCGAGCGCGAACATATAAAGCTGATGCAGGGCGGCCCCGGTAAGATTTCTCCCTTCTTTATTCCCTCGGCCATCGTGAATCTCGCTTCTGGACACATCTCGATTCGCTACGGAGCGCGCGGGCCGAATTCTGCAACGGCGACGGCTTGTTCCGCTTCCGCTCACGCGATTGGGGATTCCTACAAGATTATTGAGCGCGGTGCCGCGGAGATGATGATCTGCGGCGGCACGGAAGCTACGATCACGCCGATGGGTATCGGGGGTTTTGCTTCCATGCGTGCGCTTTCCACCCGGAACGATGATCCCGGCAGAGCGAGCCGTCCGTTTGATGTTGGCCGCGACGGGTTCGTAGTTGGCGAAGGAACTGGAATTCTGATTCTGGAATCGCTGAAACATGCAACGAAACGCAATGCTCCGATTCTGGCCGAAATAGTCGGCTACGGTATGAGCGGCGACGCGTATCACATCACGCAGCCTGCCGAAAACGGTGATGGAGCATTCCGTGTGATGCGTGCGGCGTTGAAAGACGCAAAAATTACGGCGGACGATATCGGCTACGTGAACGCGCACGGAACCTCCACTCCGATTGGCGACGTCATCGAGACCACTGCGATGAAGCGGCTGTTCGGCGAACGCGCCACTGCGAAGAAACTCCCTGTGAGTTCCACGAAATCCATGACGGGACACCTGCTCGGCGGCGCCGGCGGTTTGGAAGCCGGCATTAGCGTGATGGCGCTGCGCGACCAGATTTTGCCTCCTACGATCAATCAAGAATCACCAGATCCCTTGTGCGACTTGGACTACGTGCCCAACGTCGCTCGGAAGGCCTCTGTGGATTATGCACTATCGAATTCGTTTGGATTTGGCGGCACCAACGCCGCGTTGATTTTCAAACGCTGGACCGGCAAGTAGATCGGCCGCGTCAATCGAGAAGCTTTGTAATTGTCATTCTGAAGCCCGGGCTCCTCTCCGGACCAAGAAACTCGACGGCATGGATAACCCTGGCATATCCGAACGTGAAAACCTTCGCTCCATTTTGAATTACGTGCGTCCCCCAGAGCTAGTTCCGACGGAAGGAAGAACCCCGTGAACATCATCGTTTGCATTAAACAGGTCCCGGTGAAAGATGCGCCCCTGGCCATCGACGGTAACTGGATCAGGGAATCCGATATCGGCTTCGAGATGAACGAGCCAGATTCCTATGCGCTGGAAGAAGCGCTGCGACTGAAAGAAAAACACGGTGGAGAAGTGATTGCACTTTCGTTTGGACCGGAGCGCGTGAAGCAGACCATCAAGGAAGCGCTGGCCAAAGGCGCGGACCGGGCGATCCATATATCGGATGACCAGTTTGCGCAACTGGATCCTCTGGGAACGGCGAAGGTGCTGGCAACTGCCATCGCCAAGGAAAAATGCGACCTGGTGCTGACGGGGTTGCAGAGTGATGATCATGGATTCGGGCAAACCGGCGTCCTGTTGGCGGGGTTGCTGAATTTGCCGCATGCCACGATCATCATGCAAATCGATGTGCAAGACGGGAAAATGAAGCTGAAACGCGAACTGGAAGCGGGATGGTTCCAGTGGATTGAATGCCCGTTGCCGGCGGTGCTGTCGATTCAATCGGGGATTAACAAGGTGCGTTATGCCACGCTAAAGGGCATTATGGCCGCAAAGAAAAAGGAAATTGTGACGCTGACTCGGGAATCAATGGGCGTCGTTGTGGAGTTGACGCAAAAGATTGAAAAAATCTATGTGCCGACCAAAACGAAAAAAACGGAGTACATCACCGGTACTCCGAAAGAAATAGCCACAAAGCTGGTTGAGAAGTTGAAGTTCGAAGCGCGGGTGATCTGACCATGAAAATTCTAGTGATTACCGAACAGCGGCAGGGAAAATTCAACTCGACGAGTTTTGAGACGGTGGTCGCGGCCCAGCAGATTGCCGCTACAAATTCGGGGAGTGTCGGCGCGCTGGTGATCGGCAAAGGTGTTACGGCCTTGGCGGATGAACTGGCCGCAAAAAACATCGCGGAAGTGTTGTTGGTCGAGCACGACTTGCTGGATGCGTATACGCCCGATGGCTATTGCGTGGCACTAAAGCAGGTAATCGAGTCGGCAAAGCCCGATCTGGTTTTGTTTCCGCACACCTACCAGGTGCGCGACTTTGCACCGATCCTGGCCGCCAAACTTGGCAAGGGAATGGTGGGCGATTGCATCGGCTTCCGCAGCGAGGGCGGAAAATTGATATTTGTCCGTCAGATGTTTCAGGGAAAAACCGCCGCCGACGTTACTTTCACTGGAGCGGCACCATGGTTCGCTTCCTTTCAGTCGGGAGCGTTTCGTGCTGATTTGCTGGCGGCACATCCCGGTGGGAAGGCGCCAGTGAATTTGGTGAAGGTGGAAATATCGGCTGATCAGATTCGCACGAAGCCGCTGGAACTGTTCAAGGAGGCGAAATCGGCGGTCGACCTAACGCAAGCGCCGTTGATCGTGGCCATCGGACGCGGGATCAAGGCGCCGGAAAATATTGCGCAGGCGGAAGCGCTTGCCAGAGCCCTCGGAGGAGAGCTTGCCGCGTCTCGTCCGATCTGCGACGAGGGTTGGCTACCGATGGAACGCCAGATCGGCAGTTCGGGACAGACGGTTGCGCCAAAGTTGTATCTTGCGCTGGGTATCAGCGGCGCAATTCAGCACGTCGTGGGCATGAAAGGCTCGCGCACAATCGTCGCGGTGAATAAAGACCAGAATGCGCCGATATTTGAGATTGCGGATTACGGCGTGGTCGCGGATATTTTTGAGATCATGCCGACGCTGACGGAGGAGTTGCAGAAAGCGAAGGGGTAATTAGTAGGATCACCAGTTCGATCGAAGAGAGACGCCTGCACTTCGTTCCGACAAAATGCGTCGAGATTCCGGCCGGAATGACAGTTAAGCGAGTCGAAGCAAGCGCGAAGCGAGATTCTTCAAACACTTGTTTGGTAGAATATCGGTCATGGCCATTCAACGTGAACAACTGGAAGCCGATGTACTGATCGTCGGCGCGGGCCCTGCCGGACTTAGTTGCGCGCTGCACCTCGCCAATCTGATCAAGAAGCACAATGCCAGCGGGACGAAGCCGGAGCTATCCGCCGAAAATATTTATGTGCTAGAGAAGGGTCGCGAAATCGGAGCGCACCAGCTTTCCGGCGCGATCATGAATCCCACAGCGCTCGCGGAATTGATTCCCGATTTCGAAAAGTCCGCGCCGCTAGACACGCCAGTGACGGATTCCGCCGCGTTGATCTTCACGGAAAAATCTTCATTTCGAATCCCGGTCACGCCGCCGCCATTTAATAACGCGGGAAATTACGTCGTCTCACTGAATAAATTGGTGAAATGGATGGGCGGGCTGGTGGAAGCTGCAGGCGTAAATATATTCAAGGAATTTGGTGGCGCTGAATTGATTTACGAGGGCGACGGGATTGCGGGTGTCATTACCGAAGACAAGGGGCTCGACAAGAACAGCCAGCCGAAAGCGAATTTCACGCCCGGGTATGAATTGCGCGCGAAGGTGACCGTGTTGGCGGAAGGAACGCGCGGATCTCTGACGAAGCAGTTGGTCAGCAAAAAGCACCTCGACAATATCAATCCGCAGAGCTACGGAATTGGCATCAAGGAGTTGTGGGACGTGCAGCCCGGTAAAATCAAGCCCGGCTTTGTGGCGCATACCCTGGGGTGGCCGGTCTCCACGAAAATGTATGGCGGTGGCTGGATTTATGGTTTGTCCAACAACCGTGTTTCAATCGGACTGGTTATCGCGCTGGAATATGAAGACCCTCGGTTCGATCCGCACGCGGCATTTCAGACCTGGAAGACGCATCCGTACCTGCGAGAAATCCTCGAGGGTGGAAAGTTGGTTCGGTATGGTGCGAAATCGTTGCCGTATGGCGGTTGGTACGCGATGCCGCAGAATTTTGTTGATGGCGGACTGATCGTCGGCGATTCGGGCAGTTTTCTTGATTCGCAACGGTTGAAGGGTATCCATCTGGCGATCAAAAGTGGAATGCTTGCGGCCGAAACTATTTTCGAAGCGTTGAAGAAAGAAGATTATTCGACGAACACTCTGAAGTTATACAAAGAGAAAGTCGATCACAGCTACATCAAGGACGAACTTTGGAGGGTGCGCAATTTCCATCAGTCATTCCGCACCGGAATGCTCAACGGTTTCTTCCATGCCGGATTACAGCAGATCACTGGTGGCCGTGGGTTGATCGATCCGATGCATGCGCACGCGGGGAATGAAGCCTACGACAAAATTCACGGACGGCCAGCGCCTGAACGCTTCACGGGTGATGGCAACACTTACCTTCGATCGGTTGACCGACGTCTATCATTCCGGCACACGCCATGATGACGATCAACCGTGCCACCTGAAAGTCCACGATCTGAATATTTGCGCAACGCGGTGCGTGGAAGAGTACGGAAATCCCTGTCAATATTTCTGCCCGGCTGCGGTGTACGAAATGGTGAAGGAAGGCACGGGGCAGAAATTGAAGATCAACGCCGCGAATTGCGTGCACTGCAAGACGTGCGACATCGCCGATCCCTACCAGATCATCGACTGGGTCGTCCCCGAAGGCGGCGGCGGACCAAATTACGAAGGCATGTAATTCTAATTAGGCAGTAACCCGTAGACAGAAAGTTCTGTCCGCGTTCCGACATACACTTTGCCATTGGCGACAGTTGGCACGGTGAATTTCACGGCGTTGCCTGCCTTGTCGCGATTCGAAGCGGCCTGTGTGGAGTTCCAGAGCTCCGTACCGGTGGCAGCGTCATAGGCGTGCAGGACGGCTGGCCCGTTCGAACAGCATGGCGGACCGTACTGGCTGTTATTCAATGCCCACACAATCCCATTGGAAGTTCCACTGGCCGACACCGACGGCGTGGCGCCGGGAAATCCGTAAGACGAATTCGATTGCCAGATGGGAGTCGGATTGAATTTGGAGGTCGTAGTGTTCAAGGCAAACGCCGTGAGTGGTCCCCCTGCTCCCGTCATGAACAAGGTGCCGTTCCAGAAGGTGCCCGTGGAGAAGATGCTCGAGGCTAGAGGAAACGATTGCACGATCTGACTGTCACTGCCGCTCTGGTTATGGCCGAGATTGTCGCGATTCAAAACATAAATTTGACCGGAATTGCCGCTGCCAGCCTTGCCACCTCCGATAAGCAAGTGCTGAACAGCGCCGGAAGGCAGGTCCACGAGCACGACGGCACCCCCTGAGCCGAGATCGAGATCTCCGTTGTCGAGCGTGGACTGATCGAATGGTGTAAACCAATCGGATAACGTCAACCCACTTGCGGTGCTCAATTTCAAAAAGCTGTCGCCGAAGTCGTTGGTGCCGTCGTAGTCTCCATTGCCTGTCAGCAGGTAAAGGTTGTTACCAGAGTCGGCGGCCGGCGCTCCACCGGACATCCAGATTCCTCCCTGACGTCCATTTGGCGAGCTGTTGAACTTGCTCACGATGGCGAGAGTTGATTTGTCGAACCCGATGACCCAGCCGTGATAGGGGCCGTTGTCACCATGGGAAGCCCATGCGGCGTAGACGATTCCATTGACCAGAGCCAATCCGGGCCGCTGGTTGAGACGCAGTGGGTTAAAGGGAACGTTTCCGCCACTGGAGCCATCGCCTGTTCCGGGGACTGTGAGGGAGGAGGTCAGATCTACGGGGCCAGAGAATTTCTCGCTTCCATCGGTCAGGCTTAGCGCGTGGAGCCGTTGATGGTAATTGGAAGTGGAATCTTTCGATTTGGACACCACATACAACGTTTTGGAGGCCGAGTCGATTACCGGTGTTCCCACAATTCCGATGTCTGGAGTGATGTCGTTGGTGCCCACATCGCTGCTGGCGAGAAATGATTCGCCGGTGCCCAATAGTGGTTTGCTCCAGAAAGTCACGCAGGTGATTGCGTCAGCGTCAAAGGCATAGACGGTATTGTGAGAACTAGCGGCAAAAATGACGTTGTGCGTTCCCCCACCGATGGAGAGGCCGGCGACCCAGAGTGGTTGGGCGTAAAGAGGAGCGTCCACGGCGCAGGAAGAGAGTTTTCCGAATGTGGATTTGTTGACGAGCGCGGTAGTCAGCGCGTATTCGCTGGCGTTGACGCCATCGCGCGAGAGATCGTTGTGATAGGTAGCCATTGCGGCCAAGTCCGTGACGCCCACGCTGGCCGACGCGCTTTTTGAGCTGTCGGCGATGCTGGTGGCGGTGATGGTGTAGACACCCGCCGCGGCTGCGTGAAATGAAGTTGTTGTCTTGGATTGCCCCGTGAAAGTTCCGCCCGTTAGCGACCAGGTGACACCGGCAGTTTCCCGAATCATTCGTGACCGTTGCGGTGAAGGGCAAGGACTGATTCTACAGCGAGGCCACCGCGTTTCGGCGAAATCGTCACGCTGACGATTCCAACCGCGTTGATGGTCAACGTCAGATTGGCGCTCTTCGTAAGGCTAGGGCTGCTGGAATCTGTCACCTTGAAGGTCAAGGGAGTGTTTACAACTGCGGCGGTGGGAGTGCCCGTGATCGCACCCGTGGATGGATTCAGCGTCAACCCTGTCGGGAGTACACCACCAGTCAGGGACCACGAGTAAGGCGTGATGCCGCCGCTGACCGCCAGAGTCGTGCTGTAGGGAGTGCTTACCTGACCCGCAGGCAGAGAGGTTGTACTGATCGACAACGTGGCTGGAGCGATTGTTAGCGGGACGATAAGAGTTTTCGATTGCGCCGGAGTTCCTGAGTCGGTTACCTGAAAAGTCAGCGACGCGCTCGTGACCGAAGCTGTCGGTGTGCCCGTGATGGCTCCGGTGGCGGCAACCAAGGACAGGCCACTCGGGAGAGTGCCGCTGGTGAGCGTCCAGGAATAAGGCGAGGTACCGCCGGTCGCTGTAAGACTTCCGCTATAGACCGACCCGACCAGGCCGTTGGGCAAAGAGGTCGTGGAGATCACAAGGACAGGTGGGGGTGCGCTGCCGCCGCCGCTCGAGCATCCGGAGGCAGCCAGCGACAGGAGTAGCGCGACAATTGCGAACGGAAATTGAACTAGTGAGTGAGGCAAAGAAGTGCGCTTTGGCAAAGAACATTCCCCCGTATACAGCGTTCGCCCGGGATGCGATGGGCTTTCGAATCCAGCGAAGGGCCAAAAAATAATGAGTAGAAATTAGCACGCAGGAAGGGGGCACAAAATGGTACGCGAGTGAAGGTGTCTATTCGAACAGCCGTGGAACGGGGCCTGGGAAACTATGAACTTGGCGCCCAGAGCTTGCGGAAATAGGTGCGTACGCGGTTCCAAGTGGTGTCCTGCGCAGGCTTGGTTTTCGAGGCATCGGTCTTCAGCGGATCGGAAGGCGGAGGAGTAGATTGGGCGACGATGGGATCACCTTCCACTTTTCCCTGAAAAATGAGAGTGGGGCGAACGCGAACACGCCTAACCAAAATGATGAGATTTGGATCGAACTCAGCTTGTGTCTTCTTGGAAGCGTCGTATTGAAGCGGGGGCATGAAAACCTGGTAGACCGGCTCCGTTTTTTCTTCAACAGCGGGAGGGGGATCTGGTGGCGCAGCTTTCTTCTCCGCCACTTTCTTCTTGAGTTCTTCAGAAGAGGCGAGTGTGCTCACTTCCACGGGGCCGCTGGAAGGGGACAGGATCTGTTGTTCTTCGCATAAGCAGCGCCCTGCGGCGGTGTGCAAGGTTTCCAGTTGACCGTTGGTAAGAGTGACGTCGCCATTCTGCGGCACCAGCATGCTTTGTCCCGTCAATTGCTGCTCGATGCGCACTGCACCTTTCGTGGCGCGAATGCACATCAGACCAGAGGAATCGAGACCAACCAGCGTCTCCATGTATCCATTGCCTATGGAAATTGCGCGGGCCTGAATCTGCGGCGTGTAGACGGTCAGTTCGGGTTCGGCCTGTAGCACCGCGAGGATCGTCCCAGAATCCAGAGCGAGAGTGAGCGCGCCGCCGGATTTGAGTACGGAAAAATGTGCAGGGCCGCAGATGGTGATGTGTCCCCCCTCGATCAAGTTCGATGCGCGCCTGGCCCACCTTTACATGGACATCACTGCCGCTGCGGAGGACGGTGCGAACTTTGCCACCGACGACGTCAACACTCATCGGGCCTTCCACGGAAATGGCTTCACCTTCGATTGCTCCGACTTTGTCTGTTAGTGGAGGATTGTCATTCAGAGCCGAGCTGGCACCGGACTGGAGGGCGAACAGGCAGGCTGCTGCGAGCAAGACCCAAAGGATCCTGCGGTACCGGCGGTTGGTAAGGATTACGTTCATACTCGACAAGCGGTATTGCTCCTGGGTCTGCAGGGACCGGGCAACCCTCTTATAATATACGAAGACAGTGGATGAAGATGGCCGACACCGAAATTCATAAGCCCGAGCAACACGAGGCGGTAAGCGCGCACTATGATGTGCGATTGCCGAAGCTGCCTTGGCACCGGCGGATACAGATCCCGATTATTGCGGCTGTCGTTTACAGTGTGATCCGCATACTGGGGCCGACTCTTCGCTTTGAAGTGATTGGCAGGCGCCATGCCGAAGCGCAGTGGGCATCGAAGCAGCCATGTATCTGGGCGTTCTGGCATCGGGTAATTATCCCCATTGCGTGGTATGGCAGGAACCGTGGCATCGTGATCATGAACACCACGGCTTTTGACGGGCAGTGGACGCGGAAAGTGATTGAGTGGCTGGGATTCGGGACCGCACAAGGAAGTTCTTCGCGGGGTGGTCTGCGTGGATTGCAAGTAATGGCGCAGCGGATCGCGGAAGGTCTGGATTGCGGGTTCACGATTGATGGACCGCGAGGACCCCGCTATGTCGCGAAAGTAGGCCCGGTATTGCTGGCACGAATGACGGGCGCACCAATTCATGTGTTCCACATTGGAGTTGATCGCGGGAAAACAATTGAGAAAACATGGGACCATTTTCTGCTGCCGGCGCTGTTCGCACGGGCCATTCTCGTTGGTGCGCCACCAATTCATGTGCCGACGGATGCGGACTCCGACATGATCAAAGCGAAGCATGAAGAGATGCAGAAGGCACTGGAACGGGTACGCGATGTTGCTGAGGCATGGTTTTCACTAAGCGAAGACGAGCGAAACCGGTACCGGACGGAGTTTGGGAAATAAACAGATTTGCTCAGTCCAGCAAACATTCATGGCCGGGCAAAAGTCCGTCACCTGCAAAGTCAGTGAAAATCAGTTGCCGTCGCGCTCGCCTAATTTCACAGGGATGTCGAGTTTCTTTGCGCCGCGGTAAACGGTGAGAGTTACCGTGTCGCCGGGGCGCTTGCGGTTGAGCAAAACGTTCATGTCGAATTGCGAGCCGACTTTCTGACCATCCAGGCCGACGATAACGTCGCCGCCAATCATTATCTTGCGCATGCCAGCCTGCGCGACGCGATCGCCGCCACGAATGCCGGCTGCAGCTGCAGGTCCGCCCTTGGTGGATTGTTCCACCAGTAATCCCTCCTGCGTGGGCAGATCGAGGGCTTCGGCGAGCCAGCCACCCACCGGAATTGTTTGCACGCCAAGATAGGCCCGCCGAACCTTGCCGCCAGACATGAGATCGTTGGCGATCAGCTTCGCGGAATTAATGGGAATGGCAAACCCAATGCCTGCCGTGGTGCCGGTGGGAGTGTATATGGCGGAATTGATGCCGATGACTTCGCCGTGTGTGTTGATCAGCGGGCCGCCGGAATTTCCGCGATTGATGGAGGCATCGGTCTGAATGGCTTCATCGATGTACGTACTTTGACTGGTCTGCACGGTGCGACCCAAAGCGCTGACAACGCCAGTGGTTAAAGTGGATTGGAATCCGAAAGGATCACCGATCGCGAGAACTTTCTGACCGACTTGCAGCGTGGAAGAGTCTCCCAGCGGGAGGGTGGCAAGTTGTTTGCCCTTCGGATCGATTTTGACGAGTGCAACGTCGTTGCGTTGATCGGCGCCGATAAACTTTGCGGGATAACGGGATTGATCGCCCAGGATCACTTCCATGGTTTGTGCGCCCGCGACCACGTGGTAGTTGGTCAGGATGTAGCCGCGCGGGTCGATGATGAAGCCGGAACCAGCTCCTTCCACGGGAACGGGGTCCATGAAGAAATCGTATTCGGTGGCCTTGGTGAGAATGTTGGCAACGGCCGGGGAAGCGGCTTTGTAAATGCGCACGTTGATGGATTCTTCTTCGGTAAGCGACGCGGAACGATCGTTGCCCTGTTTTTCAGCGGCGGCGCCAAAAGCCGCGGGAACTGCTGGATCCGCAGGCGTTGCACGATGTGCTTCCACCTTGTCCGCCTGGTGTGGGCCATAACGCGTGCCCACCCAGTAAGCGCCCAAGACGAGAATGAGTGCGGCAAGCACGAGCCGTGCGCGATTTGAAGCAGATCCAGCAGTCATGGGTGACATCCCTCCGAAAGTGTTTGCTAAAGATAGTATAGGGAAAATTTGCGACGGTTACACGGAGAGGGAGTCCCTGCTCGATGGCGCTCGAGAGTTGTGTTAGAGAATATCGGCCCAGGGGGGCGAAGCCGCGAAGGCAGCGTGAATCAGGCCGACGTGTGAGTAAGCTTGAGGGAAGTTGCCCCACATGCGGAGAGTGGCAGTCTCAAAATCCTCGGAAATGAGTTTCAGGCCAGTTAAAGCGGAATAGACCTGATCCATAACCAGTTTGGCTTCAGCGGTGCGGCCACTGGCGCCGAGCGCTTCGACAAGCCAGAACGTGCAGATAATGAAAGCTACCTTGGGCGAGCCGAAACCGTCATCAAGGCGGTAACGGAACAACCAACCGTCGCGGGAAAGCCCTTCGCGAATCGCGTCGATGGTCCCGGAGAGACGCTTGTCTTCCAGCGGGAGAAAACGCAGATAGGCCATCTGCAGAATGGATGCATCTAGATCTCGCCCTCCATAGGAAGCCGCAAAGCTGTTGAGATCCGGGACCCAGGTCTTGTCGATGATTTCCTGACGAATACGTTCTGCGGCGGAACTAAACTCATGTTTCATTCCGGGAGCATGCAAATGAGAGACGCGAGCCATGCGATCTGCCGCCGCCCAGCACATCAGGTTTGAGAAGGTTTGCGGCTTCCATTCCGTGCGGTACTCCCAAATCCCCGCGTCAGGCACTCCGGCAACAGAGATAGCTTTACGGGCAAGTTGCTCGATCAACTTTAGCGCGGCTTTCGAACGCTCCGCCCGAAACCGTTCGTCGAGAAATACGGGGGCAAGAGCAAGGACCATTTCGCCGAAGACATCATTTTGTGTATGCACGGCCGCGCCATTGCCAACGCGCACGGGGCCATCGCCATTGAAGCCCTTCCAATTTTCCAGGATATGTTCATCGAGGCCACTGGTTCCATCGACGCGGTATAACGGAGCCAGGTTCAAATCGGGCACTCCACCCGCAACATTTAACAAGTAGCGGATAAAATTCTCGCGCTCTTCAAAATGACCGAGCAGGCGAAACGCCCCAAGCGAATAGTAGGCATCACGCAACCAGCAATAACGGTAATCCCAGGTACGGCCACTTCCCGCCGCCTCGGGAATGGACGTGGTCATGGCGGCGACAATTGCGCCGGTGTCTTCGAAGCAATGGAGCTTCAGCGCGAGTGCCGAGCGAATGACCGCGTCCTGATACAACGGAGGAATGCTGCACTGCTTCACCCAGCGCTGCCAATAGAGTTGCGTTTCTCCCAAGAATCGATCGGAAAGTGGACGCAGGGGTTCTTCCACCGGAGGGCCCCAACTAAGAACCATGTGACATCGCTCGGTGAGTGTGAAGGGCTGGCCGTTGAGATAGGACACCGGAATGTCAGTGGTCAGACGAAGTTGGCTGTCGAACCCTTCGTAGCGCACGTGGTTGGAGCCGTACAGTTTATTGGGGACGGACTTCGACCATCCACGGCGCGGTTCGCAAACGACGTGGATGCGCGGCGTACCTTCGATGGGCTCGACGATGCGAAAGAGTTGCGTAGGGCGAAATGGGCGGTCATAGAGAACAAAACGCGGCGCGAAATCCAATACACGAAACGAGCCTGATGGTGTCTGGAATGTTGTCTCCAGGATGTTGGTATTTTCAAGATAGGCCTGCTCGCCGTTTTGCCCGTCCGCCGAGCCCACCACGAATTTCCCGCCGTCAGGGTCCAGTAGAGTGGAAAAGACGGGTTCGGAATCAAAGCGCGGCAGACAGCACCATACGATTTCGCCGTTGCGCTGGACAAGCGCCGAAATCTGGCAATTGCCAATCAGTCCGAGATGCTCGAGGAGCATGCCCTAAGGGTAGCAAACTCCAGGAATAGCAATAGTGCGGGGATACTGTATTTGTGCGGGCAAGTTACGGCTGAGGAAGGGAAGTGCATCGAGAGACAGTACTGGCCTGAGATCCTGCAGCACCACCTGATGGTTGCTTAGTCTTTGGTCGGGAGGCATAGGGATGATGAATTTGCTGGCGATCAGGTATTGATAGAGATAATCAAGTGGCTTCGCGGGCCGAAGCTTGCTGGCGTGGACCATGCCATCGGATGCCTGCCATTCCCAGCCGGTGACCGAGGAGGACCGGAGCCATTCCTCCAGGTCGACGACAGACATCGGGAACACGCTCAGACGCACGTTCAGGCGGAAAAGACGCGCTATGCCTTCGAGCAGGCTCCCGGCGAGTTCCTCGTAGGTGTCGTGCATGGCGCGAACCATGAGGGAGAGGCCGACGGCGATGTGAATGCGGCTCTTGGTAAAGCGATTGACGAAGTTGCTCATCTTGTAGAGTTCCAGTTCGCGAAAGACCAGAACGCCGCTACCAAGCTTCCGCAGAGCATTCACATGCTCCACGATTTCCTTGGCAGAGAGTCCGGGCTGATCCTTACCAAAGGCAGCACTGGTCAAACTGAACAAACCAATCGCACCTTTGCTCTGCTCCAACTCTTCTTTGGGAAGTTGCGCAATGGTGTCTTCGATCATCTCTTCGTGAAATTTTTCGGTGGTGTCAAAGCTGCCCGGTGCCATGACGACCGCCTTTTTGTAGAGCACTTCCGTTGGGGGGATGCGCTTTCCATCGGCAGGAAAGACCACGGCTTGTGCTAGACCGCCGGTCACCAGGCTGGCATGGACGAGCTGCGGCTCCCAATTGGAAAATGCGGGTCCGGCCAGCTCCATACAATCGATTTCAATGCGGCTGAGCGGCAGGTCTTCCACTAGACCCTGCTGGAATTCTACGATGCCGTTCAAGTTGTGGTACGCGGAATAAATCAGGTTGACGCCCAGGATGCCGATAGCGGCTTGCTGCAGCAGGTTGGAATCGTCGCGCAAGTTCACGTGCAGGATGACATCGTTGGTCGCGCCGCCGGGGGTTTGCTGGAAGCGAAGCCCTAACCATCCGTGGCACTCATTGGTACCGGAAAAATTTCGCGCTGAGACCGTATCAACGAATGAAATGAACTTTGTGGTCGCGCCGCGGCTGACCTGTAATTGGGCGAGCAATTCCTTCCACTCCTGCTCAAGCATGGCACGAAGGCGCTCCTGCGAAACATAACGTGTGCCAGCCCCATAAAGATCGTCGCTGACTTCCTTGTCATAAGCGGAGATGGTTTTCGCAACCGTGCCGGACGCGGCTCCTACTTGCAGAAACCAGCGAGCGACTTCCTGTCCAGCACCAATTTCGGCGAAGGAACCGAAAACGCTGGGGTCGAGATTGAGAGAGAGTGCCTTCTGGTGAGTATCGACTTTTTCCGGTGCGGACATGGATGGACTCCAAAGTGCGTGCAATTATCACACGTTTGGAGTGGAAAGGCGCCACCTGCTAAGGTGGCCACCGCACAGATTTTCCGCAGGAGAAGTCGCGAGAAAAGCTAGTGCACGTTTTTTGAGCCTTGGGGCGAATCTGGTTCCTTGGGAACATAAGCTCCGCCCGCGTCGCGATCCCAGACACGGTCCATAGCCCGATCGGGGTTCTTGCGTCGGAACTCCTCCGCGATATAGCAGTTCCAGCAGACCGGCAGGTAGTTCTGAAAAATCTGGGGAAGATTTTCGGGTGGAACTTCATTCCACTGGATTACCGAGCGATCGGGTCCAAGCAGAGCGGGATGACGGTCATGCCAGTGAATCTCGCCGAATGGTTTCTGGCAGTAGGCGCATGATTTTCCCTTGTACCAGTCGTCCACAATATTCCAGACCATGCAGCTCTCAGGATCTGCCTTGATTTGTGAGAGACAATCCTGGCCGCAGTTGGCCCGCTCTGGCCAACGAGAGCACTGGTCCAAGCGGATGTCCGGCTTTCCCAACACGGCTTCGCGGGCCACCTTCATCATGTTCACGTGGACGGCGGCGGGTTGCTTCGTCTCCGGGCAGGTAATTACGCGCTTCCCGTGATAGCGGACGAGTTCGCGAATTGCCAGGAACAAGCCAAAGGAGACGATCACTGCAAGAAAGAGTACGACCACAGCGATTATCAAGTTAGATAGAACCATAGATACCTCCCTCGCGGCTGCCGGTAAACCGGGTTACCCAAGTAGGGAAAGAGCAGGACCGTATCCATTTCGGCAGCTTTTTCCCCATCTCGGCGATGCTTGAAAGCAAGACAATTAGGAGTGGCGCGGCTCCCACGTTGTGGTTGTCTAAACGAGGGCAGCGTCATTCCACGCATCCCTTGTGGGTCAACAAGTGCGTTAACTCGCCTGGTTCAATCTTGATCGCGGCCTACTCCGGCTTCAAAATCATGCCTTCGCCTGCGCGCCCGTTCATCAGTACCGTTACCGGCTTGGCGAATTCCAGATGGCGGACGCACCCCCGCTCTTCCACTGCCGGCTGTGCGGTGAGCCAGGCCCAATCCACCATGCCATCGCCAAGATCTGGATTCACGGTAAAGTAGCCAATCTGAAATGCCGAGAGATTCTGGAAAAAATGACTCCCCTGCGATGGCGTCACCTGGAAGTCACGGAAGCCCGCCTCCAGGATCACTGCTGCGCTGGAAATATCATCCCATTCCACGGGAATTCCGAGCCACGGATCGTTCGAGCCCCATCGGCCCACGCCCACCAGCAGGTACGGGCGGTTTTCATTTGCGAGTTTCGCGTCGAAGTACGCTACATGCCCAGCTACTTCCTGGCTGTGGCCCCGTTCAAACCTTTGTGCGTCCACAACCACAACGTCCAACAGGTTCCCCACGCGCCCATTTCCCAGGACCTTGGTGCTGTGTGCGAGCAACTTCGAGCGATCCACGGTCTGTAATTGCAGCTCTTCGGCATCGTGTGCACGCACAAGCGGCCGGATTTGCAGGAAGCCTAACTGCGCGATCTCTCCAGCTTGCCGCGCCAGCCGGACCGCAAATTCGATTTCCACGGGTTGCCCGAATGCGTTTTCCCCATCCGTCATCAGTTCATCGAGCAGCGCCGCAAGTGGAAACACTCCGTAGTTTAGGATTGGCGCGAACGTTACCACACGCACCCCGGGCCTGACCAATCCGTCTGTGATTCTGTCGTTGTCCGCCGAATACGTCGACGCTAAGGCGTCCAGTGCACCATCCGCTTCCGCAACATCGAGGCTGAAGCGTGTCTCGCGAAGGTGTGGCGGAGAAGTCGCCTCATGCAGAGGGTTCAGCGGAAGTGCCCAGAACTCCGTCTGCGACTGACGCAGGAAATCGTCTACGGAGGAAAACTGAACCAGGTGCGAAGGGTAGCGCGGGCAGAACCTCAGGCACTTGCCGCCATCCACCACGGTGCGGCCCAATCCCAGCGCGACTGCGGCGATGCCGTCTTCGGAAGACATCGGTGGTACCGGGTAAAAATTCCGCGAGCGCGCCACACCGGAGAAGTCCGGATAAAATCGCTCACCGAAGAACGACCCCACCACTTGCTGCAGAATTACCGCCATCTTCTCTTCTTCGAGGCGAAACGGCGTAGCGCGCACATAGGCTTTTGCGTGTGCGCTGAACGTCGATGCATAGACGAGCTTAATGGCTACACAAAGTTGCTCCAACCGGTGGGTTACGTCGCCCAGTTGATTGCCAAGCATGAACGTCTCGTAGACGCCGGTGAATGGTTGATACTGCGAATCCTCCAGCAAACTCGATGAGCGCACTGCCACCGGATATCGCGCCTCTGCCAGATACGCCCGCAAATCCTCGATCAACGATGCGGGCAGCGCCGCCTCCAGAAAGCGCTGCTGGATTTCCACGTCGTCAGTGGCGTGAATCGCGAAGTCCAGCAGATTGTTTTCTGCCAGGAACCGGTCAAACAGGTCGGTGGCGACTACTACTGTCGGGGGCACGCTCACTTTTACATTCGGAAACCGCCGGGCAATCCGTCGCTTGTGCAGCAGGTGACGAACAAATGCCAACCCGCGAGCCTTGCCGCCGAGTGATCCCGAGCCAATACGCAGAAAATAGGAGCCACCGCTCTGAAATGCGGCCGGCTTGAAGTCTCCGATGAGTACGTCACTCTGTTCGCGACGGTATTCGGCAATGGCGTTGACCAGGTTGCGCCTCAGATCTTCGATCGTTGCGAAATCGGAGACCTTTCGAGGGCGGAATTTTTGCGCCAGGGCAAACTCCGTGCGCGCCGTAAACCACCGCGAGAAGTGGTTACGCTCCCCATGATAGGCAATGCTTTCCGCGGGCACGGTCTGCAGCAGTTCTTCCAGCGAATTCAGATCCGTGGCCCGCGCTACTTCCACGCGATCCGGTGTGCGGAAGGCAAAGTCACCGAAGGCAAACTGCTGCATCATTACCTTTCGCAGATCGCGCAAGAATGTCGGCGAACCTTTACGCAGGAAAGAATAGCCCTCTCCGTAGGCCCGTTGTCGGAATGTCGTACGACTGGTTTGTAGGACCACCGGGACATCCGGCACCAACTCACGAACGTTCTTGGCCAGATCGAATCCAGCATTTACGCTCAAGACGCCCGCGTGGGGGAATTCCACGTCACTCACAATCCCCAGCAGGTGTTCCCGGTATTTCATCGCCAGCGCGTATGCCTCTTCGTAATTCGAGGTCAGAAGAATCTTGGGCCGTGCCCTCATGCGCATCAGCTTGTGTGCCAGGTTTACACCTTCCTGGAGCACTCGCCGGGTCTGCGAGATCAATTCCGTATAGATCAACGGTAAAAACGACGAGTAGTAGCGGATGTTATCCTCAATGACCAGGACAACTGGAACTCCCATCATGGATGCATCGTGCTCGACGTTGCGTTTATCCTCGATGTATTTCACGATGGCGATCAGTACGCGCGGAGTGCCCTGCCATAAGAAAATTCGCTCGATGTCGGTGACCGGATTCCGCGCGACAAATTTCTTGATTTCGCGATAGTCGTACGCCAGCACCACCACAGGTACTTGCAGCCCGTCTTCCTTTATCTCTTGGGCCAGTTGGGCTGCGTTCATGTCCCCAACCGCCAGATTCGTGAGGATCAAATCGATGCGCGGATCGGCTTTCGCGCGTTCCAGAGCTTCGCGGCAACTCGATACGTGGGTGATTCGGGGGATCTGCTGCAGGTGCAGGTCTTGCGATTCACTGACCAGCAATTCGTTCAGCCGTCCGTCTTCGCGCAGGATGAACGAGTCATACAGACTGGACACCAGCAGAATATTCTGGACGCGAAAGGGCATCAGATTGTCAAAGCCCTCGAATTGCATCTCCACGTCGGGAAACGGGATCTGTAGGGACGGCTGCGTCATGGACTAACCCCACTGCATACAAAAGCGGCGAGGTGGGTGCAAACCACCTCGCCGGAAGTTTACTCTCTTAAGCGTCGAGCTCCGTTAGACGAGTCCCTGATCTAGCATGGAGTCGGCCACCTTGATGAACCCAGCGATGTTTGCACCGTACACCAGATTCCCGGAGTGCCCATACTTTTCCGCTGTCTCGAACGCGTTTTTGTGGATGGCGATCATGATCTTGTGCAGGCGGTCGTCCACTTCTTCCCGCGTCCAGCTCAACCGCATGCTGTTCTGGCTCATTTCCAATCCGCTGGTGGCCACGCCGCCGGCATTCGCTGCCTTTGCGGGTCCATAGAGGATTTTCGCTTCGAGGAACAACTTGGTGGCTTCCAGAGTGCTGGGCATGTTCGCGCCTTCCGCGACCAGTTTGCACCCGTTCATCACCAGGGTTGCCGCGTCCTTGGCATTGATCTCATTCTGTGTGGCACTTGGGAACGCGCAATCCGCCTTGATCGCCCACAGTGGGTTGAAGTCCATGGTGCGATCGATCGGAATGTACTTGGCAGTCTTGAACTTGTCCGCGTACTCTTTGATGCGCCCGCGGCGCACGTTCTTCAGTTCAAGCACCCAAGCGAGCTTTTCGCGATTCACGCCTTCTGGATCGTGGATGACTCCATTCGAATCCGAAATGGCGATTACCTTCGCGCCGAGGTCCAGAAGTTTTTCAATCGTGTATTGCGACACGTTGCCGCTTCCGCTCACCAGGCAGAGCTTGCCTTGGAACGTATCCTTCCGGGTCTTCAGCATTTCTTCCGCGAAGTACACGCAGCCATAGCCCGTCGCTTCCGGACGAATCAGCGAGCCGCCCCAATTCAGGCCCTTGCCCGTCAGTACGCCGGTGAAGCGATTCGCCAGCCGCTTGTACTGTCCGAAGAGGAATCCGATCTCGCGTCCGCCCACGCCGATGTCGCCCGCGGGTACGTCGGTATCCGCGCCGATGTGCCGGAACAGTTCGCTCATGAAGCTCTGGCAGAAGCGCATCACTTCGTTATCGCTCTTGCCCTTGGGATCAAAATCCGACCCGCCCTTTCCGCCGCCGATGGGCAGAGTGGTCAGCGAATTCTTCAAGACTTGCTCGAACGCCAAGAACTTCAAAATTCCCAGGTTCACACTCGGATGAAAACGCAGCCCGCCCTTATAGGGTCCAATGGCGCTGTTCATCTCAATGCGGAATCCGCGATTCACTTGCACTTGCCCATCATCATCCACCCATGGCACACGGAACATCACCACCCGCTCCGGTTCCACGAACCGTTCCAGCAATTTCGCCTTCTGGTATTCGGGGTGCTTTGCCAGCACAGGTCCCAACGTCTCCAACACTTCCATAACAGCCTGATGGAATTCCGGCTCTGCGGGATTCTTCGCGCGAACCAGATTCATCACGTCACTAATATATTCCGCGGGCGCCTTGAGTACTGCCGGCGCAAGCGTAAGGGTGCCCATAGGTTTGTCCTCCTGAGTTGAAGTCAATAAAAGAAAGGCCAAGACAGACGCCAGAGAGGTCCGGCGTGCGGGGTTGGTCGGAAAGCGAATCTATTAGACGCTATAAGAAAAACAAATACAGTGACACGTATCACGGGGGCTTGTTTGCCCTGCCGGAGTGTCTTTATGTTGGCTTTATTCGCGGAGTTCAGGCTTCTATGCCGGGCGCAAAAATGCCAGAAAGGTTTCGGCGCGCATGATACGCCAGGATGAACCAGAGAAGCACCACGACGATAGCCAGTGGCAAGCCTTTGGGCTCCATCAGCGCATGAAACAGGAAGATATTCACAATTATGGGACCCAAAATGACGAGGCCTAGAGTTACGTACCGATTAGCAAGCAGGAGTGCTCCACCGATCACCTGAAGGATCGCGACGATCAGTGAATAATGAGACTGCATCATCGCGCCGACAAACTGACCGGCGAGTCCTGTGGGCATTTCACCCATGGGGATGAAGGGATGGATGCCGTTCAACCCGAACACGACGAAAACGAGTCCCAACAGAATCCGCGCCACCAGTGCCGCAATCTTCATGGAATTCTCCTTTCGCCTGATGGAGTGTGATGTAAACCGGATGATGCAAAAAGCAATCCAGGCAAGTTCATTTAGTGCCCGAGGAATTTTTCCAGCTTGGAAATTTCCGCATCGGCCAAATCAAAATATTTTTTGGCATTCGTGAGGTCCTGGGCCTTCAGCGCAGCGTTGCCCTTGGAAAGATACAGTTGCATGCGTTCGTTCGCCGAAGCGATGTCCCCCCGCAAGTTATAGCCGGAGGCCTGCTGTTGCCTGCGCAGAGTCTCCACGCTTTGCGAAACCGTCGAACCACGTACATTTAGTTTGTCCGCCTCGTCTTCCACCTTGGCGATTTCTTCGGGAGATGGGCCAGCAGGCACGGGGGGAGTAGTAGGCTGTGCAGCCTGTCCCGGCCCGTCTGCCGTCCCCGCGCCGTGCGCCGGAGTTGGATTCCCGGCGCTCTTGCTGGAGACCTTTACACCGCCGGTTGTTGCCGAGGTGTTGATGCTCCCGTTTGGAGATTGAATAGCTACATTTCCCTGGCCATCAACGGTGACGCTGCCTTTGTCACTTTGCAAAGAAATTCCGGAATCCGCAGGCGAGGCTGGCGCAGCCGGAGGCGGAACCGAATTTGTCGTCCCAGGCGTTGCAGTCGAGCTCGTTGAGGTTGGAGGAAATGCAGACTTACTCGGATCTGCATGGGTAAGCACCTTTCGCGGAATGTAAATCCCCGCAGCAATCAGAGCGCTCACGCCAACAAGTGCGCCTATGGCCACCCACAATCCTCGACTTGAGGATGAACGCGCAGGCACAGGTGCAGGCGGCGCCGGTGTGGGAGGAGCTTGCGGTACGACCATCGTAGGTGTGTATCCTGGTGGAACCGTAGCCGGCTTGGGTGCACTCGACGAAGGCGCCGGGGTGGCTAGCGGTTATTGGCGCAGTAGATACCCGGGGCAACGGAGTTTCCACCAACGTGGTCTGCGAGGAGTGGGAAGGAGTGCGCGGTGAAGGAGTTACTGTCGTGCCGGAGCGGGGAAGCGCGCTAACCGGAACGCTGTTGAGTGCGGTACGAAATGCATCTGCGGACTGAAACCTCTGTGCGGGATCCTTCGCCATCGCCATCATAATAATTTCGTTCAAGGCGGGCGGCAAATCTGTGCGGACAGTTATAGGAGCCGCAGGCACCTCGTTCAGGTGTGCAGTCATCAAGGAATATTGCGAGTCGCCCTGGAAGGGCAATTTCCCTGTGAGTAGTTCGTATAGCGAAACTCCGAAGGAATAGATATCCGAGCGTGCGTCCGCACTCTCGCCGCGTACCTGTTCCGGCGGCATGTAGTTCAAAGATCCGAGTGTGGTGCCAGTCGAAGTGAGAGTTCCGTCACTCGAAGAGCGAGCGATGCCGAAGTCCATCAGTTTCACGACGCCTTGCGGGGTGAGCATCATATTGGCGGGTTTGATGTCGCGATGAATGATGTTCTGCTTGTGCGCGTAGCTGAGGGCCGAGAGAATCTGGTCGGAGTAATCCACTGCTTCGGCGGTGGAAATGGGAGCACGCGACAGCCGGTTTGCCAGCGTTTCTCCCTCCACGAACTCCATGATCATCACCAACTGATTGTCGTGAGTGAGCGCGGTGCGGAGCGAGGCGATATTGGGATGATTGAGGGAAGCGAGCAAGCGGATCTCTCGCAAGAAACGGTCGGCAAGACTCTGATGAGAAGTCAGGTCGGGCAGAAGAATCTTCATGGCCTCCACACGGTCGGAGATGACGTTGCGGACCTTGTAGACTTTGCCCATGCCGCCCAGTCCCAGCACGGACAGAATCTCGTAATCGCCGATGTGCTGACCGATGTTGAATTCCGCTGTCATAACTCCTCCGGCACCCAGATCCTGACCCAGAAACAATACACCAAAGTAAACGTAAGAAGCGCTGAAGTCCTAGCCACAGTGAGCATGAGAGAATCCCTGCACCCGGCCTCATTCAGCTCCAAATAAACAAGCCCGCACTCCCGTGGGCAGTGCGGGCTTCTAATATTGATTAGACTGACATGAGCCTAGGGATTCTTGACGGTGTCCCCGACTTTCACGGCGCTAGCACCAGAGAAAGTCGCAGTGGCTGAATCACTATCCGCTTCTGTAACTGTGGCTTCGCCAATTTTGTCCTCGACGGACTTGATGACTTTGCCGGTAGCCGGATCCTTGATCGTGCGAACCGCACGGGTCACAAGAATCTTGTCGCCCACCTTCACACCGGATTTCTTTCCGACATTCACGATGATGGTGGTGCCGGAAACATCAGCGACCAGGCCGGTGAATTCAATCTTCAACGTGGGAATCTTTTCCACGGCGCCATCCAATTGTGCGCCAGTATCATCCACGGCCTTGCGCGTGGCTTCCCCGAGAATGGTGTTCGCGAAGTTACTGCTGCCCATATCCAATCCACCACCACCGCCGCTCCAACCACTTCCGCCACCGCCCAGCAGTTTTGTGTCGCCGCGCTCGGATTCCCCCATCCCTGTTACCGCCGCAAGTATTTCTCCGGTGTTCACGTTGACCAGGCGAGCAGAGACGCCAACGACAGCCTTGGACTTGCTAACTCCTACGCCACCGATGCCGTGCGTCCAGCCGCTGTAACCGCCACCGCCAACGTTCGTGTGCTTGTCGTCGCGGCCAAATTGCGTGATGGAACCTATGATGATGGCGTCCACACCCAGAATTTTCCCGATCTTCGCCGCACTACTTGCATCCGCTCGATCGCTATTCGAAAAATTCTGCTCGGAAAGGATCTTGTCCAAGGCGCTGCGCTCGATCACCGAGTATTTGCCGTCCTGAACCAACTTCTGAACTAACAGGTCGGTGATGCCTTTACCGATGTCCTGATCCGTCCCAAAGATAGCCGCGACATTGGAATGCACCGTGCCGTAATCAAAGCTCATCACGGCAACGCGTTTTTTCGGTGCAGCGGCCGCCGCCGGAGCAGCATCTTGAGCGCAAGCAAATCCAGCGCAGCCCACTAGTGCCAGTGAACTGATGAACACGCGGAAAATTCGGGTGAGCGACATGCGAAACTCCTTGAAGCGGGCATGCCTGAGAAGATTGCGGATACTGGGGCACACTCCCGCCGAGAAACTGCCGCTATCATAAATAAGGAAGTGGCGGCAGGCAATGGCCAAGTGCATGGGTGGGAGCGAGATTGGAACTGACTAGGAGATAACTGGACGCGCACGCACTTTTCGAGAGGCTGGCTACTCCTTACGAGGACAGCCTCGCCGAGTTCATTGAAGGCGGTGAAGAAAATCAACGAGAAATAGGCGCAATTCCCGGCGAACTGTCAGTGAACCGACAGTTTGAGCTATTGCAGTTTGAGCTTTTGCACGCCAATCCCACTGATCACTGCCGGCACCTCTTTTGTGGCCTATACTCGGCCCAGGGTGAACTATGGCGGAAAACAATGATCGTCATCCACACGGCTTACGCGCAACAACCAGAATCCTAACGGGCGGTTTCGATCCTCGACTGTCTGTTGGTTCGGCAAGACCCGCCGTGTTTCGTAGTTCCACATATGTATTTTCCACGCCGGAAGCGGCGGAGCGCGCCTTTGACATCGCCACTGGCAGATGTTGTGCGAAACCCGGGGAACAAGCGGAGTTGATCTACGCGCGCCTGAACCATCCGAATGCCGAGATTCTGGAGGCGCAGATCATTCCCTTGGAACCGGGCGCGGAAGCAGCGCTGGCGTTTAACTCCGGCATGGCCGCGATCATGACTTCGCTGCTGACATTCCTGCGCCCCGGCCAAAGCGTGGTCTACACCGTGCCGCTTTACGGCGGAACGCAACATTTCGTTCACAATTTTCTGCCGGGGTGGGGAGTGCAGGGAATCCCCGTGCCTGCTGGATCCGGTGCCCAACTGGATGAAGCCATTCGTTCTGCGAAGAATCTCGGCGTAGTTCTGGTTGAAACGCCCGCCAATCCCACTTTGGCGATGACGGACATTCGCCGGGTGTGCCAGACCGTCGCATCCCTTGGAACTCCCTCGACAGGAATTCGGCCCCTTGTGATGGTGGATAACACGCTGCTCGGCCCGGCGTTCCAACATCCACTGCTGCTCGGTGCGGATATCGTCTTGTACTCCGCGACGAAATATCTTTCGGGATTCAGCGATCTACTGGCGGGCATGGCATTGGCAAAAGACCCCGATCTGCTTCAGCAGGTTCGTTTAGTGCGCAACCTGTTTGGCAATATTCTTCAGCCGGATGAATGCTGGATGCTGGACAGCCGGCTGCCAACCGTAACTTTGCGGATGAATCGCGCAAGCAAGAATGCTCAACGCATCGCGGAACAGCTCGCGGGACATCCAAAAGTGGCGCGGGTGATCTACCCAACTCTCTTTACCGATCCCGATCAGAAACTGATTTTTCACGCGCAATGCGATTTTCCGGGGGCCATGTTTTCATTGGAATTGAAGGGCGGCAAAACGTCAGCGTTTGAGTTTTTGAGAAACATTCGCCTGGCGCGGAATGCGGTTTCCCTGGGCGGAGTCGAGTCGCTTGCCTGCCATCCAAAGACCACAACGCATTCCGGCTACACCGAGGAAGAATGCAAACAGGCTGGCGTCACGGATGGCCTGGTACGCGTATCCGTTGGCACGGAGCACTGGCGCGATATCCTGGCGGATTTCGAACAGTCTCTTGAGACGGTTTGACGAATTAGGCGGCGGGCCGGGCTAAGATTGCTTTGCAGCGTCATCTAGCCAATGCTGAAGGACGGCGAGGTCCTTTTCTCCGACATCGATGAACCTTACTCCGGCGCCCATGTTTGGCTGCGAATAAATGATGCTGCCTCTGGTCTGGAAAACCGTATTCTCCGCTGTCCAGATTTTCAGCAGGATCGGTGTATCCGCGGGGAACGGATTCATCATGTCCAGATAGCAACCGTGCAAACTCAGCTCACTAACGCGTGAGGCGACGCGCACGTCCGATTTTTCTTCTAGCAGTTCCGCTGCGGCAAAGAATATGTACCTGGGAGTACGACGTCGTTCTCGTTCCATGTGGACCTCTCCGGCTGGGCGAGACTGCACCGTGGGCTAGCTTGCGTCGAAGATAGCACGATAGATCGGGAAGAAAGACTTACTTGTGCGAAGAAGGCAACAGGTCGCCTCGCGATTGAGAATCAATCGTCCAGTCACCCACTTGAGAATTGTAGATCTTGTCCCCAGAATGAATTGCGCAATAACGGTGGGGGGGCGGCCTGTCAGCCGACAAGAGGCTTGCTACTCACTTTATCGGGAGATTTCTTCTTTAGGGTCAATCGACCGGTGATTTCCGCCAGTTGGTCGTCGATGACTCTGAGCTCAAGTGCCAAGCCGACGTCGGTGGGATTATTCAAGAATTTCTGAAAAAGGCGATTCCGCTTGCCCTTCAATTCCGTTCGTTTTGTCTCTTCGTAGACTGCAGTGACCGTCACGCGCTTTTACTCCTGGGGAATTGCCTGAACAATATGAAAAGCTGCTCGCTGACCTACATTAACAGTATTGAGTGCCGGAAAGCTGCTGTAAATACTACTAGTTGTTAGACTCTGATTCCGATTCAGCCAGCACGTTTTTCAATGGTTTTGCACGCCAGAATTGCGTCCAGGCCTAAAGTTGCGTTGACAAAACCGCACCCAACTCCTAAACTAACTCTTTGTCTTTTCAGGGAAAGGTGTGGCTGATTGCAATGAGGACGTACGTAGCAAAGGGAGCAGAAGCAGAAGCGCTGAAAGTAGGCGCAAATTGGTTTGTTGTAGACGCGACCAACCAAGTGTTGGGACGCCTGGCGACCAAAGTCGCCCGCATGCTGATCGGGAAAGATAAGGCCGCTTTCACGCCTTACCTGGACTCCGGTGACCACGTTGTGGTTATCAATGCCGACAAGATCAAGCTGACCGGCAACAAAATCGAACAAAAAGTCTATTACTCGCACAGCGGATACCCCGGCGGATTGAAGGAAGTGCCGGCCAAGCGCGTGCGCGAGACCAAGCCCGACTGGATGATTCGTGAAGCGGTTCTCGGCATGTTGCCAAAGAATAAGCTGCGCGCTCGCCGAGCCAAAAAGCTGCGCGTATATCGCGATGCTGCTGGCCTGGCACGTCACGCTGGACAGAAGCCGCAAGCCGTCTCGCTGTAAACATTTTATTTGGAGCACCCTGAGGCTTCAGGGTGTTTTCTAGTAGTCGCCACGTAGGTGTAGTTCCTTTCTAGGCAGTGCCTTAGCGGGGAGCCATCCGATCGTGAAGTCCACGAGAGAGCGCGGATTACTCTCTTTATCAGGCATTTAAGGAGGAGCATTGAGTACTGTCGAAACGCCCGCAACGGGCACAAAAACGTGGTTCCACGGCACAGGCCGCCGCAAAGAGTCGGTGGCGCGTGTGTTCTTGAGGGCCGGTACGGGAAAATTCACGGTCAATGGCCGCGAAGTGAAATCTTATTTCCCCAATCATGCTTGGGAGCATGATGCGATTGAGCCGCTGAAGTTCACCAGTCTGCTTGACCAGGTGGACGTGGTGGCAACCGCCAAGGGTGGCGGCGTGGGTGGACAGTCTGGAGCCGTGCGCATGGGTCTTTCGCGCGCGATCATCAAGTTCAATCCAGAACTGCGCCCTCCACTTCGTAAGAACGGATTTTTGACGCGCGATTCCCGTATGAAGGAACGCAAGAAGTACGGTCAGAAGGGCGCGCGCAAGCGCTTCCAGTTCACCAAGCGGTAAAGAACTGGGCGTTACGGTCTTGTTTGGGCCTTGTCGGAATGGCGAGGCCCAGACTCAGGCTCTGGAATTTCGGTTCACGCTGAAGTTCCAAGATCACGGCCGGCAAGAGGCCGGCAAGAGGCTGCTGCGAAGTTTCCTTTGTTGGCTGGGCTAAAGCCCGGCACCTGCATGGGATTCTCGAAAAGCAGCTATCTACTTAGGAGGAATAGTGGCAGTAGAAATCACCATGAAGGAGCTTCTGGAGGCCGGCGTTCATTTCGGTCACCAGACGCGTCGTTGGAATCCCAAGATGAAGGAATACATTTTCGGGGAACGCAACGGCATTCACATCATTGACTTGCAGAAGACGTTAAAGATGTTCCGCGAAGCCAGCCGCTTCGTCAGTGAAATCTCTTCCCATGGAAGAACGGTTTTGTTCGTTGGCACCAAACGCCAGGCGCAGGATGCCATCGCCGAAGAAGCCAAGCGCTGTGGCGCCTTCTTCGTGAATCACCGCTGGTTGGGCGGTACGCTGACCAACTGGTCCACGCTGCAAAAGTCCATCAAGCGCCTGAAGCTGTTGCAGGCAATGACGGAGGACGGACGCATGGAGCAGCTCTCCAAGAAAGAGCGCGCTCGCCTGGATCGCGAAATGAAGCACCTCTTCCAGAACCTGGAAGGCATTGTGAATATGACGCAGTTGCCGGACGCCATGTTCGTCGTGGATTCCAACGCCGAAGAAATTGGCGTGAAGGAAGCGCGGCGCATGGGGATTCCGGTGGTCAGCGTTGTGGACACGAACTGCGACCCGGACATGGTCGATTGGATCATCCCCGGCAACGATGACGCCTTGCGCGCCATCCGCTTGTTCACCACGAAGATTGCCGACTCCGTTGCGGAAGGCCGCGCGGCGTACGAGCAGTCTCAGGTCGCCCATCAGAAGGCGGTCGCGGACCAGGCTCAGGAAGGCGTGGAGTACGTCGACACCAGCGCCTACGAGCAATACGAGAAGCAGGAAGGCGATTTCGTCGAAGCTACCGAAGCCGTTGTGGAACCTGTTGTCGAGCCTGTGGAGCCTGCGGAACCCGCAGCCGCTCCCACAGAGGTTTCTCACGTAGCGGAAACCGCCAAGTAACTGCGCGACGGTTCTAAATTCAAGTGGCCCGGCGCTGTGTGCAAAACCGACGCCGGGCCATTTTTCTAAAACAATTCAACTGTTCGGGCCGCACAAAAAAGAGAGAAAAGGATGAGTACATCTAAGCCAGTCATGGAAATACCAGCCAAGCTCGTAAAAGAACTGCGAGAGAAGACCAATGCCGGATTCAGCGATTGCCGCGCGGCGCTTGTCGAAGCCAATGGTGACCTGGAGAAGGCTGTCGATGTTTTGCGCAAGAAAGGCCAAGCATCTGCCGCAAAGAAGGCCACCCGTGAAGCCACCGAAGGCTTGATCGGCCATTACATTCATGCCGGCGGAAAAATTGGCGTGATCGTGGAAGTCAACTGCGAGAGCGATTTCGTCGCCCGGACGGACGCATTCAAACAGCTCTGTCACGATGTTGCCATGCACATCGCGGCTGTCGACCCGCGCTATGTTCGCCGCGAAGACGTGACGCCGGAAATGCTTGAGCGCGAGCGCGAGATTTACAGTGCTCAGGCGCGCGCCACCGGCAAGCCGGAGCAGGTCATCCAGAAGATCGTCACCGGCAAAATGGAAAAGTTCTATGAAGAAAGCTGCTTGTACGAACAGCACTTCATCAAGGATGAGACTCAGACCATCGGTGAAATGATTACACAGGCTATTGCCAAGCTCGGCGAGAACATTGCGATCCGTCGCTTTGCTCGCTTCAAGGTTGGTGAAGTCAGTGGCGCGGGTTCTACTGGTTCTACGGAATCGGCGCCTGCGCCCGCGCCGGTAGCTCCGGACCCAGCCCAAGCGTAAGCTCAGAAACCGATTCCTGTGCAAAGACGCCCCGTTAAAACGGGGCGTTTTTCTTTGCGCCACGCCTGCTCAAGCCGTTTGGGCTGGGTAACTGCTAAATCCAGACTTTTGCCGCCTGTCCTACGACGCAGGCGCAGATTTTTGTTACAATTCCACTGCTTTTGCTTTCACCCATCGGAGACACATGGCAAGTTCATCGAAATCGCCGAAGAAAAGTTCCAAGAAACGTCCCGCCTACCATCGCATCCTTTTGAAGCTCTCCGGAGAGTCCATGCAGGGAGCGCAAGGCTTCGGCATCGACGGCCAAACCATTTACGACATTGCCAAGGAACTGCGCGACGTCATTAAACTCGGCGTGCAGATCGCCATCATGGTCGGAGGCGGCAACATCTTTCGCGGAGCTCGCCAAAAGGGTTTTGAGATCGATCGTGCTACCGGCGATTACATGGGGATGCTCGCGACTGTCTTAAACGCGCTCGCGTTGCAGGATGCACTGGAAAAAGTTGGCGTGCACACCCGCGTGCAAAGCGCCATCGAGATGCACCAGGTTTGCGAGCCGTTCATTCGCCGCAAGGCCGTGCGCCATCTGGAGAAAGGGCGCGTGGTCATCTTCGCAGCCGGCACGGGGAATCCGTATTTCTCCACGGACACCGCGGCGGCGCTGCGCGCGATGGAAATCAAGGCAGACGTGATTTTGAAAGCGACGCGGGTGGATGGTATCTACGATGCCGACCCGGAAAAAGTCAGCAACGCCAAGTTCTTTGCGGAAATCACCTATCGCGATGTGTTGCACCAGGATTTAAAGGTGATGGACTCAACCGCAATTTCTTTGTGCATGGACAACGGCATGCCTATCGTAATTTTTAACATGCATAAAGCGGGCAATATCCGCCGCGCTGTCCTCGGGGAGCGCGTGGGTTCAACCGTTTCACCAGGGTGATAGAAGTTAGAAGTGTTGTGTATTAAGTTTTAGTCCGACATAAAGAAGCGGAAGTTCTGGGTCTCGTTCACAACGACGCAGGACAGAGTTTTTTTATTACAACTTATTACCAATCACAGTCTGTTCAGTAGTGATTTACAGAGGATGGAAAAATGACCACGATAGCCACAACGAAAGACGCCATGCTCGCGGCCAAGACTCGGATGGAAAAGGCCGTCGAAGATTTTCGCAAGGAGCTTGCCACTGTCCGGACCGGCCGAGCCAACGCCGCCATCCTGGATCAGGTGCGCGTCGATTATCACGGCACGCTCATGCCCGTGAATCAGCTTGGCAATGTCACCATCCCCGATGCAAACATGCTGATGATTACGCCATGGGACCCCAGCGCCGCGGCCCTCATTGACAAAGCGATTCGCTCGTCGGATCTCGGATTGAACCCCACGACCGATGGCAAAATTGTCCGCATACCAATTCCGGCTCCGACGGAAGAGCGTCGCAAGGATCTTGTCAAACAGATGCACAAGATGCTGGAAAATCATCGCACCGCCGTGCGCAACATTCGCCGCGACGTCAAGGAAGCCATCGACAAGCTGGAAAAGGACAAGAAGATCAGCCAGGACGAGCAGAAGCGTTCGTTGGACGAGTTGGAAAAAGTCTCGCACTCCGAAACGAAGAAAATCGAAGACCTGGCGGCAGCAAAGGAAAAAGAAGTGATGGAATTCCGCTGATCCGAGCCATTTGGAGTGCGGCAGCCCAGTTGCCGCTTTTCCGCATCCGCATAATACACAAACGCATCCGCACCAATTACAAACTTAAACGCGGGAGCCCGGCTCCCGCACTACACATCACTGCAATGCCGCGCTCTTCACGCCCGCGCCGCGATCCAGCACAAAATATTGCGATTGATCGTTTTGCACCGCCTGTACAAAGGCGCTGTAATCGATGGCCCGGTCGGCGGCCACTTCGCGCTGAATAAAATGAATGTGGCGAAGAGCAGTCAATGTGTCTGAGGCGAATCCGTACTTTGAAGAATACGTGGCGTAGTCGCGATGCACATTGGTTCCCGCCGGAGCTTGTACGTTGGTTCCCTCGGGTAAATGCAGCGTCTCCTGTGTTTCCACGTCCAGCGGAGTTCCAAGCTCGATGTTTCCCGCGGCGTTTTTCCCTGATGTCTCCGGCAAGCCGATCTGCGGCAGCAGGGCGGGGATCCGCACGGGCTTTTTGGACCAGTCCACAAATTTATCTTGTGACAATTCATATTCCACCGTGAACGGATTCGTTGTTTCCATGGGGTCTGACGCCGTAGCACTTGTAATAACACCGCGAAAGCCGTCCGACAGCGCCAGCAGGCCAGCTACTTCCTTCCACTTTTCCTTCGGTGTTTGATGAAACGCTACGCGCAGCAGCAATTCGTTGTCACCGCGCAGTGTGTATTTTACTTTTGCCAAAAGTTTGCCGTCGGTTCCCAACGTGGCGTCCACGCCAACCTTTTGAAACGCAGCGAATGGAAGTGTGGGAGCAACAGTCTCGAATTGACGAATGTCACTTTGTGGAAAAGGTAGCAGCGCGGGCTTGCCTCGGAAATTCACGGCGATCATTCCAAAAGGTGCAACGGGCTGCGAGGGATCCAGCCAAATCTCGCTCTTCGGACCGGAAGCTAAGACCAGCACGTTCGTAAATTCGGATGGCATGACGGGAGACCGGCCGGCCGATTGGACATGAAGGCCGGTAAACGCAGGTTTGGCGTCAATCGAGGCCGCAGTCGCGAGGGCGACCAGGAGGACTGACTTGTCTTCAGGAGAAGCATAACCCGTTGCCAAGATGTCTTCAGGACTGCGCGTCGCGAAACCAGTCGCAGCGAGCGGCAGATCAATAGTGGCGATTTTCTGTCCGACAAAATCGTACAACCGGCGCAGCCGAGCTTCGGACGTGCTCGTTCCCTGCGTCAGTGTCAGCCGACTTATTCTTGATTTCCACCGACGGTCCACTCATCGGTGGAAAGAATTTCTGAACTGCGATTGCGAACTTCGACCAGTCCACGTAAGAAGTTACGGCCAGATCGGAATCACTCAAATAGTAAGGAAGTTCTGTTGATGTGGCTTTGTGAGTCTCGGGTTTTTCCATCTCTGTTGAGATCGCGGATGGTGCTGTATATTTCCACGAATACGTCGTGCGGGGCTCTGCACCTGATCCCGCTTCTTTCTTGTCGTAGAAAGAAAAGGCTTCGGAAGTCCAGACCTTTACGTCTCGCGAAGTCGGGAGCTCGATCACGTAGAGCTCTTCGAGAACCTGCCCCGAGCGGTCGAAGCTATGCTCCAACCAGAAATCAGGAGCCAATGGATGGTGCGTCGTTGCGGTGACGACGCGATACTCGACCGTGTCGCCTTCCTGGAGGCCGAGGATGCGCACGGATTTCACGCGGACATCGTGATACGCAGGGTATTTCTCGACGGCAGGATTCGGCGCGTCTGTCACCGCGCTGGGAAGCACATCCGATGTTCCGCCATTCGCGTGGGTGATCCGCACTAACGGGATTTCCACCTGTTGAAACGCGCGATTGTAATCAAATCCCAGGCGCGAAAATTGCTGCGCACCGACGGCATTATTCAGCTTGATGATGGTGTGTACTTCTTTGCGTGAATCGCCGTTCGCTTCAAAGCGAATATGCGTTTCCAGTAATTGAATCTGAAATGGAATCGTCGCTTTATCGGGCGTATTTTCTGCGCCAGCAGACTTTTCCGACTGCTTCTTCGCTGGTATGCTGCTCGGCTCCTGCGCAGTGAGCGATGTGCTCACGCCTGAAAACAAGAACACCACGCCAGCAAACCACCAGATTTTCCAAGAAAGAGTCACGCTGAAAGTTTAGGAGCACTCCATGCCAGCGTAAAGCCACCCTTTGCAGTGGGTTGCCCAACACGCAAGCCTTGCTCGGGCTTTTGTCGCGAAACCTTCCACCGCACTGCACGTCTAACAGCGTGGTAAAGTCGTAGCTCCGCTTTTGCCCCACATTTGAAGGAGATACTTGGGAATGAAGAATCGATTTGTAGGGATCGTGTTGCTGGTTGCCGGTTCTTCGCTGGCCTGCCTGTGCTGCAAACGCCAAGGATACCGTTCAGCCCAAAGGGCCCAGAGGAGGACGGCACGAAGCCGGCCCTCGTCAAGGATCGCCGGCGAAGGCACCATGGATTCCCATGCCTTTCAATATCTCACCGAACTCAGTGATGAGGTTGGCGCCCGCGTCACCGGCACTCCGCAAGACCAGAAGGCTATCAATTGGGGCATCGCGAAGATGAACGCGATCGGTCTGAAGAATGTCCGCGCTGAAAAATATTCGTTGTGGAAGGGCTGGACACGCGGGACTGCGAAGGCGGAACTGGTTGCACCGCTGCACCGCACTCTTTCTATCGACGCGATGGGGTGGACCGGTTCCACGCCCGCAAACGGCGCAGAAGGCGATGTCGTCACCGCCAATCTTTTCGATCTCGACGGTGAATTGAAGAACATGGCTCGCTTCAACGGAAAAATCGTAATGATGAAGCCCGAAGGCACGCCGAAGAAAAATTTCATGCTGATCTTTGCCCAATACGGCGACTTTCTGACTGCCCTGCAAAAGGCCGGGGCGATAGCCGTAGTCGGTGGCCAAGGCGGCTTTCCAGCCGAAGGAATGCACCTGACGCATACAGGAATCCTTGGTTTTGCTGCGGATTTCGCGGTTCCCGTGGTCGATATGTCGCGAGAAGATCAGGGCCAGATTGAGCGCTACCTTGCTGCTGGAAAACCCGTGCGCATGCGCATCAACGTGCAAAACACATTTACCAGTGGTCCAGTTGAAACCGCCAACGTGGTAGGCGAAATCGTTGGACGCGAACATCCGGAAGAAATCGTTGTCGTGGGCGCGCACCTGGATTCCTGGGATTTGAGTGAAGGCACAACTGACAATGGTACAGGCACGACCAGTGTGTTGGCCGCTGCGGAAGCGATTGTGAAGAGTGGAGTCACGCCGCGCCGCACCATTCGTTTTGTACTTTTCACGGGAGAAGAGCAGGGCTTGCTCGGCTCTATCGCTTATGTGAAGCAGCACGAATCCGAAATGAAAAACCACATTGGAGATATTGTTCTCGATATCGGTCAGGGACCTGTAAAGGAATTTCAACTCGGCGGCCGCAACGATCTGGTTGCCGCGTTTGAACCGTTCGCGAAGTCGCTCGGCAATTTACGCGAAATTAAGGTAAACGACAAAACGGAATTTGGCACGGATACTGGGCCATTTACACTCGCTGGCTTGCCGGGGATCAATCTGGATCAGGATTCTCCAGACTACAAATATACGCACCATTCCGCAGCCGATGCCTTGGAGGCTGTAAAGCCTGACGTCTTGGCACAAAACGCCACCATCATGGCCATGACCGCATATTGGCTGGCAGACCGCCCTGAGCGGTTTGCGACTCCTTGGCCTGCGGAAAAGACGGCCAAAATGTTGCGGGATAAGGGCGATTACGACATGCTGAAGGCCTTCAATTTGTGGACCTTTGGAGACTTGGGATTGGAAAACAAATCTTCGATTAAGTAATTGTTGAATCAGTTGATTACAGCTGGTTCTGAGGGGTTGCACAGATCTCGATTCGTCTTGGTCTGTGATAGGAACCTGGGTGACCAGAGCAGAATCGTTGCCATTTCTTACTTTTCCACAGTTTTTTCAATAGCCCTGTTTCGAAAGTTGTTTGACAGAGCGGCTAATCATCTCTATACTCAATGTTTTGTCAGGGGTATTTTACCCTAGCAGTGCCATCCTGCCTTTCGAGGATGGGTAGTTGGAAGGGAATTCTTCAGTCCCGGAACAAGTTCGACGGAATGGGACAGAAGAGCGGCCGGAATGGGGCGCCAGCCCCGAAAAGCCGAGTAAGCCTCTCCGAATCGGAACCAGGGGTTAAGTTCTGCTCTCTTGGCTTGCCTACGGAGTCTCTTGCTTGTTTCTCCGGATTCGCAGTGCACCTTTCAGCATCGTTGTGTGCTCTCGCGTATTTTTCTGCGCGCGCGTTGAGAGCCTCGCCATGCGTTTGCGCGCGAAGCACGGTGAATCGCGAATCCAGGATTATCGCGACACGCCGAACGAAAAAGAGGATTACTGTGCCGACGTTTTCACAGCTTGTGCGGATGGGTAGAGAAGGAATTATCTCGAAGACCAAGTCGCCTGCGTTGATGGGCTGCCCGGAAAAGCGCGGTGTTTGCATTCGCGTGTACACACAGACGCCGAAGAAGCCCAACTCTGCATTGCGCAAAGTCGCTCGCGTGCGCCTGACCAATGCCGTCGAAGTCACCACGTATATTCCCGGCATCGGCCACAATCTGCAGGAACACTCCATCGTGCTGGTGCGCGGAGGCCGTGTGAAGGATCTGCCGGGTGTGCGTTATCACATTGTGCGCGGAACACTCGACGCCGCTGGCGTTGAGAATCGCAAGCAGGGCCGTTCGAAATATGGCGCCAAGCGCCCCAAGGCCGGCGCAGCAGCGAAGTAAGCAGCAAGACTTTTTGAGATTGAAGGAGCGGTGAAGCATGTCTCGTAAAGGAATAGTGAATCGTCGAGTCCAAGCGACCGACCCCGTTTACGCCAGCGATATCGTGGAGAAGTTCATCTGCTCGATGATGTGGGAAGGCAAGAAGAGCACGGCGCAGCGCGTGTTCTACGGCGCGATGGACCAGGTTGCCAAGAAGACCAACGACGATGCTCTGAAGATTTTCAAGAAGGCGCTCGAGAACGTTAAGCCGCTGTTGGAAGTCAAGACGCGGCGTGTTGGCGGCGCGAACTATCAGGTTCCTGTGGAAGTCAGTCCATTCCGCCGGCAATCGCTCGCCATTCGCTGGCTCTTGCAATATTCACGCGAACGCGCTGGCAAGACCATGATCGACAAGCTTGCCGACGAAGTGATCGATGCCGCGAATTCGCGCGGTGGCGCCATCAAGAAGAAGGAAGATGTGCACCGCATGGCCGAAGCGAACAAGGCCTTCGCACACTACCGCTGGTAATTGAATTCGCTGTAATGAGAAACGGAAAATACTAGGCAGTCGTTAGGGAGAAAAGGTTTCCAAGGGATCATGACTCGGTTATTCAAACTCGAAGACACGCGCAACATTGGGATCATGGCGCACATCGACGCGGGTAAAACCACGTCGACGGAACGCATCCTGTTCTACACGGGCGTGACCTACAAGATCGGCTCCGTGGACGAAGGCACAGCCACCATGGACTGGATGGAGCAGGAGCGCGAGCGCGGCATCACCATCACCAGTGCGGCAACTACCGCCAGTTGGGATCGCTTTGGTAAGAAGTATCGCGTCAACATTATTGATACCCCGGGCCACGTGGATTTCACCGTTGAAGTTGAGCGCTCACTTCGCGTTCTCGACGGCGCGGTTTGCGTTTTCGACTCTGTTGCCGGCGTACAGCCGCAATCAGAGACGGTGTGGCGTCAAGCCGATAAATATCGCGTGCCGCGCATTTGTTTTGTCAACAAAATGGACCGCATGGGAGCGGATTTTGACCACGTCATCCGCACGATCCGTGCCCGCCTCGGTGCCCACCCCGTCCCACTGCAGTTTCCTCTCGGTCGTGAAGACAATTTCATCGGCATCATCGACTTTATCGAGCAAAAAGTTATCGTTTGGTTGGAAGAAACGCTCGGCGCAAAATTCGAGATTCTTGACGTCGCCAAACTCTGGGACGCAGAGTTTGTCGCTGGCCGACCGGACATCGCCGCGGCCCTCAAGGGTTCCGCGATCGACAAGGCATTTTACGACGAGCACCGCAACAAGACCGTCGAATATATTGCCGAACACGACGACGCCGTTCTCGACAAGTATTTGACCGAAGGCACGCTTTCCGTTGAGGACATGCGCAAGTCGATTCGCAAGTCCACGTTGAACCTGAAAATCGTTCCCGTGCTGGCGGGCTCCGCATTTAAGAACAAGGGCATTCAGCCCTTGCTCGATGCCGTAGTTGACTACTTGCCATCGCCCGTGGATGTTCTCCCGGTTGAAGGCATCAATCCGGAAAACGACGAGACGATTCTTCGCCGACCCGCCGATGACCAGCCATTCGCTGCGCTGGCATTCAAGATCATGTCCGACCCGTTTGTCGGCCACGTCACCTATATCCGCGTCTATTCCGGCGTTTTGAAGTCTGGCAGCTATGTGATGAATTCCGCCAAGGGTTCACGCGAGCGCATCAGCCGTTTGTTGCAAATGCACGCCAATAAGCGCGAAGAGATCCAGGAAATCTATGCGGGCGACATCTGCGCCTGCGTCGGCTTGAAGAACGTCAATACCGGCGACACACTTTGCGACGAAGAGAAACAGATCATTCTCGAATCGATTGATTTCCCCACACCTGTCATTTCCGTCGCCATTGAACCAAAAACCAAGGCCGATCAGGACAAGCTTGGCGTTGCCATGCAGCGCCTGGCGCAGGAAGATCCTACGTTCCGCGTCTCGACCGAACCCGACACCGGTCAGACTTTGATCTCCGGTATGGGCGAGTTGCACCTCGAAATCATCGTTGACCGCATGCTGCGCGAATATAACGTGCAGGCCAACGTCGGTCGCCCGCAAGTCGCTTACCGCGAAACGATTCGCAAGAAGGCCGTCGCCGAAGGCAAGTACATTAAGCAGACCGGTGGTAAGGGTCAGTACGGTCACTGCAAGATCGAACTCCATCCGTTGCCAAGCTCCGATCACGAAAATATGAAGGAACTTTCGACGGACGATCTCGACGAACTCGCCAAGTCCGTCACCGGCAGCACCCCTGGCAAGTGGAAGTTCGATAAGGAACACCGTTTCCTGTTTATCGACAAAATTGTTGGCGGCTCGATTCCCCGCGAATTTATCGCTCCGATTGAAGCCGGCATCCGGGAAGCACTCGACAACGGCATCGTTGCCGGATTCACCATGGTGGACGTTGCCGTGGTTCTCATCGATGGCAGTTACCACGACGTCGACTCGAACGAAATGGCCTTCAAAATCGCTGGTTCCATGGCTTACAAGGAAGCGTGCGCCAGGGCCAAGCCAGTTTTGCTCGAACCCATCATGAAGGTGGAAGTTGTCGTTCCGGAAGAATACATGCCGCAGGTCTTCGGCGACTTGAACTCGCGCCGTTCCGCGATTCAGGGTACCGAGAATCGGGCTGGTAGCAACGTGATCCGCGTGGAAGTGCCCCTCGCTCAGATGTTCGGATATGCCACGGATTTGCGCAGCCGCACGCAAGGGCGCGCCACGTTCACCATGCATTTCTCGCATTATGCGGAATTGCCCACGGCACTGTCCGAGGAAGTCATTAAGAAGCATCGTGGCGAAAAGTAAACACGATTTCTGTTTAACGGTTTTGGTAAGAATTTTTGTAAAGAATTCGAAGAGGAGCAAAAGAGGCAATGGCGAAGGAAAAGTTTGAGCGAACAAAGCCACACGTCAACATTGGCACGATCGGCCACATTGACCATGGCAAGACGACGCTGACGGCGGCGATCACCAAGGTGCTGTCGAAGCACAATCCGAAGGTTGCGTTCCGTGCGTTCGATTCGATCGATAACGCGCCGGAAGAGCGCGAGCGCGGTATTACGATTGCCGTTTCGCACGTGGAGTACGAAACGCCGAATCGCCACTACGCGCACATGGACTGCCCGGGACACGCGGATTACATCAAGAACATGATCACGGGAGCCGCGCAGATGGACGGCGCGATTCTGGTGGTGGCTGCGACGGATGGACCGATGCCGCAAACCCGCGAGCACATTTTGCTGGCTCGTCAGGTTGGCGTGCCTGCGATTGTCGTATTCCTGAACAAGTGCGACATGGTGGAAGACGCCGAGTTGCTCGAATTGGTGGAACTGGAAGTTCGCGAACTGTTGAAGACCTATCAATTCCCCGGCGACACGATTGCCGTGGTGCGCGGTTCGGCACTGCAGGCGTTGAACGGCGACGCCGCATGGGAGAAGAAGATTGACGAACTGATGGCAGCGGTCGACGCCAATATTCCTCTGCCGGTACGCGACGTTGACAAACCGTTCGCGATGCCGATTGAAGACATTTTCTCGATCTCTGGCCGCGGCACGGTGGTGACCGGAAGAGTCGAGCGCGGCAAGGTGAAGGTTGGCGAGGAAGTCGAAATCGTAGGCTTCCGCGCGACGCAGAAGAAAGTGGTCACCGGCATCGAGATGTTCAAGAAACTGCTCGATGAAGGACTGGCGGGCGACAACGTTGGACTCTTGCTGCGCGGCACGGAAAAAGAAGACGTGGAGCGCGGGCAGGTGATCTGCAAACCGGGCTCGATCACGCCACACACGAAGTTCAAGGCCGAAGCGTACGTGTTGACGAAGGAAGAAGGGGGACGGCACACGCCGTTTTTCTCGGGCTATCGTCCGCAGTTCTACTTCCGCACCACGGACGTGACGGGTGACATGAAATTGCCGCAGGGCGTGGAGATGGTGATGCCGGGAGATAACGTGAGCTGCGAAGTAACGCTGATCACGCCGGTGGCACTGGAAAAGGGCTTGCGGTTTGCGATTCGCGAAGGCGGCCACACCGTTGGCGCCGGCGCGGTCACGGAGATTATCGAGTAACCCTATGAGACAAGGTGACAAAATTCGCATTCGCCTGAAGGCGTACGATCACAGAATTCTTGACCAATCCACGCGGGAAATCGTGGAAACCGCGAAGCGTACCGGCGCTGATGTTGCCGGCCCGATTCCTCTGCCCACGACCATCAATCGCTGGACGGTATTGCGGTCGCCGCACGTGGACAAGAAGTCGCGCGAGCAGTTTGAAATGCGCACCCACAAACGTTTGATCGATATTCTCGAACCCACACCGGACACCGTGGACGCGCTGATGAAGCTCGACCTGCCTCCCGGAGTGGACGTGGAAATCAAGGCGTTCGGCCACGCGGCCAAGTAAAGAAGTTTTTCGAAGCTCGATAACTGTTTAACGCAGCCAATACCGGAAGGGCATGCTGCGAGAGAGAGAAAAGGAAAATGGCAGTCGAAGGAATTATCGGAATCAAGCTCGGCATGACGCAGATCTTCGCGACAGACGGCAACCTGGTCGGTTGCACCGTTCTGCAGGCTGGTCCTTGCGTCGTGGTTCAGCGCCGCACCAAGGAAAAAGACGGCTACGACGCCGCGCAACTCGGTCTGGTGGAATTCGTCAAGCCGCAGCGCGTGAACAAGGCCATGACCGGCCACTTCAAGAAGGCCAATGTGGCGCCCATGAAGGTTCTGCAGGAAGTTCGCATTGCGGAATCGAAGGACGAAACGAAAGTTGGCGATCGCGTGCTGGTGGAAAATTTTGCGGAAGGTGAGTTGGTTGACATCACCGGGGTGAGCAAGGGTCGCGGTTTTGCTGGCGGCGTGAAGCGTTGGCACTATGCCGGCGGCGACGCGACGCACGGTTCTATGTTTCATCGCGCTCCTGGCGGTATCGGCGGCAGTTCTTTCCCGTCACGCGTGTGGAAGAACCAGCATTTTCCGGGTCACATGGGAAATGCTCAGGTGACTGCGAAGAACCTGAAGGTCGTCAAGGTAGATACCGACGAAAATTTATTGTTGGTTCGCGGTTCGGTTCCGGGTCCCAGCGGTCAGTACATTTTTATCCGCAAGGCGAAGAACAAGAAGGCGAAGTAAGTCGGATTTGTACTCCGCAAGCCGCGGAACGAAGTTTGGTATCAAGTTTCAGGAACGAGAGAAGGAAACGAAATTATGCCGGTCGTGGATGTAATCAATCTGGATGGCAAGAAGGTCGGCCAGGTAGAACTGGCGGACACCGTATTTGGCGCAGAGATTAATCAAAATCTGCTGCACGAAGCCTCGCGCTGGTATCTCAATGGACTTCGTCGTGGCACCGCCAAGACCAAGGATAAGAGCGAAGTCAGCGGCGCGGGCCGCAAGCTCTGGAAGCAGAAGGGCACCGGGCGCGCGCGCATTGGCTCGATTCGTTCGCCGCTGTGGCGTCACGGAGGCACGGTTCACGGCCCCAAGCCGCGGTCGTATGCATACGCGTTGCCGAAGAAGATGCAGCTTGGCGCGTTGCGCTCGGCGCTGTCTGCAAAGCTCGCGGAACAGAAATTGGTGGTCATCGAAGCATGGGCTCTCGACACGCACAAGACGAAGACGCTGCGCATTGCCCTTGGCAAGCTGAACGCCGAGAAGACTGCGTTGCTGGTTGCTGGCGGTGAAAACCGCAATCTGGAACTGGCTAGCCGCAATATGCAGGGTGTAAAGCTCTCCGCCACAAACACTTTGCAGGCGTATGACGTGCTTCGTCATGATCGTCTGCTGCTTTCCAAGGATGCCGTGGCTCGACTGGTGCGCACGCTCGATCCGGACCACGAATCGGTTGCGGCGCCCCATGTCGAATCCATTGCACCGGCCCCAGCCGCAGCACCCAAGAAAGAAGCGGCGCCAAAGGCTAAGGCGGAAAAGACAGCAAAGAAACCGGCTGCTGCAAAAAAGCCGGCCACTAAAAAGGGGAAGGGATAAGTCATGGCAGCCCCTCACTATCAGATTATTCGCCGCCCGATCATCACGGAAAAAGGATTGGGTGTGAAAGAAACGCAGCACACCGTGGTGTTTGAAGTCGCCGCGACGGCAACCAAGACGGAGATCAAGGAAGCCGTGCAGCAGATCTTCAAGGTCAAGGTTTCCGACGTGCGTACCGCAAACTTCTTCGGCAAGATGCGCCGCCGTGGTCAGAACGAAGGCTATCGGCGCGATTGGAAGAAGGCGTACGTGAAGCTCGCCGAAGGCGAGAAGATGATTGAGTATTCGGAGAATTTGTAAGAGTTTTCGGTGAAGGTAGAGCCGCCAAGCAGGCGGATAGATTTAAAAGGTAGAGGCAAGAGATGGCACTGAAGAGTTTTAATCCATATACGGCGTCAAGACGCTTTATGACCGTGCTCGATAAGAGCGAGATCACCAAGCAAACGCCTGAAAAAAATCTACTCGAGCCGAAAAAGCGCACCGGTGGACGCAACAACCACGGTGAAATCGTGATATGGCACCGCGGTGGCGGCCACAAGAAGCAGTATCGTGTGGTCGATTTCCGCCGCGATAAAGAAGGGGTGCCCGCAACGGTAGCGGCGATTGAGTACGACCCGAATCGCAGCGCCAACATCGCTCTCTTGCACTACGCGGATGGCGACAAGCGCTACATCCTGCATCCCGTGGGATTGGAAGTCGGCGCAACTGTTTCCACCGGCGAGGCCGCGGACATCCTTCCGGGGAACGCCCTGAAGATCCGCAACATTCCTCCCGGCACGATGTTGCACAATCTTGAACTTTATCCCGGCCGTGGCGGCCAGGCGGTGCGTACCGCCGGTGCTTCCGCGCAGCTTTTGAGCAAGGAAGGCGATCTCGCGCTCATTAAGATGCCTTCCGGCGAAGTTCGCAAGTTCTCCATCGATTGCCGTGCCACCGTTGGTCAGGTCGGCAACCTCGACCATGAGAATCAGACTTATGGCAAGGCTGGGCGCACGCGTTGGATGGGCAAAAAGCCCACCGTTCGCGGCGTGGCTATGAACCCTGTCGATCACCCACACGGTGGTGGTGAAGGCAAAGTGAAGGGAAATCACCCGGTGACTCCGTGGGCTTTCCCAACTCTTGGCAAGAAGACGCGCCAGAACAAGCGTACAGATCGCATGATCTCGCAGCGTCGCAAGTAGTAACAATTTTCCGCTGTCCACTTCTGTCATTACGAAGCGGCGGATGGCAAGCACGAAGTTAGAGCCAGACGGGGCGCAATCGAAACCGAAAGTGCCCGGGGTAAGACGAAGAGCAATCGCAGTTCCTGGCTGGTGATTCGAGGACCGGCTGGGGAGAGCGGAAAGATGCGAGCGACAAGGACAACACGCAGTGCGGGACGGAGAGCGCGTCCGGTAAAGCGGTCGATGAAGCGGAACGTGAAGCGAACGGTGAAACCAGCGGCGGTGAAATCTGCCGTGAAACCCGCGGCGAAGTTGGCCGTACCTCTTGAACCGGTGCTGTACAAGCTGTGCAAGCCGGGATGGGCGGTAATCGTGGATCGCACGCCGAATGCCATGGGCACACGTTTTGTCTGCCCGTTCTGTCCGAAGTCGCATCGGGTACCTGGTCCGGTGCGGGGATTTAAAAAGATGCGGCACGCCCAGTGGGGACGTTTGCGCCGCGTGGAGGAATAAGCAAGCGATGGCACGTTCAACGAAAAAGGGGCCGTTTGTCGATGGCCACCTGCGCGACAAGGTCGATGTACTGAACTCGCGCAGCGAAAAGAAGGTTATCAAGACGTGGTCGCGGCGCTCGACGATCGTGCCCGATATGATCGGGCACACGATCGCCGTGCACAACGGGAAGAAATTTATCCCGGTATATGTGACCGAACAGATGATCGGTCACAAACTGGGAGAGTTCGCGCCGACGCGCTCCTTCAAGGGCCACTCCGTTAAGGTGGCGTTGGAGAAGGCCGCCGGCGCAGCTCCTGCAGGAGGCGGCGCAGCACCAGCAGCGGCAGCGCCGAAGGCATAATTTATGGCAGACGTATTGACTAATCCGGGTTCCATCGAAGCTCACGCCATCGCGCGGCACGTGCGGATGTCGCCGCAAAAAGCGCGCCTGGTGATCGATCTCATTCGTGGGCAGAAAGCGCAGGATGCTTTGCACTCGTTGCGCTTCACGCCAAAGCGTGCTGCCAAGCACATTGAAAAAGTGCTGCGCAGTGCTATCGCGAATGCAGAGCGCAAGGCCGAAGATGCCGGCGCACCGCTCGATGTGGATCAATTGTTTGTTTCCAAGTGTTTCGTGAACGAAGGCGCGCGCTGGAAGCGTTTGCGTCCCGCACCGATGGGCCGAGCGTTCCGTTATCAGAAGCGCACCGCGCACATCTGGGTTGGGGTCAGCGAACATCACGTTGCCGCCGCCGAACGTGTGGCCGCCATCGAGGCGGAAGCAGAAGCCCAGAAGGGCGTTCGCGGGACCGCTCGCCGGGTTCGCAAGGCTTTGACCGGCAAGCAGACACCGGGGAAGAAGGGAAAGAAGTAATGGGACAGAAAACTCACCCGTACGGATTTCGCCTGGGCTACAACAAGCCCTGGAAGTCGCGCTGGTATGCCGATCGCGACTATGCCGACCTGCTTCATGAAGACGTGAAGTTGCGCAAGGAACTGAAGAGCCGGCTCAAGAGCGCCGGCATCAGCTCCATCGATATTGAGCGCGCCGCCAATAAACTGGTGGTGCGTATCTCTACCGCGCGTCCGGGAATCATCATCGGCCGCAAGGGCGCGGAAATCGACAAGCTCAAGCAGGAAGTCTCCAAGCGCACCAAGCGTGAAGTGCACATCGATATCGTCGAAGTGCACCGTCCTGAACTCGATGCGCAACTCGTTGCGGAATCTATCGCGCTGCAACTGGAAAAGCGCGTGGCCTTCCGCCGCGCCATGCGTAAAGCCGTCGACTCGGCGCTGCGCTTTGGCTGCAAGGGCATCAAGGTACGCGTGGCCGGTCGCTTGAACGGCGCGGAAATCGCGCGCAAGGAGTGGTACCTGCAGGGTCGTTTGCCGCTGCAAACTCTTCGCGCGGACATCGATTTCGGCACCGCCGAAGCGAATACCACGTATGGCGTGATTGGCGTGAAGTGCTGGATCTATCAGGGCGAAAACGTTCCGAATCGCAAGAAGCAGGACGAGACCAAGCCCGCTGTCGTGGTTGCCGCCTAAAGCGCACCACGCTACATTCTGGAATTAGGGAAGCGAGAACAAAACGATGTTGATGCCGAAGAAGGTTAAGTATAGAAAGCAGCAGCGCGGCCGTCGCCGGGGTAAGGCCTGGCGTGGAGGCAGTCTGGCATTTGGAGAATACGGTTTGAAGGCCATGGAGTGCGCCTGGATCACCGACCGCCAGATCGAAGCCTCGCGTGTCGCCATCACGCGCTTCATCAAGCGTGGCGGAAAATTGTGGATCCGGATTTTCCCGGACAAGCCCTACACCAAGAAACCCGCGGAAACCCGCATGGGTAAAGGTAAAGGCGCTCCGGAAAAGTGGGTCGCAGTGGTGAAGCCCGGACGCATCATGTTTGAAATGGCGGGTGTGGATGAAGCCACGGCGCGCGAAGCCATGGGGCTCGCGTCGCACAAGTTGCCGATTCCGACGAAATTCGTCTCCCGTACAGGAGGGCTCTAAGATGCCGCGGCGTATTGAAAAAATCCGCGAAGAGGGCGGAACGGAATTAATGGCGCGAGAGAAGGATCTGACGGAACAGATTTTCCGTTTGCGCTTCCAGTTGAGCACGGGCCAGGCGGAAGCGCTCAAGCGCCTTCGCGATGCGAAAAAAGATCTAGCGCGGGTCAAGACCCTTTTGCGCGCGCAGGAATTGACCGCTGGAGCAAAGCCGGCGAAGGCAGGTAAGGCGTAATGACTACGGAAACACAAGCAGCGGTGGACTCCAAGCGCGGTGATCGCACAGAACTTATCGGCAAGGTGACCAGCGCCAAGATGGAAAAGACGATTGTCGTGGAAGTGCAGCGGTTGGTGCAGCACCCCAAGTACCGCCGAGTTCTGCGTATTTCCAAGAAGTTCTACGCGCACGATGAAAAGCGTGAAGCCAAGCAGGGCGATACCGTTTGCATTTCGTCCTCGCGACCGCTTTCGCGCCTCAAGCGCTGGCGGTTGAAGGAAGTGCTGACGCGTAAAGCGTCGGCCAAGTAAGGGAGCCGAATTATGATTCAGATGCGAACTTGGCTGACGGTTGCGGATAATTCCGGAGCTCGAAAGCTTATGTGCATTAACCCCATCGGGGGCGATGCGGGTTTGAAGGCAGGGCTGGGCGACATCGTCACCGCTTCGGTAAAGGAAGCAACACCGGAGAGCCAGGTAAAAGAAGGAAAGGTTGTTAAGTGCGTTATCGTGCGGATGCGCAAGGAACATCGCCGGAAAGACGGAACTTATATTCGTTTCGACGATAACGCCGCGGTGCTCATCAATGACACCAATGAACCCGTGGGCACCCGTGTATTCGGGCCCGTGGCGAGAGAGCTCCGCGAAAAGAAGTTTGCCAAGATCGTTTCGCTGGCTCCGGAGGTTTGGTAGGAAATGGCTCAGAAACAGGAAAACGCAAAGCGTTACATCATCAGCATCCGCAAGGGCGATAACGTCCGCGTGATGGCCGGCAAAGATGCAGGCAAGAGCGGGCGCGTGCTCTCCGTGAATCCCCGGAAGAATACCGTCATCGTGGAACACGCCAACCTCATCAAGCGCCACACGCGTCCGAATCCCGCGAAGAACATCAAGGGTGGCATCGTGGAGAAAGAAGCCGCGATGAACGTTTCCAAGGTCATGATCGTTTGCACCAGTTGCGGCAAGCATGCTCGCATTGGTCACCAGACGCTTCCTGACGGCACGAAAGTGCGCGCATGCAAGCGCTGTGGCACCACGCTCGACAAGTAAGATTTTGGAAGGAATGAAACTGGTATGAAGAGTCGAATGCAGGAAAAGTACAGACAGGAAACGGTGCCCGCGCTGATGAAGCGCTTTGGCTTGAAAAACGTCATGGCCGTTCCACGGATCAAGAAGATTACCGTGAACATCGGTCTTGGCGAAGCCAGCCAGAATGCCAAGTTGCTGGATACCGCGGCGGTTGAGCTCGGACAGATCACCGGCCAGAAAGCCATGATCACCCGCGCCAAGAAATCTATCGCCAATTTCAAGATCCGCAAGGGCATGCCCATCGGCTGCGCCGTAACGCTTCGCGGAGACCGGATGTACGAATTTCTCGACCGGCTCTGCAACGTGGTTCTGCCCCGCGTCCGCGACTTCCGTGGATTGCCGTCAAACGCGTTCGATGGTCGTGGCAATTACACGCTTGGCTTGAAAGATCAGCTGGTGTTTCCAGAAATCGATTACACCCGCGTTGACAAGATCAAGGGCATGAACATCACGTTGACCACATCCGCGAAAAACGATGAGGAAGGCCGGGAACTTCTCAAGGGTCTCGGATTTCCACTGAGAGAAAAAGGGGTAGCACAATAAATGGCACGCACCGCTAAGATCGCGAAGTCTCTGAAGAAGCCGAAGTTCAAGGTTCGTGTGCGCAATCGTTGCCGCTGCTGCGGCCGCGCCCGCGGGTACATCCGCAAGTTTCAAATGTGCCGTATCTGTTTCCGCGGCATGGCCCTCAAGGGCGAAATCCCCGGTGTTGTGAAAGCGAGTTGGTAGGAGAATTATGCAGACGGATCCCATAGCCGATTTCTTGACCCGCCTCCGCAACGCGGCGGCCGCAAAACATCAGCGCGTCGATGTTCCGGTTTCGAAGCTGAAGACCGAGATCGCCCGCATCCTCAAAGAAGAGGGTTACATTTCGACCTATAAAATGGTCGACGAAAACAAGGCGCGCAAAACCCTCCGCGTTTTCCTGAAGTACACGCCGGATCGCCGCAGTGTCATCACCGGCATGAAGCGTATTTCTCGTCCCGGACAGCGCTGCTATCTGGGCATGATGGACATCAAACCGGTGGTGGGCGGACTCGGCATCAGCATCCTGACGACCCCGCAGGGTTTGATGACTGGACGCTCGGCTCGCAAAGCCAGAGTTGGCGGCGAGATTCTTTGCGAGATCTGGTAGCAAGAATTTGTAGTGGCCACCTTCCGGTGGCCGCTGTAGTGGCAAGAGTTTGAGAGAAGAGGACTGAACAGATGTCACGTATTGGTCGCAAACCGATTCCAGTGCCCGCTGGCGTGAAGATCAACACCACCGGCGGCAAGGTCGAAGTGCAGGGCCCCAAGGGGAAACTCTCGGTGCTGGTGCCATCACAGATCCGGTTGGAGCAGAAAGATGGCGTTCTTACCGCCATCCGCGATAACGAAGATCATCGCGCGCTTCACGGTCTGGCTCGCGCTCTTCTGGCCAACGCCGTTACTGGCGTTACCGTTGGCTTCAAGAAAGAGCTCGACATCGTCGGTGTTGGTTACCGCGCCGAGCTCAAGGGCAAGGCTGTTGCCTTTGCGCTTGGCAAGTCGCACCCGATCTCTTTCGATATTCCCGAGGGCATCCAGATTACCGTCGACAAGCAGACCCACTTGGTCGTCAGCGGCGCGGATAAAGCCCAGGTCGGCCAGGTCGCTGCGGACCTTCGTTCGCTGCGCCCGCCAGACCCCTACAAGCAGAAGGGTGTTCGCATTACCGGCGAGCGTTTGAAGAAGAAGGCTGGAAAAGCCGGAGCCAAGGCCGGAGCATAATTTTCGTCTGCGTCTGCTGCTTTTCTTGAAAGGCGGCGGGACACGGGTAAGTGGATTAGAGGAGAAACAACAGTGGCATCGTCACAAGTTCGCAAATTGTCTCGGGATGGCCAGCGCAAGCGGGTTCACGCTCGCGTGCGCATGAAGGTTTCCGGAACTCCGGAACGTCCCCGCCTTAGCGTGTATCGCTCTGTCGGGCACATCTATACGCAAATTATTGATGACGGCACTGGCCGCACGCTTGTTTCGGCCAGTTCGGTTGACAAGGAAGTGAAGAAGGGTTTGAAGGGCGGTGGAAACATCGCGGCTGCCAAGTCCGTCGGCAAAATCATTGCCGAACGTGCCAAGGCGGCGGGAGTCAGCAAAGTGGTGTTCGACCGCGGCGGTTATAAGTATCACGGCCGCGTCAAGGCGCTCGCGGATGCGGCGCGGGAAGCGGGGTTACAGTTCTAATTTATGTCGAAGCAAATTTTGCGCGAAAGTTTGTCGGTACGGCGGTTGCTTGATGTGAATCCTTCGGATCTGAAGGATGACGTCATCGCTATCAACCGCGTCACTAAGGTCGTCAAGGGCGGTAAGAACCTTAGCTTCTCCGCGCTCGTTGTCGTGGGCGACCAGCACGGCCATGCCGGATTCGGCATGGGCAAGGCTCGCGAAGTTCCCATGGCCATCAAAAAGGGAATCGAGCAGGCCAAGAAGAATTTGATCAAGTTGAACATGAAGGGCACTTCCATTCCGCACCAGGTAACCGGACGCTATGGTTCTGCCAATGTGTTGCTGAAGCCTGCATCCGAAGGTACCGGCGTAATTGCCGGTGGTCCCGTGCGCAAGGTCATGCAGGTGGCGGGAATTCAGAATGTGCTCACCAAGTCCCTGGGCACCTCGAATCCGCACAACGTAGTGAAAGCCACGTTCGCGGCTCTGCTCAGCCTGAAGGATGCAGCCCAGGTTGCGGAAACGCGCTCCATGACCGTGGAACAGATGAGCGGCAGACCGCCAAAGGGCGAGAAAACCGAAAAGGCAGCGGGAGAATAATCCATGGCAGCCGAGAAAAAGGGCGCGAAGAGCGCCGGAACCATAAAAGTCAAATGGGTAGTGAGTTTTATCAGTTGCACTGACGATATGCGCGCGACGATTCGCGGCCTCGGGTTTCGACGTATGCAGCAAACCGTGGAGCGCGAGGATACGCCGGCAATTCGCGGCATGATTCACAAGGTGCGCCATCTCGTGAAAGTGGTGGAGTAATTCATGGCTGACAAACCGAAGTCCGATAAAACTAAGAAGACTCCCCGCACCTATAGTCTTTCGAACCTAAGCCCCGCCAAGGGCTCGCGGAAAAAACATGTTCGCGTTGGCCGTGGTATGGGCTCAAAGCTCGGCAAGACCGCCGGCTCCGGAAATAAGGGACAAAAGTCCCGTCGTGGATATTCGCGCCGCCGTGGTTTTGAAGGCGGACAGATGCCGCTGCATCGCCGCATTCCGAAGCGCGGTTTTCACAATCCGTTTGAAGTGAACTATTCCGTGGTGAACATCGAGGAATTGAACGTGTTCCCCGCGGGTGAAACGGTGACGCCGGAACTTCTGCGCGCCCATGGCTTCGTTCGCCGTGCCAAGGATCCCATCAAGGTTCTCGGCGACGGGGAACTCAAAAACAAGATTACAGTTCACGCTCACGCTTTCAGCGCATCCGCCAAGGAAAAGATTACTGCGGCAGGCGGCTCGTTTGAGGTGGTAGCGTAATCGGATTTTCCGAGGAACCGGCATGAATCGCTTTCTGACAGCATTTTCGAATCTCTTCCGCATCCAGGACTTGCGGAACCGGCTGTTCTTTACGCTGGGCCTCCTGGCCGTCTACCGTCTTGGTGCGCACATTCCCACGCCCGGTATCAACACCGCGGTCTTGGAAGAGCTCTTCAAGCAGTCGGCGGGTTCCGTCCTTGGCATTTTCGACCTGTTTAGCGGCGGCAACTTCCGCCGTCTGACGATTTTTGCTCTCGGCATCATGCCGTATATCACTTCGTCCATCATCCTGCAGTTGATGACCGTGGTGTTTCCGTACCTCGAGCGCCTCTCGAAAGAAGGCGAACTCGGCCGTCGCAAGATTACTCAGTACACCCGATATTTGACGATCGTGCTGGGGATCATTCAGTCCACTACGATTGCCAGCACGCTGCAGTCGCAAGCGATTGCCGGACAATCATTGGTCTACCATCCGGGCTGGCGCTTTACCCTGATGACCATTCTGACCTTGACCACCGGTTGCGCGTTCATCATGTGGCTGGGCGAACAGATCAGCGAACGCGGCATCGGTAACGGCATGTCGCTCATCATCTTTGTCGGCATCGTGGTTGGTCTGCCGCATGCCATTTTCGACTTGTATGAGAAGGCCAAGACGCAAGCATGGGGGGCATTTACTCCGCTCGCCATCATCCTGCTCATCGCCTTGATGATCGCGGTGGTTGCCTTCATCGTCTTTGTCGAAGGTGCGCAGCGCCGTATTCCGGTGCAGTACGCCAAGCGCGTGGTCGGCCGCCGCATGATGGGCGGACAGTCCACCTACTTGCCGTTGCGTGTAAATTCCGGCGGCGTGATTCCTCCGATTTTTGCCAGTTCGTTGCTGGCGTTTCCGGCGACGGCCGCCCTGGCACTGGGCAGCCGCTGGCCCTTCTTGAAGGGCATTGCCGATAAGCTGAAGTGGGGCGAGCCACTCTACACCTTGATTTATATCTCGATGATTATTCTGTTCGCTTTCTTTTACGTGGGCATCGTCTTCAATCCCACGGAAGTCGCGGACAATATGCGGAAGAATGGCGGATTCGTTCCCGGTATTCGCCCGGGACGCAGCACTTCCGAATATATTGCCGGGATCCTGAAGCGGCTTACTTTCATCGGCGCGGTGTACCTTGCGCTGGTGTGCTTGCTTCCGGAGTGGATGATTGCGGGTATTCACCTGAACCACTTGCCGATCTGGCTGGGTGGCGACTGGTTTGACCGGCACTTCCCGCAGTGGATTTTGAACGGTTTAGGCGTGGCGTTTTATTTTGGCGGTACTTCACTCCTGATCGTAGTTGGTGTGGCGATGGATACGGTGCAGCAACTTGAAGCACAACTCGTCATGCGTAACTATGATGGTTTCGCGCGAAAGGGTAGACTGCGCGGCCGTAGGTAAGGTTAAGGGAGACGATGGTGCCGCTGGACGAGCGTCCTGCCGAGAAACTCGACCGCGCGGTGATTTTTCTCGGGCCTCCGGGCTCAGGAAAGGGCACTCAGGCGAAGGCGCTGGCCGAAAAGTACGGGATTCCGCACCTTTCGACCGGAGACATGCTTCGCGAGCATGTCGGCAAGGGTACGCCACTCGGGTTGATGGCCAAGCCGCTGATGGAACATGGCGAGTTGGTCCCGGACTCGGTGGTTTTGCGGATGGTCGCGGAACGGATTGAGCGGCCCGATTGCTTTCACGGTTTTGTGTTCGACGGTTTTCCGCGGACGGTGACTCAGGCGAAATACCTGGGTGAGTTGTTGAAGCGAAGCGGTCTTCGGCAACCGTTTGTGATTCACATGATCATCGGCACTTCGGTGCTGATGAAGCGGATGACCGGGCGAAGGATCTGTAAGGTGTGCGGCGAGATTTACAATATTTACGAGCGCCCGCCCAAGGTCGAAGGAATTTGCGATAGGGACGGCGGTGAATTGATCCACCGGCCAGACGATCGCGAAGAAGTAGTAGGGCCAAGGTTGCATGCGTACGAGAAGCAGACCGCGCCCCTGGTGACATATTACCGGAGGCTGGGTTTTCTTCACGACATCGATGCACGCAAGAGTGTCGAGGAAGTGAAACAGGATATTCTGCAGAGCGTGGCCAGTATTCGCGGAGAGCGGTAAACGGGGATGGCGATTCAATTACGCAGTGCCGCGGAACTGGAAAAGATGTATCGCTCGGGCCAGGTGGTTTACGAAGTTTTAAACCAGCTTCGTACTCAGGTCAAGCCCGGGATGACCACCATGGACCTCGAGAGGTTTGCCGAGCAACTTATCGCCAAGGGCCCCGGCAAGGCAGCGTTTAAAGGTTATCGCGGCTATCCCTGTGTGCTGTGCACCTCGGTGAACAGCGAAATCGTACACGGGATTCCGTCGCCCCAGCGGAAATTACGCGAAGGCGATATTGTATCGATCGATTTCGGCATGGAGGTAGACGGGTATTACGGAGATTCAGCCGTCACCGTGCCGGTGGGAAACATCAAACCGGAGTTGCAGAAGCTCCTTGATGTGACCCGCGAATCGCTCGATCGCGCCATCGACAAGATGCGCCCGGGCAACCGGTTGGGCGATGTCGGGCACGCGGTACAGAGTTGGGTTGAGCAGCACGGTTATTCGGTAGTTCGGGAATTTGTCGGGCACGGTATCGGCACCAGGATGCATGACGAGCCCAATCTTCCGAACTACGGTGAGCCTGGACGTGGGGCGCGCTTGCAGGAAGGTATGGTCATCGCCGTTGAACCGATGGTCAATGCCGGCCGGCCTGATGTGCAGATGCGCGGAGAATGGGTGGCGGAAACCGCCGATGGTAGCCCTTCCGCCCACTTCGAGCACACCGTGGCTATCACCGCCAACGGACCTTGGATTTTGACTCGGCCGAAGGAAATGACCGGGCCAGCTTGGTGAGACAGTAATCGTAACTAGCAGGAGCATATGGCAAAGCCGTACGAAGAAAAGAAGAAGGACGATTCGGGAAACTCGAAAGAGGACGCCATAGAAGTAATGGCGACGGTCATCGAGCCACTGCCCAACGCAATGTTTCGCGTTGAGCTGGAAAACAAGCACAAGGTGTTGGCTCACGTTTCCGGCAAGATGCGCAAGAATTTCATTCGCATACTGGCGGGAGACAAGGTGGCGGTCGAGCTTTCGCCCTACGATTTGACGCGCGGTCGTATCGTGTACCGCTACAAATAATGTCGCGGCCGCCCCCAGGCGGCCATGTTTGAGAAGGCTTTGAAGTACGAAGGAACAGGAGCAGCACAGTATGAAAGTTCGGGCAAGCGTTAAAAAAATTTGCGACAAGTGCAAGGTGATTCATCGCCGCGGCGTGGTGCGCGTGATCTGCACCAATCCGAAGCACAAGCAGCGTCAGGGTTAATTTCTAGTTGCACAAAGATTTTGAGTTTTTGAGAAATAGGAGAATCCATGGCACGTATCGCTGGTATTGATCTTCCGCCGCAAAAGCGACTCTGGGTCGGCTTGACGTCGATCTACGGGATCGGACAAGTGCGTGCGAAGAGTATTGCCGAAAAGGCGAATGTGGATTTCACGAAGAAGATCCGCGATTTGACCGAAGACGAGACCAACCGCCTCCGCAACGTCATCGAGCAGGAAGGCCGCGTCGAAGGCGATCTCCGCAAGGAGATCCAGATGAACATTCGCCGCCTGATCGAAGTCCAGGCGTATCGCGGAATTCGTCATCGCCGCAATCTGCCGGTCCGCGGGCAGCGCACCCACACCAACGCACGCACCCGTAAGGGTCCGCGCCGTGGCGCCGTTGCCGGGAAGAAGCAGACCAAGGGCAAGAAGGGCTAACTAAGGAAGTCTTAAGTTTCTAGTTTTAAGTAATAAGTTCCGGAAGCGTTTCACTTAGAACTTAATACTTATTACTTAATACTGTCGAGCGAAACGGAGTTAATCGTGGCAAAAGAGCAAAATGCGAATGCAGCACCGGATGCCGTAGCAGGTAAACCGGCAGCAGCAACAAAGCGGAAGAAAGAATTCAAGAAGAAGCGCGAGCGCCGCATCGTGCCGCACGGACTGGTGCACGTAGCTGCGTCGTTTAACAACACGCAGATTACCATCACCGACCCCGATGGCCGCGCCATTTGCTGGTCCTCCGCCGGAGCGATTGGCTTTAAGGGTTCGCGCAAGGGCACTCCTTACGCCGCGCAGCAAGCTTCGCTGTCCGCAGCTGGCGTCGCGCGCGACCAGTATGGAATGAAGAGCGTCGAAGTTCGGCTGAAGGGCCCCGGTTCCGGACGTGAGTCCGCCGTGCGCGCTCTGGCTGCCGCCGGATTGCACATTGTGGCGATCCGCGACATCACACCGATGCCTCACAACGGCTGCCGTCCGCCAAAGCGTCGCCGCGTTTGATTTAGTATAGGTGCCTGGCTTTCGCCAGGCCCGGCTCATCAGGCCGTAAGGGTTTGCTGAGGAAAATTTTAGTTCTAGAGAGATTTGGGAAGGGAGAATAGAAGTTGGCAAGACATCGAGATGCAGTCTGCCGCCTGTGCCGCCGGGAAGGGCAGAAACTATTTCTAAAAGGGCTGCGTTGCTTTACCGACAAGTGCGCCATTGAAAAGCGCAACTTTGTGCCAGGTCAGCACGGTCAGTCCAGGCGTCCAAAGGTTGCTGGCTACGGCCTGCAATTGCGCGAAAAACAGAAAGTAAAGCGCACCTACGGTTTGTTGGAGCGTCAATTCCGCAATTACTTCGAAAAAGCGGAGCGCGCCAAGGGACCAACGGGTGAAAACCTTATCATCATGCTGGAGCGCCGCCTCGACAACGTTGTGTGGCGCGCAGGCTTGGCGTCCTCGCGGTCGCAGGCACGGCAATTGGTGCTGCACGGTCACGTGCGTATCAACGGGAAGAAGGTCAACATCCCGTCTTACCAGGTGAACGTTGGCGAAGAAGTCGCGATGAAAGAAAAGATGCACCAGAACGCGATGGTCCTGGAAGCGCGCAACGTTGCGCAAAGCCAGAGCGCCGTGCCCTGGCTCGAGCAGGAGCGCGAGCTCTTCAAAGCCAAGGTCGTCGCACTGCCGAAACGCGAAGACGTGCAGACTCCGCCGATCAACGAACAGCTGATCGTCGAACTCTATAGCAAGTAATCGCCATCGCTCTCGCGGCTTGCTGCTCACAAAGCAGCAGGCTGCGCGAGGAAAGCCGCTGGGAAGGCGGCGTAACTCCGGGAGAACTGGTTTGGGGCCGACACTGGTTGGCCAGAAGGAAGGAACACGATGTGGAAGGGATTTCAGAAACCGAAGCGTCTTGCGCCTGAGTTTGAATCGCTAACCGAGAAATACGGGCGGTTTTCGGCACAGCCTTTTGAACGCGGCTGGGGGACCACGGTGGGGAACGCGTTGCGGCGCGCGCTACTTAGCTCGATTGAAGGCGCGGCCATTACCGCCGTCAAGATCGAGGGCGTCTTGCACGAATTCTCCTCGATTCCCGGTGTGGTTGAGGATGCGACCGACATCATCCTGAACCTCAAGCAGGTGCCCATCAAGCTGAACAGCGACCTGCCCAAGACGATCTATGTGAACGTCGAGCAGCCGGGCGTGGTTACCAGCGCACAAATCGAGGAAGACGCGGACTTCGCGATTCTCGACAAGAGCGTCTACATCGCGACCGTTAGCGAAGGCGGCAAGCTGCAGGTCGAAATGCGTGTCAAGAACGGCCGCGGCTACGTTTCCGCCGACCGTAATTACGACGAAGACCTGCCCATCGGCTACATTCCCGTGGACAGCGTTCACTCGCCAGTCCGCAAGGTCAACTATGCCGTCGAATCTGCCCGCCTTGGACAGATGACCGACTACGAAAAACTAATGCTGGAAGTCTGGACCAACGGCGCCATCACTCCTTCGGATGCGATCGGACTGGCTGCCAAGCTCGTCAAGGATCATATGAGCATCTTCATCAACTTTGAAGAGCCCGTTGAGAACGTCGAAATGCCGACGGACATCGTGCACGATCCGCGCCTCGAACATCTCGATCGTTCCGTGGAAGAACTGGAACTTTCCGTGCGCAGCTACAATTGCCTGAAGAACGCGAACATTCAATCCATCCGCGAACTCGTGCAGAAGAGCGAGAACGAAATGCTGAAGACCAAGAACTTCGGCCGCAAATCGCTCAACGAGATCAAGGATATACTGGTGAAGATGGGCCTCGCGCTGGGCATGAAGTTCGACGAACACGGCCGCATCATCTGGCCGCCACTTCCGAGCCAGACTTCTACATCGAGCTCGGACGAAACCATCGGCCTTTAATGGGCAGGGCTTTCAGAGACCGGGGCTTCAGCCCCGGCGCGAAGCCTGTTCACGGAGATGGGCTTTAGCCTCTCAAGAAAGATTTTCTCGATATTGCGAAGTAAAGGGAACATACAATGCGACATCTGAAGTCTGGTTCTAAACTCGGACGCAATCCCTGGCACCGCCGGGCGACCCTGCGTAACCTCGTCACCAATTTGTTTGAGCACGGCCGGATCACCACCACCCTGACCCGCGCGAAGGCTGCGCGCCCAGTGGCGGAGAAGATCATCACTCTCGGCAAGCGCGACACCCTGCAGTCCCGCCGTCAAGCCGCTGCTTATCTGATGACCCCCGCCGTGACGCAAAAGCTGTTCAGCGAGATCGCGCCGAAGTTTGCCGATCGCGCCGGCGGCTACACGCGCATCATTAACGCGGGAATCCGCGTCGGTGATGGCGCAAAGGTGGCCATTCTCGAACTCGTGACCTACGAGTTTAAGAAAAAGGAAAAGGAAAAGAAGAGAAGACCAAGAAGGAAGAGCCCGTCGAAGAAGCCAAGGCCAGCTAAACTACCCGCCTAATCGGCATTCAGAAGCCCGCTGCGACCTAGTCTCAGCGGGTTTCTCTTTTTTTCTATGTCCACGTTCTATCGTGTTTCGATTTCCAGAACCTGGATCGAATAGCCTGGTAGCGGAATGACGGAATTTTCCGGCTGCATTGCTGATTTTGCTCTGCACCGGCACGATTCTGTTCGGATCGCTGATGGTGTTGGTCTCTTCATTTGTGTGGCCATGCAGTGTGATTAACTCCGCTTCGCGCTTCACTTTGTCTGCGCCGCCCAACTCAATCTCGATTTCCTGCGAATCGGAAGCCGCATTCACGATCTTCAGGAATAGCTTTCCATTCCGGGAGTCGCGCGTCACTGAATAAAACAGCCGCGGGCCGTTTCCTGTAATCGAGGATGCCACAATTTCATCGCCAAGGTATTCCCTGAATAGGACCTGCGCGTAATAGCTTGGCGAGCCGTAACTGGTGAGTGCATCGTAGCCAATCAGGTTTGTGCCCCATTGCGGGCCGCCCGGATTCACGTTCACCAATAACGGTGCATAGCTGGAGAGAATGATGATGTCGCTGTTTCGCTCCATACCCGTCATCCAGGCCGCGTCGCCTAGGGCCGCGCCAAAGTTGGGCGTCGGTGCCCCTTCCAGCGTCGCCCATTCGCCGACAAAAATCTTGGGACCGTTTCTGTCCGTCCTATCGTAATGCGTCACGTCGGCAAAAAACTCTTCCTTGCGCTTGTAATAGTGATCGTCAATTACGTCCGGCTTCATGCTGGTGATCTTGTCTGTCGCAATGATCTGCAACTCCGGATACTTTGCCTTGATGGCCTGGTAAAACTGTGAGTACCTTCCATCGTATGAACCCGACTTGTCGAATTGATCCTCGTTCCCAATCTCCACGTAATGCAGTACAAACGGCGCCGGATGACCGTTCTTGGCGCGTTCTGCTCCCCATTTCGTATCCGCTCTGCCAGAGACGAATTCAATTTCATCCAATGCGTCCTGCACATAGGGCTCGAGCTCTGCTCCTGGCTTAACGTATTCGCCTTTCAGCGAATACCCCGCATAGACCGCCAATACCGGTTGGATTCCCAGGTCCTCGCACCATCCTAGAAACTCCAACAGCCCCATTCCATCAGACGATTGATAATTCCAGGGGCTGCGATGGGTTGGCCGGTCGACGGTCTCCCCGATCGTCTTTTTCCAGTCAAATCGCTCCGCAATCGTATCGCCTTCCAGATAATTTCCCCCGGGCAGGCGCAAGAATGCCGGCTTCATGGCCGCAAGCTTCTCCATGATGTCGACGCGATTCCCGTTGGGCCGTTTCTTATAGGTGGGCGGAAACAGGGAAACCAGGCTGAACCACACATCACCGGGCTTCGCCACACTCAGCACAAAATGATTTGCCACGCTGGTTTTGATTGCAGAGGGAGTCTTCAGCACCACTTCATACTTTTTCCAACCGTCGGTCAGCGAAGCAGTCGCGGCCTCTGCCGCAACTTTCCCAGTGTCATCGTTCACCAGTTGCACCGTTACGGCACCGACGGCAGGACTACCCGTCTTCGCATAAAAATAGCATTTGTACTCCGTGCCTGGCCTGACCGCGATGCCCCAATAGCCTTCGTTCTCCAATCCAGCGGGGTTTGCCGCGTCTGCCTTCTCGACGCTCAGCTTCAGGCTGTAGTTCAACGCGTCGCTCGGCCCGGTCGTCTTGTCTTCCTTGATCGAAGCCTTGGCCCCACCCTTCTCCACCAATTGCCAGTGTTCCGCGCCCATCCAGCTGTTGCGAAACGTGCGATTACGAATTAACTCCGCATACAGCCCGCCATCATACGAGTAGTTAATTTCCTCGGTCATGAGCCCGTACAAGGTTGGACTGACTTTGCCCACCGTCTTATTGGTCTCGATTTTAAGGACAACAGGTGACTTCGCGGGTGGTTCTTGGGATCGAGCAGCAACAAGAGGCATCAGTGTCATCAGCGCCAGCACTCCAGCGCCAGTCTTAAATTTTCTGCTTGGCATATTCGCGGGCCTCGGGCGGTTGCGCAGTCTGGAGACGAGTGCTCTCCGGCGTTCCTATCTTACGCTGATTTCAGACTGTGCGAACTTGTCGCGATGGGCTTGCCGCAAACCGGTGGCGGCATCTCCATTTGTCATACAAGTTTTGATTGTCCCCAGCTACCCGGTCTTGCGTATGGCCGCCCGCCTCCAGAAATAGTCAATTGATGGAGGCCCTTTTCCTGACGTTGATAAACGACAGGCCGAATCAACTCAAGTTCGAAGCAAGTGGGAGACCTGGATGGTTCTTCGAGAAAGAGGAGGCCATGAATCCCAGGGCGGCAGGGCCCTTAGTTATCAATTCTCGGAATGCCATTTGAAAGCTAGTTCAAAAGGAGGAAATAAAAATGAAGCAAAGGATTCTCAAGTTGCCACAATTGGTTCTGGCTATCACATCCCTGATGTTCGGAGTTCCGCTGATGGCCGCATCCATGCCGCGACTGCAGGACGCTCAACAGCCAATGCCGGATAACACTCGGAACAACAAAGACCAGTCAGAACCCACCGCCGATCAACAAAAAATGAATCCTGCGGACCGGGCCATCACGCAGAAGATTCGCAAGGCCATTCATGACGAGCACAGTCTCTCCACCTACGCACACAATATTAAAGTCATCACCCAGGACGGCAAAGTTACGCTCCGTGGCCCAGTCCGCTCCGAAGACGAAAAAAGCAGCCTGCAGGCCAAGGCGGTTGCCGTCGTTGGTGCGGAAAATGTAACCAATCAGCTCGAAATTACTCCGCAGAATCACTAAAGAAAATCAGATCAGATTTTGAATACACCAAAGGAGAAGAATCGCATGTCATCTAAAAATGTGGCTGTATTTGGTATTTACTCCACCCGGGCATCGGTTGAAAACGCAACGGAATCGCTCGTCCGGGCGGGCTTCGCGATCACCGACGTTTCCGTCCTGCTTCCCGAAGGCTTAGGGGGCGAGCGGGATATTGGCACCGAGAAAGCGACGAAAGCACCTGAGGGCACCGCGGCCGGTGCCACTACTGGTGGCATCATTGGTGGGACTCTAGGACTCCTCGCTGGTGTTGGGCTTCTGGCCATTCCAGGCCTTGGTCCCTTCATCGCTGCTGGGCCGATCATGGCTGGCCTTGCCGGGTTGGGAGTTGGCGGCGCAGTCGGAGGATTTACCGGTGCCTTGATTGGCATGGGCATTCCCGAGTTCGAAGCCAAGCGTTATGAAGGCCGCCTGCAGAAGGGCGGCATTCTCCTCTCGGTGCATTGCGATACATCCGAAGAGATTACTCGTGCAAAAGACATTTTGAAGAACACCGGAGGCGAAGACGTCTCTTCCACAGGAGAATCCTCCAGCAACATTAGCGAAACGGACCGAAATACCGCCAGCCGGGCTGCAGGCGGCAACATGTAGACCCACGAGGGAGGGTGCCCCATTTGGAGTTCCCTCCCTTTCCTGTTGGAAGAGGTTCGGATTCAACAATCCACAATGCAAGGAGATTTGCGATGGGTAAGGATGCTGTGTCGGGAACGGTTTTGACTTTTATCATCGGGGTTGGAGCCGGAGTTCTGGCCGCTCTGCTTGTTGCTCCTAAGGCAGGAGAAGAATTGCGCGACAATATTGCCGACGGCCTAAACGATGGACTGAAACAAATCCGCAATACTGGCAAGGACCTGCGGCGGCGCGGCCAAAAACTAGTCAACATGGCCAAGGACGAGGCAGCCGATGCCATCGATGCAGCTAGCGACGCTTTCAATCAAGCTAGTCGCGGCTAAATATCGGGCTTGTCAGGCAATGTGCTACTTCGCGGGTTTCAGGTAACTTTCGTACCAGGCAATGTACCGCTGCAAGCGGTCTTCGATATAACTTGGGCGCGTGAAGATGTGAAATTGTCCCGGATAAACAATCAGTTGCGTAGGCACGCCCAAAGTGCGCAGTGCCTGATACATCTGTTCACTTCCGATGATGGGCACATTGAAATCTGCTTGGCCGCCCATAAACAGCGTCGGCGTGTGAATGCGATCGGCGTGGAAAAACGGGTAAGAAACTTTGACCCAATTGTCCAGGTTTTTCCACGGAGGCCCCAACTCATTGTTGTACTGCACGATGTACTGGTCTTCTCCGTACATCGAAATCTCGTTGCCAATCCCCGCGCCACTCATGGCCACTTTGAATCGCCCATCCGACGCGATGAGATAGTCCGTGAGGATGCCTCCGTAACTCCAGCCGCCAACGCCCAACCGCTCGGGATCGGCAACGCCACTCGACACGGCGTAGTCCATCGCCGCTAGCAGGTCGGCTACCTCTTTATTGCCCCAATCTGCAAAAATGCTTTGCGTGAATTCCGCGCCTCGACCGCTGCTTCCGCGATAATTGATGGCCAGGACGACATAGCCGCGGGTGGCAAACACCTGTCGTTCCAATTGAAGGGGATACAGATTGAATGACAGTGCGTGATCGTCTTGCCCGTACGGACCGCCGTGAATCCACAAGATCGTGGGGTACTTTTTCGAGGCGTCATACGACGGCGGCTTGATCATCATGCCATGCACTTCCGTGCCGTCTTTGCTCTTGAATGAGATGTCTTCCACGGCGCCGAGTTGCCACTCGGACAAAAGTGCTTCGTTGTGCGAGGTCAGCTTCCGCAACTTGCCCGCATCCAGCGCGTAAATCTCGGGCGCGTACACATCATTGGCGGCAGTGACCGCCGTATGCCCGCCGGCATCGGACTTTCTTGAGATCACCAGATCGGTCCCGGTTACTTTTTCCACGGCGCCGCCCGTAACGGGCACCTTCGCAATGTATTCCCGGCGATCATCCTCAACCAAAAATGTAATCGCTGCGCCGTCGCGCGTAAATTCCGGTTCAGAGATTCCGCGATCCAGTTTTTCGGTCAGTAGACGAGATGCGCCGCCAGTCGCCGCCACAACGGCAAGGCGTGGTTGATTGTAAGCGTAGAACTTCAGGTCATACCCCTCCAGAAAAGCGATCTGTTTGCCATCGGGACTCCAGGCCAGACTGCTGTCCACCGGGCGAATTGACGGTAATTACTTTTCTTGGTGTGGCGCCGGCATGCGCTTCGATCACAAAAATATCATCCATACCGGATTGATCCGGATCTTTGGCGTGATTGCTGACATAGGCGATGTGCGTGCCATCGGGCGACCAAACTGGTTCACTATCGTCGAACTGTTTTTCGGTGGTCAGCGGCTCGAGTTTCTTGCTCGCGACATCGAACAGATATAGTTGGCTGCGCGATGCCCCTGTCAGGTAGCCCTCTCGATCCGCCTTGAAATGATAACGGTCGATGACAATCGGTTTAGGAGCTTTGGCCGCACCCGAACTTGCTTTTGCTGGAGTCTGCAGTGCTTTCGTCGTCGTCGCTGGGGCTCATCTCCAGCACCAGTCGCTTTCCATCCGGCGACCACGCATATCCGCCGAGTTCTTCTTTCACATTGGTTAACGGCCAGGCTTCGCCCCCTCGCCGGTCCATCAGCCAGACTTGCGTCTTGCCTTCTCCCGCGCGCGCGGTAAGGAATGCCAGGTACTTTCCGTCAGGGCTCCATCGCGGAGTGCTCGCCGAATCGGTTCCATAGCTCAGCCGCAGCGTCTGCGTGCCTTCCCAGTTCACCATCCATAGGGCCGTCACGCGTTTGTCCGTCGCGCGGTCGAACGTCGCCACCGTATAGGCGATCCACTTGCCGTCCGGCGAGCACTGCGGATTCTCAACGTCCTGCAATCGATAGTAGTCGTCCGCGGTTATCTGCCGCTTGGCTGGAGTCTGGGCCCGCGCGGGAAGTGAAGAAGTAAAGGAAAGAGACAGAGCAAGAATAAATATCGATGAAATTCGCATGCGCGCATCCTCTCCCGAAACGCGCTCCATCGTCAAGTTTCTGAGTCTCTGTTTACGCCAGACCGGATTGCCGCGCCAGTTTCAACGCTTCGATCGCCGCGCCGCGCGCTCCTGCAGTATCACCGTTGGGCATGATGTAGATGGGGATGTCGGCTTGCTCTTCGCGTTGCGGTGGCATCCCGTTGCGGATCTCGTTCAAGAACCACTGCTGGAATCGCTCGCCCGTTTCGATGGCCCCGCCGCCGACAATCAGCGCATCGGGATCAAACGTGTTGATCATCTCGTCGAAGAACAATCCAAGCGCGTGGGCTTGCACCCGGAAAATTTCGCGAGACAGGGGATCACCTTTTTCCGCCAGCCCGCGAACCAGCTTCGCCGCTTTGGACAGATCGCCCAGTTTCTCCAGGTCGTGTCCCGGAAAGCGCGGCAGAAAATAGGGCAGGAACGTCTTCTCAATCGCAGTCAGTGAACAGACCGATTCGAGGTCGCCGGTGCGGCCACAGTTGCAGTTCGGACGCATGCCAGCCGTTCCACTGATGCTCTGGTAGGGAATCAGCACGTGGCCCAACTCTCCACCGAATCCTTTGCGGCCTTTCACGACGTTTCCTTCGATGATGACGCCTCCGCCTAATCCGGTGCCAATCACTACAGAAATTGAAGTTTCCTTGCTGTTGGCGCCAAACAATGTGAAGTGACCCCACAACGCACCGGCGTTTCCATCGTTGAGATAGCTCACGGGCTTGCCCAGCCGTTGTGCCAGTTTGTCGCGAATATCAAAGCTGGCCCAGTCCGCATGTGCGAAATTCGTGGATCCGGTCGAGCTAAGCTGTCCCGCCGCGCTGGCCGGCCCGGGCGTATCGAGGCCCACGGCAACGATCTCGTCAAACGTAACATTCACCTTTTGCGCTGCGATTCGCAGACCGTCTTCAATCTGCTTCAGGCAAATCTCCGGGCCTTGTTTGGCAAGTGCGGGATGCTCGCAGAGTCCCTCGATGAGGAATTTTTCTTGCTCGTTGACGAGGGTGTAATTGACGGCAGTTCCGCCCAGATCGACTCCGGCGACGATAGACACGATGATCTCCAGTTAACTGAGTATTTGTTCCCGACAGTTTATCAGTTTTCAGACACACCAGCGGCTGCGGAGCAGAAAAAAGCCCATATACAGTGGGATTGCCGGGGTTCAGAAGATTCTAATGCACCGCGCTGGCCAGCAGGGCTTCAACGGTCCGGGCGTAAATGTCTTCTGGAGAGCCGTGGGCTGGAATCGAGAGCAGCAGCCCGTGTTTCTTATAAAACTCGATCAGCGGAGCGGTAGCGCGTTCATACACCTGCATCCGCACCGTGACTGCTTCAGGCCGATCATCCTCTCTCTGAAACAAAGCGCCACCGCAATGGTCGCATGCTCCTTCGTCGTGGGGAGGCTGCTGGCTCACGTGAAATACCGCTTTACACTCCTTGCAGGTCCGGCGCCCAGAAAGGCGGGATACAACTTCAGCCAGCGGCAACTCGTAATCGAGCACTGCGGACAGCGGCAGATTCTCCGCTTCCAACAGTTCTTTCAGTGAATTCGCTTGGGCCAGCGTGCGCGGGAACCCATCCAGAATGAAGCCGCCGCGGCAATGCAGGCACGCGCTCCGTTCCCGCACCATCTCCCACACCGTGGAGTCTGGCACCAACTCCCCCCGGCGCATGTATTCCTTAGAGTCCACCATCGCCGGCGATAGCTCACAAGTAGCGCGTCCTGCCGCAGCGCGAAACACATCGCCTGTCGACAGATGGCAGGCCCCCAGACGGAGATGTAGCAGCTCGGCCTGCGTGCCCTTACCTACTCCCGGGGCGCCCAGTAGGATGAATCGCCAGGGATGTAGGGTCTTTCCCGGCCCCAGGGAGCACTCGGGCCCCGGTCCGTGCAACCAGGTGGCACGATCATTCTCTAAGGGCGTGGTCATGGAGACTCCTTGCGAGATACCCGTCAATCCCAAGAGTGGAGGGCCTGTTGGGAGAAGTGGAGCGAGGGGGACAGCGCACTCGTCACAGTATTGCCGCCCGGTCTGGCCCGGCACAAGGTTACCTGTCACGACGGGCTTTGCAAGTGACCAAAGCGACCATACACTGACTGCATATTTCTTGGGCTGTTGCGGTCGTCGCGTCCGATAAATCCCTGAAATCTTAAATCAGCCCGTACGCAGCAAATACCACGATGGAGCTCACTCCGAGGGCGGAGCCAAGCACTGCTCCGGCCAGCACATCACTCAAGAAATGCATTCCCAGCACCACGCGCGAAACCGCGATGCTGACAGCCAGAAAATACAGTGGTCCCTCCAGCGCGGGGTAAAAAAAGCTGACCACCAGCGCGATCGAGAACGCCGTCATGGTGTGTCCTGACGGAAAGGAAAACTGATCGGGGGGCAGAATTTTCGCCCAGCAATGTGGTTCCAGTTGACAGGGTCGTGGGCGCCGGCTGAGAGCTTTCAGCAGCTTGAATACGCCGATTCCAACCACCGCTGCGCTCATCGCCGATCCCACTGCGGCATAACGCGAAGCTCCACCAACCACCAGCACAATTGCCGCCAGGGCATACCAGATCCATCCGTCGCCCATGCGCGTCGCCGCCAGCATCCAGAAGCGGATCCATCGCGGCGCTTTCCACCGGTTCAGGCGATGCATCACCCGGTGATCGCGGTTTTCAATGAAGTTCCAGACGGTTCTCGCCACAGTCATGGCAGCACCTCAACTCGCCCAGTTCGCCTCGAATCGTGAATCAACTTCCCACAACATCCGTGGCTTCTTTGCCGGAAATTCCAGCTTCTCGCTCCACCGTTTGCAGAATCGAATTTCGTTCAGCCAATGCGCCGCTGTGATCGCTGGAATTAGGGCCGTAATCGGAAGAAATGGCGCGATCAACGGGTTCTCCCGGAAGCACGCCCCGGCAAAACGATAAATGTCGGCGGTCAATTTGCAGTAGCCGCCATGCTCTCCATGGACTACGCCGCGGCCGGCGCGCAGTGCCGCGAAGAAATCTTCCACCGTGCCGGTGCCCGCCACTTCCGTGTACGTCAGACCCACCCCAGCCAGCGTGTGTGAATCGCTTCCGGCTATGCCCACCTTGTTCACTTGCTTCGCCAGTCGCTCCGCGCATCGGTTCGCTTCCGGCCACATCTGCCCATTGCGCACTTCAAACGCCGGTACATAGGAAGCGAACCAGTTGAAGTCGTCTTGCTCCCGTCGACCGGTAAGCCCGGAAAACACATGGTTCACGCTGAAGAAAAGTTTGCGTTCCGTGAGATAAATCAGCAGCGAGATAAAATCATTTCGCCTGCGTTGAATCTCCAGATGATCCTTTTCGCCGATCCCGTAAACGCCCAGGTGGGCCGCAGTTCCACTAGGCATTTGCACGGTTACCTCTTCACTCAGGAAGAAGTCTGCCTGCTTCCGCAGACACTCTGCCCCGTCAATCGAATCGTGGTCAGTCAGCGTGACGATGGACATGCCGCGTCGCTTGCACCGGTCGTATACCTCGGCTGGTTGGTTGTAGGATTCTCTACATATGCGGGTGAGCCCGGGCGTGTCGCACATACCTGAATCCGTCGAGTGGACATGTAGGTCGCAGCGCATGGATAGAGCTTGAACGCGGGATATGAACAGCGCGTAAAGAAGGTACGAATTGCGCATGAAAGAAGGCCCGGAACTTATTGAACACAAATGACTTCGATAGTTTTCCACATGGCATGGTGAATGCTCTTGCCGCAGGCCATTTATCCTGTGTAAGAATGCAGTCCATGAGGAAAATCCACGCCCTGTTTCATGACGCTGGCGGTGGCCATCGCAATGCCGCCCTCGCCCTGCAAGCCGTTGTTGCTCAGCAACAGCGCGACTGGGAAATCAATCTCGTCCAGTTTCAGGATCTAACCAACAAATTGGATGTGCTTCGCCGACTGACCGGAATTCAGATTCAGGAGCAGTACAACGTATTGTTGCGGAACGGCTGGACTCTCGGTGCTAAACAGATGCTGCGAGTCCTCCAAACCACCATCCGGCTTTTTCACGGACCTTTGGTCAAATTATTAGCCGAAAATTTTCGCCAGCACCCCGCGGACCTGCTTGTCTCCATCATTCCTCATTTCAATCGCGAGATTTGCGAAGCATGGACGGCGGTGTATCCAGGCCGGCCATTTGTTACCCTGATTACCGACCTGGCCGATTTTCCGCCGCATTTCTGGATAGAACCGCTACTGGATCAGCACGTCATCTGTGGCACAGAAAGAGCTGTGCAACAGGCGCGCGCCATGGGCAAAGATGACGCTCATATTTTCGCGACTTCGGGAATGATTCTGAGGCCTGATTTCTATACGCAAGAGCAGATAGACCCTGTGGCTCTGCGCAAGGAGCTGGGACTCAGCGAGGGCCTATCCACCGGCATTCTCCTCTTTGGTGGGTTTGGTTCGATGGTCATGTACGACATCGCGAAACGGTTGGAAGCAGCGCACACGCCGGTGCAACTTATTGTTCTTTGTGGGCGAAATGAAAAATTAAAGGCAAAATTCTTGGCTGAGGAATGGAATCTGCCCCTGCACGTTTTGGGTTTCACGAAGGAAGTCCCTCGCCTGATGCGCGCTGCCGATTTCCTGATTGGCAAGCCCGGGCCCGGGAGCATCGCCGAAGGTATGGTCAGACGCCTGCCCGTGATCTTGGAGTGTAATGCCTGGACCCTGCCACAGGAGCGTTACAACACAGAATGGGTGAAAGAGAAGCGCGTAGGCATCGTGCTCAAAAACTTCAGGGAGATTGCGAACGGAGTGAACCGATTACTAGAGCCCGCTACGTTTAGCGAGTTCCGCCAAAATGTTGCCGCACTCAATAACCGCGCGGTGTTTGAAATTCCCGAAATATTTTCAAGACTCTTGGGAGAGACAACCTCTTCACGCTGAGACCGGCCGCAGAAACGAGATTGCTCAGTTAGAAGCGCGTTCGGCCCTCGGCGGATGCGCAAAATGGGGGCCAGCGCCGGGAGTCCCCACTGGAGTCTTTGTTCTCGGCTTCGCGCACGTCACTGCCCACCACCGCGACGCGTACTTAGGTAATTCGCACATCTTGCCGCAACCGCCCGCTGTCTTCGATTGTGTGCAACCACAGTAGCATCCGCCTGCAGCGACCTTCCTCACATTGCTGGAAGTATCCGCCCAGACAGAAACGGTCACTGCCGCAAGTAGCACCGCAAACTCGAGAAGGAACCAACCTGTGAGGCGGACGGCACGATGAATAGATAGGGATGCCATGAGGAGGACAGTTTCAGCCTGGAACAAAAAAAAACCGATAGCCCGGCAAGCTAAAAATGAAATGGGACTAGGGTTCCGGTACCGCACCCCGTCCTAGCATTCCATTTCGGGATTGAGGTCATTTTGGGGTCAGGTTGGCAGGCGGTCCATTTTATAAGCTGTTTAGAATCATCTGTTTGTAAGACGTTGGGTTGAAATTCCCGTGACCGCTGGTTTGCAATTACTGCTGACGTGGACCGTGCGCAGTAGAGGGCCCACGGGAATTGCAACTGAGGGGGAAGAGACTTGCTTGCTGATTCTCATGGACTGTTGTTCCTACCAGCCTCTGAGAGGGGAGCCGGGATGGATGACCCCACGCGCCGGTGTAAAAACGACACTGGCCTCGGTGACGCGCTTCCGGGGTTCCCGGTCCCAAGGCGGGGTCCCCATTTTTTGTTCCCACGAACAGTCAGCTTCTCTAACTCATTCTCTGAATCTTCAGACGCACGACCGCCCCACTGTCATTCCCCGCGGGCGCGGATTTTTCGATAGCAGGTTCTGTGTTCATTTATCTTGCGTTGGGGCGGGCTCTTTTCTTTTCCCATTACCCTCTCACGGCAAACCTGATGGCTACACTTGGCTCAGCGGACTTTCTTTCCACGTCGGGGCCATTGAATCGCTTGCCTGACGGCTCACGGAAATGCCCGCCTGCCCCAACACATGTGCAACTTGAGTTTCGCGCAGGCGCGAGGCGTCATACTCCAGCGAGATCTGGTTTTTCTGTTCGTCGACGCGAATTTTCCGCAGCCCATACGTATTTGAGAAATTGCCGAGGTTCGCCAGTTGTTCATTGCTTAGAGAAGAGTGCAGATCGTACGTAATTTCCACGAGTGTCATGGCTGAATTATACCAGCCTCTTGAACATTTTTTGAATGCCCAGCTGTTTCACAGCTTCCGCAGTCTGCCAGACTAGAACCCGGGACCGCCCGAGGCACCGTTGCGATTTTCGCTGACAAACTTTTGCTTCTTCTGAGGCATGCTGTGCAAGCTGTCGAGATAGGCCGCGATCCCCCGATACAGTCCTTCTGCAACGCGTTGCCGCTGTGCGCCTTCCAGCAGCAGATTCTCGTCGTTCGCATTGCTGACGAACGAAATTTCCGATAGCACGGCAGGCATGTTCGCTCCCGTCAGCACGATGAACGGCGCCCGTTTCACTCCGCGGTTTGTCTCCTGCCGGCTTACCAACTGCAACCGCTGCGAAAGCGCATTCTGTATTTCACCCGCCAACTGCTTCGATTCCGCGATCTTGTCGCTGCTGGCGATCTTTTTTAGCAGGTCCGGCAAATCGTGCAGCGAAGCTTGCCCAAACTCATTTTCGCGCGCCGCCAGTTCCCGTGCTTCGCGCGAAGATGCCATGCTCATGTAATACGTTTCCACGCCACGTATTTCACGGCTGGCGCTGGAATTGGCGTGAATGGAAATCAGCAAATCCGCGTTGGCATCGTTGGCCATCGCCGTGCGCTCTTCGAGAGGAACATGGCGGTCGTCCTTGCGCGTATATACCACCTGCGCGCCCGGAATATTTTCTTCGATCATCTGGCCCAGCCGTAGCGCCACATCCAGGCAAAGATTTTTTTCCAGCAATCCCCGCGGCCCCATGGTCCCGGTATCGTAACCTCCGTGGCCCGGATCGATCACGATGCGGTTGATCTTCAATCCCAATTCTCGCGACAACGATAGTTGACTACCCGCGGCGCGATTGGTGTCCCCCAATAAGGCACCAAAATTTTGGTTAGCTGCTTCGGTCAGCGCGTTACCCTTCGACATGTCCGCCGCTTTTCCATGAACGTCGATCACCAGTCGGTTCGGCTCTGCAAGCAGTTGCGCCGAATAGTCTCTCGCTCCATCCGCTTCCAACACCAGGCGCACGACGTCGTCGCTGTTTTGCGCGGCACGAACATCTCTAAGCAACCCTGCTTGGGGTGGCACAGTTCGCTGTTCCACGGAAGTACCCAAACGTGTTTTGTGCAGATCAAAATAGATGCGGTCGGGAGACTCCAGTCGTGCTGAATCATATTGCACCGGTTCGTCTAGCAGAACCACGATCCGGGCGTCATTTTCCGCGCTCGAGGCCTGGATCGCCGTGACACTTGGAAGCGACTGGCCACTTGTTGCTGGCGAGCCAGATGCCTGCCCCTCTGTCGATTGCCCCGCCGTCACTTCTTGTCGCGCGCGCTCGCCCACGCTGCGCTGCATCATGTTTCTTGTGGCCGCCACTTGCGCGCGCATCTTCTGCATCGTTTCATTCAGCAGGTTGCGCGGCAAAGCCAGTCCCGCCGTTAACAGCAGCGCCGCGAGACCAGCAGCCCAGAGCCCCCTGCTAGGCTTTCCGAATTCGGCGCGCGGTTTGTAGGATAGTGGCAATGCTGGCTCAAGAAGATGAGCTTCCGGCAACGACTCCGCCAGGGTGGAAGCAGGTAGAAGCACTGGCCCCGGTACGGACGCAGGCACAGCTGCTGGCGTCGGAAGTGAAGCCGTCGTAGGTCTCACTCCTGCGTTTACTTCCAGCTGACGCTCCGCCCGCTCCACCAGGTCTCGCGATATTGTGTACCGACCTCGGGCATACGCCTCCAACATCGCGCGGAAACAGATCTTGTTCACGATGCGAGGAATTCCACCGCTCCGTTCTGCGATCAGCTCGCACGGCCTCCGGTTCAAACAGCGTGAATCCGCGGTAGCCCGCCACTCTGAGCCGGTGCTCGATGTAACCCGCCGTTTCTTCCGGAGACAGGGCCTCCAGATACTTCACGGTGGAGATGCGTTGCAGCAGTTGGGACAAATGCGGCTGCGAAAGCTTTTCTCCCAGTTGCGGTTGTCCCGCCAGCACAATTTGCAGCAATTTGGCGTGTGGCGTCTCGAAGTTCGAGAGCATCCGGATCGTTTCGAGTACCCCATCGTCCAGGTTCTGTGCTTCATCCACGATCAGCACAAATCGTCTGCCAGCCAGCATTTCCGCGAACAATAGCTCGTTCAGCTTGTTGTGCATGGCGACCATTCCCATGCCCGTGGAATCGACTCCCAGCTCGCTCATCAGGTACTGGAAAAATTCGCGAGAGTTGCATTGTGTCTGGAATAGGAATACCGCTCGGGCACTATCGCGCAATCCCTCGAGCACTTGATACAGGAGCGTGGTCTTGCCCATGCCCGGCTCCGCGATCAGTGCCAAAAATCCACGGTCGCCCAGAATGGCCTCAGTCAGGCTATCAAGCGCCTCGCAATGTGTGCGGCTCGGGTACAGATAGGCAGGGTCCGGCGTCACGCCAAACGGTTGTTCGCGCAAGTGAAAGAAATCTAGAAACATGGCATGACCTCCGTTCCTCGGCTGCACAGGCTTATAGCCCGGCCAGTCTCCGGGTCCGGTTCCACAGTGCTACGTTGCAGAACGACTGCCTTGGGAGTAAGCGTTCGGTTTGCGAGGGCGAGAGAACCGATTTACGCGTCTTAGCCGGAACTTCCGTGTGCTTCTCCCGGCAGACCGATACTGTACTTCTGACCGGTGTAGCTTGCAATGCTTAGGTCTGGTTTTAGGGTGCTACGCCCAGTAGCATGCCGCAATCGCGCCAGGATAGCCGGAAATGTCGCCACCGCCTTCCACAACCTGCCGCCCGGCAACCTGTCCTGCCACTGCTTGACGCAATATAGGGGGTGGGGGTATATATAGGGGTGGAGGGTATCTTGTATGCCCGCGTCTAAGCATTTCCCCAAATTCTCCCTCTACTGCGCAGGAAGGAAATTGTGCATGCTCGCCCGCGAAAAGCGGTGGCTGTTGATGCCAGGCTTAAGGACCTCAACACCAAACGCCTCCGCCGTATCGAAGGGCAGATCCGCGGTTTGCAGAAAATGGTTGCCGAAGACCGCTATTGCGCGGACATCATCGTCCAGATTGCTTCGGCGCAGGAAGCTTTGCGCGGCGTAGCCAGCAATCTCATGAAGAATCATCTTCTCCATTGTGCTGAGCACGCCATTTCCAGTGGACAGCCGGAAGATTCCGCCGCGATGTACGACGAATTGCTGGAGTTGATCTACACGCACCTTCGCTAGCGGCACGGTCGTTCGGCATCGTCCAGTCAAAGAGCCAATTGCGTTGACGAAAGTGAGGAAATTGTGGCGACCTTAGCACGAGACCCGGTCTGCGGCATGGACGTCAATCCAGAGACTGCCAAAGCAAAGCTAGTCCATGCCGGCAAAACTTTTTATTTTTGTTCCTCAGCATGTGCCCAGAAGTTTGCGCAGCAGCCTGAAAAATATGCCGCGGCTCTGCCAGCCCAGGAAGCAGCCACCAAAAGCTCGTTGGCAGTCTTATCCATGTCGGGAACGGCCAAACCCTCGCTTCGCCATTCTCGGTGCCGAGGGCAAAGAAAAAGACCCCGTTTGCGGAATGCTGGTGTCACCGGAAAAAGCGGCAGGGAAGTTCGACTATCAGGGCAAGACTTACTATTTCTGCTGCACTCGTTGTGCGAAACGTTTTGCAGCCGATCCCGAGAAATTTCTCGCAGCTCCCGGCACCGCACGCATGGAGCCCAACGCCTCTTCCGCGGCGAATAGGCAGCCGGCGCGAAAAGGGATTCGCTACACCTGCCCCATGGACCCGGAAATTGTGCAGATCGGTCCCGGTACCTGCCCCAAATGCGGCATGGCCCTCGAACCGATGGACATTGTTGCCGGAGGAGCAAGCTGACCCGGAATACGACTCCATGCGAAAACGCTTCTGGATCAGCGCGGCACTCTCTCTTCCGATTCTGGCCCTTTCTATGTTTGGCGAAGCGATCGGCCTTCACCTGCCCTCGACACTCAAGAATGGCATCGAACTCCTGCTCGCCACCCCGGTTTTCGTATGGTGCGGCTGGCCTTTTTTGCAACGCTTCTGGTCCTCGATAACGCATGGCAGCCCCAACATGTTTACACTCATCGGTCTCGGCACCGGCGCGGCTTATTTCTACAGCGTGGCCGCAACACTCTTCCCGCAATATTTCCCGATATCGTTTCGCGACATGCAGGGTGGTGTGGCCGTCTATTTTGAAGCCGCGGCCGCAATCACTACGCTCGTGCTGCTCGGCCAGGTGTTGGAGTTGCGCGCGCGGCAACGCACCAGTGGTGCCATACGCGAACTGCTGCATCTCGCCCCTCAAACCGCTCATCTCGTTGAAGCTGGTGCCGAGCGCGATGTTTCCTTATCTCAACTCAAACCCGGTGATCGGGTGCGCGTGCGTCCCGGCGAGCGCATCCCTGTCGACGGAAAAATCCGTGAAGGCGAAAGTACAGTCGATGAATCCATGGTTACGGGTGAGCCGCTGCCGGTCGAGAAAACTGTCGGAGATCCGGTCACTGGCGGAACACTCAATTCCACCGGAAGTTTTGTGATGATGGCAGAGCGCGTTGGTAACGACACGCTTCTCGCGCAGATCGTGAAGCTAGTCAGCGAAGCGCAGCGCAGCCGTGCGCCAATGCAGCGTCTGGCCGACAAAGTGGCCAGTTATTTTGTCCCTGCCGTTGTGTTGACTGCCATCGGCGCCTTTGCAGCCTGGGCTTTTTGGGGGCCGGAGCCACGATTTGCCCACGCCCTCCTCGCCGCGGTTGCGGTCCTCATCATTGCCTGTCCTTGCGCTTTAGGATTGGCCACTCCTATGTCCATTCTCGTTGCTGTCGGTCGAGGAGCTTCCGTCGGCGTCCTCGTCAGAAACGCCGAAGCCCTCGAAACGCTCGCCCGAGTCGATACTCTAGTCGTCGACAAGACCGGCACGCTCACCGAAGGGAAGCCCGTTCTTGGAAGCATTTCGCTCTCCGCGCAGAGCAAATATTCGCAGGATTCTTTTCTTTCACTCGTTGCCAGCCTCGAGCGTTCCAGTGAACACCCCTTGGCTCGCGCCATCGTCCGCGCTGCAGAATTAAAAAAGCTGCCACTCGCTCCCGTCACTGAATTCAGAGCCATGCCTGGTGGAGGCGTGGAAGGTCTCGTTCTGGGAAAGAAAATACTGGCAGGCTCCGCAAAATTTTTGGAGTCGCATACTATCTCTGATAACGCCAACCCCTCAGACCTAGACTCTCCCGCTCACTCTTCAGTGGCCACAAGTGTCTTCTGTGCCGTCGATGGCCGCCTGGAAGGCGTGCTTCTCCTCACCGATCGCGTAAAAGCGACCACAGCCGAGGCCTTGAGACTACTGCGAGAGGATGGTCTGCGCGTCGTAATGCTCACAGGTGACCGCCAGGTCGCAGCGGCAAACATTGCCGGGCAACTGGGCATTGACGAATTTGAGGCGGAAGTCCTACCCCAGCGAAAAGCCGAAGTCATTCAGAAATTGCGTCAGCAGGGCCGCATCGTCGCCATGGCGGGAGATGGGATCAACGACGCTCCAGCGCTCGCGGCAGCTGACGTAGGCATCGCCATGGGCACCGGCACAGATATTGCCATGGAAAGCGCCGGCATAACCCTCGTCAGAGGCGACCTTCGAGGCATTGCTCGTGCGCGCCGTCTATCCCGATCCACTGTGTGCAACATCAAACAAAATCTCGGGTTCGCCTTCCTCTACAACGCGTTGGGAATCCCTATCGCCGCTGGAGTTTTCTTTCCCATATTCGGGTGGATGCTGAGCCCCATGATCGCCAGCGCCGCGATGAGCTTCAGTTCCGTCTCCGTAATCACCAATGCATTGCGTCTGCGTAAGGCGCCGCTCTAATTCAACTTCGTTGTCTAAGCTTCCCCGCTAACTCCCGGACCTGTGCCAGCGTCTCCCCGATCGTGCCTGAACAATCAATGCTAAAGGTAGCCTTCTTCATCTTTTCTTCTACCGGAAGCTGCGCGCTCACTCGTTGCCGGGCTTCCAGCTCGCTCATGCCACGCGCCAGCAGCCGTTCGATCTGTTGCTCAGGCCTGCACCACGCCACCACCAAACCATCCAGCTTCTTATCGAATCCAGACTCGATCAACAGCGCCGCCTCCACAAATGCGGCATCGCGTACACCGTTGCGTTCCCACTCGGCAAATTGCTCGAGCATCATTTTTTCGACGCGCGGATGTATGATTTCGTTCAGTCGCGTCAATTTGTCGGGATCAGAGAAGACGATGGCCGCAAGCTTCGGGCGATCGATTCGATCATCGGCCGTCGCGACGCCCTTGCCGAACTCTTTTAGTATTTCGTCGTGCGCAGGTCGCCCCGGTTCCATCAATTGATGGGCAACGGCATCGGCCGAGAGAACCGTGAATCCCATGTCGCGCAGCATCGCCGCAACGGCGCTTTTTCCGCTGGCGATTCCTCCGGTCAGCCCCAGGTGATGCATGGCGTTCAAACTCCCCTCTAACTCGACCGTCTACTGCCCGGCCTTCGCGGCACTGTGCGCTCGCCTCAACCGCGCCGCTTTCACCGTGTTGCTCATCAGCATGGTGATGGTCATTGGTCCGACTCCACCGGGAACCGGTGAAAGATCACCGGCAATCTGAACTGCGTCAGGATGCACATCCCCCACCAATAGATTGCCCTTGGCATTAAATTTTTCCAGCCGATCCGGAAAATTGCGCAGTAACCTCTCCGCCTCTCCGACGTCTGTCACTCTATTTGTCCCCACGTCAATTACCGTTGCCCCTGGGCGAATCCAGTCAGGTTGTACAAATCCCGCTCTTCCGATCGCGGCCACCAAAATGTCCGCGTGGCGCACCACATCGGGCAGATCACGCGTCTTCGAATGGCAAATGGTCACGGTCGCATTGCCGTGGAGCAGAAGCAGCGCCATCGGTTTGCCTACGATGTCGCTTCGCCCCAGCACCACGGCGTTTCTCCCTTCGATGGGAATTTTGTACCGCCGTAACAGCTCCATGCAGCCGGCAGGAGTGCACGCCACCAACCCCGGCCGATTGCTCGCCAATCGCCCCATGCTAATCGGGTGGAAGCCATCCACATCCTTTGCCGGATCGACCGCTTCCAGGATTCGCTTGGAATCCACCTGCGATGGCAGCGGCAATTGCATCAGTATCCCATCCACGTTGTTGTCTTCATTCAAATCCTGCACCAGGCGCAGCAACTCCTCGGTGCTTATGGAAGCCGGTGGAGTGTGCAGCCAATGCCCCATGCCTAGCTGTTCGCACGCCGCAATTTTGCTTTTCACGTAGATTTGGGAAGCAGGATTCTCGCCAACCAGCACCGCGGCCAGTCCGGGGCGCATCCCTTGCGCGGTCAGTCGCGCAACCTCGGTCTTCAGTTCTCCGAAGATTTCATCGCGTATTTTCAAGCCATCGAGGATTCGAGCTGTCATGGGAAGAGAATAACACGCAGGTTCGCGGATTTCCCCCGCAACAGAACTGGGACTCTGTGGCGCCTACCCATTAACTTCCTTTGCAATCCGCAGGATTGCTGCCAGGCTCGCTTCCACGTCCTCTTCGCTGGTTGCCCAGCAAGAAACGCTGATTCGCATCGCCGCCCTACCTTGCCACACCGTTCCGCCACACCAGCAGGTGCCATCTTCCTGAACGCGCCGCATCACTTCCCGTGTCTGCTCTGGAGCCCCAAACGAAACCAACACTTGGTTAATCACCACGTCATTCAGAATGTTGTAACCCGCTTCGCGTAGCCCAGCGGCGAATCGCTGCGCATACCTGCAAGTCCGTTCGATCAAATCCGCCAGCCCCGTTCTTCCCAGCGACTTCAACGCCGCCCACAACTCAATCGCGCGAGCTCTCCGCGAAGCATCCGGAGTATGGTTCGTTGGTTCTCGCCGTTGGCCCGGCTGCAGATAGGCCGCGGAAATATGCATGGCTGCCTGCAGCGCCAAACCATCACGCACCAGCACAATCCCGCAATCGTAGTTCACGTTAGGCCATTTGTGCGCGTCCGTTGCCCAAGAATCGGCCAGCTCAAATCCTTCTCGCAGGTGGCAGTATTTCGGCGAAGCGGCAGCCCACAACCCAAACGCGCCATCCACATGGGTCCAAGCGCCACTTTCCCTCGCATGGGCGCAAATCTCCTCTGCCGGATCAAACGACCCGCTGTTAACGTTTCCCGCCTGAATGCACACGATCGTGTTGCTGTTAAGCCTCGGCAGTTTATTCGCGCACATTCGTCCCTGGCTGTCCACGGGAACCAACTTCACCCGCTTCTGCCCAAATCCCACCATGTTTAGCGCTTTGAGCATCGAAGCGTGCACCTCTTCGCCCACTACGACGTCAATCGGCGGCGCTCCAAACATGCCATCCTCGGCCACGTTCCATCCCGCCCTCTGGAGCAATGCATGCCGAGCGGCGGCCAGCGCACTGAAATTTGCCGTGGTCGCGCACGTCACCAATCCTCCCGAACAATCCGCAGGCAATTTCAGAATCTCGCACACCCATCGCAGCACCACCTCTTCCAATTCGGCTGCTACGGGAGACATCACGCGAAACGCCGCGTTCTGGTCCCAGGTATTCGCCAGCCAACTTGCCGCCAGCGCTGCCGGCAAACTCCCGCCGATCACAAATCCGAAGTAGCGCCCACCCGTGGTACTGACTGTTGCGGGCGAACCAAACTCGTCCAGAATTCGAACGACTTCGGCTGGGCGACGCGGTTGTTCCGGGAACGGTTCATGAAACTCGGCGAGCGATGCCAAGCTCGACTCACCCGGATATACTTTCTCCAAACCCCGTTCGCGCAGATACTTTTGCGAGCGCTCCACCGCAACCTCCAAGGCTGCTGTGGTATCTCCATTTCTTGGTGGCTCAATCTCTTTGGACATAGTTTCCTTTGTTCCGGCAGTCGGACCGGAAATTGGAAGGGAATCACAACGGCCTCGTGATTGGTCCTGTTAACTAGGCTGAGAGCTTATCGGCTGACTACAGCTAAGCAAGGGCCGAATTGGCCGCAGCCAATAGGACGCAATGATCGCAGTGGATTGCTCGAGGAAGAAACTTTTTCCAGGTGCAATGCTCTAATCGATCAGGGGGAAAGCATATGGCACTTTTGGGGGATGACGGTGGGCGCCGGGAAATGGAGAAAAAAGCTCGTGCCGAGGGCCGTCTGCCGCCCGGCCAATCCCTCACCATCAAATGGCCCGTGCTCCACGCCGGAAGCGTTCCGCGTTTCGACGCCTCCCGCTGGGATTTCAAGATCGACGGTCTGGTCGACTCGGCCCTCCGTTTCACCTGGCAGGAGTTTCGCTCTCTCCCGCAAACTGAAGTCACTTCCGATTTTCATTGTGTCACGCGTTGGAGCCGTCTCGACAATCTCTGGAAAGGTGTTCTCTTCACCGAAGTATTGCAACTTGCGAGCGCCAAACCAACTGCACAACATGTTCTCGTCCTCGCGGAAGAAGGCTATACATCGAATATCCCGCTGGTGGATCTCCTGCGCCCCGATGTCTTATTCGCGTTTGAACACGACCACGAACCCCTGGCCGCGGAGCACGGTGGCCCGGTGCGCTTGGTTGTACCTCATCTTTACGCGTGGAAAAGCGTAAAGTGGGTGCGCGGCTTCACCCTACTTGACCACGATCAACTCGGTTTCTGGGAGCGCAACGGCTACCATGCCTACGGCGATCCCTGGAAAGAGCAGCGCTATTCAGGTACCTGAGCTGAGGCTCGTCGAGATCAATCGATTTCCAGTTCTGCGTTCAAGAAGCCGACAAGGTGTTTCCAAACCAGATAGTAAACGATGAGCCCGATGGGAAGCGCCCACGGGGCTAATGAGAAGACCACGGGAGGAATGGGAAAGTCCAGGATCCGTGCCACAAGGTAACCACCCGGCGCCAGTAGCAAGGGCAGTCCTCCCCCGAATACACCGAGAGAAATGCGTCGGCTGGCCCTCGATGCACGGTATAGCACGTTCCAAAGTCCCCACGCATTTGGAACCATGGCCATGGGGAAAACGATCAATCGCTCGATGGGGAACGGATATAGCGCACCCGTAGCGAGCGATGGTGTACACCGTCATTGCGACCAACAAAAACACCGTGGGCACCGCGATTCCCGCAAGATACGCCCGCAAATAAGGATGCCTTCTCATAGTTCCTCCTTCATCACAAGTGGTACAGCAGCGCTGGAAGCGCTCCAGGAAAAACACAAAAGAAAATAGCTACGCCGGAAAGCAGCACCCAATCCCACCAGGGCACGTGAAACTTGGACTGATCGAGCCGGTGCAGCATCTCTGGCCAGAGGTCGCGCCGCGACTCTGCTCTGTGAGCAGGAGGCAGGGAATCTTTCAACAGTTTCTTCAGTCGTCAATTTCAGGTTCTTTCATGGATGGACTCCAGCCTGTGACAGTGATTTTCTAAGAATGCGCACGCCTCGAAACACCCGAGCCTTCACCGCGCCCTCCGAAATCTCCAGGGCTTGGGCGATGCTTTCATACGGTTCCTCTTCCACCAGGGCGAGTAAGATCACTACGCGCAGGCGGGGCGAGAGCTTGTTGATTGCACGTAGAATTTCGCGACGCATCTCGAGTTGCTCAGCAGGTGGCTGCTTCGCTGGGGCCACGGGTTCGTCCATGAGCGAGACTTCATGGCGCGGATGATGGAGATGATCGATAGCGGCATTCGTAGCGATGCGGCGCAGCCAAGCGCCACAGTTTCCCTTCACAGGGTCGAACTGCGAGTGGGCCCGGTACATGCGCCAGAAGGTTTCCACGGTCAAATCCTCTGCCGTCGCCGAATTGCGGACGATTCGAACAATCCAACGATAGACTTCGCCCTGGTACTGCCGGAAAAGGGCTTCAAAGGCGTCGATATCGCCCTCGGCGAATCGCTCTAACAGTTCCATATGGCGCCCTCTATCTACCATTACTGTCCCCGATGCTACGAGGTTACATGATTGTTGGGGCCACGCTCTTCTGGAAGCCCAGCGAAGAGCGGGCTCACCAGTCGTTAACCGCCGATCGACAAAAAATCCCCTATAATGCGGCCATGTGCCTCATTCATCGAATTTTCAGGGCTTTACCGTTCCTGATTTTTGCTATTGACATCTTTACCTCTTCCTGCCCAGGACGCACCGCCTCCTTCCGCTCCGAAGCAAATGCCCAACGCGAAATTGCTTGGCGATGTTCCGGGCCACCCACGGCGCACCAACAATTTCCCAACCGCCGCCGCGATCTCCCCAGACGGCCGTTTTGCCGTCCTGCTCCACGGTGGTTATGGCGCCTATAGCTCAGGCGAAAAGCAGTCTCTCTCCGTACTCAACCTGGAAACGAACGCGCTCACTGACTTTCCCGACGACCGTTTGGGTAGCAACGCCAGGCAAACTTATTTTGTTGGCTTGGCATTCAGCCTGGACGGCCATCGCCTGTTCGCTTCGATGTCTTCGCTCTCCGATCCGCTCGGCAAGGAGAAGGGAAGTACAGGCAACGGCATCGCCGTCTACATCTTCGAAAATGGAAAAATCTCGCCGGAGCGATTCATGCCGCTCACTCCGCGAACGAACTTGCCCACGGGAAAAACACGTCACCCGGAATTAAAGGACGTTACCTATCCAGCAGGTCTGAGCGTGAGCATGATTGCTGGTGAAGAGCGCATTCTGGTCGCCAGCAATAATTCCGACGAGGCCATCCTGCTGAGCGCCTCCAGCGGCCGCATCATCCATCGCTTCGATCTCTCCACCTTCCGGCAAGTTCCCGGTTCTCTCCCCTACACCACGGTGATCTCTACGGATGGAAAGCGCGGTTTCGTTTCGCTCTGGAATGCCTCCACGGTTGCGGAACTCGATCTCATCAATGGCGGTGTGCTCAGGATGGTTCCGCTCCGCAAGCCGACTGCACGGCAAGCCGGTGGTTCTCATCCCACCGCTCTACTTTTGAATAAAGATGGTTCGCTGCTGTTTGTGGCTCTCACCAATCGCGATGAAATCGCAGCGCTCGATACGCACTCCGGCAAATTGCTCTATTCGCTTTCCACGAAACTTCCCGGTCAGAAATATGGCGGAAGCGATCCGGAATATCTGGCGCTTTCGGCGGATGGAACGACCCTTTACTCTGCCAACGCCATTTCGGACTCCGTCGCGGTTTTCGACATCAGCCACGCCAAACCGGGTACGTTGCTTCAAGCGCAAGGCTTCATTCCCACCGAGTGGTATCCCACGGTGGTGGCTGCAACCTCGAACGATTTGCTGATTGGCACTGCCAAAGGCCGTGGCTCCTCCGCCAATCCCAAGATCCTGAAGAAGGATGAGAACGGTTTGCCCGAATTTCCCTACGTCGCGGCGCTCACCCAAGGATCGCTCGCGCGCATTCCACTTTCCGAAATTCCCGCGAAACTGGCGGACTGGACCGCCCAGACCGTCGCCAGCAACATCGCACAGGGCAATACCGACAAGATCGCCTTCGCTGCCGGCGAGAACAAAATTCGCCATGTTATCTATATCATCAAAGAAAATCGCACCTATGATCAGGTCTTCGGCGACCTGCCGGCAGGTAACGGGGATCCTTCACTCACCATGTATGGCGAAGCGATCACTCCCAACCAGCACAAACTCGCCCGTCAATTCGGCATCCTCGATAATTTTTACGACAGCGGCGACGTTTCCGGTGACGGTCACGTCTGGTCCACATCCGCGTCGGTTTCCGACTACGTCGAGAAAACCTGGCCGATCGCCTATCGCGGCCACGAATACACTTACGATTCCGAAGGGCAATTTCTTGGCAGCATTGCCGCTGAAGAGGGATTACCGGATGCAAGTGAACCCACTGGCGGATATCTCTGGAAGAGCTTTGCCAAACTCGGCATTTCCTACCGCCATTATGGCGAATACATCGTCACCCGGTGGTGCAACGAAAACGTGGGCACAAATCTTCCCACCTCCGGACCACCGAAGGTCGCTGGCGTAACCTGCCCGCGCACCGTCATCAAGAAGGGCGAACCTCTGGAAAAGAATGTTGGTGATCCGCGCGGCGGTCCGAGTCCGTACGCCTGGGACGTTCCACTGATGGCCAAAAATATTGCCGCCGAAGTTGAATTGCGCGGCCATTTCGATCCGCACTTCCCGGATTTTGAAGTTGCTTATCCTGACCAGCTTCGCGTCGACGAATTTCTGAATGAATTCAATGCGTTTCTGGCGTCTCGCAAGTCGGGAAACGACACCATGCCGCAGTTCACGCTTTTGCGCCTGGGAAACGATCACACCGAGGGCGGCACAAAAGGCAAGCCCACTCCCTCCGCTTCCGTTGCCGACAACGACCTGGCGGTTGGCCGCGTCGTGGACGCGATCTCCCACACTCCTTACTGGGACGATACCGCGATCCTGATTTTAGAGGATGACGCCCAGGACGGCCCTGATCATGTCGACTCTCACCGCAGCATTGCCCTGGTCATCAGCAAATATGCCCCATTGCCGGAATCGCAGGCAGGGAAGTCCGCGCCATTCGTCGATCATCACTTCTATACCACCATCAATATGGTTCACACCATTGAATCACTCCTCGGCGCTCCCCCCATGAACGTGAACGATTCGCGCGCAGCCGTCATGGCTCCCCTCTTTAGCGGCGCAGGCAATCAACCGCCTTACAGCGCAGACTATCGCAATCGCGATAACGGCATGATCTATCAGGCGAATACCAAGGAATGGAAAGAAGGTAGCGCGCTCGACTTCAGCCACGCAGATGCGGCAGACACCGTCGTCCTCAATAAATATTTGTGGCAAGATCGCATGGGCGATGCGCCCATGCCCGCGCCCAAATTCACCGTTTTTCCACCCAAGCCAACAAACTCTGTCAAGTCTTCACGCGAAGCACGCGATCGCGATTGATTCTCAATCAGCCGCATAATGACTGTCCAGTCCCTTGCAATTTTTTCCGTCCCAAGGCACTATGACGCACGTTGCGGAGGCCGTTCTGTCCAACAACACTTCTGCTTATGTCATGGGTCATACCGATCATGAACGGCGTCGCCTCGCTCTACAGGCCGCCGTACTCAATCCACTTACCGATGGCTTTCTACGCCGTGCAGGAATTTCTGCCGGAATGCACGTATTGGAACTCGGCTGTGGCATCGGCGAAGTCTCGCTCATCGCTGCGCGTCTGGTCGGTCCGCATGGACGCCTCACCTGCCTCGATTTTGACCCTGCCGCCCTTGATATCGCTCGTGGCCGAGTCCGTTCCGCCGGCCATGATCATGTCACCTTTGAACAGATTGACGTCAACGACCACACGCCCTCGCGTCCCTACGATGCCGTGATCGGTCGGCACATCCTGCTCCACACCCAGGACGCGCTGGGCATTCTGCGGAAGGCCGCCTCGATCGTTCACGTTGGTGGCGTGGTTGCATTTCAGGAAGGTGATTTCACATTCTTTCCTCGCGGTTACCCGGAAACGCCACTCATGCACTGGGCAATGGAATCGATCGTCGAATTTTTTCGCCGCTCGGTGCCCCGGCCCAATATTGGAACCCAGCTCTTCCAACTGATGCAGGAAGCTGGATTGCAACCCCCCGAGTGCCGCGCCGAAGCCGTCATGGATGGAGGGCCGCACAGCCCCGTCTACGAATGGATTGCCGAAACTGTGCGTAGCCTCTTGCCGCGCATGATTGCTCTTGGAATGACTACCGAGGCGGAAGCCGATATCGAAACGCTCGCTCACCGACTCCGCCAGGAGGGCCTCGAGAAGCATGGTGTCACGCTGGCTCCACTGCTAATCGGCGCCTTCGCCCGCAAACCTCACCAGGGCTAGCCATTTCCAAGGCCCAAAGCTGGAAGTCATACAATTGAATCTTGATCTGCAGCGCAAACACGCAGAAACGCCCAAATCGCGCGTGCGGCTCGGGCATTTCGCATTACTTAAAACTTTCGACTGATTACTTAAAACTAGTAGATGTCGTACTGTTCCCAATGCAGCGTGGGATCCGACTGGATGATGATGTGTTTGTGCGAGTTCTGCTCGAGTTCGTCGATCAGCAAAGACTCGCGAGTCTTCAACGCCTTGGCGATTTCCGGGTGTACACGAAGGGTCAGGTTCGGACCCTCGTGATCCGCCGCGGCCATCTTCCGCGCTTCTGCTTGAATTTCATAGCACAGCGTCGGCACGGACTTCACCATACCGCTCCCCGAACAAGACGGGCAGGGCTGGCACAGCACGCGTTCCAGAGCCTGCTTGGTGCGTTTCCTCGTGATGCACACCAGGCCGAATTCGTTGAACGAAAGTGCCTTCGAAGGCGCCTTGTCCTGATCCAGCGCAAACTGCAGCGCGGCCAGAACTTTCTCGCGGTTGCGGCGTTCTTCCATATCAATGAAGTCCACCACGATGATGCCGCCCAGGTCGCGCAACCGAATCTGTCGCACGATCTCCTTCACGGCCTCAAGGTTGGTCTTGACGATGGTGTCTTCCAGTCGCGTCGAGCCTTTGCCCACGAACTTTCCAGTGTTAACGTCAATCGCCACCAGGGCTTCTGTGTGGTTGATGACGATGTAGCCGCCAGACTTCAACCACACCTTCGCGCGTAGCGCCTTGTCGAGTTCGTGCTGAATTCCGAACTCTTCAAAAATCGGCTGCTCTTTGGTGTACAGCTTGACGCGATTCACCAGTTTCGGCTGGAACCGGCTCACAAACTCCACTACCTTGCCGTATTCCTCTTCGTTGTCAATCCAGATCGCGGTGAAATCATCGCTCACGTAATCGCGAAGGATGCGTTCCACCAGATTCAAATCGCGGTGCAGCAGCGCGGGAGATTTTCTCTCTTCGCTCTTCTGCTTGATCTCGTTCCAGGTCTTGCCCAGGAACTCGATGTCGGTGCGAATCTCCTCGTCCGTAGCTTCGCCTGCTGCCGTGCGAACGATGAATCCACCGGGGTAACTGCCGCGCGCTTCGCCCACCAGACGTCGCAAACGCGAGCGGTTATCCGCACTGGCAATCTTTCGCGAAACGCCGATGTGATCGATCGTCGGCATGTACACAAGGAAGCGGCCTGGGAGCGCCACGTGACTGGTGATCCGTGCGCCTTTCTTTCCCAATGGCTCCTTGGCGATCTGGATGACGACATCTTGTCCCGCCTTTAGCATTTCTGAAATCAGTTGCGGCCGGCGCGAAGGCGCATGCCCGTGTCCGTGGCTGTGTCCACCTTGATGGCTGCGTTGATGCCCACTATGACTCGGTGCGCTTCCGCCGCTGCTTCTCCGCGGCTCAAAGCGTGCGCGTCCTCCACGGTCACCTCCGCGTCCACGATCTGGACGTCCGCCGCGATCCCCACCGCGTCCACGATCCCGATCGCGTCCGCCGCGCTGTGGGCGTTGGAAACGTGAACGTGGATTGCTGCCGATTCGCGCGGAATCGCGCCGCACAAATTCTTCACGTGGCGCACTAGGATTGCGCGGTGCGCGTGTTTCGCCGGGCAACAGAATTACATCCTCTTCGATGATCGCTTCCGCCGTCCCACCTTCTGTGGACGCCGCGAAGCTCTCCGTCTGCTCGATGACCTCGCCGGTTTCGCGCTGTCCTTCGGCCTCCGACGCCTGCAGCTCTTCGTGCTTTTCTTCTTCGGCGCGATACGCCTCGGCTGCTTCATGCTCTGCGTCTCGCCGCAATTCGGCTTCTTCTTTTGTCTCGCGCCGGTCTACAGCCTCAACGCGCGACTCTTCGTGCTCCGCTTCTTCGTGGAGCGGTTCCTCGGCTTCCTCGGTGGTTTCCGTGGAATCTTCTTCTTCCGTTTCCAGCTCTTCCGTCTCGTCTTCCTCTTCTTCAAACTCCGCTTCTTCCACAACGGCTTCTGCCGCGGCACGGGCTTGTGTCTCTTCGTGCTTGGCTTCCACCAATTGTGCAGAAAGCGCTCCAAGCTGTTCTTCGCTCAGAGACGCTGCTCCGTTCTGAATCGGCTCTGCCGCGATCTCTTCCGTCACCTCCGCAGTCGCTGCCCGCGCATTTTCCACTGCCTCAGACATGGTCTGTTCGCTGGAAGATTCTTCGGCTACGGCCTCACCGGCCGGTTCGTTGTCGGCCAGCAGCCAATGCGGCAGGCTCCCGGAGAAACGACGGGGAACTCCTCCACCCGGTGGCAATCCGACGGCTGGACGGGAAGGTGTTTCTGTAAAATCTGGCTGCCGTTCTTCGGGCTCATGCTCAACCACAGGTGCAACTGGAGCAACGGCAGGACGGCTGCGATACTTTGCCAGCGATTCGCCCGGCAGCACGATTTCATCTTCGACGCTCGGCACGGGCGCGCTTGGCCCGCGATCTCCCCCGCGCTCCGGTCCGCGATCATTCGGCCGGCGATTCTCATAACCGCCACGCGAATCGCGATCACCCTGCGGTGAAGCGTATTTCGATGGCGGCAAGTTCCGGCCGCCACCCTGGTTCGTGGGAGGCCGATCACTTCCTGCGCGACGACGCCCGAATCTTCCGCGACGTCCGCCGCGTCCGCGATCTCCCCCGCGATCACCGCCACGGTCTCCACCTCTGTCTCCACCGCGATCGCGGCTTGGGCCACGATCATTTCCCCGGGGAGGATAATTCCGCGTGGGATTGTAATTCGGCGCAAAATTTTGCGGCGCGGATGCGTTCGACTCCGGCTGGCGCTCTTCCGGCTCAGCAGCTTCACCGCTAAATGCCGGCTGTGGGCCCGCATCGCTACTGGAGCTGGCCTGGCGAACTTCGCCCGGAATTCCCTCAACCGCGATATCTTCGTCGGGCGATTGCTCCGCGCTGGGTTCGTCGAGGTGCACGATCTCCTCATGAACCGCCCCGGCCGAAAGCGTCTCGCCCGGCAGCACTTCTCTCGGTGCGTGCGCGTGACCATTCACGATAGTCGGCGCCGGCGCATCATGCGATCCGTGCCCGTGGTCGTAATCTTCGAGGTTTTCGAACACGTCGCTCACGTACAGGAATGCGTCGCCATCGAGGCCGATGTCGACGAAAGCCGACTGCATGCCTGGTAGCACTCGCGTTACTTTTCCTTTGTAGATGCTGCCGACGAGAGCGAACTCTTTTTCGCGTTCGATGTAGATTTCGACTAGCTGGCCTTCTTCTAAAATCGCGACTCTACGTTCGTGTGAGCTCGCGGATATTACCAATTCTTTTGACATACAACTCCTTGTGGAGCATCGCCGCGGGACCCTCATAGGAAGAGGCGGTCCAAGGCACGGCGCCGTCCCGGTAGTGACCGGAACACGTTGGCGACAACAGTGTTGTGGCTTGGCGTTCGTAGCGGGAGGGAGAAGCCGCACTGCGGCTCTCGAAATACGTTAACCTCATGCTATCGAGGCAAGGCCGTTGCCGGGAATCTCCCGGGGTAACGGCGGACGATGCTTTACTCACTCTAAAATTCCTTCTTACCTAACCCATGACTACTGGCGGCTGTGAACAGTCGCCGGACCGACGCATCCCCCCTGAACTGAGGCGCGCACGGCACTGACCAGCAGCTAATTGACGAACCGGCGTAGCCGGACGTTCATCACCAGGCCGATGGCCAGGAATACAAACAACGTGGCCGATCCTCCGTAGCTCATCAACGGCAATGGAATACCGGTTACCGGCATTGCCCCGATGACCATGGCCACATTCACTAAAACGTGAAACCCGAGCGCTGCTGTCACGCCCATGACCAGAAACATTCCCGCGCGATCCTTGGCGCGCTGGGCATTCTGTACAAGACGCAACAATAACGCCATATACAGTCCAAGTGCAAGCAGGACACCCTTGAATCCCTGCTCTTCCGCCCAGGCCGCCATAATGAAATCGGAATACCTGACCGGAATGTACCCCAATTGATTCTGGGTGCCGTTCCCGAAACCTCTCCCCCAGAATCCGCCAGACCCTACCGCTATCTTCGACTGCAATACCTGATAGCCTGAGCCCTTCGCGTCTTCCTCGGGATGCAAAAACGAAGTAACTCTTTCTTTCTGATACGGCTTCAAGAAATGCCATCCCACCGGCAATAGCAAGACGCCGATCATGACAATCACCGCTGCGTGTTTCCATTGCAACCCGGCGAGAAACCCGCCAACTATCAACATGGGCATCAGCACTAACGCAGTGCCAAGATCGGGCTGTTTCAAGATGAGAACCAGCGGTACTCCAACTAACAATCCTGCCTTAATCAAATCCTGCAGGGAAAGCTCATCGGTGCGCACCTCTGCAAAGAAGCGCGCCAACACAATGATTATAATCAATTTGACCAATTCCGACACCTGAAGAAATTCCCCCAGCACCGGAATCCATCGTTTGGCTCCAAAGCGGGTATGTCCCACCAGTAAGACAGCCGTAAGTGCCGCTATTCCAATAATATACAGAATAGGCGCTTGGTCCAAAATAAGGTGGTAATCCAGCCGAGAGAACACAAACATCAGCACCGTGCCAATCAGAAGCCAACGCAATTGACGCGTGTGCATCCCTGCCAGCGCGCTTCCGTGCGTCGCCGAGTAAATCTCGATTACGCCCACAGCACAAATGGCGCCCATGATCGCCAGCAGCCACCAATCGTAATCGCGCGCTCCAGGTGCGTCATTAATCAATTTTCTTCCCTCGTAAAACTAAGCGCTCTAATTTTCCGCGGCCTTCTTCGTACTCTTTATGGGCACCACGGCCGCGGCCACTTCTGGCTTTGCCGCCGGTTTCGGTGCTTGATTCGGTTTTGTACCGGCTGCCTCGCTGAAGTCATGCGGCTTGTCATACTTGAACGGTTGTTTGTCCGTGCGTTTTCTTTTCTTTCTTTTCGTAGTAAGCCTTCACGATATCGCGAACCACCGGTCCCGCGGCAGTTCCTCCGTGTTCCGCAGTGTCTTCAACCACCGCGGCCACAATAATTTCAGGATCACGTCGTGGCGCAAAGCCCACGAACCATCCGTCGTTTTTTCCTTTACCCAAGCCCAGTCTGCTCGCCGCGCTGTAGCTCATCGTCTGCGCTGTTCCTGATTTACCGCAAAACTCAATGCCCTGTAATTTGATCGCTTGTCCCGTTCCGCCTGCCTCATTCACCACGCCGTACATACCTTGCGTCACCTGCTCGACCGTGTTTTCGGCCAGGTTCACATGCATTTCGCCAACGTTGGTCGTATCTTTCAACAAGTGCGGCTGCTTGAAGTTGCCGCTGGAAGCGATGCCGCCAATCACGTATGCGATTTGCAGCGGCGTAACCATCACTGAGCCTTGCCCGATGGACACTGAGATCGTCGATCCCGCGTACCATTTGTGGTGATACACGCGTTCTACCCATTCCTCGGAAGGCACCAGTCCGGACTCTTCTGAGGGCAAGTCAATTCCTGTTTTCGAGCCAAGGCCCAGCATCTTCGCGTATTTCGAAATTGTGCCGATTCCCATCCGCATCCCCACGTTATAGAAAAACACGTCGCAGGAGCGCACGATGGCGCTGTGCAGACCCACGGAGCCGTGACTGCTCTTCCCGTACACCCAGCATTTGTGCATCTGCCCATAAAACACGCCATAACCCGGGCAAAATGCAGTGAAATTTTCCGGCGGAGTTTTTGACTCCAGCATCGCCGTCGCCATGATCACCTTGAACACCGAGCCTGGCGCCAACTGCGCCTGGGTCACGCGGTTCAATAACGGCTTGCCCGGATCTTCGTTCAGTCTCTGCCACTCTTCCTTCGAGACTCTCACTGCAAAATCATTCGGGTCCGGCGCGGGATGGCTGGCAAACGCCAGCACTTCGCCGGTCCGTGGATCGAGCGCGATCACCGCGCCCTTCTTGTCTCCCAGGCCCGCTTCCGCCACCTGCTGCAAATCGTAATCGATCGTCAGTTGTATCTGTTTTCCAGGAATCGGTTCCTGTTGCGGCAGATGATCGACTTCTTTTCCCACGCTGTTGACAATCACGCGGCGCAGTCCGTCCGTACCCACCAGCAGATCGTTATACTGCCGTTCCAGCCCTGATTTGCCGCCAAAGTCGCCAGGCCGCAATTTTCCGTTGCTTGCTTCAATCTGCTGTTCGCTGACTTCACCAACATATCCGCTGGCATGTGACATGAACCCGCCCGGCAGATAACGGCGGCGATGCACCATCAACATTTCCAATAGCGGAATATCCGCGCGGTGCGATTCAATGAACGCCACGTCCGCGGGCGTAGCTTCGGGTTTGATCACGATGGGCTGAAATTTCGGCAGTTTTTCCGTGTTGTTCAGTTGCTCTTGCACGTCTTCCAGCGATAATCCCAATCCATCCACGATCGCCGGCAGACTCTTTTGCACTGCGGCCATGTCGTCGCGCAACAGAATCACGCTGAACGATGGGTAGTTATCTACCAGTACGCGCCCGTCGCGGTCCAGCATGCGTCCGCGCGGCGCGATAATCGGAATCGACCGCACGCGGTTACGTTCCGCTAACTGCCCGTACTTATCGGAATCGATGATTTGGAGTTTCCAGAACCCGAACAGCAGCAACGTGATTATGCCCACAATCACGTAGGAAGCGGCGGCCAGCCGTTCTTGCGGCAATCGATTATCGTTGCGAAACCAGTACGACACGCAGACCCTGCGCGCGAGCGCGTTCTTTCCTACTACTGAGCGCTTGATGCTCGCGCAACTTCTTTTCCAGCAGCGAGTCCTTCAATTCTTTTCTTGCAGTTGGCCGCCAAAATTACGGCTTCTGGCTACACCACGAAACAACGGATTCGCTGCGAAACTCCCGAAATCCGTCGATTGCGGAAGTCTTTACAAAACTAGCATCTAGGGCACTCGCCCGCAACCCGTACCATAGGACAGGTTTCCCGCTGTTAAATGGTCGTGTGTCCAATGAGTTGCGCCTCCTCCATGCAAAATTTTGCTGCGCAGTAAACGCACTTTTTGTTCCTTATTTTGTGCCTCTCATCACATTCTGATTTTATAATTGGACGCTACACTCATCGATTCGGAGGTTCGCCCGTGCTTGATGGTCTTCGCCCTAGGATCTTCTGGCGGTTAACGATTCCCGTCTTAGCCCTTGTGGCTATCCTCGGTATCTCATTTGGCGTCACGCGCTTGCGTTCAGCTTCCCCCTCTGTCGACCGTTCGGCCCTGCAATTCGTTACCGTTGAATCCGGCCCCATGATCTGCCGTGCGGAGGGACTGGGCACCCTCGTCCCCGAAGAAGTTCGCTGGCTCGCGGCCGGCACCGATGGTCGCGTCGATCAGATCTTTCTTCGCCCTGGCGCACGCGTTAAACCAGATTCCGTGATTCTGCAGTTGAGCAATCCGGACTTGAACCGCCAGATCATCGATGCTGAACTCTCCATGAAAAAATCCGAAGCGGAGTTGGCTAATTTGCGGGTGCAATTACAGGCGCAATTGCTGAATGAAAAGGCCATCGAGGCACAACTCGAAGCCGAAGCCACGGAGCTGAAATTGCAAGCTGATCGCGACGAAGCCCTCTTCAAAATGCAGGTCGGCGCCTCCATGAACGCCAAAATTTTCCGTGCGCGCTCCGATTCTCTAGTGACTCGCTTGCGCATCGAAAAGGAAAAACTCGCTATCGCCGATGAAGCACGCCAGGCCCAATTAACCGCTAAACAAGCGGAAGTCGCCCAGATTCAAGCTCTCTATGAATTGCGCAGCCAACAGAAAGAATACTTGCTCGTTCGCGCCGGCATTGACGGCGTTCTTGAAGAAGTTGCGATCGGCGCCGGCCAGCAGATCAATACCGGCACGATTCTTGCCCGCGTAACGAACTCCGCGCGCCTCCAGGCACGCATCCACATCCCCGAAGCGCAGTTTAGCCACATCGATCTGAACCAGCCCGCCACGATTACCGTCCAGAACCACGACTATCCTGCTCTTGTCATGCACATCGATCCCAACGTCCAGAACGGCACCATCAGCATCGATTTGAAATTCGCAGGACAACAGCCACGCGAAGCTCGTTCCGACCTCTCCGCCAGCGGCGCGATCGACACCGAAAAAAATCCTCATGCCATCTTAGTCAAGTGGCCTCTGCAAACGCATTCCGATGCACCTCTGACCGTTTATCGCGTTTCCCCTGACGGTAGGGCGGCTCATCGTGTGCAAGTCACTCTCGGCCGCTCTTCCAACGACAGCGTGCAGATCTCTCAGGGCCTGCAGCCTGGCGACAGCATCATCGTCTCCGACATGTCCCAGTACAACCGCTACGATCATCTCCAACTGAAGTAACCGCGCCGTATCCAGCCCTGGGGGGTGGCCGTTGTTGTGGCCGATCTTTAGATCGGTCACCCCGGTATCCAAATGCTGGAGCGGCTTTACGCGTCCCAGTCGTTTTCCTGGCACAGCCATTGCTGGCAGTGCATCTGTATTTTCTGTTAACTTTCCTTCGTCTTAACTGCGCATTTTTCCACGCGGTTATCCCGACCGGGGAGCCGCGCATTCTGCGGCTCGCAGCGGAGGGACCGTGGCAACAACCCCGCGAAAAGAGAATCGCAGTGATCATCACAGATTCCGAATCCTGAATCCTGAATCCCTTAAACTCTCCCCATCCGCGTTACCTCCAGGTCTCTCTCCCTCCTTTTCTTTTCCACCGACTCTCCGAATCATCTAAAATTCAATGTTCTATCTCATGCGAACTTCCGATCAACCTCTTCGTCTCGCTCTCATCGGCATGTCTGGTGCCGGCAAAACCTATTGGACCAAACGCCTCGCCTCCGAAAACTATCCCGCCGTTTCCTGCGACGATCTTATCGAAGCCCGCCTCGCTCCTACCCTGCAGGCCGGCGGTTTCCGCGGTATCAACGGCGTCGCCGCGTGGATGGGTTGGCCCGACAGCCCCACCTACGCCGAACGCGAATCCCAATACCTCTCCCAAGAAATCTCTTCCCTCGACGAAATTCTCACTGGCCTCGAGAAAAATCCTTCCAGTCCACTGATCCTCGACACCACCGGCAGCGTCATCCACACCGGCAACAATCTCCTGTTCCGCCTGCGAAAACTCATGACCGTCGTCTATCTCGCCGCTTCCGCCGAAGAACAACAACTCCTTATCCGCCGCTATCTCGAAGATCCAAAACCCGTGTTGTGGCGTGGCGCATTCCAGTCGAAGCCCGGCGAAACGCCCGGCCAGACTGTCGCCCGATGCTATCCCGCTCTAATCGCCGCCCGCCGCCAAAGCTACGAAGCCCTCGCGCACTGCACCGTTCCTGTGGCTGAACTGCGCGAACTCGCTGCCACCGTCGAAGCCCGCGGCGAATCTCCCGGCCAAGCCTTTTTGCAACGAATTCAGCGATAATCGAATGACCAATATGCCCTCATCCGCCTCACTCTCACTCCGTCCAAGCATCCGTGGCACAGCCATTTCTGGCTGTGCTCTTGGGTCACTCCGCTCTTCCTCTGTAAATCTCTGCACCCAGGCCCTCCCGGCATGAGATACCGCAGCACCGGCGGCAAAGCTCCGCTCACTTCTCTCCGCGGCGCGGTACTTCGTGGCCTTGCCCCCGACGGCGGCCTGTACATGCCCGTGGAAATCGCCCGCCATAGTCCTGAAGAACTCGAAGATTTTCGCCGCCTGCCCTTCACTGAAGTTTGTTTTCGAGTGGTTCGCCCCTTCGCCACGCCTGACGTCCCCGAAGAAGTCTTGTGGCAAGTGGTCGCCGAAGCCATCAATTTCCCGGTTAAATTAGTTTCGCTTTCGCCAGCTCTACACGTCCTCGAACTATTTCACGGCCCTACCCTGGCCTTCAAGGATTTTGGCGCGCGCTTCATGGCACGCCTGATGGGCTATTTCGTGCGTGGCGAATCTCGCACCCTCACTGTGCTGGTCGCCACTTCCGGAGACACAGGAAGCGCCGTCGCTCATGGATTTCTCGGTGTGCCCGGCATTCGCGTCGTGATTCTCTATCCTTCCAAACGCATCAGCGAGGCTCAGGAAAAACAGTTCACCACCCTCGGTGAAAACATCACCGCGCTCGAAGTTTCCGGCACTTTCGACGATTGCCAACGATTGGTCAAGCAGGCCTTCTCTGACGAACCTCTCAATCAGCGTGTTTTTCTCACATCCGCCAACTCCATCAACGTCGGCCGCCTCTTGCCGCAGATGTTCTACCATGTAGCCGCTTATCGCCAACTTCCCGTAGCCTCGGTTCCGCTGATCGTCGCCGTCCCCAGTGGGAATTTCGGCAATCTCACCGCTGGACTCTTCGCAAAGCGCATGGGCTTGCCCGTCGCGCGTTTCATCGCCGCCACCAATGCCAACGATGTCGTCCCGGAATATTTGCGCAGCGGCGAATATCATCCCCGCGACGCGCAGGCCACCTATTCCAACGCCATGGACGTAGGCAATCCCAACAATTTTCCCCGCTTGCTCGATCTCTGCCGCGGACGCCTGGAGATTATCCGCAAGGAAATTTGGGGGCATGGCGCCACCAACGACGAAACTCTCCAGCAAATGAAGGAAGTCTGGGAGCGCCACCGCTACATCACCGATCCGCATACCGCCGTAGGCATGCTCGCCTGGGAAGCCTATCGCAAGGCACACCCCGAGCCCGCGCAAGGCCTCGTCCTCTCCACCGCGCACCCCGCCAAATTTGCCGAAATCGTCCAGAAGGGAATCGGCATCGCCCCCCCACTCCCCTCGCGCCTGGCCGAATACCTCAACCGTGCCAAACTCTCTAAACCCATGTCCACCGTCTACGACGACTTCAAGCAGTTCCTTCTAAGCCATTGAGCCGCTCTGTTTGGACGTCTTTGTAGCGGCCGCCTTCAGTTGGCCACCGTTCTTCCATAGGACACTGTTCCAAGCTTGACCCCCACGCACGAATCCCGTAGAGGAACAGCATTGCTGTGCCCCTTGTCCGCACGATTCCCGAAGTCCATCTCTTGAGCATTTGCCAAGCCATAACTACGATATCCACGTTCCAGCTATTCGCACGACGGTCCATTTATCTCCACGTTTTTGCATATATACATACTTTCCCTCGCCGCACATGCCGCAAATGTGCTCAGTGTAGAACACCGCCTGAGTCATGTCTGGATTGAAACCGACCCGTGTAAAAGTCTGATAACCATAGTTGCCTGGAAATCGTTTCTGGAACGCCTCATACGGATAGAGCTTTGATTCCGCAACTGTCATCAACTCGTATTGTACGGAAAGCGCGAAAGATTTTTGAAGTCTTTCTTGGCTTACATTTGACGTAAGAAGATTAAGCAAAGGGATTGCGGTAGGAAGCTGTAGATCTCGGCTGACCCTGGAAAACTTCTCGATCAACAAAAAGCTTCCACGCAATCCTCCCATTGTGCAGCCATCGATCACTACTAACCCTTCGCGTGACCCGAGAGAATGAGATTCGCCGGTAAGACCCTGCTCCAGATAATCCGAAAAGACTCGATATTGTTCTGAATTGGCTCTGCCGGAATTGGGCTGTAATGCGACAACAACACTCAGCGAAGTGAGGATTACGAATGAGAGAACTATTGTAACTACCCGAAACCGGAAGGACTTGAATTGATGAGGTTTGCAGTACATCACACTCACCTTAGACACCGTGCACGTCTAGTGGGTTCCAGCACAGTGAAGCGATCCAAAATCATCATCGCGCGGAATCACTCGGCGGGTTCATGCTCAATAAGGGAGCTTTACGAATTTCTCCGCAGCCGATCCAGCAGCAAAAACAATATCGTCCCTAGCACCGCATTCACCGCCGCCGCAATTGCCAGATGCGCGTTGAACCACGGTTCCGGCTGCGCCAGCAGCAGCCGCCGGATCAGCACCAGGATCGCCTGGTGCGTCACGAAGAATCCCATGATCAGCGCAAATCGTGCCGCCGGGTGTTCCGTATCCAGCCGCGCCCCAATCGACGACGCCAGATAGCCGATGCACGTTTTCCCAATTCCATAAAATCCCAGTGGCACCGTCGGCCCGCTCAAACTGTCTTGCGCCAATCCGATCAGCATGCCCAGCAACAAACCCGTCGAGGGATTCCGCCGGCTCAATCCAAAATAAATCGTGATCAGCAGCGGCAGGTCCAATATGGCAAAGCCCGGAAAATAAGCCGGCACCATCGACTGCAAAATCAGCGCAACGGCGGCCACCACCACAATCGCGCCGGGATAAAACTTGTGTACCTCAATGTGCGTTTCGCCACTGCGGAGTTCGTACGTTTCGTTCATGGCTTCTCCGGCTTGGCTGCTGGCGAAGCAGGTGCTGCTGCTGTGTTTTCAGATCCGGCAGCACCTCCCGCGGCATTTTGTGCCGACGGTTCCTTCGGGAATTCCACCGGCTCCTGGCTCAGCAATACGATGACTTCTTCCAGCCGCTGCAGCTTTGCCGCCGGTTGCAGCAAGATCTGCTTGAACGGTATGCCCGGCTTCACTTCCTGCACCGTCCCCACTGGAATATCTCGCGGAAATATCTTGTCCATTCCGCTGGTAACTACTTTTTCCCCTACGCTCACTTTGTCGTCCGTTGCTACATATTTCATCTGCAACAATGGTTCGCCGGTCCCGCCCACAGGCCCTTGAATCCGCGAATCCACCAGCATCGCGCCGACACCGCCATCTTTGTCCGTCAGCAAGAGCACTTGTGCCGTATCGCGATAGACCTCAATCACTTTGCCGACCGCCCCATCCGGCGTAATTACCGCAAAGTTGCGTCGCACTCCATCACGCTCGCCGCGATCGATCTCCACCATCCGGCTGGCCGTTCCCGCGCTGGCGCCAATCACGCGCGCGTTGATCATTGGCACCTTCGGGTGTGATTCGCGGAAATTCAGCAGTGCGGAAAGCCGCTCGGATTCCGCGGCCTTGCTCTGCAGTTGAGAAATAGCCAGCTTCAGCGAATCGTTTTCGATCCGAAGCGCTTCGTTCTCACGCGAAGTCGATTGCAGCGCGAAATAGTGGTCCCACACTCCGCGAACCTTCCCGAATCCCCACGAACCGCTTCGCTCAAACGGCGAAACGGCGCCGACCGCCCACACGCGGATCAGCCGCCCTCGTGAATCGCGCTTGATCTGCACCGCCAGCATCAGCAACTGTGCGATCAGCACCGCCGCCAGCAGCGCTATCGATTTATGTTTTGAAGGTATCGCCACCATAAGAAATCGTTCTCAGTAATAAGTTCCAAGTTTTAGGTCGACCATCGAAAATTCAAATCTTAGGAACTTCAGCCCCGAACTTATGGCTGGGCAGGATGACAAGTTCGGGGCCATTTCAAAACTGTTGGCAAAAGAGATTCTTTACTCACAACTTTTTACTTAAAACTTAAAACTGCATCAATCGATGCAAACCTGACGCAGTAGTTTGAAATCACTCAGCATCTTTCCGGTTCCAAGCACCACCGATGCCAGTGGATCGTCGGCAATCGATACCGGCAGGCCGGTCTCTTCGCGGATTCGCTTGTCCAGATTCTTCAGCAATGCTCCTCCGCCCGTCAGCACGATGCCGCGATCGCTGATGTCTGCGGAAAGTTCCGGCGGTGTGCGTTCCAGTGCCACGCGTACCGCATTCAGAATCGTCGCCACGCACTCGCTGAGCGCCTCGCGGATTTCGCTGTCGTCAATCGTTACTGTCCGCGGCACGCCTTCAATCAGGTTCCGGCCCTTTACCTCCATGGTCAGCGGCTTTTCCAGTGGATAAGCCGATCCAATTTCCATCTTGATCTGTTCCGCAGTGCGCTCCCCAACCAGCAGGTTGTACTTCCGCTTCAGATACTGCATCACCGCTTCGTCCATCTCATTTCCGGCCACACGCACCGAACGCGAGTACACAATGCCGCTCATGGAGATAACCGCGATGTCTGTCGTCCCGCCGCCAATATCCACCACCATGTTGCCCGAGGGTTCTTCAATCGGCAGTCCTGCGCCGATCGCCGCCGCCATCGCCTGCTCCACCAGATACACTTCGCTGGCTCGTGCACGATAGGCGGAGTCTTGCACGGCGCGCTTTTCCACCGGGGTAATTTCGCTCGGGACTCCGATGACGATGCGTGGGTGCACCAGAACGCGTCGGTTGTGCGCCTTCTGAATGAAATACGTCAGCATCTTTTCTGTAACTTTGAAGTCTGCAATCACACCGTCCTTCATCGGCTTGATCGCCACAACGTTTCCCGGCGTGCGTCCAAGCATGTCTTTCGCTTCGCGCCCCACCGCTACGACTTCTCCGTTGGATTTATTGATCGCCACGATCGATGGCTCATTCACCACGATCCCTTTCCCGTGCGAAAACACCAGAGTGTTTGCCGTGCCTAGATCGATGGCCAGGTCGGACGAAAACAGACTGAATACCGACCTGAGGTTATACCCATTCTTATTCATTACCACTTCCCCCTGCGGACGGGCTCCTGCTATGTGTGGAGCTCCGCGCACGGATTTCTACCCGTGCAACCTTCCATTGTCGCTGGAATTGGCGCAGCAAGCAAAAAGCTGCCTCCGCTTCCCCCCAAATTACTTCGGCACCACGATGGAAACTTGTTGCTTCGCCGTGCCACCACGGCGATTTGAGCCAATCACCACAATCGTGTGTTGCCCCGGCTCCAGCGGCTCTGTGAAATGACGGAACGTCCCATCCGGCGAAATATTCGCTACTGGTTGCCCGTTCACGATCAGCGCCGCGCCCGGTTCGGCTTTGCCAATAATTTCCGCCACACGCCCGTGAATCTGTGTGCTCTCGATGTCCAGAACCATGTCCTGCGACTTTGCTTGCGACACCAGCGAGAACTTGAACGTCTCGCTGAACTCGCTCGTCTGTTTCTTTGCGTCCGCGGCTGTCACGTTCCAGAAATAATCGCCCGCATCCAGGCCGCTGACCTCCGCCGCCGTGCCCGAAACTCTCACTTCTTTCACCAATTTCGTGAACATCGTCGTCGAGCTGAGGCGCAACGTATAGGAAATCGCTTCATTCACCGGCTGCCACTCGAACCGGATCTGTGCGCTCTTCGGATTTTCCGCGATCACCGGCGCCAGGTTCAAGGGAGCCACTAGCCCCGGCGGCGCCAGCACGTTCGATTTCGTCGCTGGGCTACCCGCGACGAAGCTCACTTTTTCATACTGCGTCAATTCAATCTTTTCGGAGCCGCGCCGCACTTCTGCCGCACCGGTGTTCACTACGATCTCATGCTCGTTATTCTTCGGGTCGTTCTTCACCGTTGCCCGGCTGTTCTGTTGCACCATGGCCGTCGCATCTTCCACGCTCACCGCCGCCTTCGAATTCGGCGAAGTCCAGTTCGGCGTGGCCAGATCGACCTGTCCAGTGTTGATGCGCACCGCGGTGTTCGACTGCTCTTTGGTCACATTATTCTCTTCCACCGTGACCATCGATTCCGCCTTCACCGTATATTCCGTGCCATCCCCAAACGTCATTCGCGCCGCGCCGTCGCTGCCGGTCTGAATCAAATCTCCCTTATCCAGTGGCGTGTGGTAATCCGCGTCCACCCATGTCACCGAATTCACTTTCTTTACCTGCACGCGCCCGTCCAGGTTCACGAACTTCGCCTGCGTTTGCGATATCGTCAGGTTCTCGTTTTCCGTGTTGCCGATCGCGTTATTCACTTTCTTCGTGAGAATCTCTGTCCAGTCCGGCATCGCCACATATAACCCGGCAATAATAATGACGAACAGCAGCAACAGGTATACCGCCACGGTCTTGTACGTCACCGCGTGCCAGTACACTTCCACGTGATGAATCTTCGGCGCCTGCTGCGGACCCGACGGGGCGACTGGTTTACGAGGTTCGATGGGAGTCTGCGTAGTCACGGAATTCGGGGCGTCACTCCTCCAATTTTGCAATCTAACACAGCGTTTTGCAGGGGAGAGAAGTCTCCGTGACGGGCGTACTCAATCTACAAACATCGTCGTCAAAAAGTTGCGTTCTAGTTACTGGGTTTGCCGCTCGAGCGTTGAAAAAACCGCTGTTTGTCGAATCCCGCCTCCACCGCCACGTCGAAAAATCCCACCATCATCTCGTCCGTAGTTTGTTCGCCCCATCTCACCTCGGCGTCCGGATCGGGGTTGTGCATGTTCTGCCGCGAATTGTCGAAGCGCGCCAATGCCTGCAGCTCTGTCCCGGCCTTTAACTGCCGAGGTTCCGCCAGCCGGTAGGTCATCTGCCAGTGAAAGTGATAATTCACCCGCAGCAGCGGCTCGATCGACTTATCCTCATGAATAATGTTGTATTCGAACTCTTTCCCACGCAGATGCATATGCGGAAAGAAACTTAGCAGCAGCGCCTCGTTCGGAAGCGTGCCCCGCGCCTCCACGCGGTAATCGGGCGCGCCTGGCGGAATTACAAAATGGTCGTTGGTCAGCTGCAGCGTCAGCACCCGCTTCTGCGGCGCCTCCTGCGCAAAGATCAGCCCGATCCGCGTTTCATCCGCGCCCGCTTTTCCGCTGCTCGTGTAATGCATCTGGAATACCAGGTCGGAACCGGCTGGGATGTATTTCGCCATTCCTCCCGGCCAGTTGTCCGGTGTGCTCCCCGGCGCATACACCAGCAGAATGTCACTGTCGGTCCACATGGCCTCCGCTCGATCCTGTTCCGTGCGCAGCATCGATGCCGTAAAAGGTTTCTCAACTGGCGCGTGCCGCAGCCACTTCGAATCCGGCGATCGCACGTACACCACCGCATGGTGCACATTCTGCGGCAGACCGGGCAGAATCTCAGACTGCTTCACCCAGCGCCCTTCGGCAAAATGCGTTGGCACAATTTCGTAGGTATAGTCGACCAAGCCACTCGCAGGAATCTTCACCGTCTGCACCATCTTTACTTCCACATCCGGCGCGGGAATCGTCCATCGCCCCGTCCATTTCCGTGCCGGCGGCGCCTCTGCCGCATCACCTTCTGGCATGCCCGCTTTCGCCCACTCCGCCAGCCGCGTAATCTCTTCCTCGCTCAGCGATGGATCATTCGCAAACTTACCCACGCCTTTTTCCGCAAACCAAGGCGGCATCGACCGCTTCTCGGTCGCCAGTGCAATCGCCGCCGCGTACCCCCGCGTTCCTTTGTAAGTTTCAAACCCCATTGGTGCAATCCCGCCCACGCGGTGACACACCTGGCAATGCCGCTGCATCAGCGGGAGCACATCTCGATAATAAGTTGGAGTCTTCTCGGCCGCTTTTTCCTGCGCCCAGAGCGCTGCAGCGAAACACAACACCATCGCACAAACACGAATGAGCTTAGCGGTCACCTATCCATCTTACGACAGCCGCCGCCTCAGTCGGACACGTGAAGCCGACGCACTTTGATGGTGGATTACCGACTACTCTGTTTTTGATCGGCAGCGTTGCCGAGATCACTCAGCATTTGTTTCAGGATCAGTTCGTCGGCACCCTCAATCTTTTCTCCTTCATAGTCAATTTTCGCAAATAATATGGAGTCTTTGCCCACGTTGCGGCAGGCATAGGCTTCCAACGACTTCAACGGGGGCGGAAATTGCTCTATGGAAACCGCATACCATCCCGTCCCGACATACGTGGGATTGTGCACATAAGTCTGGTGACTTCCGTCGTGGGCCTTTGGGATCGCCATGAATGTTTCGCACCGCGCCGAGCTTTTCATCCTTGGTTCAATCTCCAATTCGTTTAATCCTCCACCACTCTGTCGGACAATCACGTCGTTCTTTCCTGACTGTCCTGCCACCTCTTGGACTCCCCAACCCCCGTTCGGTAGTGGCACGTCTGCCGCCAGAATCGGTAGCCGTAGCGGCCCCGGACCTTTCACCGCTTTCGATTGTTTTAAAGCTGCGTCTGCAAATTGCTGAAGTATTCCGGAAATGACCTGAGGGTTGGATTTGCCAACAGGCAAAAAAATGAAGACCGCAAACATCGTGTCTCCTGTATTTAGACAGGTTAACTGCGCTTCCGGCACTTCGAGCATAGTTCCCACGTAGGCGTTGGGGATGAACGAGGGGCGTGGGTGAAGTTCCGCACCGCCAAAGGAGGTCTTCATGGAGCCGATCAGGCTCATGCAGGAGCGGCCGGGAGCACTTGGCCCAGTTTGTCGAATCTGCAATTCATATTTCGGATCAGCTAAATGTTTCAGAATTGGCCCCGGGGGTACCCCTGGAGAGGCGCTTTCGACCTTCCAGTCCTCGGGCAAATTCATTTGTATATTTGTTCCGGGTATCGGCTGAAGAGCAGGACCACTTTGCGTGATCGGATCACCGCTTCGTGAGGAAAGGTTTGTCGCTGCCGCAACAGCGATGACAGCTAGATACAGTACGGAAAAACCCTTTGCCATGGTTGTCTCCGTCACTTCGATCGCTAGATAAGTCATTTCCCCACTTTGGCCGCGCTTACAATCCGACGCACGACTTCGCGCTGATTAAGTTGTTCCCTCACGGCGCCATCGCGCGCACTTAGCGACTGTTTCTCATTCTTGACTTGCGAAAGCCAGCTTTTTTTAAGCGTTCATTTTTAAGTTAGTTCTTTGCCTTTACTTCACAAATTCCGGCTGCTCACCTGTACCCCACGGGTCGTAACTCAAACAATATTTGATCCGATCCGGTATCGCGGGATGATCATAGAACAAGAATATCCGTAGCGGACTCGGATCAGGATCAGCCAGATCTACATCTCCCAACACATTGAAAGCCTGTGCCGCCACCTGCTCTGAATCCGGCGTCAGTCCGTGCGTAACTTCCAGTCCGTACTGATCCGCTTGGTGTTCCTGGTGCCGCGAAAATGTGCTTCCAATTGGTCCCACAAACATCACAATGATCGAAAGGAGCAGCAAAAGTGCTGGATACGAGGCCCAGTCATCCAGGCCGCGAATTCCCCATGCCGATCCCCACTTGGCCAACACCCAACCAATTGTTCGATATCCAATATAGAAAACCACCAGTAACAGCGCCGCAATGAACGCAAATCCCTTTTGAATATGGTTCAGCACATAATGTCCCATCTCGTGGCCCGCCACGAACACGATTTGTGGCGTATTCATCTTCGCAATCGTCGTATCCCACACCACGATCCGCTTTGAAGCTCCGAAACCGGTTACATACGCGTTCAACGTCGTTGTTTTTTCTCCTGCCCCCATCCAGAACATCCGCGCTGGCGGGATGTCCTGTCCCGCGTGCTTCACCATCTTTTCCAGTTCTGCAGTCAGCGCAGGGTCTTTCTTCTGCAGCGGCTCAAACTTGTGGAACAGCGGGTCAATCACCAACGGCTGCAGGAAAATCATGAGGAGGATCAAGGGAAGGGAAACAACCCAAAAATAAAACCACCAGCGCTTCGGCGATTTCCGTATCACTGTGTACAGGATCCACACCACGAGTATTCCTAGAATCATTCCAATGAGTTCGCCCTTCGTCCAATCCCAGAACCATGATGTCCATCCCTGTACCGACAACCCATACTCCCGCTCGATCCAATTGCCGTAAATCCCCGTCGGCAGCGACAGCACATCCATTGTCAATCCAATCAACGGCACAAAAATCAACGCCTGCACAAATCGCCGTGAAGACGCCTTCTCCGCCACATCCCGGAACTTCGGCGCCAGCCTCCATCTCAAGATCACCAGCAGCACCACAATCCCGTAGATCAGATTCACCACCAGCATCCGCAACCGCACCTTGCTGATGGCCCGCGCCTTCTTATCGCGATCCGGCGGTAATGTATACGCCGTGATGCGAATCGAGCCAGTCGGCTCTGCAGCTCCTTCCGCTGCAGGAGTCGCAGCGTTATTTGCTGGTGCACCCTGTTCCACCTTTGTCTCCGGGGCAGCATTTACGAGCGTCCCCTTTGCCACGGGCACCTCAATCGCGCAAATCGCCATCAACAAAATCATCAGCAACAGGGCGGGTTTTTTCACTTTTTCCTCCTGGCTACTTGCCATCTTCTGCTTCGGCTTTCCTCATTCTCCCGCGGAGTATGTCCTACACCTCTCCAATCCGCAAGAACTACCCTCCCTATTCTCCCAACTGGTCAGATGGCCTCTCGAATCATTTGGGCCTTTCGCCTTCCTTCCTCTATAATCTTTAGTTTGGCTGCACACGAGGGAGAAACCTGTAATGGCTGGCGGATTCGAAAACCAGAAAGTCGGCGTCCGGATACTTTTCGGCGTCATCATCGGACTTCTTGCAGTGAGCATGTTGCTCTATCTTGTGCCCCAGGGCACCAACACCGCGGAAAGCTCCACCGATGTCGTGGCAAAGGTTGGCGATCAATCCATCACGCTGGCCGAAATCCACGATCGCCTCAACCAGATTCGCCGCGGCAACCAGATCCCCACGCAACTCGAAGGTCTCTACGCGCGGCAAATCCTGAGCCAGATGGTCTTCCAAAAAGAAGTTGAATACGAAGCCAAGCGCCTCGGCATCACTGTCAGCGACAAGGAGCGCGCCGATCGCATTCGCCAATATCTCCCCTCCGCTTACAACGGCGACACCTTTGTTGGTATGGACACCTACGCCCGCGAAGTCCAGACGCGCTTTCAATTGACCGTGCCAGCCTTTGAACAAGCCGTCCACGACGGCCTCGTCGAGGAAAAATTCCGCAAACTCCTCACCGATGGCATCAGCGTCAGCCCCGCCGAAATCCAGGAAGAGTTCCGCGTCCAGAACGAAAAGGTCAAGCTCGACTACGTCGTCATCAAGCCCGAAGACCTATCCGCAAAACTCACGCTCACCGATGATCAGATCAAGGCCTATTTCGATCAGAACCGCACCAAGTATCAGATTCCTGAGAAGCGCATTGTTCGCTACGCTCTCGTTGACATCAACCAGATTCGCCAGAACACTCAAGTCTCCGACGACGAACTCATTGTCATCTACCAGCAGAACATCCAGAACTACCAGGTCAAGAACCGTGTTCACGCCGAGCACATTCTCCTGATGACCGTCGGGAAGACTGACGCCGAAGTCACCGAAATCAAGAAGAAGGCCGACGACATCCTTGCCCAGGCCAAAAAGAAGGGTGCCAACTTCGAGGACCTCGCTACCAAGTACTCCGAAGATCCCGGTTCAAAGACCAAAAAGGGCGATCTCGGCTGGATCGAACAGGGCCAGACCGTTCCTGAATTTGAAAAAGCCGCCTTCAGTTTGAACAAGGGCGAAGTCTCCGACCTGATCAAGACTCAGTACGGCTACCACATCATTAAGGTCCTCGAGAAGGAAACCGCTCACACCAAGACTTTTGACGAAGTGAAGGACAGCCTTCGTGCTCCCTACCTGGCGAACAAGGCAGAACAGTCTGCCGGAGCCGTTGCCGATAAACTCTCCACCGACATCCGTCAGTCCAGCAAACTCGGACTCGACGAACTCGCCGCCAAGTACCACCTGCCCGTCGCGGAAACCCGGCCCGTCTCGCCAACTGAGCCCGTCTTTGAACTCGGCACTTCCAAAGACATCCACGAACAGATCCTGCAACTACGCAAAGGCGAACTGTCCTTGCCGATACATACCGACCGCGGTTACGTCATCCTCCAGTTGAAAGACGTCTTCCCTGCGCATCCTGGCACGCTTGATGAAGTGCGCGATAAAGTTACCGCCGACCTCAAGGAACAAAAGGCCTCCGAACTGGCCAAGGCCAAGGCCGACGAGCTTCACAAGCGCGTTCAACAGGGCGAAAAATTCCCCTCTGCCGCGAAAACTCTTGGCCTCGATCCCAAAGTCTCCGATGATCTTGCCCGCAGCGGCTCCATAGCCGGTGTTGGCAGCGGCAAACAGCTTGCCTCCGCCTTCAACCTGAAAGTTGGCGAAGTCGGAGCCCCCGTTACCGTCGGCCAGAACTGGATCGTCTTCGACTTGGTCTCCAAAATTGAGGCCAATCCAGCGGATTTCGACAAGCAACGTCGTACCATCACCGACAATCTGCTCCAATCCAAGCGCTCCTTGGTCTTCGAAGCTTTCCGCACCGCTCTCGAAGAGCGCATGAAGGCCGAAGGAAAGTTGAAGATGATGCCCGATAAAATGCGCGGTTTTGGCGACTTTTCTACCCCTATATCTTAGAAAATAAATAACTTAAAATTTTAGGGCACACCCCTTGCCCTCGCGCTCCCCACCCGCTAGCCTATTCCTGGCTGGGTTGGGTTATGCGCAGAGCACTGCTTGGGAAGTTCTCACCTTCGAGGGTAGGACGTTCGCATTCCCACCGGTCAGTCATTAAAGATCAAATCCAATTCGCTCGACTCCAAGGGGAAATCCATGTCAGGCCGCTCGTCGAACGTGCGAAATGATTATCGTTGCAGCATCGAAAAGAATCAGAATGGGAAGTATTGTGTGCGTATTCAGGTCCAATATCCCCGCCACGCCTGGAATCTCGGCGTATTCTTCCTTGCTTCCTCCTTTGACCGCGCCATGAAAAAGCTCGAAGAATCCCTCCACTTTCTCCAGCGCAACGAAGAAAAACTCTGGTTCTGGGGTGTGGACCGCGGCGAAGACATGGGCTTCTCCACCGAATTCCTCAAAGACGCCGGCCTTCAGCTCGATCGCCGCATCGAATTTCCCCGCAAAGCTGCCAATCTCTCCGTTGCTCCGGAGCGCGATGTTCCCGCTTTTGTCCTCGGCCCCATTCGCCGTGGACTTGCCGAGTCCGTTGAATTTGCCCGCGTCCAGCCTTCCGGTGACTGATTCCGCTATCCCCACTGGCCAGTCCGCCCAGCCCGACTGGCCTTATTCTTCCTTGACTTAGCTCGCATTATCTTCCATCATGCGCGCAATTCACGGGCACTGCCCGAAGCGAGGCGATGTCATCTGGGATTTCTTTTTGTGCGCACCCCGCCCTGCGCCTCGGGGATGACTCCGGACCGCTCATTGTGAAAGGAAATCTCCAAGATGAATCGTTCCCCTAAGACCTTGTATGTAGCTCTGCTCGGCGCATTACTTCTTCTCTGCGGCAATCTGACCGTGCGCACTGCTTCCGCTCGTCAATCCCAGAGCCCTTCGACCGAGCAGACCGATACCACCACTAAGTCGAAGAAAAAGAAGAAGTCCACCACCGACACTGCCGAGCAGACCGCCGCTGATACCGCTTCCGCTACCAAGAAGACCAAGAAGGCTGCAGACGACACGGCTGCTGCCACCACTGATGCTGCTACGGCCACTAAGAAGAAGACTAAGAAAGCCGCAGACGATACCGCCGCCGCCTCCACCGACGCTGCTACAGCCACCAAGAAGAAGACCAAGAAGACGGCAGATGACACGGCTGCCGCGGCTACCGATGCAGCTGCCGCTAACAAGAAAACGACCAAGAAGGCGGCCGACGATACGGCCGCCGCCTCCACCGACGCTGCTACGGCCACCAAGAAGAAGACCAAGAAGACGGCAGATGACACGGCTGCCGCGGCTACCGATGCAGCTGCCACTAACAAGAAAACGACCAAGAAGGCGGCCGACGATACGGCTGCTGCCTCCACCGAGGCCGCCACAGCCACCAAGAAGAAGACCAAGAAAGCCGCTGGCGATACCGCCGCCGCTAGTCCTGATGCTGCTACGACGGCCACCAAGAAATCCAAGAAAGCTGCCGCGGACACTACCCCGGCCGCATCCGGCGCCACCGCAAGTACCGCCGCTGCTCCAACAGCTAAGTCTGCTCCGGCTTCCGCACCGGCTGCTGCCCCGGTTCCTGCTCCAGCCGCCAAGTCCGCTGCACCAGCCTCCACTCCCGCTGCCGCACCAGCTTCCAAACCAGCTGCCGCTCCAACCGCCGCGCAACAAACTCCTCCCGCCAACAGCGCCGGCATGGTCTGGGTCAACACCGACACGAAGATCTACCACAAGCCCGGAACGCGTTACTATGGCAAGACCAAGCAGGGCAAGTATATGACCGAGGCCGACGCTCAGAAGGCCGGTTATCGCGCTGCCGAAAACGAAAAGTAGTTCGAGTTACAGCAGTCAACAAATCTAAGGAGGAAGTTTAAATGAACAAGAATCTCAATCGCCTGCTACTGGCTGTACTCGTTGTGCTCTTGGGCGTTAGTGTCGCTGTCTCGCAGCCGCCCCAAACTAAGACCGCTACCAAGCCTGCCGCCACCGCTGCTTCCACCGATCTGCTCGACATTAACTCTGCCACCAAGGAGCAGCTCGACGCCCTGCCTGGAATCGGCGCCGCCTACTCCCAGAAAATTATCGACGGCCGTCCCTATGCCAAGAAGACCGACCTCGTGAAGAAAAAGGTCATTCCTCAGGCCACCTACAACAAGATCAAAGACATGATTATCGCCAAGCAAAAGTAGTTGATTCCGTTTTTTGGATCTAACGGGAGCTGCTTTCCTGCCGCCCGGTTGCTCCCCATCTTTCCTTCAAGGAGAATCACCATGGGTCTATTGGATGATGTTCTGGCAATGGCATCGGGCAGCCTCAGCAGCGGTGGCGTTCCGCCTACGCAACATGCTACTGGTCTTGCCGCGATTCTCGAGTATGTAAACAGCCCGCAGGTGGGTGGCGTCGCGGGTCTTCAGAAAATGTTTCAGCAGGGCGGTCTCGGCAACGTGATCAGCTCCTGGATCGGCACCGGTCAGAATCTGCCCGTTTCTGCCGACCAGTTGCAGAACGTCCTTCACGGCGGCGCCTTGCAGCAGGTCGCGCAGAAGGCCGGCATCGATCCTTCGCAACTAACTGGAATGATGGCCAGCCTCCTGCCGCATCTGGTCGACAAGATGACTCCGAACGGGGAAGTGCCCAATGCCAGCGCCCTCCAGCAAATGCTAAAAGGCCTAACCGGTTCCGCCTCCGCTTAGCAGTTGGTCGGGGGTCGGAGCTTTAGCTCCGACATGAGATCCTCGGTTTTAAGGGGGATTAGCCCTTGAAGAGAATCTAGTCCAAACAATTAGGGCGCGTCGATACGGGCGCGCCCTTTCGATTTAATCTCGGTGCCTGGTTATGGCGTGGCCAGATTTCTAGGTCGTAAACCTGAGCAGAGCTCTGCGTTCTTTGCAGACCGAAGTCGAAGGATCGTGTCACCTATCGAGCCTGAACGAAATTACTGGATGCTCCGCGCACGAGATTCTGCCGCGCATCCCTGAGGTGCCGCCTCTACTTCTCTCGAAGAATGACTTCTCCCCGCCCTACCATCTGATCATTCAACCACAGCCGGTATTTATACGTTCCAGCCTTCGTTCCGGGTGTCGGCGGTCCGCTTAACAATCTCATCCCCATTGGCGCCTGGAAAATATTCGACGAAAACGGCGAACGGTTCGGGTCAAACTCCACGCGCAAATTTCCCGCGTCTGAAATCCAGCTGATCTGGTCCCCCGGATCAAGCACTACAACCTGCGGTATCAAGCCAACAAGTACAGGCCGCTCTGCCATCTCATTTCCTTCCTTCCGCTAATTTCTCTTCGCACAATAACACACTACTCTTCTGTGCTCCTATTCAGCGGCACTTTCCTCGTGGCACTGCCATTCCTGGCTGTGTTCTTCGTTCTAGAGTTCCCTGGGGGCGCAACGTCCGCGCCCCAAACGATCTCGGCTCAGCCTCTCAACACAATTCTCTGACTACTCGTTATGCCAAGCCGCCAAAACATTTCCGCTGGGGTCGCTGAAATGAAACCGCGACCCTCCGGAAACGAAAAGATCTCCTTGGCGATTTTCCCGCCGGCATCCTTCACTCGTTTTTCCGCTCCTGCCAGATCCTCCACGTAAATCACGATCAACGTCCCCGCTGGAGCTACCTTCCCCTTGCTGAATCCCCCCGCAATCCGCCCATCCTCGAAACTGGTGTAGTCCGGCCCATAATCCGTGAACTTCCAACCGAACACCTCAACATAAAACGTCTTTGTCGCGGTGATATCTGTTGCATTGAACTCGATGTAATCCACTTTTCTATCGCGGGTCATATTGTCTCCTCGTTAGTTTTGAATTCACCGGGCGAGGCAGCCAGAGCCGCAGCACACCACGCCAGTGTGCTCGCAACTCCTCCATCCATGCTCTCTGCGAGGGGAGAACTTAGGTAGGGCCTCTTCTTAGGAACCACCGAGGCCGCCGAGGTACCCCCGCAGCCTACCCATTCTCCATTTTCCCGTCAACCGCAATTCAC
>CAWAKR010000007.1:0-156562 GCA_963782755.1 Candidatus Acidiferrales bacterium
CATTTCCAAGGCGCAAACCTGGAAGTCATGCAATTGAATCTTGATCTGCAGCGCAAACACGCAGAAACGCCAAGCCGCGTGTGTGGCTCGGGCGTTTCGCCTTACTCAAAACTTACAACTGATCTACTTAAAACTAGTCGATATCGTACTGCTCCCAATGCAGCGTGGGATCCGACTGGATGATGATGTGTTTGTGCGAGTTCTGCTCGAGTTCGTCGATCAGCAAAGACTCGCGAGTCTTCAACGCCTTGGCGATTTCCGGGTGTACACGAAGGGTCAGGTTTGGACCCTCGTGATCCGCCGCGGCCATCTTCCGCGCTTCTGCCTGAATTTCATAGCACAACGTCGGCACGGACTTCACCATGCCGCTCCCCGAACAAGACGGGCAGGGCTGGCACAGCACGCGTTCCAGAGCCTGCTTGGTGCGTTTCCGCGTGATGCACACCAGTCCGAATTCGTTGAACGAGAGTGCCTTCGAAGGCGCCTTGTCCTGATCCAGCGCAAACTGCAGCGCAGCCAGAACTTTTTCGCGGTTACGTCGTTCCTCCATATCAATGAAGTCCACTACGATGATGCCGCCCAGGTCGCGCAGCCGAATTTGTCGCACGATTTCCTTCACGGCTTCGAGGTTGGTCTTGACGATGGTGTCTTCCAGTCGCGTCGAGCCTTTGCCCACGAACTTTCCAGTGTTCACGTCAATCGCCACCAGGGCTTCCGTATGGTTGATGACGATGTAGCCGCCAGACTTCAACCACACCTTCGCGCGTAGCGCCTTGTCGAGTTCGTGCTGAATTCCGAACTCTTCAAAAATCGGCTGCTCTTTGGTGTATAGCTTGACGCGATTCACCAGTTTCGGCTGGAACCGGCTCACAAACTCCACCACCTTGCCGTATTCCTCCTCGTTGTCGATCCAGATTGCGGTGAAATCATCGCTAACGTAATCGCGAAGGATGCGTTCCACCAGATTCAAATCGCGGTGCAGCAGCGCGGCAGACTTTCTCTCCTCGCTCTTCTGCTTGATCTCGTTCCAGGTCTTGCCCAGGAACTCGATGTCGGTGCGAATCTCCTCGTCCGTAGCTTCGCCTGCCGCCGTGCGAACGATGAATCCGCCGGGGTAACTGCCGCACGCTTCGCCCACCAGACGGCGCAACCGCGAGCGGTTATCCGCACTGGCAATCTTTCGCGAAACTCCGATGTGATCGATCGTCGGCATATACACAAGGAAGCGGCCTGGGAGCGCCACGTGACTGGTAATCCGTGCGCCTTTCTTGCCCAATGGCTCCTTGGCGATCTGGATGACGACATCCTGACCCGCCTTTAGCATTTCTGAAATCAGTTGCGGCCGGCGCGAAGGCGCATGCCCGTGTCCGTGGCTGTGTCCACCTTGATGGCTGCGTTGATGCCCACTATGACTCGGTGCGCTTCCGCTGCTGCTTCTCCGCGGCTCAAAGCGTCCGCGCCCTCCACGGTCACCTCCGCGTCCACGATCTGGACGTCCGCCGCGATCACCACCGCGCCCACGATCCCGATCGCGTCCGCCGCGTTGTGGGCGTTGGAAACGTGAACGTGGATTGCTGCCGATTCGCGCGGAATCGCGCCGTACAAATTCTTCACGTGGCGCACTAGGATTGCGCGGTGCGCGTGTTTCGCCGGGCAACAGAATTACATCCTCTTCAACGATCGCTTCCGCCGTCCCACCTTCTGTGGAGGTTGCAAAGCTCTCCGTCTGCTCGATGACCTCGCCAGTTTCGCGTTGTCCTTCGGCATCCGACGCCTGCATCTCTTCGTGTTTTTCTTCTTCGGCGCGATACGCTTCGGCTGCTTCATGCTCTGCGTCTCGCCGCAATTCGGCTTCTTCTTTTGTCTCGCGCCGGTCTACAGCCTTAACGCGCGACTCTTCATGTTCCGCTTCTTCCTGGAGCGGCTCCTCGGCTTCCTCAGTGGTTTCCGTGGAATCTTCTTCTTCCGTTTCCAGTTCTTCCGTCTCTTCTTCCTCTTCTTCAAACTCCGCTTCTTCCACAACGGCCTCTGCCGCGGCACGGGCTTGTGTCTCTTCGTGCTTGGCTTCCACCAATTGTGCGGAAAGCGCTCCAAGCTGTTCTTCGCTCAGAGACGCTGCTCCGTTCTGAATCGGCTCCGCCGCGATCTCTTCCGTTACCTCCGCGGCCGCTGCCCTCGCATTTTCCACCGCCTCGGACATGGTCTGTTCGCTGGAAGACTCTTGGGCTACGGCTTCACCAGCCGGCTCGTTGTCGGCCAGCAGCCAATGCGGCAGGCTGCCGGAGAAACGGCGGGGAACTCCTCCACCCGGCGGCAATCCAACGGCTGGACGAGAAGGTGTTTCTGTAAAATCTGGCTGCCGTTCTTCCGGCTCATGCTCAACCACAGGTGCAACTGGAGCAACTGCAGGACGGCTGCGATACTTTGCCAGCGATTCGCCCGGCAGCACGATTTCATCTTCGACGCTCGGCACGGGCGCGCTTGGTCCCCGATCTCCCCCGCGCTCTGGTCCGCGATCGTTCGGCCGGCGATTCTCATAACCGCCACGCGAATCGCGATCACCCTGCGGTGAAGCGTATTTCGATGGCGGCAAGTTCCGGCCGCCACCCTGGTTCGTGGGAGGCCGATCGCTTCCTCCGCGACGACGCCCGAATCTTCCGCGACGTCCGCCGCGTCCACGATCTCCACCGCGATCACCGCCACGGTCTCCACCTCTGTCTCCACTGCGATCGCGGCTTGGGCCGCGATCATTTCCGCGGGGAGGATAATTCCGTGTGGGATTGTAATTCGGCGCAAAATTTTGCGGCGCCGATGCGTTCGACTCCGGCTGGCGCTCTTCCGGCTCAGCAGCTTCACCGCTAAATGCCGGCTGTGCGCCTTCATCGCCACTGGAGCTGCCCTGGCGAACTTCGCCCGGCAATCCCTCAACCGCGATATCTTCGCCGTGCGGTTGCTCCGCACTGGGTTCGTCGAGGTGCACGATCTCCTCATGAACCGCCCCGGCCGAAAGCATTTCGCCCGGCAACACTTCTCTCGGTGCGTGCGCGTGACCATTCACTATGGTCGGCGCCGGCGCATCATGCGATCCGTGACCGTGGTCGTAATCTTCGAGGTTTTCGAACACGTCGCTCACGTACAGGAATGCGTCGCCATCCAGGCCGATGTCGACGAAAGCCGACTGCATGCCTGGTAGCACTCGCGTTACTTTTCCTTTGTAGATGCTGCCGACGAGAGCGAACTCTTTTTCGCGTTCGATGTAAATTTCGACTAGCTGGCCTTCTTCTAAAATCGCGACTCTACGTTCGTGTGAGCTCGCGGATATTACCAATTCTTTTGACATACAACTCCTTGTGGAGCATCGCCGCGGGACCCTCATAGGAAGAGGCGGTCCAAGGCACGGCGCCGTCCCGGTAGTGACCGGAACACGTTGGCGACAACAGTGTTGTGGCTTGGCGTTCGTAGCGGGAGGGAGAAGCCGCACTGCGGCTCTCGAAATACGTTAACCTCATGCTATCGAGGCAAGGCCGTTGCCGGGAATCTCCCGGGGTAACGGCGGACGATGCTTTACTCACTCTAAAATTCCTTCTTACCTAACCCATGACTACTGGCGGCTGTGAACAGTCGCCTGACCGGCGCATCCCCCCTGAACTGAGGCGCGCACGGCACTGACCAGCAGCTAATTGACGAACCGGCGTAGCCGGACGTTCATCACCAGGCCGATGGCCAGGAATACAAACAACGTGGCCGATCCTCCGTAGCTCATCAACGGCAATGGAATACCGGTTACCGGCATTGCCCCGATGACCATGGCCACATTCACTAAAACGTGAAACCCGAGCGCTGCTGTCACGCCCATGACCAGAAACATTCCCGCGCGATCCTTGGCGCGCTGGGCATTCTGTACAAGACGCAACAATAACGCCATATACAGCCCAAGTGCAAGCAGTACACCCTTGAATCCCTGCTCTTCCGCCCAGGCTGCCATTATGAAATCGGAATACCTGACCGGAATGTACCCCAGTTGATTCTGGGTGCCGTTCCCGAAACCTCTCCCCCAGAATCCGCCAGACCCTACCGCTATCTTCGATTGCAACACCTGATAGCCTGAGCCCTTCGCGTCTTCCTCGGGATGCAAAAACGAAGTAACTCTTTCCTTCTGATACGGCTTCAAGAAATGCCATCCTACCGGCAATAGCAGGACGCCGATCATTACAATTACCGCTGCGTGTTTCCATTGCAACCCGGCAAGAAACCCGCCAACTATCAACATGGGCATCAGTACTAATGCCGTGCCCAGATCGGGCTGTTTCAAGATGAGAACCAGCGGTACTCCAACTAACAATCCTGCTTTTATCAAATCCTGCAGGGAAAGCTCATCGGTGCGCACCTCTGCAAAGAAGCGCGCCAACACAATGATTATAATCAATTTGACCAATTCCGACACCTGAAGAAATTCCCCCAGCACCGGAATCCATCGTTTCGCCCCGAAGCGGGTATGTCCCACCAGTAGAACGGCCGTAAGTGCCGCTATTCCAATGATATACAGGATGGGAGCCTGGTCCAAAATCAGGTGATAATCCAGCCGGGAGAACACAAACATCAGCACTATGCCGATCAGCAACCAACGCAATTGCCTCGTGTGCATGCCCGCCAACGCGCTTCCGTGCGTCGCCGAATAGATCTCGATTACGCCCAATGCGCAAATGGCGGCGACGATCGCCAGCAGCCACCAATCGTAATCGCGTGCTCCGGGTGCGTCCTTAATCAATTTTCTTTCCTCGTACAACTAACCTCTCTAATTCTCTGCGGCCTTCTTCGTACTCTTAACGGGCACCACGGCCGCGGCCACTTCTGGCTTTGCCGCGATCTTCGGTTCCTGCACCGTCTCGGTATTTTTCGCCGGCGTCGGATCGTTTTTCAAATTCTCTGTAGTCAGTTGGCCGGGCAACTTCTTGTTCTTTTTGTCGTAATACGCTTTGATAATGTCCCTAGCGATCGGCGCAGCGGCTAAATTTCCGTGCTCACCACCTTCCACCAGGACGCTGATCACGATCTCAGGATCGCGTCTCGGTGCATAACCCACAAACCACGCGTTGTCCTTGCCTTTACTCGCAGCCTTCCCGAGTTTGTCGCGTTCCGTGTTGCTCATCACTTGGGCACTTCCGGTCTTTCCACAGAACTCAATGCCTTGCAGTTTCAACATGCCCGCAGTGCCGCCTTCATTCACCACGCCATACATTCCCTGCGTCACCTGCTCGACCGTATTCTCGCGAGAGCCCCACATGCATTTCACCCACATTGGGCATGTCCTTCAGAAAGTGTGGTTGTTTGAATTCTCCGCCGGATGCGATTCCCCCAATCGCATAGGCCAGTTGCAGTGGCGTCGTTGTGACTGCACCCTGGCCGATGGCTACCGAAATTGTAGAACCGGGATACCACTTGTGATGGAAAAGGCGTTGCACCCACTCTTCCGAAGGCACAAGCCCGGACTCCTCCGATGGCAGGTCTATGCCCGTCTTTGCACCCAATCCCAGCATCTTCGCGTATTTTGAAATGGTTTCGATGCCCATGCGTTGGCCGATGTTATAGAAAAAAATGTCACAGGAGTGAATGATGGCACTGTGCAGATTCACCACTCCATGGCCTCCCTTGCCGAAAATATGGCACTTGAACATGCGTCCATAGAAGTTTGCGTAGCCGGGGCAAAATGCCGTGAAGCTTTCCTGAGGAGTTTTCGATTCCAGCATCGCCGTCGCCATGATGATCTTGAACACCGACCCAGGCGCCAACTGCGCTTGGGTCACACGGTTCATCAGTGGATGATCGATGTCTTCATTCAGTCGCTGCCATTCTTCCTTCGATACACGTATGGCGAAATCGTTCGGGTCCGGCGCTGGCCGGCTCACGAACGCCAGCACCTCTCCTGTGCGTGGATCCAGGGCAACTACCGCGCCCTTCTTTCCCGCCATGTCCGTTTCGGCCACCTGCTGCAAATCGTAATCAATCGTCAGCTGAATCTGTTTCCCAGGAATCGGTTCCTGCTGCGGCAGATGATCGACTTCTTTTCCCACGCTGTTGACAATCACGCGGCGCAGTCCGTCCGTACCCACCAGCAGATCGTTATACTGCCGTTCCAGCCCTGATTTGCCGCCAAAGTCGCCAGGCCGCAATTTTCCGTTGCTTGCTTCAATCTGTTGTTCGCTGACTTCACCAACGTATCCGCTGGCATGTGACATGAACCCGCCCGGCAGATAACGGCGGCGATGCACCATCAACATTTCCAGCAGCGGAATATCCGCGCGGTGCGATTCAATGAACGCCACGTCCGCGGGCGTTGCTTCGGGCTTGATCACGATGGGCTGAAATTTCGGCAGTTTTTCCGTGTTGTTCAGTTGCTCTTGCACGTCTTCCAGCGACAATCCCAATCCATCCACGATCGCCGGCAGGCTCTTCTGCACTGCGGCCATGTCGTCGCGCAACAGGATCACGCTGAACGATGGATAGTTATCTACCAGTATGCGCCCGTCGCGGTCCAGCATACGTCCGCGCGGCGCGATAATCGGAATCGACCGCACGCGGTTACGTTCCGCTAACTGTCCGTACTTATCGGAATCGATGATTTGGAGTTTCCAGAATCCGAACAGCAGCAACGTGATTATGCCCACAATCACGTAGGAAGCGGCGGCCAGCCGTTCTTGCGGCAATCGATTATCGTTGCGAAACCAGTACGACACGCAGACCCTGCGCGCGAGCGCATTTTTGCCTACTACTGAGCGCTTTATGCTCGCGCAACTTCTTTTCCAGCAGCGAGTCCTTCAATTCTTTTCTTGCAGTTGGCCGCCAAAATTACGGCTTCTTGCTACACCACGAGACAACGGATTCGCTGCGAAACTCCCGAAATCCGTCGATTGCGGAAGTCTTTACAAAACTAGCATCTAGGGCACTCGCCCGCAACCCGTACCATAGGACAGGTTTCCCGCTGTTAAATAGTCGTGTGTCCAATGAGTTGCGCCTCCTCCATGCAAAATTTTGCTGCGCGGTAAACGCACTTTTGTTCCTTATTTTGTGCTTCTCATCACATTCTGAATTTATAATTGGACGGTACACTCATCGATTCGGAGGTTCGCCCGTGCTTGATGGTCTTCGCCCTAGGATCTTCTGGCGGTTAACGATTCCCGTGTTAGCCCTTGTGGCTATCCTCGGTATCTCATTTGGCGTCACGCGCTTGCGCTCAGCTTCCCCCTCTGTCGACCGTTCTGCCCTGCAATTCGTTACCGTTGAATCCGGCTCCATGATCTGCCGCGCGGAGGGACTGGGCACCCTCGTCCCCGAAGAAGTTCGCTGGCTCGCGGCGGGCACCGATGGTCGCGTCGATCAGATCTTTCTTCGCCCTGGCGCACGCGTTAAACCAGATTCCGTGATTCTGCAGTTGAGCAATCCGGACTTGAACCGCCAGATCATCGATGCTGAACTCTCCATGAAAAAATCCGAAGCGGAGTTGGCTAATTTGCGGGTGCAATTACAGGCGCAATTGCTGAATGAAAAGGCCATCGAAGCACAACTCGAAGCCGAAGCCACGGAGCTGAAATTGCAAGCGGATCGCGATGAAGCCCTCTTCAAAATGCAGGTCGGCGCCTCCATGAACGCCAAAATTTCCCGTGCTCGCTCCGATTCTTTAGCGACTCGCTTGCGCATCGAAAAGGAAAAACTTGCTATTGCCGATGAAGCACGCCAGGCCCAGTTAACCGCTAAGCAAGCGGAAGTCGCCCAGATTCAAGCTCTCTATGAATTGCGCAGCCAACAGAAAGAATCCTTGCTCGTTCGCGCTGGCATTGACGGCGTTCTTGAAGAAGTTGCTATCGGCGCCGGCCAGCAGATCAATACCGGCACGATTCTTGCCCGCGTCACGAACTCCGCGCGCCTCCTGGCTCGCATCCACATCCCCGAAGCGCAGTTTAGCCACATCGATCTGAATCAGCCCGCCACCATCACCGTCCAGAACCACGACTTTCCTGCTCGTGTCATGCACATCGATCCCAACGTCCAGAACGGCACCATCAGCATCGATTTGAAATTCTCCAGCCAACAGCCACGCGAAGCTCGTTCCGACCTCTCCGCCAGCGGCGCGATCGACACCGAAAAAATTCCTCATGCCACCTTAGTCAAGTGGCCTCTGCAAACTCATTCCGATGCGCCTCTGACCGTTTATCGCGTTTCCCCCGACGGCAAAGCGGCTCAGCGTGTGCAAGTCACTCTCGGCCGCTCTTCCAACGACAGCGTGCAGATCTCCCAGGGCCTGCAGCCTGGCGACAGCATCATCGTCTCCGACATGTCCCAGTACAACCGCTACGATCATCTCCAACTGAAGTAACCGCGCCGTATCCAGCCCTGGGCAGATTTTCTTTTGTAGTGGCCGATCTTTAGATCGGCCACCCTGTTCTCCAATGTAGGGGCGGCTTTACCCCGCCTGGCGGTTTTTGTGGCACAGCCATTCCTGGCTGTGCATCTGGATTTTCTGGCAACTTTCCCTCGTCTTAACTTCGCATTTTTTCCATGCTGTCATCCCGACCGGAGAGCCGCGCATCCTGAGGCTCGCAGCGGAGGGATCGTGGCAACAACACCGCGAAAAGCGAATCGCTGTGATAATCACAAACCCCGAATTATGAATCCCCAATACTCCCCATCCGCGTTACCTCCACGTCTCTCTCCCTCCTTTTCTTTTCCACCGACTCCCCGAATCATCTAATATTCAATGTTCTATCTCATGCGAACTTCCGATCAACCTCTTCGTCTCGCTCTCATCGGCATGTCCGGTGCCGGCAAAACCTATTGGACCAAACGCCTCGCCTCTGCGAACTATCCCGTCGTTTCCTGCGACGATCTTATCGAAGCCCGCCTCGCTCCTACCCTGCAGGCCGGCGGTTTCCGCGGTATCAACGGCGTCGCCGCGTGGATGGGTTGGCCCGACAGCCCCACCTACGCCGAGCGCGAATCCCAATACCTCTCCCAAGAAATCTCTTCCCTCGACGAAATTCTCACTGGAGTTGAGAAAAATCCTTCCAGTGCCTTAATCTTGGACACAACCGGCAGCGTCATCCACACCGGCAACAATCTCCTGTTCCGCCTGCGCAAACTCATGACCGTCGTCTATCTGGCCGCCTCAGCCGAAGAACAACAACTCCTCATCCGCCGCTATCTCGAAGATCCAAAACCCGTGTTGTGGCGCGGCGCATTCCAATCGAAGCCAGGCGAAGCGCCCGGCCAGACTGTTGCCCGATGCTATCCCGCTCTAATCGCCGCTCGCCGCCAGAGCTACGAAGCCCTCGCGCACTGCACCGTTCCCGTGGCCGAATTGCGCGAACTCGCCGCCCGCGCAGATGCCCACAGCGAATCTCCCGGCGAAGCTTTTTTGAAACGAATTCGGCGATAATCGAATGACTCCCATGCCCACCTCGAACGCAATCTCACTCCTCCAGAGCTTTTGTGGCACAGCCATTCCTGGCTGTGCTTTTGGGTCACTCCGCACTTCCTCTGTAAATCTCTGCACCCAGGCCCCCCCGGCATGAGATACCGCAGCACCGGCGGCAAAGCTCCGCTCACTTCTCTCCGCGGCGCAGTACTCCGCGGCCTTGCCCCCGACGGCGGCCTCTACATGCCCGTGGAAATCGCCCGCCATAGTCCTGAAGAACTCGAAGAATTTCGCCGCCTGCCCTTCACTGAAGTTTGTTTTCGTGTGGTCCGTCCTTTCGCCACGCCTGACGTCCCCGAAGAAGTCTTGTGGCAAGTGGTCGCCGAAGCGATCAATTTCCCGGTGAAATTAGTTTCACTTTCGCCGGCTCTCCACGTCCTCGAACTTTTTCACGGCCCCACCCTGGCCTTCAAGGATTTTGGCGCGCGCTTTATGGCCCGCCTGATGGGTTATTTCGTGCGTGGCGAATCTCGTACCCTCACTGTGCTGGTCGCCACTTCCGGAGACACAGGTAGCGCCGTCGCTCATGGATTTCTCGGCGTGCCCGGCATTCGCGTCGTGATCCTTTATCCTTCCAAACGCATCAGCGAAGCCCAGGAAAAACAGTTCACCACCCTCGGTGAAAACATCACCTCGCTCGAAGTTTCCGGCACCTTCGACGATTGTCAGCGGCTCGTGAAGCAGGCCTTCTCTGACGAACCACTCAATCAGCGTGTCTTTCTCACATCCGCCAACTCCATCAACGTCGGCCGCCTCTTGCCGCAGATGTTCTACCACGTAGCCGCTTACCGCCAGCTTCCCGTAGCCTCGGTTCCGCTGATCGTCGCCGTCCCCAGCGGAAATTTCGGCAATCTCACCGCCGGACTCTTCGCCAAGCGCATGGGCTTGCCCGTCGCGCGTTTCATCGCCGCCACCAATGCCAACGATGTTGTTCCCGAATATTTGCGCAGCGGCGAATATCATCCTCGTTCGGCACAGGCCACCTACTCCAACGCCATGGACGTGGGTAATCCCAATAATTTTCCGCGCTTGCTCGATTTATGCCGTGGACGTCTGGAAATTGTGCGCAAGGAAATCTGGGGACATGGCGCCACCAAGAGAATCCGACGAAACTCTCCAGCAAATGAAGGAAGTCTGGGAGCGCTACCGCTATATCACCGATCCGCATACCGCCGTGGGCATGCTCGCCTGGGAAGCCTATCGCAAAGAACATCCCGAGCCCGCGCAGGGACTCGTCCTGGCCACTGCGCATCCCGCCAAATTTGCCGAAATCGTCCAGAAGGGAATCGGCATCGCCCCGCCACTCCCCTCGCGCCTCGCCGAATACCTCAACCGTCCCAAACTCTCCAAGCCCATGTCCACGGTCTACGACGACTTCAAGCAGTTTCTTCTAAGCCATTGAGCCGCTCTGTTTGGATGTCTTTGTAGTGGCCGCCTTCAGCTGGCCGCCGTTCTTCCATACGACACCGTTCCAAGCTTGTTCCCGTAGGGGCACAGCATTGCTGTGCCCCATGTCCGCACGATTCACACATACAGGCATCCGCCAATTCTTCTTTCCACCAACCGCTTCCCGAAGCTGACCCAGTCCTGGCAATAATGCGGTTACACCTCGGTCTTGCCATTCAATACTGACTTAGCTAACATATCTTAGCTAAGGACTTCCGATGAGCATTGTGACTATCCATAAAGCAAAAACGAATCTCTCGAAGTTGATCGAAAAGGCTTCCGCTGGCGAAGAAGTCATTATCGCGCGTGGCGACAGACCCGTTGCACGCCTCGTTCCGGTTGGCGAAAGCAAAGGAAAGCGCCAGCCCGGTTCGCTCAAGGGCAAACTCCTTGTCGGACCGGAATTCTTTGAGTCCCTTCCTCCGAACGAGTTGGCCGGTTGGGAGTAGTCTTTCATGCGCGCCATTCTGGATACCCATGCCTTACTCTGGTGGCTCTCCGACGATCCCGCTCTAACCAAGCCAGCCCGAAAATTTATCGCCGAAACAAAAAACATAGCGATCGTCAGCGCTGCTTCCGCGTGGGAGATTGCCACCAAAGTCCGCCTGGGCAAGTTGCCCACGGCCGCCGATCTCGCGGCAGATTTTGCCAGCCACATGGAACGCGAAGGTTTTGAATTACTGTCCATTTCAGCGGAACACGCCATCCGCGCCGGACTTCTCGCCGGCGCCCACAAAGACCCTTTTGATCGCATGCTCATCGCCCAAGCCCAAGCTGAGGGCGTCGCTATCGTCACCAATGAACTGGCGTTCGATGCCTACGGCGTCCGTCGCATTTGGTAACAGTTGATGAGATTCGCTCCGTTACTTAGCGGCAGGTACGAAGCGTTCACACAATACTGATGACTGCCTTGGCGCCTAATGCTTTTCGGCTTGTGTCTGCTCCGCGCGAGGGGGCTCCAAACTCTGTGAAATGGCAGCCATAACCGTGCCCACGTTTCCCCGGTCCGCCGGGACAATCGCACAGGAAGAATTCCAGTAATGGTCACTCTCATAAAACAGAATCACGCTTTGCCCTTTGCTCATCCATGAATTCGCTGTATCAGGAATCGGCAGGCTCCGAAAATTGGGTTTCTCAATCGATTCCTGAGTATTCGAGCGCTGGTCAAACACTTCTTTCAAGACCTCTATTAGACTGAAGGTCGCTTCATTCGATGAATCTCTGTTATCGGTCTTGCCAGACTTATTCATTCCAACGACTTTCAGCTTGTAAATGTGGGTCGCATTCTTGGCAAGATTGCGCACAATTCTCGGCGGGCAGGGTTCTGAACTACGCAGCCTCGCCTCTGTCGCGGACTTTATGTTGACCTGATCCTGCCAGACATCGGGGAGAATTTGACGTACCTCTTGGCAACCTCGAAGAGTCACCAGACAGCCTAATTTGAGGTCGAACGCATGGTGAATGAGTTCACTGGATGCGGCTGGGCTGTAGCTAACGTTCAACGCGTGACCCTCAAACTTGCGATTGGCCCCGACCTGATACTCGGGGTTCTCGTCTCGTTCAGAAGAAACATACTGATGAATAGCGATTCCGTGCTCCGCTCTAGCGCTCACGTTGACCGGCAGGGCTCCCGGATACCCGGTGGAGCCATCATCGACTATTAGTTGGTAGCCTGATTTTGTCAGCGTATTTTTCTGAAATTGAAAAAAAGCTTCAAACTGATACGCCCGGTAGCCGAGGAAATATACGACACGATGGAAAGGCGCGTTGCGCACCAGTAGCCAGAGGACTGGTCCGTCCCAGTTGGCTACCTCGAAATTAATACACTCCTCAGCGGAACATGGAAGGTCAGAAAGTAATCGGGAGTGAGCGCTCGACACAAGGCGAAGCACTTCTCGGTCAGTGGTCTTGCCAACGGTGAGTAGCGACAGGCTCCGCGTGATTTCACCGATATGGTGGGCGCTGAATGCAGCTGATGCTCTGAACAAGAGATTCAGGCCCAGGAAGAGAACCAGAATTGAAAGGAGAATCCAACGCGGCGTTCCTGAGCTAAGCCGCTTTCCCAACCAGGTGGTCACCGGAAAGTAGTCTTTGAATGACATGCCCTACCAGTTTTGACTCTAAAACACGAGCATTGGTTCCCGGAGCGAATGGTCAGAGCAAGGAAGGGAATTGATGTTACGAGCTTCTCCGCAGCCGATCCAGCAGCAGAAACAATACCGTCCCCAGCACCGCATTCACCGCCGCCGCAATCGCCAGATGCGCGTTGAACCACGGTTCCGGCTGCGCCAGCAGCAACCGCCGGATCAGCACCAGAATCGCCTGATGCATCACGAAAAATCCCATGATCAGCGCAAACCGTGCCGCCGGGTGTTCCGTATCCAGTCGCGCCCCAATCGACGACGCCAGATAACCGATGCACGTTTTCCCAATTCCATAAAATCCGAGTGGCACCGTCGGCCCGCTCAGACAGTCCTGCGCCAATCCGATCAGCATGCCCAGCAGCAGTCCAGTCGAGGGATTCCGCCGGCTCAATCCAAAATAAATTGTGATTAGCAGCGGCAGGTCCAGTATGGCAAAGCCCGGAAAATACGCCGGCACCATCGACTGCAAAATCAGCGCAACGGCCGCCACCACCACAATCGCGCCGGGATAAAACTTGTGTACCTCAATGTGCGTTTCGCCGCTGCGGAGTTCGTACGTTTCGTTCATGGCTTCTCCGGCTTGGCTGCTGGCGAAGCAGGTGCTGCCGCTGTGTTTTCAGATCCGGCAGCACTTCCCGCGGCATTTTGTGCCGACGGTACCTTCGGGAATTCCACCGGCTCCTGGCTCAGCAATACGATGACTTCTTCCAGTCGCTGCAGCTTCGCCGCCGGTTGCAGCAAGATCTGCTTGAACGGTATGCCTGGCTTAACTTCCTGTACCGTCCCCACCGGAATATCTCGTGGAAATATCTTGTCCATTCCGCTGGTAACTACTTTTTCCCCTACGCGCACTTTGTCGTCCGTCGCTACATATTTCATTTGCAGCAATGGCTCGCCGGTCCCGCCCACAGGCCCTTGAATCCGCGAATCCACCAGCATCGCGCCCACACCGCCATCTTTGTCCGTCAGCAAAAGCACTTGTGCCGTATCGCGATAGACTTCAATCACTTTGCCAACCGCCCCGTCCGGCGTGATCACCGCAAGATTGCGCCGCACTCCATCACGTTCCCCGCGATCGATCTCCACCATCCGGCTGGCCGTCCCCGCGCTGGCGCCAATCACGCGCGCGTTGATCATCGGCACCTTCGGGTGTGATTCGCGAAAATTCAGCAGTGCGGCAAGCCGCTCGGATTCCGCGGCCTTGCTCTGCAGTTGAGAAATGGCCAGCTTCAGCGAATCGTTTTCGATCCGAAGCGCTTCGTTCTCACGCGAAGTTGATTGCAGCGCGAAATAGTGGTTCCACACCCCGCGAACCTTCCCGAATCCCCACGAACCGCTTCGTTCAAACGGTGACACGGCGCTGACCGCCCAAACGCGGATAAGCCGCCCTCGTGAATCGCGCTTGATCTGCACCGCCAGCATCAGCAACTGTGCGATCAGCACCGCCGCCAGCAGCGCTATCGATTTGTGTCTTGAAGGTATCGCCACCATAAGAAATCGTTCTCAGTAATCAGTTCTAAGTTTTAGGTCGACCAATGAAAATTCGAATCTTAGGAAATTCAGCCCCGAACTTATGGTTGGGCAGGATGACAAGCTCGGGACCATTTCAAAACTGTTGGCAAAGAGATTCTTTACTTACAACTTTTGACTTAAAACTGCATCAATCGATGCAAACCTGGCGCAGCAGTTTGAAATCACTCAGCATCTTTCCGGTGCCAAGGACCACCGATGCCAGTGGATCGTCGGCAATCGATACCGGCAGGCCGGTCTCTTCGCGGATTCGCTTGTCCAGATTCTTCAGCAGCGCACCTCCGCCGGTCAGCACGATGCCGCGGTCGCTGATATCCGCGGAAAGTTCCGGCGGCGTGCGTTCCAGCGCCACGCGAATGGCGTTCAGAATCGTCGCCACGCATTCGGAGAGCGCCTCGCGGATTTCGCTGTCGTCAATGGTGACCGTCCGCGGCACGCCTTCAATCAGGTTGCGGCCCTTGACTTCCATCGGTCAGTGGCTTTTCCAGCGGATAAGCCGATCCAATTTCCATCTTGATCTGTTCGGCGGTGCGCTCCCCAACCAGCAGGTTGTACTTCCGCTTCAGATACTGCATCACGGCTTCGTCCATCTCATTTCCGGCCACGCGCACCGAACGCGAGTACACGATGCCGCTCATGGAGATGACCGCGATGTCTGTCGTGCCGCCGCCAATATCCACCACCATGTTGCCCGATGGTTCTTCAATCGGCAGTCCTGCGCCGATCGCCGCCGCCATCGCCTGCTCCACCAGATACACTTCGCTGGCTCGCGCGCGATAGGCGGAATCCTGCACGGCGCGCTTTTCCACCGGAGTAATTTCGCTCGGAACTCCGATGACGATGCGTGGGTGCACCAGCACGCGCCGGTTGTGCGCCTTCTGAATGAAATACGTCAGCATCTTTTCTGTGACTTTGAAGTCTGCAATCACTCCGTCCTTCATCGGCTTGATCGCCACAACGTTTCCCGGCGTACGTCCAAGCATGTCCTTCGCTTCGCGCCCCACCGCTACGACTTCTCCGTTGGATTTGTTGATCGCCACGATCGATGGCTCATTCACTACGATCCCTTTGCCGTGGGAAAACACCAGCGTGTTTGCCGTGCCTAGATCGATGGCCAGGTCGGACGAAAATAGACTGAATACCGACCTGAGGTTATACCCATTCTTATTCATTACCACTTCCCCCTGCGGACGGGCTCCTGCTATGTGTGGAGCTCCGCGCACGGATTTCTACCCGTGCAACCTTCCATTGTCGCTGGAATTGGCGCAGCAAGCAAAAAGCTGCCTCCGCTTCCCCCCAAATTACTTCGGCACCACGATGGAAACTTGTTGTTTCGCCGTGCCGCCACGGCGATTTGAGCCAATCACCACAATCGTGTGTTGTCCCGGCTCCAGCGGCTCTGTAAAATGACGGAACGTCCCATCCGGCGAAATATTCGCTACTGGTTGCCCGTTCACGATCAGCGCCGCACCCGGTTCGGCTTTGCCAATAATTTCCGCCACACGCCCGTGAATCTGGGTGCTCTCGATGTCCAGCACCATGTCCTGCGACTTGGCTTGCGACACCAGTGAGAACTTGAACGTTTCGCTGAATTCGCTCGTCTGTTTCTTTGCGTCCGCGGCTGTCACGTTCCAGAAGTAATCACCCGCATCCAGGCCGCTGACCTCCGCCGCCGTTCCCGAAACTCTCACTTCCTTCACCAGTTTCGTGAACATCGTCGTCGAGCTGATCCGCAACGTATAGGAAATCGCTTCATTCACAGGCTGCCACTCGAACCGGATCTGTGCGCTCTTCGGGTTTTCCGCAATCACCGGCGCCAGGTTTAACGGAGCCACCAGCCCCGGCGGCGCCAGCACGTTCGATTTCGTCGCCGGGCTACCCGCGGCGAAGCTCACTTTTTCATACTGCGTCAATTCAATCTTTTCCGACCCACGCCGCACTTCTGCCGCACCGGTGTTCACTACGATCTCATGCTCGTTATTCTTCGGGTCGTTCTTCACCGTTGCGCGGCTGTTCTGTTGCACCATGGCCGTCGCATCTTCCACGCTCACCGCTGCCTTCGAATTCGGCGAAGTCCAGTTCGGCGTCGCCAGATCGACCTGTCCAGTGTTGATGCGCACCGCGGTGTTCGACTGTTCTTTGGTCACATTATTCTCTTCCACCGTGACCATCGATTCCGCTTTTACCGTATATTCCGTGCCATCCCCAAACGTCATTCGCGCCGCGCCGTCGCTGCCGGTCTGAATCAAATCTCCCTTATCCAGTGGCGTGTGGTAATCCGCGTCCACCCATGTCACCGAATTCACTTTCTTTACCTGCACGCGCCCGTCCAGGTTCACGAACTTCGCCTGCGTTTGCGATATCGTCAGGTTCTCGTTTTCCGTGTTGCCGATCGCGTTATTCACCTTCTTTGTCAGAATCTCTGTCCAGTCCGGCATCGCCACATATAACCCGGCAATAATAATGACGAACAGCAGCAACAGGTACACCGCCACGGTTTTGTAGGTCACCGCGTGCCAGTACACTTCCACGTGATGAATCTTCGGCGCCTGCTGCGGAGCCGACGGGGCGACTGGCTTACGAGGTTCGATGGGAGTCTGCGTGGTCACGGGATTCGGGGCGTCACTCCTCCAATTTTGCAATCTAACACAGCGTTTTGCAGGGGAGAGAAGTCTCCGTGACAGGCGTACTCAATCTACAAACATCGTCGTCAAAAAGTTGCGTTCTAGTTACTGGGTTTGCCGCTCGAGCGTTGGAAAAACCGCTGTTTGTCGAATCCCACCTCCACCGCCACGTCGAAAAATCCCACCATCATCTCGTCCGTAGTTTGTTCGCCCCATCTCACCTCGGCATCCGGATCGGGGTTGTGCATGTTCTGCCGCGAATTGTCGAATCGCGCCACCGCCTGCAGCACTGTCCCGGCCTTTAACTGCCGAGGTTCCGCCAGCCGGTATGTCATCTGCCAGTGAAAGTGATAATTCACCCGCAGCAGCGGCTCGATCGACTTATCCTCATGAATAAGGTTGTATTCAAACTCTTTCCCCCGCAGATGCATATGCGGAAAGAAACTCAGCAGCAGCGCCTCGTTCGGAAGCGTGCCCCGCGCCTCGACTCTGAAACTTGGCGCTCCCGGCGGAATGACAAAATGGTCGTTGGTCAATTGCAGCGTCAGCACCCGCTTCTCCGGCGCCTCCTTCGCAAAGTTCAGCCCGATGCGCGTTTCATCCGTACTCGCTTTTCCGTTGCTCGTGTAATGCATCTGGAATACCAGGTCGGATCCCGCTGGGATGTATTTCGCCATTCCCGCGGGCCAGTTGTCCGGTGTGCTCCCCGGCGCATACACCAGCAGAATGTCGCTGTCCGTCCACATCGCCTCGGCGCGGTCCTGTTCCGTGCTCAGCATCGATGCCGTAAAAGGTTTCTCTACTGGCGCGTGCCGCAGCCACTTCGAATCCGGCGGTCGCACATACACCACCGCATGGTGCACATTCTGCGGCAGACCGGGCAGGATCTCAGACTGTTTCACCCAGCGCCCCTCCGCAAAGTGCGTTGGCACAATTTCGTATGTGTATTCGATCTCGCCGCTGGCGGAAATCTTCACCGCTTGCACCATCTTTACTTCCACATCCGGCGCGGGAATCGTCCATCGCCCCGTCCATTTCGGCGCCCGCGGTGCCTCTGCCGCAGCACCTTCTGGCATGCCCGCTTTCGCCCACTCCGCCAGCCGCGCAATCTCTTCCTCGCTTAGCGATGGATCATTCGAAAACCTACCCACACCTTTTTCCGCAAACCAAGGCGGCATCGACCGCTTCTCGGTCGCCCGTGCAATCGCCGCCGCGTACCCCCGCGTTTCTTTGTAAGTTTCAAAGGTCATTGGCGCAATCCCGCCCACGCGGTGACACGCCTGGCAATGCCGCTGCATCAGCGGCAGCACATCTCTATAATAAGTAGGGGTTTTCTCCGCCGCTTTTTTCTGCGCTGGCATCCCCGCAGCGAAGCACAGCAATCCCACGCCCACACAAATTAGCCTAGCCTTCACCCATCCATCCTACGCTGGATGCCACGCCTTTGTAGGGGCCGCTTTCCGAAGCGGTCCGCCAACCTAATCGCACTCGCATCGATGTTTTGTGGCACAGCCATTCCTGGCTGGGCTCTTTGCTTCGTCCTTCGGGCCCCGTCCACTTCTTGTCTACTTCACAAATTCCGGCTGCTCACCTTTACCCCACGGGTCGTAACGCAAACAATACTTGATCCGATCCGGTATCGCGGGATGATCATAGAACAAGAATATCCGTAGCGGACTCGGATCAGGATCAGCCAGATCTACATCTCCCAACACATTGAAAGCCTGTGCCGCCACCTGCCCTGAATCCGGCGTCAGTCCGTGCGTAACTTCCAGTCCATACTGATCCGCTTGGTGTTCCTGGTGCCGCGAAAATGTGCTTCCAATTGGGCCCACAAACATCACAATGATGGAAAGAAGCAGCAAGAGCGCCGGATACGAGGCCCAGTCATCTAGGCCGCGAATTCCCCATGCCGACCCCCACTTGGCCAACACCCGACCAATCGTTCGATAGCCAATATAAAAAACCACCAGTAACAGCCCCGCAATGAACGCAAATCCCTTTTGAATATGGTTCAGCACGTAATGTCCCATCTCGTGGCCCGCCACGAACACGATTTGTGGCGTATTCATCTTCGCAATCGTCGTATCCCACACCACGATCCGCTTTGAAGCCCCGAATCCGGTTACATACGCATTCAACGTCGTCGTTTTTTCTCCTGCCCCCATCCAGAACATCCGCGCTGGCGGGATGTCCTGTCCCGCGTGCGTCACCATCTTTTCCAGTTCTGCAGTCAGCGCAGGATCTTTCTTCTGCAGCGGCTCAAAATTGTGGAACAGTGGGTCAATCACCAACGGCTGCAGGAAAATCATGAGCAGGATCAGCGGAAGGGAAACAACCCAAAAGTAAAACCACCAGCGCTTCGGCGATTTCCGTATCACTGTGTACAAAATCCACACCACGAGTATTCCTAGAATCATTCCAATGATTTCGCCCTTCGTCCAATCCCAGAACCACGACGCCCATCCCTGTACCGACAACCCATACACTCGCTCGATCCAATTCCCATAAATCCCCGTCGGCAGCGACAGCACATCCATCGTCAATCCAATCAACGGCACAAAAATCAACGCTTGCACAAATCGCCGTGAAGACGCCTTCTCCGCCACATCCCGGAACTTCGGCGCCAGTTTCCATCTCAAAATCACCAGCAGCACCACAATCCCGTAGATCAGATTCACGACCAGCATCCGCAACCGCACCTTGCCGATGGCCCGCGCCTTCTTATCACGATCCGGCGACAACGTGTACGCCGTGATGTGAGTCGACCCAATCGGCTCGGCAGCAACTTCTGCCGCGGGAGTCGCAGCATTGTTTGCTGGCGCACCCTGTTCCACCTTAGTCTCCGGGGCAGCATTGGCCTGCGCTCCCTTCGCCACCGGCGCCTCAATCCAGCAAATCGCCATCAACAAGATCACCAGCAGCAGGGCGGGTCTTCTCACTTTTTCCTCCTGGTTACTTTCCATCTTTCGCTTCGGCTTTCCTGATTCTCCCGCGGAGTATGTCCCACACCCCTCCAATTCGCAAGAACTACCACACGGGCGTCTCGGGTTGAGAATCAGTTTTTGATACTCGGACGGTTCTAGCGATTGGATTACTTAATGGAGAGACGGCTTGTCCAGATCACTTGATCTGCGGTCTGAAGGTGGATCCACAAATTTGGCGAGATAAGACGAAAAGAGCAATATGACAGCGAGCAGTAGGGCGGCTAACATTCCGCTAAGTACTGCTCTAGCCCAAAAATTGCCGCTTTGCAATCTCAGCCGCAAGCCGCCCCAATAACCTGCAGCATGTCCTTCCACCTTACCGCTTGTGGGAAGCAGGAAGAATAATGTCTCCACGCAAATAACCAAAGGGAGGACGCTCCGTCCCCTCTGTTTCACTGCGCGCAGAGACGGCAATTTCATGGTGAGGACTCCTCACTTTCAAATCTAAACGTTTTGTGTTGTAAGTGGACCTGACCAGAGGTACACAAGTTCTGATATAGAACATAATTTAGTCTGCGTTACGATCAGGGGCTGGACGCTTTGACTGGGCAAGACGGAGCCAGCCTTTTCGGAGAGCAGACCACTCCTCCCCTCTCGAATCATTTGGGCCTTTCGCCTTCCTTCCTCTATAATCTTTAGTTTGGCTACACACTAGGGAGAAACCTGTAATGGCTGGCGGATTCGAAAACCAGAAAGTCGGCGTCCGGATACTTTTCGGCGTCATCATCGGACTTCTTGCAGTGAGCATGTTGCTCTATCTTGTGCCTCAGGGCACCAACACCGCGGAAAGCTCCACGGATGTCGTGGCAAAGGTTGGCGATCAATCGATCACGCTGGCCGAAATCCACGATCGCCTCAACCAGATTCGCCGTGGCAACCAGATTCCCACGCAACTCGAAGGGCTCTACGCGCGCCAGATCCTGAGCCAGATGGTCTTCCAGAAAGAAGTTGAATACGAAGCCAAGCGTCTCGGCATCACCGTCAGCGACAAGGAACGCGCCGATCGCATTCGCCAATATCTCCCCTCCGCATACAATGGCGACACTTTCGTTGGTATGGACACCTACGCCCGCGAAGTCCAGACGCGCTTCCAATTGACCGTGCCGGCCTTTGAACAAGCCGTCCACGACGGCCTCGTCGAGGAAAAATTCCGCAAACTTCTCACCGATGGCATCAGCGTCAGCCCCGCCGAAATCCAGGAAGAGTTTCGCGTCCAGAACGAAAAGGTCAAGCTCGACTACGTCGTCATCAAGCCCGAAGACCTATCCGCAAAACTCACGCTCACCGATGATCAGATCAAGGCCTATTTCGATCAGAACCGCGCCAAGTATCAGATTCCTGAGAAGCGCATTGTTCGCTACGCTCTCGTCGACATCAACCAGATTCGCCAGAACACTCAAGTCTCCGACGACGAACTCATTGTCATCTACCAGCAGAACATCCAGAACTACCAGGTCAAGAACCGTGTTCACGCCGAGCACATTCTCCTGATGACCGTCGGGAAGACTGACGCCGAAGTCACCGAAATCAAGAAGAAGGCCGACGACATCCTTGCCCAGGCCAAAAAGAAGGGTGCCAACTTCGAGGACCTCGCTACCAAGTACTCCGAAGATCCCGGTTCAAAGACCAAAAAGGGCGATCTCGGCTGGATCGAACAGGGCCAGACCGTTCCTGAATTTGAAAAAGCCGCCTTCAGTTTGAACAAGGGCGAAGTCTCCGACCTGATCAAGACTCAGTACGGCTACCACATCATTAAGGTCCTCGATAAGGAAACCGCTCACACCAAGACGTTTGACGAAGTGAAGGACAGCCTTCGTGCTCCCTACCTGGCGAACAAGGCAGAACAGTCTGCCGGAGCCGTTGCCGATAAACTCTCCACCGACATCCGTCAGTCCAGCAAACTCGGACTCGACGAACTCGCCGCCAAGTACCACCTGCCCGTCGCGGAAACCCGGCCCGTCTCGCCAACTGAGCCCGTCTTCGAACTCGGCACTTCCAAAGACATCCACGAACAGATCCTGCAACTACGCAAAGGCGAACTGTCCTTGCCGATACACACCGACCGCGGTTACGTCATCCTCCAGTTGAAAGACGCCTTCCCGGCGCATCCGGGCACGCTTGATGAAGTGCGCGACAAAGTTACCGCCGACCTCAAGGAACAAAAGGCCTCCGAACTCGCAAAGGCCAAGGCCGACGAGCTTCAGAAGCGCGTTCAACAGGGCGAAAAATTCCCCTCTGCCGCGAAAACTCTTGGTCTTGATCCCAAAGTCTCCGATGATCTTGCCCGCAGCGGCTCCATCGCCGGTGTCGGCAGCGGCAAACAGCTCGCCTCCGCCTTCAATTTGAAGGTTGGCGAGGTGGGAGCCCCCGTTACCGTCGGCCAGAACTGGATCGTCTTCGACTTGGTCTCCAAAATTGAGGCCAATCCGTCGGATTTCGACAAGCAGCGCCGCACCATCACCGACAATCTGCTCCAATCCAAGCGCTCGTTGGTCTTTGAAGCCTTCCGTTCCGCTCTTGAAGAGCGCATGAAGGCCGAAGGTAAGTTGAAGATGATGCCCGATAAAATGCGCGGATTTGGCGATTTTTCTAACCCTATATCATAGAAAATAAATAACTTAAATTTTTAGGGCACACCCCTTGCCCTCGCGCTCCCCACCCGCTAGCCTATCCTTGGCTGGGTTGGGCTATGCGCAGAGCACTTCTTGGGAAGTTCTCACCTTCGAGGGTCGGCCGTTCGCATTCCCGCCGGTCATTCATAAAGATCAAATCTAAATCGCTCGACTCCAAGGGGAAATCCATGTCAGGCCGCTCGTCAAACGTGCGAAATGATTATCGTTGCAGCATCGAAAAGAATCAGAACGGGAAGTATTGTGTGCGTATTCAGGTCCAATATCCCCGCCACGCCTGGAACCTCGGCGTCTTCTTCTTGCTTCCTCCTTTGACCGCGCCATGAAAAAGCTCGAAGAATCCCTCCACTTTCTTCAGCGTAACGAAGAAAAACTCTGGTTCTGGGGTGTGGACCGCGGCGAAGACATGGGCTTCTCCACCGAATTCCTCAAAGAGGCCGGCCTTCAACTCGATCGCCGCATCGAATTTCCACGCAAAGCTGCCAATCTCTCCGTTGCTCCGGAGCGCGATGTTCCCGCCTTTGTTCTCGGCCCCATTCGCCGTGGACTTGCCGAGTCCGTCGAGTTCGCCCGCGTCCAGACTTCCGGCGACTGATTCCGCTATCCCCACTGGTCAGTCCGCCCAGCCCGACTGGCCTTATTCTTCCTTGACTTAGCTCGCATTATCTTCCATCATGCGCGCAATCCACGGGCACTGCCCGAAGCGATGCGCTGTCATCTGGTACTTCTTTTTGTGCGCACCCCGTCCTGCGCCTTGCGGATGACTCCGGACCGCTCATTGTGAAAGGAAATCTCCAAGATGAATCGTTGCCCTACGACTTTGTATCTAGCTCTGCTCGGCGCATTACTGCTTCTCTGCGGCAATCTGACCGCGCGCATTGCGTCCGCTCGTCAGTCCCAGAGCCCTTCGACCGACCAGACCGATACCGCCACTAAGTCGAAGAAAAAGAAAAAGTCCACCACTGACACTGCCGATCAGACCGCCGCTGATACCGCTACCGCTACCAAGAAGAAGACCAAGAAGGCTGCTGACGACACGGCTGCTGCCACCACTGATGCTGCGACGACCACGAAGAAGAAGACCAAGAAAGCGGCCGACGATACAGCCAACGCCACCACTGATGCTGCTACGGCTACCAAGAAGAAATCCAAGAAGGCCGCAGACGATACGGCTGCCGCGGCTACCGATGAGGCCGCGGCTACCAAGAAAACGACCAAGAAGGCGGCCGACGATACGGCTGCTGCCACCACCGAGGCCGCCACAGCCACCAAGAAGAAGACCAAGAAAGCCGCTGACGATACCGCCACCGCTACTACCGAGGCCGCCACAACCACCAGCAAGAAATCCAAGAAAGCTGCTGCGGACACTACTTCGGCCGCTTCCGGTGCCGCCGCGAGTGCCGCCGCTACTCCAGCAGCTAAGTCTGCTCCGGCTTCCGCACCGGCTGCTGCCCCGGCTCCTGCTCCAGCCGCCAAGACCGCTGCACCAGCCTCTACTCCCGCTGTCGCACCTGCTTCCAAACCAGCTGCCGCTCCAACCGCCGCGCCGCAAACTCCTCCCGCCAACAGCGCTGGCATGGTCTGGGTCAACACCGACACGAAGATCTACCACAAGCCCGGAACGCGTTACTATGGCAAGACCAAGCAGGGTAAGTATATGACCGAGGCCGACGCTCAGAAGGCCGGTTATCGCGCTGCCGAAAACGAAAAGTAATTCGAGATACAGCAGTCAACAAATCTAAGGAGGATGTTTAAATGAACAAGAATCTCAATCGTCTGCTACTGGCTGTACTCGTTGTACTTCTCGGCGTTAGCGTCGCGGTTTCGCAGCCGCCGCAACCACGAAGACCGCTACCAAGCCCACCGCAGCCGCTGCATCCACCGATTTGCTCGACATTAATTCTGCCACCAAGGAGCAACTCGACGCCCTGCCGGGTATAGGCGCCGCCTACTCCCAGAAAATTATCGACGGCCGTCCTTACGCAAAGAAGACCGACCTTGTGAAGAAGAAGGTGATTCCCCAGGCCACATACGACAAGATCAAGGACATGATCATCGCGAAGCAGAAGTAATTGATTCGATTTGTAGGATCAAAGGGAGCGGCTTCTGTACCGCCCGGTTGCTCCCTATCTTTCTGATCAAGGAGAACTACCATGGGTCTTTTGGATGATGTTCTAGCTATGGCATCGGGCAGCCTCAGCAGCGGGGGAGTTCCGCCAACGCAACATGCTACCGGTCTTGCTGCAATTCTCGAGTACGTAAACAGCCCGCAGGTTGGTGGCGTCGCGGGTCTTCAGAAAATGTTTCAGCAGGGCGGCCTCGGCAACGTGATCAGTTCCTGGATCGGCACCGGCCAGAATATGCCCGTTTCGTGCCGACCAGTTGCAGAACGTTCTTCACGGCGGCGCGTTGCAGCAGGTTGCCCAGAAAGCCGGCATTGATCCGTCGCAACTTACCGGAATGATGGCCGGCCTCCTGCCGCACCTTGTTGACAAGATGACGCCGAATGGCGAAGTCCCCAACGCCAGCGCTTTGCAGCAGATGCTAAAGGGTCTGACGGGTTCCGCCAGCGCGTAATTGGTAGGGGGGCGGAGCCTTAGTCCGACATCAGATCCTCGGTTTTAAGGAGGCTTAGCCCTGGAGAATCGAGTTCAAACGAGTAAGGGCGCGTCGATCAAGGTGTGCCCCTTGTTTTAATCTCGGTGCGGGGTTTTAGCGTGGCCAGGTTTCTGGATGGCCATCCTGAGCGGAGGTCTGCGTTCTTTTCAGACCGAAGTTGAAAGATCGTGCCACCCATCGAGCCTGAACGAAATTACTGGATGCTACCCGCACGAGATTTTGCCCCGCATCCCTGAGGCTTCGCCTCTACTTCTCGCGAAGAATTACTTCTCCACGTCCTACCATCTGATCATTCAACCACAGCCGGTATTTATACGTCCCCGCCTTCGTCCCGGGTGTCGGCGGTCCGCTCAACAATCTCATTCCCATCGGCGCCTGAAAAATGTTCGACGAAAACGGCGAACGGTTCGGGTCAAACTCCACGCGCAAATTTCCCGCATCCGAAATCCAACTGATCTGGTCCCCCGGATCAAGCACCACCACCTGCGGTATCAAGCCAACTAGAACGGGCCGCTCTGCCATCTTATCGCCTTCCTTCCATTATTTTCACTTCGCACGATAGCACACTACTCTTTCTGCTCCTATTAAGCAGCATCCTGCACTGCCTTTCCGGCTGTGCTCTTCGTTCTAGAGTTCCCTGGGGGCGCAAAGTCCGCGCCCCAAACGATCTCGGCTCGGGCTCTCAACACAATTCTCTGACTACTCGTTATGCCAGAGCCGCGAGCACATTTCCGCTGGGATCACTGAAATGAAATCGCGATCCTCCCGGAAACGAGAATGTCTCCTTAACAATCTTGCCGCCCGCATCTTTCACCCTTTTTTCCGCGGCCGACAGATCCTCCACGTACGTCACGATCAACGTTCCCGGCGGGGCAACGTCTCCTTTGCTGAAGCCGCCCGCAATTCGCCCATCTTCAAAACTGGCGTAATCCGGACCGTAATCGGTGAATTTCCAGCCGAACACTTCGCTATAAAATTTCTTCGTCGCTTCAATATCCGTTGCATTGAATTCGATGTAGTCCACTTTTCTGTCGCGGGTCATAACTGTCTCCTCGAATTGTTTTGAATTCACCGCGCGGGACAGCCAGAGTCGCAGCACACCACGCCCTCGTGGGCTGCAACTCCTCCGTCTAAATCTCTGCGAGAAGAGAAGGTAGGTAGAGCCCCATTATCCGAACCGTCGAGACGGCCGCCGTACCTTCGCAGCGTACGTATTCGCCATTTTCTCGTCAATCGCTATCCACCAACTTGCTACCCAGGACCGGGTCCGCAGACTAGTCCTCAGGTATTTCAATCCAACCTCCTAACCGACAGCGAGGATTTCCTTCTAATGAAGGAGAGAACTGCCTTTAAACTCTTCCACTGCATCACTAGCCTTGTGCTCTTCAGCCTGCTTCACTCTCATCCGGCGCTCCCCAGGGAGCCCGAGCGCGTGCAGGTGACGCTCGATGCCAGCGAAGCCGATCAAGTCCTCGGCATCTTGGCCAAACGCTTTCCTTTCAAACCATCACCGACGCTGACTGGAGTGCGCTCCTTAGCACTGAACCGTATCGACGCCTTAAGCTTCGCGAAACGGCAATGCATCGCCCCTTCACCGACGAGGATTTTAAGAAGTTTGTTCTCTCCGAAGAATTGATCGCCCAATACGATGCCTTGGCCCGCACACTGGCCGCTTGGAAGATTGCCGATCTTCGCTCTAGTGCCTTCAGGGTCCTGCCATACCTTCCCGCACAAGCCATCATCCACGTCAAAGCTTTTCCAATCATCAAGCCGCAACATAATAGTTTTGTTTTTGATATGGACAAAGATCCGGCTATCTTCCTCTATCTCAACCCCGCTATTTCGCCACAGGAATTTCAGAACACCGTCGCCCATGAAATGCATCACATCGGCCTCTCCAGTACCGATGCCTTTTACCAGAAGAAAGTCCAACTGCTCCCGCCGCCAGCACAAAAGGCCGCCCTATGGATGGGTGCTTTCGGCGAAGGATTAGCCGTCCTCGCTGCCGCTGGTGGGCCGGACTTGCCACCAAATCAATTCAGCCAGCCGGACGTGCGCCTGAATTGGCAGCGCGGGATGGACACTTTCAACACCGACCTTGTCACCCTCGACCGTTTCTTTCTCGACATTCTTGACGGCCGCTTGAAGGGCGATGCCGCCGACGAAAAAGCCTTCACCTTTTTCGGCGAAATCCAGGGGCCTTGGTACACCGTTGGCTACAATATGGCCACTATTATCGAAAAGCGTTTCGGCAGGCAATCACTCATCGAATGCATGCTTGATCCGCGCCTATTGCTACAGCGCTACAACCAGGCCGCTCAAGAACGCAACTCCGCGGGGCGGGATCATTTGGCGCTATGGTCTGCTGAACTCCTGAACGCCGTCCTTCCGGGTGACTCACCTGCCTCCACTCGATAGGCTGTCTCCAATCTGCAAACAAGCCACTTACCCCATTTCTTGACCCCCACTCTCCACTCCCCGTAAACTTATCTTTGTAGGCGCTGAGCACGCTCGACTCTTGCGCGCATCTAACTAAATGCAGTCAGCGCGTCCAATCGCGCAGGAGTTTCACCGAATGGCATCAGCAGTTGCAGCTCTGTCCATACCCTTGCCAAATGGCGCAAGGCTTCCCCTCGTCTCTTGTATTCCGTTTGCTCTGTTCCATCTCGCCGCGCTCGGCATCTTCTTCGTTCATTTCAAGTGGACGTTATCTTCTCGCCTGCTTTCTCGCCTACGAAGTCCGCATGTTCTTCGTCACCGCCGGCTACCATCGCTATTTTTCACACCGCTCTTTCAAGACCAGTCGCTGGTTCCAGTTCGTCCTCGCCTGGATGGCCATGTCCTCTTCGCAAAAGGGCGTCCTCTGGTGGGGAGCCCATCATCGCCACCATCACCGCTATTCCGATCAGGAAGAGGATCTCCACTCACCCACGCTTTTCGGTTTCTGGTGGTCGCACGTCGGCTGGATTCTTTCGGACAGGTACAATTCCACGCGCTTCGATTACATTGGCGACTTCGCCAAATTTCCCGAACTCCGCTGGCTCAACAAGTATTACCTCGTTCCTCCAACCGTTCTCGGCGTAGCGCATGTGGCTCATCGGCGGATGGGGTCTCTTCTTTTGGGGTTTCTGCCTCAGCACCGTACTGCTCTGGCACGGCACCTTCACCATCAATTCGCTCTCGCACATCTTCGGCAATCGCCGCTTCCAGACCACCGACACCAGCAAGAACAACTGGTTACTCGCGCTCGTCACTCTCGGCGAAGGCTGGCACAACAATCATCACCACTTTATGGCTTCCGCTCGTCAGGGATTCTACTGGTGGGAAGTCGACATCACGTTCTACACCCTGAAAGTTCTTTCCTGGTTCCGCGTCGTTCGCGAACTTCGCAAAGTTCCCGATCACGTGCTCGCCGAAGGCCTCGCGATCGATGCCGCTGCCGCATCCGCAAACTAGATTAATTTGAGTGCTTTTAAGCCGGCTGCAGCACACTCACGCCGTACGCGTCGAGGCTCACGCTGCCGGATTGCGCCGTTCCGCTGATCACATCCTTATAGCTTGCCTTCCATCTTCACTGTTTGCGCCGTCGCCGAGTGGTTCAGCAGATAGATCCACTTCCGCCGGCCTTCGCCGCGCGTGGTCACTTCCACACCCCGCGGCGCCTCGATCGGCACTTTCACTCCATTCGCCGCCGTCAGCGTCAGCAGCACGCGCGCCAGGTCCGCCGGCTCCAGATGCGCACCGACGTAAATCGCTTTGCCCTTGCCGAAGCTATGCGTGGTAATCGCCGCTTTTCCGGCGTAAGCACCATCCGTGTAGGTCGCCAACACTTCCGCCTTCTTCGGCTCCAGAATATCGGCCCAGATGTGGCACTCCGCATCCTTTCCCGCCAGCATCCCCGTGAATTTTACGCCCTGCTTGTCAGAATAAACCGGTTGGTAGTCGATCAACTCCACGCCCATCACGTCGCGCAACAATCCTGGCAGTGGCGTATCCACCATCCGGCTGTGCTCGTCCTTCGCCCCCAGCCGGAATCCCGCAATAAACGTGCCTCCGTTCTGCACATACTCGCGAATCTGCTCCGCCTGCTTCGCGGAAACGATATACATCGCCGGAGCGAACACGATTTTGTACGCGGACAAATCCTGCGTCGCATTCACCAGGTCCACGCCCCCGTGCGAAGCCGCAATCGATCCGTACCAGGTCACGATCTCGCTGAAGTATTTCACTTTCGGCTGACCCGGCTGGATGGTAAACGCCCAGCTGCTGGCTGGATCGAAGCACAGCCCCAGCTCCGCCGCATATTTCGCGTTCAGTGCTTCCTCTCCCAATGACTTCATCTCCCTCATGGTTCGCTTGATTTCTTCGTAGCCCGGGCTCGGCGAACGGTCGTGCCGCAGTATTCCGTGCCAGTATTCCTCGGCACCGAAATTTGTCGTGTCCCAACGAAAATAATTAATCCCCATCGCTCCGTGCGCCACGGCTTGATACGACCACAATCGCAACTGTCCTGGTTCCGGTTGCGGCGAGAAGAACGGTTGCCCCGCTTTTCCACTCTGCTCTTCCATGACCAGGAACGGCTTGCCGTCCTTTACGCTGCGCATGAAGTCGTGACCGAGCGAAATAATCGGTGTCATCATTTCAGGCGCCAGGCTCATCCCCGAATCCGGGCTGTTGAAAACCACCGAGAAGAATCCGGGATAGTTGTCGTTTGACGCAAAGTCCAGATTGCGGAACAGGTCTCGCATGTCAATCGTGTCCACCAGTCCCACATTGTTTGTCGTTACAAAATGGCTTGGACACGCCTTGCGCAGCATTACCAACTGCTCTTCCATGAACGATACGTTTGCATAGCTCTGGTACCGGTCATAATCCAGCGCTAATCCTGGATTCGGCCACGATCCTGATGGCAACGGAACCGGGATCTGCGAAAAGTCCGTGTACGTTTGGCTCCAGAACGCCGTGCCCCAAGCCTCATTGATCGCATCGAGCGTCTTATATTTTTCCTTCAGCCACTCCTGAAATCCCGCACGGCAAGCCTTGCAATAGCATCGCCCAAAATCTCCCAGCGTAAATTCATTGTCGATCTGCCAGCCAATCACGCCCGGCGTCGACGCATACGCCTTCGCCATCTCCGTCGCTATCGCCAGCGACAATTTCCTGTACGTCTTATTTGTCGGACACGTGAACCGTCGCGCCCCAGTCGCCAGCGTCATCCCCTTATCGTTCACCAGCATCACTTCCGGATATTTCGCCGTTAACCAGGGTGGAGGCGCCGCCGACGGCGTCCCTAGAATCACAGCGATGTTGTGCGCTGTCAGAATTTTCACCGCGCGATTCAGCCAGGCAAAATCAAATTTTCCTTCGGATGGCTCCATCAACGCCCATGCAAATTCCGCAATGCGCACGTTGGTAATTCCGAACGCTGCCATCATCGCCGCGTCCTGCTCCCACAATTTCTCTGGCGTCTGATCTGGATAATAGTCCGTGCCAAATAGCAGCGGTACTTTCCCCGCCGCCGCATCGCTTTCCGCGTGTGTCCGCGCAAGCGCAATCCGCTCTTGCAGCGCGGTCAACCCCGCAACCGTTACCCCAGTAGTCCAGATAAAATTTCGCCGGTTCATCATGATCTTTCCTCTGGCAGAATTTATACCTTACTCACCCGACTTACGCGAGTGACTATCCACGGAGTGGCGGCCGTCACCCTTCTCGCTGCCCGCCATCACCTCCTTGCGCCCTGCAGAGGTCTATACTGTGCTTGCTTCTACCATCAATCGGTTCTCACATTTCGGGCGTCTCCTTCCTTGCAAGGAGGTGGTTTTATGCTCTCCGCGCGACTTATTCAACTGATCCAAACTCACGCCGAATCCCTGACTCAGGAAACCGTCGACGATGTCCTCACCAACGAGCACACCCGCTCTTACGGCCAATTCTCCCAGGCGGAACTGCATCCGCGTGTACTCAAGCTCTACTCGCATCTCGGAACCTGGATTGGCAATCCCAACGAAGGCCCGGTTCGCCTGGAGTATGAAGAACTGGGTCGCGTCGGCCATCGACGGGGAATCCCCCTCAGCGAAATTATCTTCACGCAGATGATCATCAAAAAACATTTGCGCCGTTACATTCGCGACCACGGTCTCATCGCTTTTTCCGGCGATCGCATCGCCCCCAACGAGATGATTCCCTTCGAACTCTACGGTATTCAGGAACTCAACTACCTCGTCGGCGATTTCTTCGATCGCGCTCTCTACTACCTGACTCGCGGCTACGAAGCGCAATCCAGCGTCAGACACAAAGCTGTCTAGCCCTCCCGTTTACTCTTGCTCTTGCCGTTCCTCCGGGGGTCAGACATTTATGTCCGACATTCAATGCGTCTTCAAATCGGGCTTCAGCCCCCGAGGAATCCGCCCGTTCTGAAATCTCTCCGCACACCCCTCGCGTCTGGTCCCACGCAGCTCTTTCCCCGGCTCTCATCCTGGCAGTAGAGCCGCGTATGTTGTGGAGGGATCGTGGCAAGCATCCCGCTTCCCCGCAATCACCCACTCAAGCTTGTTTCCTACCCTTGATGTTCTTTGGCCACTGTGCGGATTGGGACAGGGTCCACTCGGGCGCAGCGAGTACGATCCTCGCTGAATGCGGTGTCCGTGTTCTGCGTCAAGCGACATCACAAGGGAGAATCAAAATGAAGACATTGTTAGTTACGGGTGCGTTCTTACTAGCGCTATCTGTGGCCGGTTGCACCATGAGTCCAACGCCGGCTGCAACGCAAGGACCAGCGGGAGCGCAAGGACAGTCTGGGCAGACTGGCCAGACCGGTCAAACTGGGCAGACGGGTGACCCGGGACAGACAGGACAGCAGGGAACGACAGGTCAGGCTGGAGATCAGGGTCAGACGGGTGATACTGGCCGCCAGGGTCGAGAAGGTAAGGAAGCACCGTGCCCAGCAGGAGAGCATCGCCACACAAACCCCGATACTGGAAAAGTGAGTTGTGTTAAGGACTAGTGTTCTTCGGTTAAACCCGAATTGCCAGAACAACCTCGACAACAATCCTTCGCCAATCGAGTGGCGAAGGATTGTTGCGCTCCGCGGGTAGCACATGCACCGTTCAATTCTCCCGTGGTGGCCCACCCGCTAGGGCAGGCCACCACGCATCGCCGCCAAGTTGTCATCCCGACCGCAGAGCCGCGTATTTCGCGGCGCGCAGTGGAGGGATCGTGGCAGAGTCTCCACTTCATTGTGATCAGTGCGTGCGGCACGAATTACCACGATGATGTCATCCTGAACGAACGCCCAGCGTGCGATTCTCCAGGGCGGCGTACCATTTGCATGTTTGGCTTATGCAATGGGTGGGCTGTGCGTCAACTTCTTTCTTATTTTTTCTTCCCCAATACGACGAATCACTCACAGTTCCGAGACGTCGTTCTTTTTTCGGGTGCCGCACCCTTCGGTTTTTAGGGTGCGGGTTTAGAGTTAGCGTCATCGAGCTAACCAAGATTCGCGCGTCACACGACACCACGCATACCACCACGCTCCGACTTCCACCCCAACCCGGTTTACCTGTCCGCGTCATTTGCATTCGAATAAGAATACTATATTGACAATATAATCTATGGATTATATTCTTCCCCGTGTACGCTGACACGCCCACCCAACCTCCCACGCACTTCCCGCGCTCCATTTCGCATGTCTATCAATCCACTCGCCTTATAAACTCCTGCGTTTCACATCCATCCATCTACCTGTGTCCGCAATCCCTTTCCTTTGCTCTACCTCGACAAAACTGGGGATGGTGCGGAGAATACCGTTCCTGCAAACACTATCTCTTCCACTATCCCCCTACGTCCGATCATTCCTACACATGCGCGACCCCCTCACCTAACTCCAATCATTCCCGCACATACGAGACCCACGGGGGGTGGGGGGGTAAGCGCTAAGATAAGAGTTGCCTTGTTGTCTTGGGTGGTTTTAGTCTTTGCGTATGTGCGCACTGGAAGATTGGCAGATTTTGCTGGGTCTGTTTCCCGCCGATTGGCAGCAGTTGGGTAGAAGTTCTGGTGCCGTCGCGCGGTTGCGCGGGTTTCCCTCCATGGAGGCTTTGCTGCGCACGCTGTTATTGCATGTTGGTTGTGGCTGGTCGCTGCGCGAGACGGCGGTGCGAGCGAAATTGGCAGGGATTGCCGATGTTTCCGATGTCACGTTGCTGAATCGCCTGCGGGATTCCGAGGATTGGCTGCGGCAGTTATGTCAGCAACTGTGGAAGGACAACGGGGTCGATTTGCAACCGCGGCTAGAGGGCCGAGCTGTGCGGCTCTTGGACGCCGCCGTGGTTCGCGAACCAGGCAAGACCGGCAGTCAGTGGCGGATTCACTACAGCATGCGATTGCCTACGCTCGAGTGCGAATACCTGGATCTCACCTCCACCGAAGGGGAAGGCACCGGAGAGAAATTCGGACGTTTTCGTTTCCGCGCTGGCGAACTGGTTCTGGCCGATGCGGGCTACTGCCACCCGGCCGGGATTGCCGCGGTGGTCGAGCAACAGGCGGATGTGTGCGTGCGCCTAAATCCTCGGGCTATGCCGTTGTGGGATAAGCGGGGCAAGCGATTTCCGCTACAGGAACGCTTGGCCGGCTTGCCACAGGCGGGGGACGTGCAAGCCTGGCCGGTGTGGGTGGAGTTCGGCCGACATCGCCTTGCGGGGCGGCTATGCGCCATCCGCAAGAGTCGCGAAGCGATTGCACGGGCGCAAAAGCGACTGGCGGAAAAACGAGGAACGGTGGTCAGCCTGGAAACCTGGCAATGCGCCCAGTATGTGCTGGTGTTCACCACCCTTTCGGCGACCAGTGCAACTGCACAAGAAGTTCTGGAGTGTTACCGGCTGCGTTGGCAAGTCGAGTTGGCCTTCAAGCGATTGAAGTCTATCGCCCAGCTAGGACACGTGCCCAAGCATGATGACAAGAGTACTCGCGCTTGGTTGTACGGCAAACTGTTCGTGGCCCTGTTGAGTCAAAAGTTAGCACGAGTAGGAAAAACAATTTCCCCCTGGGGCTACTCCTTGCCAAAAACCGAGAACCCGCAGTCACTGGCGTGAGTTTCCATTTTCGTTTCATCAACTGCTTGCAGCACTGATCCCCAATGTAGCGCTGCAAAGCGCATTGAAAAGCTGGAATCAAATCGCCGCAGCTCTGAGCGAATCCCATCGCCGCCGTAGACCGCAACTTGATTTCTTATCTTAGCGCTTACGGGGGTGGGGGGAGTAATTTTCTTGCCAACATCGCCCCCATTCGGCGTCCCTGACAGCCCAACCAAAAGCATAACCAGCCTATGAACAATCCATTCGATACAATCGCGCCGCAAATAGGCGCTGCCTACGCCTTACTGGAAATCTATGGCGTCGAACTTAAAGCCATAGCTCTCTCCGCCTGCCAATTTGACCGTTGCGCTCCTTCCCCTGCTGCGGGAAACTGTAATCCCGTAGTGGCTACCGCGCCGTTAGAAGGGACATGACCATGACCCACCACTTTGGAGAGCTTAATCCTCCAACTCGTTTGATGATGACCCCCGGACCCTCTTCGATCGACCCACGCGTTTATCGCGCCTTGGCCTCGCCGCTCGTTGGCCACCTCGATCCCTGGTTCAAGGGCTGCATGGAAGAAACGCAAGTGATGATGCGCGATGTATTTCAGACCGAAAACCGCATTACTTTTCCGCTCTCGGCTTCCGGTTCGGGAGGCATTGAAGCCTCCATTATGAATTCGCTCGAACCCGGCGACGAAGCCGTCTGTTGCGTCAACGGAATGTTCTCCGAACGCTTCCACGTGATTGCCCAGCACACTCCCGCAAAACTTCACCTGGTGGAAGCGCCGCTGGGAAAACCCATCGATCCTGAAGCGGTACGCAAAGTCGTAAAGGGCCGCAAAATCAAATTGATCGGACTCGCGCAGGGCGAAACCTCTACCGGCGTCATCACCGACATTGATCCATTCCGCGAGGTGGCCGATGAGTGTGGCGCGCTCTTGAGCGTCGACACCGTGGCAACACTGGCCGCCGTTCCTCTCCACGTGGACCGCCAGCGCATCGATATCTGCTTCAGCGGCTCGCAAAAAGCTCTCAGTGCGCCACCGGGCATGTCTCCCATCACCGTCAGCCCGCGCGCCGAAGAAGCCTTTCGTAACCGCAAGTCCAAAGTGCAGAGCTGGTATTTCGACCTCTCGACCGCGATGAACTTTTGGGGCAAGGATCGCCTCTACCATCACACTCCTCCCATCTCGCTCATCTACGCCTTGCGCGAAGCCATGCGCATCACTCTCGAAGAAGGCCTGGAAGCGCGCTGGGAACGTCACCGCCTGAACCAGCACGCGCTGATCGCCGCCGTCGAAGCTATGGGCTTGAAGCTCTTCGTCGAAAATCCGAAAGACCGCTTGCCGACTGTAACTGCGGTTGTCATTCCCGCAGGGATCGACGACGCAAAATTCCGCAACCAGTTGCTCGACGAGTTCAATATTGAAATCGCCGGGGGCATTGGCGCCACCAAGGGCAAGATCTGGCGGCTCGGCCTGATGGGCTACTGCAGCCAGAAACAGTTCGTCCTGCAATTGCTCGGTGCCATGGAGAAGGTCCTTACCGATCAAGGGCACCGCATGTCTCCCGGAGCGGGTGTTGGGGCTGCCGTTGGCGTGTATGTGAACGCGGAAGTACCCGTCGCCGCCGCGCACTAAATTTCAGGAATTTCCTGATAGGCTGCTACGGCGAAATTGGGATGGCACAATATTTCGTTTCCGCCATGCTGGAATCTGACGTAAATGGCGGCCAATGTCTCCCGGGCGGGGAGAGTGACTGCACACGGTGACCCGAACGGTTCTTTGCAGTTTGACCAATTGGAAGTCGCCCTTGGCCGCTGTCCACTTCCTCTTCGTTTAGTTCGGCGCTGCCTCGGCACGTTGACACTGCGCCGCGAGTATTGAAGACTGGTAGTTCGCTTTGCGGCGAGCTTTTATTACGAAACGCCTCGCCAACGAAAGAGGAGAAATCGTGCCTTCCGTTCCCCTGCTAGCCAATACCGGCGCCATGAACACCTTCATCGGCGCATTTGAAGTCACCTCGAAATTGAGCGGCCATGCGTATGACTGCCGCTTCTCGCACATCTGGAACGGAATTGCCACGCGGCACAGCGACACCATCGACGCGAAATTTCTGGTCGATGGCGAAGGAAAAATCGTCGGCTTGCACCACAGTGGATTCGTGGAATTCCGCTCAAAGGCCGGGCGCGATCTGACCGACCGCGAAGCCAGTTTTGTCGCTGCCGAATATCTGCGTGAACGCCTGGAAGAAGAAGACGATCGCCCGCTCTACGACGTGACGCCCGAAGAAGTGATACGACTCATTGCGCAAGTCGGAATCAAGTAGTCCCTGCCTCTTTGGCCAAAGTATTCCCGAATATTTCTTAATTTGCGGGACGCGGATAACGCGCGAGTTCGTCTTCGGTGCGAAACGCGGCCAAACGTGGATGATGAATTCCATCGCGCCGCACGAAATAAACCACCAGCAACAACAGCAGCGATCCAAAAACCATCACACCAACAGCAGCCTGCAAACCAACCTGTAAATCGCTGATATCCGAAATCCGCCCAACCAGAATCGCGCCGAGCGCGCCAATCAGTTGCGTCACAAACATATAGATTCCAATGGCGGTCGCGTGCGCTCGTTGCGGCGTCAAGTCATGAATCACCGCGGTAATTGGTCCGTGATACCACGACATGAAATAGCCGGAAACGAACAGCCCAATCAAGACCACCCACTTCTCATCCGATTGAATGGCCAGCAGTAGAAATGGAGCGGCGCACAAAAACGCCGCGGCAATCACCAGAAGTCGGCCGTAAGTGTAACGCTTCTGCAGCAGGTCCGCGAAGTAACCGCCGGAAAGAACACCGAGCACCAGCGAAACCAGCGTAATGATGGAGATGGAAATAGCGGCTTCGCGCAACGTGAAATCCTTGTAGTTCTTTACGAAGTCCGCGCCCCAACTGACCAGTGAAACCGCCGAGAACGCGATGCATGTTCCCGCCACGATGAGCGCTACAAAGGCAGGAACCTTGAGGAGTTCCCAAATCCCGGTGAGTTCGGAACGCGGGCGCCGACGCGGTTCCTTCAGCCGGAAAGCGGTGATCCCCGGAAGAATCCCGACTGCGCCAACAATAATCACTGCCAACTGCCAACCATAATGCGCACCGAGAATTCCGCCGAGCGCAAATCCAGCAGCGCCGCCAAGCAACATGCCCGCGGCGAATACGGATTGCGCAAGCGCACGATGCTCGTAGGAGAAGGAATCAGAAATCATGGTTTGGGCCGCAGGCGCGTAAGCGGCTTCGCCGATGCCGACAAATCCGCGAGCGAACAGCAGGAGCATGAATGTGGGAGCGAGTCCGCAGGCGATCGAAGCGACGCTCCAGAACAACACAGCGTACGCGATGATCTTTGGCTGGCTGAAACGGTCAGCAAGAAACCCGAAGGGCATGCTGGCGAGCGCAAGAACGATGAGCAGGACGGTTTGCAGAGCGCCCAGTTGCGCGTCGCTCACGCCGAAATGCTGGCGCAAGAGAGGAACAAGCGGATTGAAGATCTCGCGGTCGGCGAAGTTGACAAAATTGATCAAAGCAAGTACAGCAAGGAGTCGGCCGTGCGCATAGGTCAAGCGAGTTGGGGTGGAACTCATGTATTCCTGGCTTCCTTTGACACGGGCGACCTGACTGCAAACGGAAGTGTACCGCACAGCACCATTTGGTGGATTATATATCGGACATGAGCTTAACTACGCGAGGCACCACAACTAGCGACCGGGTAACAACGGTACTTTCCTATGGAGCGCTGCTCCTGCTCGGCTACCTCGTGATTGAGATCATCAGTCCGTTTCTGGTGCCGCTGGCGTGGTCGGCCGTGCTGGCCGTATTTTTTTCTCCGCTCTATGCCAATTTGAGAAGAAGACTTTCGCCCACGAGCGCGGCACTAATCAGCACACTCGCGGTGACCATCCTGCTGATTGTGCCCGTGTTGCTGGTGCTGCTGTATGCCACGCGCGAGGCGATCGAGTCTTCGGCCAAGATTCAGGCGATGGTGGCGAGCGGAGCGAGTCTGGCGCCGAGCGACGCCATGGCTTGGATACGGGCACACCTGCCGGAATCTGCACAGAATGTCGACATCATCGGACCGTTGCGGCAGGCTGCAGAAAAAGTCGCATCGTACATGGCATCGAGCGTCGGATCACTGCTGAAAAATGCATTCTCGTTCGTGATGAATCTTTTCATTTTGTTGTTTGCGTTGTTTTTCATGTTTCGCGATAGTGCCGCCATCCTTCGCGGCGTGCGTCACCTGATCCCCTTTGAGAAAGATTTGCAAGACAGCATGCTGCAGGAATCGGGCGACCTGATTTTTGCGAGTGTGGCGGTGGCGTTGCTGATCGCGGTGATTCAGGGGTTTCTCGGCGGAGTAGCATTTGCGCTGACGGGACTTCCCGCACCGGTGTTCATGGCCGTGCTGATTGCGTTCTTTTCGATTGTGCCGGTGGTGGGTTCCGCGCTGGTGTGGTTTCCGGCGGCGGCGTGGCTGGTCGTGCAGGGGCACTGGGGGAAAGCCGTGTTGGTGCTGGTCATCTGCGGCGGTGTGGCCGGGTTGGCCGACAATCTGGTCCGCCCGCTGCTGTTGCGCAATCGCACGAAATTGAACGACCTGCTTCTGTTCATCAGCATATTGGGGGGCCTGCAGGTGTTTGGTTTGCTGGGATTGATCATAGGGCCAACGGTTGTTGCGGCGGCCTTGGGGGTCTTGCGGGTGTACATGGACCATCGCGAGGAGATGGAGCGCGAGGCAGCGTAACTGCTTGCGTAACGCGCAGGGTAAATTTGGGGCGAGTTGCCGTGCCGTGTGCTAGAGTACGGCGTCAATGAGTTTAATGAAAGAAATCACGGAACCAACACTGCAAGAACTGACCGCAACGAAATTGCGGTGGCGCTGCGATCTGTCTCGCATTCCGTTTGAAACGACGGCGCAGGCGCCGCGCCGCGAAGGATTTGTGGGGCAGGAACGCGCGCTGCGCGCATTGAAGATGGGCGTGGAACTCTCCGCGCCCGGCTACAACGTATTTGTGTGCGGATTGGCGGGAACCAGCCGAGGCGGCACGATCGCGCAGATGATCGAAGAGCTGCATCCCGAGACCAAGCCGTCTTTGGATCGCTGCTACGTCAATAATTTCAAGATCACGGACCGGCCCAGGTTGCTGTCGCTGCCGCGCGGATCCGCGAACATTTTCCGGAAAGATATGCAGGCCGGAATCGACTTTTTGCGGCGACGTATCCCGCAGGTGTTTGAAGGCGAACCCTTCCAGCGGCAGAAGAGCAGAATTGTGGAGCGGTTTTCGGTCCGCGAAAAAGAGTTGATGGACGATTTCACGCGGCGGATCGCACGCGAGCAGTTTGCGTTGGGGCATATGCAGGTGGGAGCGGTGGCATTGCCGGAAATCTTCCCCGTGCTCGAAGGACAGATGGTGCCCATCGAGGACATCACGAAGATGGTGCACGAGGGCAAATTGGAAACGGTCGTTGCGGAGGATATCGAGCGGAAATACGAGCAATTTCGCCAGGAATTTACAGTGGTGTATCGCAAAACGCTGACGCTTTCGCGTGAGTTGGCCAGCGAACTAAGTTACCTGGAGCAGGAAGCGGCGTCGGTGCTGGTCGATGGCGTGATTGAGGAGTTGAAAGAAAAATATCCAGGCAACGGCGTTTCCGAATATCTGGAAGAGGTCAGGCAGCACCTGCTGGACAACCTCGGGCCTTTCAAAGAAAGGGAAGGCGAGGAAGAGCAGACGCCCGCGGAAGTTCCGGAGGGATTGCAGAAGCCTTCTGGAATGGAGCGCGATCCGTTCCGGGTGTACGGCGTGAACGTGATTCTGGCGCACAACGCGGAAGACAAATCGCCAGTGATTTTCGAGACGACACCGTCGTACGCAAATCTTTTTGGAACCATCCAGCGCGCGTATGACACACGCGGCGGCTGGTCGAGCGATTTCATGGACCTGCGCGGTGGCTCGCTACTGCGCGCGGACGGCGGATTTCTGATCATGTATTCGATTGAAGCCCTTTCTGAGCCGGGGGTATGGCGCGCACTAAAGCGCACCATGAACCACAGTCGACTTGAAATTCAGCCGCTCGAAATGTTCTATCCGTTTACAAGCACGGCGCTGAAGCCAGAACCGGTAGACATCAACGTAAAAGTGATACTGATTGGGGACCGCGACCTGTACGAAATGTTGTACGAGTACGAAGAGGATTTCCGGAAGATTTTCAAAGTGCGCGTGGAATTCGATGAAGAGATGCCGATGAGTGACATCGTCATCGAAGAATATGCCGGAAGGCTACGCGGACTAAGCGAAAAGGAAAATCTATTCCCCTTCGACCGCGGAGCGTTCGCGTCGATTCTGGAGTATGGAGTTCGTCGAGCGGGCCGACGGAATAAGGTGACAGCACGATTTGTGGACATTGCGGACCTGGCTCGCGAAGCGCATTACGCGGCGGCGGGAGCGAGTGAAAACGTGGTTCGTGCCGCGCATGTGCGCGCTGCGATCGCGTCAAAAATTGAGCGGCACAATCTGATCGAAACGCGCATACGGGAAATGGTGGAAGAGGGAACGCTGCTGGTGGACATGCACGGCACCTGCGTGGGTCAGGTGAACGGCCTGAGTGTGATGGAGATTGGTGGATACTCGTTCGGCAAGCCAGTGCGAATTACGGCTAGCGCGGCGCTTGGCAAGGCGGGCCTGATCAATATCGAGCGCGAAGCGAACCTGAGCGGAAGGTTTCATGACAAGGGCGTACATATTATTTCAGGGTACATGCGCAGCAGTTTTGCGAAAGACAAGCCATTGACGCTGGCGGCGAGCATCTGCTTCGAGCAATCGTACTCAGGGGTGGACGGAGACAGCGCGAGCTCCACAGAAGTGTATGCGCTGCTGTCCGCGCTTGCGGAATTGCCCTTGCGGCAGGAAATTGCAGTAACCGGATCGATGAACCAGCGCGGCGATATTCAAGCGATTGGTGGGGTGAACGAGAAGATCGAAGGGTTTTTCGATACTTGCCGGATCTACGGATTGACCGGGACGCAAGGAGTGTTGATACCCGCATCGAACATAGAAGACTTGATGCTCCGCGAAGATGTTCTGGACGCAGTGGCCAGTGGCAATTTTCATATCTGGCCAGTTTCGCGGATCGAACAGGGAATTGAATTGTTAACGGGAGTGAAGGCAGGGCAACGCAATGGAGATGGGGCATTTCCCGCGGAAACGGTATTTGCGAAAGTGGACGAGCGGTTACGGAATATGGCGAGAATGATGAAGGAGTATGAGTAGAAGTTCTGTTTTGGTTCCTGCCGGAAGTAAGTCCAGTTCAAATTCAGACAGTGTACCCGCAGTTCACGCCGTGGCCTAAATTGTGTCGCGCCTTTGGCGTCGATGTGCAGAATCTAAACCTGCACCCTCAACGGCGAAGGGTGCAGCACCCGAAAGGAGAAGCCAAAAAGAAGTGTCGGCTGGAAGCCGACGTTGGGCGGAAAAACCAGTGGAGTTTGTTATGGCTTAGGTTTCGGTGCCACGTAGGCTTTGCGGTGGTCAACACGGTAGGTAGGAACGGGTGATTTTGCGTTAGCTGGCGGTGGAGGGAGGTTCACGTTCACTTCGATGGAATGGATGGCGCCGTCATTTGCGGGGGGAATGAAGGCCAGACTGTATTCGTTGCGGACGAGTTCGGCGACCTGGCGATAAATATCCTGTATGGCCTTGGCGTTTTCGGGAAAAAAGACGCGGCCTCCGGTGACTTCGGCCAGAGCGCGCAAGCGGGCATCGGCTTCATCAAAATCTTCAGCGAGTTGCTGGAGCTGTTTTGCGCTGCCTTTTTTGCCGTTGCGGATGGGTCCGCTGACGGAAACGCAAAGGATGCGGACGTCTCCGGTTTGCAGGCGAGACTGCACAGCCTGAATCGCCTGTTGCGGGCTGGTGTCCACGCCGGTGGACAGGAGAACGATGGTTTTCTTTCCCGGTTGGTTCGCAAGCCAATCGAGAACAGTGTTCAGGCTGGACGAGAGATTGAGTTGGCTGAATCCAAGATTGAAGCGGATACCGGAAAGAGCGGTCTGTGCCGCGGCCTTATTGTTGGTGAAGGGAAGAATGGGGGCAGGAGAAACGTCGTAGCGCGCAATGGCTACTTGATCGGAAGGGGCCAGTCCCTGCAGCATGGCATCGGCGGCGAAAATGTGCGCGTCTTGCAGGAAATATACGGCGGGACCAGCTTCGAGTAGCATCAGGATTTGCGCCGGCTCGTCCACCGTGGCGAATTCGGTGATAGGCTGTTCAACGTTGTCGTCGTAGACGCGAAAGTCTTCGCGCTTCAGTCCACGAATAAATTGTCCACGAGAATCGGTGACGATCACACCGACGTTGACGCGCTGCACATCCACGCGAATTGTCTGCGACGGCTGGGCTGGAGCGGGATACTGCGCGATGGCGTGCGACCAAGAGCAAACGAAAGCGAAAATGAGAATCAGAATTTGGGTCGCGAAGCGCATGGATGGATGAAGCTCCCTCTCCGGCAAACGAGGGATAGCAGCATCGTAGCGTTGCGGGTAGAAACACAAAAGCGCTGTAAACGTAAAGGTTTCCAGAACAGGGAACGAGGCCTCAAAAGATTAAAGCCGATTCCTCAGGATTTCAGCACCCGGAGAATTAGGAGATTGATTTTGGATCGCCGTTCAGGCGCTGTGGCCGGGGCTCGCGATAAATGCACGAACAAATGAAAAGGGCGGCGTTGGTCGCCCCGACAAAAAAGCGTTCCAGTGCGAAAGTCTTGCGGAGATGGGGTGCAGCAGTGCTGCACCCCGACTAGAAATTAAATTATGGCTTGGCGGCCGGAGCAGGGGCCGGAGCAGGCGCCGGGCTGGAAGTTCCGACGTCCTTGGGAGTGGCGAGGTAACCAGAGATCTGGTTCTTGCCAACGTCGAACACCACGATTTCATAGGGCGATTGTTTGGCGGCGCCCTTGACGTAGAACTGGATGGGCTCGCCAGAGGTCTTGTCCTTTTTCTCGATGGACTTGTCGTCGGCCAGGACGGTCATGGTGTATTTGGATTTTTTCTGGTCGGTCTTGTCGAGCTTCATTTGCACGGGGCCGACGCGCTGCGGGGTTTTGGATTTTTGCAGTGTGAATTCGTAGTAGTTGCGATCGCCGCGGCGCTTCAATTCCTCGAGGTCGTCTTTATTGCGGGCAATCAAGCCGCTCATGACGCCCATGTCTCCAGTGGCGCGGTCGAGCTTGGACTTGGTGGCTTCGAGATCGGTGCGCGTGGCTTCGATATCTTTCTTCGCTCCGGTCACGTCGGTAGCGACGGCGCCAATCTTGGCTTCGCTCTCCTTTTGGGCTTCGGTGATCTGCTGGGTCAGCTTCGCGTCAGAGGCGACCTGATTTTTGCGGATGGATTCGGCGCGGCTCTTAGCTTCAGCGATTTCCGCCTGAGTCATACCGATCTTCTGCGAGGTTACTTCGACCTGGCCCTTGATCTCGGCCAGGCGCGCGTTGGCCTGTTCGAGTTGTGCGCTGAGAATTTTGTTCTGATCTTCCGACTTAGTCAGCTCCTGCTCGAGTCGAGACTGAACGGAGTGCCCGGCGTAGGCTAGCAAGCCGAGAGCGACAAAGAGAAGCGCGAAAAGAACGGGAATCCAACGGGGCGTCCCGAGATTTTCGTAGTGATAGGACTCCTGCGGATTCGGAACATTTGGAGAAATACTCATTCTCCCTCCTCAGAATAGGTTGTCATGGCCAAGGGTCAATGACCTTGAAATTATCCACTGCGGGTGGAAACAAGTCCAATGCTAGTCAGCCGCGCGTGCCTCGTTGTCTACGTGACGGGGTGGTGGAGGGGGAGCGTTCGGGCCAGCGGGCAAAGATGGACGTGTTCAGGCCGCCGCGGGGAGTGAAGTCACCCTTGACCACGCACCAGACAGGGTTGGTAGCCTTGACGATGTCGCGAAGCATTTTATTGATGGCGTTTTCGTAGAAAATGCCGAGGTTGCGGTAGGCAAGCAGGTACATCTTCAGGGATTTAAGTTCGATACAGTCTTTACGGGGTTTGTACTGGATGGTGATGACTCCAAAATCCGGCAGGCCCGTTTTGGGACATACCGAGGAGTATTCGGGAAATCGGGTGGTGATGACATACCCCGGAAACTGATTGGGCCAGGTCTCGAGTGGGGGTAATTGGGTGTCAATACCTGCCTTGGCATGGTCTTCGGTATAGTTCGGCACGTTTTGCTCCTGGAAAACTATTGTACCGGAAAGCAGTACTTCCTTCCTCTTGCCTTGGCGACAGCATTGGCCTATTCTTGCAGAAATTACGGAGAATCTGAGCAACCGTAGATGACCTGCCCCATCTGCAAGAAGTCCGGAGCACGTAGATCGCACCGCCAGACGGTGGCCGATCACGTAATGGGTATTCTCGGCGTCTATCCCTGGCGCTGCCTGGAATGCCACGCACGATTTCATTCCCGATTAATGCCCTTGAGTTTCATGTTTCGTGCGCATTGCCCGCAATGCGGGAACCTGGAGTTGCGGCGAATCTCTCCGGAATTTGTGGATACGCCGCTGGGCGGAATATGGCGGCTGCTGCAGATACCGGCGCTGCGCTGCGATCCGTGCCGGCACAAATATTTCAGCCTCCTGCCACTGCGCGAAACGGAAGAGCGGTATTACAACGCGACATCTGCCGATTGAACTTTCCCAGAGTTATGTAATTAAAGTGGAAGCTGTTTACAGAGGGCAGTCGATTGCCTTTCCCTGACGAATTACGCCGCGCTCGTCCGTAACGCCGGCATAGCCGCATTTCGGGTCGGTGACATCTTCCAGAAGGGCATCGTAGGACTTGCCATTGTTAGAGACATTCAGCCGCAGCCTCCAGCCGGGGACGATTTCCGGGCCGCGGCCGTAGAGGGCGTGGGCCACGGTGGGGAAATCCGTGGAAACCCACTTCGTGCCGGATTGATCGAAGTAACCTTCGGCAAGGAGAGCATCCCAGTTGGCATACGAACCGTGTTTTTTCTGATAATCGAGTTCTGAATTGTTGAGGGCGCGAAGAAGATTGATGGCAAAGCTGCGGCGCTCATTCTCGTGACCGTTGAGGATGGGTGAGGTTTTTTGAAGGCCGGCGTTCGCGGCGAGAATAAGGAATAAATTGAGCAACAGAAAAGCGGTAATCGCTGACTTGCGCATAAAAATCCTCCCGGCGGCGGATTGACAGTGTAATGCAAAGTGGGCGTCTGGTGCACACGCGGTTGGGACTCATCACGGGATTCAGCAAGGACTGTGCAGTAGCGAGGGTCTGGAGTATGATGCGGTTCCTGCCTGGCCGCGGAGTGCGGCTGGGTCTGGGAGCTGGATATGGACGCACCGACCAAAACAGAATCTGCCCGAGTGGTGGCGCTCAATCGGTACGCGATACTGGACACCGAACCGGAACAGAGTTTCGACGATCTGGTCACGCTGGCTTCCTACGTCTGCAAAACGCCCATGGCATTTTTATCGCTGGTGGATGACCATCGGCAATGGTTCAAATCGAAGGTGGGAGTGGAAGTGAGAGAGACGCCGATCGAGTCGTCGATTTGTGCGCACGCAATCCAGCAGGGTGATGGAGAGCTGTTCATCGTCCACGACACGCTGGAGGATCCGCGGTTTCGAGACAATCCACTGGTGGTGAAGGAACCGAAGATACGGTTTTATGCGGGAGCGCCGCTGATCGATGAAGACGGATTTGGATTGGGGACGCTGTGCGTGGTGGACCGGCAGCCGCGGGAACTGGACCCCGAACAGAAAGAATCGTTGCGATCCTTGCGAAGGTTGGCTGTGGGGCAGATGGAACTGCGGCGAAACTTATTGCTTTTGAAGGACGCGTTGAACGATCGGACGAAAGAAGAACACGCACGTGAACTAGAGTTGCAGAAAGTGCAGGAAAAATTGGTGCGGGTGCTGGGATTGAAGTTATAACGCGAAACTAATTGAATTAGTGCGGAGCAAGTAGAGCACACCAAAGGGGCCCCGGACGACGGTCGGGGCCCCTTTGCATTGGTGCGGGTTGATTTCTCGCTGAGGTTAGGCAGCCTGTTTGCCGCAAGAGCTGTCTTTGGAATTGCAGCAGTTCTTGCCAACTTTGGCGTTGCAGGCGGTGGCGTCTTTGCCACAGCTGGACTTACCGTCCTTGGAATCGCAGCAGGATTTGCCGTCTTTTGCCGCGCACAGTTTGGCGTCGTGATTCTTGCAGCATTCCATGGTGGTTTTGCCATCGGCGGTCTGACCCTTGCAGCAGGACATTTCCGTAGCGGATTTTCCATTGCAGCAAGCCATGGCGTGGTGATCATGCTTTTCGGTCTTGGCTTGATCCTTCGCGGCCATATCGTGCGAGCAGCAAGCACACGCGGATTTGGCGTCGGGCTTGGCCGGCTCAGGCGAAGTGGGAGTGGCCGGCGCAGGAGATGGAGCGGGCGCGGGTTGTTGCGCGGCCAGGGGTAGCCAGGCGGCGAGAGCGAACATCAGGATTACAGCGATCAATCGAATCTTCATAAATGCTCCTTGATAGTCTGTGAGTGGATCGGGGTGTAGGAAGCACGTCCTACGCGTAGACACAATCAGGGTACGTCGCGTAAAGAAGAGAGAGTCTCAGAGGCGAAGAACAGAGATAGAAGGCAGGGGAATTTCAGGTGGCGAGAGAACCGGAGTAAAGAGTGGCTCAAGTGTGACGACTAAATTCGGGAGCGAAACGGCAGCGGAGGCGGACAAAAATTTCAGGAGATTCGGCTTCGTGAGGATTTGCGGAAGCGGAGTTGTCGCCGGGTTGGAAGAGACAGAGCAGCAGCCGGGCGAGGGCTTTGCATGGAAGGCGCAATTGCGATCGATGGGCTGGGCTTCGGTGCGAGAGACTTTCTGTGCTGGGCAGCAGGTATGACGCAAAGGGGAAGGTTCAGGTTTGGGGGCAGGTGAAGTTCCTGCCTGCACCATAACTGCTGCCCGCGAGTCCATGGCCGGACACGCTATCGCTGGGAGGTTGACGGACCAGACCAGCAGCGTGACGATCAAGACCACTCCAGATGATCGTTTAGCCATAACGAGTACAATTGTGGGGGAGAGGGGCGGGGGTCGATGTGACCGTGGTCACCTAGTCTCGTGATTTTCAAACATCGCCTGGCATTCCATGGGATTTTACCGATGAGAAAAATGGTTAGTAGATTTAGGGTGGCCGCAGGAACGGCAGTGGCTTTGGGCGGACTACTGCTGCCCTCGAATGCTGGGGCACAGGCGCTGAAGAAGTGCCCCGGTGGACTGACGATGAAACTGAATTCGGCGTTCACGTCGCAGGGGACGTTGTTGCTTGCGGAAGTGACAGCGGTGAAGGTGTTGCCGCCGGTCAAGGGGGAGTGGAATGGCCGGGAGATGGCGTTGTGGACGGAAGGCAGTTCAAGCAAAACGCTGCATGGATTGATTGGCGTCGATTTAGAGAAGCCGCCCGGGAAGCACGAATGGAAGATCACCTGGACAGATAAAGAGGGAGGCGCGATTTCTTGCGGCGCGATGGTGACGGTGACAAAAGGGAAATTTCCGACCGAGAATCTGAAAGTAGAAAAGCAATTCGTGCAGCCGGACCCGGAGCAACAGAAGCGCGCCGAAGAAGATCAGAAAAAAATGCGGGCGATTTTTGACACGACAACGCCGGAAAGATTGTGGGGCGGGGCGTTTCATCTTCCGTTGAAGGATGTGACGACGGGGGGAAATTTCGGGCGGCGCAGAATTTTGAACGGGGAGGCACGTTCGCCGCATGCGGGGGTGGATTTTCCGGCGCCGAAGGGAACTCCTGTGTATGCGGCGCAAAGCGGCAGAGTTGTGGTGGCGGAAGATCTGTACTATTCCGGGAATACAGTGGTGATCGACCACGGATACGGGAGTTTATACGCTGTACGCGCATCTTTCCGAAATTGAAGTGAGGGCGGGAGATCCGGTCGAAAATAATGCGGAGATCGGGAAAGTGGGAGCGACAGGGCGCGTGACCGGGCCGCACCTCCACTGGGGACTGACGGTGCAGCACGCGCGCGTGAATGGGATGCAGATCGTACAGAAAAAGCCGTAGAGTCTCACACGCGAAAATTGTTACAGGCTCTTAACGAAAAAATTATGAGTGGTGAGGCATTCTGACGAGATGGCTCTTGAGCAAGAGAGCCGCCGTAGATGGTGCCGGGCTGATGAAGAACCGGGTGCGCAACAAGCGATTGGTTGGAATTCGTGCGTGGTGGTGTGTGAGCCCATGGCTGGTGTGCGCACTATTCTTGTTCTTGTCGGGCAGAACGAATGCCCAGCAACCTGCGGAAGAGTCGAACAAGCCAACCGGCGAGAATGAAGTTTCACCGGATCCAGCAGGTGATTCGCTGACGACGATGTTTCGCCACGCGGAGTGGGACCGTTGGTGGATTTCCGGCCAGGCCAATTTCATTTCGCAATATCACCCTACGTTTCATTCACCGTATCAGGGACAGAACAGTCTTACACCGGAAGCGCAGGACGCGACTTCGCGCGTGCTTACGCTCTATACCGGATGGCGGGCGACAAGCACAACGGAGTTTCTCTGCGACGTGCAGGAAGCCGGTGGCCATGGGTTGAGCGAAGCGCTGGGAATGGCTGGCGCCTTCAACCTCGACGTTGTGAGAAATCCTTCGCTGAGCAAAGCGCCGTATGTCGCGAGATTGATGTGGCACCAGATTATTCCCTTGAGCACGGCGAAAGTGGCCAACCAGCGCAGTCCGTACAGTCTATTTCGGGAGTTGCCGGAGCGTCGGTTGGAACTGCGTGTAGGTAAATTCAGTCTGCCGGATTTCTTTGACCAGAATACCTACGGCACTGACACGAATTTCCAGTTCATGAACTGGACGGTGGATAACAATGGCGCATTTGACTACGCGGCGGATACACGCGGATTTACCTTTGGGGCGATGGTCGAATACCACCAGGGCAACTGGACGTTACGATTTGCCGAGGCGTTGATGCCCAAAGTGGCGAATGGGATCCATCTGGATGCCGACATGGGCCGGGCGCGCGCGGAAAACGTGGAACTGGAGTTGCGGCGGCGCGTGCTGGGCAAGCATGAGGGGACTCTACGGGCTTTGAGCTATGTGAATCATGCGAACATGGGAATTTACAACGTGGCGGTGGACAACTATCTTGCCGGGCTCACAAAGACGGCGGATATTACCGCGCATCCGTTGCAGACCACCGTGAAATATGGTTTCGGAGTGAACCTGGAGCAGCCGTTAAATGATTGGCTGGGACTCTTTGCGCGGTGGGGATGGAACGAAGGGCAGCACGAATCGTTCGCGTATACGGAAGTGGATCAAACCTGGCAGGTGGGAGGTGGAGGGAATGGGTCGCGGTGGCGGCGCCGGTACGATCGTGTGGGGTTGGTGTTCGTGAGCAACGGAATCAGTCGGGATCATCAACGTTATCTGGCTTTCGGTGGAGACGGATTTTTACTGGGAGACGGAAGATTGACGTATGGCCGGGAAAATATTCTGGAGAGTTTTTATACCGTGCACCTGTGGCGCGGAATTTTCCCCGCGGCGGGATTACAGTACGCGGTGAATCCGGGATACAACAAAGACCGCGGACCGGTGATTGTGCCGACAGCGAGGTTGCATCTGGAGTTTTGAGGACGCACCCCAGGTTCCGGGCGGTGTCTTGTGCGTTGAACTTCTGGTTGAGGTCTCCACAACGGGAAGTGGCAGCCGTCAGGATGACAATCGTTGCTTTGGGTCGAGATACACCCAATAAGGTTCTCGCGGACATAGGGTGCAGAAATGCTGCACCCCTTCGCCGAGGCCAAGCTATCGCAAAATCGGTGAAAAGAGTGTCCCGTCAGATGACGGAGGGCACGGTTTGGGCCTGGGCTTCGGCCAGGCGGGCACGAGACGTGCGCACGATGCTGGCGAAGCGACGCGTCAGTTCGCGGATTCGATCGGGTTTGTGAAGCAGCATGGATTCGCGGGGGATCAGTTCTTTGCCGATACTGAGCGCGGCGGCTCCCGCGAGCAGATAATGAGCGGCGTTTTGTTGGGTGATGCCGCCACCCGCGACAAGTGGAATATCAGGGAAGGGCCGACGAAGCGCCCGGATATAACTATCCGCGCCGATCAGGGAACAGGGAAACAATTTTACAAAGTCGGAACCAGCTTTCCATCCCAGCAAAACTTCCGTAGGGGTCATCGCTCCGGCCATCATGATCACATTGGGATTTTTCGCGACGAATTCAACAGTCGGAAGGTCGAGAGCGGGACAGCCGATGAATTGAGCACCGGCATCGATGCAACGGCGCGCCGTGTCGACGTCCAGCACGGTTCCGGCGCCAAGAATGACATCGGGAACATGCTTAACGACTTCGCGAATGACGTCAATGGCGCCGGGCACGGTCATGGTGACTTCAATCAGTGGGATACCGCCGTGGGAAACTTCTTCGACAGCGAAACGCGCATCCGTCGCGGAGGAAGTGCGAATGACGGGGATGAGCCCGATCTCTTCCACGCGAGCGCGCAACTGTTGTTTGTTCATGGCAAGAGGACCCTCCCAATATCTGACAGACAACGGCAGCCGTGATGACAAGGCACCCAGGGTGAATCTGAAAGCATTATAGTTATCACGGCGGAAAATTTCACTGCGATGCGCATTGAAGCAGGCCGCGCAAGCCAGTGGTACACTCGGCATTGAGGATGGAATATAAATATGGCGACCAAAAAGAAGAGCAAGAAGGCAGCGAAGAAACAAAAGAAGATGGTGAGCAAGAAGCAGGCAGTGAAACGCGCCGCACCGAAGCGGGTGGCGAAGAAGCCTGCCAAGTCGAGCATGAAACCAAAGGCCAAAAAGGCGCTGAAAAAGCCCGCGGCCGAGAAGAAAGCTACGAAACACAAGATTCGCGGCAAGGCGGAGCGTATTGGCGAATTGACCTTTGAAAACACCGGACTGGGGGCACGAACCGGCGGGCAATCGGGCGACACGCAGGGGTTGTCTGGAGTGGCTGAGACAGATTCCGAGAGCGTGAAGGAATTGCTCGAAGAAGGACAGTCCTTCGAGGCGGAAGTTCTGGAAGGTGTCGAGAATGTTCCGGACGCAGACGAGGGAGAGGTTCGAACCCATGAAGTTCCGGAAGACGATGTGCCCGGCGAGTATCTCGGCAAGGACTGAACGAACCGATTGCAGAAGAGCGGAGGGAAGGAGGCCGCGGCGAGAATGCGAATTGGGGTGATTTCCGATACGCACGGCTTGCTGCGGTCTGAGGTCGAGAAGGCGCTGGCGGGTGTTGACCTGATCGTCCACGCGGGTGACGTCGGTAATCCAGACATACTGACGAGGCTTAAGACGATCGCTCCGGTGTTTGCCGTGCGCGGCAACGTGGATACAGAGCCTTGGGCCAAGGAATTGCCAGAGGCTGCGGTGGTCGAAGCCGACGGAGCGAGTATCTACGTCGTTCACAACCTCCAGCATCTGGATCTGAGCCCGGAAGGCGGCGGATTCAACGCGGTGATCAGCGGCCACACGCATCAAGCCGAGCAGTGGGAGCGAAACGGGGTTCTGTACCTGAATCCGGGGAGTGCGGGCCCGAGGCGTTTTCGCCTTCCGGTAACGCTTGCGTTGCTGGATGTAGACGAAGAGCCCTGGAAGGTAGAGATCGTGGAGTTGCTGCCGGGGAATCCCGAGGAGTAGAGGCGGAATCGACGCTTTCGTTTTGTTTCGCACCTAACTGTAATGAATTCAATTGGATAATAGTTGGTGAAAACGCTCTTCGAAGGGGCAGGAAAACTAGACCTGGGACGTGGTTCTCAGCCCCCCCAAAGCCTCAACCGCGAATGAAAATTGGTAAGGGCGTGGTTCTAGTCCCTGCTCCAAAGTTAGATTCAGAGTTACACATTCGCGATCGGTGAATGAAATTTCGTGGGCCATTCGCGGAAGTACTAGCGTACCGGATAGGAAGAGAGTATTTTGGTACGGCCCAGCTATTGCCCTGAATTGAAGCAAAGGGCAAACTGTCCGTAGTGCAACCGCTTCGTGGTTAGTGAGAACTACCCGCAGGATTCGAAATAATCCTGTTGGGGATTTATTTCTCAAGACCACGGTTCGTTGCGGACCGAAAAAACTGAGCCGCAGGAAGGTCCCCATGGGCGTACTCCATTTTAGATATCGCGAAAGGCGACGGACGCTCCGCGTGGCGTTGGCGTTGCCCGTGCTTGTCCGCGGACAAAATGATATGGGCGAGAAGTTCTGCTACAAGGGAATTACTCGTTCCGTGAACCGGCAAGGTGCGCTGGTAGTTCTGGACGAATCAGTCGCGTTGGGTCAGGCCTTGCAGTTGGTAAATGAGAACACAAACCGGCCGGCGGAAACGCACGTTGTGGACGTGAAGCGGGAACGAGATGGAAAGTATCTGGTAGGGTTGGAATTCGTAAATCCAGACGTGAATTTGTGGAAGATGACTTTCCCCGTGCCTGGAGCGCGCCCGTTACGGCGACCTGCGGGCTCAAAGGCCATGGCGTAGTATTTCAGCTTTTTGCTGAAGTGATTCGCGCAGTCTTCTGTAATTCCTGTTTGATAATTGACCACAACAACTAAGTCTGCGTGTCTGAACTTGTGCGAGCAAGAGCGCCGAGTGCGACGGCACCGGTGTGCGACGCCACCCACGCGACGGAGCTCTAGAATTAAGCTCATAAAACCAGTTCGATCGAGGAAAGAGTTTCGTCAGTGGCAGGAGCCCCGACTCCATGATGAACGTGCATGAGATGTCTTTCAGCGTTTTCTAACACTGCCAGTGGACTATCTGCGCTTTAGTTTGCGAGAAGGTTTCGTCGACTTTTTCGGCTTGCGCGTTTGCCTTGGTTTTCGTTTTGGGTCTTGTTTTCGAGGATGCTCGCGCGGTTGGTCTGTGGTCGGCAAGGGATTCGCGGAGCTTGCGGGGGAGTTTGGCGACCACGAGATCGTAGGATCCACGTAAGAGAGACGCCAATTCAGGGGTGGGCAAAATCGTTGGCGACTCGATGGCTATCCAACTGGCACGTGCCAAATACGGAGCAGGAATGACGCCCGGGCGCTCGGTAAGCTCCACGAAATTTTCCGGCGTTACTTTCAGAGAAAGCCAAACGGGGGCAGGTTCCAGCGGAGTAACAGCAAACATCTTGCCGTGGACCTTAAACAGAAGGTCGCTGCCCCACTGGACTTGCTCGGTGGCGCCGGGAAAGGAAAGGCAAAGGCGGCGAAGTGAATCGATATCCATTTCAGTGTCTGACCTCGGAAAGTGAATGCCAGAGAGGACGAGAGTGAGTTGGGCGGCGCATGCTGCTACCTCCAAGGCGAGATGGTTGTAGTAGCGGTTGGATGCGAGAAGTGTAACGCTTAGGAATTGAGGAAGAAAGTGGAATCAGGAGTAGCAAAAAAGCCCCAATCGAGTGAACGACTCGATTGGGGCCGATGATGAATACGTATGTGGTCGTCCGGCTTCAGCTAGAGCGAACGAAGGAAATCGAGGATGGCTTGCTTGTCCTCGGAGGAAAGCGCGTTGAAGCGCTGGATGACGGTGTTGGCTTCGGAGGGGCCGTAGCAGCCGGCGCGGCGCAACTCGTTGTCGCATTCACCGCCTCCGGAATGATGGGCCTCGATGGCTTGCAGCAGGTCGTCGGTGCGGCCGTCGTGCAGGAAGAAGCGACGCTGGCCGACTCCCCAAAGCGGAGTCGAGCGGAACATATCGCCAGTCGCTAGTCCTTGGGTGATGTCGTCGGCGAGTCCCCTACCCATGTGGTGGATTAATAGATCGGAGTAAGGATGCGCCGTGACATTTTGCAGCGCCGCAGTTTCGCTTTGCGGCGGCGTAATCATTGTCGGCGTGTGGCAGGTGAAACAGCCGACGCCGGGATTGCTGGGATCGCTGCCGAAGAGTTGCTGGCCGCGAACGGCGCTGGGAGAAAACGCAACGGGCTGGGGAGCGTCGAGGAAACGCATGAACATGGCGAACATAAGCCAGTCCGGAAGTTCGTGAAGTGGATTGGTGAAACTCTGGTTGCGTTCGTCGGTGGTGTCCGTACGGGTGATGTCGTTCGGTTCGCTTTTGTTAGCGGTGCAATTAGGAGATTCGTCAGTGGCCTGAGGGAAAATGTCATTGGTCACGCCCATTTCGACGTTGTAGGCTTCCGCGGCAAAAATGGTGATGGATTTGTTTTGCGCTTTCCAGCCGAAGCGGGTGATGGTGCCGTCGTTTCCGCTGCGATTGGGCATACCGCCGATGCCAAGTTCCTGGCGAATGGCGGCGGTGGCGGCGTGGCGTGCGAGGATTTCGCGGTCCTGGATTCCGTCGAGGATTCCCAGGCCGTAAAGTTGAAGCGGAATGCGAAAACGCACGTTGCCGCTTTTGTACTGCGATTCGAAATCGACGGGAGGCAGATCAGCGGCACTGCAGGTGTTGGGCTGACCGGCGGGAAAGACGTCGGAGCGGCCGACGACCGTAAAAAGCTGGTGAACGCCGCCGTCCGCGGTGCCATTGGGCTTTTTGACGAAGCGGACTTCCCGAATGGGGCCGTATTGCTGAATGAAGGATGGGACGTAGTTGGTGGCGCCCTTGCGGTGGGCCATTAAGCGAAACTCAGGATTTTCTGGTCGCTGGTGCTGGTTGGGAGGATCTTGCGGGTTTGGCACAAGGAAACCGCCGGAACCGCCAAGCGCGGGCTGGTTGTGGCAGGCAGTGCATTGGTCGCCGTTGAAGCGAACACCCAAGCCCGAAGAGTTCGTTGCTGTGCGTAGATTTGCCTTGGCGGGATCGGTGTAGGAGCCGATGGTGTCATCGCTGCAATCATCGCAGACTGATTCGAGTTGAACGGCACGCTGAACACCCTCGTTGAAGAGCGCGAGTTCATTGGTTGTCAGAGGCTGAATCGGACTGCCGGCGCCCGGAGGGCCGGGCCGTACGCCATGGTCCTTTTGCGCAAATGTGGTGGCAGTAGCTGCAAGCAACAGCATGACGAGAGCGAAAAGACGTAACAATCGAGAATTACCTGGAACCATAGTGACTTCTCCTTCGAAGAAAGACGTTTAGGATTTGCGGGTGAGAGAACGGAAAATCCCGTTCCAAGAGACTGGTAGCCGTGTGGACCCGGTCGCACTCGCAATCCTTTCACTACTAAGGAATGCGGAATTGGGAGCTGAAAAGGCTCAAGAGGGCTGGATATTTTTGGCGTACCCGGATGCGATTGAAAATAAGAAGCTTAGAGCGACAAAATTGGCAGATCCGAAGTTCGGCCACTACAAAGTTCAACCACCGGATGCGATTTAGTTCGTCGCGTAGCGGCGAAAGAAGGAGTCGGCGTTCCACTGCGGAGCGTGCAGGTGCGTTCGCTGTTTCGATGAGCAAGCGTCGCACAATTTCCTCGTAGAGGGCGGCGGCAGGAAGATCGACGGGCTGATTGGCATCATCTGAGGGAGCGTGGTAGCGGTTCGTGAGCCAATCTTTGAAAATTTTCTGCTCGGGCGAACCGGGCGTGTAGCTGACATCCATCATCAGCGATGGGACCCCTTTTTTGATGAAACTGTACTGATCGCTGCGGATGAAAACATTGCGCAATGGTTCGGGATCGGCCTGCGGAGCTACTCCGACAGATTTTGCAATCGCGGCAGCGTGGGCGCCTAGATCGGACTCATCCAATCCGAGAATGGTGAGAATCTTCAGCGGCACGATGGGCAAGAACATGTCGACGTTAATGTCGGCAACGACGGATTTTGCAGGCACGGTGGGATGAGCGGCGAAATACTTCGAGCCAAGCAAGCCTTTTTCTTCAGCGGTGACCAACAGGAAGAGCACGGAGCGCTGGAGTTTTTCGGAATGCGCTTTCAGATTGGCTGCAACGTCGAGGACCAGTGCGGTGCCGGAGCCGTCGTCCATCGCGCCGTTGTAGATGCTGTCTCCGTTGATGGGCGCACCGATCCCGACGTGATCGATATGTGCGGAAAGCACGACGAATTCATTTTTTAGAGCGGGATCGGAGCCGGGAAGTGTCGCGACGATGTTGGCGGAGTCCAGCGGCTTTGAAAGGATGGAAATCTTCGCTTGTAGGGAAGCGGTAAGCGGAAAGTGGGGCAGGGGCTTGCGATCTTTAGCGAGGGCGGCTAGTTCGGCGAAGGAGTGGCCGGAGCCGGCGAAAAGCGCTTCCGCAGAGGCGGGGTTGTAGACGATGCCAATCTGCAGGCCGGCTGTTTCATTGAACTCCGGATCCGCTAGATCCATGGAGGGATGATTGCGATTGACGGAGATGCGCGACCAGGGAATGTCCATTGAGGCGGGATTGGCAATATTGATTAGACCGATGGCACCGGCGGCGCGCAGCGATCTCCAACGTTCGCTGACTGTCTGGTAGTGAGAAGCGAGCGCCGAGGGCACGTCGGAGGGAGAACCGGCGATGTACACAACAATTTTGCCCTTCAGATCGAGTCCCGCCAGCTCATCCAGATTTTTCTCTGGAATTTTTAGACCGTAGCCGATGAAGACCAACGGTGCGTTCACTTCCGCGGAGAGCGCGCGTCAGTCGGGTGGAAACATACGCATCGTCTGCAAACGAGACGGGCTGGGATTGGCCGTTGCCAAGCAAAGCCAGAGAGGATTTCACTTCATCGACCTGGAATTGCTGGAAGCGGATGGGTTGAAAGTACCCATTGGTGCCGGCTGGTTCGAGTCCCGCTTTCTTGAGTTGTTCAACGGCGTAGGTTTCCGCCTTCAGCAGGCCTTCACTTCCCGTGTCGCGACCTTCAAGCGAATCATCGGCAAGGAATTTGACGTGATTCCACCAGGTATTGCCATCAAAATGCGAAACGGCGGGCTGTTGCGCGGGAAGAGAAAGTGCGGCAAACAGAGAAATGATCAACAAAACGAACAGGCGAGACATGCGCAGTGCCTCCGCTGGGAGAATTGGTGAAGAAGGAGAATAGCAGAGTTTCGAAGTGGCACGAAGAGTTCGATAGTGCGCAATCGATTCGATTGTTGGAAAACAGAGCGCAGCCCGTCAAAGTACGGCCGCGACTAGGGCATGAATTCCCTCGGAAGCGCTTCGTCAGGCGAGGCGGGATTCCATATATTCGCACCTGCAATCCACCAGCGATGCTCGTCATAAAATAATTCGAGGCTGTCGATGGAATGGCCAATCACGGGGCCGTTCGGCGAAGTCTGTTGTTCGGCGGTGCTCAGGACATGGGCGATATTCCCGAATCGATGGATAATTCGATGGATTTCATGCTCGTAGAAAGCTTTGTTCCCAAGGGCTGCGTCACTGGCATCCACAAATTCCTGATGCGTCAGGGAGTGTGCCGCAACATTTCCGTTCTTGTCTGGTCTGAGATCTACAAATCGGACGCCAGGAATGTATAGAGTCCGGTCGCGCGACCACTGCCGAGGTTGCCCGGCGGGACCAGAGACAACCTCATAGTAGGCCTTGACGATGCCGTCTATGTTCGAAACGTCCTCCGGCCGCGCTGGAATTACCGGAATTTCCACTGCCGGTGCCTTGGATTTTGCTTGCTGCTTTTCCGCCGCAGGCTGGCTGATCGCGAAAAATGAAATGAGTACCACAGCACAGATTCGAAGCAGGGCTGGATTCATGGCGAGTTCCCTCCGGTAGAAAAGCTGAGCTCGGTCAGCCCGAGAAGCCGCGCATCTTAGCATGATGCAGTGGTGGGTGATATGGGTGCAGAAAGCAGGTCCGCACGAGTTTGACGACTGGCACACAGTCATGTAATTTCGTCACAAGTTTCCAGCGTGAAATAATTTATACTTGCAAAGTTTTGCTCGCAAACAAGTTTCGTAAGAGCCATAATGTGCCCATCGGTAGGAGGGTGGAATGGACGAACAGAAGATCGAAGCAAAGAAAATCGAAGAAAAATCAGAAGTGACACGCAGGGAATTCATCACCAAGACAGCAGCGGTGAGCGCGGCGGCAATGATTGTGCCGCGGCACGTATTGGGCCGTGGATTCACGGCGCCCAGCGACCTGCTGAACGTGGCCTGCGTTGGGGTCGGAGGGATGGGCCGCAGCAACCTGATCAATCTCGCGAGCCAGAATATTACGGCATTGTGCGACGTCGACTGGGGCTACACGGACAAGAATCTCTCACGGCTCGACACGGATGCTTCGAATCTTCAGAACCATATCGATCACCCGACTACGGGAGCGAACGTGGCCCCTGCCGTGTCGGCAGCCGACGCAGAAAAATCAAAGGCGCGCCTGGCGTCGATCCTGCATTTGAAGAATGACTTGATCCCGAAGGCGAAACGTTATTCGGACTACCGCGAGATGCTCGATAAGCAGAAGGACATCGACGCGGTAGTGATCGCCACGCCAGACCACATGCACGCGCCCATCGCGTTGGCCTGCATGGACATGAAGAAGCATGTGTACGTACAGAAGCCGCTTGTTTGGTCGGTGGATGAAGCGCGCCAGTTGTCGAAGAAGGCAAAAGAGACGGGATTGGCGACCCAGATGGGAAACCAGGGCCACTCATTGAACGACGCACGCATGGCAGTGGAGTGGGTTCAGGCCGGCGCGATCGGCGAAGTGAAGGAGATTCACATCTGGACGGACCGCCCGGTGGGGTTCTGGCCCCAGGGAATACCACGGCCTGCCGCGCCGAAAGAATCGCTGGACGCGATGTCCTGGAATATGGCGGGAGTCGATGCCCGGCTGGCGGCGGCGATGGCAGCGGGAAGCTATCCGATTCCGCAGACGCTGTCGTGGAATCTGTTCCTCGGCGTGGGACCGGATATTCCTTATCACCCGGTTTATCACCCATTCAATTGGCGCGGCTGGGTGGATTGGGGCTGCGGCGCGTTGGGCGACATGGGTGCGCACTTGTTTGACGTTTCCGTGTGGTCGTTGAATCTGGGATTGCCTACCAGCATCGAGACGGTTTCCTCACCGTTCAATCGCGTTTCGTTCCCTGACGCCACGATGTCGTTCTATGAATTCGCGGCGCGAGGTTCGATGCCTGCCGTGAAACTGACCTGGTACGACGGTGGACTGATGCCACCAAAGCCAGTGGAGATCGGCGACGAAGAACTGAAGAAAGAAGGCGGCGCGCTGCTGATCGGCACCAAGGGCAAGCTGATGCACGACACTTATGGAGCGAATCCGCGGCTGTTGCCAAAGTCGCTGAGCGATTCCGTGGGCAAGCCCAAGCCAAAGCTGCCGCGCATCGACAACGAAGGACACGAAATGAACTGGGTGGATGCCGCCAAGGGCAAGACCAAGGCTTCCTGCCCGTTCGAATACGCATCGCACCTGACGGAAATCATGTTGCTCGGCGTCGTAGCGTTAAAGGCTGGCAAGAAGATTTTCTACGACGGCGCGAATATGAAGGTCACCAACATTCCGGAAGCCAACCAATACCTCAGCCGCCAGTACCGCACCGGCTGGTAGATTTAGCTGAACGATTGTAGAGACCGCACCCGTTTAATGGCGGGTGCGGTTTTTAATTTTGGGGCGAGCATGGAGGCGAAGGCTCGCTTGGCGAGCGGGCTTGGTTTGAGATCCTTCGCCCGCAAATTTTTCGGACTCTGGATGACAGTTTTTTTTGCTTGGTGAGACGGTGCAACCCACTCGCACAGTCTGGACTGACTGCGCCACGGCCACTTCGCTGCCCAGTCAGGAGCGGATCATGGTTAGAAGCATTTTGAATTTGGTCGTGGCCTTCAGACCGTGGGGTTGATTGGCGGGCAGAAGTACGCTCTCGCCTGACTTTGCAATTACCGGTTTGCCGGATATGGTGATTTCCGCTTCACCTTCCAGGATTTGGGCAACGGCGTCGTACGGAGAAGTGTGCTCGCTAAGACCCTGGCCTTCGTCGAATGCGAAAAGCGTAAGCGTACCGGTGGGACGTTTGAGCAGAGTGCGGCTGACCACGGCACCGTCCTGATAGTTGACGAGCGATGTCAACGAGAGCGCTTGCGCCGCAGGCATTTCGTTTTTGGAGGGAGTTTCTGAAGAAGCCATGATTGGGCACCTCGATACTGCGGTTTCCACGGTAACACCTGGCCGACAGGGAGGGGAACTGGAAGGCGGATTGAAATTGGAAAAGAGTTTGTAGAAGAATATGGGTCGCCCGATCGTCAAGGAGATGATCATGAGCAAGTTCAAAGTCTGGCCCAGTATTGCGGCGTTAGCCGTCGGGCTGGTCGCGTGCGAAAAGCACGAGCAGTTGGAGAAAAACGGGGAGGCGAAGAATCTCGGGGAAGAACCAGTGTCGGCAAACGCCGTGGTGGATCAATGGATTGGCCAGTGGAACGGGCCGGAGGGGACTTTTTTGGTGCTCTCGAAGAATGGTGGCAAGTATGCAGTGAAGCTAAACTCGCTGGACGGGCCAGCGACGTTTGAAGGAATTGCCGTGGGAGATCACATCGAATTTCAGCGAGACGGCAAGAACGAGTCCATTCGCGCCGGCAGCGGCGCAGACACGGGTATGAAGTGGCTGTTGGGCGAAAAAAATTGCCTGCTAATTAAGAAAAGTGAAGGATTTTGCAGGTAACCAGGGACTCTGCAAATCGTGGGAGGGACGATATGGCACTGAGCAAGGGTGTGGATCCGTCAAAGCATGAAACCATACTGGCGCCGGGCGCGGGAAAATCCATCAACGTGCTCGGCGATTCCCAGACCGTTAAATTGACGGGTGAACAGACCGGCGGCCTGTTCGCAATGACGGAACTGAATAACGAAGCGGGCGTTGCGGTACCGTTGCACGTGCACACACGGGAAGATGAGATGTTCTACGTGTGCGACGAGGAAATGACATTCACCGTAGGCGATAAGGAAATTGTTGGTACAACAGGAACGACGGTGTACCTGCCTCGCGGCGCGCCGCATGGATTCCGCGTCAACAAAAAGACCCGCGCGCTGGTGAGCGTGTATCCCGCCGGGGTGGAAGGCATGATCTATAAATTGAGCGCCTTGCCGCCAGGGCCGCCTGACTTCGAAAAAGTGCAGACGATTTGCGCCCGATACGGCATCTATTTTGCATAAAACTTTAGCGCGTTTGCTTTGATCAGGATTTGTCTTCGAGGCCGGCTGGAGCGAGTTTGGCCAGGGCCACGGCGAGCCTTGATGGCTTCTGCTCCCTGAGTTCGGCGCGTTCTTTTGCTGCCACCGCAGTGCGAACCAGGTGCGCACCGAAATAGCGAATCGGCTCCGGCGGAAAATTGTTGAGGCCGCGGCCGACGAGCGGGTGCTCGCTCCATTCATCCTGCCGATCGAGCGCAAGACTGGCGAGGATGCGTCCACCGATGACGCTGGGGCCGACGCCGTTCCCGCTCCAGCCAATTCCAAACACAATATTTTTGTGTGGACCAAGTGTGCCAAGACGCGGAAGACTGTCTGGCGTGCGGTCGATGGGCCCAGACCAGTCGTGAGTGATCGGCACGTTGGCAAGTTGCGGATAATAGTGGCGGAAGTCGGCGGTGACTTCCGCGGCGCGTCGCGGGTGGCGATCGAAATCCGTGCCGATATTTCCGCCATAGGCGATGGTCCAGCCGCCCTTGCCGAATGCCACGCGTCCATCGCGCGTGATCCGATAGTAATCGACCATGGTCTGCGAATCGGTGATGGAAAGATCCTTGTGCCAGCCGATTTGCGCGAGTTCGGTGGCCGCGGGAGCCGTGACGATGATGTCGCTGGAGATGACAGTGATGGCTCGGGAAAGTTCGCGAATGTTGGCGGCCCAGGCGTTGCTGGCGATGACCAGTTTTTCCGCCGTGAGGGTGCCCTGTGCCGTGTGAATTGCGACGGGCCGTGTGCGCGTGAAGGAAAGCATTTTAGTGTGCTCGTAGATGCGCACGCCGCGCTCGAGCGCGGCGCGACGCAATCCGCGTACGAGTGCGGCAGGCTGGACCACGGCCGCATTGGCAATAAAGACTCCCTCACGATGCGCGGCCGAACCGGAGCGGCGAGCGGTTTCCGCCGGAGTGAGCCGCTGGAATGCGTGAATCCCGTTGCGTTCGCAATGATTGACGACGCCATCCCAAGCGGCATGTTGAGCGGAAGTGGTCGCGGTCCAGAGCCAGCCACCCTTTCGAAAATCGGCGTCGACAGAATGTTCCGTGCAAAAGTGAGCAATCTCGTCGATGGCGGATTCAGAGGCTTGCGCGATGCGCAGAGCTTCCTGAATGCCGAAAAGTTTTTCTAGCGAGGAAAGCTTGGACATCCAGGAAAGTACGAAGCCGCCATTGCGGCCAGAGGCGCCACCGCCGCAAATGTCCTGTTCGAGAACGACGACATCCGTGGATGGCGATTGTGCTTTGATGCGCAGAGCGGTCCACAGCCCAACGTAACCGCCACCGATGATGGCCACGTCGGCGCGCAATGAGCCCTGTAGAGGCGGCTCGTCTGGCTCGTCACCTGCGACTTGCTGCAGCCAGAAGGAACGATGCGGAACAGGTGCGCCGGGCAAAATCTATTGCGCCTTATCGTAGGGAAGACCCTTATCGGCCCAATCGGCCGCGAAACTGGTTGGAAGAATGAGCGCGCGCAACTTGGTGAAGCCCATATCACGTAGAACAGCGAATGCGGGGCGCAGGTTCGGACAATGGTCCATCGGGCAGCAGCCGCAATAAATAACGAGGTTCGTGGAACGAGGCAAACCGGCGGCCCAGGCCTTCAACTCCGGAAGTCCATCGACGCTGCCGCCACTGCCGTGAAACTCGGACCCTTTGATGTGCCCAGCGGTGTACAGTCGCTGGAAGCCAACAAACACTACGGTGGGTGCGGTCTTTGCAGTGGAAAGTTCCTTCACAAGTTCGTTCGGCTGAACGGTTTGCGCGGTAGTCCAGGGATCGGAAGAATTCTGGGCGCGGCCCGTAGAGAAAAGGAGCAAGGTGAGAGCGAAGAGCGAGAGCGTGGAAAGAGAAAAAGTGCGCAGAATTCTGCGGGATGACATGGAGAAGCCTCCCAATTGATTTGCTGGAAGCATTCTAGCTCAAATTGCAAATGTTGCGCGTGACGGATGGCCACAAAAAAAGCCCCATCGATCGAAAAAGGCGAAGGATGGGGCGGAAGTGAAATGACACTCTCTGTGTCAGTGCACAGCAACGTGGAAAGCGTTGGCGATATCGTTCAGTTGCGTGCGGACCTTGGTCCATTGAGACGATGCGGTTGAGTCGAGTTGCACGGAAGACTGCAGCTTTTCGAGTTGATCCGCATAACCGAGGGTATTTTGCAGATAGGGATCAGACTTCCTGGTCTTCTTGAAATAGTCGAAGAGGGATTTTGTGGACTTTGTGAAGTTGTCGGCGAGCTTCTTGGCGTCCATCTCCTGGCTGGTCTTGCGAATACTGCTCTTGGAAATAGAATTGTTGAAAGCGGACTGAAATTTCTTGGAATCGCTATTGAGGTTCTTGATGCGCTGCTCCAGGTCTTTGTCGCTGAGGCGCGTCTGCGCGACGGCAGCGGTGGAGCAAATCAGTGAGAGGATCAGCGCAAGAGCCGTCCAGAGAAATGCGGAAGGCGAAATACGATTCATGGCGAATGGTCTCCTAAATAAGAATTAACAATAAAGCGAATTCCTTCGATCGAGCACAATTTACAACTGAACAGCGAATAGCAAAACTGGGTTTCCGCGCACGTCGGACTAGGGTTTTGCACTGGCCTGACGAGAGAACTGAAGCGGATTGTCAGAGCCTTCGGCGTAGATCAGCAAAATATCGCTTTTAATTTCGAATCGCTTCGCAGCGGTCAACAATTTTAGGTATTGATCTTCCTGCGCGCTGACACCTCCATCCATACAGGCCATGCGAGTGGAAGCGAAGGGACCGAGCTTGATCGCGGTTCCAGTTGTCGTGAACGCGCCAGTGAAGCGGTTGCAGGAGCCGTTACCCGCAGCGCGGCCGCCGTCCAGAAATGCGAGAGAGGCTTTCGAGTTGGCGATCACTGGGGTGCCTGCGAGATCGGTAAGCAGCCATTCGGTGCCAACCAGCGAAGCCGGAGGATTGGCAGAGGGAGAGGAAGTTTGAGTCATGGGCTTTTGATTCGAAGAACAGGCGACGGCAACGGCCAGAGATAGACTGAGTGCAAGTTGCAAAATCCGGATGCGCATTTCTGTGACTCTCCTCGAAAACATAAACTTGTTTATGCATGAACTGCGGAAGCCATCAGGGCCAGCGCCCGCGACGAGCGGAATATCAGGCGGCTTTTTTCGACGCGACCAGTCGATAGATAAAAAGCAGCAGAATCGCGCCAAGTACCGACATGATGAATCCCGCGGCCTGTCCTTCCTGATACCACCCCAGAAAGCGGCCGAGGTAACCAGCGACAAAAGAGCCGGCAATGCCCAGCAGAATCGTAACGATGAATCCCCCGGGATCCTTGCCGGGCATGAAGAATTTTGCGACGGCACCGACGATGAGACCAATGATGGCGGTCCAGATGAGGCTGAACATGGTGGTTCCTTTCAAGACTGGTTTTGTACTTCAGATCTGTAGTGCTCTAACAATCCAAGGGAATTGCAGGTGTCTGGTTACAACCGGGCGGCGGTTTGATTTCGTCTGTATTCTACTTACAAATTTGCGGGAGTCCAGTAGAAGTTATTTTTCTGAAGCAGTCTGTGAACAGAGGGAATTCTACTTTTTCAGTTCAGCGCGGGTTTTCTGCAATTTCATCGCGGTTGTACGCAGCGTTTCCGGGACGTTCTTGTTGGTGGTGAGCTTTTTCAAGTCCACGGCGTTGAGCATGGGAAGCATGTGGAGGGTGACATCGAGGGGCGTTTTCGGATTGTTCATCAGGTTGCGCACGACCACATAATTCTTCCGGAAATTGCGGTTGGTGGCGATCAGACGAAGGATTTCATCGGTGAGGTTCGCCATGCTCGCGTAAGCTTCCACTTCCTGGTCCGTCAGCCGCGGAGATTGCAGCACCGCGCGCTGCACCACCTTGTTGGAGTCGCGAATCAGTGCGCGACGCGCTTCGCCGCTGCCTTTCATCGCAAATTGCACGCGTTGCGAAACGTTCATGCGAGAAATCTGTTGCAGCAGCGTTTGCCGCTTTACGGGATCGGGTTCCGCTTCCTCGGCGACTTCGGCAAGCCGGTTGGGGTCCAGCAGCGCGGCGGAACGAAGTTCCTGCAGAACATTTTTGTGATCGGCGGTGAGGTGTCGAGAATGTTCCAGGGCATGGGCCAGCCCATGCGAAGCGGAGATGCGGTCCAATTCTTCCATTAAGGTGGCGACTAGCGCGGCGGAGAGGTGCGACACGAGCGGCACCAGATGCTCTCCGGCACAGTTCTTGTTGCGGATCATCGCTTCGGCGATCCCGGGCTTGTCGGCAAGATTCTTGCCGGCATAGGCAAATAATTGCGGCAAGGCATGCTCTCGTGCCAATGCTTCCGCGAAGATGCTCGGCGAATCGTTGATCAGGCCTTCGCCCGCCTTGGTAGAAATCAAATCGTCGGAATCGTGAGCGAGCACTGCGAGAATTTCCACGCGATCCGCAGGCGAGAGATTAGCGCCGGTGGTGCAAACCGCCAGTTTCCGTTCGCGGGTGGCGCGACCGTGGCGCAGGTCTTCGATGACTTCAGGGCTGAGGGTTTCCACGTGCAGTTGGCCTCAAATCTTTATGGGTCAAGGTTATTGTACCCGAGGCGCCGGGCGCGCCGAGCGGCGGCATGGCCTGGCCGTTCAATTCCAGCAACACCGCGCTGGAGTTGGCGGCGGTGATATCGAACTGCTCGTTGGAGGGGAAATGGCGATTCGAGCCGGAAGGCAGTTCCGCATCGACGAGGAGTTTGCCATCGGCCACAATCCGCAGGTGTGTGGTCGCGCTGAGAGAAACAAAGAGATCCAGTGGCACAACTGGCGTTGTGGCGGTGTCGGCAAGGATTGCATGGGAAGCTTCGATGGGCAGGACGGCGAGCGCGACCGTGTTCGGGGGCAGCGACGAGGTCGCTGGGGTGACTGCCGGCGCGTCGCTCGTTTGTTTAGCGACTCGATGCACCCTGTAATAGCGCCAAGCGTAGACTCCACCGGTGAGCAACGCGCCTAAAACTACGAGGAAAATCAGGAAGGCGACGAACGGAATCCATTTGGGGCGGGAAGAAAAATGGTTCGCCGTGTTTTCCGGCACGGTCTGCACAATCGGCCCGTGCGCCAGATCGTACTCGGCGAGAAAGTTCTCTTCGTCGAGTCCCAGGTAGCGCGCCACGGAGCGGACGAAACCACGATTGAACACGCCGCCGGGCAGTTTCTCCCAGTCCTCATTTTCCAATGCTTCAAGGAAGCGGGGTCCGATGCGCGTCGCCGAAGTGATTTCTTCCAGCGAGACTTCGCGCAGTTCGCGTTCGCGCTTAAGGCGTTCTCCGAAATTTCCCCTGGCCATGCCCTCTACCTGTAATCCATGAGTGTATCAGTGGCGGAAGGAAGGACCAACCGCAGGAACGAAAAAGACCCTCATTTCGTGGGGCGAAAGAGGAGGCGGACGCGATTAAGAAACCAAGGTAGATACGCGACGTTCCTTGAGGTGGACTATAGACGGGCGCCGGGAGAGGTGTCAAATGCGCCGCGGAGCGAGGGGTCGGGAAGGGGAACATGCGGCTGCGTTCGGGCGTATATCTGAAGGTGATCGAGGAACGGTGGGCGAGAAAACGTGCTAACGTCTCGGCGGCCTCGTATTCCAACAGCATGTAGTTAGAGGAGTGCTTCCGTATGTCCTTCCCGAGAATGAAAACCGCGATTGCATTGTTTGCCGCTGTGATTCTGCTGCGGAGTTCATCGGCGTGGGCGCAAGCGAAGCCTGCCGATCAGGAAGCTCGCATCAAGAAAATTGAAGCTACCGCAGTCAATCTTCCGTTAGGCGCCAATGAGCCGCCGCTGCAGTTGAGTCTGCAAAAGCTCATGGAGCTGTTCCATGTTCCGGGGTTCAGCATTGTGGTGATCGACGACTACAAGATTGCCTGGGCGAAAGCGTATGGCGTGACGGATGCAGGATCGAAAACGCCCGTCACGACAAAGACGCTGTTTCAGGCGGGATCAATCAGCAAACCCGTCGCGGCCACTGGCGCGTTGTGGCTGGTTGAACAAGGCAGATTGTCACTCGATGAAGACGTCAATATCAAATTGAAGAGCTGGAAAGTGCCGGAGAACGAATTCACAAAAACGGAGAGAGTCACTCTACGGCGGCTGATGTCACACACGGCAGGACTAACCGTTCACGGTTTTCCGGGCTATGACGTGGACGAGCCGTTGCCAACGCTGGTGCAGATTTTCAATGGTGAAAAGCCGGCCAACACCGCGCCCATCCGCGTGGATGTTGTGCCGGGAACGATCGAACGCTACTCGGGCGGCGGCGTGACGATTGAACAACAACTGATGATCGATGTAACCGGTAAGCCTTTTCCCGAATTCATGAAGGCAAACGTGCTGGAGAAAATTGGGATGGCAGACAGCAGTTATGCGCAACCGCTGGCGAAGGACTGGGCGACGCGCACCGCAGCCGGAACATACGCGGATGGGAAGACCGTTCGTGGAAGGTGGCATGTTTACCCGGAGATGGCCGCGGCGGGATTGTGGACGACACCGACGGATCTGGCGAAATTTGCCATCGAAATTGCATTGTCCAAACAAGGCAAAGCAAATCATGTTCTATCCGAGAAGATGACGAACACCATGTTGACGCCGGTGAAGGAACAGGCGGGGTTGGGCCTATTCCTGGACAAAGACAATCCAGGTCAATTTGGTCACAACGGAGCGGACGAAGGATTTCAGGCTCTGCTGACGATGAATGCCAATACCGGCAACGGTGTGGTGATCATGGCCAATTCCGATCGCGGAATCGCCACGGCGGATCTTGTGCTTGAAGTAGTGGCCAAAGAATATGGCTGGAACTACAAGTCCGGGCCGCAAACGTTCTGGACGTTGCTGCTGCTGACGAAGATGAAGGGAGCGCCCGCAGCGCTGGAACGTTACACGGAGCTGAAAAAAGCAGGGGAGCCAAATACGGGAATTAACGAACGTCTGTTGAATGATCTTGGATACATGCTGCTGCAAGACGACCAGAGCCGGGATGCCATCATCCTTTTCCAGCGCAACGTTCAGGAATTTCCACAGTCGTCAAACGCGTACGATAGTTTGGGCGAGGCTTACATGAAAGCAGGCCAGAAGGACCTGGCCATCGCTAATTACGAGAAATCTCTGCAGCTTGATCCCAAGAATCAGAATGCCGTCGAAATGCTGAAGAAGTTGAATGAAAAAAAGTAGTTCGAGCTGACGCTCTCGATGACTATTCCTGAAAAGTGACGCAGACACCGTTTGGATCGATGGCGCCAAACTCGCGCGTGCCCCATGGCTTGGTCTGCAGTTTCCCGTTTGGGTGGACCACGCCGCCGCGCCTTTGGTATTCGTCGTACAGTTCCTCAATTCCTTTTACCGCCAGGCGCACCATCGTTTGATCACCAACGGTTCGCGCCAACTTCTGATCGTCCATTCCGGCAATGTGCAGATAAGCTTCGCCCCGGTTGACACCCGCGTAGCTAGGAGGAGTATTGTCTCGGAAAGTCTCAGTGAAGCCACAAACTTCGGTCCACCATTGCAGCGACGCCGAAGTGTCGGCGGCAGGTAAAACAGGAATAGCGCCCTTGATGATTGGTTCCATGGTGAAAGCTCCCGCCCGTTAGTTTAGCCCGGTTCGCGTTTTGGCTCAGCGACTCTCTGCAAATCTCCTATTGCATTCCTATAGGAGTGGGCGTATTTTCCTATTGCTTCCACATAGGAGTGGTATGGGCGACAAGACAGACGTTTGGCAGGGAACCCTGGCGTTGATGGTGCTGAAGACATTGCAAACCATGGGCGCGCAGCATGGCTACGGAATCGCTCGGCGCATCGAGCAGACCAGCGGCGATCTGTTGTCGGTGAATTACGGCACGTTGTACCCGGCGCTGCTCAAATTAGAACAAGAAGGCTATATTTCGTCTGAATGGGGCGTGTCCGACAACAATCGCAAGGCAAAGTATTACAAGCTGACGCGCGCGGGCCGCAAACAACTTGAGAAAGAGTCGCGTGAATGGGAGCAGGCCACCGCGATCCTGGCACGCTTCATGGAAACGAAGGAACAAGAATCGTGAGGTGGTTTCGCAGCATGCCTATCCGTATGCGCAGCCTGTTCCGCAAAGAGCAGATGGATCATGAACTGGATGAAGAGTTGGCAAGCCATCTTGCGATGCACATCGAGGACAATTTACGCGCGGGCATGACGCCTGAAGAGGCTCGGCGCGATGCATTGATGAAACTGGGCGGCGTTGAGCAGACGAAAGAAGTGTATCGCGAAGGTCGGGGTGTTTCCTGGCTGGATACACTACTGCAGGATTTGCGTTTCGGATTGCGCATGCTGCGCCGGAATCCCGGATTCACGGCCATTGCGGTTCTGACGCTTGCGCTGGGGATTGGGGCCAACACGGCGATCTTCAGTCTGGTGAATGGAATTCTGCTCAATCCGCTGCCCTATGCGGGTTCGGACGCGCTTGTCAGCGTCACGGGAACTTATCCCAAGGGCGCGTTTGTGGCGCTACGGCAGCAGATTCGCAGCATGGACGTGGCCACTTACGCGGAAGGTCACGAGGTGAATCTGACTGGGTACGGCGAACCAGTTCGTCTGAATTGCGCGACGGTTTCCGCCGAACTCTTTTCCACGCTTTTCGCGAAACCTGCCTTAGGAAGGACTTTTTATCCGGGCGAAGACATTGCCGGGCAGGATAATTTCGTGATTTTAAGCCAAGGGCTGTGGAAAGAGCGCTTCGCAAGCGATCCAAATATTATTGGGCGTTCAATTGAACTTGAAGGCATCAGCCGTCAAGTGGTCGGCGTGATGCCTGCGGATTTTCGTTTTCCTTCCACGAAAGTTCGTTTGTGGCTCCCGCTGCATAACGATGCCGGAAATGCCTCGGCGTATTGGGCGGGCGACTTCATGCCCGTAATCGGGCGGTTGCACAATGGATCCACTATTCAGCAAGCACGTGCGGAAATTCAAATACTTCAATCACAAGTTTTCAAACTGTTTCCATGGGCGATGCCCCTGGCCTGGAATGCCGGCGTTAGCGTGGTTCCCTTGCAGGGCGACATGGTTGCTGATGTTCGCACACGGTTAGTCATGCTGCTCGGCGCGGTCATGCTGGTGCTGCTGATCGCGTGCGCGAACGTAGCCAATCTGACTTTGTCTCGCGGCGTTACCCGGGAAAAAGAGATGGCCCTTCGCGCGACGCTTGGAGCAGGCCGAGGACGCATCATCACGCAACTCCTGACCGAGAACGTTCTATTGGCATTGTTGGGCGGATTACTCGGACTCGCGTTTGCCGCCGTGGGAATTTCACTTCTCAAGTCGATGCTGCCTGCAGATACGCCACGCCTGGGAGAAGTGCGGATGGACTGGCGCGTGCTCCTGTTCACCGGAGCGCTCGCCATTTTGACAGGCCTGTTTTTTGGACTTACCCCGGCGCTACGAGCCTCTCGTGTGGCTCTGTCGGAATCCCTTCGATCCGGCGCGCGCAGTGCGGCGGCATCCGTTTCGCAGCGTCTGCGCGGTGGTCTTGTAGTCGCTGAAATTGCGGTTGCGATGTTGCTGGTGATCGCAGCCGGACTACTCATCCGCAGTTTCTGGGCAATTTCGCATGTGAATCCCGGGTTCCACTCGGAAAACGTGATGACCGCTCGTATCACACCGAACGAATCATTTTGCAATGATCCGGGGCGATGTTTGTCTCTCTATCGCGAAGTGCTGGATCAGGTGCTCGCCACTCCCGGAGTAAGTGGGGCAGCGCTGGTGAATTCACTGCCGCTCGGCGGGAGAGTGGTGAAGCGCTCACTGGAACTGGAGAATTACGTCGCTCCTTCCGGAGCAACCACGCCGCTTTTCTGGCTCAATATCGTTACTCCGGGATATTTTCAGACCATGGGCATTTCCGCTCTGGCAGGAAGAACATTTTCCGATGCGGATAGTTCCGGAAATCCACGCGTCACAATAATAACGGCCTCTACGGCGCGGCAGTTCTGGCCGACGCAGAGCGCTGTCGGTAAACACATCCGCCTGCTGGGTGACAACGAATGGCACACCATCGTTGGAGTTATCCCCGATGTGCGCGCGTACGATCTGCAACGAAACGCTCCTGCCTGGATCGAAGGCACGGCATTCGTGCCATACAGCCCCAATTCCACGATGGAAGACGGAAAGGTTCCCGCGGAAATGACGATCGCCGTAAAAACCAGCATGGACGAACCGGCAGCGGCAGCGATGCTTCGCCGCATCATCAATGGTTTGCATCAAGAGGTGCCCGTCAGCGAAGTGAAATCCATGCGTGTGGTTGTTTCGGATGCCGCTTCCACGCCGGCTTCCACCACTTCACTTTTTGTGATATTTGCTGGCCTCGCGCTGGTGCTGGGCGTCATCGGCATTTATGGAGTGCTCGCGTTTCTTGTGTCGAAACGTACCCGTGAAATCGGCATCCGTGTCGCGTTAGGCGCACAACCAGCCGAAGTGCTGTGGTTGGTTATGAAGGAAGGCGCGAAATTTTCTGTTGCCGGAATCGCCCTGGGACTGGCGGGCGGGTTCGTGGCAAGCCGGCTGATGGCCACGGAACTTTACGGAGTGAGTCCGCTCGATCCGGTCACCTACATTAGCGTGGCCATCCTGATGGTGGTCGTGACGATGATGGCCTGCTACATTCCTACCCGGCGCGCCTTGAAAATCGATCCGCTGATCGCGTTGCGGTACGAGTGAGCTGAGCGAATGAAAACACTTCGTGGTTGGATAATTCGAGTTGGCAACCTGTTTGGCAAAGAACGGTTGGACCGCGATTTTGACAACGAACTGGCAAGCCATCTCGCGATGCATATCGAAGACAATTTGCGCGCAGGCTTGACGCCGCATGAAGCGCGGCGCGATGCGCTGATGAAATTGGGCGGCGTGGAACAGACCAAAGAATCTTATCGCGAACGCCGTGGCATCACGTGGCTCGAACACCTCCTGAATGACGCGCGTTTCGGTTTGCGCGTGCTGCGCAAGAATCCTGGATTTACGGCCATTGCGATCCTGACGCTTGCGCTGGGAATCGGCGCCAATACCGCCATTTTCAGCGTGGTGAACGCAGTGCTGCTGCGCGCTTTGCCCTTTCCCCACCCTGCTGAACTCGTCTACATTTCGGCGCGGAGCACATCCTTTGATTTTCCCTACCTTGGTTTATCGCTGCCCGATATTGCCGATGTGCGTGCCAATGCCTCCAGCGTTTGTGTCGCTGGCGGTATCTCAAGATTCTCCGAAAGAGCTGACTGGCGACGGAAAGCCCGACCGCGTAGAGTGCTCGGAAGTTTCCGAGGATTTTTTCCCATTGCTTGGCATCCAGCCACTCTACGGAAGGAACTTCACTTCGTCGGACATACGGTCGGGCACTCACGTGGCTGTTCTCAGCGAGCCATTGTGGCGCGAACGATTTGGTGGACATCCCAGCGCAATCGGTAAGAGCTTCCTGCTCGATGGGCAACCCTACACAATTATCGGCATAATGCCCGCACAACCAGCGCTGGATTTTGCCACCAGTTCGCGGGTGTGGACCGCGTTCGTTCCCAGCCAAGACCAGTTGGCGGCTCGAGGTAATCACGCGTACTCCGTGGTTGCGCGACTGAAACCCGGCGTTGAGATTCAGCACGCACAGGCGGAACTCGATACCATTGCAGCGCGGCTGGCGGCTTCGTTTCCGAATGTTGACAAGGGCTGGAGCATACACGCCACGCCTTTGAAAGAAATGTTGTTGGGAGACGCGCGGGCTTCGCTGATCTTGTTGTTTCTGGCGGTGGGATTGGTGCTGTTGATTGCTTGCGCCAATGTCAGCAATTTATTCTTATCGCGCGGTTGGGCGCGTCGCCGCGAGTTCGCCGTGCGCACGGCGATTGGCGCATCGCGTGGCGCGCTGTTGCGACAGTTGAGCGTGGAATGCGTGATGATCGCGCTGGCCGGTGGGGCATGTGCGATGCCGGCAGCTCAATGGACTACTCACCTTTTGCGATCGATTCTTCCTCCAGGGATTCCTCGTGTCGAGGATATTCGCATCGACGGTGAAGTCGCCTGGTTTACGCTGGGGATTTCGATCCTCGCCGCTCTGCTTTCCGGGCTTGCTCCGGCGCTGCTCAGCACGCGTCAAAACGTCAGCGAGGTAATTAAAGAAAGTGGTGGAGGATCCGTAGCGAGCGGTTCCGTCGCAGGCCAGAACGTCTTGCGGCAATTGCTGGTCGTCGGCGAAGTGGCACTTGCTGCCGTGCTATTGATTGCCGCCACGCTTGCCGTGCGAAGTTTTGGCAAACTGCGCCAGTTGGATTTTGGGTTTCGCCCCGACCATGTCGTGGCGCTGCGCATGGACTTCCCGAAATTTCGCTATGCGACGGAAGAGCAAGCGTTCGTCTTTGTTCAGCAAATTCTCGACGGTACCCGCGCTATTCCAGCAGTCCAATACGCTTCGAGTGGCCTGGTGTTTCCGCTATCGGATGAAATCGCGGAGACCAATTTCCAGACCGAAGAGTCCATGAAAGATCCGAAAAATTCGCCATCCACGGCCTTGGCCAATCGTGTGGCGCCAGATTTCTTTCAGACACTCGGTATCCCCCTGCGCGCAGGACGGGACTTTGCGCTCACGGATACAAAAGGGAAGCCGTTGGTCTTCATCGTGAACGAGACGCTGGCACGCCAATCGTTCGGTTCGATTGACGCCGTCGGTAAGCGTATTTCCTTTCCGAAACCTTCGGGTGAATTTGAATGGGGAGAAATCGTTGGAGTTGTCGGCGATATTCGCGAAGGTAGCTTGGGCGGGGAATCCAAGCCACAAATCTATGCGCCGTATTACCAGACTCCGCGTGTTGCAGGCGTTTATCTGATGGTTCGTTGCAAATCCGATCCACTGGCTATTGTATCGGCCGTTGAGGACCGCATCTGGTCTATCGACAAAAATCAGCCGATCTCTTCCATCACCACGGTCGACGCGCGAATTGCAGAAATTAACGCTGCGCCCCGGTCGCAGAGCTTACTGCTTGGCATATTCGGCGGACTTGGTTTCGTTCTTGCGCTTGTTGGCGTGTATGGAGTGATTTCCTACCTGGTCTCACTGAAGACGCGGGAAATCGGAATTCGCATGGCGCTGGGTGCCGGTCGCGGCCGGATTCTCCGCGACGTTATTGGCCACGGGCTGAAACTCTCGTTGTGCGGTGTGTTCCTTGGTGTCGCCGGTGGGTTGGTGCTGACACGCTTCATGAGCAGTCTATTATTCGGAATCAGCGCTTCGGACCCGTTGACCTTTGCAAGCGTGGCCATTCTGGTCAGCGTGGTTGCCCTGGCCGCCTGCTGGATTCCGGCGCGGCGCGCGACGCGCGTCGATCCGATGATTGCGTTGCGGTATGAATAAAGCTCTATGGTGCGCCATTTCCCTGTGGCATTGCCACATAAGTGGTGCTATGCTCCTGTGGCTGTAACACAGGAGCGCCGATGGCTGATTCCAAACTCGACTTATTACAGGGCACGCTGGACTTGATGGTGCTTCAGACGCTGGCTACCATGGGCTCGCTGCATGGTTATGGCATCGCCCGGCGAATCGAGCAGGTCAGCGGCAATGAAGTCCTGCTTAATCAGGGAACCATTTACGCCGCACTGGTCAGGCTGCAGCAACGTGGCTGGATTTCCGCTGAGTGGGGCACCTCTGACAACAATCGCAAGGCAAAGTTTTATTCGATTACCAAACGCGGCCGGAAACAACTTTCCGAAGACACGGCATACTGGCAGCGGCTTTCGGGCGTAATGAATCGCATGCTGACAATGCAGGACGAGGAGGGCAGGCCATGAGAGACGGTCTGCGGCGTACTCTTCAGAGAATTCTCTCCTTCCTGCATCCCGCGCAGCAGGACCGGGAACTGGACGAGGAAATGACGGCCCACCTGGAAATGGCCGTCGAAGAAAATCTGCGAAATGACATGACGCCTGAAGAAGCGCGCCGGCAGGCGCTGCTGCAATTTGGCGGGACACAACAAGCCAAAGAGCAGCATCGTGAGTCGCGAGGGCTCCCCGCGTTGGATGAATTGCTGCAAGATCTCCGCTACACATTCCGCACACTCAGGAAGGATCGCTCGTTCACAATGATTGCTGTGATGATTCTGGCGCTCGGCATTGGCGCGAACATCGCTGTCTTCAGCGTCGTCAACCGGATTCTCATCAGCCCATTGCCATTTCCCAAGTCGGATCAGTTGCTGTGGTTCACGGGCAATCAGGGGGAGGGCGGACTTTCTGCAGTTACTTACAACGTAAGCAGCTACGAGGAATATCGGCGTCACAACCAATCCTTCCAGGAAGTCACGGCCTACCAGGCGTTCTGGGGCAGCTCTGAGTTCAACATGACGGGGCATGGCGAAGCACAGCACGTGCAAGCGGTGATGGTCGCGGACAATTTCTTTAAGACGCTCGGTGTGCAGCCGGAACTGGGACGCACATTTTTCGCTTCGGAATCCGAGAAGGGCGCCGCGCCAACGGTAATGCTCTCCCATGCATTCTGGCGGCAGCACTTTGGCGGCGACCGCGCCATCCTCGGGCAAACCATTGATTTGAGCAATCAAGCCGCCACCGTAATTGGTGTGCTCCCTGCGACATTCGACTTCGCTTCTGTATTTTCACCTGGCCTGCACGCCGATGTGTTTGTTCCCGCGTATATGGACGATCTGCGCACTTGGGGGAATACGGTCGCAATCATCGGGCGTCTGAAGCCCGGCGTAACTGTGGCCCAGGCGCAAGCGGAATCGAATGTACTCATGCCGCAGTTCAAAGCGGCGCATCCCGAATGGTTCATGGCGTACTCCGCGGATCTCTCGAAGTTGAAAGATTACGTCAGTGGCAAACTCCGCCGTTCGCTGTACGTTTTGTGGGGCGCGGTCGGCCTGATTCTGGTCATTGTGTGCGTGAACCTGGCCAACCTGCTGCTTGCGCGCATGGCCTCCCGCAGTAAGGAATTCGCGATGCGCAGCGCGCTGGGTGCCAGTCGCGGCCGGCTAATCCGCCAGCTCATCACGGAAAGCCTGGTACTCTCCGCCGCAGGCGCAATTCTGGGAGTAGCGTTGGCGTTTGCAGTCACGACCTATCTCGCGCATCAGGGTTCCATCGTTCTTCCCCTGCTCAGCGGCGTGCGCGTCGACGCCACGGCACTTCTGTGGACCTTGTTCATGACTCTTGCGGTTGGCATTCTCTTCGGGCTGGCACCCGGCATCGTGCTCTCTGGCGGCAAAGTTCAGGAAGGTCTCAACGATGCAGGCCGCGGCATGAGCGGGAGCCGGCGGCACGATCGCATGCGTTCGATGATGGTGATCTCCGAAGTGGCGCTTGCTTGCGTCCTCCTGGTAGGCGCAGGGCTTCTGTTGCGCAGTTTTGTCCGTTTGCTGGATGTGGACCTGGGATTTAAGCCCAGCAACGCCGCGGCAATCCTGATTGATTACGACGACGGCGGCAAAGACGAAAAACGCGCCGCTATCTTTCAAGAAATTCTCAGCCAGGTGAAGGCGCTTCCCGGCATCGAGTACGCGGGCATCGCGGATATGCTTCCACTTGATCGCAATCGCAGTTGGGGAGTAGAGAATGCTTCCCACACCTATAACAAGGGAGACGAACGCAGCGCTATCGTTCGCATCGTGACCCCCGGCTACTTCGACGCGATGGGTATTCATCTGGTCGAGGGCCGCGATTTTTCCTGGCGAGATACCTCCAGCAGTGAAACCGTCCTGATACTCAATCAAACGGCGGCGCGGCGCCATTGGCCGGGTGAAAGCGCAATCGGCCACTTCGCCAGCGGCATCAGCAAAAATCCGTCGCGTGTTATTGGAATCGTCTCCGATGTCCGCGTCGCCACCCTTGAAGGAAGCCCCACGGGCGAGATGTATCTTTCAGCGGCACAGTCGGGCCCCGAAGGTTCCAATCTCGTGGTGCGCTCCACACTCCCGCCAGACGTGCTAACCCCCAGCGTGATGGACGTTCTGCGAAAACTGAATCCAGCGCAACCTGCCGCGGTATTTCGCCCGGTGCAATCGCTGGTCGATCATGCGGTATCACCCCGGCGCTTCTTCGTGTATCTCGTGGCCATTTTTGCCGCACTCGGATTGATTCTCGCTGCACTCGGAATTTACGGCGTGATTTCTTATTCCGTCACGCGACAAACGCAAGAGATCGGCATACGCATGGCTCTTGGCGCCAGACCCGGACAAGTGCAGGCAGCAGTGCTCGGCAGGACGCTGCGGCTGGCGCTCATTGGAATCGCCATCGGCGCCGTCGCTTCCCTTGCAGCTTCCAGAGTGATTGCGTCGCTGCTGTTCAAGACGGAGCCGACCGATCCGATCGTCTTTCTGGAAACGCTGGTTCTTCTCGTAGTGGTTTCCGTGATGGCAGGTTATGTGCCCGCCCTTCGCGCCACCAGAATTCAGCCGATCATCGCGCTGCGTTGCGAGTAAGAAACACAACCTGAAGCCATCCAACTTCTTTTCCGAACTCTTCGCAAAGATAACCGGACGCTCAGTCAAGTGAGTGACGCCGCGCCGCGCTGCAGCCAAGAGAGCCGGACGCGTGGATAAGTATCGGCCGTCACAGTCCGGCATAGTAAAGCTCGACGAACTATTCACTGATGCGAAAGAAGCATCAAATCCATTCGAATTCCGAAGGAGAGAACCGATGCCTAGAATTCAAGTGAAGCTGATAGGAGATGCGTTCACGCCCACCCAGAAGAGCCAGATCGTTTCCAGGCTCAAAGACGCCATGGTTTCCATCGAGGGAGAAAATCTGCGACCACTCACCTCGGTGGCAATAGAAGAGGCACGTACCTGTGAATCCGGAGACCGCACGCAACCGGCCACGAACGACGCTGCGTGTGCAGCCTTGGCGTCGTTTTTTGGTTCCGGCTGCTTCTGAGGCTTTCAAACCAAAGATGCAAGAACAGATGAGATGGGTCCTAATCCGGAAAATCGGAACGCACGGACCAGGTATCCGCCCATAGCAGCAACATTCTGATCGTTGAAAATCCAAATGTTTGGGAGCGGCTCACGTTTATTTGTGAGTGAGCCGCCGATTACGACGAGTGTGTCCACGCAATTCCGTAAATATCGAAAAGGAGAAAAAATGTTCAGCCGAATCGCAGCATTTTGTTATGGGGTTTTCTGCTATCTCGCGTTTCTAGCTTCATTCTTGTATGCGGTCGGGTTTTTGGGGAATTTCGGCCTGACCAGGACAATCGATTCCACGCCTCAGATGCCATTCATCCAGGCATTGGCAATTAATCTAGCTTTGCTGGGGTTATTCGCGGTGCAGCATAGCGTCATGGCACGGCGAGGCTTCAAGGCGCTGTGGACGCGAATCGTTCCCGCGGTGGTGGAGCGCAGTACCTACGTCTTATTCAGCTCGCTCGCGTTGTTGCTGCTCTTCTGGGAATGGCAACCCATGGGCGGAGTGATCTGGAACATTGAGAATTCCCTCGGGCGGCTGGCGCTGTACGGGCTTTACGGCCTTGGCTGGCTCACCGTGCTCGCCACTACTTTCCTGATCAACCATTTCGATCTGTTCGGACTCCGCCAGGTGTGGATGCATCTCCGTGGCCGCGCCTATACATCGATTGGCTTCCGCACTCCCGGTCCATACCGCTATGTCCGGCATCCGTTGTATGTCGGCTGGCTTATGGTGTTCTGGTCCGCACCACTGATGACATCGGCGCATCTGGTCTTCGCCATCGCCACTACCGCGTACATCCTGATTGGAATTCAATTCGAGGAGCGCGACCTCATTGAAATCCACGGCGAGTACGCCGAATATCGCCGCCGCGTGCCGATGTTCGTGCCCAGCGCTTCCTCCAGTCGAAGTAAAAAAGTGGAAGTGTATCGACCTGCTGCAAAGCAAGTGAGTTAAGCGCTACGCACCGTCGTGCGCTTCAGTACTTTGCAACATAAACTCCGCGAGTGACAAAACATTGACAACGTGTTTACAGAGATCGCAGTGACCTGGAAGCGAACGAAGCGTCTCATTGAATGAGCAAACTTTTCTGATTGTTCTCAAGCTCCCAGGCGCGGCCGTAACAAAACAGCACCTCGGAAACGCGCCGGTAAACAACAACGTTCGAAACATCACAAAGGAGAAATAACATGAAGCACTACGTCCGAATTCTATCTGCGTTCTTTGGATTGGTTGCGCTGGCGGCTACCGCCAGGAGCCAGTCCTATGATCACCTCGTGGTCAAGATCCCCTACGAGTTTGTCGTGGATGGAACCACACTCCCGGCGGGCAATTATACAGTCGGCCGCGTGAGTCATCGGGAAGTAAGGGAACTGGTCCTCAGCAGTTTTGAGAACCACAAGACCATTTATGTCCTCTCCAGCTGAGGTCGTTGACAGAGACGGCACAGAGCGGCCCGCCCTGAATTTCCAGTTGGCTGCAGGCCAGCACGTCTCTTGCAAAGATCGAAACAGCCGAGCACGCGTTTACGATTCCCGTGGCCCGGACTACCCCTCTCGAACTTGCGAAAAGGAATTCGACCGGTGTGAGTGCATCGGGAAGTATCGGAAGCAAGTAAGCACCTGTTCGATAATTTTGGGGAAGTGGGTGCAGGTTGCAAACGAGTTCGAGCAAACCTGCACCCCTTATTTTTTCATTCCACGGTGAAAGTAGAGTCGGGAATGACCACCTCCCTATCGTGGTCGACAGAAAAGAGATGGCTCTATTTGGATTCCACCTGCAAAGTTGTATCTACCGTAGAGAGTTCAGGCAGGCCGGGATCGGCATGGGCCCACAGTTGTTTGGCAATGGAAAACTCTTCCTGGAGTTTGGAGGCGTCATTCTTATGCTGTGCAACGAGGGCCGTGGCGTAGTGCGCGCCGAAATAGTTGGTATCGAACGCGAGCATTAGCGTGGCGCAGTATTCTGCCAGTTCCCACTGCTGCTGGTCGCGCGCCACCTTTGCGATGTGTTCCAGCAAGTAGAGTTCTTCCAGCGCATCGGCGCCGCGGCGCGAAGCCAGCGCCAGCGGCGGTTGCACGCAGCAGATCGTTTCCCGCCTTCTTATCCGCAGAGCGCAACAGGAGTTCGCCACGCAATTCGTCCGCTTGTTCGCCCGCGAAACGTTCGAACGTGACTACTCCCTTGAAATCTTTACGGGCTTCCGGAATTTCGCTTTCAGCCGCAGCCAACTGCCTTCGGGCCTCTTCCAGCTTGTTCATTGTCAGCAAATCCCGGCCCGCCAGAACGTGACCTTCAAACCTGCTCAGGGCCCAGGAAGATTTCTGCATCTCCGTTGCAGCTGCCAGTGCATCTTCCGCGCGGCCACGTGACAGCAGAAAATCCGGCAAACTTTTCATTCCATACGCAGCGTACGCGGTGGTTGGCCTGAGTTTCGTAGCTTCTCGAATGTACACCTCAGCTTCGCGCATCCGCCCTTCATGCTGCAAGGAACGCGACAGCAAATCCAGATTGTGTGGACGGTGCCAATCGAGCGAAGGGTCGAGCCCATCTGCCGCGTACCACTTTTTCTCCAGTTCGTTGGCAATCTCAAATTGCTGGATAGCCGCTTCAATCTTGCCGATCAGCCGTAAATCGTGACCCCACATGTGGTGAGCGTGGGGAACGCCATCGGCTAGTGCGGCATAGCGCGCGCCATGCTTTTCTGCATCAAGATTGTGGGCGATCGCTTCATAACTGTGTGTCAAGAAGTGATGCGCGGCAAAATCATCGGGCGAATAGGCAAAGGCCGCTTCATAGAAAGCGATGGATCCGGATTTGCCACGCTGGCCGCGCCCATCGGCGGCCGCCTCCTCCGCATTCCCGCGCAGCAGCCACAGTTGCACGTCCTCGGGATAAGCATCCAACGCCGAATCGAGGGCTTTCTTGTAGGCTGCGTGTTTTTCGGGGTCCTGCAATGATTCCATCGCTTCGAGATGGTTTGCGGTGACTTCTATGCGCCGGCGTTCGCGCTCGCTGATGGAGTTCTGGAGCGCTTGCGCCTTTCGGAGCTCGTCCGCGGCTGCAGGAAGATCGTGGATGTTGATGAACACGCGGAACAGTCCCACGTGCGCCAGCGCAAGCTGGGGATCGAGCCGTAGCGCCTGGTTGAACGAACGCGCGGCGTCAATCCACACGTAGCTGTGCAACAAAGCGATTCCCTGATTGTAGAACGCTTGTGCTTCTGGATTTTTCGTGGTGACCGGATCGTCGACGTGGCCCACGTTGCCGCGAAGGGTAATGGACAATTGCAAAACATCCCGCGGAATATAGCCCACTGCCTGATCCATGTGGGTACCGTGGTCATGCATCATGGGCGCTTCGGCCTGGGCAAAGGTAAATGTGGCGGAGAACAACAGGCCAAGGAAAAACGTCGCGTTTCTCATGAGGCGGCAGTATAGATGGCGCAAGCATTTTTGGCTACTCGTGGCCAGCCCTTTCATTGTGGGATAGAGTGGCGTTGGAGAAGGTCATACGGGAGTGTGCGATGAATGATTTGCAAGAGCGTGATGCGAATGATTTAGACCAACCCGGGGAAACGCCGAATCAGGATGAGCGCACCATGGCCACGCTCGCCCATGTTCTGCAGCTTGTGGGCGGGTGCATTGCCCCACTGGTCATTTTTCTGGTGAAGCGCGAATCGCGATTTGTGAAGTTCCACGCGCTGCAAGCGCTGTTGTTGCAAATTGTCTATCTGGTGGTGTTCGGCGTGATCATGGTGAGTTGGGTTGCGCTGATCTTCTCCAGCATTGTGCTGCATCCCCCGGCAAAGGATGCGCCACCGCCGGCGATATTCCTGGTCTTTCCGTTGGTGTGGATCGGATCGATGGGCCTTTGGGCGCTTACGCTGGCCCTGGCCATCGTGTTTGGAATAAAGGCTGGCCGCGGGGAATGGGCGGAGTATCCGTTACTGGGCCGATGGGCGCGGCAGATGCTCAAGATCGGCCAGGATGGCAGGGAACTGGTTGCCGGGTCGCAAGGGTGATCGCCGCCTTGGCGGCTCAGCCCGTCACGGGCGATTGCCCGCGCAGCCGGTTGATCAGCGCCACAAGTTGGCGTCGATGCTCCTCTCGAACCGAAACAAATTTAAGTCCCAATCCAGCGCCTGGCCGTGCGTGACGTATGACTGCCTGTGCGCTGATCTCGCCCTCTTGCACAAGAAAGTGAAGCTTTGTTTCGGTATCGGCAGCGAACTGCTTTGGCGTCTCAATGAACAGTCCCGCGGAGCTCAAATCTCGAATCCGCGAAACATCCTCGCGGCCTTTGCAATTCCAGTACACCCACGTGTCTTCCGGAACCTCAATTCGCGAGGTCTTTCTTCTCGATGGTGGATGGTTTTGTAACACGCGCGGCCCAACTTTCCGTCCGGCGTAGACGTTCAGAGAGGTGAGACTATACTCGCCGCATGAAAGTAGTGTCAATGGATACCTGATCGTTTCATGAAAAAATCGCGCCAAACTACCAGTACTCAAACCTCCAGCAGTTCTAGCCTGATAACGCCCTATTTCCCATGGAGATGGCGGGGAGCGCCAAATCTCGCAGGATGGCAAGATAGCCACGCCTGTACCAAGAGAAGGTTGCACCCGATTTTCAGGAGTGCCTATACTGGCGTGCATAGTGAGAATAGGGATAAGTGTGAGTTCTCGAACGGCAGACCGGGCCGACAAAGCGTTTGGACAGAAACGGGGAGATTACTCCAGGTGGGCGTAGAGGAAATCAAGCAATTTCCGACAGTGGAGCGGCGCCGCAATGCAGGTGTGCCTTCGGAGCAGCGCGAAGCCGGCGAAATCGCGGTGTTTCAGGAGTTGGGCAAAGCCCTCACTTCCTCGCTGCAACTGGATCAGGTACTCCGCACCATCATGGAAAAAATTGACGAGTTTTTGCGGCCGGACAACTGGTCGTTGCTGCTGCTTGATGAGGCCAAGCAGGAGCTCTATTTCGAACTGGCGGTGGGCAAAGCGTCGCAGGCACTGAAAGATGTCCGCATCAAGTTGGGGCAGGGCATTGGCGGCTGGGTGGCACAGCACGGCGAGGTCGTGATCGTGCCAGATACCAGCAAGGACACGCGCTTTTTCGGCAAGGTGGACGAAAAGACCAAGATGGAGACGCGCTCCATCGTGGCCGTGCCGGTGAAATTCCGCGACACCTGCCTGGGCGTGATCGAACTGATCAATTGCGTGGGGCCGGAAGGATTCGATCCTCGCGATTTGAAGTTGCTGGAAGCGCTCTCAGACTTTGCCGCTATTGCCCTGGAGAACGCCCGCCACGTAAAACGCATCCACGAGCTGACCATCAAGGACGATTGCACTTCGCTCTACAATGCGCGGCACATGGGCTTTATTCTCGACACAGAGATCTACCGGTCGCAGCGCTACAACTACGAATTTTCAATCGTGTTCATCGACCTCGACCATTTCAAGCAGGTGAACGACACGCATGGCCACCTCGTCGGTTCACGATTGCTGGCGGAAATGGGCGACGCGCTCAAAACGAATTGTCGTTTGATTGATTTTGCGTTCCGCTACGGTGGAGACGAATTCGTGATCCTGCTGCCGCAGACCTCCAAGGAAAACGCTATCCTTGTCGCGAAACGCCTGCACAAACTGATTCGTGAATCGGTGTGGCTGACCGCTGAAGGGCTGAATATCAAGGTTACGCCGAGCGTGGGCGTTGCCGCGTATCCTGGCGATTCCAAGACCAAAGAAGGATTGCTGCACCTCGCCGACGAAGCCATGTACTTGGTGAAGAACACCAATCGCGACAGCGTGGCTGTCGCCAATATGGGCATTCTTGCGACCGATTCGGAACCCGCCGGTGCCACTGGCGAAGCCGCAGGCTGACCTCGCACTCCCTCTCGCCACTCGGCTATACACCCCTGCAAAATTCTGCTTAACTGAAATCATGAAACGTAGTGAAGCCGCCCGTTTTGCGCGACTCTCCGCCGTGCTGGCTGTCGTCCTGGCCGCAATCACCTCGGGCATCTATCTGCATCGCAAATGGGTGGCGTACGTCGAAAAAAAGAATGCGCCACCGGCTCCCTCGGCAAACGTGGAGCGGCAATCGAGCGGTCTTACCTTTTCCAAAGTCGAGGGAACCCGAACCATATTTACAGTGCACGCTTCCAAGTCGACGGATTTCCGCGGTCAGGATGCCAGCCTGCTCGAAGACGTCCGCGTCACGGTGTTTGGCAAGAATGGCGACCGCAACGACGTGTTGCACACGCAAAGCTGCCAGTTCGCCAAAGCCGATGGCAGCATCCAATGCAGCGGCGATGTACAGATCGATTTGCAGAGCGCGGCAGACGTTGCGCGTTCCGAGAAGGAGGGAGCAACGGTGGGGGTGATCCGCGTGGAAACCAGTGGCGTGACGTTCGAACGAGCCACCGGCCGCGCACAGACGGTTATGCCCGTAAAGTTTACCTTCCCGAATGGCGAAGGTAAGGGAATTGGCGCGGTCTATTCCACGGATGAAGGGCAATTGCGCCTCGTGCGCGATGTGGAACTCAATCTGAGTGCCGGGGCCGTAAACAAATCTGCAAAACCATCGGCCGAAGTACATGAAGTAACCGTAAAGGGCAGCAGCATGGAATTTTTGAAAGAGGCGCGCACCCTGGTGCTCGGAGGACCCGTCACTGCCACTACCAAAGCTCAGGAACTAAAAGCCGGCCTAGTTGACCGTGAATCTGGACACTGCGTTCAAAGTACAGTCTTTGGTGGCTACCGCGGGAAATAGCAAGGAAATGCCGGAGGTGGGTGTGCACAGCGCGAACGGAATCTCCGTTCTGCACGCGGAAATGTTGAGCTCGCTATTCGCGCCGGAAGGCTGGATCACCAAGGTTAAGGCGGATGGCAACGTATCAGGTACTTCCCCGGAAGGCGCGCTGAGCGCGCAGGCTGGCGAACTCGAGATGTACCCACGTGTAAATGAGGCGAAACTGTCTGACGCTGCACGGAAACGTGCGGATGGATACGCGCGATGCGAAGACAGGAGCGACTCGCTCGCTGAAAACAAATGCCATGCAACTTAGCTTTGCCGGGGGAGAACCTGGCAAGTCAAGCCGCGCCAGCCACGGCGAAACGTTGGAGCGCGGCGCAATGGAGTGGACCGACGCGACCGGCGCGCGTTCGAAGCTCGATGCCGACAAGCTCGCCGTTGATTTCGGCGAGAAAGGGAAGGCCCAACTGTTGACTGCAACCGGCGGCGTGCAGACGGAACGCGAATCCAAGGGCAATCCTGTGCAGCGGGCCAGCGCTTCCACGGCTGTTGCGGAGATGGGTGTCGCGGGTGATTGGTCCAAAATCACTTTGCATGGAAATGTTCATATCAAGCAAGGCGATCGCAACGCAGAGTCCGAAGAAGCCGTTATGATGCGCAATCCACAGACCGCCGTGCTCACCGGCAAGGCGGTGGTGCGAGATGCCACCAGCGAAACACGCGCCGCAAAAATTACCTTTGTCCAGAATACGGGCGATATTCAGGCCGAGGGCAACGTGCGTTCCACCGACCTCTCGGCGAAATCCAGCACCGTGCAGTTCAGCGCCGCTCCTGCAAATGTTTCCTCCGATCGCCTAGACGCAAATTCAAAATCGGGGAAGGCCGTATACTCCGGACACGCCCGTCTGTGGCAAGGGCCGTCGGTTCTCGAAGCGGATTCCATCGAATTGCAGCGCGATACTCGCACGGTAATTGCCGTAGGTAATGTACGTGGTGTCTTCCCGCAGGCTCCTTCGAAAGACAGTGTCAAGAAGTCAGCGTCCTTGTGGCATGTCACGTGCGGCACGATGACCTATTGGGATGCGGAGAACCGAGCGAAGTTGGAAAAGAACGTCACTGTGCAATCCACTGACCAAAAGATGCGCGCCGAAGTCCTGGACCTTTATTTTTCCCGCACCGCCGAAGGCTAAGACGGGAGGCGCTTCCCAGATCACCAGGGCGGTAGGTACCGGCGGGGTGGTCATCGAGCAGGCGAGCCGGCGTGGCACGGCAGACACCGGGGTTTATACCGTCGAAGACCAGAAATTCGTTCTAAGCGGTGGAAATCCCACACTTTACGACGCTTCCGAGGGCACCACCACCGGCCGCGAATTGACCTTCTATATTGCGAGTGATACGATCATCGTCGACTCGGGAAATGGTTTGCGTACTCTGACCAAACATCGAGTCCAGAGATGACTGGATCGGCCAACGATCCCTTTATTGGTTCTGAATGCCTACACTGCAAGGCGTCGACCTTAGTAAGTCCTACCGTGGACGCAAAGTCGTTGACAATATCGAGCTGGAAATAGGTCAAGGGGAAGTTGTTGGCCTGCTCGGCCCCAATGGCGCTGGCAAGACCACTACGTTCTATATGCTGGTCGGTCTGGCCCGGCCGGATTCCGGGCGCGTTCTCTTGAACAACGCGGAAATCACCGATTTACCCATGTATTTGCGGGCCCGCAGCGGGATCAGCTACCTGCCGCAAGAACCTTCTGTCTTCCGCCAGCTGACCAGTGAAGAGAATCTGCTGGCGGTGCTGGAAACCCTGCCGCTGACCCCCGAGCAGCAGCGCGATCGCCTGGAAGAGTTATTGGCGCAGATGGGCCTCGAAACCGTGCGGCAGAGCAAGGCTTACATGCTGTCCGGAGGAGAGCGCCGGCGCCTGGAAATCGCCCGTTCGCTGACATTGCAACCCTCCTTTATGCTTGCTGGACGAGCCTTTTTCGGGCATTGACCCGTTGACCGTGAAGGATTTACAGGATTTGATCCGCGAGCTGAGCCGCTCCGGAATCGGCGTGCTAGTAACCGATCATAGCGTCCGTGAAACACTCAGCGTCACCGATCGCGCATACATCGTGAATCATGGGAAAATAATGGCCAAGGGCACGCCCGAAGAGCTGAGCAATAACCCGGAAGTGCGCCGCGTCTATCTTGGCGACAATTTCCGGCTGAATTAGCACCATCAAGGATCGAGACTGGGACCATGGCTTGGCAGGGACTCAAATTAAGTCTGAAGGTTTCGCAGAAGCAGATTCTGACGCCGGGTCTGGTGCAGATGGTCAGCGTGCTGGCGCTGAATCGCCTGGAACTTCGCGAAATGATCAACCAGGAGATGATTGCCAACCCCGTCCTCGAAGAGCAGTCCGAAGAACCGACCGTCAGCGACAATTACAGCGACGAAACATTTCTGAAGGCGGAAACCGAAAAGGTGCCGGAGAAAGCCGAATCCAATCCCTTCGATGAATTCGATGTCGGCACGTTCTTCAACCAGTACCTGGACACTGGCGGAGATGGTGGCAAGTCGCAAGAGCGCGAAATCTCCGAGCGGCCCTCGTTTGAAAAGTTTTTGTCTTCACCTTCCGGTCTTACCGACCATCTCGCCTGGCAGTTGAGCGTAACCATTTGCACCGACGAAGTCCGCGAAATGGTCGAAGAAATCATCGGCAATCTCGACGAGAACGGCTATCTGACCGCTTCCACCGAAGAATTGGCGCAGAACGGCAAATATTCCCAGGACGATCTGGATGAAGCCATCGCCGTGGTGCAGGATTTCGATCCCATCGGCGTCGGCGCGCGCGACTTGCGCGAATGTCTGTTGCTGCAGATCAAAGCCTTCGATCCGCAGAATACTCTGGCGCAGCAAATCGTGTCCGACCATTTACGCCAGGTGCAGTCCAATCAGTTAAAAGAAATTGCCCGCGCGCTGAATCGTCCCATGGACATCGTCAAGCACGCCATCGAGACCATTAAGAAACTCGATCCGCGTCCCGGCCTGCGCTACAACAAGACGGAACCCCGCCTCGTTGAGCCGGATGTGTACTTCCGCAAGATGGACGATCAGTGGCATGTTTTCCTGAATGAAGACGACATGCCGCAATTGCGGCTGAGCCCCACCTATCGCCGCTTGCTGGTGCGCGACGCCGCCGACAACGAAGTTCGTAACTATGTGAAGGAACGTTTCACCGCGGCGATTCAGCTGATGAAAAATATCGAGCAGCGCAAGCACACGATTCTGCGCGTCTGCCAATCGATCATCGCGCGCCAGGGTGAATTTCTCGACAAGGGCCAGGATTCCTTGAAGCCCATGATGATCAAGGAAGTGGCGGAAGAGGTCGGCGTGCATCCGTCCACGGTCAGCCGCGCCGTGGCCAGCAAGTATGCGCATACGCCGCAGGGTGTCATCGAGCTGCGTTCGTTCTTCAGCGAATCCGTGAACGGTCCCGAGGGCGGCGCCATGTCGCTGCTGACCTTGAAGCGCCTGGTCAAGAAAATGATCGATGAAGAAGACGGCAGCAAGCCGCTGACCGATGAACAGATCGCCAAGAAACTGGACGATGCCGGCATTCACGTCACCCGCCGCACTGTGGCAAAATATCGCGAAGACATGCGCATCCCGAGCACGCATCAACGCCGTGTAAAGAGTTGATTTTTTGCCGAAACCAAAACACAAACCTAGCAAAGCCTTGAGCAAACGAAATCCCGGACGGCAACTCGTCATTCTTACCGGGCTTTCGGGTTCGGGGAAAAGCACCGTCTTGCGAGCCTTCGAGGACATGGGCTTTTATTGCGTGGACAATCTCCCCGTTGAGTTGATTCCCATTTTTGCAGAGTTGCATGCCGCCGGTCAGGGCGACTTCGCGCGGGCGGCCTTGCTCGTCGATGCCCGCGAGGGGTTACAACTCGAGAAGCTTCCCGGACTGCTGCGCCATCTTCGCCGCGATCATCCCATTGCGCTGGTTTTTATCGAAGCTCACGAAGACGCGCTATTGCGCCGATACAGCGAAACGCGCCGCCCGCATCCGCTCGGCAAGGATTTTTCCGTTCGCGAAAGTCTGCATCACGAACGGTTGTTGATGGAGCCCATCCGCAAACTGGCGGACATCGTCATCGATACTTCGCAATTCAACGTTCATGAATTGCGCCATTTCGTCACCGAGCGCTTCAAGAGCGAAAACAAGCGTCCCATGCTGGTCTCTCTTGTCAGCTTTGGCTACAAGTATGGAGTTCCGACCGACGCCGACCTGATGTTTGATGTGCGCTTTCTGCCGAATCCGCATTTTGTTACGAAGCTGCGGCCATTCACCGGCAAAGACCCGCAAGTCCGCAAATACATTGAATCTTTTCCGCAGACTGGCGAATTTCTCAAGCGGCTGAAGAGCTTGTTGACTTATTTGCTTCCGCACTATATTGACGAGGGGAAAAGTTATCTGACGATTGCTTTCGGCTGTACCGGCGGAAAGCACCGTTCGGTGATGATGGCGGAGTGGATGAAAAAAGCCCTCGATAAGCAGGGCCTGCCCACGCGCATCATGCATCGCGATATCGAAAAATAAGCCGCCGCACTCTGTCCAGAGTGCGGCTATTTCCCGCGTCCAACTTTTTTATAAAATCTGCCCCGAAAACTTGACACGCCTCATGGGCGCGAATAGCGTACCTAGGGTACGTTTCGCACCTTGAATTGGAGCGTGGAGTGGCTGTTTTATCCCCACAACTGAAGCGCCTGCTCGGCTACGTGAGGCCGTATCGCTTATCGCTCAGCGCTGGCATTGTACTCCTGGCGGTGGTCGGGGCAATGGAAGGCGCAATCGCCCTGCTCGTCAAGGCAATCGTTGATCGCGTATTGAACCCTGCTGCGCCAGACTCGAACGTGCAATTGTTTGCGATTCCGCACGGACCTTCTCTCTATCTCAATCATTTTTTTCCACCCAGCATTCATAACGTCTGGGCGGTTGTCTCGATCTCCCTCCTGGTTGTGTTCTTCGTAAAGTCCTTGGCCGAATATGGCGGAAATACGATCGTCCAGTTCGTAGGACACCGGGCCATCACTGATCTTCGAAACGCGCTCTATGAAAAAATCATTCGCCTGCCCATTGGCTTCTTCCAGAGAGAACCTACCGGACGGGTGATGTCCGCCGTAATCAATGATGTGGAACGCGCTCGCCCCGCCCTCTCGGAATATCTTGCCGACGTGTTCCGTCAGACCTTCTCTTTTTTTGCATTTCTGGCCGTCTTGTTGATCATCGATTGGAAAATGACAATTGGTTGCGGAGTTTTGTTGCCGCTCGTTCTTTGGCCCGTCGCCAAACTGGGCCGTCGCATCCGGCGTTCCGTGGAAAGCAGCCAAAGCAAGCTAGGTGAGCTGAATCAGATCCTGCAGGAAACTGTCAGCGGCAATCGCATCGTGAAAGCGTTTGGGATGGAGGGTTTCGAGATTGCAAAATTTCACAGCGCCGCAAGGCGATTGTTGCGTGAAACGATGCGCTGGGTCAGGGCCCAGGTAGGCACCTCGCCGTTAATGGACTTGCTCGTTCCCGTGGTCATCTCCCTGCTCCTGCTTTACGCACGCGACAAAATTCGACTGCAGCAGATGACTGCGGGTATGTTTTTCGCCTTCATTTACGCTCTCTTTAAGCTCTACGAACCGGTCAAACGCATGGGCGCGGTCTATCAGCAATTCCAGCAGGCACAGGGCGCCACCACTCAGGTTTTTGCGTATCTTGATCTGACACAGGAAGAACAGGATGCGCCCGCCGCCATCGATCTGCCGCCCCTCGCTAGCGATCTCGAATTCGCAAATGTCAGTTTCTCGTATGACTCCACGCCGGTCCTCAAAGACATCAGCTTCAGGGCCAAGCGCGGGGAAGTAGTGGCCTTCGTAGGCTCGAGTGGTGCTGGCAAGACAACCCTGGTTAATCTCATTCCACGTTTTTATGAAGCACGCACCGGGACCATTCGTGTCGACGGTGTGGACGTTCGTGGAGTCACTTTGCGTTCACTTCGCGGACAAATCGCCGTGGTCACTCAGGAAAACATTCTCTTCCACGACACGGTGATGAACAACATCTGCTACGGGCTGAAGAATGTGCCTCGCGCGAAAGTCGAACAAGCCTCGCAAGCCGCCCTCGCTCACGATTTCATCATGGAATTGCCGCAGGGTTACGACACGGTGATCGGCGAACGTGGCACGCGCCTCAGCGGTGGCCAGCGTCAACGCATCGCCATCGCGCGCGCCATCCTGAAAGATTCACCCATCCTGATTCTCGATGAAGCCACTTCCGAGCTTGACACCGAGTCCGAACTTTTCGTCCAACGAGCGCTCGCCAACCTGATGGTCGGCCGCACGACCTTTGTGATTGCCCACCGCTTAGGTACAATCCGCAAAGCCGATAAAATCCTCGTATTAGAGGATGGCGAGATCCGCGAGAGCGGCACGCATTCCGATTTGTTGGCTAAGGGCGGTAGCTACGCCCGTTTGCACGATTTACAGTTTGCAGAGGAAGTGCTGCTCGCTCCGGCAGATCCACCAGATGCCAATCCGGGGAAGGCGAGCGCGAATTCATGAGCATGAAGACGACAGTGGAAGATAAAGCCGCAACTAAGGGCACGCCCGAATGCCGCTCCATGACCGGCTACGCCATGGTGCGCGGCGAGCACGGCGGCTGGAATATTCGGGTCAGCGTCAAAAGCGTGAACCATCGTTTCCTCGAAGTGAAGCTGCGCATGCCGGATTCGCTGGAGCCTTACGAATTGCGCTTGCGCCAGACGGTTCGCGAAAAAATTCATCGTGGCCATCTCGATCTGCACATTATCGTTGAACCCGGCAAGTCCGCGCCGGTCCACGTCAACCGAGAATTGCTCCAGGCCTACCTGAATGCGGCGGAAGAGTTACGCGAAAAGACCGGCGCCAAGGACGAACTGGACCTCGTATCGCTCCTGAGGCTCCCCGGCGTGGTGGGCGGGCTCGCTCCGGCCGTTCCTGAAACCGACGAAGAGCAGGAAGCCCTTGGCCAACAGCTTGAAAAATTTTTGCGAGAGGCGCTCTCTCGACTCGACGAAATGCGCCGCACCGAAGGCCGCCACCTGGCCGAAGAGATGCGCGCGCGCCTGACGCGCATTACGGAGCAAGCCGAGAAATCGCGCGGCCTGGTTGACACGCTGCAGCCCATGTTTACGCGGCGCCTCGAAAGCCGTCTGCGCGAATTGCTCGGTGGAGTGAACATCGATCCGGGCCGGATCGCGCAGGAAGCCGCCATGCTTGCGGAGCGCAGCGATATCAGTGAAGAATTAGATCGCCTTCGCAGCCACCTGCTGCAGTTCCGGAAATTGCTCGATGCCGCCGGTGAAGTGGGCAAGAAGCTTGATTTCTTGCTGCAGGAGATGCACCGGGAAGCGAATACCATGCTGTCGAAAACCCCGGGAGTCGAAAGTGAAGCGCTGGCGGTCACGGGTTTGGCTTTGGAGATTAAAGCGGAAATCGAAAAATTACGCGAACAGGTGCAAAATCTCGAATGACAGAGACGCCAGCGATTGCACCACTCGTGTTGATCGTTTCCGGGCCATCTGGTTCCGGCAAATCCACGCTGGTACAGAAGATTCTGGAGCTGCCCGGGACCATGCGCTCGGTGTCCTGTACTACAAGGTCCCGGCGTGCTACCGAAGCCAGCGGAAAATGCTATGATTTTGTCTCCCAGGCTGAGTTCGAGGCCATGGTCGCCAGGGGTGAGTTTTTGGAGTATGCCAGAGTATTTGGCCGGCACTCCTACGGTACCCCGAAAAAATGGCTCGACGATTCCCGTACCAAGGGACTCGATCTGGTTTTAGAGATCGACGTTCAGGGCGCGGCGCAGGTGAAAGAAAAATTGCCGGAGGCTGTTGCTATTTTTATCTTGCCTCCGTCTCGCCAGGAACTGGAGCGGCGTTTACGCAGCCGAGGCCAGGATGCCGACGAAGAAATCGCCCGCCGGCTTTCGAAGGCCCGTGACGAGATCGTCGCGAGCGAGAAGTTTTACGATTTTTGTATAGTGAACGACGACGTGGAGCGAGCCAGCCGGGAAGCGCAAGCCATTGTTCTGGCACTGCGCTGCGGAAGTGCTCGACGCCACGATCGGGTTCAGCAATTGTTGGCAACGTTTGGAGGGTGAGATACAAATGGCCGTGCAAATGAAAGCTCCGCAGAGCCAGTTTGCTTACGTCGTTCTGGCTGCGCGTCGTGCCCGGCAACTTATGGCCGGCGCTCCGCCTCTGGTCGACAATCAACGCACGCAGAAGGCGACCAGGATCGCCTGCGAGGAAGTGAACCACGGCTTGATTGAGTACGATTACACCGAGCCGGGTGAGAAAGACGCGGAGAAGGACGGCAAGCGCAAGAAGTAGCGCGCCTGCGAGGTACCCATGCGCATCACCCTCGGCGTCAGCGGCGGGGTCGCGGCGTATAAGTCCGCGGAGCTCGTCCGGCGTCTCCAGCAAGAAGGGCATTCTGTTCAGGTGGTAATGACGCGCGCCGCGCGTGAATTCATCACCCCTCTTACCTTCGCGGCACTCAGCGGCCAAAAAGTAATCACGGATTTGTTTGCCGGCGAAGGCAGTGGTACGGGTGAGCCCAACCTGGAAAGTGCCATCGAGCATATCGCCGTTGCCCAGCGCACCGATCTTCTCGTTGTAGCTCCTGCCACCGCGGATGTTCTTGCAAAATTTGCCCATGGCATCGCCAACGATTTTCTGTCCACGCTCTATCTGGCTTCCACGGCGCCCGTCGTCCTGGCGCCCGCCATGAATGTGAACATGTGGCAGCACTCCGCGACACAAGAGAACCTTGCGCTCTTGCGTGCGCGCGGCGTGCACATCGTCGAGCCTGGCGAAGGCTACCTTGCTTGTGGAATGACCGGGCCCGGCCGGCTTGCCGCGCAGGAAGAGATTGTCAAAGCGATTCAGCAGGTGATTCAGGCAAAGCATGATCTGGCCAAGGAAACAGTCTTGGTTACTGCCGGCCCCACCTGTGAGGACATCGACCCCGTGCGTTATCTCACCAATCGTTCGTCCGGGAAAATGGGCTACGCCGTCGCGGAAGCGGCCGCGGCACGTGGCGCCCACGTTGTGCTCGTAACCGGCCCCACGTCACTGGAAACTCCCGAAAACGTCGAGCGTGTGGATGTGCGCACTACGGAACAAATGCTTGCGGCTGTGCAGTTGCACGTTAAGCCCAGCACCATCGCGATTTTTGCCGCCGCCGTCGCCGACTATCGCGCCGCGGAAGTCGCTCCTTCCAAGATCAAACGCGGCAAAGAAGCGCTTACCATTCGTCTGGAACCCAATCCGGATATTCTGGCGACGGTGGCGGGCGATAAAGGACGAACGCCTGGTTGTTGGCTTCGCGGCAGAGACCGACAACGTTGCCGAAAACGCCCGCAAAAAGCTCGTCGCGAAAAACGCCGATCTCATCGTCGCCAATGACGTCACCGCGGAAGGCGCGGGCTTCAACGTCGACACCAACATCGTTACCTTCTTCGCGCGCGATGGCCGCGAGGTGAAGCTACCGCAACTAAGCAAAGCCGAAATTGCTCACAAAATTCTGGACGAAGCGCTGCGGCTGCGTGCGACCCTACGCAGCAAACCTGCTGCTCACCGGGCGGGCGACTAACTTTCCATGCCGGACATTTCTGTTGACACTCTGAAAAAAATTGAAGAGCGTCTTCGTTACCACGAAGACCTCGGCATCCGTCTCTTTTACAAAGATCGCGGCGGCAGCGAAACCGTATCTGCAACTGAATTGCCTGGCCCCGTCGCATCCATTCCCAGCGTCTCTGAAGAGGAGCACTCTTTGCGCAAGTCCGCGTCCCCATCCAAGCCTCAGCCCCCGAAGCCGTCAGTCATCGCGCCGATCGTCGCTCCTGCGGGCCTCTCGCTATTCGCCGACGTCGAGAAAATCAAAGACGACACGCTGTTGAAGATTCGCGAGGATATTGGCGATTGCACCCGCTGCAAGCTGCACAAGGGTCGCAACAAGATCGTCTTTGGCGATGGCAATCCCAAAGCCAGACTCGTTTTTGTCGGCGAAGCTCCTGGTGCCGATGAAGACAAGCAGGGTCTGCCCTTTGTTGGACGCGCCGGAAAACTTCTGACCCAGATGATCGAAGCCATGGGCCTGCAGCGCCAGGATGTTTACATCTGCAACGTCGTGAAGTGCCGCCCACCCGACAATCGCAAACCCGAAGACGACGAAGTTTCTACTTGTTCCCCCTATTTGCTGCGCCAGCTCGATACCATCGAGCCGAAAGTCCTGGTTTGCCTCGGCGCCGTTGCCGCACAGACTCTGCTCGAGACCACGCGTGGCATTTCTCAATTCCGTGGCGAGTGGATGGACTGGCGCGGCCACAAACTGATGGCCACTTACCATCCGGCGTATCTGCTGCGCAATCCCGCCGCAAAAGCTGACGTCTGGAAAGACCTTCAGAAGGTCATGGCCGAGCTCGGCCTCCAATTGCCAAAAAAGCCGAAGTCGTAACGCACCATGGGTATCCTGCTGGGATTGGCTACGGCGCTGTCGTGGGGAAGTGCGGACCTGTGCGCGCGCTTTGCGACCCGCAAGATTGGCACCTTGCGCACCATGCTGTATATGCAGCTCAGTGGATTCCTTCTGCTCACCGCGTGTATGCCGCTGCTTGGCGGGTGGGGACACTTGATGGACGGCTCCGGCCCGCGCGTGTGGGCCTGGGGCATACTCGCCGGGTTAATCAACACTTCCTCCACGCTCTCGCTCTATCGTTCCTTCGAAATCGGGAAGATGTCCATCGTCGCGCCTGTTTCCGCCAGCTATCCGGTGCTGACCATGCTGCTCTCCGCGCTCACTGGAGAGCGAATCACTCTCGTGCGTCTGACCGGAATGGCGCTAACCATTCTCGGCGTCGTTTTAGTCGCACGTGGCGAGAAAATTCCCGATGACGCCAATACCATCGATGAGCAGAGACAGCCGCAGAAGAAAAGTCTCGGCCTGGGCTGGGCGCTCTTTTCCGCGTTGGGCTTCGGCGTGATGTTCTGGCTGCTCGGCATCCGTATCGTACCGATGATGGGCGCCGCCCCATCCGTCTGGATCATCCGCCTCACCAGTGTTGTCGCGACGGTTTTGGTCACTCTACTCGCGCGTCGCTCGATGGCGATGCCGCAGCGCCGAGACACACCCTGGATTCTCGGAATTGGCATACTCGACACCGGTGCTTACGTCTTCAACAATTTCGGAATGAAGCTCGAGCAGATTTCCGTTGTCAGCGTGCTCGCATCGCTTTACGGTGCAGTCACCGTTGCCTTGGCGGCACTCATTTTGAAAGAGCCCGTTTCTCGAACGCAGTGGTTAGGAATCGTCTCTATCTTCGTCGGTATCATTCTCATCAGTCGCTGAATTATTTGGAGGAACACGAAAACTCGCATCGACTGTCATCTCTCGCCAGGCGAGGGATCTGTTTTTCTCCAATACAAAGAAAATTCCGCACAACTGCTAAACTACTCTCCGGATGAATTTCTCCTGCTGCAACGTCGCTCTGCCCGTTCCGCTCCGCACGACGTTTACTTACGCCGTGCCAGGCGAATTGCGCACTCAAGTTCAAATCGGCTGCCGCGTCTTGGTCCCCTTCCGCAAAAAATCGATGGTCGGTGTAGTCACCGAGTGGGCCGACGCCGCACCTGCTGGTACGAAAATTCGCGACATCATCAAAGTGATGGATCTACTTCCCGCCCTCACGCCAAAACTCATCGAACTGGGGAACTGGATCGCTGGCTACTACCTCGCGCCGATTGGAGAAGTATTCCGTGGAATGCTGCCTCCCGTCACGGAGCTAACTTCCCGACGAGAAATCGTTCTCACCGATGCAGGACGTTCGCTCGCCACCGATCTGCGCGATGGGAAGACCCTGACCGACCTCTCCACTTCGCAAGCCAATTTCCTCCGCAAGCTGCTCGATAAAAAGGGCACTAATCTACTCCCTCCTGCTGCGCGCCAGGGTATACCGTTAGACGAGTTCCAGCATATGCAGCGCCGTGGCCTCCTCGAAATCCGTGAATCGGTGCGCGGCCGAAAACGCAAAACCCACCACATCATCGCGTGGAAGTCTGTTGATGCCCCAGCCGCTGACCGCCCCGAGAAGGAGGAGCGTATCCGCCGCCTCCTGCAAACAGAGCGCGGTCCTCTACCGATGCCGCATCTCCTCAAACTTGCCCAGGTCTCCCGCGCACTCATCGAACGCATGTTGCGCGACGGCCTGCTCGAAAGCTGGGAAGAATCCATCGACCCTGCCGAAGATCCCTTCGACACTGGCTACACGCCGCCTGCTCATTCGCTGAATGAAGCCCAAGCCCGAGTCTTTGATGCGATCTGCGCGCGGTTCGAGCTAGGCGAATTCGGCGTGCAGTTGATCCACGGCGTCACCGGAAGTGGCAAGACCGAAGTCTATCTCCGCAGCGTGCAAGACACCTTGGCACGCGGCAAAACCGCTCTGGTACTCGTTCCGGAAATTGCCCTGACGCTCTGGATCGGCCGTCAGTGCCGCGCCTGGTTCGGTGCGCGCTTTGAAGGTGTAGCCGTGTTGCACTCCGCGCTCAGCGACGTCGAGCGCGCCCGGGAGTGGTGGCGCGTCCGCAACGGTGAAGCCCGCGTCGTAGTCGGCACGCGCTCCGCTGTCTTTGCCCCGCTCGAAAATCTTGGCCTCGTCATCGTCGATGAAGAGCAGGAGAACAGTTACAAACAGGAAGAAACTCCACGCTACCACGGCCGCGATGTCGCCATCGTCCGCGCCAAACTCGAAAATTCTTTAGCCCTCCTCGGCTCCGCTACTCCCTCGATGGAGACTTATCACCACGCGTCAACGGCAAATACGAATTGCTCACCATGGCAACGCGCGTCGAAAACCGGTCGCTGGCTTCCGTCGAAATCGTCGACCTTCGCGGAGAGTTTCAACAAACGCACTTGACGAGCCCCATCTCCAAGGCCCTGCACGATGGCATCGCCGAAAGTCTTTCTTTCCAGACCCAGGCCCTGGTCCTGATCAATCGCCGCGGCTATTCCTGGTCCGTGCTCTGTCGCAGTTGCGGCGCCTCCGTGCAGTGCGCGAATTGCAGCATCTCGATGACCTATCACAAGAATCGCAATCGCCTCGAGTGCCACTATTGCGGCTCGCTGCAGCCTGTCCCCAAAGCCTGCCCAAAGTGTCAATCCAAGTATGTCCATTTTTTCGGCGAGGGTTCGGAACATCTCGAAGAACGTTTGCGCAAGGAATTTCCCGGTGCCCGCATTGCCCGCCTTGATCGCGACACCGTGCGCACCAAGCAGCAATATCAGGAAACGCTCGGAGCTTTCGCCAGCGGTGCCCTCGACATTCTGGTCGGCACGCAGATGTTAGCCAAAGGCCACGATTTTCAACGCGTAACAATCGTCGGTGTTGTCTCCGCGGACTCTTCGCTCAGCATGCCCGATTTTCGCGCCGCAGAGCGCACTTTCCAGTTACTCACTCAGGTTGCCGGCCGTGCGGGTCGCGGCGATCTGCCCGGTCGCGTCTTGATCCAGACTTTTTATCCCGGAACATTACGCCATCCAAGACGCTGTTCGTCAGGATTACCTGTCCTTCTACGAACGAGAATTGAATTTTCGCCGTATGATGGCCTACCCGCCGTTCACTTCGCTGGCCAACGTCATCGTTCGCGACACAATCTCGAGAATGCCATTCGCTGGTCGCGCCGCCTTTCCGAATATTTTGCCCCGCACGATAATAAGGGAGTTCGCGTGATGGGTCCGGCATCTGCTCCGCTGGCCCGCCTGAAGAAAGAGCATCGTTATCAGTTTCTGCTGAAATCGCAAAAACGTACCTTGCTCACAAAATTACTAAGCGGGGCGATGTCCTTTTGCGACGCCAACGAAATCCCGCAAACAGCAGTTCTGGTGGATATGGATCCGTTGACGTTGATGTAATTTCAGGAAGGTTCGTTCTGCTGCCGCTTCCAGAAGAAATATCCGGGAAGTCCGAGCAACATCAGCACAATCGCCACCAGTAAGTAGGCAAACTCGTGAGGATCCTGAATCCCCGCATAAATCGCATTGCCCACAATCGCCAGCGCCGCGCCTACGAATAAAAGTGGCGTGAAGGGATAGCCCGGGATGCGGTAGGGAATTTCTTTGCCACGGTTTGCGCGGCGAATCGGGAATATGCTCGCTGCGCCCAATCCATAAAAAATCCAGCCGATAAAAATCGCGCCTGTGGCCAGCTTTGCAAATCCCCCCAGCGACGCGAGTATTGCGGACCATGCACCGAGCGCCACAACCGCCGCCGCGGGAGTCCCAAAGCGCGGATGTACTTCCGCCAGCTTCTTGAAAAACAAATTGTCATTCGCCATCGCAAAGAAAACGCGGGGAGAAGTCAACATCACGCTGTTGGCAGCGCTGAAGGTGGAAATCAATATCGTGAACGCTACCAGTTTTCCCGCCCACGAACCAAGCACGTGCGTAGCCGCTGCCGCCGCAATCGTATCGCTCGCCGCCGCTGCCGAAGGCCCCAGCGCCACCAGGTACGCGACGATCGCAAAAAGATAGAGTCCCATCAGTGCCAGCGAGCCAAACAGAAACGCACGTGGAAAGCTTTTCCGCGGATTCATCACCTCGCCCGCGCTGTACGTGCCAAATTGCCAACCTTCATACGCCCACAGCACGGCAATCATCGCCAGGCCCACGCCTGAGAGCAGAGAATGTCCCGTCAGCGACGATCCCATCGCCGCCGACAAAGCCTGCACGTTATGTCCCTTCCACAATCCGCCGATCAGCAGCACGCTGCTGAGCACCACGACGATGCCAACTTTAACCAAAGTCGTGTCGTTCAGCAGGTCTGAACTCTTTCGTGTGCCCCACACATTGACTGCCGTCACGATTCCGATCACCAGCCATACGACGGCCATCTCTGCGATCGGCGAAAGTGGCACAATTTCCTTCAGGTAATTTGTGAACGCATGCGCCAGCGCGGCAATCGTCGCACTGGCAATAATCAGAAACAGGCTCCATCCATACAAAAACGCCGGCAACCTCCCGAATCCATCGCGGATGTAGCAATACAATCCACCCGCTTCGGGATTCGCAGCCGCAAGTTCCGCGTAGGTTAGCGCTCCTAGCAGCGAAAGTACTCCGCCCATCACCCACACCAGCAGCGAGTAGCCTACCGAGCCGCCCACTTGTCGCAGAATTAATCCAGGCGTAACGAATATGCCGGAGCCGATCACCGAACCCACAAAAATAAAAAGCAGATCGCGTTCCCGCAGAGATCGCGCCAGGTGTCCCTTGGCAGGCCCATTCATTCCTGGCTGTTCTGGCATGGGCATCTCCGTTTAGGACAACGGACTAGGCATGAAGCACAGCACAAACACGGCTAATGAAATTAACGCGCCAAATTTTCGGTTTGGATCCAGCGGCGTTGGATCATAAATCGGCGCCATTCGGAACAATCGCAGCCCAAACAGAATCCCGGCCCACAACAACCAGCCCGGCCAACGGAACATCAAATAGAGAATCACCAGCGCGAACGGCAACAGAAGCGATATCCAACGATGCAAGTCTCGGACTGATCGTTCGCAGGATGTGTCCACCATCGAGCTGTCCCACCGGCAAGAGGTTCAATGCCGTCGCGAAGATGCCGACCCACGCGGCTCGGCCCACCGGATGCAGCAGCAAGTCTGAAACCTGTGCATTTGGCTGCAGCACTGCCGCCACCAGTCGCAACACCAGCGGCACTCCGAATACCAGGTCGGCATTCCCATCGCTGGCCAGTCCGTGAATTACCTTCGCGTGCAAAACGCCGTACGCCAATGGCGGCAACGCCACCATAAATCCAACGAGTGGCCCGGACGCGCCAACATCAAACAACGCGCGCGTCGAACGAATCGACGAACGGATCAGGATGAACGCGCCAAACGTTCCAATCAGCGTCGGTGCCGGAATAAAAAACGGATAGCTGGCGTGAATGTGATGATGCCTGCACGCAAAGTAGTGTCCCAGTTCGTGAACCAACAGAATCGTCAGCAGCGTAATCGCGAAGGGCAGGCCGCTCAACAAGAGCGCCGGCTGCCGATACAGCAGCGGAAATGTCTGCCGCAAAACGTCGAACGACGCAGCCTGATTATTCGCATATGCCAGGGCAAAGTGCGTGCCCGCCACCAGCGAAGTTATCAGCGTCAGCAGGAACAAGCCGATGGCCAGCAGCAACGAACGCGTCGAAGGCCACGGTCGCACCGCCTGGTAATAGGCAACTTGTCCAGGATTGGCCCGCCACGGAGATGGGTCTAGATAGGCGGGAGCGCGCTGTTCGGTTTCCGGATTGTTCACAAAGGTTTACTTTTACTTGGTTTCGCTCGCTGCTGCGGGCGTATCTTCCAGCCCCTGAAGTTCTTTCCCGGGCTTGAAGCGCACGGCTTTTCCCGGTGGGATGCTGACCTCTTCTCCCGTGCGCGGGTTGCGGCCGATTCCAGTCTTTCGCGGCTTCACGCTGAACACCCCAAATTTGCGCAGTTCGATGCGCTGGCCGCGGCCCATCGCACTCTTCAGCGATTCGAAGACCGTTTCGACGGCCTGCTCCGCCTTGGTCCGGCTGATGTTCGTTTTTGCTACCACTGCGTTTACGATATCCAGCTTGATCACGCCGACCCTCCTGATTTCCGTGGCCCGATGCTAGAGGCTGAGGCCTCGGTTGTCAAGACGTGCTGCCTCAACTAAACTCTTACTCCTTAAGACTATACCCTACTTTTATTTTTGTTTCGGGAGGATTTGGATGTCCGTAAAGCCAGACCATTGGATTCGTCGCATGTCTCTTGAGCACAAAATGATCGAGCCGTTCACCGACCGCCAGGTTCGGGAAGGAGTGATCAGTTACGGCGTCTCGTCCTATGGCTACGACATCCGCGTTGCTGATGAGTTTCGCATTTTCACCAATGTGAATTCGACCATCGTCGATCCCAAGCATTTCGATCCGCGCTCGCTGGTCGACTACAAAGGCGACGTCTGTTTGATCCCGCCCAATTCCTTTGCGCTCGCTCGCTCCATCGAATACTTCCGCATTCCGCGTAACGTGCTCACCATCTGCCTGGGCAAATCCACGTATGCGCGTTGCGGCATCATCGTCAACGTCACACCCTTTGAGCCGGAGTGGGAAGGCTTCGTTACACTGGAGATCAGCAACACCACGCCGCTGCCCGCAAAAATCTATGCCAACGAAGGACTTTGCCAGGTGCTCTTTTTCGAAAGCGATGAAGACTGCGAAGTCAGCTACAAAGACAAAAAGGGCAAATACCAGTCGCAAGACGGCATCGTCCTTCCGCGCCTATAAGTCTCACAAGAATTTGTCTTCGCCTTGAATGGGTAGGGGTGCAGCATCGCTGCACCCCATGTCCGCAACATCTCCAATTTTTCGCGCTGATTTGTGTAGTGGCCGATCATTAGATCGGCCACTCCTTTTTGTAGCCGCCTTCTGCGGCGGGCGCATTTGTCCGGTTTGAATATCTGAAATGAATATTTGTTGCGTGCCGAAACTTTTCTCGCCTACGAAATCGAACCAGTCTGCAGCGGATAACCGCGCTCCCGCCACGCCTCCAGCCCCCCTTCGAGTGGCCGTATGCGTTTAATCCCTTTCTTTCGTAGCAGCAGCGCCACACGGGCGCTGGTGGCTTCGTTTGGTCAAGTACAGTAGAGAATCACTTCGCGATCGTGCGGCAGCGCGTCGGATTTGTCCTGCAACTCACGCGAATCCATCCGGTACGCTCCCGGAATCGTCTCCGGGTCCGCCTCAAAGTCCAGCGAGTGCCGCAGGTCCACAATGGCCAGTTCCTCACCGCTATCCAGCTTCTGCTTCAACTCCTCCACGGTGATGCGGGACACGCGCAAGTCGCGCAAAAAATTCTGCCGCGCCACATATTTATAAACGACGTATGCCGCCAGCGCGCCAATCAGCAGCACGAACAGTCCACCGCCCAGCCGCTCCGCGTGTTCCGCGATTTTCTCAATCTGCTCCGCTGAAGATATACCCTGCCAGCAGAAACGATCCGGCCCACAACAGAATCCCCAGCGCATCGAATAACAGAAATTTCCGGAACTTCATGCGGAAGATTCCGGCTAACGGCGTGGCCACGGTATTCAGGCCGGGGAGGAATTTCGCAAACAGCAGCGAACGCGCGCCCTGCTTCTCAAACAATCCTTCCGTGCGCCTCACGCACGAATCCGGCTCCAGAGAGATCCGGCACAGTAATTGCAAAACTTTAATTCCATTGCGCTTCCCCAGTTGATACCAGATCGTGTCCGCAGCCAGTGCCGCTACCAGGCAGCAGAACAACGCTGTGAACAAATTCAACCGGCCCGTTCCCGCCAGCGCTCCCGCCGCCAGCAGCAGCGGAATTGACGGTATCGGCAATCCGCCCTGCTCTGCAAACACCCAGGCCAACAGCACCAGGTATCCGTGTCGCAGGATGAATTCCAACAAACCGTGCATCAACCGTCCCTTCGTTACGTTCGTTTATTCCTGGCACCCGCTATTCATCATTCCAGTCGCAATCACTCGATGCTGGCATGGCCCACTGCCGCATGCCATCCGGCGATTCCCCGATAGCGGTTACTTTGGCAGGAAATGTGCCTTCTGCCCCCACTGACCGGACATTACGAAGTCCGAGAGCGGCTTGCGGCTGCGTGCCGCCAATTCGCGGTCGCGCAATCCGTCCGGCAGGGAATTGGCATCACCCGCGAATCCAATCACAAACGCCGCGATCGGTTCCCAGCCCTTTGGAATCTGCAGCACCTCAATCGCTTTTTGCGGATCGAACCCGGCCATCTGGTGCACAAACAATTCGCGCGCCGTAGCTTCTGTCGTTAAATACGCCATTGCTGCGCCGGTATCATAAAAAGCGTTTCGGTTCGGATGCTGGTTCCTCGCGAACTCCATCTCCGAAACCGCGATGCCAATCAGCGGCGCGTGCTTGGCCCAAGACTGGTTGAACTCTACCAGCGTGCTCAGTATCTTCGCGTGACTCCTCCGCCTCGTTCTTCGTCGCCACGATAAATGCCCACGGCTGTTCGTTGCTGCTCGAGGGAGCCCAGCGCGCTGCTTCAAACAAGCTTCGCAGCGCCTCGTCGGAAATGGGTTTCTCTGAAAACGCCCGCGGACTCCATCGGTTCTGGATCAAGGTATGGACAGGATGTTCGCTCTTTGCCGGATTGTGCATTTCAACTCTCCTCGCTTCTCATTCTGTATACAAAATTTGATGCGGTAAGCCGCACAAGTTGTACTTGCCGGCTTACCGCATGTCTCGCTCGATTCGACTGAGCCGGACTTACTTTCCGGCTGGTGGTTGCACCATTTCCACGTCCAGCGTGATGCTCACCTCATCGCCCACTACCGCGCCGCCTGTGTCCATCATTCCCGACCAGTTCACGCCAAAATCCTTGCGATTAATTTTGGTCGTCGCAGAAACGGCCGTACGCTGCATTTTCCAGGGGTCCGTGACCGGGGTTTTCGGTCCATCCACGTCCAGAACCACGGACTTTGTCACCCCGTGAATCGTCAAATCGCCGGTTACCTTCAGCTTGCCTGCGCCTGCCTGCTCCACTTTCGTCGACTTGAACGTAAAGGTAGGGAATTTGGCGACATCAAAGAAATCCGGGCTCTTCAGATGCTTGTCGCGGTCCGGTTCGCGCGTATCCACGGAAGTGGCGTCGATGGTAACCTCCACGCTCGACTTCGTTATGTCCTTATCGTCCAGCACAACAGTCCCGTTCACGTTGTGAAATTCGCCACGCACCGTCGAGATCATCAAGTGCGTCACTCCGAATTGTGCCGCCGAGTGTTTAGGATCGATTTTCCACGTGGATGTACCTGCATTCGCCGAAAAGCTCAACATTGCTGCCAGTCCTGCTGCAACTGCCCATCGAGATAGATTCACTTTCATTTTCTTTTCTCCTGTTATTTTGTTTTTATTCAAAACTCGATTTGTAAAGCTCAACCTAAGGTGTCACTTCGCGTTGGTTGATTTCTTCCAGCAACTCCCACAACACTTTCTTTCGGGCGGATTTCATATGGCCGAACTGACTCTGATGCAGTTCGCTCACCGGTTGATCCAGCTTCTTCAGGAACGCTAGTCCCTCACTGGTGATCCTTGTCTTGATCACGCGCCGGTCTTCCGTCTGTCTTTCGCGGGTAATCAAGCCCCGCTTTTCCATACGGTCCAGCAGTCGGGTAATATCCGGATCGCGCGAAATCATGCGTTCGCTGATTCCCCGGCACAACAACCCTTCTGGTTCCGCGCCGCGAAGGATTCGGAGCACGTTGTACTGTGCGCCCGTCAGTCCGTGCGCCTTGATCAATTGTTCCGCTTCCTGCGCCAGCGCATCTGCGGTTTTCACGATGGCCACGAAAATCCGGTCTTCCAGGTGGATCTCGTGACAGGTAGGTTTGCTTCCCGATTTCATGAGGCGAGTATAGTCGTGATAACAACTATTGTCAACACGAAAAATGCCTGCGCCCTTTTTCTTCCCTTGTATGCTTCCGGGCTCATGGCTTCGCCAACGTCCGCACGTCCACTTCGCTGATAAAACTTTGGGGTCCTTGCGAGGCAATCATCGCCACTGCGTGCGCTACATCTTCCGCGGTTAATACTTTCGCCGGATCTTTCTTCCCACGCCCGGCAAAATCCGTATACACGCTTCCCGGGCATACCGCGCTCACGCGTATCCCGTATCCTCGTAAGTCTTCTGCCATGCACCCGGTCAATCCCAGCAATCCCCATTTTGACGCACAATACAGCCCGCCCCCGGCAAACGTGTTTTTTCCCGCGAGCGAACTGATGTTGATGATATCGCCCGTTTTCCGGCTGATCATGCGCGGCGCCACCGTCCGCGACACCAGGAACACGCTCTTCAAATTCGTATTCATCAGCGCATCCCAATCCTGCTCTGTCTTCTCATGTACCGGCCCGAAGCTACCCATCCCCGCGTTGTTCACCAGGATCCCAATTGGCCCCAGCTCAGCTTCCACCGACTCCACCAGTGACTGCACATCTGCGCTTCGCGTAACATCGGCAAGCCTGGCGATACACTCTCCCCCCGCTCCGCCGCAATTCCGCCTCGCTGGAGTTCAATGCTTCCGCGTTCCGGCCACAAATGCCAACGGCCGCGCCCAGCGCAGCCAGCTTGATGGCAATCGCTTTGCCTATCCCACGCGAACTCCCCGTGACCAACGCCGTTTTCCCTTCCAGCCATTTCCCCTCGGATGAACTATTTACTTCATTTATAGCCGGCATTGCATTTCCACCTCGCGCGAGCCACGTTTATTGTGCGAAACTCATCTTACTCCTAAGGTGCCGCCCGCTGAGGATGCTTCTCGGTGCACACAGGTCACGTGGTTTGTCCAACACGGCAGGGAGCGCTGGCCGATGGGGCAGTTGTGAAATTTATGTATCGGCTTGCGAACCACATGTGGCTGCACCTATAATTTCAACGTTTCCGGGAATTGAATCAGAAGCGCAGGGCTCGGCAGGGAGTCCGTCATTGTTTCACGACACTGGCGGCGGAACGAACACAACTATGTGGTTGCACGAGGAGAAAAAGGAATGAACGTTACAAGTCGAGTGGCGCGCATAGCAATCGTTGCGTTGCTTAGCCTCTTTTGCATCTCCATTTCACCGGTCCAGGGTCAGGATGCGGCGGCAGGCGCAGCGGGCGCTCAAAAGTACACGATGGCGGAGTACAATGCTTACCAGGCTGCTGCTGCGGAAAAGAATCCGGCCGCCCAGATCAAGTTGCTCGATGATTTCGTATCCAAGTATCCGAACTCCGCACTTCTCAACTACATTTATTCTCTCTATTACAAGAATTATGGTGCGCAGAAGAATTTTCCCAAGACCATCGAGTATTGCGACAAGCTGATCGCCCTTGGCGACAAAGCCAGTCCCAACGAAAAGTACGAGGCTTATTCTGTCCGCGCCTACGCTTATAACAACATTCCGAATCCCGATGCCGCCACCGCATCCGCGGCCCGCGCTGCGGCGTTAGCCGGTGTCAAGATTGTCCCCCTCGTCACCAAGCCGGATAACGTCGATCAGGCGGCGTTCGACAAACAGAAGGAACAGTCCATTATTTTCTTCAATGGCACGGCCGCGAACGCTGCCATGGCCGCCAAGGACTATCCTGGCGCCGTCGAGTCCTACAAGACTGTTTTGGCCACCACTCCGGATGACCTGACCTCCAATTACAGTCTTGGCAAGGCCTACATGGCCATGAATCCACCGCAGCAACTCGACGCTCTCTGGTACTTTGCGCGCGCCGCCAGCTCCAAGAGCGCCAATGAGCAGCAAGCCAAGACCGTGAAAGCCTATCTGCGCAAATTGCTCCTCAACTATCAGGGTGGCACCGTTTGTGATCCTCTCACCGATGCCGAACTCAATGAACTTCTTCAGTTGGCATCAAGCTCAGCGGATCGCCCAGCCAGCTACAAGCTCTTCAGTACCGCGGATCTGACCGCTGCCCAGAAAGATATGACCATCGCCTCCGTTGTCACCGACCTGAAAGCCGGTGGCGACAAGGCCAAGCTCACCTGGGCCGCTTCCTGTGGTTTGGAGTTCCCCGACGTACCCGGAAAGACCCTGGAAATCACTCCTGGGACGGATTCTGTCCAGCTCAAGATGGCGTTTGTTACCAGCCAGGCGGAGTTCGACGCTGCCACCACTCCGAATATGGACGTGAAGGTCGTCGGACAACCGGATGCGGCCAAACTCGAGAAAGACGGCTCGGCACGCTTCACCGGTACCCTGCAATCCTATGATCCAGACCCGGCTTTCATGCTCCACTGGGATAAGGCCAAGGTGAACGAGGAAGATCTGCCAAAGGCCAAGGATGCACCGAAGAAGCCTGTGGCCAAGAAGCCTGCACCAAAGAAACCGTAATAGTTTTTCCCTCTTAAGTTAAGGCGGCCCCGGAAGCCTCGGGGCCGCTTTTGTTTTCTAGCGCCGACTTCAAGCCTCGCGCCGTTGCTTCGTAGCTCTACCGCAATCCCACTCCCCACCTACTTGCCTTTGGTGGCACTACCATTCCCGGCTGTGCCTCTGGCCTACTCCCTACCGCACCTTCCCCCGTCGATGATCGAGCTTATACTCACTGATCTTCCGGCTCAGCGTGTTGCGATGGATCCCCAGCATCACCGCCGCTCGCGATTGATTGCCTTCCGTGCGCTCCAGCACCCGCTTGATGAACCGTTTCTCAAATTCCCCTACGGCTTCATCGAACAGGATTCCGCGCTCCACCATCTGTACGACAAGCCCTTCCAATTGATCTCTCACGTCTACACTCTCCAGAATCTGTCTTTTTTAGTTGATGGGGCCGGCTTGCTAGTCCAACTCGTGCCCTACCAGAATGCGGTAGGCTTCCCGGTATTTGGCCCGCGTTGCGGCGACCACCTCCGGGGGCAAGTCCGGACCAGGTGGCGTCTTCGGCCACTGAATCCGTTCGAGGTAATCGCGTACAAACTGTTTGTCGAAGGAGGGTTGTGCTCCTCCCGGCTGGTATTGCGCTGCAGACCAGAATCGCGAAGAGTCAGGCGTCAGCGCTTCATCGATCCAGATCAATTCATCATTCAGCAGGCCAAACTCAAATTTCGTATCGGCCAGCAATATACCCCGCCGCTGCGCGTACGTTGCCGCGCGGCGGTAAATCTCCAGCGTGACGTCCCGCACTTTCTCGGCCAGCGGCTTTCCGATCATCTCCCCGGCCCGCTCGAACGCAATATTCTCGTCATGCCCACTTGCCGCCTTGGTCGCCGGTGTAAAAATGGCTTCCGGTAGCTTGTCGGATTCTTTCAATCCCCCGGGCAGCGCGATGCCGCAGACTTTGCCTGTCGAACGATATTCCTTCCAGCCCGATCCCGACAGATATCCACGCGCAACGCATTCAATCGGCAGCGGTTTGGTCTTCCTCACCACCATGGTCCGCCCGGAAAGGTCTTCCGAGAATCTATCGAACGGGGCAGGGAAGTTCGTCGGCGCTTAACACATGATTCGGTATCACATCGCGTAACAAGTTGAACCAGAACAGTGATAGCTGCGTCAGCACGCGCCCTTTATCCGGAATTGGCGTGGGCATCACCACATCGAATGCCGACAGCCGGTCCGTCGCCACGATCAGCAGCTTGTCGCCCAAGTCGTAAATGTCGCGGACCTTTCCGCGCGCCGCCGGGGTCAACCCCGCAAAATTTGTTTCGCGTATTGTTTTCATTGCTGGAGTTGCAGCCACCGAAAGTCGCCCCCGACAAAGCGACTCGCATTCTAACTCAGCGTACGGCGAAGTCAATGTTACTCGTCACCCCGGCGGGTTCGCGCGGGCTTCTCAATTCTTATGGAGCAAATTGGCAGGATGTGTTGCACTCGAGATGGTAACACAGCCATCCTTGGCTCTGCTCCTGGGGAGCGCTGCGCAAGTAGAAAATCTTCTGACACTCGATTTGTGTTCTCGGTTTACGCCGCGGTCGCCGCTTTTCTCTTCTGCGTTGGCGCTTCGTCGCCTTCCCAGCGCACGCTGACCAACTTCGAGACGCCCGGCTCCTGCATCGTCACGCCATACAACACACTGCCCGTTTCCATCGTCTTTCGATTGTGGGTCACAACGATGAACTGCGTTTGTGCGCTCATGTCCCCGATCAACCGCGTAAACCGCCCCACGTTCGCCTCGTCCAGCGGCGCGTCGACTTCGTCCAATATACAGAACGGACTCGGCTGGTACCGGAATATCGCGATCAGCAACGCCAGCGCGGTCATGGCTTTCTCTCCGCCCGACAGCAGCAGCACGTTCTGCAACCGCTTTCCCGGTGGCGAAGCCACGATGTCGATCCCTGCGTCCCCAGAACTGTCGACTTCCGTCAACCGCATCTCGGCCATACCACCGCCAAAGATAGTGTGGAACGCGGCGCCAAAATTCGCGTTGATCGCCGCGAACGCCTGCTCGAACCGGTCCTTGGTTATCAGGTCCAGTTCCTTGATCGCTTGCTGCGTGTCGGTGATCGACTGCAGCAAATCGTCGCGTTCCCGCGTCAGGAACGTAAACCGCTGCTCGCATTCGTTGAATTCTTCCAGCGCCATCATGTTCACGGCGCCCATGTTTTCGATGCGCTGCTTCATTTCCTGATAATTCGCTTCGGCCATCGCCAGTTCCTCGCCAGACATGAACGCCGTCTCCGAGGCAATCAAATCTTCCGGCTGCGCATTCACTTCGGTCAGACAAGTCTCGCGTAAATGCTGGCGGTCGGAATCATTCCGCGCCTTGTCGACTTCAAACCGGCCGCGCTCCTCGCGCATTTCCTGCAGCGTCTGCCGCGCCATCCGCAAATGATCTTCCACCTGCGTCACGCGTGTCCTCGCCGCATCCCACTCTGCTTCAAGCTGCTTCTGGTTTTCTTCCAGCCGCACCTTTTCCGCGCGCAGCACTGTCAACTGTTGCGTCAACTCTTCGCTCTGCCTCGCCATTGCCGTGGTCTCTTCGCTGATCGATGCTTCCTGATGCATCAGCGCAGCTTCGCGGCGTACCAGGTCCTGTTTCTCTTCTTCCAATCGTCGAGCAATCGCTTCCGCCGAAGCCAGCCGTTCGTTCATTGCCGCTAGCTCAGATTTTGCCGTCGTCAGTTGTTCTTGCTCAGTTTGTACCGCCGCTCGCAGTTGCACCACTTCTTCCGCCAGCCGGGTGCTCTCCGCTTCCGCTTCCGCTCGCGAAGTCGCCGCGGTCTCATGCTGCATCTTCGCGCGAGCCGCGCGCAGCTGCACCGCTTCGATTTCCTTGCGCACGCGCGTTAATTCGCTCTGGCAAACGGTCAGATCCAACCCCAGCCGTGCCAGTTCGCTTTGCATCTGTTCGTGTCGGTGCTTTGCCGCGAACAGTGTGCGCTCCGCATCGCGCTGTTGCTCCGTCAACTCTTCGTTCGCTTGTTCGTTGGCCTTTAATTCCGCGACGATCGTTTCCAACTCAGCCTGCATCGAGTTCGAGCGCTCTTCCAGCAGCATTACTTCCGCGTCCATCGAGCGCAACTCGCGCTTCATTCCCAATGGCCCCGCATCATCCGGCTTTCCGCCCGTAACCATGCGGCCCTGATAGCACGTGCCTTCCGGCGTCACGAACGCGTACTGCGGATACTCGCGTGCCAATTTTTCGGCGGCCACCGCGTTGTCCGTCAAATACCCCGACCGCAACCGTGGCAAAAATTGTTTCGCTGCCGGTCCCAGGGGATCGCGGAATTCCACCAGCTTGTCCAGCCGCGAAATAACGCCATCCTCTGAACGGAAATGCACGATCGGCTCATACTCTTCCAGCCGTAGATTCCGCAGAGAATCCACGAAGAACGTAGCCCGCCCGCCGACCTCGTTGCGCAGCATGGACACGCCCGCGCGCGCGTGGTCATACGTTTCCACCACCACGTATTCCAGTTCGTCGCGCATGTACTGCTCGAATGCCGCTTCGTGTTGCTCCTGCACTTCCGCGTAATCCGCCAGCACGCCCACCGCGCGAAAATTCTGCCCGCCGTTCCGTTCGTTCGCCGCAAACAGCTTCTGCACCGATTCACCCGTGTACGAGTGATCGTTCAGAATTTGCGTCAAAGTGGAGTGGCGAGCGCGAACGCTCGCCAGGGAACCGCGCAGGGAATCCGCTTGGGCGCCGATCTCTTCGCGCTTCTGGCGAAGTCCGGCAATCCGCTTCTGCATCTCAACCGCTTTTTGTTGCAGTCCGCCCAGAACATTGATGGAGTTTTGCCAATCGTTCGCGGCGCGTTCCGCATCGTCGCGCACGCGTATCGAAGATTCCAGAAGTGCCGATTCGCGCGCCTCGTTCTTGCGCAAGGAATCGCCCTGGTGAACCAGCGCCTCTTCCGCCTGCTTCTGCTCGCCATGCAGCTGAAGCAGATTCTCACCAGCCTGTGTCGCCGCCCGGCGCAAACTTTCCATCCGCGCTTCGGAATCACTGATCTGCGAAGCGCGCGTGGCCGCGCGCGTGGCCAGCTCTTCCACCTGCCCATGCAGCGCCACCGATTCCGTCCGCACATTCTCCACGGCTTGCTGCTGCGCCTGGTTCCGCGCTTGCCATTCCGTTGCCTGCCCCGAAAGCGCCGCGCGTTCTGCCACGATCTGTTCGTTTCGTCCCGCCAGCTCCGCGCTGCGCGTCTGGTTGAACGCAATCCGGTTCTCGCTGCGATCGACTTCCAGTGCCGTATGGTTCAGTACGTTTGTATTCTGCCGAAGCTCTCCGTCCAGCGCGTAAATCCGCTGCGTCAACCGGTCCTGTTCTGCTTCCTGCTCGTGAATCGCCTGCGCGTGTTGCGTTTCCGTCGCCGTCAATTCCGTTAGCCGCGTTCCCAGTCGTTCCGCTTCGCCGTCCAGTTCGCGCGCTTTTCCCGCCAGCATCTGCCGCACGATTCCGCGCATCTGCTCGCGAATTTCCGAATAACGTCGCGCCTTTGCCGCTTGCCGCTTCAGCGAACCGAGTTGCTTTTCCACTTCCACCACAATGTCGTTCACGCGTGCCAGGTTCAGCTTCGAAGATTCCAGCTTCGCCTCGCTCAAGCGCTTCTTCGTTTTGAATTTTGTGACGCCGGCGGCTTCTTCAATGATCGCGCGGCGCTCCATCGGCTTCGTCGCCAGGATTTGCCCGATGCGGCCCTGTTCGATGATCGCGTAGGAGTCCGGCCCCAGCCCGACGCCCATGAACATTTCCTGAATGTCGCGCAGCCGCGCAACGCGCCCGTTGATCAGATACTCGCTCTGCCCGCTGCGGTACAAACGCCGGCTCACCACCACTTCGCCCGGCTTCATTACCGGCACGGACTTTTCTCCACGCCTTTTTTTCTTGCCCTTGAATCCCGGCTCCGCAATTTCCGCCGCCGAAACATCTGCCGCAACTTCTTCCCCAGCAGGTTCTGCAGTATCCGAAAGATCTTCCGTCGAATCCGCCGTGGTCAAATCCAGAATAATGTCGCCGTTCTCTGCAGTTTCCGGTGACGTCGCCGCCGGTACTTCGCTCGCGGCTTCCAGCACGAATTTCGCCGCTTCCGCCAACTCCGGATCTTCCATCGTGATGGTGACTTCCGCCATGCCCATCGGTGGCCGTTTCTGCGTTCCGTTAAAAATGCAATCCGCCATGCGCTCCGCGCGCAGAGACTTATGGCTCTGTTCGCCCAGCACCCAACTGATGGCGTCCACCACGTTCGATTTTCCGCACCCGTTCGGCCCGACGATACAGGTCGTCCCGATACCGCTGAACGTCACCACGGTGCGCTCGCAGAAGGATTTGAAGCCTACGATTTCGACTTTGCGCAGCTTAAGCAAGGTGTCCCCTTTTGTCGTATTCTCTCTACTTCGCGCCGAACTGCCACACGGGCAGTTGCATTTTCTTTGTCCAACAAGGCCGGGGGTTTTGCGCGCGAAAAGAGACGACTAACCTTTCCTCGAAGGGAGGTTGATCCACGCGACGCTTCTGCCCGTAACAGACAGAAAGCACATACGTTTGGCAGGTTCTCAGTCAGAGCCCAGCCGCCTGGCGCTAAGATGGCGGTACGGGAAAAAAGGTTAACACGTGATGTCCAGCCTGTAAAGCCCTACCCAACCCCTTGTGGCCCTTTTTTATATGCCACAATTCCTCCCACTCCGAATTGACTTGCCTCGCCCTTGGGGGTAAGTTGTTCCAACTTTCGCCCAGGCTCTCTTCTCTCTAACTCTCTATGGCCGGCCCTTCAAATTGGGATCAGATCAAACAGATCGTTGCTTCCGCGCTCGAACTGGATCCCTCGAATCGCTCTGCATATCTCGATCGTGCCTGCGCAACCAATATCTCCCTTCGCGCCGAAGTGGAATCCTTACTCTCCGCTCACGACAGCCCCGGTGCCTTCTCTGATTCTTGGTCGCCCTGGCACCGCACGGAACCTGCTCCCGGCTTCACCTCGATTGGACCGTATCGCTTGGTTCAGAAGCTCGGCGAGGGAGGAATGGGCCAAGTCTGGCTCGCCGAACAGACGGACCCGGTCAAACGCACCGTCGCACTTAAATTGATTCGTCCTGGAGTTCTCGATACCTCCACGCTCCGACGGTTTCAGTCCGAACGGCAATCCTTGGCGGTCATGGAACATCCTGCGATCGCCAAGGTCTTCGACGCAGGCACTACGACCCAACGGCCATCCCTATCTCGTGATGGAGTATGTTCCCGGCATAACCCTGACGGCCTATTGCGATCAGAAGAAACTTTCCGTTCGCCACCGGCTCGATCTTTTCATGCGCGTCTGCGAAGGCGTTCAGCACGCCCACCAAAAAGCAATCGTCCACCGCGACTTGAAGCCAGCCAATGTTTTGGTGCTGGAAGTTGACGGCCAGCCGTTTCCACGCATTATCGACTTCGGCCTCGCAAAATCGATTGCCCCGGATTTCTCCATCGAATCTCTCAAGACCATGGACGGGACGCTCCTCGGCACTCCGGGTTATATGAGCCCCGAACAGCTTGATTCCAATTTCGGTGACGTCGACACCCGCTCCGATGTCTATTCCCTGGGCGTCATACTTTACGAGTTGCTGACCGGCGGCCTTCCCGTAGACACAACCGGCCTGAACAAATTGCCATTCGATGAAATTGTCCGAAGATTGCGCGAGGCAGAACCAGTCAAGCCCAGCGCGAAGGTCCGGTCGTATAACCCTTCAAACCTGGCACCCGCACAGAACCGCGCCCTGAATTCCATCGACGAACTCGCAGCTCTCCTCCGTGGTGATCTGGATTCCATAACCTTAAAAGCCCTTGAGAAAAATCGCGATCGCCGTTACGGAACTCCTGTCGAATTCGCCGGCGATCTTGCGCGTTATTTGGATTCCCGCCCGGTTCATGCGCGACCCGATAGTCTCCTTTATCGCAGCCAAAAATATATCCGCCGCCATCGCCTCGCCGTCGGCGTTACCACTGCTTTTTTTCTTCTTTTAGTTGGCTTTGCCATTTTCCAGGGCCGCCAGTTGAGACGAATCACCAGAGAGCGCGACCGTGCCAATCGCATCACCGAATTCATGAGCCAGATGTTCAAGATTTCCGACCCTAGCGAGGCGCGCGGCAATGCCGTGACCGCCCGGGAACTTCTCGATAAATCCGCCAAGGAAATCCGAACTCAATTGATGGAAGATCCCGAGCAGAAAGCCCAGATGTTGCGCGTCATGGGCACGGTCTACCAGAGCCTTGGTCTCTATTCTCAAGCGGATTCCTTGCTGCGCGAGGCGGTGGATTTGGATCGCCAGACTCTTGGTCCGGACAATCCCGAAACCCTTGATGTCTCTTCTGTCTTTGGCCGCTGTCTCTATCAGGAAGGACATTATCCGGAAGCCGAAAAATATGCACGCGACCTGATTTCGAGGGAAAGACACGCTCTTGGCCCGAATCACCGCACCACTCTGCAAACGATGGACAATCTCGCGTGGACCCTCGAGGCCGAAGGCAAACTCGACGAGGCCGAAACGCTCGGCCGCCAGACGTTTACCCTGCAACAACGGTATCTGGGCCCCGCCGACCCAGACACCTTGCACACGATGCGCAGCCTGGCGTGGACCCTTAACTCTAGAGGTAAGTATGCGGAGGCTGAAAGACTCGACCGAGAGGGATTGCAGATTCGTACTCGCGTGCTGGGCCCGGAAAATTCAGAAACGCTCCTTACTATGGCGGAGCTTGGAATGATTCTGGGCGATGAAGGCCGCAATGACGAAGGAATACAATTCCTACGGCAGGCTCTCGATACTCAGCGCCGTGTTCTCGGTCCTGCTCACCAGAATACCCTCTCATCGATAAACAATCTCGGCATCCTCTTGCAGCACCAGAAAAAATTGGTCGAGGCGGAAGCCCTTTATCGAGAGGCGGAAGAGGTAACCAGCCGGACGCTCGGCCCCGAAAATCGTGGAACGCTGCTTTCCAGAGTCAACATTGCTTCCATCCAGCAGGATCAAGGTAAATTTGACGAGGCCGAAAAGGAGCTCAAGAGCGTTCTGGAAATTCAATTGCGCATCTTCGGCACGGACCATCCCGATACAACGCTCACTCTCTACAATCTCGCAGACATTTACCGTCAGCAAAAGCGTTATTCCGAATCAATTTCAATGTTCCGCAGAACTCTGGAAATTCAACGCAGAGTTCTAGGTCCTTCTCATCCAGATACTCTCGACTCTCTCTATAATTTGGCGATTGTTTTGAACTATAACCGCCAGCGCGACGAAGCCTTCAAAACCTTGCGGGAATTGGTTGATGCCGGCTACAGCAATGCCCATCAGATCGAATCGGATGATGATTTCAAGTCGCTCCGCGGCGATCCGCGGTTCCAGTCAATCGATTCAGCGATACAGCATAGAGCTCTGCCTCACAGTCTTCAAAATAAAATGACTGGGATTCTTCGAAACGAGAAACCATTATCTTTTGGCAACCACTCGCAACCTTCGGTAATCAATCACCCATTGATCACCATGGAACAACTCTGCTCGCGCCTCGCTCACCGTTGCTCCGATAAACTCATCCCGCTGTTTCTCCGTCAGCCCCTCGAAAATTACTCCCCCGAACATCATCAGCCAATTCCGCAACCCGTCTTCGCCCTCTTCTAGGGGAGTCGGCCGCTCAAATAACAATCCGTACGTCACCGCCATCCCCTGTTTCTCCAGCACGCTTGCGTATTCACCCAGGCTTGCGAAATACCACGGGTTGGCCATTGGCCCTGCAAATCCCTGCTGCGCCCAGGCCCGCTCCATCGCTGCTACCAACGCGTCGACGTTTCCTCGTCCGCCAAATTCTGCAACCAATCGCCCGCCCGGCCGCAACAATCGCGCAATCTCTGCCGCCACCTGCTCCGGTTCCTTGATCCAGTGCAGCGTTGCGTTAGAAAATACCGCGTCGAATCCACCATCCAATGGAATCTTCGTCGCATCCGCCACTTCAAACCGAATTCCCGGATATGCCTCGCGCGCCTGCCGCACCATCTCTGGTGAACGGTCCACACCCGTCACCTCTGCTCCGCTTTCCGCTATCTTCGCCGCCAGGTGTCCCGTGCCGCACCCGATATCCAGAATCTTTTCGCCCGGTTGCGGCGCCAGCAAATTCAGCAGGCTTTCCGCCATCTTCCATACAAACGAGTGTTTATCGTCGTAGAGACCCGCGTCCCACTTCGATGCTCCCGCCATTTCAGACCCCACCCATTTCCAATACCGCCCCGCCGTCTGTCTCCAAAATCTTCATCTTACCGGCTGCCTCGATTTTCACTCGCGCGCGCGCCATGCTCGCATTCGCCACCGGAAACGTTCCAGAGCCATCCGTCTTGCGGTACGGCAAACGGTGAATTCCCGGCGCATGACCTTCCAGCGCTACTTCAATATGCTCACCGCTCGGCGCCGTTCCGCTGAACACCCATTTCAAGTGCCCGCCTTCGCTCACAATTTCGCGCTCGTTGATCTTTCGCAGTACGATTGGTTTTCCTCCAAGCCACAACACCACCTTGCGGAACTTCATTCCCAGCGGCAAATCATATACCAATGCCTCCAGCGTGTTCGCCCGCTCTTCACCGCCCGGAAAATACGCGTGCACCCATCTCCAATACGTCCGATGTCGGTAACCGCAGTTGTGTCCCTGCACGCCAAATCCCAGTGGCTCTCCGCTGAACAGCATTCCATCCATTTGTATCGCGCCGGAAAACGTCGCGTCGGAATGCGGCGATTTGCTGAAGCCGATCCAGCCTTTATTGCTCAGCACAAATCCAAAGTGCGAACTGATTCGCAAGTTCCACGAAATACTATGCCCATCGACATCCAGCTTGCCCCAGCAACGGCCCTCCTCAATTCCGTTCTCCGCAATCCGGCAATGAAAGGGAAGTGTCTTCCGCCGGCTCAATGACAATTTGTCCACTGGAAATCCCTGAATGAAACTTCGCGGCTCTCCGTTCCGTGGAAACCACGTTGCCCACACCTGTGCCGGCATCCCGGCGGGTTCGCTGCTGCCTTTTCCGCTTCCCAGATTCATCACCAGGTAGCGAAACCACCACGCTCCGGTGCCATCCGCCAATCCAAAGCGCATAAACCACACCTCGTATCGCCGTCTCATCGCAGCAGAGGTGTACACCGCATTCAATTCCTTTTCGCCCATGAAGTTCGACCGCAATCCGTGGCACAGTCACTCGCGACTGTGCGCTTGGGTTTTCCTTTGTTAGCCGGCTTAATAAATGAACTTGAGGGTGCCCCATCGTTCGCGTCTTCTGCGAAGGGTGGGTTCTTCCTCTCTGCCGTCTCAATACTCTCTTTTCTTCGCCCTCGTGGCACAGTCACTCCTGACTGTGCTCTTTGGTTTCATTTCCTGAACGCCGATCTCCCGATTGGCCCTTCTCTCGCCTTACTTAAAACTTACAACTTAAAACTTCTTATTTTTTTAGATACTTCTCAAACCAATCCACCACTCGCTTCTCCACATCCACCCGATGCTTCGCTTCCTGGAATCCGTGTGGCTCCCGCGGATACAGCACAAACTCGCTTTCCACCCCATACCGTTTCAATCCCCGGTACAGTTCCTGACTCTGCCCCTTTGGATCAATCGGATCCTCTTCTCCCTGCAAAATCAGTGTCGGCGTCTTCGCATTTCTCGCATACAAAAAAGGCGAAGCGTTCAGGAATCCTTCCGGCTTCTCATACGGCACGCCCCAGAACCATTCGTCATACGCCGGGTCTTCTTCCGTTCCGTACTCCGAAATCAGGTTGGCCATTCCCGCACCCGAAACCGCGGCCTTGAATCGCGTTGTCTGCGTTACCGCCCACTCCGCCATGTACCCACCGTAGGACCACCCGCCAATTCCCAGTCGCTCCGGATCGGCCAATCCTCTCGCAACCAGATCATCTACGCCTGCCATCACATCCTTGAAATCCCCGCCACCCCAGTCCGCGCGGTTAGCTTCCACAAATTTCTGTCCATAGCCAATTGACCCGCGAATATTCGGGTACAGTACCGCATAGCCGTGCGACACCAGCAGTTGTCCCCACGCATCAATGCTATCTTCCCAATTGCCAGTCGGCCCGCCATGGACCAGCACCACCGCTGCTAGCTTAGACTTACCGTCATACCCCGCCGGTTTCAACAAAGCTGCTTCAATCTCCATCCCGTCGAACGACTTGTATTTGTAAAACTCCGGCGCGGTCACCGCATATTGCTTCCATCCATCATTCACGTGGCTGACCTGCTCGGCCTTGCCGCTCGTATCCCGCAAATAAAGCTCCGGCAGGCTAGTTGTGGTCTGTCCTACGAACGCAATTTCTCCACTCCCCGCCACCGAAAACTCTCCGGGATTCATCGCCATGTCCGCGGAGTCTTTGCGCTCGCCTGTGCCGTTGTATCCCGTAAATTTATTGCGGAATCCGTCGGCATACACCGCCACCACCCATCCACCCTTCGCCCACTGGTAACTGCATGATCTGCCGGTCTAGGCTTGCCCCCGTCAGATTTTTTACCAGTCCTGCGCCCGTAGGCAGAATCTGCAGGTCGTGCGGTTGCGGCCCATCGTCGCGGCAGCCGATAAACGCTATCCCTTTCCCGTCGTGCGAAACGTGTATGTTTCCAAACGGCCCGCGCGGTGCCAACAGCTCCTTTACTTTCGCGTCCTGCACGGTTACGCCATACAACCGGTCCGTGAACCGGTCCACCGCCGGGCGGTCCGTCGCCTTCACCACGATGGTTTGACCATCCGGCATCCAGTCGAGCTCTTCCACTTTCCACGTCGGCTCCGTCAGCGTGCGCGCCTGCTTCGTCGCCAAATCGATCAATCGCAGCCGTGCGTGCTTGTCGTCGCGGTCCACCACGCGCTCATCGTTCTTGTCTTTTTCCTTCTTTTCTTCTGCTTCTGTTTTCGGATCCGGCGCCAGATACGCAATCGTTTTCCCATCGGGAGACCACGCCGGCTCACTCGCGCTCGCTTTGCCCTTCGTCACTTGTGCCGCTTCTCCGCCTTCCATCCGCAAAATATAAATCTGCTGCTCGTCGCCATCGCGATTCGACAGAAACAGCAGCTGCTTCCCGTCCGGCGACCATCGCGGGGAACTCTCAGACTTCGTCGAATAGGTCAGCTGCCGCGAAGCGTTTTTCTCTTTTTCATAAATCCAGATGTGGCGTGTCCGCTTTTCTCCAGTTCCAAATCCACCTACGATGAACGCCACCCTCGTTCCATCCGGCGAAAATTGCGGGTCCTGTATGCTCCGAAGCTCCAGAAACGCCTCCGGCGTCACCGCCTTCTTCTCCGCGCCACTCTTCTCCTGCGCGTTTCCCGGGCCCGCCATCGCCAGCGCCAAACTTCCCACCATCAAAATCCGCCTCATCATCCGCGTCTCTCCCATACTCCCATTCCGCTTTCGGACTTTATCACTACGTCCCCACCTTTCAAACCGGTGCTGCAAGAACTCAAGGCCCGTTTGTTAGCCAATCTTGGAAAGTTGCACATATGAATTGCGAACGGTCCGTGGAAATGCCCATCTGGTTCATGGCCTCCACAAGATCGATGATGGCTCGACGAAATGATTGTTCGTCAGCCTTCATCTCCTCAGACATTTGCGGCGTAGAAAAGCTAACTTCCCACACTGCCCCAGCGCCTCCCCACATATCGATACTGCGTAGTTGAGCAAAATCCGGATTGGTTTTCCCTACGGCTGCAAGGATGTCTTCGACAACTCTCGCTTGCCCGAGATGCTTGGATTTAAGGAGTAAAGTCTCTAATTTCACTTAAGCTTCGGATGAGTGTGTCTAAGCTTTTGTTCATTGAGGCTCTCTTTCGTGCGAATCATACTGCACTTTGTACCCTTCATCTGCCCTGGCGAATCATGGATGACGAACCATCCGCCATCCGCCATTCTCAATTGACTCCGTAACCCGCACGGCGTAGCCTATTCCTCTGATGTTCACCGGTTTCCACTCGCTTCCTTCCCATACCACATGCGTCCGCGCTTTCTCTGTCTGTTGCTGCTGCTGTCCGGCCTCCGTGTGGGCGGAGTCGAGCGGCTAGTTTCTTTCCAAAACTAGACTCGATTCACACGCAGCCCACCGCCACCGGTGGGCTTTTTGTTTTTCCGGCGTCCCGATCGAGTGCAAACGGTGCCACATCAAATCCGCTCCAGAAAAGGGAACTACACATGAGCAAAGTTCATTCAGAAGTGCTTCAGGCCAACGCAAACTACAGCGCCAATTTCGGCGAAAAAGGCAAACTCGCTCTTCCGCCCGCACGGCGCTTCGCCATTCTCACCTGTATGGACGCGCGCCTCGATCCCGCCAAATTTGCCGGACTTGCCGAAGGCGACGCCCACGTCATCCGCAACGCCGGTGGCCGCGCCAGCGACGACGCCATTCGCTCTCTGGTCATCAGCTACAAACTCCTCGGCACGCAGGAATTTTTCGTCATCCACCACACCAATTGCGGCATGGAGTTTTTCACCAACGACGTCATGCGCGGCCTGCTCAACTCCAGCCTCGAAACCGCCGCCCTCACCGCCGACGGTTTCAAAGATGTCGGCAAAGGCCCTGGCTCCCGCGCCGGAGAATTCATCGAATGGCTCACGATTAAAGACCAGAAGCTGGCCGTCGTAGACGACGTCGCGCGCATCCGCAATCATCCACTCGTCCCCCAATCCATACCTGTCCATGGCTTCATCTACGATGTAGCTTCGGGCAAGCTGATCGAAGTGGAAGCCGCGCGCGCCGCCAGCGCTTCCGTGTGATCAGCGAACAATTGTTGTAACCCTTTCACCCATTTTCCCGGTTCCACGCAAAGGGCACGCGCTATTCGTGCTCTTTGTGTTTCAATTTCTCTCCGCGGGTTACAACTCTTCCCATCACACTCACCAGAAATTTTCTTGCGAATGTACTTCCGGTCTAACCAAAAACCTGTTCATGCGTTGTACAACGTACAGGTTCTTCTCTGAATTGTTTCATGTTCTGGCCACGTCGCTTGCCTCGTTCTAAAACTGTTCGTCAAGCCAGTAGTTCTGTTTTCGCCAACTACTTACTCTCAACTTGGAAGTTACGTCGAGCTCCGAACCTCACGCGCATCCCGTTCTGGTTCCGCTCAAAAAAACCGCTCTAAAGGAAGTCACGCAAATGCGAGAAAAGCTACGGGTGTGCCTCGTGGTCTTGATTTTGGTTTTAGCAGGGAATCTTCTGGCGCAACCAGCCTCGGCAAACGTCACCGCCAATCCCACTTCCGTGAGTTTCGGCTCGGTCACGGTAAGCACTACGAGTTCCGGTTCCACCATTGTTCTCACCAATAACGGCAGCCACAGTATCAACATCCAGAAATTTTCTAGCAGCCTTTCGCAATTTGTCGTCTCCGGCCCGGCCATGCCGTACTCTCTGCCTAGCCAGAAGAGCGTGTCGTTTACCGTAGTCTTCAAACCAATGGCCGCCTCGCTCGTCTCCGGCACGATTTCTTTTTCGCTCTACCATCGGCAATACAGTACGGGTGTGACCGTCCCGGTCTCCGGCACTGGCGTCAATGCCACTTCGAGCCTGCAGCTCTCTTCCAGTCCCACGAGCCTCAACTTCGGCAGCATCCTGGTGGGCAGCTCTGCTTCGCTCAACGCCACGCTTAGCAACACCGGCACGGGCAGCGTCACTGTTTCGCAGCTCACCGCATCGGGCAGCGGCTTCACCGCCAGTGGCCTCACTCTTCCGCTGACGCTTTCCGCCGGCCAGACCGCCACCTTCGCCGCCAAGTTCAATTCCACCGCGGTTGGCGCGTTCACCGGCAGCGTCTCCGTCGCCAGCAACGCCACAAATTCGCCCGCCGCCATTTCGCTTAGCGCTTCCGGCGTTCAGCCGCAAATTTCCGTCGTGCCTACCAGCGTCGGCTTCGGCAACGTCACGGTGAACCTCACCAATACGCAGACCGTCACGGTCCGCAACCCCGGCACTGCCGCGCTAACGCTTTCGCAGGCCAACGTTACCGGCACAGGATTTGCCAAGAGCGGCATCACGCTCCCCGTCACCATCGCCGCTGGCGGCTCGACGGCCTTCACCGTCAGCTTCACGCCCACCACCGCCTCCACCACGGCAGGCACGTTGGCGCTTGTCAGCAACGCGCCGACGCCTTCGCTCAGCGTCATGCTCTCCGGCACCGGCGTCACGCAATCCACGCAACTCACCGCGAATCCCGCATCCATCAATTTCGGCAGCGTCACCGTGCAGACCAGCAAGTCGCAAACCGTCACGCTCACCAACAGCGGCAACTCTTCCATCTCGCTTTCGCAACTCACCGTTGCGGGCACCGGCTTCAGCCAGAGCGGCCTCTCCATGCCGCTGACTCTCGCCGCGGGACAATCCACCACCTTTAACGCCATCTTCGATCCCGCAACGTCCGGAGCGCTCAGCGGCACGGCCACTGTCGTCAGCAACGCCACCAACTCTCCCACGACCATCGCGCTTTCCGGCTCCGGCACCGCGCCCGCCACGCACTCCGTCAACCTTTCCTGGAACGGAGCCACGGGCGACATGGGCTACTACGTTTATGTCGCCACGATCTCCGGTGGCCCCTACACGCGCCTGGTCTCCAGCCCGATGACCACCACTTCCTACACCGATGCCGGAGTGACGTCTGGCCAGACCTATTTCTTCGTCACCACCGCCATCGACTCCTCTGGCCTGGAAAGCGCCTATTCCAACGAGGCCACCGCCGTCATTCCCTGATCGCCCCCGCAGTTTGATCAGGGCACGTGCTCCCACAAGTCCTCCGACTTGTGGGAGCATTTTTTTGCTGACCACGCTCGCTGTCTCCTCGCGTGACTCCGCCTTCCCGGCGGCTTGCTGCAGTTTGTAGTGGCCACTACATAGAACCAAGTGCTGGCTCCGCTCTTATGTGTCGCGCGCGATGGCCACCTGAAGGTGGCCGCTACCGGGGCAAAGGAGCTGGCATGAAAGCCAGCGGCACAAGCGACGCGCGCCTCGCTTCGCCGCATTGCGGCACGTGCAACGCCTCGGATACAATCATTCGTTTGCTGGTTGACGGAGAGGCTTACCCTGACAGTCATGCACGAAATTCGCGTCCACAACACCTATGCGGGCAAGGTGGAACTGTTCGTTCCGCTGACGCCCGGCGAAGTGAAGATGTACACCTGCGGGCCCACGGTCTACGATTTCGCGCACATCGGCAATTTCCGTACCTTCATTTTTCAGGATGTGCTGCGGCGCTTTCTGAAGCTGCGCGGCTTCAAAATGAATCACGTCATGAACCTGACCGACGTGGACGACCGCATCATCGCCAACTCCGCGGCGGCGGGCGTCAGCATCCGCGAGTACACCGAAAAATATATCCAGGCGTTTTTTGCGGACTGCAAAACGTTGAGCGTGGAAGCGCCGGAGCACTGGATCCGCGCCACGGACAATATCGACAGCATGGTAGCGCTGATCGAGCGGCTGCAGAAAAATACCTACACGTACAACAGCGAAGGCTCGATCTACTATCGCATCTCGAAATTCAAGGATTACGGAAAACTTTCCAAGATCGATCTGAGCGGCATGCAGGTGAACGCGCGCGTGGACAACGACCGCTACGAAAAGGAAAGCGCGCGGGATTTCGCGTTGTGGAAGGCGCCTAAGCCCGGCGAACATTTCTGGGAAGCGCCGATTGGCGCGGGGCGGCCGGGGTGGCACATCGAATGCTCCGCGATGGCCATGAAGTATCTGGGCGAAACGCTGGACATTCACACCGGCGGGATCGATCTGTCTTTTCCGCACCACGAAAACGAAATTGCGCAGAGCGAAGCGGCTACCGGGAAGCAGTTTGTGCGCTACTGGATGCACGCGGAACATCTGCTGGTGGAAGGCGAGAAGATGTCGAAGTCTGCTGGGAATTTCTTCACGCTGCGGGATCTCTTTGCGAAGGGCTACAAGCCTTCCGCACTGCGATTTGCGCTGTGCAGCGTGCCGTACCGCCGGCAACTGAATTTCACGTTCGATGGATTGCAGCAGGCCACCAGTTCCGTGGAGCGTTTGCGGAATTTTGCGGCGCGCCTGAAGGACGAGAAATTCCCGGCAGGGACGCAATCGAAAATGGCCGGGCGCATTGCGCAGGCCGCCGACGATTTCGACGCTGGGCTTTCCGACGATTTGAACACCGCGCAAGCTCTGGCGGCGATGTACGATTTTGTGCGCGAAGCGAATATCGCCATGGATAAAGGCGAATTCCAGCAGAGCGACGTGGCCGCGGCGCAGAAATTTCTGGCCAGCTTCGACAAGGTTTTTGCGATTGTGGAAGATAACGATGCGGAAAAGCTGAAAAACCTCGGCTATGCCGGCGGATCGGACGATGCCAGCGACGCGGACATCGAAAAACTGGTGGCCGAGCGCCAGGCCGCGCGCAAGAGCCGAGACTTTGCGGCCAGCGATCGCATCCGTAAAGAACTGGCGGATCGTGGTATAATCATCGAAGATACGAAGGACGGAAGCGTCCGCTGGAAACGCAAATGACTCACTATCTAAAACGCGGCCGTGAAGCAGTCGGTCCTCGTGTCCCCCGCAAATTTCGACCGGCGAATCTTCGGCCGTGTCTCTATAGCGTAGATTAAGTCCGCACCTTCGGCGGAGTTCCGGGACTTTTGCGTCCTGAATTTTCGCCCAGTCTCTCCCGCCTCTCGCCACATCAACCCGCACGGACCGATTCTTGGAGGAATCATGACCACAGCCACGGAAACCAAAGTTTCATCTCTCGCCGATATCAAGCTGCCGAACATCAAGACCACTTTGCCCGGACCCAAGGGGGCGGAAGTGATCGCGTACGACAAGAAGTTCATGTCGCCATCGTTGACGCGCGATTATCCGCTGGTGGCCGAGCGCGCGTATGGCGCGATTGTGGAAGACCCCGACGGTAATCATTTCCTGGACTTCGCGGCGGGTATTGCGGTTTGTTCCACGGGACATTGCCACCCGAAAGTGGTGGAAGCGATTCAGAAGCAGGCGGCGGAACTGATCCACATCGCGGGAACGGATTTCTATCACCGCCACATGCCGATGCTGGCCGAGCGGCTGGCGGCAACGATGCCAAGTTCGCACAAGTGGAAGGTGTTCTTCGGCAACAGCGGAACGGAAGCGGTGGAAGGCGCGATGAAGCTGGCGCGTTACCACACCAAGCGCGACAAGATCGTGGCGTTTTACGGATGCTTCCACGGACGCACGTTCGGTTCGCTGTCGCTGACGGCGTCGAAGAGCACGCAGCGCAATGGATTTGGCACGCTGCTGGGCGGCATTGAACACATTCCGTATCCGTACGCATACCGTTGTGCGCTGGGCCACTCGAATGAAACCTGCGGCGCAGAAATTATTGAGTTGCTGGAGCAGCAGATTTTCAAGCGCTTATTCGCACCGGAAGAAGTGGCCGCGATTATCGTGGAGCCAATTCAGGGCGAAGGCGGCTTCATTCCCGCGCCGGCATTTTTCCTGCAGGAACTGCAGCGCATCTGCAACAAGCACGGCATCATGCTGATTCTGGACGAAGTGCAGACCGGCGTGGGGCGCACGGGAAAAATATGGGCATACGATCATGCGGGAATTACTCCTGACATCGTGCTGACGGCGAAGGGAATTGCGAGTGGCATGCCGATCAGTGCGTTCATCGCGAAAGAAGAAGTGATGAACTGGAAGGTTGGCTCGCACGGCACGACGTACGGAGGAAATCCGGTGTGCGTGGCGGCGGCGATGGCGACGCTGGACCTGGTGGAAGGCGGCTTGATGGCGAATGCGGAGAAGATGGGGAACTACATCTTCGGAAAAATTGCCGACTGGCCGAAGCGCTTCAAGATTGTTGGCGACGTGCGCGGAAAAGGACTGATGATCGGGACGGAATACGTTCGCGATCAACGCACGAAAGAACGCGCGCACGATCTGCGCGACAAAGTGGTGGAAGCGGCGTTCCGGCGCGGAATGTTGACGCTGGGTTCGGGCGAAAATTCCATTCGCATGTCGCCGCCGCTGATTATTGATCAACAGCAGGCGGACTGCGCGATCCGCATCATGGAAGAGAGCATCGCGGAAGTAGAGAAGTCTCTCTAAGTAAGGACCAGAAACTGCAGGCGGACCACGGTGGATGATTCTCGACCGTGGCCCGTTTTTCATTTTGTGGGCTTTTCCCGGAAACGCGAGTTATACTCTGATTTAATATTCAGAGAGTAATCTAGAATGAGCTTTCTGGGGCATGTCGGATTTGCGATTGTGAAATGGAAAGCCCGTCGCGGACTTCTCGCTGAAGTCTCCTCAACAGACAACCAAGAGAAGTTGGAGGCCCTGGGGGTAGGCGCGCAAGGCGAGCGATACGCTTACTGGTATCTGCGGCGGCTCGGCTACATCTTTCTGGCGAGAAACTTTACGACGACGCGCAGCAAAGGCGAAATCGACCTGGTGGGATTTGATGGCAAGACACTGGCGTTTGTGGAAGTGCGCACGCGGACAGCGACCAAAGGCAAGCCCGGGTTGCCGGAATTGAGCATCACGCGAGAAAAGCATGAAGTGTTTGTGCGCACGGCCAAGCTGTTTTTGCGGGAGTGGCATTTAGCGGAGTGTCCGGTGCGGTTTGATGTGGTGGCAATCGATAACTCGCCGGGGAAGCCACCGCTGGTGCGGTTACATAAGGATGCGCTGAGTCCGGATATTGGAAGAAATTCGGCGTCTCGCATTTAGAAAGTGGCACAGGCAGAAACCCCGACCTGCTAAAGACCAATGGAGAATGAGGCAGGTGGAAGGTTGCGGTTGCGCACTTCCCGTTTGGCCCAGAGGATGTACAATACGGAGTTTACAGATGAGCTCGTAGGGAAAGTGGGCGAGCCATTGCACGGAGGGCTACTTGCCGGAGTTACGTAAGGATCCGATTACAGGGAGATGGGTCATCATCTCGACGGAGCGGGGAAAGCGCCCGATGGATTTTTTGCGGGAGAGCGTGTTTCCGGGGCCGCCGGTGAATTGTCCGTTCTGCCCAGGGAATGAAGCGAAGACGCCGCCGGAAATTCTGGCCTACGGGCGAAACGGAACCGGAGCGAATACATCGCGGATGGAACATCCGCGTGGTGCCAAACCGTTTTCCGGCGTTGGGAATTGAAGGCGAACTGGACCGCGAAGGTGAGGGCTTGTTCGACAAGATGAACGGCATCGGCGCGCACGAAGTGATCATTGAGACGCCGCAGCACCAGACGACGCTGGCGCAATTGCCGCAAAAAGCCGTGGAAGATGTGTTCTGGGCGTATCGCGACCGCATGCTGGACCTGAAAAATGACAAGCGCTTCCGGTATGTGCTGATTTTCAAGAATCATGGAGAAGCGGCGGGAGCTTCGCTGGAGCATCCACACTCGCAGTTGATTGCGCTGCCGATTGTGCCGCGGCGCGTACGCGAAGAAGTGGACAACGGCTGGCATTATTACGACGAAAAAGAGCGCTGCATCTTCTGCGACATTATCCGGCAGGAACGCGACACCGGCGAGCGCGTTATCGGCGAGAACGAACATTTCATTACCATGGCGCCCTATGCGCCGCGGTTTCCGTTTGAGATGTGGCTGCTGCCGAAGGTGCACGGCTCGGCGTACGAGAATAACCAGAGCTCGATGTATGCAAGCCTGGCGCACATGATGAAGGATACGTTGATGAGGCTGGAAGCGGTGCTGGACCGGCCGGCGTACAATTTCATGATTCACACGTCGCCGATCGGCGAAGAGATCAACGATCACTATCACTGGCACATCGAGATTATTCCGAAGCTGACGAAAGTGGCGGGATTTGAGTGGGGAACGGGCTTCTACATCAATCCGACACCGCCGGAAGAGTCTGCGCGATTTTTGAGGGAAGCACAGATTGAAGAGCCGGCGAAGAAAAAGATGTAAGTGTTTAGCCGTCCGCCGCTTTGATGAAACAATTCCAATTCCATCTCCAGAGCACAGCCGGGAACGGCTGTGCCACCCCTGCCGAACGCGGATATTTTCCGAGGAACAATTATGAATACAAAATGGCTGCTGGTGATTGCAACGGCGTGCCTGTGCGTGGCCGGAAAGGCTTGCGCGCAAAGCAAAGCGCCGACGGCCGACCACATCTACGTGAATGCAAAGGTATGGACGGCGGATGACGCGAAGCCTTTGGCGCAAGCCTTTGCCACCCGCGGAGAGCGGATTATCGGCGTGGGCACGAACGAAGAGATTCGCTCGCTGAGCGGGCCGGAAACGGCGGTGGTGGATCTGAAGGGAAAGCTGGTGGTGCCGGGATTTAATGATGCACATTGGCATTTCGCTTCGCTGCGGGACGTGGAACTGGACGACGTCGCCAAGCTGGCGGAAGTCCAACAGCGGTTGGTGGCTGCGGCGAAGGACCATCCGAATGAGCTGTGGATTACCGGGCGCGGCTGGGGCTACGACATTTTTCCCGGAAAAGTGCCGGACAAGAAATACCTGGACGCCATCGTACCGGACCGCCCGGTGTTCATCTGGGAACGCGACGGGCACATGGGCCTGGCGAATACGAAAGCGCTGGAGTTGGCCGGAATCACGCGCGAGACAAGAGATCCCGCGGACGGTCGCATTGAACATGATGCGAAAGGCGAGCCGACTGGAGAAGTGAAAGAAGGTGCGGTGGAACTGGTAGCCTTGAAAATACCGCCAGCGACGGCCGAACAGCGCTACGAGGATTTGAAGCGGTTGATGGACAAGGCGGCATCTTACGGAATCACTTCGCTGCAGGAAGTATCGATGGGACTGGGGCCGAAGGAAATGGCGGCCTTTGAACGAGTATTGGGAGAAGACAAATTTAAGGTGCGGTTTTACGTCTCGGTGCCGCTGGAAAAGAATGCCACCGCAGAACGCTTGGCGGAGTTCAAGCATTTGCGCGATACCTATCGCGGACCGCTGGTGAAATTCGGCTGTGCGAAGGGCATGGTGGACGGGACGGTCGACGCGGCGACGGCCGTGATGTTTGAGCCCTACACTAACGGGAAAAATGGAATTGAGTTCTGGACGCAGGAAGATTTGAACCGCGCGGTGGCGCAGTATGATCGCGAAGGACTGCAGGTGATGATTCACTCGATTGGGGACAGGGCAATTCACATGTCGCTGGATGCCTACGAGAATGCGGCGAAGGTGAATGGGACGAGTGGCCGGCGCCATCGAGTTGAGCATGTGGAGGTGCCGCTGCCGGCGGATTATCCGCGCTTCAAACAACTGGGCGTGATCGCGTCGACGCAGGCGCTGTTTGCGAATCCGGACGCAACGACGCTGAACAATTACGCGGTACTGCTGGGTCCGGCGAGAGCATCGCACGCAAACGCGTTCAAATTGTTCGATGACGCGGGGGCGGTGCAGGCGTTTGGCAGCGATCATCCTGTGTTTTCGATGGAAGTTCTGCGCGGCGTTTATTGCGCGGTGACGCGCACGACTCCGGAAGGCACACCGAAGGGCGGATGGTATCCCGAGAATCGAATCTCGGTGGAAGCGGCGCTGCGGCATTTCACGCGCGATGGGGCCTACGCCAGTTTCGATGAAAATGAGAAGGGATCGCTGACGCCGGGCAAGTTGGCGGATTTCGTGGTGCTTTCCGACGACATCTTGACCAGCGCACCAGAGCAGATATTGAAGACCAGGGTGCTAAGAACGGTAATGGGTGGCAAGGAAACGTATCGTGCGGCGGTGCAGTAACGGAAGGCGGTGACCGACTGACAGAGCAGTGAAGATTTTCGCTATACTTGTAAGGTTGAGGCGCGGTACCCAAGTGGTAAGGGAGAGGTCTGCAAAACCTTTATGCGTGGGTTCGATTCCCACCCGCGCCTCCATAATATCCGATTAAGATTGTCTCAGTTATACCTGCCATTTTTTCCGTGTACCTCTGGTGTACCCTTCTTTTCCATGAGCGCCAGAGGGTCTTGTTCCCACACGCGCTTCAAATCCTGCTCAAGCTGCTCCAGATTTTCAGCGATGTTGCAAAGGAACGCAGCTCGCTCTTTGCCCGGCAACGCGCGGAATCCCGCAAAGCTTTCCGCGGCGAGCCGAACCGCCTCATCGACCTCAATGTCGGTGGCCGAATAGAAAGCGGGAGAGAGAACCTCGCCTGTGGAGGGATTGAACCCGTGCAGCACTTTGCCGGACTTGCTACCAAGGTGGTACCCGATGATTGATTGGCCGGTCAGCTCCATCGGTGCCCCGCAGGGCGCAATTGTGAGAGAGTTCCGCTCCACATTTCAGCTGTATGCCAAGTTGTGGAAAAAACTTGCGTCATAAGTTGCCTTTAGGCGGCCCTAAATCATCGCGGTGAAGCTTCGTCGCAGCTCTAACCGGGCCGAAATCTTATCAAAAAAGTGAGACAGTCCTTATATCACAGCCCCGAATCATTAGGACGCAAATACTTTTCTTCACTATTCTTCCGCGGCGGCAATGGCGGCTTCTCGCTGGCATTGCGCTTCATCGCCACCGGAACGTTTGTCTAACCTACGGGAACTCGCACTGCCATCCGCGAGCGGAAGACAGTTCTTTGCCTGTCGTCACTCCCGATCCAGGCGGCATGTGATAATCTCTGCCACTATGGTCAGTCTATTGCGTTCTCCTTTCCCTGTACTTGTCGCTTCTTTCGTGACGATGTGGATTTCTGCGCAGATGGGCGGTTTTTTCAGAAGGCGCCAATCGAATATCGATGATAAAGCGCAGGAAGACCGCGACATGGTGGTGGCCGCGACGCTGACGCTTCTGGGCTTGATCATCGGATTCAGCTTTTCGATGGCCATTGCGCGTTACGACCAGCGCAAGAATTACGAAGAGGCCGAAGCGAACGCCATCGGCACCGAATGGGTCCGTGCGGACCTGCTGCCTGCGGGCGACACCACGACGGTGCGCAGACTATTGAGGGAATATCTGGACGAGCGGATTGTGTTCTACGAGGCTAGCCAGTCAGAGCTACCGCAGATCAACCAACGCACGGCGGACTTGCAATCGAAGTTGTGGGGCGCGGTGCGCGCGCCGGTCAATGCGCAACCCACTCCCGTGGGTGCGCTGATTGCTTCGGGCATGAATGATGTGCTGAACTCCCAGGGCTACACGCAGGCCGCGTGGTGGAACCGAATCCCGGCGGGTGCATGGATTCTGATGGTGCTGATTGCCATTTGCTCGAATTTTTTGGTGGGTTATGGCACGCACTCCACCAGCAATGGCTTCATGCGATTTCTGGTGCTGCCAATCGTCTTGAGCATCGCGTTTTTTATGATTGCGGATATCGATAGCCCGCGGCGGGGCGTGATCCGCGTAGTGCCGCAAAATTTGATCAGCCTGCAGCAGTCGTTGTCAACGCAGTAGCAAGACTGGATGGAGGGCGCACCTTCGGTGTTGCTTCAAGCTGCCAATGCGCCCGCTTCATAATCGGTCGCTACCGAGAAGTTAACAGAAGAGAGTCTGTGGCCTGAACCACCCTAAATTCGGAAGGGCGGCGTAAAGCCGGCCCTCCGGTAGGCTCAGAAAATTAGTGAAGTACGAAGATTTTCGTTGACACTACGAATGGCTTCGTAGTAGATTCCCGCCATGGCCACTCACTCACCTCAGAAACCGACCGCTTCGGAACTGGAAATCCTGCAAGTGCTGTGGGAACGCGGGCCCAGCACGGTGCGCGAAGTCCACGAACAACTGAATGCGAAGAGACCTATGGGCTACACCGGCGTCTTAAAGCTTATGCAGATCATGACGGCAAAGGGCGCGGTACGGCGGAACGAAGAGCAACGCGCGCACGTATATGAAGCAGTGGAACCGGCGGAGAAGACCAAGCAGCAGTTTGCTCTGGATGTCCTGGAGCGTGTATTTGACGGCTCGGCAAGCGAACTGATGATGCATGCCCTGGCTGGGCACAAAGCCACCAAAGAAGAAATGGATGAGTTGCGGCGATTGCTGAAGGACTACGAAAGGAAAATTCGATGAACTTCCTGACTGGCTTGCTTTCACCGACGGCGATGCGCTGGATGGCGTTGACGCTGCTGCACTTCCTCTGGCAGGGAACGGCGTTTGCCGCGCTGGCGTACGCGGGGATGGCGTTTTGCCGCAGCGCTGCGTCGCGTTACGCGATGGGCCTGGCGATGCTGGTGATGATGGCGGTGGCGCCGGCGGTAACGTACCTGACGCTGCAAGGCCAGGATAGTGATGGCGCAGCAGTGTCGATGAATGCGGTGAAGGCGGAGGCTGGTCCGGCCGCGATTGTTACGGCGAATCCCGCGAAATTTGTGGCGAAGGCTGCTGCCGCGCCGGTATCGGACGGCTTGCCTGGATATTTTTTGTGGCTGGTGGAGATCTGGTTCGCGGGCGTAATGCTGCTCGGACTGCGTTCGGCAGGCGGAGTGTTGGTAGTTGAACGGTTGCGGCGCAAAGAATCGAAGCGGGTTGGTGAGCAGATGCATGAATTCTGCGCAGCGCTTCAACGGAAAATGGGGTTGCAGCGGCTGGTGAGTTTTTACGAATGTAATCGACTGGACGCGCCTGCAGTGGCGGGATGGCTACGGCCGGTGGTGATGCTGCCGGTAACGGCATTGACGGGATTGAACGAAGCGCAACTTTCATCAGTAATCGCGCACGAACTGGCGCACATCAAGCGTTACGATGCGTTGGTGAATTTGTTCCAGATCGGAGTGGAAACGCTGCTGTTCTACCATCCCGGTGTGTGGTGGTTGAATAAAAAGATTCGCGAAGAGCGCGAAAACTGCTGCGACGACATGGCGGTGGAAGTGTGTGGCAATCCGTTGACGTATGCGCACGCGCTCGCGCAGATGGCGGAATCGCGGATATCACCGCGATTAATGATGGCGGCGAACAGCCGGCCACTGGCGGCGCGTGTCGCGCGGTTGCTGGGTATGGCGAAAAAGGGGGAAACGATGCGAGGAGCGGATTTGTCGTTGGGTTTGTTGTGCTTGTCGGCTTCACTCATGGCAGGCGTAGCATTAGTTGGCGTAGCGCGGAATGTTCATGCGCAGACGCCCGTTGCGCCTGCGGAAGCGGTTGCACCAAGAGCGGTACAGGCTGAAGTGGCCGCAAATGTTCCCAAAACTCCGATTGCCGTACGTCCGGCAATCGCGCCAATCGCGCCAACTGCCGCGGCCACTCCGACCGCCGTTGCCGCGCCGACACCAGTGGTGGCTAACGCAATAGCTCCAATGCCGATGCCGGCGCCAGTGGCCTTGACCATGCCACAAACTGCTCCTGCACCTGCCGTAGCGCAAGCGGGCTCCTCGAGTTACATCGATAGCTTAAAAGGGGCGGGACTCGAGAATCTGACGGTTGATCAGATCATCGAACTCAAGGTTCAGGGAGTCACGGCGGAGTATGTGAAATCGATGCGTGATCTGGGAATGAAACTTGACGCCGACGAACTGGTAGGAATGAAGATCCAAGGCGTGACTGCAGAATATGTGAAAGAGATGCGTACAGCGACGAAACAGAATCTGGACATAGACGACCTGGTGGGCATGAAAATCCAGGGCGTAACGCCAGAATACGTAAAGCAAATTCAGGACCTGGGTATCAAAGCCGACGCGGAAGAAATGGTCGGCATGAAGATTCAGGGCATCACACCGGAATATGTGCGCGAGATGCGCGGTCTGGGGCTGAAAGTGGATGGCGACGAATTGATAGGCATGAAGATTCAAGGTGTAACGCCGGAATACGTGAAGAGCATCAACGCACTGGGCCTGCATCCGGACGCCGACGAATTGATCGGCATGAAAGTGCAGGGAGTTGACGCACAGTACCTGAGCAAAATGCAGGCAGCGGGGATCAAGTTGGATGTGGACGAAGCGATTGGCGCGAAGGTGATGGGCGTGACCCCGGAATTTATCGGGAGGGCACGCGCGCATGGGTTTAAGGATCTGACCATGGAGCAGTTGATCGGGCTGAAGAATGCTGGCGTTCTGGACGAAGCGAAGCACTGAACACTAACAACGAAACAAAAAGTTAAGTCAGGAAAAGGAGATCGGAGATGAATCGCCGAGAAGCTCTGCAAGTATACGTGTTGGTGGTGATCGTACTGGTGGGAGGTTTGATATCGCGGGCGGCGGAAGATCGCAAGGGCGATTGGACGCTGCATCGTTCCGAGGAAGCGGGGAAGGTGGAGTTCTCGCTGATCGAGCACCGTCACGGTGGAAACTCAAACCACGAGTCGACCTGGCCGCTGGGAGTGTTTGTGGGGCTGGATCTTTCAAAGCCAGGCCGCCAGGACGTGAAGTTTACGGTGACGCGCGATGCGGGGCGGTTCGACTGCGGAGGGTTCGTTGAGAATGGGGAAGGTGCAGGTTTTTTTCATTTTACTGCGGACGGGAAGTACGCCGGGGAATTGAAGGCGCTTGGATTTGGCGGAGTGGACGAGGAAAAGCAGTTCACTATGGCGGTGATGGACGTGAGCGTGAACTTCGCGAAGGAAATGAAGAACGAGAAGTTGCAAGGAATGGACACAGATAAATTGATTGCGTTCCGCATTTTCGGAGTCGATTCGGCTTTCATCCATGCGCTGCGTTCTGCGGGATTGCCCGCGACGGATGCCGACAAGCTGGTGGCCTTCAAGATTCACGGCGTGACGCCAGAAATGGTGCAGTTCGTAAAACAGGCCGGATACAACCCGAATGAAGACACGCTGGTGGCTATGCGTATCCATGGCGTGGCGCCGGAGTGGATGAAGCAGATCCAGCAGGAGGGCTACACGCATGTGGACATGGAAAAGCTGATCGCGTTTCGGATCCACGGCGTGTCACCGGAATTCATCGAGAAGATTCAGGGATTGGGATACAAGCATCCGGAGCCCGACCAACTGGTTGCCATGCGGATTCACGGAGTGACGCCGGAATATATAGCGAACATGCGGGCACACGGGATGAAAGACCTGACAATCGACCAGTTGGTGAGTTTACGGATACAAGGAATCAACTGAGGGATTCCCACCACGGAACTCAACAGGTGGGGAAGGAGTGTGCTGCGTCGAGGCGGCACACTCCAGTGAAATCTCGCTCAAGAAAGTGTTCGGACATAAGGTGCAGCGGTGCTGCACCCCTATGCCTTGAGTGCGCGATCAGGTAGAGGCCGCGACGGATTTGGCTTCCGAACCGAGCGCTTCGGCCAATTTCTGGGAAGCGAATTGAACGGCAGCCCTGGTGGCAGGCGTGTTCGCCAGGCCATTGAGCAAGGCGAAATCATGGAATGTGGCGAGCACGCGGATAGCCGTGACGTCCACGCCAGCCTGAATCAGCTTTCTGGCGTAGGCTTCGCCTTCATCGCGCAGGATATCATTTTCATCCACCATGATTAGCGCGGGAGGCAGTCCCTTCAACTGTTCGAGAGTTGCGTTGAGTGGTGCGGCGGTGTGCTTCTTGCGGTCTTCTTTGTTGGGAGCGTAGGCATCCCACATCCACGCCATTGTTTTTCGGCTGAGCCAGGGCCCTTCGGCAAACTCCTCATACGATTTCTGAGAAAAGCTGGAATCCGTTACCGGGTAGAACATCACCTGATATCGGATTGCCGGCCCTTTGCGCTCTTTGGCGAGTAGCGCGACGACCGCGGTCATGTTGCCGCCGACACTGTCTCCCGCGAGGGCGAGCCGTGATCCATCCAGGCCGAAATCCGCCCCATGCTCCGCGATGTATTTGGTCGCCGCGTAGTCTTGTTCGATGATTACGGGAAATTGTGCTTCGGGAGACGGAGTATAGTTCACGAACACAAAAGCGGCTTTAGTAGAGTTGACGAGTTCACGAAGGAGTCGGTCGTGTGTGCGCTTGCTTCCCAAAATCCAGCCGCCCCCGTGAAAGTACATCACTGCGGGGAGAAGGCCGGCCGAGTTTTTCGGTTTATAAATCGTGACGGAGACTTCGCCGGCTGGGCCAACCGGAAGCGTATGGTCTTCCACATCCGCAGGAAGTTTGGTGACTGAAACGGAGGACTGAGCATTTTCGAGCACGGTGCGGGCATCAGCGTAGGAGAGTTCGTATAACGGTTTGCCGCCACTGGAGTTCACCGCGTCGATGAATGCTTGTGTTTTAGGTTCGAGAACTGGTTTTTTCGGATCGGTCATAGGGCGCTCCGTATTTTGAACATTTCTGCTGGGCGGCGGTACTCGGCAGGGATTCATTGGATGATCGCCGGAGAGGGGTGGTTACTCTACACAACGATCTAAATACGGGACAGCGGGGCCAAAGATCAGGCAGTGCGAACCGCGTCGAGACGGAAACGCTTGGCGGCAAGCGTGCCTACGGTGATAAAGAGGATTAGCACCACCATTTGTGAAACGAGGAAGGGGGGCTCTTTCTGCGTAGGGGCCAGAGCCTTGAGGGCAGGAACCTTCCCGAAGAGTTGCGCGATCAGGACGAAAACGTTGAGGTACAGAGCGGTGACCGCAGTGATGACGTAGATGCGCCGCCAGGAGCCTGCCAGATGGAAGACATAGAGCGCAGGGAAGGCCAACGCGAGCACGGCCAGCGAAATAATCCCCAATGCATGAGAGGGTAAGAATTTTTGAAATGGAAACAAAAATCCCGTGATGCTGGTGAGCGCAGTGCTGATAAGGAAAACCGCGCTCCAGACGGGAAGCTTCCTGGAATTGAGCAGGCCGAAGACGGCTACTACACCAGAGAAGATCCCAATTAGACTGATCACAACATGGACGAAAGTGAACGTGGGCATACCTGGAATCATTTTGTGGTCTTGTCGTCCTCCTTGTTTGACCCGGGACCGTCAGAGTATGTGCGAAGCAGGAAAGATGCAATCCATTTTTGCGACGTGCAACGGGGTGGGAGAGGAAGGCCTGGTGGACGCGGGACTGGGATTTGTCTTTTAACGTGATTGCGCCACTTTCAAAAACGATTTTAGGCTTCATGCGTGCGCGATTGCAGGCGGCCACCATCGCGAAAAGCGCGGAAGGACCGAGGGTGAGAAAATAGGGTGCAATGGTGGGAATTACGCCCAGACAAATGGCGCCACCGGCGGAAGATTTGCGTTCGACAATTTCGTTCCGGGCGGCTTCGAGTTCGTGCAACGCTGCTCGGGCGCTGGGGAGAAATGCCTGGCCGAGTTCGGTAAGCCGAACAGATCGACCCACCCAATCGAAAAGGCGTGTGCCAAGTTCGTCTTCGGGCTTGCGAATCTACTGATATAAGAAGAAATACATCCCGTGGAGAAACAAATTCTATAGAATCGTGGCGAGCAGTACGTCTTCAAGGCGAGTGGAGGAATGCGAGTGATGAAGATCCGCGGAAAGATGTTGTACGTGGCGATTGTTTATGTGTTGCTGAATTTGCTGTCGCTGCCTGGAATAGCACGGGCCCAGGAATTACCCGCGGCGAAGCCGGAGAGTGTGGGGCTTTCGACGGAACGGCTGGACCGCATTGCATCGGCGGTGCAGCGCGACATCGATGAAAAACGAATCGCGGGCGCGGTGACGCTCGTGGTGCGTCACGGGCAAGTAGCTTGGTTCAAGGCACAGGGGATGAGCGACCGGGAAGCCGGAAAGCCCATGCGGCAGGACTCCATTTTTCGCATCTGCTCGATGACCAAACCAATCACCAGCGTGGCCGTGATGATGCTCTACGAAGAAGGCAAGTTCATGCTGGACGATCCGATTTCGATGTACATTCCCGAATTCAAGAATCCGAAAGTACTGGTAAAAACGGAAGGCGGCGGAACGTACACGATTCCCGCCAAGCGGGAGATTACCATCCGCGACCTGCTGACGCATACGTCCGGATTGACGTATCACTGGAATCCAGATTTGGGGCCGCTGTACAAGGATGCAAACGTGGCACATGGGATTCTGGAGTACGATGGGACGATCGAAGACAGCACAAAAAAATTGGCCGCCCAACCGCTACTGTTCAGCCCCGGCGAAAAATTTGAATACAGCCTGGGCGTGGATGTGCTGGGGCGCCTGGTAGAAGTGACGTCTGGGCAACCACTGGACGAATTCTTTCGTGTCCGGATTTTTCAACCGCTGGGCATGAAGGATACCTATTTTTTCCCGCCCGAAAATAAAGTGGAACGGCTGGCGACGGCATACACGTACTACGACGGCAAGGGGTTGCAGCGTTTTCCCGACGCGCCGATCGTGGAAGGTTCCATGGTGTATTCCGCGGATTATCCGTATCGCGGCGCGAAGAAATTATTTGCTGGAGGAGCCGGGTTGACCTCGACGGCGGGAGACTACGCGAGATTCTGCCAGATGATGTTGAATGGCGGAAAGCTGGGCGACAAGCGATTGATTAGCCGAAAATCCGTGGAATTGATGAGCCACGATCAACTAGGGAAAATTGCGCCCGACGAGGCATTTGGACTCGGCTTTGGCATCGGGGGAGTCAAAACACCACTGCATGAATTAGGAACGACTGGAGAATACGGTTGGGGCGGATTTTTTTACACGACGTTTTCAATCGATGTCAAAGAAGAGATGATTGTAGTGTTCATGGGGCAACTGCACCCAACAGGCGAGTTGGCCCTGGATCGCCAGGTACACGCGTTGGCCTACCAGGCGATTGTGGACTAGAGAGCAGCCGCGCAGGCATCGCTCTGTCGAAAGCAACTGCAAATCGGTATCGCTCCAATCGTGGTTGAACGGAAGTGAATCGGAACAGGGCGGCTTGCTCCGAACTGATACGGTATTTCATTCCTAGAAAAACCTAATCTTACAAGTCGAGTGTTTGGCACAGCGAAAAGCACGAACAGGCTGGGGATTGGTGTGTGCATTGCATTGGAAGCAGGGGATGTCCCTGTGTGCACGGGGTGCAGGCCAAGAGCGAGAGCGCAGCGAAAGAAGGAATTGGTGCGGCGAATGGGGAGATGGCGAGAGCGGGCAAGGAGGGGTTTGAACTGGCTGGTGGCGATGACGCCGCTTCTCGTCTGCCTGGAACTCACGTTGATTCCACTGGCTTCCGCGCAGGTGACCACGGAGGAATATCGGGTCAAAGCCGTTTACTTAAGGAAGATTCCTGATTTTGTGCAGTGGCCAACTATGGAGGGTTCGAAGGCGAGGGCTGCGTCCACGGCCATGCGACTGTGCGTGGTGGGAAGTTATGCATTCGGGGCGTTACTGGCGCAAGAAGCGGGAAGAGCAACGCTGAGCGGAAAAAAGATGGAAGTGTTGTGGATTCACAAAGAACTGGAGTTTAAGGGTTGCCAAATCATTTTTGTGAGCCGTTCCGAGGACAAGCGCTACGGAAAGATTCTGGAGACGGCAAAAGGATTGAATGCGCTGACTGTGGGAGAGACCGACGGGTTTCTGGCGGCCGGGGCGATACCTACGGGCACGGGCGGGCGATGATGTGCTGCGCGAAGTGGCGCGACGACTGCATTCCGCGGTGCGTTCCTACGACATGGTGGGGCGCTATGGAGGCGAGGAATTTCTAGTGGTGCTGAACAAGTGTGATCCAACAAGCGCAGTAGCGCGGACCGAAATGTGCGTAATATGATCGGGCGAGGCCGATGATGGTCTCGGGGAATTCGCTGACGGTGACGATGAGCGTGGGAATAGCGCTGTCCAGCGAATCGTCGGCAACGACGTGGATGAAATTATTCTTCAGGCAGACAGAACGCTGTATGCGGCCAAGGCAGCGGGCAGAGACTGTGTGCAGTGGGGCGGCCCAACTTGAAACGACTCCAAGCGCTGAGAGTCTGATTCCAGGGAGCCTGCGGCGTTGAGCCACTGGGCCAAGCGTCTGAGAATGTCCAAGCGCTAATTTCGACTAAGGTAGCGGACTACTTGTCGCGGCGCTGTTCCATGATGGCGCGCATCGCGGAACTGGAGCCGGGAGCGCGTTTTTCGCGCCAGGCTTCCAGGCGTTTGCAAGTCTCTTCGATACCGGCAAAAAGCAGGGGGTTCTTGAACGCGGCTCGCCAACTGGGAACGACGGATCGCATGCGGTCCCACACGACCCAGATTTCGCCGTTATTCTCGAAAAACAGTTCGTCGTTGATCAGACTCCGATTCACGATGCTGGCGACCATATCCCAATAGCTGATGACCATGCGGATGTACGTGTTTTCCTGGCTGCCCTGCGGATATTTCTGCATCAACTCTTCTGGAGTGGCAGCGCGGAAGTTTTCGACAAACCACGCGCGCGCTTCGCGGAGGCGAGGTTCCCGGCGAAGATCATAGAGCCGGAGCATCAAGTTCACTTCATCGTACGTAACCTGTGACATAGAGGACTCTCCTTAAACGGAAGCAGAGGGGGTGGGTGGGACATTTTCCCGCGGCCCCGAATTTACCAGTTCCAACCGTTGAACGCTGGAAAGGGGGATACCCTGCTTCTGAAACTCGAGTTGAATGCGGCGGCGCAGTTCGCGCGCGACGTCATCCTGACGTGATGGCGCGGTACGAACCTGGATACGAACGGTCGATGTGTGCTGATCGTAGGACTGCAGTCCGAGAATGCGCGGGCCGTCGACAAGCGCCTGCGACCAGGAGGCATCGTTGCGCAGGTCGGTGACGGCGGCTTCCAGGGCCTGCAGAGTTTTTTCCTGCGGAACGAGCGGAGAAACGCTCACATCGACAAAGGTCTGTGACCAATCGCGGCTGAGATTGGCTACGGTGCGGATGTCTCCATTGGAAAGCGTAACGAGGGCGCCCCGCGGATCGCGCACAACGGTTCGCCGCAGCGTAAGGTGTTCGACGCGGCCAAGAGTGTCCGAAACCTGGATGGTGTCTCCCACGACGTATTGGTCTTCGAGGATAATATAGAAGCCGGTGATGATGTCTCGCACCAGATTTTGCGCGCCGAAGCCGACCGCAAGGCTGGCAAGCCCGGCAAGGGCCGCGACTGGAGTAACGTTGATGCCGAATTCCTGCGCGGCGGTCAGCAGAGCTACAGCCCAGACCACTTTCCGGCCGGCGCTGAGCACCACTCCGGCAAGCGTGCGTGTCTGCTGTTCGCGGGCCTGTGCGGCGCGCGTTTGCGTGGTCGCTGGCTTTATAATGAGCTTGGAGACGACACGAAGCAGGCGGTTGAGGAGCAACGCAATCAGAAAGATCAGTAGCAGGTGCAACAGGTTTGCCACCGTGAATTCGGGAAGATGCGCAAAGTAGTTGGACATATCGTGTGCCGGAGGGTGAGTATAGCATCGGTGGGAAACGGATGCAGGTCGGGCGGGGGCTGGAGATAGGTTTCTTGGGAGCTTCGGGAGGGCGCCAGATGGACACACGCAGAAGGTTTTTGACGGGACTGGCAGTGACGGGAGCTGCAGCTGGAGTTTGGTGTTCGCTACAAGCTGAGCAGACGCCGCAATCGCCTCAGTCGAAGCGAGATGTGCAGGACTCGTCGCTCGAGAGTCCTAAGCTACCGTCGGCCGAGAAACGGGCGCTGGAAGAAAATGAAAAGGACATCAAGAAAAAAGTGGAGCAGTTGTATCAGTTGGCGACGGAATTGAAGGCGGAAGTGGACAAGACGGATTCGAGCAAGGTGCTCTCGTTGACGATGCTGAAGAAAACGGAAGAGATCGAGAAGCTGGCCAGGGATATTCGCAACCGGTCGAAGGGCTAGCGCGCGTGGAGATTCTCGAGCCGGCGAAGGCAGAGAAAGAGTGGCGGAGGCTGGCGGGACAAGTTAAAATGAATGGGTTGCAAGCAAGGTAGATCCACTGCGCGCCCGTAGCTCAGCTGGATAGAGCGCTTGCCTCCGAAGCAAGAGGTCGGGCGTTCGAATCGCCCCGGGCGCGCCACTCCAAATCTTTTCCTATCATTGGATTAGCCTTCCGGGAACAACTTCATTTAATTCAAATTTGGGAACAATTGGGAACAATTGACTTTCGAGCAGGTCTACCGCCCGTCTCTGAGCAGTCTCACTCGTGTGTGTGTACACCTGTAGCGTAGTGCTCATATGAGCGTGCCCCATTTGAGCCTGAGCTACCTTTAATGGCGTTCCAATTTCATGAAGCAAGGTGCCATGAGTGTGCCGGAGCACGTGCCAGTTAATAGAATCCAAACCGGCTCGTGCACAAGCGGGATGCAAGTCCCGCTTGCGTAAATTGTCCGACGCGAGTGGTCCGCCTTTTCGATTGGAGAATACCAGGGCTTCGGGTGAGCTCTCCGCATGCCGCGAACGATGATCGATGAGCGCCTGGACTACGCTGGAAGAAAGTGGAATCTCCCTGCGGCTTGCCTTTGACTTTGGTGTGCCGAAGTGACCGTGGTAACAAGTCTCTTCGACGCGCAGTTTGGCTGCCGACAAGTTGATCCTCCCCCATCGCAGCGCCAGAATCTCGCCGATGCGTAGACCTGTCATGGCTGCAAGCACGACAATGGTCCGCACTGGTTCGTCTGAGGCCTTAATGAGTCGTTGTACCTCGTCCATCGTTAGGAATCGGTGCGCTCGCTTCAAGGTGCGTTCTGGCATCTTCACACCTCGCACTGGATGATTGGAGAGATAATCCCAACCTACTGCAACACTGAAAATTTTGCTCATCAGGTTGCGGAGATGATTGGTCGTCTCCCAAGCGTATCCATCGCGAAGCTTGCTAATTACGAATTGCTGAAGTTCCGCAAGCGTGATGTCGCATAGACGACAATCGCGGAAGCGCGGAAGAAGGTGCTTACGCAATAGGGCCAAGTAGATCAATTGCGTTGCATGTTTTAGTGTCGGCAGAATGTCAGGTTCGAACTGTGCAGCCACAAAGGTCCCAAAAGTCATTGTGGCCTCCAATTGGCGCTGACCGGAATTAAGGGATGCGAGGCGTCTCTGCATAAGAATGCGGGCTTCACGTCTGCCGGAAATTTCAGACACGGGCCCAAGTACCTCGGAACGCAGTACACGTTGCACTGCTCCGTTGGGTTGGATCATGTCTTCTCTCCAGCGTGCGACCCACATCTTTCGCTTCTTGCCTCGAACAAATAGACAACCATCTTGAAAACGGCAACGAGCCATTCTTTTCCTCTCTTTCGAGTGGTTGGCTCGTCCGCCTTTACCTATGTCGCATTTCAGTGTAGCGCGCATGTCAAGCTGCCTCATCACTCGTTCGTTGGCAGGCAACCCACGCCAGCACCTTTGCTCTTTCGAAGCGCCAATACTTTCCGAGTCGATACGCTGGCAATCGTTCATGAGTTCGTTTCCGCATGCGGCCGTAGACCCAAGAACTGGGCAGCTGAAGTAATTCAGCTACCTGCTTGACGGTGAGTAATTCAGACTTAATTGGTGAGATCATGGCTCCGGCTCCTTGTGCAGTTTTGCATTACGACGGGGAATGCGGTTCGGACTGAAAAGAACTCTGGACGCAGACTCAGAGCGCAACGGCGCCTTCTAAGATTTAGAATTGCATGCATCGACACCCAACGGCGGTGTCTGATCCGATTTCTTTATGGGGTGGGAGGCAGGCGGTTTATATGCATCAAGGTATGCTTGGAATTCTGTGTCTTTTCTGAAAAGGCGTTCGAGAGTTTCCGTCACGACGTAGGACGTACTCGCGTGGATAAACTCCGCGTAGCGGGCTAGTCGGAACTTTACGCTCTCGGACAGACGAAGCTGGACGGTTTCATTCTTCGGTTGCAGCTGTGGCGCTTTTAAAATAGGCATGATGCATCTCCTTTAGGATTAGGAACAGTGTATAAAGCTCGTATCATCACGATTGGCTCTGCCAGCCAATTGTAAGGACGAAGGGTTGGTTTTTAGTCGGAGGCGAGCAGAGTTATTGAACTGTTCTAGAAGAAAGCGCGCTATCTATACCTATAGCCAAGAACTTGGCAAAACTCCCCAATGAAAAAGTCCTCGCCGTCGTGGAAAAATAGTTGAGCAATATCGAGGATCTTCCATTCCGAATGTTGGAACGATTCTGCAGTAGATACGCAGTTTGGTAACGCATGAATAAAGGGCGGTAGCGACCCGATAGCCCGGGAAGGGGGTCGCTACCGCCCTTTATTCGGTTTTTGCCGCGCCCCCGTTTAGGTTTCGGGGCTTGTTATCTTTTTGCTTTGCAATGCCTTAGGTTGGGCGGTTTCGGAAAACCGTAAGGAAAACCATGAGGAAACCCGCCCAATGGACGGTTTTCCAGTGACTCTCGAATTCTGACTGAACGAAAATAGTCATGAGAGACCAGAAAGGCACGAAAACACTGACCTTGAGGACGAACACACTCCTACTCTTATCTATAGCCAAAAAATCGGCGTCACTGCCCAAAGAAAAACTGCCCGCCTTTGCGGAAAAATTGTTTTTCATTCTTGTGCGGAGAAGGGTTTGTTGGAAGGATGTAAGGTCTCCTAGGCACAAAATCACCCTCGCGAGCGAGACCGGGATGCTCGATCAGAAGGTATCCTCTCGACAGGCTTCGGTGAGGGGTGCAGCGGGATTTACCTTCTACTCTTACCTATAGCCAAAAAAGTGTTGGAATCCCTCAAAGAAAAATCCCTCGCATCCCGTGGCGAAAGTGTTCTAGCTTCAAGTTACCGGTATCGTAAGTCGGAACTCGAGCAGCCGAGTTACGGCGCGTCACGGCCTCGCTTTCAGAAAGTGTTTGGTTTTAGGCCGGGATGGAAGTCGAGACGCTGTGTTCTCGCGCACACCGAATTGTGTTGGGGGGTCTTCATGTTCTTACGCGGTCTTCGTGAGAGCCTCTCCTTGCTTCTGTTCTGAATTCCGACCGTCAGCGTGTTGGCCTAGCCAGGCTTTGAACTCATCATCGCGTTTGAATAAGACTTTCAGCGCCTCCGTAATGACTTAGGACGGTGTAGCGTCGATGAATTTTGCGTATTGGTCGATCTGTGTTTTCACCGACTCCTCCACTCGCGTCTGGATCGTCACTGACTTTGGCTGCTTAGGTGGTGGGTTGCCAGTTGCTTTCCGTGGTTTGTCTTACGCCCTGTATTACGCCCTGCATTCTCCGACTCCTGCACGCGGACAAAACACGGTCACGCTTCCTGCGTGATGGGCGGGAGCGACCCCACGAACTTTTTGGGCGGCTGAAGGCCGAAAAAGTGGGGTCGCTCCCGCCCGATTTAGTGTTTTTTCCGCGGTGACTTTCTCCTTCCTTGCTTTGTCTATTTCCTACTCCCCAAATCAATTGCTTGCGCCACAGGGTGAACATGAAGGTGAAGGCGAGGGTGGAGTGTGTACTCCTTACTCTCTTCATTCTTTCCCAGTTGGTTCCTGTTCCAGGGGAACAAACCGGCAGAGGACTTCAGCGGCGAAATGTATGACGGCTTGTCGATTGCCTCCGCCGGACTCTTGGCGGACGACCGAACGGGGGCGATCGTAATTACGCCGCAATTCGGGTGGGCGTACGGTTTCTCAGAGGGTTTGGCCGGAGTAGAGTTCGACGGAAAATACGGCTTCATCGACCACGATGGCCATTTCGTGGTTCCAGCAACATTCCAAGCCGTCGGCGTGTTCAGCGAGGGCTTGGCTGCTGTCAAGCAGAGCTTCAAATGGGGCTATATAGACAGAGAAACAAGCGCTCTTATCGAGCCGCGCTTCGATAACAATGCACTGCGGTTCCGGACTGGGATTGCTCAAGTGAACGTAGGGAACGGAGACTTGGGCTATATCGACAAATCGGACGAATACGTCTGGAAACCTACTCCCTGAAATCAAGTTCGCCTTCCGTACTCGGTTCTCGTCGGTGTGCAACTCCCGATTGGTCGTGCCGGAAAAGTGATTGCGGTGTGTCTGTCAACTCCCGTGTCGTCGGGTAACCGGTAACGTTCGTAATAGTCGGCGGCAGAGAATCCTCACGCTCGACTTCCCGGAAAGGAATTGCGCCCAACAATGAATCGTGCCATGCCCGACTTCCCACTACGGGAGGTGGCATCCAATGAGAAGAAAAAGAAGAAAAGCGAGAAAACACAGTCGACAGAAGACCAGGTTGGGACTCCCTGATTTGGAGCACGTAAAATCGGCGGTACTTGTGAGTCTCAGGTCACCAGAATCGCAACGCAGCTACCGACGCTCCATTGATGACTTCGTATGCTGGTATTGCTCGGAACCTAGGCTTTCCTTCAACAAAATGGTAGTGACGCGCTACAGGATTCACCTCGAAGACAGGTTGCTTGCACCTGGGACCATCAACGTGAGGCTTGCAGCGGTCAGACGACTCGCCTACGAAGCGGCCGATACGGGTATTCTCAGTCCGGATCTGGCCGCAGGCATTCGCCGAGTGAAAGGAGCGAAAAAGCTGGGCGTTAGGCTTGGGAATTGGCTGACGGTAGAGGAAGCCCGCTCACTGTGTCAACTTCCAAACATGAACACCGTGAAAGGCAAACGCGATCGAGCCATCCTAGCAGTGCTTCTAGGTTGTGGGCTCCGTCGAAGAGAGCTCATCGATCTGAGTTTGGACCACATTCAGCGCAGAGAGGATCATTGGGCCATTGTTGATTTGGTCGGTAAGGGTGGGCATATCCGCACGGTCCCAATGCCTGATTGGGTAAAGCAATCCATCGATCACTGGTTGAGCGAGGCTGAGATCGCGCAGGGTCGAATCTTTAGATGCGTCTGTCGCAGTGGTGTCGTTTGGGGAACGAAGATTACTGAAAAAGTGGTCTGGTACGTAGTGAAGGAATACGCAGAGAGGCTGGGAGTTTCAAAGCTTGCGCCCCACGATCTCAGAAGGTCGTGTGCACGGTTCTGTCACGATTCGGGTGGCGAGCTTGAACAAATCCAATTTCGGCGCGGTCATGTATCCGTGCAGACGACGGAAAAATACCTGGGCTGTAAGCAAAGATTGCGCCATGCCGTGAATGATCGACTGGGGATCGAACCCTACTGAAACTCAGATACTGAGCGAAATGCTTCAGCGCTTCTTTTTATGCGTTCGATCATGTCGGGTTGCAGTCCAACGAGATCCTCCTCTCTTAATCGACCATCGGACATTAGATTCGAGAAGACCGTAAACAAGCGTGACTCCCGAAATTGATAGACTCGGTTCACAACCTTGCACGCTGAATACCCCAGAGCGAAGAAGGCAGGAATCCAAATAGTCCGAACTGCGGTGCAATCTTCACAACGGATTCCACAGCGCGGAATGTCGGGCTCGTCGACGAGTTGCGCGACGGGTCGAAGAGCAGGAAGCAGGCGGTAAAGGCAATCGAATGGTCAGCCAGTTCTCGTTTTTCGTTCGTGAGTCTGCAAGCATACACGTCACAATAAAAGCCCCTTCCGAAGCTGTCCTTGGTAACTTGCCAAAACAGGCTCAACCCAAGTCCTGATTCACGACTAACCGGGAGTTAGCCAAGAAGCCACGCTTATCGGAGTTTTGTAAGCACTCCTTCCGACAGCGCGTAAGCTATAGTGTCAAGAGCGTTAGAGGTGGTTATGCTGATACGGGTGATGACTGTTGCGGTGGTACTGTTGGGGTTGGGTCAGCATGTGTTTGCTGGTTGCACATGCAGCGGGCCTGGCGAATGCGGACGGGGTTGGAGTTCAGGGCAGGTCATCTTCCTGGGAAAGGTGACAGCCGATATCGCGACGGAAGCGCCGGTGGTGAAGGATTCTGAAAAGGAGAGCGCTGACGTGAAATTTCCAGGCGTTGTAGAAGAGCTCCCCATGAATCACCTGGTGCATTTCTCGATTGCGGAGAGTTTTCGCGGTGAAGGTCAACTGGGGCAGGAGATCGTGGTGCATACGGGCGTCGATGAGCGAGGCCCCCAAGATGGAGATTGCAGCTATCCCTTCATCGTGGGCGTCAGCTACCTGGTATACGCCTCGATTGTTGGTGACTCCCTCTCGACAAGCATCTGCACGTTCACGAGCCCGGAGGCGGCAGTGGGCGGCGATCTGCGGGAACTGCGGGCAATTCGGGATGGCCAGCCGGTCGACAGCCTGTTCGGCACGGTCAGTTTGCTGTCGCCCTTGACGGAACCCTGGTCATCGTCCTTGACCAAGATGCGCCCGCTCGCTGATGTTTCTGTTCGCGTGACCGATAGCGAGGGCCGGGTACGCTCGACCACAACGAATGAATTCGGGGCGTACGCATTTGAATGGCTACCGCCCGAAAGTTATCGAATCGAACAAGATTTGCCAGCGGGATTGCGAGCACTCTCCCAAGGAGCAGACAAGGCGTTGACTGTTGATTTGAGGGAGAAGAACGCGACACTGATTGGATGCCGTGCTGACATTCGTACGCGCTCAGAGAAAGAGATCTCGGGAATGGTTGCTGATGCGCAAGGCCGAGGCGGTTTCACGGCAAGTCAGCCTTTGAGTGCAAGCGAACAGAACCAGCGGCGCGACGAAGTCGAGTCCGAGCCACCACGCTCCACGCCTCATTGATGCGCTTGCCGAAAAAGTGGCGACTAGTTCCCATGTTACCGTTTGAGCCGGCACGACTAATCAGGCGTTACCTCCACTTCACGATGCACCGCAGTTGGGCACCTCTGAACCGGTTAAGTGCTTTTGAATCAGTTTCGGTTATCGAAAGGTCTCCACCACAAACAGCCCTTACCGGGAGGTCTGCACCTCGATTTCGTTACTCTCTTTTTGCGCCACAAGACGCGGTGGCGGCTGGTTCGGCAGCTCAAGTCGCAGCTTTTCGATCAGCAGCTTGGTGTCTGGGGAAGGTTGTGTGTAGCGCGGCAGAATCAACCAACGTTGATCGACCGTAGGAATCCACACATCGATCATTTTGATTTCCGCCAACTTCTCCAACACCGCTGTAGGCGTCAACCCTGGGGCGTGCTGCAACAGGCGATGCTTCAGTGTCACTTGCAAGCAGTACGCGAGAAAGGCGATCAGAATGTGAGCGTCGGCACGATGTTCCAGTTGATGATAGATGGGACGTATGCCGAGTTCGCTCTTGAGAGATCGGAAGACCGATTCGATCTGTGTCAACTGCACGTAGCGGGTCCACAGTACGCTGGGATCTCCAGCCGTAAGGTTGGAGCGCAGTAAGTAGTGTCCGTCGCGCCATTCCGCCTCTTGGAGCTTTTGCTTGTCCACACGAAACTGGAAGGTCTCCCGCGTGACCGGCTGGCCTTCCTCGGGTACTTGCATCTGCACGAACTGAAAGGCGCGGCCCGCTTCCGATTTCGCGGCGCCCAAACGCATCAGCAGCTGGACCAGAGAGGGCAGGCTTCGCCGCATGGCACGGAGCTTTTTGAGCAAGCGAGCCAGCCGTTTGCGACGCATGGCGGTTTCTTTGGCTCTTCTTCCCTCACTCTTGGCCAACACATAGAGTTCGCCGTCCTGCTCAAACAGTTTCACGTCCACCGACTCGCGGACCTGCTGCCAGGGCAGATCGAGCCACTTCTTTTCATACTGCTGGATCTTGCCTTTCGGCGTTCCGACCAGATAGAAAATCTGGCGTGCCGGATCCCGCATCTCCTGCAAGATCTCTTCAGTTGGTATCCCGCGATCCATTACCCACATGCGTTTTGCTTTCCCGTAAGTCTTCTCAATCTGGTCTAGAAAACCGCGGAGGGTGGTGCGATCACTGGTGTTGCCATCCATCACTTCATAGGCCAACGGGAACCCATCGGTGGTGATCACCAGCGCAATCACCAGCTGTAAACAGTCTGTCCGTTTATCGCGACTGTGACCGTACTTGGCCTTAGGGTTCTCTTCCATCGCGCCTTCAAAATACGTGCTGGTCAGGTCGTAGAGCAGTACTTCAAATTCCGCCTGAAACAGATCGGCCCACTTCTGGCGCAACCATAGAAAGAGTTCCTGCTTATGTTCGAGCACGCGATCCAGGCAGCGATACAAGCGATCCTTTTCCGCCACGGCGAAATCGGTTCCGAGCAGCGCATCCATGGCGGTGGTCAGGTACCACTGGCGATGCACGCGAAACTCGCTGCCCGGATCCAGTAGCCGGTTCACCACCAGGAGTTGCAACACTTTTCCCAGGGGACGTCTTCGCGTGATCCGGAAAGGCGAGCGTCCCAAAACTCATGCAATCCCAGTTGCTGCCACAACTCACACGCCAACCAACAACTGCCGAACAGGCGAGGCCGCCGCAGTTCGAGGCCGCTCAATTTCACTTGAAGACTGTCGACGGCATCGGCGGGAATCTCGCGGTCGTCGGGAAACAAACTCAAGTTCGGCATACTCTTGCTGCTGTTCGTCAAACACCGCAAGCGACTTGCGCCAGGCCGCTTGCTGTTGATCGTTAATCTCGCCGAGATAGAGAACGGTTCGTTGCACCGTCTTGCCGGAACTGATGCGATGGTTTTCTACAATGCTGAAGTAGCGATGGTCTTTGCCGTCTTTTTTACGATTATTGCTGCGCAGAAACATGACAACCGAAGAGTGCCAGAAGTCTGGTGTCAAAGGAAAGACACTTGGTCTCCACTCAACCGTTTTCCGAGAGAGCGCCGTTGAAAACACACGCGTTAACAATAAAAATCAGGGCAAAAAACCCAAAAAATGTCCGCAGCTGCGAAAGGTTAAGATTTGCCTCTGGATTCATGGTTCTTTTGCAGAGATGCCACTATGAGCAAAATTTGGGATACGTTTCACGAGCAGTATGGTGACATCATCCTCGTTGAATTTCGGATCTACCAGCGATCTAAGATTTGCCATCATTTGTCCCGAACTGCCAGCGAAAGCATCGCATAATCGATTTTCAGGATGCTCCCCCTGAATCGAGTCGGTCAAACCATCTGTGAATATCAGGAGAGTGCCACCTGGATGGAGAACAGCTCTACGAAGTTCGTACTCCGCATGGGCAAACAATCCCAGTGGCAAACCAGTGGCCTCGAGAAATGTCTTCGATTCCGAAGAAAACACAATCGGAGCGTTGTGACCGGCATTGACGTACGTCAATTCTCCCGAATCTCGGCTGAGCACAATAAACACGGCCGTGGCAAAGCGATCCATCGGGCTGTATCGAATCATGTGCTTGTTAATCTCAGTGGCTAATGCTAGCGGACTGCAGTCAACACTGGCGATACTTCTAACCAGAGCCTGAATATTTGCCGCGAGCAAAGCCGCTGCCATCCCCTTTCCGGCTACATCGGCTAAAGCGAATAGGATTGCGTTGCCAGGAAGCTCCACTACGTCGAAGTAATCGCCGCCCACCTCACGCAAGGGCTTGTAAAACGTCTCTAGTTCGTAGCCAGGCAACGGTTCTAATTTCTCAGGCTGCAGCGTCTGCTGGATCTGCCGCGCCGCTGTCTGCTCAGTTTCGAGTTGCGTCTTCCGAACAAATTCGGAAGCCAGCATTCCATTCTGAATCCAATGTCCCGTCAAATATGCCAGGATCACCAACATGCCGCTGGCTGGCCGTCTCGGGAGTAACAAAAGATTCGCAGACAACCAAGGAACTTCGCGTAACCATTCATGTAATTGGGGCTCCATAAAAGCCCAGATCAGCAAGGAGTAGAAAGCGTAGCCCTGAAGAAGAATGCCCACATACGTGAGGATGCGTTTGGACCTGGGCATTTCGCGGGTCCAGTCGTGGAACGTGTACGCCAGGAACCGGCGAAGAGGACCTGCAGATTTATCGAGCTTCAAAGTCTTGCGCCCAAATGGCATTGCAGGAGTCTACCAAGGAGCAGTTGTGCTGGCGAACGCAAATAGTCGCGATCGGGGCGAGCGGAAGGAATCCACATGCCTGGTAAACGCAGCGCAAGCCGTCCATGTGGGTACTAACCCGAACACGAACTGCTGTCTGGCGTTCATCCTGAGACTTTTCAGCACCAAGCAACGTATCCACAAGTAAGGAGAACTTCCGATGAAATCCTCGTTAACCTTACTCGTGCTTGTTCTACTGTTGGTGAGCATTTTGGCCGGATGTGCTGCCGGACCTAATCAGTTCAGAGGAACGACGACTGAACACAACGTCGTCGCGGGTTTCTGGCTTGGGCTCTGGCAAGGCTTTATTGCGCCGTTCGTGTTCGTGGTCTCACTGTTCAAAAGCAACCTCAATATCTATGAGCTCCGCAACAACGGAGCTTGGTACAACTTCGGCTACTTGTTCGGCCTCGCCTGCTTCTTCGGTGGTGGCGGCCACGGTTCGGCGCGTAGGAGATGATTATGACGGACAAGTCATGGGAAACGCGCTAATCGCCTACTTGCGGTACTATGAGCCACTTAGACGGTAAGCCGGGTGCATTCAATAGGTCGATGCAACACCATCTAAAAGATCTTCTGTTTAAGGATGGTGTTTATGACCCGGAGGAAACGTTCGAGGCTTTCTGCCGCGCAGAAGACGGAGATCTGGAGACGGTGGAAGGCGGGACAGTCGTTGCATGAGATCGGTCGCGCCTTTGACAAGCCGCATACCACCATTCACCTGTTTTTACTACCCAGCGGAGGGATTCGCTCCGGCAGCTCGTCGCCGCTCACGTCTAGCGCTCACTCTGGCTGAGCGAGAGGACATCTCGCGAGGAATTGCTTCCGGATCATCGATTCGTGAGATAGCCAGACGCCTGGATCGAGCCGCCTCAACGGTGAGCCGGGAGGTCAGCACGTCATGGTGGCCGTCCTGCTTATCGCGCTCACGATGCGGATTGCCAAGCCTGGGTGTTGGCGTTGCGACCGAAGCGGTGCCTGCTAGCCATGAATCGGAAGTTGCGGGACATCGTTGCGAGTAAACTGATCCTGGACTGGTCGCCCGAGCAGATTTCCGGGTGGCTGAAGACCGAGTATCCCAAGGACGAGAGCATGCGCGTGTCCCACGAGACCATTTACCGCAGCCTGTTCATCCAAGCGCGTGGAGTGCTGAAAAAAGAGCTGATGGGGCACCTGCGATCGAAGCGGCGCATACGCCGCTCGCAGCACTCTCGTATCTACAAAGACTCGCGCGGTCGAATCGTAGATGCCATCTCGATTCGGGAAAGACCTGCGGAAGTGGAGGACCGCGCTGTCCCTGGTCACTGGGAAGGCGATCTGCTGAGCGGCGGAAAGAACAGCTACATCGCGACGCTGGTGGAGCGGCATTCCCGTTTTCTCATGCTGATCAAGGTGCCCAGCAAAGAGACGGCCGTGGTCGTGGCGGCATTGAGCAAACATGTTCGTAAACTTCCGGCCACCCTGCGACGCTCGCTGACCTGGGATCGCGGACTGGAGATGGCCAAGCACAAGGAGTTTACGGTCGCCACCGATGTGCAGGTCTACTTCTGCGATCCACAAAGTCCCTGGCAGCGCGGCACGAACGAAAACACGAATCTGCTGTTGCGGCAATACTTCCCACGAGGAACTGACCTGTCTGTCCATCTCGCAAGCGCAGCTCGACCAGATCGCGCTGCGCCTCAATCAACGCCCAAGAAAAACGCTGGGATTCCAGACTCCTGCGAGTAAACTGCAAGCAAGTGTTGCGTCGACCGTCTGAACCGGCACGACGTTAATCAGGAGTTGATGCTAGAGCCTCACATTTTCGTACCTATTCAGGATGATCAACACGTCATAATAACAAGCCAGTTCTGAACGAAGCCGAAGCTCGACGTTTTAGTTTTGCTGCTTGTTGTTCGCATTGCTAGAATTGGGACAAACTTTCATGCGTATTGGCTTGGGATTAACTGCGGCGTTATTCTTGGCATGCGCGACGTCGCACACTCTATCCAGCCAGCAACCCGCGTCACCTACCCCTTCGACTGACGTCACCACAACTCAGCCGCAAAAATCTGAAACTGAGCCGAAGCCCCAAGTGTCCACTGAGGATACGGTAAGCACCTTCAAACTGCGTGTGAACCTTGTGCAGGTGCATGTGATTGTGCGGGACTCTGCGGGCAAACCGGTCGAGAATCTGCACAAGGAAGATTTTCAGTTGTTTGACAACGGCAAGTTGCAACCCATTACCACCTTCGGTATTGAAGATGCTCAATCGCGCAAAGAGCGCGTGGAAGCCGTTGCCAAAACCCGAGTAAGCGAGGAGGAAAGCGGCCCTGCAGCCTCTGCGGCTCTGCCAGAACGGTTCGTAGCGCTAACGTTCGATGACATTCATCTTGAAACTATCGATGTGGCCTCCATGCGTGCTGCCGCGGAGCGATTCATTGACTCGATTGGCCCAGCCGACCGAGTTGGCATTTTCACGACATCGGGACAATTGACGCAAGATTTCACCAGCGACAAGGAAGTGCTGAAGAAAAAACTCTTGGCACTGATGCCGCGAGGCCAACTGATCAGAAGCACTGGCGCTGGCGCATGCCCGAACGTTTCCTATGGCATGGCTGTCCAGGTCGAAAGAGAAGGACCGCCCCCTCCTCCGTCCGGAAGAGGCCCATACGACGATTCCATATCAACGGGTTTTACCATCCTCCTTCAAGAAACTTTACGGTGCTTGCCCGGAATCGACGCCAGAGCGGCCGGCGATTTAGTCGCAGCTACGGTAGACAGGGCGTTGAATATCGGCGAGGCTGAAAACCGCAACACCTATGGCCAACTCGAAAACATTTTGCGGCTTTTGGCTAGCAAGCCAGGCGAACGAGTCCTGCTTTTGGCTTCACCAGGATTTCCTATAGCAAAATTGACTACCAAAGTCTCGGCCATAGTGGAATATGCCAACCGAGCCAACATCGTGATCAACGCGATTGACGCGCGTGGACTGTATACATCAGATCTGTTCGGAGACATCTCGCAGGCGGGTACAGATCCTCCCGCGTTGGCAGGGCAAAGCGCGAGCTACCACATGAGCGAACAGATGGAGCAACAGTTCGTTTTAATGGATTTCGCCTATGGCACGGGCGGCCGATTTTTCCATAATTCCAACGATCTGGAAGGAGGCTTGAAGCAGTTGGGAATGGTGCCGGAAATCTCCTACGTGCTGGGCTTTTCCCCGCAGAATGAAAAAATGGACGGGCATTTCCACACACTCAAGGTAACGCTGACCGGTAAACAGAAATACGCAATTCAGGCGCGGCGTGGCTACTATGCTCCGAAAAAAGTGGACGATCCGCAGGAAGCGGAAAAGCAGGAAATGCAAGACGCGGTCTTTTCGAGGGACGAGATTTATGATCTCGCGTTCACGTTGCAAACGCAGTATTTCAAAACCGGTGATGGCGGAGCGCGGCTGAGTGTCGTTTCGCGCATTGGTCTGAAGGATTTGCGATTCCGAATGGCTGACGGAAAACACTACAACGAGTTGAATATTGCGACGGTCATTTTTGACGACAATGGAAACTATCTGGCCAACGGTGGAAAGATTGTGAAATTGCGCCTACTTGATAGCGCGTTTGAGAAATGGTGCAGCACGGGATTGACGGTTAAGTCGGGTTTCGATCTGAAGTCGGGAAAGTATCTGATTCGCCAGGTTGTAAGAGATTCTGAGGGCGCTCAGATGGGTGCGCGAAACGGCATTGTTGTCATACCCGACTAGAAGATCTTTCGACACAGTCCTGG
>CAWAKR010000008.1:0-735059 GCA_963782755.1 Candidatus Acidiferrales bacterium
GTGCGGCCAATTTTTACCACACCCATGAATTCGCGGGCCTTGGCATCGAGCGCGTCGCGCAGTTTTTCACGGCAGGCAGCAGGCGTCGCTGAAGCTTTCCGTGGCAGCAGCATGTGCATGGTGGCAGGAAACGCGTCATTCGAGGACTGTGACATGTTGACGTCGTCGTTGGGATGAATGGGCTCTTTTGCGCCCATCTCTCTCCCCGGCGCATCTGGATAGCGCGGTTGGAGATGACTTCGTTGACGTTCATGTTGGTCTGCGTGCCGCTGCCGGTCTGCCAGATGCGCAAGGGAAAGTGATCGTGGAGCTTGCCGGCGATGACCTCGTCGGCGGACTGCGGGATCGAGATTCGGCCTTTTCTTCGGACAGCTTTCCGAGATCGCGATTGACGAGCGCGGCGGCCTTTTTGAGGATGCCGAAGGAACGGATCAGCTCGGAGGCATGGTGTCTTTGCCGATGGCGAAATGGATGAGCGAGCGCGCGGTTTGCGCGCCGTAATAGCGATCCATGGGCACATCGATCTTGCCCATGCTGTCGGATTCGGGTGCGCGTGGGAACGGACTGGCAAATTGCGTGGCTTCAGACATAGCGAGGCTCCTGGAGCGAACGAAGATTGTAGCAGGGATAAATGCGTGGCGCGTGACTGGGAGAGAAGGAAGTTTGAAAGTTATAAGTTTTAAGTTTCGAAAAAGCAAACAAAAGTGGAGACCGGTGACGACGGACAGGGGACCTCCTGCCTCCCACCTATTTTGAAAGAGTGGCAGGGAAAGGAGCTAGCGCAAAGGGAGTCCGGAAAAGTGGCATCGAAAGGAAGTGAGGAAGTAGTGGGGAAAGTCTTAGTTGTAAGTTTAAGAAAAGCGAAACGAGCGGGGTCAGGTAGTCCGGTCGTAACCAATGGGATTTGAACGGGAACGGAAAGTGAGAAGGGGAAACAGATGTGGGCGAGAGAAATAGCCCGCGACCCCTCTTCTCTCCGTATGGCGAAAGTATTTCAGAAGAAAGGGTTTGCGGGCGCGGCGCTGGCGGAAGTATTGATTCGAGGGGAGTTAGAAAGTATTTGTTTTGAGTAGAGATGCGGGGGAATGGTTTGGGGCGGTGTGAGCGTTAAAGAGGAATCGACCGTAGATAGCGAAGGATAGAACGACTATCATAGTTTGTCAATTAGTATTTATAGGTGAAGGCACGATTTTGGGGCGCGCGGGAACGGGAAAGAGACGGCGCAAGGGGCATCTCGTTGCCCTTCGGGGCTCCGGCGACACGCATGTGAACCGAGCGCTTACGCGCGCGGGCCATCTTGTTTCGCGCCCCGGCGCTCATTTGGAGGCGGACGGGAGTATTGCGCAGGGTGCGGAAAGGGGCGATCTGTCGAGAGGGGGGATAGGGGTATGACAGGGATGTGTACCCGGACCCTGAAGGGCGGAGCGTGTGACAGTCGACTCCGGATCCGGAATTCGAGCTCGGTAAGAGGGTTGGTTGTCACGATCATTCGACTGCGCGGCCCGACGCGCCGAAAGGCGGCGCAGAGGAAGAGTTGGGTCGCTGTGCTCAGGATGGACACCGAGGCGAGGAATGGTGAGACGGGGACTGATGGGCGCCGCCGCATGGCGCAGGGCCCGGCCGGACTGAAGCCCAGCACCTACAGGTGACGAAAGAACGGCGCTGGGAGAAAAGGCAGTGCGGGCTACGAAGCGGCGTAAAGCCGCCCCTACGGGTGGATATTCGTTAGTGGGAGTCCTGGAAGCGGAGGGTGATGGCGTGGTTGGCGTTGAGCCCTTTAGGTAGGGTGATCTTTATGTCTGGGCCTAGCTGTGACCAGGTTAGTCGGTCGACCTGACCTAGTAGATAAATCTTAGAATCGGGCTTGGGCGTTATGGATTTCAGCGTGATGGTTTGGGTTTTGGGGACGCCTAGGAGGATCGCATAGACGCTGGAGTCTTTTTTGGTGAAGCGGACGGAATATTTTCGGCGGTGGCGCCTTCGGCGCGATTCCACGGGCGTGTGGCGTAGATGGCTTCGCCGTTGATCTGGAGCCAATCGCCAAGTGCTTTCAGGCGCTCCATCTGGACGGCGGGAATGGTGCCGTCGGCTTCGGGGCCGACATCGAGGAGGAGATTGCCGTTTTTGCTGACGATGTCGACGAGGAGATAGATCAGTTCGGCGGCGGGAATGGTTTCGGCTTCGCCTTCGGCGCGGTTGTAGCCGAATGAACGGCCCAGTCCGCGACACTCTTCCCATTTGTTGGGATTGATTTTGGTGAGCGTTTCGTATTCGGGCGAAGTGAAGTCGTGATGCTTGACGCCGAAGCGATCGTCGATGACGCCATCGGGCACGGCTGCATAGTATTCGGCCATGAGTTCGAGGGGATGACCGGATTTCGGATAGTTGATGTCGTTCCAGAGCAACGCGGGTTTGTAGAGTTCGATCAATTCGCGGACGTGCGCGTCGGCATATTTGCCGTAGGCTTCGCTTTGCGGTTGCACGGTTTTATAGTCGGCGGCAACGCGGATTGGGCCGGGAACGAAGGTCCAGTCATAGCCACCGGAATAGTAGAGACCCATGCGCAGGCCCTGTTTGCGGACAGCGGCGGTGAGTTCACCGACGATATCGCGGGAAGCGTGCTGACGATCGGCGGGCAGAGTGGGATTGGGAATCTTGCTGGGCCAGAGCGTGAATCCTTCGTGGTGTTTGCTGGTCAGTACGACGTACTTTGCTCCCGCCGCGCGGAAGATTTCGGCCCACTGGCTGGGATTCCACTTTTTGATTTCAGCGTTAAAAATGGGGGCGAAATTGTAGTAGTCGTAATCGGCGCCGTATTTTTCCTGATGATATTTCTGCGTGGGCGAGCCGTCGATGCGCATGGTGTTGTAATACCACTCGGCGTAGGGATTGTTGGTGATGTAGTCCTGCGAGGAGAAATCGTGATTGGGATGGACGAGCGGCGCCCAGCCGGGGACGGAGTAGAGTCCCCAGTGAATGAAGATGCCGAGTTTTGCGTCGTTGTACCAGTCGGGGAGCGGATGGCGGTCGAGTGATTCGACGGTGGGTTGGTAGGTTTGTTGTTGGGAGAGAACGGGAAGAGCGAAGAGGAAGAGGGAAGAAGAAGGCGGATCGCACGAGAAAACATTGGTACCTCCGGGATGTGGATATGAGGATAAGGCAAAAGTCCGGAGACGGTAGCTGGGAAAGTTTTGAATTGCGAGAGGGTGGGGGCGATAGTAAGCTCGCGTTGAATTGGTTGTCACGATCCTCGTCGCGCTCAGGATGCCAGCTCAAACCTATCGGCTGGCCGGTCTAAAGACCGGCCTCTACACGAAACAGGGGGCAATGTTCATGCGGCGAGGCAGGAAAAAAGGGGTAGGGTATAATTTAAGGCGGGGGAAATACGAAAAGATGGCGCAGGTAAGACAGAGGGGCAAGGCGTCGGCGGAGGTGTGGCGGCGCAGACAGGCGCGGTTTCGGCGGACGCGTGCGCGCGAGCTATGGATGATTGGCAAGGCCTTGGCATCGAAGAATCACCCGATTCTGGTGCACGTGATTCCGATGCGGCGCTGCAATCTGGATTGCACGTACTGCAATGAGTTTGACGATACGTCGGCACCCGTGCCGCTGGAAGAGATGAAGAAGCGATTGGACATCCTGGCGGAGATGGGAACGACCATTATTACGATCAGCGGCGGCGAACCGCTGATGCATCCGGAATTGGACGAAATTATCAGGCACATCCGGAAGCACGGAATGATCGCCGGGCTGATCACCAACGGATTTTTCCTGGGCAAGGAACGGATTTTGCGGCTGAACGATGCGGGGCTGGAGCACCTGCAGATCAGCATCGATAATGCCGTGCCGGACGAGGTGTCGAAGAAGAGTTTGAAGTCGCTGGATGGACGGCTGGAGATGCTTTCGGAGTGGGCGGAGTTTCAGGTGAACATCAACTCCGTGCTGGGAAGCGGCGTGAAAAATTCGGAGGATGCGCTGAAGATTGCGCACCGCGCGCTGGAACTGGGATTTACAAGCACGGTGGGAATTATTCACGACCACGACGGGCAGTTGAAGCCGCTGGGCGATCGCGACCAGCAGATCTTTGAAGAGATCATGACGCTCGGGAAGCGGTCGTATTCGCGCTTCAATGAGTTTCAGCACAATGTGGCGCGGGGCCGGGAGCATGACTGGAAATGCCGCGCGGGTTCGCGGTATTTGTACATTTGCGAAGACGGCTTGGTGCACTGGTGTTCGCAGCAGCGCGGGTATCCGGGGATTCCGCTCGCGGAGTATACGGATGAGATGCGGCACCGGGAATATTACACGCACAAGGGATGCGCGGCGAAGTGTACGGTGTCTTGCGTGCAGCAAGTGGGAATATTGGACAATTGGCGCGCGCCGCAGACGTTGCAACCGGACATTGTGGCGGCGAAAAGCGATCTGGTGCAGATCGCGAAGTAGGTTGCCGAAAAGATCGAAAAACATTGGAATCGTGCGGACCAGGGGCGCAGCATGCTGCGCCCCTACTTTTTGGAACATGTGGGAGGGGTGTGTGTTGACGGTGAGGGTAGGGTCTTAAAGAATAGGGGCATGGCTAACCCAGCTATCGAGATAGAAAACCTGACAAAGGAATATCCGTACGGATTTTTGCACCTGAAGAAACGTTTGAGCCTGGAAGGTCTGACTCTGCAGGTGGAGAACGGCGAAGTGTTTGGATTTCTAGGGCCGAATGGGGCGGGGAAATCGACGACGATCAAGTGCCTGATGCGGCTGATCTTTCCGACGAAGGGCACGGCGCGGATTCTGGGGAAGTCGATCGAAGATGTTTCGATGCATAAGGACATTGGGTATCTGCCGGAGCAGCCGTATTTTTACGATTACCTGACGGCGGCGGAGGTGCTGGATTATTTCGCACGGTTTCATGGGTTGACGGCGACCGACCGTCGCGAGCGCGTGCAGAAGATGCTGAAGAAAGTTGGGCTGGAAGGCGCGAAGAAAATTCAACTGAGGAAATATTCGAAAGGGATGCTGCAGAGAGTGGGCCTGGCGCAAGCGATTCTGCACGATCCGAAAGTGGTGGTGCTGGACGAGCCGATGTCGGGACTGGATCCGCTCGGGCGGCGTGAAGTGCGCGACATTATTCTGGAATTGAAGCGTGATGGGAAGACCGTGCTGTTTTCGACGCACATATTGCCGACGCGGAGATGTTGTGCGACCGCGTGGGCGTGATCGTTGGCGGGAAGTTGCGCGGCGTGGGGTCTCCGGAAGAGTTGGTGGGAATCCAGTCGCAGGGAGTGGAGATTTTATTTGAGCTGGGAGCGGAAGGAAAGAAGCCGGCGTTGCTGGCGCGCGCGACACAGACGGGCGACCGGTATCGTGTGCAAGTGAAAGAAGAAGAATTGTACGCGGCGATTGAGGAACTGAAACTAGCGGAGGCGAGAATTCTGACGGTGACGCAGATCAAGGCGACGCTGGAAGAATTCTTCATGCAACTGGTCGAAGCGGACCGGGCGCAAGCAGCGGCGGTCGAGGTGCACGGGAAATGAAAAACGTGCTGACGGTGGCGGCGAATACGTTTCGGGAAGCGGTACGAGACCGCGTGCTGTACAACCTGGTATTTTTCGCGCTGCTGATGATGGTGGCAGCGATTCTGGTGGGGCAGATTTCCATCGACATCGAGAAGAGCGTGATCATCAGCCTGGGGCTGACTGCGATTTCGGTGATCGGAATATTTATCGCGATCTTCATCGGCGTGGGACTGGTTTCGAAGGAGATGGACAAGCGCACGCTGTATGCGCTGCTGGCGAAGCCGTTGAGCCGGTGGGAATTTCTGCTGGGGAAATTTGGCGGACTGCTGATGACACTGACGGTGAATACGGCGGCGATGGCGGTGGGATTGTATGCGGCGCTGTGGGTGGTGAAGCATCCGCTGGAGAGGGCGGACGGTTTCGTGCTGGTAGCGGTGTACCTGATTTTGTTGAAGCTAGCGCTGATTGTGGCGCTGGCGTTGATGTTTTCGTGTTTCACGACGCCGTTCCTGGCGATTTTGTTTACGGCGGGAATATATGTAGCGGGCGTCTTCGCAGCCGATTTGCGGGCAATGAAGATGGTGGAGATGGACGCGGGAACGATGAAACTGCTGCACGTAATTTCCTATGTGTTACCGAATTTTGAGAATTTCAACGTGATGGGCGCGGTGGCCCATGGCCGGGGAGTGCCCGTGTCGCTGGTGGTAAATGCAACGCTGTACGCGATGGTCTACGGTGCGATCGTTCTGGCGCTGGCGTCGGTGGTTTTTTCCAAGCGGAATCTGAAATGAAAAATCGAGCGGCGATTGGAATCACGCTGTGCGTCCTGATGGTATTGGGGATGCTGGGAGTGTGGAAGCTTCAAACGAAAATTGATGCGGAGAAGGATTCGCTGCACCTGGAGAGCGAGGATCTGACGCTGCGTTCCGGGACTATGGTGAAGCGAATGAGTCTGGAGTACGCACCGTTGATGGCGGCGATTTACTGGACGCGCGCTGTGCAATATTTCGGAGAGAAACATCACCTGCACGATCAGAACCTGGAATTGCTGTGGCCACTGCTGGATATCACTACGACGCTCGATCCGGAATTGATGCCGGCGTACCGGTCAGGGTCGATTTTTTTGAGCGACTCGCCACCGCGGGGAGCAGGGCAACCGGACCTGGCGGTGAAACTGCTGGAACGCGGGATCAAAGCGAATCCAGGGCAGTGGCGGCTGTATCAGGATTTGGGAAATGTGTATTACTTCGACAAAAAGGATTATGCGAGGGCCTCGGAAGCGTTCGCGGCAGGTGGAGATCTTCCCGGGGCCATGATCTGGATGAAGTCGATGGCAGCGAAGATTGCGAGCGAGGGGGAATCGCTGGAGACGTCATTTTTTCTATGGAGACAGGTGTACAACTCAGCAAAAGAACCGCAGACAAGAGATAACGCGATGCTGCACATGGAGCTATTACAGGCGCAGATGGATTGCCGGGTAATTGACCGGCTGGCGGGCGAGTATGAAACGAAAACGGGGAACCGGGCGGGGAAAATAAGCGATTTGGTGCAACCGGGAATGCTGCTTGAGTTACCAAGGGACTCGAAGGGATTTCCGTATGTGTTTGGCGAGGATGGGAAAGCGATGTTGAATCCGAAGAGTCCGTTGGTGGATCCAGGCGATACAAAGAAGAAATAGGCGTTAGGGCGTGCGGCTTTCGGCGATAGGGGATCGGTTGAGGTACCCGGACCGAGCAGAAGCGGTCCTCAAGATGACAATCACGCGTTAATTAACGCGACATCTAGAAGAATCTGGATTTGTGGACCGCCTCAGAAGGCGGTCCCTACTAAGACAGAGAGGTCGCGGTCATTCGGGGACGCAGAGAAGGGTCATGTGGGGATCGATGAGGAGTTTGCGTGGATCGGTGGACGAGTTGAAAGTGAAGTGAGTTTCTTCGCCGGCGGCGACGACAGTGCCGAGGAAAACGGATTTGCCAGCGCCAGTGCTGACGTAGAGAGGAACTGGAGCGATGAAGGAACGAGGCACGCCGGATTGATGTAGGGTGCCACGCACTTGAAATCCTTTTTCAGTGCGGCGGGAAGTGAACTCCACCTTGTAGCGCGGAATGCCCGTTCCGCGGATGTACTGGTCAAAAAACCAATCCACGGAACGGCCGCCTTCGAGATCCATTTTGGCCGTCATGACGGCTTCGACTTCGTGCTGGAGTTGGTCCGTGCTCAGCGCGGCCCGTGCATATTTTGTGCTCACGGTACGAAGCAGAGCGATAAAACGAGCATCAGGGTTAGGGGAGTTGGGCTGGCGCAGCATCTCGCGGAGCATATGAAAAATCCAGGCTCCTTTGGAATAGATAATGGCGTCGTACGCTTCTGGAGATTTGGAGGACGAAAGGCGCGAGCCCATGGTGAGCGGACCTACATCGGCGGGAGCGATATCCTCGCCCGTGGCTTTTGTGGTGAGACGTTTGCGGTAGCGCTCAAGCCAGGCGTGGAGGACGCGTTCGGAATTTTTCTGCGAGTCTGCAAAAAGAAGCGCGAGATAGGCGGCTATGGATTCGTCAATCCATTGGTCGCGATAACTGGACCAGCCGACAATGTTGCCCCACCACTGATGCGCGACCTCGTGGAAGGGGACGATGTCCGTAAATTGTTCCTGGCCGGTGGAGTTGAGGCCGGCGCGCTGTTGCGCTTCGGGGGGGAGAAATGAATACGTGGAGAGATAAAGGAGGCCGGGCCAACCCTGGCCAAAAGCGCCGGGGATTTGGGAAACGCTGAGGCGGCGATAGGGGAAAGGACCGCTGAATTGTTCGTAGAAATGGATGGAGGAATCGATTTCGCGAGCGATCTGCTTCAGAGCGTCGGCAGGACTGGGAGTGTTTCCGAGCATCGCGGCGTGGGGTGAGATGTAGCCGGCTTCCCCCGGGGAGATGCGGATGCTGGGTTCGAGTTCGGCGGTGGGGGGAGCAAGGCGATTGAGGATGGATTGTTCAAGCTGGCGGTTGGCGTAGACATCGATGGAGCGGTCGCCGGAAGCGAGAGAGGTGACGGCGTATTCGCCAAGATTGAAGCCTGCTTCAGAAACGGGCTGTGAAGTGGACCAGTGAGCGACGCGAGAATCGCCGTCTTCGTGCTCGTCCGATTTATCGCCAGTAGCGACGAGACGAAGGTGTTTTGGCCAGTGTATGGTCAGGTCGTAGAGAGTGAAATCCGCTGCGTCACCGAAATGCGGGTACCAGCTTTCTCTGGCGCCGACAAAGAGAACGCCGTTGCCCGCGTTGGCGATCACGTTGCCGCGGTAGCGAAAGTTCAGAGTGATGGATTGTCCGGGAGCGGGGACTTTGGGAAGGAAAACGCAAAGGATGTCGTCACCGCGGGTGCGGAGTTGCTGTTCGGTGAGGCCTTCATTCTGGAAAAACTGCAGGGCTTCCCCATTTTCGAGGGAGACGCTATCGACTTTCAAAGCGCGAGATAAGGCGACAAAGATGAGCTGTTCATTGCCGGTGAGGGCACGAAATTCGACAGTGGTGTGGCCATCGAGGGAGAAATCGGGGTGAATGGTGGTGTCGATGCGATACCGGGTGGCGTGGAAGGGAGGAGCCAGTGGCTTAGTGCCGGGAATGGTGTAGGAGGACCAGATGTCGTAATAGTTGAATTCTCCGGCGCGGCGCGGTTGGCCAAGAAGGAAATTCTCAATACGCGAGTTGTCGATAAGGATGTCGAAGGGGCCGGTGCTTGCGCCGTCGAGTCCTGCATGGAAGAAACGGTGAGGCGAGGCATAAAATTTTTCAAAGAGGATGCGAAGGGAGTGGTTGGGATTGAGGCGATCGAGCGAGCCAGCCCAGAGCGAGAGAAGCGCAGCGTCAGCAGTGGGTGTAACTCCGGCGCGTTGAAATTGAGAGATGAGGTCCTGCGCGGTGTCGTCGGTGAAGCGAAAATAGCCGGAAAAAAACTGCTGATCGAGAATGGGAGTACCAAGGAAACGGGCGAGTTGCTGCTTTTCGCCGGGATCGCGAGGGAGAGCGAGCGCGTGACCAACACCGGAGAAGACGAAGCCGGTGATGCGACCTTCGAACGGTTGAAAAAAAGCAAGCTTTCCATCCGTGAAGTAGAGGGTGACGTCGGGTTGATGAATTTCAATGCGATCCTTGGCGGAGATTAGATAGACATTTTGGGGGTCGAGACGCAGTGCGTTGAGGGCGAGAAGCGTATCGCGGGGCGAGTCTGCAGCGGTTGCTCTGAACGGAAGCAGAGACAATAGAAGTACGAAGATGGAGCGAAGCCGCATGAAGGAGTGTAGTCACATTCGGCATTAGGGAACAAGGGCGGGAGAAAAGCGAGAACGGGCGGACGTAAAATAAAAAGATGCCGTGGAAAACGAGACCGGGGAAGTTGACGTGGTTGCTGGCCGCAGGAATGCTGACGGCGGGAACAGCGCGAGCGGACAAGATTGTGCTGAAGAATGGGCGAACCATCGTGGCGTATAGCGCGGTGGAAGTTGGCGATCGCGTGCGCTATGAGACGTCGGCGGGGGAAATGTCGGTACCGAAATCGATTGTCGACCATATCGAAAAAGGGCTGGTGCCGATGAGGGAATCGCCGGCAGCGGTGGCAGCGAGTCTAAACATCGCGCCGCCGGAGATGGAGCCAACGGCGGATACAGCGGAGATCGACAAAGCGGCGGTACATGACGGCGCGATCGACAGGGAATACATCGCAAAGGTGGAAGGGGAAGCACGCAGCGGAGGAGAAAACGCGAATGAGCGAGCGGCGCTGGCTCATCATGCCGCAGCGCAATTTGAATTGACCCATGGAGACATGCAGCATGCGTTGGCAGATGAGAGGACGGCGCTGACCTATACACCAAACCAGGCCACGCTGTTGATGGACGTTGCCTATATACATTTGAAACAGAGTGAGTTCAAGGAATCGCTGACCTACCTGGAAAAAGCAAAACGGCTGGCGCCGAAGAATGCCGATGTGTACAAGCTGGCAGGCTGGGCGTATTCAGGGATGAACAATCTGGATATGGCCGTGGCGGAGTGGAAGAAAGCAGTGGAAATTCGCCCAGACAGAGATGTAGTGGCGGCGCTGGAAAAGGCGGAGAAGGACAAGAAGGAAGAAGAGAATTATAAGGAAAATGAGAGCGCGCATTTCCAGTTGCGTTACAACGGCTCGGCAGAGCCAGCGTTGGCGAGGGAAGTGCTTCACACACTGGAAGGACAGTATTCGCAAATTGAATCGGAATTAAGTTATTCGCCACCGGATGCGATCGGAGTGATTTTGTACACGCACGAAGGATTTGCGGATATTACGCGGGCGCCAGGATGGGTGGGGGCGCTGAATGATGGAAGGATTCGAGTGCCGGTTCAGGGATTAACGGGAATGAACGGGGAATTGTCTCGCGTGCTGCGGCATGAGCTGACACACAGTTTTGTGCAGCAAAAGACGCATGGACGAGCGCCGACCTGGATTCAGGAGGGGCTGGCTCAGTGGATGGAAGGCAAGAGAAGCGATGAGAACGCGGCCGTGCTGATCCAGATCTATGGGGCAGGTAAGGCGGCGCCATTGGACAAGCTGGAAGGGTCGTGGATGCGATTGCCGGAAGATGTTGCGCGATATGCATATGCGTGGGCGCTGGCGAATGTGGAGTACATCGTGCAGACGCAGGGAATGGGCGATCTCGATCGAATTCTGGATCGATTGGCGGCGGGGAGTACTGGCGGAAGAGGCGGTTCGCGATGTGTTGCACGACGATTATGGAGATTTGATGCAGGCGACAGCGAAATATTTGGGGAAGAGTTACGGGCGTTAGATGGAACAGCGGAAACAGCGCCGCGAGCAAAACTCCAACACAATGAAGAGAAGTGGCCGATCTAAAGATCGGCCACTACACAAACAATTTATGTGGTGGCCAAGAGGGCGGCCAGGAGAGCGGCTCGTTCGGGCATGGCTTTCAGGAGGATATGTTCATGGGTGGAGTGAGCGCCGTCGCCTACTGCGCCGAGGCCGTCCAGAGTGGGAATGCCCAGGGCTGCGGTGAAATTTCCATCGGAGCCGCCGCCGGCTGCTGCTTCGCCGAGCGAGATGCCCATTTGTGCTGCGAGGGATTTCGCGCGAGTGAAGAGTGCGGCACTGTGCTTGCGTTCGAGGGGAGGGCGATCAAAGCCTCCGTGGATTTCAAGTTTCGCGCCGCGATGGACCGGCTTAAGAGAGTGAAGTTTTTTCTCGAGAGCGCGCATGTCGGAGACTTTCCAGGCGCGAAGATCAAGAGTGGCCTTAGCACGGTCGGCGATGACGTTGGTGCGCGAACCGCCCTCGACGATATCGGCGTTGACGGTGACGCCGCTGCGCGGATCATTCCATTTTTCGATGCGAGAAATCTGGGCGGCTAGTTCGTGAATGGCGTTTACGCCTTTTTCAGGCGCTAGTCCGGCGTGAGAGGCGCGGCCGTGGACGATGAGTTCTGCTTCGCCGACTCCTTTGCGAGAGGTCTTGAGTAGACCGCGCGGACCAAGAGAAGGTTCGAGTACGAAAACGGCATCACTGCGACGCGCTTCGGTTTCGATGAGCTTGCGGGAAGCATCGCTGCCGATTTCCTCGTCGGAAGTCCAAAGGAAAACGATGCGCTTGTTGATGGGCAGGCGAGATTCCTGAAGCGCGTCGAGGGCGAAGAGGGCTTGAACGATGCCGGCTTTCATGTCGAAAGTGCCGGGGCCAAACGCTTTTCCGTTTTTGACGTGAAACGGCATGTGGGCAAGTGTGCCGGAGGGATAGACGGTATCGAAGTGGCCGAGGACGAGGAGCTGAGATTTCGGCCGGACGTTGGTGGCAGGCCAAAGGATGCGAAGCTGATCACCACGAAGCTTCTGCTTGATGATGTTGGTCAGCGTTTTGCGATGAAGCCAGAGGTCGGCGAGAAACAGGCAGCACCGGTCGGTCGGTTCCTTTTCGAGGCTCGGAGATTCGAGAATCGTGAGTTCGCGAAGAGTGTCGAGCATCTGGGGGAGTCGAGGGCGCAAGAGTCTGCAGGAAAGTTTTTGAGAGCGAAAGTTGAGTGGCCATGAAAGGTTGATGGTAGCAACGGAACTGGAGTGGCGGCAACTTTCTGGGATGGCCATAGACCTCCTCTTTTGCGTACTTCTGATGTCGGAACCCGCCTGCCCCAAGCAAGCAAAAGCTCCGCCACACTGGAAACCGTCTCTGTTGAAACACACGGTTTTACAAAAGCAAACCCTGAACTGTTCTCAAGCAGGCCGCAGCTAGTAGATCAGACGGAAAATATCGCTGTAGTCGTCGGTCCAGAGTCGAGGCTCGGCCTGGGGCAGCCCTGGAGGAGGATTCGGGGAGATCCCCGCAATCTGGAGCGTCTCGGGACGTTTGGTGAGAAAGACCCAGAGATTTTCGATGAAGGGATAATTGCCGGCCGTAAATTTGACGATCGAGTAGGAGTGCGAATACTCGCGCAGGCCCTCCACTACAGGTAACAAATTGATGTGACGGCTGCTGACATGGATGGCGATGACAGAATTGTCGTTGCGAAGATGCTTCTGATAGGTGGCAAAGGCTTCTTTGGTGAGCAGATGCACGGGCACGGCGTCGCCTGAGAAAGCATCAAGCACCAAAACATCAAATTGCTGCGGATTGCCCTGGGCGAGTTCCTGCTCGAGAAGCAGACGCGCGTCGCCCAATTCGGTATCCACTTTGGCCGCGGAATCCCGGATGTAAGTAAAAACAGGATGCGAACCGCGGGAGAGTTCGACGACTTGGGGATTGATTTCGTAGTAGCGGAAATAATCGCCCGGACGGCCATAAACGGCGAGAGTGCCGGCGCCGAGACCAACAATTCCAACGCGTAATTGGCCATTTTCTTCGGAGTGCCGAGGGTGATTCCCGAGAAGGAGGCCGATGCCGCTGTCCGGGCCGTAGTAGGTCATGGGGATGCGATTGTTGGGCGGATCGAGTTGTGCGCCGTGCATGGTATGCGCGTGAAAAAGAGCTTTACCGCCTTGCTGAAGATTAAGGACGCGAAGAGCGCCATAAAAACTGCGTTCCCCAAGAAAAAGTCCCGATTCAGGTTGGGCACTTTCGTAGAGCGCAAAGACGGCCAGGAAGAGAATTGCGACGGCGACAGGTTGTACAAAACGGAAGCCAGGGCGGCCGTCTGAAGATTTAGATTGGATGAAAGCACCGAGCAAAAGCAGCGCCGCAACAAACAATGCCCATGCGTAGAAATAAGTATCTTGAAGAATTTTGTTCAGGAGAGGAATCCACTGACGCTAGCGAGGCGACCGTCAGCAGCGCGCCCGCGGCGATGAGACCAGGAAGCCAGAACGCGCGAGAGTAGATCCAGGATTGATTATCGAGAAAGAGACAGAGGAGTGCGAGCGCGGCACAAGCACCCAGTGAAAGCTGAAACTCCGTGAAAAAACGAAAGATGTTGGGCGCAAGGATGGCTACGAAGATGCCGCCGATGGCTCCGCCGGCGGAGATGGCGAGATAAAAAACGGTGAGACGCTTTACACCGGGTTTCAAGCGCACAAGTTCGCCGTGGCAAATCATACATGCCACAAACAGGAGAAGTGGCATGACCACGATTTGTGCGGTGCGCTGGGCGAACACCATAGCGGCGCAGAGAACGAAGACTCCAACCGCGAAGAGCGGATGAAAGATTTCGCGGCGATACCAACGAGGATGATCGAAGCACAGGATGAAACTCAGGAGATAGAGCGCCAAGGGCAAAACCCACAGAAGCGGCAGGGAGATGATTTCCTGGCAAAGCTGATTGGTGGTGGCCAGCAGGAGCGCAGAAGCACAGGCCGCCAGAAGAAACCATAGCGGATAGGAGAGCGATGAAATTGGGGGATCGATGGATTGTGTCTGTTGATCGGATGCACTGGAAAGAGTTGAATCGCTGGCGCGCGACGCGTGCCACGCGCACCAGGCGACACCGGCACAAAATACGGCGAAGAATAGGCTCCAGAGCGCGCCTTGAATCTTGAGACGCAAGAGTGGTTCGAGGAGAAGAGGAAAGGAGAGGAGGCCGAGGAGCGAGCCGAGATTGGAGACGGAGTAGAGGCGATAGGTGCGCGAGTCGCCACCCTGCCGTGAAAACCAGTGTTGGAGGAGTGGACCGGTTGTGGAGAGGACAAAAAAGGGGAGGCCAGTGGCGAGCAGGGTGATGAGAATTACGTCACGCACAGGATGCTGGCTGTCGGAATGGTTTCCACGTGGAGGAGGGAGTAACGGCAGAGGGCCAGGCGATGGAGAGGATGATTACGAGCAAGAGAGCGAGCGCGAGCAGGGTCAAGTGCACACGGACTTGCGTGCGTGGTGCGAGGCGCTCGGAAATTAGATGGGAATAGACGTAACCGCCAAGGAGAAGAAGCTGAAAGACGAGCATGTTGGTGGTCCAGACGGCAGCGGAGCCACCGAACCAGGGAAGAATATATTTGCTGATGATGAGCTGCACCTGAAACAGAAGGAAGGCGCTAAGAAACATGGTCAGAGCGAAGATCCAGACCACCAGCGAAGGGGCAGAATGGCTAACGCTCTGGTTTGCGTGACGAGTTGCTTCCGATTGCGGGCTGACGCCCATTCATTCACCGCCTGAGAGTAAAGCGAGATTGAGACCGCAGTGTCCCATAGTCGTGAGGAGGCCCAAAGTTCACGCGTCACGGATGTTGAAAGGATGCCGCGAGCCTCGTATGCTTGGCGCGCGAAGAGGGATGCTGGTGGCGACCATGGATCTCAAGCTGAAAAACCGTGCTGGAGTTGGTGTTGGTAGTCGGCTTCATCGAAGTGGCCGTGTGATGCGGCGACGAGGTTGTCAGCGCCAAACTTCCAGACTTCGAAACCACTGATATGAATCCGATGGCCGGTTCCACCGGGGCCGGTGTTGGTGCCGTCGAGAGTCCAGTGGAAAACGCAATGATCTTCCTGGATGAGGAAGTCACCCATCGTCAGATGAAGATCAGGGAATGCTGACATGAAACTCCGAGCGACCTCAGCGATGGCGGCCCGGCCGAGGGCGGGAGCAGACTCGTTGACACAGAGCGAGCCATTGGGCGAGAAGAAAAAGGCAACTGGTGCGGGATCGTGGCTGCACCACGCAGCAGTGTAACGCTGGGCGAATTCACGGAGTTGAGAAGATTCCATTTTCATGGTTCAAATCCTGGACGTGATGTGCGGGAGAAGGATAGCGCAGAACAGACAACAAGGAAGAAAAACCCTCTCGTTTATCAAGTGACGGTACAGGCTAAGGAAGAGAAGGTTGGACGAGTATCGCGCGCGATTGAATTTAAATCCGCACCCCTGAATCCACAAGGCGCGGCATCCGCGGAAAAGTCAAACCCAACACACAAGAACGGCGCACGGATGAGCCGGTCCAGGACTGTAGCGGGGCAGCGACGGGATCAGAGTGGTGGATTGGGGCCGGAGAGGAAACCGCCGTCGAGGATGATGGTCTGGCCGGTCATGAAGGAGGAGCGGTCTGAAGACATGAAAAGAACGGCTTCGGCGACTTCCATAGGTTTTCCAAAGCGCCCCATAGGCTGGTGGCTAAGCGCCCATTTGTTGATTTCCGGTGCGCCAAAGAGCCGGTCGCCCATGGGCGTCTCGATAATTCCTGGACAAATCGAATTTACGCGAATTCCGTAGCGCGCCGATTCCAGCGCGGCGGACTTGGTCAATCCGTTTACCGCGTGCTTGCTGGCGCAGTAGGTAGCGGCTCCCACAGCACCAATAAAGCCCGCGACGGATGCCATGTTTACGATGGCACCGCCGCCACCTTGCTTAAGCATCTGCTGAAGTTCGTATTTCATGCAGAGCCAGACACCTTTGACATTGATGTCGATGGTGCTATCCCAGTCTTCTTCCGACTGTTCGACGATGGGTATCCAGTTGCCTTCGATGCCAGCGTTGTTGAAGGCAATGTCGAGGCGACCGTATTTTTCGACCGTTTTGTGAACAAGTGCCCGCACTTCTGCGTTTTGAGAGACGTCGGTTTTGACGAAGAACGCGTCGCCACCCGCTGCTTTGATCAGATCAACGGTTTCCTTGCCTGCGACTTCTCGGCGGCCTGCGACAACAACTTTCGCGCCCGACTTGGCGAAAAGGTTGCTGGTATCGCGGCCTATGCCAGAGGTTCCACCCGTTACGATCGCGACTTTATTGTGCAATTCCGCAGTCATCAAAACTCCAAGCAAGTCAGATTTTCCCTTGGGGGAGTGGCAGAGTGTAGGCTTTGGCAGAGCCCAACGTCAAATAGCAAAAAGTCAAAGCTTGGCGATACTTTTGTGGTTCCAGGCATCGAGTACGGGTAGAGTTTGAATTTCAAGTCCGGGCGGCGGGAGTAGAGCCAGAAGATTCCGGCGGCGGCGGATAGAGGCGATTGAATTCGGGTTCATCGCGAAGGAGAGCGAGGTCTGGATCGCGTCGCACCCAGGTAGAGTCCTTGAAGCCGGCGTCCCAGGCCTTGCGAAGAGTGTCCATGGCTTCTGCCTTTTTCTTCAGGAGGGCATAAGTGCAGGCGGCGTTGTAGAGAATAGAAGCTTCATTGGCGCGCAGGGTGACAGCCATATTTAATTCGCGCAGCGAGTCTTCCACGCGATCGAGTTCGGCGTAGTCGGCGGCGAGCAGAATACGCGCACGCGCGTCCTCGGGCACCTGTTTGAGGTGGTTTTCCAGGGCGCCGATGCGGCGCAGGAGCAAATTCCGGTAATCGTCTTTCTTACCGAGCGCTCCCAGGGAATTCGCGATGGGGACGTAGACGTTGTAATCCTCGCCGCTGACTTCGAGAGCCTGTTCCATCACGTCGACCACTTCCTGGTAGCGCCCGGCAGAAAACAGTGCGCGGCAGAGAAGGTAGTAAGCGCCCTCGCAGTCTTTCTTGCGTTCGATGGCCTTCAGGACCATGCGAACAGCTTCGTCGTGGAGTTCGGTGGCGTAGAGAACCCAAGCTTGGCTGACCTGAACTTCGGGAAGATCCCAGCGAAGGGCTACTGCTTTGCCAGAAGCGTTGCGAGCGCGTTCCACCCAGATGGCGTCGCGACTGTAGTTGCAATAAAACATGGCGCAGGCATTGGCACAGGCGGCATAGGCGAGTGCGAAGCTCGGGTCCATAGCCACGGCGTTCTCAAACATTTGGAGCGCGAACTCCAAATCCTGGCGAGTTTGGCGGCGGGCGTACCGTTTGCCGCGCAAATACAAATCGTACGCTTGAAGATTTTCCGTTGGTTTGACGGCGAGGGCTTCGAGTTCCTGAGGAGAGAGAGTGACGCGCAGAGCTTCGGCAATTTTCCTGGCGATTTCGTCCTGAACTTCGAAGACGTCTTTCATTTCGCGGTCGTAACGTTCGGACCAGATGGGATATTCGGTGGCGGCGTCGACGAGTTGCGTGGTGATGCGAAGCCGGTTGCCTGACCGGCGCAAACTCCCGGTCAGTACATAAGCGGCTTTTAATTGCTGGCCGACTTGCGCGGGAGTCACCTGTCTGTCGCGAAAAACGAGAATGGTGGGGCGTGTAAAAGTGTTGAGACCGCGGATCTTGGAAAGTTCGGTGATGATGTCTTCGGTGATTCCGTCTCGAAGGTATTCGTCTTCTTTCACACCGCTGAGATTCTCAAAATAGAGAACAGCAACCGACTTGGTGCTGGGTTTACTGATTCCAGATTTTGTGTCGACAAGATCAGCGGCACGCTTGTTGCCCGAATCGAGGTCGCGCTTCAATCGATTCAGATCGGTTTTGAGTTCGGTGGCGGTCTGACAACGCATGGTGCGGTCTTTTTCGAGAAGTTTGGAGAGGATGCGACTAAAGTCCACGGGGATAGCGGAATTCAGTTCAGTAACGGGGACAGGATCACGATTCAAGATGGCGTCAAAGACCATGGCGGATGTTTCTCCCTTGAAGGGGAGGACACCTGCCGCGAGTTGATACAGTACGGTTCCCAAAGAAAATAGATCGGTGCGCGCATCGACGAGTTGGCCGCGGGCCTGTTCCGGCGACATGTAGGAGACGGTGCCCATGGTGGTGCCGGGCGAAGTGAGTTCCGCATGGACGCCCAGCATGGTGTCCATTTTGGAGGGAGAGGAGCCAGATTGAGGAATTTCGGACCGTTCGATCTTGGCGAGACCGAAATCGAGGATCTTGACCTGGCCGCGGTCGGTGAGGAAGAGATTGGCGGGCTTGATGTCTCGATGGACGATGCCTTTGGAGTGGGCGGATTCGAGGGCGTCAGCGATTTGAATAGCCATGGGGAGCAGTTTGTCCATGGGAAATGGTTGGCGATTCATGATCTGACTGAGGGTCTGGCCTTCCAGAAGTTCCATGACGAGGAAATGCTGGCGCTCGTGCTGCTCAATGGCGTGGATGGTGCAGATGTTGGGATGGTTGAGAGCGGAAGAGGCGCGGGCTTCCCGTTGAAAGCGCTCGATTAGCTGAGAATCCTGGGCCATTTCGGTGGGCAGGAATTTAACGGCGACGCGGCGACCGAGGCGGGAATCTTCAGCTTCATAGACAATACCCATACCTCCGCTGCCAATTTCGCGGGTAATTTTGTAATGGGAAAAGACTTGGCCGACGAGCGAACGGTTCTCTGGCATGGGCATGTGATGGTATTCCAAGGAGAGTTTAAGGGTCAAGCGAGGTGCAGATTTAATGTACATATTCATGCCATTACCCTGGCGCGTCAAACGGGAGCGAGAGCGGTGGGGTGGAATAAGAAGAATGCTTTGCGGAAGGCCGGGATTGCTTATAATAGAGAGTTTGCGAGGACAGGAGGGGCGCCGTAGTTTAGATAGGGCGGCGTCAGGAGCGGGAATGCAACTGGATATAAATGAAATACAGAAGTTTTTGCCTCACCGTTACCCATTCTTATTGGTAGACCGGGTATTGGAAATGGAACGGTTGAAGCGGATCGTAGCGATCAAGAACGTGACGATTAACGAAGCGTTTTTTCAGGGGCACTTTCCCGGGCAACCGGTAATGCCAGGAGTGTTGATCCTGGAGTCAATGGCGCAAGCCGGGGGATTATTGCTGCTGCAGGAGATTCCGGATCGGGCGAACAAGCTGCTTTACCTGGCCTCGATGAACAACGTGAAATTCCGGCGGCCCGTTGTGCCGGGCGACCAGATGCGCGTGGAAGTGAACATCGCGGCGTGGAAGGGCGATCTGTGCAAAATTGAAGGCAAGGCTTTCGTGGACGGGAAATTGTGCACGGAAGCGAACATGATGTGCGTCATGGTGGACCGCGTCGCCGCTGAAATCCCGACAGAATGAGCGGAGTACAACAGATACACGCGCAAGCGGTGGTTTCGCCGGATGCGAAACTGGGTGCGGGTGTGCAGGTAGGCGCGTTCGCCGTGGTGGGCGCTGGCGTGGAATTGGGCGAAGGGTGCGTGCTGCACCCGCATGCAGTGGTGCATGGGCCTGCGAAATTCGGACCGCGAAATGTATTTCACAGTTTTAGTGTGATTGGTGGCGACCCGCAAGACTACACGTACGCAGGCGAGCATGTAGAGCTGGAAGTGGGCACTGAGAATATCTTTCGAGAGCACGTGACGATCAGCCGTGGAACAAAAAAGGGTGGCGGTATCACGCGGATCGGATCGAACAACTTTTTTCTGGCGTACTCGCATGTGGGACATGACTGCCAGGTGGGAAGCAATACGCTGTTCGTGAATGGAGCGACGCTGGCGGGGCACGTTACGGTGCAGGATTTTGTGACCATCGGAGCGTTTTCGCCGGTGCACCAGTTTTGCCGGCTGGGGCGCTATGCGTACATCGGAGCCTGCACGGTGATCACGCAGGATGTGGTGCCTTTTTCGTTGATCGTAACGGAGCGGGAGACACGGTGTTTCGGGCCGAATACGATTGGGTTGGAGCGCAAAGGATTTTCTCAGGAACGGGTGAAGAAATTGCAGCAGGCGTTCAAGCTGCTGGTGCGGTCGAGGAAGAATACGTCGCAGGCGCTGGAGGAGATGCGAACGAAATTGGCGGATTCGGAAGACGTGCAGGAGTTGATTGCGTTCGCGGAGAAGGCGGAGCGCGGAATCGTAAAGTAGCGCAACTCATCTCGAAATGGAGATCACTTGAGAACAGATTTTCTTCAGGGGGTAAAAGCCGGTCTTTCAGGCCTGGGATTGTCGGAGCTAGAGTTCCGACCCGCTGAGAATCTACTTGCGAGATGACTCTGTAGGCGCGCGATGTCATGCCGGAAATCATGGAGAACAAAACGGGATGGGGATTGATTGCGGGGAACGGACGGTTTCCGTTTCTGGTGCTGGAAGGCGCGCGCAGCCAGGGAATCGAGATGGCGGTGATTGCGCTGAAGGAAGAGGCCTCGCCGGAACTGGAGAAAGTGGCGAAGCGGCTGCACTGGGTAAGTCTGGGCGAGTTAAGCAAAGCGATTGAATTGATGCAGAGTGAGGGCGTGCAGCAAGCGGTGATGGCGGGACAGGTAAAGCACAACAAGATTTTCAGCTCGATTCGACCAGACTGGAAGTTGGCAAAGTTGCTGTTCTCGTTGCCGCGCAAGAACACGGATTCGCTGATTGGCGCGGTGGCGAAGGTTCTGGAAGATGAAGGAATCCGATTGGTAGATTCGACAATGTTCCTGAAGCCGCTGGTGCCGGATGCTGGAGTCCTGACGCGACGCGCGCCGAGCGCGGAAGAAGCGGCGGACATGGAGTACGGGTTGCAGGTCGCTCGACAGATAGCGGGAATGGATATCGGGCAGACCGTGGTGATCGCCGATCGCGCCTGCGTGGCGGTGGAAGCGATGGAAGGCACGGACGAAACGATTGCACGGGCGGCACGATTTGCACAGGGAAAGAGACTGGTGGTGGTGAAGGTGAGCAAGCCGGGACAGGACATGCGCTTCGATGTACCCGTGGTAGGATTGCCCACCGTCGAAAGCATGAAGCAGGCGGGCGCGACCGCGCTGGCCATAGACGCCACACGCACCTTATTGTTCGACCGCGAAAAACTTGTGGATTTGGCCGATGCTGCCGGGATAGCGATACAGGCGTTTCCACCGGCCGCAGGTGCGGAACCAAAGGGTGACTCCAAGGGAATGAACAAGGCATGACTGTGGGCGGGGAACGGACGGGCGGAGCCGAAGAGAGTCCGTGTGGCCGTGGTAGGCGCGGGAGAGTTTGGCCGGAACCACGTGCGGGTGTACCACGAGTTGCCGGGCGTGGAGCTGGTGGGGATCGTCGACCAGGACGTAGAGCGCGCGGAAAAGACGGCGCAAGAATTTCACACGAAAGCGTTCCAAGGGTTAGAAGAGTTGCGCGGCAAAGTGGATGCCGTGACGGTGGCCGTGCCCACGGTGGCACACGCCGAAGTGGGATGCCGATTGATGGAGATGGGAATTGATGTGCTGGTGGAAAAGCCGATGGCCAGCACGCTTGCTGAAGCAGACCGTTTGCTGGAATCGGCGGGAAAGCACAAGCGGATTTTGCAGGTCGGCCACGTGGAGCGATTTAATCCGGCGGTGCTGGCGGTCGAGCCCGTGGTGAAACGGCCGTTATTTTTTGAGGTGCACCGGTTGGGCGTGTTCACGCCCCGCAGCCTGGACGTGGATGTGATTTTCGACCTGATGATCCACGATCTGGATATTTTGCTGGCACTGGTGAAAGAAACGGTGACGGAAGTGAAAGCGGTGGGGATACCAGTGCTGACGAACAAGGTGGATATCGCACACGCGCGACTTGAGTTTGCGGGTGGTGCAGTGGCGAATGTTACGGCCAGCCGTGTATCCACGGAGCGCGTGAGGAAGATGCGATTTTTCCAGGAGCACGAATATATCTCGCTGGATTACGCGCGGCGGGATGCATTGCGAGTAGGAGTGAAGAAGCCAGGACCTGCGCCGGAATTTGGATTTGAAAAACTTGCTGCGTCGACGACGGAGCCACTGCAGGCGGAATTGGAAGCGTTTGTGGACGCAGTGCGGACGCGGATTGCACCGAAAACGGATGGGACAGCCGGAAAAGCGGCGTTGGAACTGGCGAGCAGGGTGCTGGAAAGCATCCGTGAACACGATGCGCGCGTCCAACCAGTAGCGCAAGTTAACCAAGAAAAAACAACATGATGATCCCACGGATTTTGGTGCCGAACGGCGCCCGTCTATCAGATGAAGACGTAGCGGCATCCACGCGGCGGCGGCCATCGACGCTGGACGAACGCACACTGGTGCCGTCGTCGTTGCCGATGGTTAAGCTGGACGGCAAGTCCAACATCCCGACAAATCTCCCATTGGATTCAATTGCAACGCGCGTGGTCGTGCCGCGCGACGTGAACGTAGATCTGGTGCAGAAAGAAGATGAGTCCAATCTGCCCGCGCAGCCGACGGAGATGGATGAGCGGGTAACGATTCCTCAGGGCGCGACGCTGCCGGAAGAGATGCCGGCGCACTTTGAGGTGCCGGAAGACCTGGTGGCACCCGACATCATGTCGACGGGAGAAGTGAGCCTGCTGCCGCCGCCGAAGGTCGGAAAATCACTTGAGGATAGAGCAAAAACAGGTTTCGGCGTATTGGGTTACATCCTGTTTCTCTTGTTGCTGATCTTTGAGCCGCAGATCTTTGGGCCGCACGTATTGACGAAGGAACAAGAGGAAATTGGACGGCGACAGATGACGGTGTTGCTGCCGCCGGGGGCATTGGACGCGTTGAAACCATCGCCGCCGCCCGCGCCGCATGAGGCGGTGCGAGTCGATCCTAAAGTTTTGAAGAAGGTAGCGCCACCGATCGAGAATCCGATTCCCGCGCCGGAGCCGGTGGCGCCCAAGGTGGAACCAAAGAGAGATTTGCCGAACGCACCAGTGCCGCAACAGAGCACTCCGCAACCGCAACCTTCGATGAGCATGCCAGCGCCCAAGACGGACGTACCGGTGCAACCGAAATTGGAAGTGCCGCAGGCACCGACACCTTCAACCGGGCTGATTCTGCCGAAGCAGTCGTCTTCGCCGGGCGGGTTGATTCGCGATGCGGAAAAAGCAGGACGAATGAATTCACCCGCACCAATTGGCGGCGGTGGGCAATTGCCCCCTGGCGTGGGCGGTGGTGGCGGCGGACGCGGGCATGGTACGGCGGCGGCTGGAATTGAGATGCTCACGGATACCGAGGGCATCGACTTTAATGATTACCTGCGACGCGTGTATCTGACCGTGCAGCGGAACTGGTTTTCGGTGATGCCTACTTCCGTGCAACTTGGCGACCAGGGTGTTGTGTCGCTGCAATTCAAGATCATGCGAGACGGTTCGGTGCCGGATGGCGATCCAGCACAAGTATTCAGTTCGGGCAAAGAACCGCTGGACCGCGCGGCATTTTCGTCGATCCGGGCGTCGAATCCGTTTCAGCCATTGCCGCCGGGATTCAAAGCGCCATACATCGAATTGCGATTTACGTATTACTACAATTTGCAGCCGCCGCGGAACTAGCAGTCAAATCGCGCTAGGAATGGCAGCAGGGTTGATGGGTCGAGATCCTTCGGACCCATCAAAAGCGGCGCTCAGCATGACAACTTGTTGCGGAATTGGGCCAGCGGGTGGGTTTGCGCGCCACTGGGATTCACGAGTAGGATTGGAGCATGAAGCTGGCACGACCTCAGGTGCTGGGAAGTTTGTTGCTGGGGTTGATCGTGCTGGTGGTGTTGATCAGTCGGGCTTGGCCACTGCTTCTTCCGTAAATGACAAGAGAGAAAAACTTACCGCTTGTAGCCATCGTGGGACCAACCGCGTCTGGAAAATCTGCGCTAGGGGTGTGGCTGGCCCGGAAATTGGGCGGAGACGTGGTGGCGTGCGATTCGACGCAGCTGTATCGGGGTTTCGACATTGGCACGGCGAAACCGACGATGGAGGAGCGACAAGGAGTGCCACACCATCTGATCGATCTGTTAGAGGCATCGGAAGAAGCAACCGCGGGTGGATATCGCGAACGCGCGATCGAAGTGCTGGACGAATTGCGCGAACGAGAGCGGTTGCCGATTCTTACGGTTGGGACGGGACTGTACTTGAGGGTGCTTCTGGAAGGACTGGCGGAGGTGCCGCTGCGCTCGGAACCATTGCGAGATCGGTTGCGTGAGCGAGCCAAGGGAAAAACAGCGGGTCACCTGCACCGCGTACTGAAGAGACTCGATCCGGAAACCGCGAAGAAAATTGCCCCGGCGGATGAACAGAAATTGTTACGAGCCGTGGAAGTGTGCCTGCTAACGAAGAAACCGCTGTCGGAAGTTTACCAGGGCGGGCGCAAACCGCTGGAGGGTTGGCGCGCGATAAAAGTGGGGCTGCAGCCGGATCGGAAAAAATTGTACGAGAAAGTTCACGCGCGAACGGACGAAATGTTGGAGCGCGGATGGATGGAAGAAGTGCGTGGTTTGATCGATAGTGGAATGTCACCGAAAGCGAAACCGTTTGATTTTATCGGTTACAAGGAATTGCGTTCGGTGCTGGACAGAGAATTAGAACTGGAAGGAGCCCGCGCAGCGATCCAGCAAGCCACGCGAAGATATGCGAAGAGGCAGATGACGTGGTTCCGAAGAGAGCAAGGCGTACACTGGCTGACCGGATTTGGCGGCGATCCAGAAGTGCAAGAGCAGGCGCTGGAGTGGATTCTAGGACAAATTTCCGCGAGTGAATCTCCTTCCGAGTAACAACAAATACCCGGCGAAAAAAGTGGCACGCAAATTGATGGAATAAACGGGCGATGCGCGCCTGAACGACTGCAGTCCGCGCAGACGGGCCGCGGGCCGTGAATTGGCAGGTTGGATTCACAGAGTTTTGAACGAATGGGAATTGAGAGTGCACAGGGAGCACTCCGAATTGGAACACCCTTTCCGTGTCGAAACGTTTGACGACGCGCATTGGCAGGCCGGTGAAGTACGGGCGGTGATACGAGATTACCCATGAAGCTGACGGAAGTACGTCGCGCCGTGAACTAGAGGCGCAGAAACAAGGAGAACGGCGAACGTGTTTAAGAATCTCAACCTAACGCAAAAAGTGATCACGTCAGTTGCCGCGGTGTTGCTAACGACCTCACTGCTAAGTTTTTGGATTACAGAAGCGCGCGTAAATCCGACAGGCGGATGCCGCGTTTCTCGACAAAGTGCGGCAAATTACAGGAATGGCGGCGACGACGCGAATCTGGTTTTCGCAGAATATTGAAAAACTGGTACCGAACCACGACTACAAATATATCGACCAGGTGCCGGTGGTCGTGTCGTGGAAAGTGGCGCAACAATATGCGCAGCAGGCAGGAATGGAGTTCAGGACGCCTTCGCTGAGGCCGAGAAATCCCAAAAATGCGGCAGACGCATTTGAACGGGAAGCGTTATCCAAGTTTCAGGAGGATCCAAGTCTGAAAGAGTATACGGCGCGAGCCACGGAGAACGGACGCGAATGGTTGCGTTACGCACAGCCAGTCAGGCTGACGCAGGATTGTCTGGTATGTCACGGCGATCCCGCCGGAACGAAAGATCCGTTCGGGAACATTAAGGAAGGGATGAAGGCAGGGGATCTGCGTGGTGCATTTGAGCTGAAAGCTCCGGTGGACGAATTGGTGGCGAATGCCAGTTCGAATTTTCGGATGTTATTTCTGACGAACCTGTTCACGCTGCTCGCTGCCGCTGGAGCGGTGGCGTTGGTAGTGCGTGCGACGGTAATCAAGCCTATCGCAGAGGTTCACGATTTACTGGAGGGACTTGCGGGGGGCGACTTGACCCGGCGCATCGAGGTGCGCTCTCGCGATGAAGTGGGGCAGATGGCGGAAGCGTTGAATGCCACGGTTGAAAATATGAGCGAGGTGCTGGGAAAAATCGAGCAGGACTCCTCGGAATTGACGAGGGCAAGTGAACGACTCTCAACGACAAGCCAAAACATCCGCGCAAATTCCGAAGAGACATCGGCGCAGGCCACGACCGTGAGCACAGCGACCGATGAGGTTAATCGAAACCTGCAGACCGTGGCTACGGCGACCGAAGAGATGAGCGCCAGCATTCAAGAGATTGCCAAGAATGCAACAGATGCGGCGAAGGTGGCGGGGGAAGCGACTAGGACGGCAGCTGCCGCAAACGGAACGGTGAACAAGCTGGGAGAGTCCAGCGCGGAGATCGGGAAAGTAATCAAAATGATTACATCGATCGCACAGAAGACCGACCTGCTGGCGCTGAACGCCACAGTGGAAGCGGCGCGCGCGGGAGAAGTGGGAGCGGGATTTGCCGTGGTCGCAAATGAAGTGAAAGAACTGGCGAAACAGACGGCAGTAGCGACGCAGGAGATCAGCCAGCGGATCGAAGCGATACGTACGGACTCCAAGGAGGCCGTCGATGCGATCAGGCGATCGACGAAATTATCGATCGCGTCAACCAGATTTCGTCGACGATTGCGACGGCGGTTGAGGAACAATCCGCGACCACCAGCGAAATGTCTCGCAATCTGACGGAAGCGACGAAAGGTTCGGCGCAAGTGGGACTGAACATCAATGGAGTAGCGCAGGCCGCACAGAGCACATCGCATGGCGCGGAAGATTCGCAGAGAGCTGCCCTGCACCTGGAGAAGATCTCGGTGCAACTGCAGGAAGTTGTGCGGAAGTTCAAGCTGAGGCCCAATCAAGAAAAAGCTTCAGGCTCCACGAGGAACTTCGACGTCGAACGGACACACGGCGTGGAGTATGAGGAATCCAGCGTCAGCTAGGGAATAGCTTTGCTCGAGGGTCGCCTTCTCGAGCACGCGGATCGAGCGTCAACGCACTTTTACGGTGAAGTAACTGACCGGTGCTTGAATTTCCTTGAACCAGTGAGAAACGTTGGCAGGGATGATGACTACATCGCCTTTGGAAATCTGGCGAGACATGCCACCGTTCATCGATGTGCCGCGGATCTCGTCGGGAGAGGTATTCTTGCCGCCCACGGTCGTCCCTCCAGTCGCGAGAGTCGCAGAGCCTTCAATGATGTAGAAGATGTCGGTGTCTTTGGTGTGGATTTCGACTTCGCCGGGTTTGTCTCGACGGAAGATGTGGACGCGATAATTGCGATCGGGATTGCCGTTGTACAGCAGGCCGCTGGTGACCGCGGCTTGGGAGACCTGATCTTTGTCGAAGAAGATCACTCCCGAAGCGTCCGCCGTAGCACCGGGAGTAGCTGCAGGCTTTGCCTGCCGGTCCGAGTAAGCAGAGTTTCGCGGCGCTGCGGAACTTGAAGCGGTTTGCGAACTGCCGAGCGCCAATGCCATTAAGAGTAGAATCGCCAATTGAATGATGTGCTTTCTTGCGTTGTCCACGATGTCTCCTTAGTTTCATTCTCAAAGCCGATGTGGTTGCCGGGAGAGCGGTAGCATTCTACGCCCATTTACGCTTTCCGTTTTTGTGAAAAGTGGCTCGCCAGAATGGTACGCATCGTAAATCGAGAAGCACGGAAAGATTCAGGGCTATCAACACTCACTCGTGATGGTCAGCGTGGTGGAACGGCCTGTCGCTGCCCTGCGATGGGGAACCCTACGGACCGGCGATAGCGAGTACGCCGCTGGGCAGCGCTTGTTGCGGCGGGTGATCGGGAAAGTGGGAACACGCTTTGCGCAATATGTGGTTGTCGATGGAGAATTTGCCACCGCACCGTTCCTGCACACTGCCGGAGAGCTCGGTCTCCGGGTGGTGGCACGGCTGAAAGACAATTTGCCGGAGTTATTCGCCGCTGCCCGACATCGTTTTCCTTCGGGGCCTCCGGCTACGGTTTTCCAGTATGGACCAGATCGCGTGGAGGTGTGGGACGCGGAGGATTTCGATCCTTGGAAAACGCTCGAGTGGGAGACCGTTCGGGTGTTCTTCTATCGCCAGCACAAGCCGGATGGCACGGTGGTGGAAGCCTACTGGCTGACGAATTTTGCTTCTTCCACGGCGGGCCCCCAATCTCTGTTCCACATGGCCAAAAGCCGCTGGGAAATCGAGAACCAAGGCTTCAACGATGCCAAGAGTCGGCACGGCCTCGAGCATATCTGTCATCATCATGCCAACAGTCTACTGATCGGCTGGCTCGTCACCATGCTGGCCTTGACCATCGAACGACTCTACCGACTTCGATACCTTCACCGTGGCAAACATCGGATACACAGCAGCGCCCAGTTGCTGCTGCTCTTATGGCTCAGTCTTTCTCGCCCAGGTGCTGCCGACAGTAGCTGACGCACGGAAGGAAAAACGAAAGGTCACACGCTGCGCATCAGACTCGGCAACGCCAAAGCTTTCCAGTGGCTGCAAAATTAAGAGAAGAGACCTGTCTGAAAATAGGCCGCTCCCGCCACCCCAACCGTTGGATAAGAAATCCAGTCGAAATCACTGTTCTTTTCCTAACCTACGCAATAGTTCCGAAACTGCTGGAAGTCTCCCGAAAGGTTTCCGGGGGGAGGAGAAGGACGTATAATGTAGTGGATGAAGCGAGATTTCCTCCCTGTGAACAGCAACCCTGCGAAGAAATCCCCTGATTGCTGCGAATGAAACATAAACATACGCACGATACATCATTTGCGGAGCGTGTCCTGCTAGTAGGAGTGGGCTGGAAGAGGGCTGCTCGTTTTCCGGGAATGCCAACGGGCGAAGCGGGGCGAGAATCGCTATTGGAGCTGGAAGAACTGGCGAAAAGCGCTGGCGTGAACATTGTTGGCTCGATGTTTCAGATCCGGGACGCGGCCGATCCTGCGACGCTGGTGGGAAAAGGTAAGCTCGACGAAATTCGCGCGGAAGCGAACGCACGCAATGCTCCGCTGATCATATTTGACAGCGAGCTGACGCCGATGCAGCAGCGGAACATCGAGAAGGCGACCGAGCGGCGAGTCGTGGACCGGACGCAATTAATTCTGGATATTTTTGCGAAGCATGCGCGGAGCCGCGAAGGGCAACTACAGGTGGAACTGGCGCAACTGAATTATCTGCTGCCGCGACTGACGGGCAAAGGCACGGAGATGTCACGATTGGGCGGTAAAAGCGGCGGAGGCGGATCCGGCGGTTCTGGTGGCGGAGCGGGGCGCATCGGGGTACGCGGACCGGGCGAAAAGAAACTGGAGACGGATCGACGGCGAATCCGCGACAGGGTCAGCCGAATCAAGGAAAGCATCGAAGAGGTGCGCCAGCAGAGGGCGCTGCGGCGCGAAGCGCGGAATGCGGTGCCTTTGGGCACGGTCACGCTCGTAGGCTATACCAACGCGGGGAAGTCCACGTTGTTCAATGCACTGAGCCGGGCGGAAGTACTGGTGTCTTCGCGAATGTTTGCGACCCTGGATCCGACGGTGCGCGCAGTGCGATTGCCGTCAAACCGGCGCATTCTCGTGTCCGACACGGTGGGATTCATACGCGCGCTGCCGAAGGGATTAATCACGGCGTTTCGCGCCACGCTCGAAGAGGTGCAGGAAGCAGCGTTGTTGCTTCAGGTGAGCGACATTTCCAGCTTGCATCACGACGAACTGGACCGCGAAGTGGAAAAAATTCTGGATGAACTGGGAGTCCTGGGGCGGCCGCGGTTGCGCGTGTTCAACAAAGTGGATCAACTTTCTCCTGAGCAGCGCGACGAGTTTGCGGCCGCGTGGGCCAAGGCAGGAACGAATGAAGAACCGCCGGTTTTCGTGTCGGCTTTGACGGGCGAGGGGATCGATGAATTATTGCGGCGTATAGAGAAAGCAATTCCCATCGATCCGATCGTGAAACTGTCACTTCACATGCCTCTCAGCGAAGGGCGGACGCTGGCGCTGATTCATGCTCTCGGGCGCGTGATGCACTCCGAAGCGAACGATACGCATATCGAGCTGGATGTGGAAGTGCCGGAGAATGTGGCGAAGAGACTGAAGCTAGACGAGTTCGTAACTAAGGGAACCTCCAGGCGAGGTTCTTCGTATGGAGAAGTAAGGGAGAACTGACATGGCTGCCTTTCTACTGTGGTGTCTGTTGTTGATAGTGTGCTGGCCTTTGGCGCTGCTGGCGTTGATCGCATATCCGTTCGTGTGGTTGTTGGTGCTGCCATTCCGCATAGTCGGCATCGCTGTACATGGAGTTTTCGAATTACTGAAAGCAATTCTGTTCTTGCCGGCGCGCGTTTTGCGTGGGCCTCACGCAATCTAGATTGCGACGAAAATGAGGTGGGGTAACTCTGCGGTAACTTCGCCGAATTCACTAAAATATGAATGATTTGTAAAGGAAAAACGGAGCCTGCCGGGTTGGGGCATGGGCCGCTAGGCTGTGGAAAACACTGTGGAAAGCTGAGGGATGAGGATAGAAAGAAAAGTAAGATTTTGCGGACCGCACAGACCCTTCGGGAACAACGGCATTTGTAAGTAATTGAAATAAAGCGAGATGTTTGCGTTTGATGGCGATTCAGTGACCACTAATCACCCTAACCGTTTGTTGATCACGATTCGGGTTTTGCACAGCTTTGCAGCAGCGGTGTTACGAATTAGTATCCCTCTTTCCCTCATGATTTGCCCACCCGCAGTAACCTGAAAGTACCGGGAGACTTGCGAAACGGGCCACGCCTTCGCACGTTGACGCGTACGGAAGCGGAGTCTATAGTGAGCCGAGCCCTCTAAAACAGTGCTCGGGAGCTGGTGCGACTTACTTCTCTATGAATCTTGCAAACTCATTGACACTGTTACGCATCTTTTTCGTACCGGTGCTGATCGTAGTGCTGCTTACGCGGAGTCCGAACGTGGATTTGTGGGGCTTCCCGATGCACTTTGAGTTCTGGGGAGTGCTGATACTGCTGATTGCCGCGGCGACGGATTGGGCGGATGGTTACGTTGCACGGCGTAATTCACAGGTGACCACGCTGGGAATCCTGCTGGACCCAATCGCCGACAAGTTGCTGATATCCGCGGCATTTATTTCGTTGGTGGGCATGCATGATCAGAGCGGTCATCCCCTGGTGGCAGCGTGGATGGTGGTGATCATCATCGGCCGGGAATTTACGGTATTGGGATTACGGAATATTGCGTCGGCAGAGGGATTCATCATTTCCGCATCGGCACTAGGAAAAACCAAGATGGTTTTACAGGTGTGTGCGGTGGCGGTGCTGATCGCCGGAGTGCGGCATCCCTCACTGAAGCCCATCGGTTTGATTCTGTTGTGGCTTGTGGTGGTCAGCGCTCTGGTTTCCGCGGCGCAATATTTCCTCCGGTTCTGGGGCCAATTGGATGACCGAATCAAGCAACGCCGCAAGCTGAGCATGCTGGAGACGACGAAGAAGTCGCAGGATGCCGTTCCTCTCTGAGAACGAAAAACAGAAAATACTGGAGCTGGCGCGCCAGAGTTTACGGGAAAATGTTTGTCACCATCGCGCGCTGGAACAAATCCCCACAGATGGAGTATTCGGAACGACGTGCGGCGTTTTTGTATCGCTACACGTTGGCGGTGAATTGCGCGGCTGTATCGGGATGGTAGAACCGAGCGAGCCATTGGGCAGATGTATTGCGGAATGCGCGGCAAGTGCCGCACTGCACGATCCGAGGTTTGCGCCAATGCGCGCGGGAGAAGTGGAGTCGGCTGAGATCGAAGTTTCCGTGCTTTCACAGCTACAAGTCATATCCCCGGATGAAATTGAAATTGGAAAACACGGACTTTTGATCGAGCAGGGTGCGCGACGGGGTTTGTTGTTGCCACAGGTGGCCACCGAGCATGGGCTCGACCGGGAACGATTTCTGGGAGAGACCTGCAAGAAAGCAGGATTGGCGGCGGATGCGTGGAAGAGCCGGAATACGAGCATCTATGGATTCACGTGCGAGATCGTGGAGGGTGGGGAGTAGATTGGGAGAGATAGGCAGGGCGCGCAGACAGGAATGGCTGTGCCCCAAAAACAAAAAGCCCGCGCCAGGTAGAAGCGCGGGCTAAAAAGCCAGTGAAATCGAGAGGTTTGCTATTCGATTTCGACGTAATCGCCGGCATAGGCTTCGATGCGGCTGTAGGTGATGAAAACACTGGAGGAGTTCTTGCTCGTGTTGATTACGATGCCCTCGCCAAGAACTTCACGCGGTAGATCATTCCATTCATAGCGGGTAGGTGTGCTGCCAAAACCGTAGAGCTTGTACTGATAGCCCTTGGTGTTGGGTGCGGTCTCCGCGAGCGAGCCCTGGTAGCGGAAGAAGCGTAGATAATCGCCGACTTTCACTCCTTGAGCGTTGCCGATATTGGCGTACACGATGGAATCCTTACCGTAGAGTTGCGAGAATTCCTGACCCACCACAAGCATGCCAACGGACTTGCCGCTGACCGGGGCAAAATGATCAAATTTCACACCTTGGCGGAAAGGAGGGGAAGGACGATCCTGGTAGGGGCGAAGAATGTCGCCGCGCTGCATGTAATCGCAAGAAAAAGAAACCTGGGCAATCGAGACGTTGGGCTGCACGGTGGTGATCACCAGTTGACCCGCGTCCTTATAGACCGTGCCCATGGCCTTCATGAGCTTGTCTTGCCACTTGAACCACTGAACTTTCACATCGTCGGTTACCGGGCGAACCACAGAGAAGCGATCGCCGACGTGCATGCCCTGCGCGGATCCCTTGTTGACGTAGACATAGTCGCCACGGTGGAAGATAACCTTGACGTTGGACTCTTCACCCGAAATGAGCAGGGTCTCCTCGGGGATCTTTTCGTCCTGAACAAAGCTGGAGCAGTACACGGCGGTGTAATCTGGCGCAGTTGCTTCCGCCGCGCGCTGGGTGGAGGACACGACAGGTTCCTGTGTGCCTGACTGAGCAGCGGCGCCAGAGGCTGCCACCAAAATTCCTAGAGACAATGCTGCTACGAATACGCGCATAATCGTACTCCTTGAAATCACGCCAGTAAGGGCCGTGCGGGGACTTGCAACAACGAAACTAACAAGTGCGCTGGGTGGCGTCAACAAAATGGACGGGAGCCCTTTACACATTTGCAAAGGCATGTTACAAGCTTTATTTTCAATAGGTTAGGAGGCATTTTTAGAGCATGAGACCGTTTGGAGAGGGCTTGAGCCGAATTTGTGGCGTCGCGGCGGCTCCCAGCGCGCGAGAACTGGCCGATTTGGTGCGCCGGGCGGTGAAGGAAACTCCCACGGTGGAACTGCGTTTGGACTGGCTGCGAACGGATTTCGAGCGCAAAAAATTTCTCGGCTGGCTGAAACGCGGGAAATGGAAAAGCATCACTTTTCTGGCAACTTGCCGGCGACGTATTGGTGGCGGCGAGTTGGCGGGAGATGCGGGCGCGGAATTGTATTGGTTGATGAAGGCACGCGAGGCGGGGTGCCAATGGTGCGACCTGGAAGTGGAGACCTTGAGGGAATTACCGGAACAGTCGGTGCGAGGATTCGACGTTCCGCAGAAGGTGCTGCTGTCGATCCATGATTTCCGACGGACGCCTGTGCTCCCGAAGCGACTGATGGTGCCGGGACGTGGAGAGGGTGATGCTCTGAAGATCGCGGCAATGGCGCAGACGATTGCGGACAGCGTGCGGTTGCTAAAATCAGCGAAGAACTCGCGGCAAGTCGTTGCTGTGCCGATGGGAGAAGTTGGTCTACCGGCGCGTATCCTCGCACTGCGAGAAGGCAGCGCCCTGGCTTACGCGCCAGTGGCGGCAGCGACGGCACCCGGCCAAGTGAATCTGCGAGAACTGAAGACGCTGTATCGGGCGCACTTGATTACAGGCAAAACGGCGGTGTATGGCGTGATTGGCAATCCGATAGGGCATTCACTTTCGCCATTGATGCACAACACTGGGTACGTGACGGCGAAAAAAGATGCGGTCTTCTTGCCATTTCTTGTGGAGCGATTGGACGACTTCCTGAAGGCGATTCCGGATTTTGGTGTGAGGGGATTCGCCGTGACGATTCCGCACAAGGAATCGGTATTTCGAAAGCTGGACGAATGCGAGTCTTTGGCGGAAAAGATCGGTGCCGTAAATACCGTGACGGTGCGACGAAATGGTTTACTCTCCGGTAGCAACACAGACTATCTTGGGTGTGTTGCGGGCACTGGAGAACAGGATACGGTTGCGCGGTAGCCGCGTATTGATCTTTGGCGCTGGTGGCGCGGCACGGGCGGCTGCGTTTGCGGTGGCCAAAGCTGGTGCCGAGGTTTTTATCTGTTCAAGAAGGGAAGTTGCGGCGCGCAGCCTGGCGCGGGATGTGGAAGGCGAAGCGGTGAAGCGTGCCGGTTTACGCAAAATGAAATTTGACGTAATCGTGAATGCCACTTCGGTAGGCATGCACCCAGAAGAGGGAATTTCGCCGCTTGCGTCTGGCGAGTTAAACTGTTCGCTGGTGTTCGACCTGGTATATCGGCCGCTGCAGACGAAGTTATTGCGGATGGCAGCGGAAAAGGGCATCAGCACCGTATCCGGGGCGGAAATGTTTATTGCGCAAGGAATCGCGCAATGGGAATTGTGGATGAAGCAGCGCGCACCAGAAACGGTGATGAGAAGAGCGGTTCTGGACGCGTTGAAAGCGAAAGTGAAGGTCAGCGGGTAATCGGCAGACTATAGATCGGAACCAGGGCCAAAGACGAGTTCATGATTCATCCAACATTCCAGGAATTTCAAAAGCTGGCGAAGCAGGGCAACCTGATTCCCGTGTATGACGTTTTCTCTGCGGATTTGCTGACGCCGGTGAGCGCGTACTTGCGGGTGGCGCAAGGCGCAAGGTATTCGTTCCTGCTGGAGAGCGTGGAAGGCGGCGAGAAGATCGCGCGCTACACGTTTGCTGGGGCAAATCCGGAGGAAATCTTCCGCTACGCGGGCGGAGCATGCGTGCTGGAAAGCCGCGACCGGCTAATCTGGGAAGAACGCGACCCGATTACGTTTTTGCGCGCGCATATGGAGAAATTCCGGCCTGTGCGGCTGCCGGGATTACCGCCACTGGTCGCTGGTGCAATTGGTTATTTCAGCTATGACATGGTGCGGTTGATTGAACGATTGCCGAAACGCTTGCGCGATGAGATTGGTCTGTACGACGCGATGCTGATGTTCTACCACGGCATATTGGCGTTCGATCACGTGCAGCATCAAATGTGGATCGTGCGCAACGTCTATTCCGAGGGGAAGGGCAGCCTGCGCGCGAAATACGACGCGGCGGTAAAAGAGATTCAGCGCACGCGGAAATTGCTGGAAGAGCCGTCAGCCGGAGAGTTGGCGCGGAAGCCTGGCAAAGGGAGGCAAGCCGCACCGAAAGTGGAATCGAACTTCAAGCGCAAGGAATATCTGGACGTCGTCGAGCAGGCCAAGAAATACATCCGCGCGGGCGATGTTTTCCAGGTAGTGATCAGCCAGCGATTTTCGGTGAAGACCAAGGCATCGCCGTTTTCGGTATATCGCGAATTGCGGGCGCTGAATCCATCGCCGTATCTTTTCTATCTGCAATTGAATGACGTGCACGTGGTGGGCAGTTCGCCTGAGATGCTGGTGAAGGTGCAAGGGCGCGATGTTTTCTACCGTCCGATCGCGGGCACGCGGTGGCGGGGGAAGGATGAAGCGGAAGACCAACGGTTGGAACAAGAGATGCTGGCGAGCGACAAAGAGCGCGCCGAGCACATCATGCTGGTGGATTTGGGCAGGAACGACCTGGGAAGGGTGTGCGACTACGGCAGCGTGAAAGTGGAGAAGTTATTAACGGTAGAGCGGTACTCACACGTGATGCATCTGGTTTCCAGTTTGCGGGGAAACTGCGGGAAGACGTGGACTGCTTTGACGCCCTGATGTCCTGTTTCCCGGCTGGGACGGTTTCGGGAGCGCCCAAGGTCCGCGCGATGGAAATCATCGAGGAATTGGAGAAAACCCGGCGTGGGATTTATGCAGGCGGCATTTTGTATCTGGATTTCGCGGGGAACCTCGATTCGTGCATCGCGCTGCGCACCATGGTGATCAAGAATGGAGTGGCGTACGTGCAAGCGGGCGGCGGCATTGTGGCGGATTCGCACGGGACCGGGAGAGTTTCACGAATCCGAGAACAAGGCCCGCGCGCTGTTACGGGCGTTGGAAGCGGCACACGCGACCGGAAACTCTGGGAAAGGGAAGCGCAAAAAGTGATTCTGCTGCTGGACAACTACGATTCGTTCACCTATAACCTGGCGCAATATCTGGGCGAGTTGGGTTGCCAGTTGGAAGTGCATCGCAACGACCGAATATCGGTGGAAGAGATTGCGCGAAGGAAACCCGAAGCCATCGTGATCTCGCCCGGGCCCCTGCACACCACAGGAAGCGGGCATCTCCGTCGAATTGATCGAGAAGTTGGCTGGAAAATTTCCGATCCTGGGGGTCTGCCTGGGACATCAGGCCATTGGCGCGGCGTTCGGGGGGAAGATTATTCGCGCGCCGAAATTGTTCCACGGGAAGACCAGTACTATTAAGCACGATGGAAAAGGGATTTTTCGCAAATTGCCGAATCCGTTCGTAGCAACTCGATATCACTCACTGATCGTGGAACGAAAATCGTTGCCCGACGAGTTGGTTATCACCGCAGAAACCGATGATGGGATCATCATGGGGGTGCGCCACAAGCGGTACAAAATCGAAGGGGTGCAATTCCACCCGGAGTCTGTGCTGACGGAATCAGGCAAGAAGCTGCTACAGAATTTCCTCTCACTTTAGTTTTCGAATTTCGCGATAGTCCCATGTTGTCTCGTGAGTAACTAAGTGATATATTCCGCTTGTAGTATTTATATAGATGTGTATTAAAGTATAAGTTAATTAGGCCTAGGCTTGACTCCAGTGGGTTTGGCCCTCCTTCGTTCCAGCCCCTGGAGGCGTCTTATGCGTTTTGCGCGTGGCTTGACCGCCATCAGTGCCATCATTTTGCTCTACGTTTCTCCGATCAACAGCTCTTGCAGGGATTGCCCCACCGCTCGGTATTCTGACGCGAGCGGTGGATGCACAGTTGAATTCAGCAGAGGCGTATCCGGGCTTGTCGGTATTCGAGGGCGAATCGCTCTCCACAGCGGCTGAAGGAAAACTTGCCGTGCGCATTGGTGCGGCGACCTTGGCCTTGTCGAATGGGGCAGGGGCAGCGCTGCAAAAGGTGGCGAAGGGCACGCACGTGGATTTGGCCGCAGGCTGGCTGTACTTCACTTCTCCGGCGAACGCGATGGTCGAGGTACATGCGGAAGACGCGATGGTTCGGCCTGAGACCGGGCAGTCGACGCAAGCGGAGGTGCGCATCCTGGGGCCGAAGATTCTGCAGATTCACGCGGTGTATGGCAATCTGGAGTTTTACTATCGGGACGAGTTTCAGTTGGTTCCGGAGGGGGAAACGTACCGGATATACCTGGATGCTCCGGCAGAATCGCAATAAGCCCGCTGGGGCGGGCGTACCTGCCGCAGGAATCAAACGGAAGACAGTGATTTACATCGTGGCGGGAGCTGCGGCAGCAGGTCTGGCGGCGTGGGGCATTCACTCTGCTGTCGAGTCAGGGGGAGTGGAGAGCCCGGCGAAGCCTTGAGTCATTGAACTTGTCCGTGTTAGGGCCCATTATTGCTGAATGATTTGAACTGCTCCAGCTTTGCGAGGGCAGCACCTGAGCGAATCGCGTTCGAGGCCAACTCCGCGGCCGAACGGAAATCAGCGGCAATATTCGTAACCACGAGGGCAGCGGCGGCGTTGGCAACCACGATGTCCCTGGGTGGGCCGGGCTCACCTTGAAAGATACGTAAAATCAAGGCGGCATTTTCCGAGGGAGTACCGCCGCGCAACGCTTCCAGAGGTGCGCGATTCAATCCAAACTCTTCGGGAGTGACCGTGAAGCGGCGCACACTGCCGTTGCGCACTTCGGCAATTTGCGTTTCACTACCAAGAGAAATCTCGTCCAAGCCGCCGGCTCCGTGGAGTACGAACGCGCGCTCAGTGCCTAGCTCAGCGAGTGTGGCGGCAACCAGATCGATCAATTCCGCAGAGAAGATTCCCAAGACCTGTGCCCGCGCTCCGGCGGGATTGGTGAGCGGACCCAGTAAATTAAAGACAGTCCGTTTGCCGATCTGTTTACGGGCGGGTGCCGCATGACGAGCCGCACCATGAGCGGCGGGAGCGAAGAGAAAGCCAATACCGATTTCGCGGATGGAGTGGCCAGAATGGGAGAGCGGCCGATCAATGTTGACGCCGAGGGCTTCCAAGCACATCGGCCGAACCAGAGAGCGAGCTGGCTGCGCGGTTACCGTGTTTTGCCACGCGAACGCCCGCAGCGGAGGCAACAATCGCAGCGGCAGTGGAGATGTTGAAGGTGCCGCTGGCATCACCTCCCGTACCGCACGTGTCCACCATATTCTCCGGGCGCGATTCGCGGGGAAGGAAAACGGGCGTGGCATGACGTCGAATAATCGTGGCGAATCCGGAAAGCTCGTGGGCAGTGACCGGCCGTTCATTTAGCGCTTCGAGAAAGCGAACGATATCCGGTGTCTCGATGCGCCCGGACAAGAGCTCTTCCATGAGGAATTCTGCTTCCGCGCGGGGCAGGCCGTCGGGAGAGGCAGCTTTCTCGATCAGTGAGCGTGTGGTAGCCATCGTCCTCGTCGAAATTTATCGCCTTATGCGGGCTGTTACCTTGCTCGAATTTCGTGTCTCAAGTAAACTCTATTGTTCTACGCTCCTCAAATTCTAACACCTGTGCGCGGCTGCAACGTGGCACAGGCGCGACGGACCTGAATGAATCAGGGCCGAATCAAAAGGCAGAACCCGAAATGAAGATTCACGAATATCAAGCGAAAGCCATCCTTGCGCGATACGGCGTCACGACTCCCCGGGGTGAAGTGGTGTTCACCAAGGAGGAAGCACGGGAATCGGCACAGAGGCTGAAGTCTCACGTGGTGGTGGTGAAAGCGCAGATTCATGCGGGCGGCCGTGGCAAGGGCGGAGGTGTAAAGCTGGCGCGCTCGGCGGATGAAGCGGCGGAAATCGCGTCGCAGATTCTGGGAATGAACCTGATCACAGTACAGACGGGACCGCAGGGCCGTATTGTGAAGCGGTTGCTGATCGAAGAAGGGCTCGACATCAAGCGTGAATTGTATCTCGGCCTGTTGATCGACCGCGAAACGGAACGCCCGGTATTTATCGCGAGCGGATCGGGCGGTATGGAAATCGAACAGGTGGCCAAGGAAAATCCCGAGGCGATTCTGCGGGAACATATTCATCCTGCGGTCGGATTGCAGCCCTATCAAGCGAGGAAGATTGCATTTGGGCTTGGCATGACGGGTGAGCAAGCCGCGGCGGCGACGCCATTCTTCATGGCGCTTTACCGCGCGTTCATGGATACGGACGCGTCGATGGTGGAAATCAATCCGTGTGTAATCACAGGCGACGGGAAGCTGGTGGCGCTGGACGCGAAAATGTCGTTTGACGATAACGCGCTGTTCCGGCACAAGGATTTGCGTGAATTGCGCGACCTCGACGAGGAAGATCCACTGGAAGTGGAAGCCTCGAAGTATGGATTGAATTACATCAAACTGGACGGCACCGTAGCCTGCATGGTGAACGGCGCGGGCCTGGCGATGGCTACCATGGACATCATCAAGTACGCGGGTGGCTCGCCGGCTAACTTCCTGGACGTTGGTGGCGGCGCTTCGGCGGATCAGGTGAAGAACGCGTTCGGCATTTTATTGAGTGATCCCGCGGTAAAAGCCGTATTCATCAATATTTTTGGCGGCATCCTGCGCTGCGACGTGCTGGCCACGGGAGTGGTTGCCGCCGCGAAGGACCTGCACGTGAAAGTGCCGGTGGTGGTGCGGATGGAAGGAACCAATGTGGAGCGGGGACAACAGATTTTGCGGGAGAGCGGTCTGAACTTTACGATCGCGGACGGCATGAAGGACGGCGCACAAAAGGTTGTGGCCCTTGCAGGAGGTGCGCAATGAGCATCCTGGTCAATGAAAAAACACGATTGCTGGTGCAGGGTTTTACGGGCCGCGAAGGCACGTTTCACGCGCAACAGATGATTGAATACGGCACGAACGTGGTGGGCGGCGTGACACCAGGTAAAGGCGGCACCAAACATCTCGAACGGCCCGTGTTCAACACGGTAGCCGAAGGTGTTAAGGCCACGGGAGCGGACGCTTCCGTGATTTTCGTGCCACCGCCGTACTCGGCGGATGCGATTCTCGAAGCCGGCGATGCGGGATTGCCGCTGGTCGTTTGCATCACCGAAGGAATCCCTGCGATGGACATGGTGCGTGTCGCGGAGGTTCTGCGACGGACCAAAACGCGGCTGATTGGACCAAACTGCCCGGGAATTATTTCTCCGGGAAAATGCAAGATCGGGATTATGCCGGGCCGAATTCACAAGCAGGGAAATGTAGGTGTGGTGAGCCGCAGCGGAACGTTAACGTATGAAGCGGTGCATCAGTTGACGCAATTAGGGATTGGCCAGTCGACCTGCATCGGCATCGGTGGCGATCCGATTATCGGCACAACGTTCTTGGACTCGATCAAAATGTTCAATGACGACCCGGACACGCACGCGATTGTGTTAATTGGTGAGATCGGCGGGAACGCGGAAGAGCGCGCCTCCGAATGGATCAAAATTAACGTGAAGAAGCCGGTGGTTGGCTTCATCGCCGGGCAGACGGCGCCGCCGGGACGCCGTATGGGGCACGCGGGCGCCATCATCAGTGGCGGGCAGGGTACCGCCAAGAATAAATACGCAGCGATGAACGCCGCGGGAATTCATACCGTGGAAACGCCGGCGGACCTGGGCTCAACCGTTGCGCGGCTTTGAAGGCGTAAAGTGGAGCCGCCGTTGCGTGGCCTGCACAAACAGTAAGCAGACAAGTCGTGTTGCGTTTTTCGAAGAAAATTACGGAGGAACTCGTCGTGGCCCTGGAACGTACATTTGCAATTATCAAACCGGATGCGGTAGCGGCCGGTCAGCAGGGAGAAATACTGTCGCGTATTCACAAGGCGGGATACAAGATCGTGGCGATCAAGAGCATGCGCTTGACGAAGGAAGAGGCAGGTGGATTTTATGCGGTGCATAAGGCAAGACCCTTTTTCGGGGAACTGACCGATTTCATGAGCTCTGGCAAGATTTTCGCGCTGGTTCTGGAAGCCGAGGGTGCGATTGCCAAGTGGCGCGACACGATGGGCGCAACTGATCCCAAGAAGGCAGCTCCGGGTACGATTCGGCACGATTTGGGCAGCAACATTGGAGCTAATTGCACGCATGGCTCGGACGCGCCGGAAACGGCAGCGTTTGAGATTGGCTACTTCTTTTCAGGGCTGGAGCTGATCTAGCCGCAACGGACTTACATACTGGTGCAAGGAATGCCTAAGGAGCCGGACAATAGTTCGGCTTCTTTTTTTTGTTCACCTGAGTGCATACTAGGGTTTCCACGTTTAGCCCACCCGGGAGGACCCGATGTTCCGGACCACACGCCGCGAATTCATTCATCGAACCAGTCTTGCCGCAGGAGCGCTGTTGTTCGGCGGAAAGGCCATGGCCGCGAGACTTGCTGCGCTCGGCCCGCTCTCGCAAAAATTTCTCGCAACGGATACGGTGACACTCGGCAAGACTGGAATTCAGACTTCGCGTTTGGCGATGGGGACGGGAACCGTTGGGGGCGGCGGCCACTCGAACCAAACGAAACTGGGAATGGACGGATTGCCGCGATTGCTGCTGAATGGCTATGACAACGGGCTGCGTTTCTTTGACACCGCGGATTCGTACGGCAGCCATCCTTATGCGGCGAAAGCACTGAAGCAAGTGGACCGCAGCAAGGTGACCGTGCTTTCCAAGACGTTTTCAAGGGATCCAGCCGGAGTGCGCGCGGATCTGGAGCGTTTCCGGCGCGAACTGGGTACCGACTACATCGATATTGTGCTCATCCACTGCGTGACGGAAGCGGACTGGACGACACGGTACCGAGGCGCAATGGATGTGCTCTCCGAAGCCAAGCAAAAGGGCATAATTCGCGCGCACGGATGCTCCTGCCACACGATCGAGGCATTGCGCGCGGCCGCGGCTTCGCCTTGGGTGGAGGTGGACCTTGCGCGAATGAATCCTGTGGGAGCACACATGGATGCGGACCCGGAGACAGTAGCTAGCGTACTTCGCCAGATGCGGGCTTCGGGCAAAGCGGTGGTCGGCATGAAGATTCTGGGACAGGGCGCGCTACGCAGCAAGCAGGATGAAGCGATCCGCTATGCGCTGGGACTGGGGTTGCTGGATGCATTCACGATCGGAGCGGAATCGATCGACGAGCAGAAAGACCTGATGCGGCGAATCGCAGCGGCTGCCTGAGGATTGGCTCCAGGCAAAGTGGATTCCTTTCGCGAACTCGGACGCATGCTCATGATTCTGGGTGGTGTGCTGGTGCTTGTAGGCGGGTTCCTCTTTGTCGGCGGCAAATTGCCCTTTCGATTAGGCCGGCTACCCGGCGATATTATTCACAAGGGTGAAAATGCAACGGTGTATTTTCCGATTGTGACTTGCCTGCTGCTTAGTGTCGGCCTCTCTTTCATTTTCTGGGTCATCAGCCGATTTCGGCGTTAGCGCGGAAGACGTCTTATCGCCGATGCAGTGCCTTGCGTCACTACCTTCGCCTTGCCATCTGCGGTACACTCACTGCTTTCAAGGAGGATGTTCCCTATGAAGGGCTCAGCTAAGGTAATCGAGGAATTAAACAAGGCATTGCGCGAAGAACTGACGGCCATCAATCAATACTTTCTGCACGCGGAAATGTATGAAAACTGGGGCTACGAAAAGTTGGCCGAATTCATCAAGAAACAGTCCATCGGAGAAATGAAGCACGCGGAAGTTCTAATGGAACGCATACTATTTCTTGATGGTTCGCCCACCATGAAGCCACTGGAATTGACGGTTGGCAAGAACGTTAAGGAAATGCTGCAAAGCGATCTCGACCTCGAACTTGGCGCGGTGAAGGACTACAACGCAGCGATTCAGGTGGCCGTAGCGGAAAAAGACAACGGGTCGCGCGATTTGTTTGTGACGTTGCTGAAAGACGAAGAGGGGCACGTGGACTGGCTGGAAGCGCAGATGCACCTGATCGCGGAACTTGGCTACGAGCGCTACCTCACGATGCAGATGGGCGAAGACGAAGAAGAGTAGTAACCCGGTCCGGGTGCGGTAAGATTCTACCTGGCGCACCGAGGACATGGACACCACGCAACTGCAATTTAATCTGCAGCCAGAACGGCGAGTCTACAGCGTCAGCGACCTAACTGCGCGCATACGCGAGCTGCTGGCCAAAAATTTTACAGACACCACGGTACAGGGGGAAATCTCCAACTGCCGTCCCGCCGCTTCCGGGCATATTTATTTCACATTGAAAGATGAACGCGCGCAGATTCGCTGCGTGTTCTTTAAGAACCAGCAGCGCGGGATGAAGTTCCGTCCGGAAGACGGATTGAAGGTAACCGTGCGCGGGTCGATCAGCGTTTACGAGGCGCGCGGCGAATACCAGATCTATGTGGAGTCGATGGAGCCGCTCGGGCGCGGCGCGCTGCAACTGGCATTTGAGCAACTGAAGAAGCGGCTGGAAGACGAAGGGTTGTTTGATCCTTCGCGCAAGAAGCCGTTGCCGATGCTGCCCAGCCGCGTCGGGCTGATCACTTCGCCAACGGGCGCGGCGGTGCGCGACGTTGTGCGCATCCTTACGCGGCGATTTCCCAATGTTCACCTCACGCTCTATCCGGTGCGCGTGCAGGGAGAGGGCTCGGCGGCGGAGATTGTGGAGGCGCTGCGCTATTTCCACAAAAACCATGCGGCGGACGTGGTCCTGCTGGTACGGGGCGGCGGCTCCATGGAAGATTTGTGGTCGTTTAACGAAGAGATTGTGGCGCGCGCGATTGCCGCGTGCGAAATCCCGGTCATTTCCGGTGTTGGACACGAAACGGATTTTACCATTGCCGATTTTGTTGCCGACGTGCGTGCCTCGACGCCTTCCGCGGCTGCGGAATTGGTCGTAAATACTCGACGCGAGTTCGATAACCACGTTTCGGACTTGCAAGCGGATCTGGCGACATCCATGCGCTATCGCATCATGGAATTGAATGGGCGGGTGCACGCGCTGCTGGGACGACCTGGTTTTCGCAGGCCGCACGATTTGTTGCGGCAGCGTCGTCAGAGAGCGGATGATTTGACGGCGCGTCGTTGCGCAAGGATTGCGCGCGCGGCTAGACCAGTCTCGCCGGCGATTTACGGCGGCGCATCTGAAGATTGCGTCGTTCGATTTCCGGATCAAGATTGCGGCGTTGCGATTGCAGCTACAGACGCGCAGTAGCGATTTGGGTACGCGCGCGGAACGCATGCTTCGTGTAAAGCGCGAGCGTTGGGAACGACTGACTCTTCAATTGCAGGAACGCAGCCCGTTGAAGGTGCTGGAGCGCGGGTACGCCATCGCCACGGATTCTGCCGGAAATGTTTTGCGCGATGCAGCGCAGGTGAACATTGGCGAGGCTGTGAACATCCAGTTGCACCGCGGAAGACTGACGTCCGAAGTGAAACGGAAAGAATAGATCGAGCGTTAATTTTGAAAATCTTGCGGACATGGGGTGCAGCAGTGCTGCACCCCTACGGAATTACGTACGCAAACGTGGTGATGGGAAGGACTAATCTTCTTCGTCGCCGGAGACTTTAAGGACTGCCAGGAAGGCTTCCTGCGGAATATCGACCTGGCCGACGCGCTTCATGCGCTTTTTGCCTTCTTTTTGTTTTTCGAGGAGCTTGCGTTTGCGCGAAATGTCTCCGCCGTAGCATTTGGCGAGAACGTTTTTGCGAATGGCGGCAACGGTTTCGCGGGCGATGACGCGACTGCCGATCGCCGCTTGAATAGGCACCTCAAACATCTGGCGCGGAATCAGTTTGCGCAGGCGCGTGACGAGGTCGCGGCCGCGTTCCACGGAAAATTCGCGGTGAATGATCAGCGCCAGCGCGTCGACCGGTTCGCCGCCGACCAGAATATCCAGCTTGATCAAGTCCGCTTCAACATAGCCCGCCAGGTGGTAGTCGAGCGATGCGTAGCCGCGTGAAACGCTCTTCAGCCGGTCGTAAAAATCCAGCACGATTTCGTTCAGCGGTAATTCATAGGTGAGCATGACGCGGGTGGGCGAGAGATATTCAAAGTTCTTCTGCGTGCCGCGCTTGTCCTGGCAGAGCTGCAGAATTCCGCCAACAGAATCGTCGTTGGTGATGATCATCGCGGTGATAATTGGCTCTTCAATCTTTTCGATGTCGCTGGGATTGGGAAATTTCGCGGGGCTGTCGACTTCGATGACATCGCCGCCCACGCGCGTGATGCGATAGCGCACGCTGGGCGCGGTGGTGATCAGGTTCAGGCCGAATTCGCGTTCCAGGCGTTCCTGCACGATTTCCAGATGCAACAGGCCAAGGAAACCGCAGCGAAAACCGAATCCGAGGGCCACGGAGTTTTCCGGTTCGTAGAAGAATGCGGCATCGTTTAGCTGCAATTTACCCAGCGCGTCGCGTAGCGGTTCGTACTCATCGGCAAGGACCGGGAAGATTCCGGCGAAGACCATTGGCTTGATGGCTTCAAAGCCGGGCAGCGCCGGAGCGGGGCGAGCGGCTTCGGTGACGGTATCGCCCATGCGCGCATCGGCCACGCGCTTGATATTGGCCACGATGAAGCCGACATCGCCGGCTTCCAATTCTTCCAGCGCAATGGGTTTCGGCGTGAGGGTGCCGAGCTGTTCGACTTCGTACACTTCGTTGGTGGCCACCAGGCGAATCTTCATGTGCCGGGTGATACGGCCTTCCATCACGCGAACCAGAACGACGGCGCCGCGATAAATGTCGAACCAGGAATCGAACACCAGCGCTTGAAAGGGGTTTTGCGCGTCGCCCCTTGGGCGCCGGAACACGATGGACGATCGCTTCCAGCACATCTTCCACGCCGATGCCGCTCTTGGCGCTGATCATCAGGGCATCGCCGGCGGGAATAGCCAGGACGTTTTCGATCTGTTCTTTGACGAAATCGGGTTGCGCGGCGGGCAAATCAATTTTGTTGATCACCGGAAGAATGGTGAGGTTGTGCGAAGCGGCAAGAAAGGTATTGGCCACGGTTTGCGCTTCCACGCCCTGGCTGGCATCGACCACCAGCAGCGCGCCTTCACAGGCGGAAAGTGCGCGAGAAACTTCGTACGAGAAATCGACGTGGCCCGGCGTATCGATCAGGTTCAGGCGATAGGTATTGCCGTCCTTGGCCTTATAGTGCAGGCGAATGCTTTTCGCCTTGATGGTGATGCCGCGCTCGCGCTCCAGGTCCATGGAGTCGAGTACCTGCTCGTGCATCTCGCGCTGCGTGAGGGCGCCGGTCATTTCGAGCAGGCGGTCCGCCAGGGTGGACTTGCCGTGATCGATATGCGCGATAATACAGAAATTCCGTATGAACTTCGGGTCCATTCGCTTCCAGTCCGCCAGGATTGACCTGAGGGTGTGAGTTGCAGTGCGACGGCGACAAGCGCGCGGCGAACGTGCTCACCGGGCAGAATGCCCACCGTGTAAACCTCTAGTTTGCCATAAGTGGCGGGAGAGCGTCAGCTGGGGAAAGGAGTGATTCAATCCTCTGTTACAAAAACCACAGCGGGATTAGGGTCAGGACCCGTAGACCGTCAGCCATTTGCCACCTTCCTCCGCCACAATCTCTTCCATCGCTGCCTGAATATTTTCGCTGGTGAGGTTCTTTACAAACACCGTCGGTTCTCCGAAGAAATAAGAAATCCCCTCGTTTTCCATGCACCAAAAAATGTTATTTGGCGTGGCGACGACGAACGTGAATTCTCTCCCGTCATCCAAGATTATACGTACGTCGAGATTGTCATTTTCCGGATTGCACTCAGCCAGGTCCGACGAATAATTGATTGAGACTATTTTGGGAGTAAGTATAGACATGTCTTTTTGCCCAACCGAGGATCCATAACTATAAATGTAGTTGTTCACCAAAATTCTTGTGAGCGGGGCAACATTGCTGGAAGACAGCGTAGCAGAAGGCGCTTAACCCACGTAGCAGATTCCCATCCCGCAGGCACGCCGGATTTGCCCCGCTGCGAGGCGGCGGTATAGTGGAAGATGGGTTTAAGTCGCCCGAGAACCCGTTGCTTCCAACAATAATCGCGTAAACGAAGGCATACCGAGCTGATGGCCGCAGACGTCAACAAGCAACTGGAGCGCGCGAAGAAATACCTCGAGAAGAATCGTGTCGAGGATGCCATCGAAGCGTACCAATCTGTGTTGCAGGAAGCGCCGCAGCACCAGGAAGCGACGCAGGCGCTGGGGGATCTCTATACTCGGGTGGACCTGCCCGACCGCGCGGCAGTTTATTACGGCTATCTATTTGATCTGTTGATCGAGCCGAAAGACGAAACGAAAGCGCTGGCCATCTTCAACCGGTTTCTGCGCAATTCCGCAACAATCCAGCCACCAGAACGTATCGCACGCTACGCGTTCCTGCAGCAAAAGCAGAATCATCCCGATGAGGCCATCGAGCAGTACTCGAAGGCGGCGCAGATGTTCAGCGATGCGGGCCGGGGAGAAGATGCGCTTTTTTGCTGGGAACGTACGGCGCAACTTGACCCGGACAATATGGCGCGGCAGATGAAGGTGGCGGAGGCGGCCGCGCAGATCGGGAAGAATGCACTGGCCGCGCGATCGTTTCTGCGTGCTGGATCGATTGCCGTGGCTGGCGGGGCACCGCAGGAAGCTCTGAAACTGTTTGGGCGCGCGTACGGTCTGGCTCCGCAAGAACGAAGCGTCGCTTTGCTGTATGCGGAAGCAAAATTACGCAACGGCGATTCCGCAGAGGCGGCGGCGTTGCTGGAACCGTTTGCCGCCAGCGAGAGCGATCTCGCGTTTCTGGAAACGTTTGCCGATGCACTGCAGCAGGCGGGACAACTGGATCGCGCGAGGGGAATTCTGGAACGGCTTCTGCGCGAGAAAAACGAAGGAATCACGCGCCTGTTCGATTTGGCGGATGCCTATTCCGATGCGGGGCAGGACAACAAGTCCGTGGAAATTCTGCTGACGTTGAAGCGCCGCATGTTTGCGGACAAAAAGCCCGGTGAGTTCACCAGCCAGGTGGAAGCGCTGGGAGCGAAGCATCCGGAATCGTTGCCAATTCTGGAATTCTGGGCGGCACTCTACAGCGAATTGAACCGTGAGTCGCAGTATTTTGAAGTGCTGATAAAATTGTTCGACGCGAATTTTAATTCGGGCAGTTTTCAGAAGGCGTGTGAAGTGCTCGAGCGGCTGGTCGACATTGATGCGTACGATTACCGCAATCAGGCGCGGGTGGAACAACTTCGTGGACACGCGGACGACGCGTTCCTGAGCCGCATCGCGGCGCGGATGGCCAAAACGGCTACGGTTACGACCGGCACAGCTCCGCCAAAGACAGTCTCCATGCAGGAAGGCACGGAATCTGTCGCGCCGGTGAGCGAAGAAGGCCGCAAGATGCAGGCACTGGACGATTTGATCGTTCAGACAGAAATTTTTCTTCAGTATTCGTTGTTGAGCAAGGCGGTTGAACGGCTGCAGAAGATCGCGGCCATGTTCCCGGGCGAAGAAGAGAACAACGCGCGGCTGCAGAACCTATACCAGATGGCAAATTGGTGGCCGAAGGGAAAAGCGAAATCCGAACCGGCTTCCAAGCCTGCCGTTGCTGCACCCGTGGAAGAACCGAAACCGCAAGGACCAACCGGACGCACAGGCACATACACCGCGGAAACATTGCGCGACCTGACGAAGATTTCGGAGATTAACCAGAAAATTTTCCGGCAGCAGACCCCGCGCGCGATGCTGAATACGACGGTGAGCGAAGTGGGCGCTTATCTGAAGGCGGCGCGTACACTGGCTGTCATCGGGGCACCGGGACGGCCCCCGGAAATTGCCGCGGAATTTACGGTGCAGAATCTGAAGGCGGCTCCCGGCGCACAAGTTGTTTTCCTGCTGGCACAGGTGGAAAAGGCCATCCCCGACGAATTGGGCGGATTGGTTGTGGATGCCAGCGATGGCTCGATACTTTCCGAATTGGGACTGAAGACGGCGCTTGGCGTCACTGATTGTTGACAAGGAGACGCAATCGCCCGCCGGAATGCTGATTATCGGCCACAGCACGCCGCATACCTGGCGGCCAAACGAAACTTATTTTCTGCAAGCCATCGGCGACCAGATGCTGATGAGTGTCAGCCACACGCGTTTGCGTTCGCTGGTACGACGCATGGGTGTTTCGGACGATCGTACGGGATTGCTGAGCCGTACCTCGTACGTCGGTTGCCTCTTGAACGAAGCCGATCGCGCGCGCACGCAAGGGACGGCACTTTCCCTGGCGGTGCTGCAGATCGATCGTGGCGCAGAAATGTTGCGGCAGCAGGGTGAAGGTCCGCTGGAAAAATTCCTGGAGCAATTGGCACGGTCACTGCAGCCGATGGTGCGGCAAAACGATATGGCCGTGAAATATACTTCGTGGGCGCTAGCGTTTATTTTGCCGGATACGTCGCTTTCGGGTGCTTCCAATCTGGTGGACAAGTTGCGACGAGCGGCTGCGGGTGTGCGACCTCCCTGGGATTCGACGCAGATCACGCTGAGCGCGGGGATCGTAGAGGCCGCGGCCAAAGCGGAATACGATAGCGAAGATATTGTCACGGACCTGATCAATCGCGCGGAATTCAGCATGGAAGAAGCGCGAAAGCGCGGTGGCGACACGGTTGTTGCGGAAGAGCGACGGCCTTCATAGGCCGGGAAGCTGTGGTAAAGTCGTGTGCGCGCGACATCCGGCCCGGCCAAAGCATCTCATCTGAGTAATCCTTCAAGCGAGGAAAAATGTTTCCAACAGATATCGTGATTGTAGCGGGAGCACGCACGCCAATGGCGCGCTACACGGGCAGTTTCTCCGAGGTGTCCGCAATCGAATTGGGCGTGCATGCATCGAAAGCGGCGATCCAGCGATCGGGTGTGGATAGCGAAGAGATCGACCACGCGATTTTTGGAAATGTTTTGCAGACGAGTTCCGATGCGATCTATGGCGCACGGCACGTGGCATTAAAGGCGGGACTGAAAATGGAGACGCCCGCCGTGACCGTGAACAGGTTGTGCGGCTCGGGGATTGAAGCGGTGACGCAGGCGGCGCAGCGGATTCTGCTGGGGGAAGCCAGTATTGTGCTTGCGGGCGGCATGGAGAACATGACGCAAGCGCCGTTTGTGATTCGTGGCGCGCGGAGCGGGCTGAAACTGGGTGGCGGGGTTCTGGAAGATTTCCTGTTTGTCGGCTTGACGGATACGTATTGCGGGTTGCCGATGGCGCTCACTGCGGAAAAGCTTGCGGAGCAGAGCGGCATCACGCGAAAGGATTCGGATGCGTATGCGCTGCGGAGCCAGCAGGCTGCTGAAGCCGCTGCAAAGGCAGGATATTTCAAAGAAGAGATTGTTCCCGTCGAGGTGAAGCAGGGAAGAAAAACAATTCTTGTCAGTGAGGATGACCACCGTCGCCCGGAAACGACCATGGAGACGCTGGAAAAGCTTCCGCCGTCGTTCAAAAAAGATGGCATGGTGACGGCGGGAAATGCCAGCGGGATCGTGGACGGCGCCGCGGCAGTAGTGGTGACGAGCAAAAAAATTGCCGGTGAACGCGGACTGAAGCCAATCGGACGAATCGTTTCCTGGGCAGTAGCTGGTGTTGATCCGAGCATTATGGGAATTGGGCCGGTGCCATCCACGCGAAAAGCGCTGCGGCTTGCCGGGCTCAAAGTGGAAGACATCGATCGGGTGGAAGTGAACGAAGCGTTTGCGTCGCAATATCTCGCGGTGGAAAAAGAACTCGGTCTGCAGCGCGACAAAACAAACGTGAATGGGGGAGCGATCGCGCTCGGCCACCCGCTCGGCGCCTCCGGAACACGGTTGCTGATTACGTTGCTGAATGAACTGCGGCGCAAGAACCTGCGTTATGGCCTGGCCACCGCGTGTATCGGCGGCGGGCAGGGAATCGCCATGATCGTCGAGGCGATAGCAAACTAACCGCGCCGGTCTTTGATACACTCTGACAGGTGGTCTTTCCCGCCATATTGAACTGAATCCGTGGATTTGAGGAACGGGCATGGCGATACAGAAGGTTGGCGTTGTGGGGTGTGGGCTGATGGGCGCCGGAATCGCGCAAGTGAGCGCGCAAGCAGGCCTGTCGACCGTTGTGCGTGAAGTCACTCCTGAATTACTGGAAAAAGGACTGAAGGGCATCGAAAAGAATCTGGCACGGTTGGTGGAGAAGGGAACAATTACAGAAGCCACGAAAAACGAAATTCGTGGACGGCTGCACGGCACGACTTCGCTGCAAGAGTTGAAAGATTGCGACGTTATTGTGGAAGCGATTATCGAGAAGCTTCCTGCAAAGCGCGAGTTGTTTGCGGAGTTGGACTCGCTCTGTCCGCCGCATACCATATTTGCCAGTAACACATCATCATTAACGATCATAGAAATCGCCGCATCCACGAAACGGCCGCAACGGTTTGTCGGCCTACATTTCTTCAATCCCGTGCCGGTGATGAAACTGGTGGAAGTTGTTCGTACGGTCGCCACCGATCCCGCCGTTTACGAAGAAATGGTGGCGTTCGGCACTAAGCTTGGAAAAACGCCCGTGCGCGCCAATGACAGTGGCGGTTTCATCGTGAATCGTCTGCTGGTTCCTTATCTGCTTGATGCCATCCGCGCCCTGGAAGAGGGCGCGGGCTCCGTCGTGGACATAGACAATTCCATGAAACTCGGTTGTGGTTACCCGATGGGACCGTTCACGCTGCTGGATTTCGTTGGCCTGGACACTACCTATTACATTTCGCAAATCATGTTTGATGAGTTCAAGGAAAAGCGTTTTGCCGCGCCACCGTTGTTGAAGCGCATGGTGCTGGCTGGGTGGTATGGCAAGAAGGCGGGCCGCGGCTTTTATGATTATGCGGACCCGGCCAACCCCAAGCCGATGGAGTTGTGAGGGAAACAATGGCGTACGAAAATCTTTTATACGAAAAAAAAGATGGGATAGCCTACATCACCTTCAATCGGCCGAAGGTGCTCAACGCCCTAAACCGAAAAACGATTGAAGAGTTGCAGGCAATTCTGCTGGATGCGAGAGAAGATTCGCTCGTTCGTGTCTTGATTATTACGGGAGCCGGCGAGAAAGCATTCGTGGCCGGTGCGGACATCAACGAACTGGCGCAACAGACTCCGGTGAACGGCAAGGAATTCTCGTTGTTCGGGCAAGGAGTTTTTCACCTGCTCGAAACAATGGGCAAACCTTCAATCTGCGCCATCAACGGATTTGCGTTGGGTGGAGGATGCGAGTTCGCGCTCTCTTGCACAATACGGTTGGCGAGCAAGACCGCCAAGATCGGTCAACCTGAAGTGAAACTGGGAATTCTGCCCGGTTACGGAGGATCGCAACGGCTTGTTCGTTTGTGCGGCAAAGGCGTGGCACACGAACTTTGTCTGACCGGTGAAATGATTTCGGCCGAAGAAGCGCAGCGTATCGGCCTGGTAAATCACGTCTATGAACCCGCGGAACTGTTGCCTGCCGCCGAGGCCATGGCCAAAAAGATTATCGAAAAAGCGCCGCTGGCCGTGAAATACTGCATGGAAGCGATTGAGCGCGGCAGCGAGATGCCACAGGAAGAAGGACTTTTTCTGGAAGCAACGCTGTTTGGCGTGTGCTGCGCCACAGAAGATATGCGCGAAGGTACGAAAGCGTTCTTGGAGAAGCGCCCCGCGAATTTCCAGGGGAAATAAAATGGCGACGGAACAAAAATTGAACCCTACGCCGATTCAGGGCGGACTTGGCGCCGCTGGACTGCGTTTTGGCATCGTCGTGAGCCGGTTCAACAGTTTCATCACGGATCGATTGTTACAGGGCGCGCTGGATGCGCTTGCGCGCGCGGGTGCCGGCAGCAGGGACGTCGAAACCATTCAAGTGCCGGGCTCGTTCGAACTGCCGCTTATCGCGAAGAAGTTGGCGGCCAGCGGTCGTTATGATGCACTGATCGCTGTCGGCTGCATCATTCGGGGCGAAACGGCGCACTACGATTACGTTTGCTCCGAAACGTCGCGTGGTTTGCAGCTTGCCCAGATGGATACAGGCGTGCCCATCCTTTTTTGCGTGTTGACGTGCGATACCCTGGAGCAGGCTATCGATCGTGCCGGACTAAAGGGCGGAAACAAGGGATTCGAGGCGGGTCTCGGCGCCGTAGAAATGGCGCAACTGTCTCAAAAATTGCGGGCAAGTGCGAAGCCGAACGCCATGGCGAAAAGGCAGCGTAAATAAATTGTCGTTACGAACAAAGTCGCGCGAGTTTGCCATGCAGATGCTTTTCCAGTGGGATATGAGCCAACAGGATGCCCGCAAACTGGAAGGGAAATTCTGGAAGGGTGCCAAAGCCGCGGAACAAACCAAGATTTTTGCCAACCAATTGTTCGAAGGCGCGTCTCACGATGCGCCCGCTCTGGATGAGTTGATTACCAAGTTTGCGGAAAACTGGCGGCTGGAACGTTTGGCCGCCATCGATCGTTCGATTCTACGACTGGCCATTCACGAAATGCGCGCCACGGATACTCCCGCAAAGGTTGTGATCAATGAAGCCGTCGACCTTGCCAAGAAATACTCTTCGGATGATGCAGGCGGATTTGTAAACGGAATTCTCGACGCTTACCGCAAATCGACAATCCAAAAGTAATTTGATTAGCTGTTTAAAGGTCGACCGCAAAAGACCGCTTTAGAATCGAATAACGCCTTCGAAAACTTTCACGGCGGCACCGCTCACGCGCGGCGTGAGTTTCTTCCCGGATTGCGTCACTTCCACTTCGATCTGGCTGGGCCGGCCCATCTCGACCCCCTGTGTGACATTGAGGGTATGGCCCGCGCCAAGTTTGCCGTGCTTTACCAAATATGCGCCAAGCGAACCAGCGGCCGATCCAGTGGCGGCATCTTCGTATAGTTCCCACGGCATCATGCCTCGAGCGAATGCACTGTTTCCATTTCCCAAAGCAAAGCAGTAAGCCACGGCGCCCTGCTTGCCGAAAAGCCGCGCCAGTTCCACGATATTCATCTGTATTTTCGAGAGCGACGACGCGATTACGCAGCGGCACCATTAAGTTGAAAATTCCCGTGGAAACAAATTCCGGTTCAAGTCCGGGAGCAAAATCCTTCGGAGTCAGGCCGAGTGCGGCCGCAAGCTGTTTTTTGTTAATTTTGGAAGGCTTGAACGCGGCCTCTTTTTGCGTCATGGTGACGCGCTGCGGCCGGCCATCCTTGAATCGGATCTCCACTGGCAGCACGCCGGCGCCGGTCTGCTGCATGATGTGGACGCCGCCTTCCTGAGCAGGAACTACGCCGAGTTCCGCCAGCAGGAACCAAGTGCCGATTACCGGGTGTCCGGCCAGTTTCAACTCTTCCTTGGTAGTGAAAATGCGCAAGCGTGCCAGCGCGCGGTCATCGGTTGGTTTCTGCACGAAGACCGTTTCCGAGAGGTTCATTTCGCGAGCGATAGCCATCATCTGATCATTCGACAATCCGTCTCCGTCAGTAATGACGGCAAGCGGATTGCCCTGAAATCGCGTGGTGGTGAAAACATCCAGCGTATGGAAGCGATGGTTCATAAGCGTATGAGTCAGTTCCCGGCGGTGGGCAGTTTACAGCCGCTCGAGTTCGCTGACAGTCCTTTCATTCACAACATTCCCGGTATTTAAAGTGGATTTCGGTTCGAGTAGAACGATGTGGACTTCTTCGTCCGCCACCGGCAGGTGCTCCACGCCGCGTGGCACGATCACGAATTCTCCTTCGCGCACCACAGCTTCATGATCGCGAAACTTCATGCGCAAAGTGCCCTTCACGACCAGGAATAATTCATCTTCATTGTCGTGGTGATGCCAGATGAATTCACCTTTCAGTTTCACGGCCTTTACCGCACAATCGTTCACTTCGCCAATAATTCGTGGATTGCAATAGTCACTGAACTTGGAAAATTTGTCTTTCAGGTTTACCGTTTGCATCAGGGCCCTCTATAGATTATGAACGGTTTCTGCGACAGCTTTTAAAACACGCTTCGTGACGGCGGGATCGTTGGTTTCTGAATAGACGCGGAGCAGATTTTCCGTGCCCGACGGGCGGACCATCACCCAGCCGATATCATCGAGGTACAGTTTAATGCCATCCATGTCTTCACGGCGCGTGATGGACCATTCCTTAAATTTGACAAGTTTGGGATTTGTGAAGTGCGCGATCGCTTTTTCTTTTTGTCCCGGTTTCACTTCAAGATCCACGCGTCCGTAGTGATATTCTCCAAATTCCGCGTAGAGTACCTTGAGCAACTCACCCAATGTTCTTCCGTGCCAAGCCATCAGCTCAGCCAGGAACAAGGCGGAGACCGTTGCATCGCGTTCTGGCAGGTATAGGCTCGTGCCGATTCCGCCGCTCTCTTCTCCTCCGATCAAAATGTTCTGCTCCAGCATCAATTCGCAGATGTATTTGAAGCCGATTGGCACCTCGTGAAGTTTGCGGCCATATTTCGCCGCGATCTTGTCGATCAGTTTCGTAACGGAAAATGTTTTGGCAATGTCGCCAGGAAGATTTCGTGTGCCAATCAAATGCCAAGCCATCAAGGCGAAAATCTGGTGGGGATTGACGAACGAGCCGTCTCGGTCGATTGCGCCGATGCGGTCGCCGTCGCCATCGGCGGCCAGGCCAGCCTCGAATTTGCCCGCAAGGACGGCGTCTCGCAAGGCGTTGATATGTGGCTCGATCGGCTCCGGATGAACGCCGCCAAACCGGGGGTCGCGTGTGCCACGAATTTCTTCGCATCGAACGCCATTGCGCGTAAACAGTTCGAACAGTAACCCCGCGGCAGAACCGTGCATAGGATCGATGACGAACCTAAAATTCGCATCACGCAATCGCTGCCAATCGATCAGTTTCTCGACAGTGTCGAGGTAAGGCGCGCGCGGCTCAATCGAATGGAGCAGATCTTTCCGTGGAGGGAGAGGTGGAGCACTTGATGCCTGCACAACGGCAAGTTCATTTTCGATCTGCCCCACAATCGCAGGAAGGGCGCTGCTTCCATAACTGGCTTTGTACTTGATTCCGTTCCACTGATACGGGTTGTGACTGGCAGTGATCATGATTCCGCCCGCCGCTTGCCGCTGGCGAACCAGCAGGGAAATCGCAGGAGTGGGACATGGTTTGTCGGTGAGCCAGACCGGCGTTCCGCTGGAGCTGATGACCTCCGCTACCGCAGCAGCGACACGTTCGGCACCGAAGCGATGATCGTAGCCGACGAGCACGCCTTTTCGCGGGTCTTCGCAGCGAACGACGTAGCGCGCGAGCGCCTGCGCCACAGTGCGCGCGTTCTCAAACGTAAAATCGTCGGCGATGATTCCGCGCCAGCCGTCTGTTCCAAACTTGATGGTGTTCATCGTTTAAAAGTATACGCGAAGGTTCGGGCGGGCCGAATAAAAACGGCCACCGTTCCGGGGAAGGTGGACTGACAGCCAAAGTGGCCTATAGCAATTTCTTGAGCTTGCGTGCTTCCAGCGACTTGGTAATTTTTGCAACGTCCTGGGCGCGGTCTCGGGGGCAAATTAGCAACGCATCCGGTGTGTCGACTACGATCAGATCATGCACGCCAATCGCAGCAATAAATTTATTCGGACTCCACAGCAAGTTACCTTGAGCGTCTATCGTTTCTCCCTGCCCAGCAAAAATATTTTCGCCGGGCCGCTTGGCCATCAGTTCATAAACGGCCGCCCAAGAGCCGATATCGCTCCATCCGATTTCGGCAGGAATTACGAAGACTCGCTGTTCCCCGGATTGCCCCGTGGCTCGTTCCAGAATTGCGTAGTCCACGGAAATATTTTCCAGCTTTGGATATATCTTCCTAAGCACGCTGGCGTAGCTACGCTTTCCGATGTGCGTTGCCAACTTCTCAATCGCTTTATAAGTTTCTGGCAGATATTGCTTCAAGGCGTCCAGAAATGTAGAAACGCGCCAGAAAAACATCCCGGCGTTCCAATGATAATTTCCTGAGGTGAGATATTCCTTGGCAACCTCGAGCGCAGGCTTTTCTGTAAATCTCCGCACGGCGAAGACGGGAAATTGGGCCTGGGAGAGTGGGCCTCCTTCGCGTTCGATGTAGCCGAAACCAGTGTCGGGACGGGTGGGTGGAATTCCCAGGACGACCATTCGCCGGGGCTCGCGGGCCACCTCAAATGCCGCACGCAGAATCTGTTGGTAGACCTTCGGCTGCGCGATGTAATGATCTGCGGGAAGTACGGCGAGCAGGGCATCTCCCTTCGCCGCATGTCGCACATGGATGGCCGCAAGCGCAATGGCCGCTGTGGTATTTCTTCCGACCGGCTCCGTCAAGACACGTTTGCGGGCTGCAGCAGGCAATTGTTTGCGCAACGAGGCGCTTTGCTCATCGTTCGTCACCGTCCACACACGGTCGAGGGGAACAACTGGACGCAGCCGTTCGACGGTCTGCTGCAGCATGGTGCTCTTGCCCACAATGTTTAGTAGTTGCTTCGGCGTGCGCATGCGACTGCGTGGCCAGAACCGCGTTCCCCGGCCACCCGCCATGATGACGGCATGAATGCTGAGTTTTTCTTGCGCCATAGTCTTATTCGATCCCCACAAGTACGCGTGACAATGATGCGTCGTCAAAACCTTGATTTTGCAGTTCCCGCCGGTAAGACTCGACCGAAGGAACAAACACGCGCAACAGGCTGGTCCGTGTTTCCGGCTGCAGCACCGTCACGGGTAGTGACGCCGGCAGAAACCACGTCTCCCCCACACGATAATCAAATGCAGCGTCGGAATCATAAAATTTTCCGTGGCCTTCCAGCACAATCAACAGCTGAAAATGCTGAGGATCATTTTCAATCAAAGTTGTTTTGCAGCAGTCCCACCGCTCGCTTGCAAAGTAAGGACAAGCCACCAGCAAATACTTCTTCGCATCGGGAGAATGTAGAGCCATGGGCGCAAGTTTTCTGGGAGGCGGGCCGCCAAAATGAGTGACTGCCAGGGCTTTTTCGATGTGCAATTCGCGAGGCTTCCCGGATGCAGTCTACTCTGCCGAAATCGTAGACACGGTAGGTGAGGTCCGAATATTCCTGAACTTCGCAAACGACAATGCCTGCACCGAGGGCATGCTGCGTGCCGGGGGCCACGAAGAATGTATCTCCCGCGCTCACCGGCTGGCTGGCAATCAGCGCTTCCACGGTGCCGCGCTGAATACCGGCTAGAAAGTCCTCTCGAGTGACGCCGGATTTAAGGCCAAAAAGAATTTCAGCACCTGGTTCCGACGAGACGATGTGCCACATTTCCGTTTTGCCGCGGCCACCCGCAGCTTGTTCGTGTTTTTCTGCATAACTGTCGTCGGGATGTACTTGAATGGACAGCTTGTAGTTCGGGAAAAGAAATTTGACCAGGATTGGAAATTCTGGAACGTTCGTCAACCCGTTTCCTCGCCACGACACGGGCATGGCTCGCCAGCTTTCGCCCAGTGATTTGCCCGCAAACGGACCGTTGGCGATTTGCGAGTCAACGCTGGTCAGCCACGCTTCTCCCAACGGCTCGGCCAAATTCGTTTTATCAGGAAAATAAGGTGCCAACGAACGCGCACCCCATAAGCGCGGGCTGAAGATCGGCTCAATCCGGGATAGGACGGGCGTCGGCACGGTCAAGCGGCAGCTTCAGCACGCGAAAAAAATTTCTCCAGCCGGCGCAATCCCTCATCGATGCGCTCGATGGACGTGGCGTAGGACAGCCGCAAGAATCCCGGCGCCCCAAAGGCTTCCCCCGGTACCAGCGCGACGTGCGCTTTCTCCAGCAGGAGTTTTGACAGTTCCGTACAGGTCTTGGCCAGCTTTCCTTCGCCAAGATGAGCGGAGATGTTAGGGAAAGCGTAGAAAGCGCCACCCGGCCACTCGCAGGTGACTCCTGGGATCGCGCGCAATCCCTCGACGATGCGCTTCCGCCGTTTAGCATATTCCGCAAGCATCGGTGGAACCGTCTCCATCGTGCCGCGCATGGCTTCCAGCGCAGCGTATTGCGCAATAGATGTTGGATTCGATGTGGACTGACTCTGAATCTTAATGATGGCCTGGATCAGCGGTTCCGGTGCGAGCGTGTAGCCCAAGCGCCAGCCGGTCATAGCAAATGTTTTCGAAACCGAACCAATGATGATGACGTTCTGTTTGGAGTCTTTGGCGCTGGCGATCGAGAACGGTTTGTGTGGATCGTAGACGAAGTGCGAGTAGCATTCGTCACCCATCAGCCAGATGTTGTGTTTCTTGCAGACCGCCAGGATCCGCTGAAATTCCTCCGCGTCTACGACGCCGCCGCTGGGATTGCTCGGCGAATTGATGATCACCATTTTCGTCTTGGGCGTGATGACTTTTTCGATGTCCACTGCCGTGGGGGCAAAACCAGCCTCGGGGGTAGTCTTTACGATGACGGGAGTGCCACCGGCGTATTTGATGATGTCTGGAAAACTGACCCAGTAAGGAGAAGGCAGGATCACTTCATCGCCATGCTGGATCAGCACGCAGATGGTGTTGAAGATGGAATGCTTGCCGCCCACGTTGACCACGCATTCCTTCGGCGTGTATTGCGAACCCAATTCGCGCTTGTGCCACGCCACAATCGCTTCTCGTAGCGGCATAATTCCTGCCGTCGCGGTGTACTTTGTCCGATTCTCTTCAATCGCCTTGATGGCCGCCTTCTTGATGTGGTCGGGTGTCGGGAAGTCCGGCTCGCCCGGCCCAAAGTCGGCGACGTCGACGCCTTGCGCTTTCAGTTGATCGGCCGCGTTGATGACCGCCGCGGTGGGCGAGATTTGTATGCGGTTGATGCGATTTGTCAGTTGCACGGGCCCTCCTTGAAACTGAGTGGCGTTGGTAACTGAATAGTTTTCAGGAAATCGCGAAGAATTACAATGGGGAGGACGAGATTCAGGAAAGTTTCAGGCGCAGCCGTTGTTCGACCGACGCGGGTACCAGCCCTGTCAGCGGCCCGTGGAGCTGCGCAAGTTCACGGACCAATTTGGCGCTCAGGTAGCTGTAGGCCTCGCTCGGCAGCATGAACACGGTTTCCAGCCGCGGCTCAAGCTTGCGATTCATCAACGCCATCTGCAGTTCAAACTCGTAGTCGGAGATGGCACGAATGCCGCGAAGAATCACCGCCGCCCCGCGTTTTCGCGCATAATCAACCAGCAACCCTTCAAAGACGTCAATTTCCACGCTATCCCACTGCTTGGTGACTTCGCGCAACATCTCCACGCGTTCCGCCACGGTGAAGAGCGGTTCCTTTTCGACATTCTTCAGAACCGCCACGATCAACTTGTCGAACATTTTTTCGCCACGTTCGATCAAGTCCAGGTGGCCGTTGGTAACGGGGTCGAACGAGCCGGGATAGATGGCAACTGAGGTTTTCATGGGCGTTGTTGTAAGTCCGGGGCACATTCTACTCTAATCAAACAGCAAAGCGAGAGGGAAGTTGTCACGACGCAGTTTGCTGAGTGAAGCTCATCTGAAAAGTAAGCCTGGAGGAACCACGTGATGTCGACAAGTTTTGTGTTATAACGATTTAATAGCGGTATATTGTGCAGTACGATTTTGGAGGATTCCTCATGAGCCGGAGTTTGTTTGCATGGAAACCCGTTTTTGCGGCACTGATTCTCTGTATGGTAGGGAGCATGCACACGCGCGCACAATCTTCCTCTGAATTGAACGTGATGCCACTGCCTGCCAAAGTGCAGCAGGGAAGCGGCTCGCTGAAGATTGACGCCGGCTTCACGCTCGCGTTTACCGGATACCGCGAGGCGCGTCTGGATCGAGCGGGACAGAGATTCCTTGCGCAACTTAACCGGCAAACTGGATTCGTGCTTGCCCAAGGTTCCGCCGACGTTTCCAAAGCGACGCTGGTGGTAACAACCGACCACGCAAGCAAGCCAGTGCAGGAATTAGGCGAGGACGAGTCCTATACGCTGGACATCGCTCCAGTTGGCGCGAAACTGCATGCGGCCACTCCCCTGGGCGCGCTCCACGGATTGCAAACGTTTCTGCAGCTTGTTTCGATCAACGCGGATGGCTTTATGGCGCCTGCCGTGAGCATCCAGGATCAGCCAAGATTTCCGTGGCGTGGCTTGATGATTGATGTCTCTCGCCATTTCATTTCTCTGCCGATATTGAAACGCAATTTGGACGGAATGGAAGCGGTCAAGCTGAACGTATTTCACTGGCATCTGTCGGACAATCAGGGATTTCGCGTGGAAAGCCACAAATACCCGAAGCTTACCGGAGAGGGCTCCGAAGGCCTCTACTACACCCAGGACGAAATTCGTGACCTAATTGCTTATGCGCACGATCGAGGCATTCGCGTGGTGCCGGAATTTGATATGCCGGGCCACAGCACAGCCTGGTTCGTTGGCTACCCGGAACTTGGCAGCGGCCCCGGCCCATACCAGATCATGCGCGCGTGGGGCGTAGCCGATCCGGCTATGAATCCCACCGAAGAGAAAACCTACAAATTCCTGAACGAACTCTTCGCCGAGATGACGAAACTCTTTCCCGATCAATATTTTCACATTGGCGGCGACGAAGTGAACGGGAAGGAGTGGGACTCGAATTCCAAAATTCAGGCCTTCATGAAAACGCACAACCTCAAGAACAATGAAGCGCTGCAGGCTTACTTCAGTCAACGCGTCCAGGAATTAGTCGTAAAACGTGGAAAGACTCCAGTTGGCTGGGACGAGATTCTCGTGCCCGGAGTGTCCAAGAACATCGTGATCCAATCCTGGCGGGGAACTGACGCACTGGCTGCGGCCGCAAAAGGTGGCTACCGGGGAATACTCTCGAACGGCTATTACATCGATCTGGGTTGGAGCGCCGCGCGCCACTATGCTGTGGATCCGATGGGCGGACCTGCCGCAAATCTTACGCCCGAGGAGAAACAGCGCATTCTCGGCGGGGAAGCGACAATGTGGTCCGAATATGTCAATTGGGAAAATATCGATTCGCGCATCTGGCCGCGCACAGCGGCGATTGCCGAGCGCTACTGGTCTCCACAAGAAACCACCGACGTAGCTTCGATGTACGCGCGCATGGAAGCGGAAAGTTCGCGTTTGGAGTGGCTGGGACTGACCCACCGCACGTATGAGCAGCCCATGTTGGAGCGCATGGCCGGTTCCGGGCCCGCTGAGGAAAGTGCAGCGCTCAGCACGCTAGTTTCGGCATTGGAGCCGGTGAAGGATTATGACCGTGAGTCCGAAAAGATCGAACCGTCGAGTCAAACGCCTTTGAATCGCACTGTTGATGCAGTGCATCCGGAAAGCGAGACCTCGCGCAAATTTTCTGTTGCGGTCGATGAATTTCTCGCCTCCTCTTGTAAAGACGCGGCAAAGGCAGCGGAACTGCGCGCGCAGTTAACTTTGTGGGCGGGCAACGACGCGCACCTGCAGCCGCTCGTGCAACGTTCGTCGCTGGCAAAGGATGCTGGTCCCGCTTCGGCGGCGCTTTCGCAAGCCGCGCAACTGGCACTCGATGGACTGAATCAAATCGCCCAGGGCCAATCCTTGACCGACGATCGGAAGAAACAGGCGGTAGACGCGCTGAACGCTGCGGAATTGCAAGCCCACAAGTCGCAACTCACCTTGCCCGCGCGGGCGGCCTTCCAAAAACTGATCGAAGCCAGTAGCGGCGGTGGCGTATGCAGCTCGACAAAGTGAAGGCGCTATTCCCAGTGAATGGAATTCAACACCTCCCAAGGTCCCTCAGGAGAATCTGAAAATTTGTGAGGGTGAAATTGGGGATCGTATTCGATGTAGGGTGGAACGCGATCGTCCTGTACAACCCCCTGCTTCACAACCGCGAGATTGTTCTCACTGTAGGGAACTATTCCACATTCCTCGGGTCTAAAACCCAATACTGCGTTTTCTCCAGCACGCCAATTGAACATGATGATCAGACGATCTCCCCGCTTTAGGGTGCTAAATCCTTCTACTGGAACGCGCCAAGGACTATCCAAGGCCTCAAACGGCTTTTCGTCGCCCGGCTCCCAAAAGAAAGTTCGTTTCAGACGATCTTTCAACTTAGCCCGAATTCTTAGATATTCTTTTTGTCCGACCGCTGCCTTGCTCTCAATAACCTCGACAACTGCAACGTTGTCCGTATCGCGGCTCACTAAGCGGGTGGTCTGCTGATCACAACTTGGCGCTTCAGATTCATCCCAAGGAAGATGCTTATCGCCTGAAAGCTCCGCCATGGCGACGGGCATGATGTCCTCTCGAGTTCGACAAGGACGCCATCTCGTCAGGCACGAAAAATTGAACTCGGCCAACCGCTTGATATCGGACGGATCAGCAAAAGGCGTGAACTCGACGCCTACATAGACGCCGAGTCCATGGCGCCAGCCAATTCGAAATTCAGGGCGTTTTCTCGCGCTCGGCCATTTGAACCAATTTGCCTTTTCCAGAGGTATAGTTTCGATCACTGCGGCCAGCAGATAGGAACCCGGATGGCCATCCTTGTCGACTGGCGCATCTTTGTTGGCAGTCGTATCAGTTTCCACGGCAGGCTGCACATCGACGACAACTCCGTAACTCTCTCCCCAGACAAATCCATTCCTGACCTTGATGGTAGCGATTGCCCCCGCGGGGCGTCCGCCAAATAGCCTGTAGAGATAGAGAGTTCTCTTGTAACGGTAATGCTCGCTGAGCTCCACTGGTTGGCTTATCCCAATCCGCAAATCACAGTGTTGCCTTGAACAAGGTTCATCGTAATCGTAGTAGATTCTGCCGCTCCACCGCTGAAGGATCGGACTCAATTGTTCAAACGTCGTGTGGCGAAGTTCGATGGATAGGATGTCCCGCAGCAGTCGTTCGGCGCGGTAACGGAAAACCCACTGGTTAATCTGAATCGCTCCCGCGATCAGAGCTAAAACGAGAGATATTTCAGCAATAGTGATCAAGAACGAACGGCCCAAGCGTAGGAACCGAGCACGCATCTAGTTAGTTAGACACCATCATCCGGAATCTTGTGCCTGGCCGCGTTTCTTAATAGGTCATTTCGACGACTCGCGGTTGTGGCAGGTTCCTTCGCCGGAATCCGTGAAGGTCATTCCGGCTTGCGGGATAAACTCCCATTTGTAGCTCTTTTCGGAAAGCGTGAGTTTGAGCACTCCGAACGCATCTGAGTTGCGCACTTCACTATTTGGAGTGGGAAACCCCAGCGGAGTGTGGCTCTTGCCACCGGTTCCTGCGACGATTTGGCGAATCCCGTTTTTCTCATCCAACTGTCCATCTGGATCTTGCGGAGCAAATCGCTCATAAGAATGTTCGTGGCCTGCAAGAACCAGATTCGCGTGCGCGTTATAGAGGTCTCGCCAAAATGCGCGTAATTCCGGATGCATGGCGTGCGAGGGCAGAAACCCGCTGCTGAACAGGGAGTGATGACCGTAAGCAACGATGCAGGAATCTGCATGCTTCTTCAGGTCTTCCCGTAGCCAGGTTTCTTCTGGGGATCCCTCGGCACAGCCACCTAGCGCCTTCACAGAACAATTCGTATTCAGCACCACGATGTGCCAATTGCCGAGTTCGTAGCTGTAATAGCCCTTTGCCGGTTCGCCCGCAGCGTTGCCCCAATACCGGAAATAGCCGGAAGCTCCCGACCCGTTGTACTCATGGTTACCGGCCGCGGGCCTGGTTCGATCTTTAAATTTCCCCCACGTTGGCTGGTAGCAGTTTTGAAATTCCTCCCAGGTGCCGCGATCGTAGGCCAAGTCACCCGCCGCGAACACCGTGCCAGGAATCTTCTCGATGAGCTTGGCGGTAGCTTCGGCACCAAGAAGATTTCCGCACCAGGCGATGTCTCCCGCTCCCACAAGCGTGTACTCTTTCGGTTCCGATTTTGTCGGCTTGGGCCTCTTCCAATGTTTGGAGTTTTGGGAAGTGGCCTTCTGTTGGGTGACGACTGTCTGGCCACTCGCGAATGTTAAATTTGCCCCTAGCACCAAGCTCAATAGACCGAACAGCCTTCCACCAACCCGCACTGCCTTCATTCATCTGCCCCCGAATCCGAATAAAGATAGTACCGCAACCACCGGCCACCATCCCATTGGCAGCCAATAAACACCATTTAGCCCTGTTTTTTGGCCGTTCGACGGAAAACTCTGTGATCTAAGACTGATTTAGTCTTATTTTAAGTCACGGGGAATGAGATATTTGCCTTCATGTCTGTGACATAAAGGCTTGACAACGCGATTCTGAAAAGGGTAAAGTTGATTTGCGACTATTACAGTCGTATATGCATCTAACCTGTCATAAGCGTGGTGTGAAGGCTCATGTTTAAACTGTCCAAGAAAGCAGATTACGGTTTGATTGCGATGAAGCACCTCGCGAACCACCGCGATCAGCATGCTTGCAGTGCCAACGAGATCGCTGAGGAATATGGAATCTCCGCCACACTGATGGCCAAGGTGCTGCAGAAATTGGCGAAGAACACATTGGTTGCCGCGAAACATGGTTCAACCGGCGGCTACCAGTTGACGAAAGACCCGGGAAGAATCAGCGCACTGGATGTAATTACGGCGATTGATGGTCCGGTGCTGATCACCTCTTGTGTTACCAGCCACGGGACATGCGATGCCACGGACCGCTGCTCTGTGAAAGAACCGCTGCGGCGCGTGAATGAAAGCATCATGGAAGTTTTGCAGACCGTCACAGTTGCGCAGTTGAGCGAAGACACGCAGCAGGAACCGGCATTAGTGGAATTGAAGGGCATGGCTGGTCTGGCGCTATCGCGCTAGGCAAGTGTGCGGAGTCGATAGGAGAACAGGGATATGGCCGTTAAGCTGCCGATTTACATGGACAATCACGCTACCACCCCGGTAGACCCCCGGGTGCTGGAAGCGATGCTTCCGTATTTCACGGAAAAATTTGGAAACGCCGCGAGCCGCAATCACTCGTTTGGTTGGGCGGGCGAAGAAGCAGTGGAAACCGCGCGTCAGCAGATTGCTTCGCTGATCGGCGCCACCGCAAAAGAAATTATCTTCACCAGCGGCGCGACGGAATCTGACAACCTGATGATTAAAGGCGTCGCGGAAATGTATCGCGAAAAGGGCAATCACATCATCACCCAGGCTATCGAACACAAAGCTGTTCTGGATACCTGTAAGCGCCTGGAGAAACAAGGATATGAAGTCACCTATCTGCCCGTGCAGAAGGATGGCCGGGTGGATCCAGAAGATGTGCGCAAGGCCATCAAGCCCACCACGATTTTGATTACGATCATGTATGCCAACAACGAGATTGGCATCATCAATCCGATGGCAGAAATCGGCAAGATCGCCAAAGAGCATGGCATTATCTTCGCGACCGATGGCGTGCAAGCCGTGGGCAAGATTCCAGTGGACGTGCAGAAGGACAACATCGACCTATCTGGCGATCACCGGACACAAGATTTACGGACCAAAGGGTGTTGGCGCACTTTACGTTCGCCGCCGTAATCCCCGCGTGCAGCTTTCCGCGATCATTGATGGTGGCGGCCACGAGCGCGGCATGCGTTCCGGCACGTTGAACGTGCCCGGTATTGTTGGACTCGGTAAAGCCTGCGAAATTGCGCAACACGAGATGGCGGAGGAATCGAAGCGCCTAAGTGGACTCCGCGACCGTCTAAAGACCAAGCTGGAAGCCAAGCTTGACGAGACCTTTATTAACGGCTCGTTGGAGTACCGCCTCCCGCACAATCTCAATATGAGCTTCGCCTATGTAGAAGGCGAGTCGCTTTTAATGGGAATCAATGATATTGCTGTATCCAGCGGTTCCGCCTGTACCTCGGCAACCCTTGAACCCAGTTACGTACTCAAAGCCTTAGGCGTTGGTGAGGATTTGGCTCACACGTCGATCCGCTTCGGGTTGGGCCGTTTTACCACCGAGGAAGAAGTCGATTACGTGGTCGACAAGATGGTGCAGGTTGTGACCAAGCTTCGCGAGCTTTCGCCCCTATATGAAATGGCCAAGGAAGGTATCGACATTTCCAAGGTCAAGTGGCAAACCGCCTAATTCAGAAGTCGAGGAAGGAAAAAGTACATGGCAAGCGCTATTGCAAGTGAAGGAACATTGAGGATTCACCGGTCTATCGCCGGGACAGCGGCTCCGTTTCGCGTCACGTTTCAACCGTACCACGACAACGACGAACCTGCTCCCGCGGCGGAACGCGCTTTTTATCATCTTCAGGACGTTCGGGAATTTCTCCACGTTCTGGGTCTAGGCGCGGAATATGTTCGCGAAGCTCTGCGGGAATTGACTGCGGGACGCTCCGCGTTCTTGACCAATGTCGGGTTAACGGAAAAGGCCATCAAGAGCGCCGGTTTCAGCGCCGCCCTTGCTGCTGCCCGTGGATAAGAGTTTTATTAAAGTTTGAATGTCGAATTTCAATATCGGTAAGGAGCAGCAGACCTATGGCATATAGCGAAAAGGTTGTCGATCACTACAACAATCCCCGCAACGTCGGCAGCCTGTCCAAGGAAGATCCCAACGTTGGGACTGGCCTGGTCGGCGCGCCGGAATGCGGCGACGTTATGAAGTTGCAGATGAAGATCAATCCGGAAACGAACGTCATTGAAGAAGCCAAGTTCAAGACCTTCGGCTGCGGATCGGCGATTGCCAGTTCTTCGCTTGCCACCGAATGGGTCAAGGGCAAGACGGTGGAAGAAGCACTTTCCATCAAGAACACGGACATTGTCCGTGAACTTGCTCTGCCCCCGGTCAAGATTCATTGCTCCGTGCTCGCCGAAGACGCCATCAAGGCGGCCATCGGCGACTGGAAAAAGAAGCACGGTATTGAAGTTCCCGCGCACGATAAACCATCGCACTAAGTAGTGCATGGATGGCGCGGTGTTAGTGGCGTCTTCCGGCGGTATGGAAATGATTCCGTCGGAGGATGCTGTCGAAATTAGTTTTGGAAAAGTATTCGTTTAGGATTGGATTTATGTCCACACAAACGACAACGCAGACACAAACGGCGCCGGGTGCGCCGGTAGTTCACATCAGTGAGCTTGCGGCTAAGAAAATTATCGCTCTGCTCGCCAAAGAAGGTGTGTCTCCCGAAGTCGGCGGCCTTCGTGTTGGCGTGCAAGGCGGCGGCTGTTCTGGTCTCTCCTATGCGATGCGTTTGGATACCCAGGCGCGCGATCGCGACAAAGTGTTTGAAGAATTTGGCGCCCGTCTCTTCGTCGATCCCAAGAGCCTGCTTTACTTGAATGGCACGGTTTTGGAGTACGAAGACACGCTCATGCGCCAGGGTTTTGTGTTTCAGAACCCGAACGCGGCACGGAGTTGTGGCTGCGGCAGTAGCTTTACGGCCTAAGCGGAAATGCGCGGGTGGAGTCCGGTTGGATCGGCTGGCAGCATCTCGCGCCAGCCTTTTTTTGTGGGGGGGCTAAATTCTCAAGGAACTCCCTGTGGAAGTTTCTCGTGAGTTTTTCTGGGGACGCGTCCATGACCACCCGTGGAATCAATTCGGTGCCGTCTGAAATTCAAGGCGAAAAGGTTAAATGAGTAATCCCTTTACGATCACGAACGCGCCACTGGTCTGCTGGAGTTGCCACGAACGCACCATTGGCACGCACTTCTGCTCCAGTTGTGGCAAGATGCTGCAGCTTCCACAGCAGAGCGATTATTTCGCCATGTTTGAACTTCCGCGCAAGCTTTGGCTCGAAATGGGCGCGCTTGAACAGAAATTCCTGCAGCTCAGCTGGAAGCTTCATCCTGACAATTTTGTGAATGCCACTGAGGAAGAGCGGGAGATTTCGCTGAAGCGCAGTTCGGAATTGAATGACGCCTACCGCACTCTGCGCGATCCCGTTGCCCGAGTTGAATATTTGCTTTCGATCGAGGGCAAGCGCAAGGAAGGCGCTACCAAGCAACAGGCTCCCGCCAATTTACTGGAAGAGGTGTTCGAGTTGAACGAATCGCTCGACGAACTGCGGGAGGCTCGCGCCGCGGGTGGCGATACCGCTGCCCTGAAAGTTCGCTTAGAGACAGCGGAAAAACATTTTGGGGAAAAGTTGCACGAAGTAGATTCCCAATTACGCGATAGCGCCCGCGAGTGGGACAGCGTGTTGGAATCGAAAGGCGACGATGCCACCCGCCAACAGGTTATGAACCAGTTGAACGATCTGTTGAACCGCCGCTCCTACATTCGCAATCTGGTAGTAAACGTCCAAAAGGAACTTTTGTAGATCCATGGCAAGAATCGTTGGCATCGACCTCGGAACCACCAACAGTCTCGTCGCCTATGTCGACGCGCAGACTGGTGAGCCGAAGTGTATTCCGGGCCCCAGTGGCAGCACGTTGTGTCCCTCCGTCGTCAGCCTTGACGCCGATGGCAGCATCATCGTGGGTGCACCCGCGCAACGACGCCTCCTCACACAGCCAGAGCGGACGATTTATTCGGTAAAGCGGCTGATGGGCCGCGGACCTGCCGACGTCCAGAGCGAACTGAAGCTTTTTCCTTTCCGCATCGACCCTGCCAGCAAGAATGTCATTCGCGTGCAACTTGGTGACAAGGTCTTCACTCCCCCTGAAATTTCTTCCTTTATCTTGCGGGAGCTGAAGAACTGGGCTGAAGCCTACTTCGGGGATACTGTGGACCGCGCAGTCATTACTGTCCCCGCCTATTTCAACGATGCACAGCGCCAGGCCACCAAAGACGCGGGGAAACTCGCAGGCCTTGAAGTCCTCCGCCTGGTCAATGAGCCAACGGCGGCAGCGCTCGCCTACGGTCTGCATGAAAAGCAGCGCGGCAAAGTCGCCGTGTACGATCTTGGCGGCGGCACCTTCGATATTTCAGTTCTCAAATTAATTTCCACCGCCGATGGAGACATCTACCAGGTTCTTGCCACGAATGGCGACACGCACCTTGGCGGCGACGATATCGACAATCTCCTGCAATCCTTTGTGCACGAGCAGATTCTGCAGCAGGATCAGATTGACTTTTCGCCACACGGCGAACTCGCTCAAGAACTTCGCAAGGAATTGATAGCGCTGAAGCACAAACTCTCTGAAGTCGACTCGGCCACTTTTCGTTTCCCGCTGCCAAACGGAAAAGTCTACGAACGCGACATTCACGCGTGGAGCGCTCGATGCACTGATCCGGCCGGTTGTCGATCGCACCATGGTGCCGGTAAAGAAGGCACTCGCCGATGCGCAATTGAAGCCTAGGGATATCGAGGAAGTTGTTCTCGTCGGCGGCACCACGCGCACTCCCTGATCCGCCGCACCGTGCAGGAATATTTCGATCGCAAGCCGCATACGGAGTTGAATCCCGACGAGGTCGTCGCACTGGGCGCCGCAGTGCAGGCCAACATTCTCGATCAAGGCGTCAAGACCATGCTCTTGCTCGACGTCACCCCGCTTTCGCTGGGAATCGAAACCTATGGCGGTGCGGTGGCGAAAATCATTCCGCGCAATTCCACAATTCCTGCCAGTGCGCAGGAGCTGTACACCACGGGCGTAGACAATCAGACCGGCATCGACATTCATGTGCTGCAAGGCGAGCGCGAACTGGCCAAAGATTGCCGTTCGCTGGCTCGATTCACGTTGCGCGTGCCGCCAGCGCCCGCAGGATTGCCGCGCGTCGAAGTAAAGTTTCTTATTGATGCCAACGGCATCTTGCAAGTGGCGGCAAAAGATCTGCGCAACGGACAGGAACACGTCATCGAAGTGCAGCCGAGTTACGGCCTCAATGACGCCGACATTGAGCACATGCTGGAAGAATCCATCGAATACGCGGAGCAGGATTTTGCCGAACGCCAGGTGATCGAAGCGCGCAACGAAGCCGAAGCGATTCTCACTGCAACAGCCAAAGCTTTCGCGAATCCGCAAACGTCAAATCTCGCTGCGGAAGAACGCGCCAAGATCGGTGCAAGTGTTGCAGCACTTAAAGATGCGGTGCAGGGAACTGACTACAAAAAGATTCGCCAGCAGATCGACGAGTTGAATCGCGCCACGGAACATCTTGCGGAATTGCTTGATGAACACCGCAGTGCAATCCGCGCTGGCCGGCAAGAATTTGGCAGAAGTTTAGTTCGCAGTTTAGTTGCGCAACAAAGATAGTGGAGAAAAATTATGGGCGGCAGCAATCCCTATATCGATGAAGTGAAATATAAGGTCGCGACCAAGAAGTTCAAGGTCACGTTCCTTCCCAGCGGCAAAACCGTGGAAGTGGATCCGGAGAAGTTTCCCTACGGCCACAACGGTCTGCCCGGCAGCATTCTCGACATTTCTGAAGGCTTCAAGATGGGCGTTGATCACGCTTGCGGCGGCGTCTGTGCCTGTTCCACTTGCCACGTTATGGTCAAAGAGGGCCTGCAATCCTGCAATGACGCTACAGACGCGGAACTTGACGAACTTGATGAAGCGCCGGGGATCACTCCGAAGTCGCGTCTTGCCTGCCAGACCGTGCCCGACGGCACCACGGATATTGTCGTGGAAATTCCCGAGTGGAACAAAAACTACGCCCGCGAATTGGATCACTGAGGTCTACATATGCCGCCGAGCTTTGATTGGGACAATCTCGAAGATATCGCCATCGGCCTGACCGACAAGTTTCCTGACGTCGATCCCTACACCGTGCGCTTTACCGACATGCACAAGTGGATCACCGAATTGCCTGGTTTTACAGGCGATGCGATGAAGTCCAACGAGAGCAAACTCGAAGCGATTCAAACTGCCTGGCACGAAGAGTGGGAAGACCGCAAGGCCTGAAATTTCTCTTCATCCTTTCCAGCTAATTCTGATCTGTGGTTTGCGTCGGTTCTACCCTGCCACTTCCAAACACTTCCAAACGCGCTTGACTTATCTTTCCTCGCTGACTACGATGCCGTCTGAATTTAGGTCATCTCTCCGCCCGATATCCCGATTTACGACTTTCTATTTTTCTGATTCAACAAATTCGGAAAGGAATTCTGACATGAATCTTGGCAAGAAGGCTGCGGCAGAGTTTTTCGGCACATTTTGGCTCGTTTTTGGCGGATGCGGCAGCGCTGTGCTGGCGGCGGCATTTCCGAACACGGGTATCGGATTCCTGGGAGTTGCGTTTGCTTTCGGCCTGACGGTTTTGACCATGGCCTATGCCATCGGTCATATCTCCGGTTGCCATCTCAATCCCGCCGTTTCCGTGGGGCTCGCGGTTGGCAAGCGCTTCCCGTTCAGTGAATTGCTGCCATACATCATTGCGCAGGTCCTGGGCGGAGCAGCAGGCGCCGGCGTTCTTTATCTGATCGCCAGCGGCAAAGAAGGCTTCAGCACAGCGGGCGGATTTGCCTCCAACGGATACGGCCTACACTCCCCGGGAGGTTACTCGCTTACCGCATGCTTTCTGGCGGAAGTAGTCCTCACCTTCTTCTTCCTGATGATTATTCTCGGCTCGACACACGGAAAAGCGCCGAAGGGTTTCGCGCCTATCGCCATTGGCTTGGGCCTTACGTTGATCCACTTGGTCGGCATTCCCGTCACCAATTTGTCGGTGAACCCCGCGCGTAGCACTGGTCCGGCACTGTTCGTTGGCGGCTGGGCACTCTCGCAACTCTGGCTATTCTGGCTGGCCCCGATCTTGGGTGCGGCCATCGCCGGCATCGTCTATCCACTTATTTCCGAAGAGTAGTTTTGGCAAACGACGGCGATTTAATCGAAGCATCAAGACGAATGGGCTGTGGGATTTATCCTGCGGCCCATTACTTGTTTGAAGCAGGCTTGTCGCGGAACAGGCGGATATTTTCGAACAACGTGGCGCAGACGGAGTGGAAATTCTCGCGCACTTCATTGTGCGCTACCGTGTCCCCGGGCACGGACAGAAGTGTAGCGGCACCGTGCGTCAGCAAGAAGAGAGCATAGAACGCGCGCGCATACTCTTCAGGCTTCCCTCCAAAGCGGCTCGCCAATTGAGACATCAGCAAAGCGCGCCCCGGCCGGGGCATTTCCGGATGAAAAATGTCTGTCCATGTCGAATAGAGCAGTTGGTATTCGTGCGGGTTTTCCTCGGCAAACTTCAGATAGGTTCTGTTCAGATCATCGACACTGGGAGTGGCAAACAGCGCTTCGTTTAACTGCGCTTGAAACCGTTTTGCCAAGGCGATCTGAATGTCCTGCTTGTTGCGAAAACGCTTGTAGACCGTAGGCGTGGTGGTTCCGGCCTCGCGCGCCACAGCGCGTAGAGTCAGGCCGTGCGGACCGCGTGTGCGCCATAGTCGTTGGGCCGCTTTCAATATTCGCTCCTGCAACTTCTGGTCTGCATGTGGCGGCATGAGTTCCTCGTTTTATTGAAATACAAAGTATAAGTAATATCAGGAACACTAGTCTCTGTCTAGCGTGATAGCAAATTCCTATCTCCCTGTATATTTAACATAAATAGGAAGATAAGGAAGCACCTATTTCCTCTGCACATTTGCCGATTCTCTCATTTTTAGATATACAACGTAAAACTAACGGTGTATAAATAATAGGTTTGATCTTAGGCCAGCTAACCGACTGTGCAAGGCTTCACACGAAGGAGTAGTAGCAATGGTGCACGTGAATAACCCCGACGGGCTTTATCCCGCAGGTCCGGCGAATCCCAGCCATCAAAAGGAGCAAACGGCCGGCGCCGAGGCTTCCGAGACTTCAGCCGATTTGTTGACCGAGAAGCAAGCACTCGATGCCGTGGAGAAATTGGCACATTATCTCCGCCAGCAGCGCGCCCACTACTATCCATTGGGACAATCCCTGGATCCCAAGAACAAATCATTCCTCGCTCGATTTTTTGACCCCTCCCTATTGGGCCAGGTGAAAATCGTCAAGATGAACGGAGATCGCGTTCCGAATCCTCCCTTTTTTGAGACGGCCAAACGGAGAGGCTTCAAGAATCTTCCTGATTTGAAGCACCAGGCCACGGTCACCTTCCTGGATGTTATCGTTTTCAACGAGCAGTTCACTGAGCGCTCCCTGTTTCATGGTCTGGTTCACGCCACCCAGGTTCAGCTTCTGGGAATCGAGCGGTTTGCCGAATTGTTCCTACGCGGATTCTTGCGCTCGAAGTCTTACTTTATGGTGCCTTTGAAGGCCCATGCATTTGCCCTGGACTGCCAATTTGCAGAGCATCGCGAACGCGGTTTCTCGGTCGAGACGGAAGTGACACGCTGGCTGGAACAGGGCCGCTACTAGTTTTTTCGTCGCCAACCGTGTTTTGAGGCCAATGAAAAATATGTCTTGTCCTCCGGCCGCTTCAGCCAAAGCGCGTTGGGTTTATGTTAAACTTAAAGGTGTGTGGCGCTATGGTGCAACGGTTAGCACGTAGCCCTTTCAAGGCTAAAATACGGGTTCGATTCCCGTTAGCGCTACCAAACTCCCACCTTTTCCTCGTATCCCGCCTTATTTAGTGCTTTTCGTTACAAGTGGTATTCTTACGGTTCACCCGATTCACGGGCCAAAGGACACACCCATGGCTGACATCTTTCGTTCCAGCAATCCAGTTTTGAAAGAGAGCACATTTGCCGGGCAAGTTTCGACCGGGCAAACGATGACCATTCAAGGGACGGTCAACAAGACCGGCCTGCTCCTGCTCTGTGTGGTCGCTACCTCGGCATGGACATGGGGACTGAGCCATTCGGATACGCCTCAGGCGGCCTTCCCGTGGATGATTGGAGGAGCCATCGGCGGGTTCGTCGTGGCACTGATTACGACCTTCAAACAGCAATGGTCGCCGCTCACCGCGCCGATCTATGCTCTCCTCGAAGGGTTTTTTCTTGGCGGCATCTCCGCCTATTTTGATCGCGCCTATCCTGGAATCGCCGTTCGCGCGATTGCTCTTACGTTCGGCGTTCTTTTGGTGCTTCTGCTGGCCTACAAAACTGGCATGGTGCGTGCCACACGCGGCTTCAAGCTCGGAGTGATTGCCGCTACCGGCGGAATCGCGCTGGTGTACGCAATCAACTTCATCATGAGCCTATTCTTCCACACGCAGGTGTCTTTCCTTTACAGCAGCTCGCCATTAGGGATCGGCATCAGCGTATTCGTCGTTGTAATTGCCGCGCTCAATTTGATCCTCGACTTCGATATGATTGAGACCGGCGTGCGTATGGGTGCTCCCCGTTACATGGAATGGTACGGCGCGTTCGGCATGATGGTCACGCTCGTCTGGCTCTATCTGGAAATCCTGCGTCTTCTCGGCAAATTGAACCGTCGATAATTTCACGGCCTCAGCCAGAGGCTATAGCCAATGCCTGACCCGCGAAAAACCAAAATCCCAAAGCGCCCGCGCGTTGTTTCTCAGCGTTTTATCCATGCGCTCAGTTATGCCGCGCAGTTGCATGCACGACAGATCCGTAAGCGCACGGAACGCCCGTACATCGGACACTTGCTTGGTGTCGCGTCGATTGTCATCGAATATGGTGGCGACGAAGAGATGGCCATTGCAGCACTTCTCCATGACGCGGTGGAGGACCAGGGCGGCCTGCCTCGCCTGCGCGAAATCCGCAAAAAATTCGGCAAACGGGTGGCGCACATTGTGGACGGCTGCACGGATGCATACACAGAGCCGAAGGCCCCCTGGCTAGACCGGAAGCACGACTACATCACTCGTGTGACCGGTGAAAATCACGAAGTTCGCCTGGTTTCCGCCGCTGACAAACTCTCCAACGCCCGCGAAACACTTCACGAGCTTCGCTTGCACGGAGACTCGGTGTTCGAACGTTTTGCAGGCAGAAAAACCGGAACGCTATGGTATTACCGCGAGCTGATCAACGCATTTCGTCGCGCCGGCAGCAATCCCCTGGTCGAGGAACTCGACCGTGTGGTCACGGAACTGGAAAGCCTGAGTAGCTCGAAATCCTGAATTTGCTCGATTGTGACTTTTCTTCCATCGCATGTGCTAAAAGTTAGAACGCGCTACAATCTTTAGTTCCTAGATTCTTTAATATGAACGCACCGCTACGCTCAGCTCGCAAGTTATTCACCATCGGCCATTCCAATCTGGGGATGGAGGATTTACTCAGCGCCCTTGTCCGCCACGAGATCAAAGTTGTTTGCGATGTTCGCAGCAGGCCGGGGAGCTTTCGTTATCCACAATTCAACCGCGAACCGCTGGAAGCCCGGTTGGTATCTGCCAGAATTCGCTATGAATTTCTTGGCGATCAGTTGGGTGGGCGCCCGCTCGATCCTGCCTGTTACCTGCCTAATGGACTGGTCGATTACGCGGCGCGCCGCACTGCCTCAGATTTTCTTCAGGCTGTGGACCGCATGCTGGCCGCCTCTCGCCAACACAATACCGTCATGATGTGCGCTGAAGAAGACCCGCTTCACTGCCACCGGTTCATGCTCATCTGCCCTGCAGTGGTGCAGCGAGGAGTTGTTCCGATGCACCTGCGCCGTGGCGGTGCGCCAGAGACGCATCGCGATGCTGAAGACCGCCTCCTGCAGCAGCACGGGTTTGCCGACGTTACCAGTGATTCTCTATTCGCGCACGGCCGCGAAAGCGCATTGGAAGATGCCATGCGCATGCAAGCCGAACAATATGCCTTTCGGACCTCTCCCGAAGCCATTGAATATTTCTGAGAAATTTGTCATGTGCGCATCATTTTCTTTTTACATCTTGAGAGTGGCAATTCCCGCCCGTCTGCCGGATGATAGTATCCTTGGTTCAATATCATTAAATTCAGCAGACTCTGCACACCTCTGCATAAGCTGAAAACCGGGAGATTCTTATTTTGGCACCTGCGGATGTCTACCTGATCGGTTCTAACAGTGCTTTTGGCTCGCGTGTGGTCGCCTCCGAGGACGTCGATCAGGCTTTTGGCATGCCCAGCGGCAAATTAAGGAATCGGGCCGGCATTCATTCCCTGGCCTACGCGGGAGAAAACCAAGACGAGATTTCTCTAGGCTTTGATGCCGCCTCAGGTCTCCTGGCGCGAATCGGCGAAGACGCGAAGAACGTGGACTGGATTCTGGCGGCCAGTGAAACCTATCACGCCTACCCATCGCTTGCCGCTATTCTTCATGCACGCCTCAACCTTCGGGAAAACTGTAGTGCGCTGGATGTCGGCAGTGGTTGTGTGGCCCTGGTGCAGGCGCTTGCCGTGGCGCAGACCATTCTTGTTTCCGGCCGCGCCTCTGCCGTCATGGTTGTCACTTCTGATGTGCACAGCCGCACGCTGGGACCGGGACGGGCGAAGGGCGAGTTCGGCGGTTTGTTCGGCGACGGTGCCAGTGCTTTTTTTCTGACCACCACGCCTTCATTGGCCAAACGAGTTGCCTACCGCCTCGGCGAGTTCTTTTTCGGTTGCGCCGCAAAATATTCAGAAGCGATCTGCGTCAGCGAAGCAGGAGACGGGAGTCTCGATGTCCGGTTCGACGGAGAAGCCCTCTCTCGAGCCGCCGTCAATCGCATGGAAAAAATCCTGGCGGAAGCCGAGCAACGCAGTGGTATTTCTCGCGCTGAGGTAGGTGCGTTCGCGACGCACCAGCCGAATCCACGCCTGATTGCCTTGCTTGCCAAACAGTTTTGCGTGTCGCCCAATACGTTTCCGCCGATCGCTGCAACGCGCGGCAACCTCGGTTCTTCTACGTGCGGCGCTGTACTTCACGCTGCTTTGGAGTTGGCGTGTGCGCAACTTCCCGCGGATCGCAAACCCGTCTTTCTCGCTTCACTAGGCCCAGGGCTTCTCTTCGGTGGTGGTTGGATGGTTCCGGAAATAGCCTAATCTACATCGCCTTATATTTTGACACTTTGCACGATGCAATTCTAACTTTAGCTGCTGGCATGACCTTCACTGGGACGCGTTCTTAAATAACTTTCAGTCTCTGCGATTTATTCCTTTGGCTTATTTTTTGGTGGAATTATTCCGTAACCCGGAGCAGCGATTTTCATATTCTTGGAAAGGTCAGCGTTTGCGTCGCGCAGAGCAAAGCGAATCCCGCCGTCAAGCAAATTCAGGAAAAAAGGATCGGCCCAATTCTCCGGACGGTCGCCAATCGCCGTATAGAAGACTCTCCCTTTCCCATGCATCCGCGCCCACGTCATCGGATAAGGGGGCCGCTGATAGCATTCGCCCTTCATCCCCTTGGTATCGAGCGTGGCGATCACATGCAGATCCGGCGCAAAATCCTTGAGTGAATACCATTCTTCAGTGAATTCCACGGGCGACTTAACTCCCTCCAGCCCCGGGAATGTTGCATCATCGATGACAATATTAGCTGCCTGCAGGCGCGGCGTGCTGCCGTGAATGATGAACTCGCCTCCCAGCATGCGCAGGTAGGGATCCGATTTTTCACCATGGGCGATGTAACGATTGGAAAGGTCCTCTGGGTCTGGTGATGTGTGAAACGTGTCCGCTGCAGCGTGTGTTCCCACGAAGCCGGTTCCTCCGCGAACAGCGTCGAGGAATTTCTGTTTGCCTTGAGGAGTCATCGGAGGGTTTTTGTCGGTGCCGGGTGTCGTCAAATCGCCGGTGGTAAAAAAGAAAATCGCCTGGAACTTTGCAAGGTCGGAGGAATCGAAGATTCGGCCGTCTTTGGTGCAATGGACGTACATATCCATGCTTCCTGCAAATTTCCGTGACCACATTTTCCGCAATGCTGGGTTTGCCGTCTGTCTGCTTCACCGCGGTATGCTCAAATCCTGAAGACTTGGTAAAAACCAGCACTGATTTAGGGGCTGCAAACGCATTTCGCGCAAATGTTGCCGTCGCCCCAGTCACAGCAAGCGTTTGAAGAAATGTTCTTCGATCTTGCATTCTGAAATTCTCCTGATCGTTCCTATTCTCTTTTCGCTCAAGCGGTGCAAAGAATACCACGGTGTGACGGATTGCCGTGAGATTGTATCGTCAATAAACGGGATTACACCTGCCAAAATGTACTCGCCACCAGAGAGGTTCCCGCAGGAAAGGGATAGCATTGCTACAAAACAGATATTTGCGCTGTGTCATCTGCGTATCAAGTGAAGCAGTTAGGGTACCGCCCTAGGCCTGGAATTCGCGGATTTAAGGGAATAATTTGCCGGGCGCCTAGGGCCGTACGCGCGTCGTGAACAGTGTGTCCGCGGCAGGTACTATGCAGCCTTGCAATGGTGGCCATCCCGGATCTGTTGTCGCATTGCGGCATAGCGTTATAAGTGCGTTGGTAACTTCCGAAAGAGATACCGCGCCTTCGAGTGGTTCTGCATAAATCTTGTAGCTTCGATTCACCGGGAGACGATCGATCTGATAGTTCCCGTCGAACTGCACGGGTCCGGGTGCACTACAACTCCAGCCTCCCATGCTGCCAGCGATTACCGACCCCGTCGAAGCATCGACAGCCACAACGTGCGCAGCGAAAATACCTGTTACCCCGGGCGGCGCCGCAGGCAACGAAACTGGATTGGCGGGCAGAATATGCCCCAATATGGAGCCTAGAAACACTGTGTCGAGGGGGTCGTGATATAGCACGCGAAGGCCCGTCCGGTCATCCTCACCCAGCGGTGCGTCCGGGAATTGTGCTGTGGGCCTGACGCCGGTGATACTTCCCGGCGCGGGAGCGTACGGGAACATCATCGCGCTCCAGACCGCCGAGTGGCTGAAGCCAAACACACGCCCCAATTCGTGCGTCAAGATCGATTCCAGGTCATACGATTTTAAGTTGGTGCTCAAAGCCTGCGGCGTGGCGAACGAACTCATCGAGTCGCTGGGATTAAAGTAGATGTCCGCATCAAGTATCTGACCAACTTCCGTGGAAACGGGACTACTCCCTAGTTGAATCCCGATGCGATCTGCTGTAACCACCCGTGTAAATGCCAGCACACCTGGTGTAAATGCCATGTCTGGCTGACCAAAGCAAATGGAGTTGATTCCGTCCGTCCCACAACCGTTTGCCGAAGCAATTCGCGTCAGCGGAGCAATGGAGATGGGTGTCAGCGTCGTTCCGTTAACACCGGTCCACACACTCAGCGATTGCTGAATGACCTGCTCTAGTTCGTTCAGCCTGCCTACTGCTGTCTGGTCTTGCGTCAATATAGTTTTGGGATTGACACCCAGCGCGGTACTCCAACGCACTGCCAGGTAGCCGGGACTCGTCAATTGGTGCGCGCGCACCGGGCACGCCGAACCGCCGGAAATGTTCGATGATTGTCTTGCGTCAGGCACTATTTCATTGAATGCATAACCATGCGCCGCAACCGCGGACCAAAGCCCGGAGAGGAGAGCGACACTGCATGCGCCGATTTTTCGCAACGTGCCTCGCATCGCGTGGTTCCTGCTTCCCCTCGCCTTTCCGTTTACGTCATTTCTGCACTACACCGGGCTAAGCTGGCTTTGCAGCTACTCACCTAGGCGTTGCACCCTACGACAGCGGACGTAGCGACTCCCGATGTATGCGCTCCACAAAGTGTTGGTGGGCAGATTCTTGAAGTCCGTTTTCTTGAATGCTTGTGTTTCCGAGTCGTAAACCGGCATTTCCGCAGAGTCCTGGGTTACGGACTCCACGCCTGTGCGCGGGTCGCGGTGTATGCGAAAGGTCCCCTGCGACCAGCCCACCACATTGAACTGCCGCCCGGGTTTGCCGAATAAGAACAGGAACACTTCCTCACCGGGCCGGAATTCCGGCGAGCCTTCCACATGCGAGTGCACGTTTTGCAGCTTGCCGCCAAGCTGCCGCACTACAATGATTGCCGGCAGATATCCTTTCTCATTTTCTATTACTTTGAATCGCGTGTCCGTCCGGATCTCTCCATTTTCCATTCTTGTATCGAAACCCACGCACTGCACACGCGCGATGGCCGACGAATAGCTCACCAGTTCCTGAAATCGCAGGTGCACCAGAGTGATGGCATTGGCCGCAATTGCGATCAACAAAACTCCGACCAGGAACAGCATCCACAGGAAATTGCGCTGTTGTACGAAGCTCATTGTGTCTCTCCCACTCTCATTCAATCTCCAGAACTCCGGACGCCGCGGTAAAGTCGAGATTGGCGTTCTGGATGAAGAGTGTTCGGGCGCCTGGTGCCGCCGACGCGGGAATCTGCAGTGTCAGGTGGATGATGCCGAGTCCCGCGGGTTGCTTGGCGATCACGGCGACATCGCCCGGTCCGGACACCGTGTAGCGCATGCTGGTATCGAAGCCCGCCTGAGAGAACAAACAGATGTCGGCGGCGGTTGTACCACTTGCGAGGCGCGGCAGGGGAATAGGATTTCCCGCCAGATTACAGTTGTTTGTCGCTGTAACGAAGGTTCCGATTGCTGCAACTTCCATATCCAGATTGGTGTCCGGCGTATCCAGTCCCTCACTGGTGGGCTCCACGATGGTGATGTCTTTTCCTGTGGCTGCCGGGCTCGCACTGCTGAGCGGAATCACGTCTTCGGTGGTCCCCGGCGCAGCTACAGCCAACAAAAGCACGTTGGATTTTGTCGCAATCCGGATTCTGGAATTGGACGCTGACTGAAAGGCTTTTTTCTCGGTGCGCATTTGCGGAAGGGGCCGCATCCTCATGGCAATAGCAGGCGAAGGACCAGCGAAAAGCGATTCGCTCCAACACAAAAGCGGACTTGCAAATTCCGCAGCAAGGCCGCTAATGGACTCAATCCGGACTGCATGTGCATCTCTTGTAGGGCTTTCACGTCGCAGCGCCGCTCGGCCAGCATCCGACCTTCCTCACGTTTCGTTCCAAACTGAAAGACCTGCGTTTGTGAATTTCCGATTCGGGAATTTTTGTTTTTCCCATTGTTGCTGAGAGCCAACAGCTCTTCGCCATCCGCTTCCATTTGACTTTCCGCCTTCTCGCTCCAATAATCCGCGCATGGCTCGTCCCGAAAGCGTACGCCGCGTCAAGAGTTATTCCGCCGAGAACGGCTACGTCTACCAATACTGTTTTTATGAAGGAAGCCGTGTCACCTACGAAGGCCAGCCCGCCGGGGAATTTATCTATGCCGTTTCCGCCGACCGCCAGACGACCTTCCCGCTGCGCATTATCGTGCGGCAATCCGCCCTGTTCGCCTGGGCCCAATCCAACGGACGCCCGTTAACCAGCAGCGAAGAATATGCTGTCGCCAAGATCCGTCTGTTGCAGGCCTTCGATGAAGGCTCCGTGCCCCTGACTGCCGACTCGACCAGACACGTGGTTTTCCTCGTGGACGAGTCGAATCTGGAGCCGCTTCTCGAGCAGCTCAATATCTGAAATTTAATCTTCTCAGGTGAACCGAAACCGTGGCCGCGTCGTCTAGCTTATGTACACTGTGACGGGGACGGGCTCCCCGCCCAAGAGGCAGCATGCAGGAGCTGGTTCTGATCCAGCCAGGAAAAATGCTGGAGGCCAAATCCGAGACGGGAAGCGGCCAAGGCCGACGCGCGCCGCGATCTGGAGAAACTTCTTGCTGAGAACGCGCCGCTTGCCTATCGCGTGGCTTTGGGTGTCCTTCGCAATCCGGCCGAAGCGGAAGATGTCGCGCAAGAATCCTTACTGCGAGCATATCGACGCTTTCACTTGCTTCGCAATTCCCAACGTTTCCGCAGTTGGCTGGTGCGCATATCGTTTCGCCTGGCGCTCGATCGTTCGCGTGCCTTGCGCAGCCGCACCGATCGAGAGACGCGCTGGGCGCAGCCTGAATTGCGGCCACCACCGCAATCCGCAGAGCAACTCGCCGCGCTGAACCAGTTTCAGGAGCGCCTGTCTCTCGCGCTCGACGAACTCCCCGATGGCCAGCGCCTGGTGATGCTGTTGACGGCCATGCGGGGTTACTCCATGGACGAGACTGCCACCATTCTCGGCATTTCGTCCGGCACCGTGAAGTCACGCTTGTTTAAGGCCCGTAAACGGTTGATGGAGAAGCTGCGATGAACTGCAAATTAGTTCGAGAAAAACTCACGAATGCCTTGGCTGCCGGCGACCTTGAACTTTCCAGCGAAGTTGCCATGCACCTGCGCTCCTGCAGCAACTGCTGTTCCTTCTACGAGGCCGAAGCAGCCTTGATGCGCTCCATCGACGCTGACCTCAATGCCATCGTTAATCACCCCTTGCCTCCCTCACTTTTGCCTAAGGTTCGTACACTCGTGGAAGCGGGTGTTCCCCGAAGGAACTGGCTACCGACTCTACTCCCGGTCACAGCCGTTTTGGCAATTGCTGCCCTGTTGGCCGCGACTCTCCAGCACCACAAGAACATGCCGTCCAACCAGGCAATTGCGTCCGTGCAACCTAAAATGTCTGAGCGAGTGATTTCAACGCAGCCTGTGGCCGACCCTTTCAAGGCTGTGCTGGTTTCCCCAGTACGAGGCCGGCAGCGAAGTGGTCATCTTTCAAGGGCGCAACATGCTGTCGTTCCATCAAAATCCATCGCTTCCGAGATTCTTGTAGGTCCGGATGAATTACGCGGACTGAGATTGTTGGCCACGACTGTCTATCGTCAGCCAGCGGTCGGCGAGGCGATTCTCAATCCCATCGCTCTACCCCCGCTAGAGAGCAAGGCAATCGCAGCACAAGAGATCGCGCCTCTCGAAGTCGCCAGCTTGGAGATTCGACCCTTGAGGGATGAAGATCACTAGTTTTTCCAAAACTTTCTGCATCACGAACGGAAGTACCGGAGGAAAGAATGAGACGCATCGCCATTTGCGGTTTTATCGCAGTTTGTCTGTTGCTACCCGTATTCCCTGTGGTGGCCCAGGACAAATCAACAAATGAAGAAACGAAAATCGCTGCTCAGCGCCAGGATGGCCCCCAACTAAAAGTCCAAATCGTCTTTTCCGAGTATGAAGGCGACAAAAAGGTCAAAAGCCTTCCGTATACGTTGATGGTGCTGGTTGGGGGTGACACCAATTGGAGCAAGATGAGAATCGGTGACCGGGTTCCCGTCGCAAGCGGCAAAGAAGGTGGCGGAGTTCAATTTCAATATCTTGATGTTGGCACGAACATCGACTGCCGGGCGTTCAGTGCATCCGGCGGGCGTTTTCGATTCTATATGAACCTGGAGAGGTCATGGGTGCAAAGTGATGTGCCAGCGGCTGCAGCGAAAGACAATTCTGTCGAGGTCCAGTTTCATCTGCCCACGATTCGTTCGTTTCGAGCAGACACAAACGTACTTCTGCGAGAAGGCCAAGCCGTCGAGATAGATTTTGCAACGGATCCCGTAAGCGGAAAAGTCGTTAAACTCGAGGTCTCCATGAATGTAGTGAAATGACGGAAACGCCAAACTAAAGCGTTGCCGCCAGCGCGCTGCCTAACTCGGGATGAATAAATTTGTAGCCAAGTTTTTCCAGTTGGCCAGGCAACACGCGCTGGCTGGCCAGCAGCAGCGGCCCCGCCATCTCTCCCAGCGCCAACTTCAATGCAAAGTCTGGCGCCGCAAAAATCGCTGGTCGGTGCAATACCCGCGCCAACTCTTTCGTGAACTCTTCGTTACGCACAGATTGTGGCGAAACCACATTAATTGCTCCGCGCACGGAGCCTTCCTCTACCGCCAAACGCAAAATCCGCACCACGTCCGCAAGGGTCACCCAACTCATCCATTGCTCGCCCGAACCCAATTTACCGCCAAGCCCAAATTTGAATGGCCGCGCGATCTGCTGCAGTGCCCCGCCTTCTTTCGCCAGAATCACGCCAAACCGTGCGCGTACCACGCGAACCCCAATCGCCTCCGCCTTCATCGCCGAAGCTTCCCACTCCCGCGCAATGCCGCTCAGAAAATCCTGCCCCGGCGCACTCTCCTCGGTTAATTGCTCGTCCCCGCGGTTTCCGTAGTAGCCAATCGCCGAAGCTGAGACCAGTACGCGGGGCCGAATCGCCATGCGCGCCAACGCGCTCACCAGCGCATCGGTCGTATCCACGCGGCTCGTGCGCAAAACTTTTTTCCGCGCTTTCGTCCAGCGCCCATCTGCAATCGAAGCTCCCGCCAGATTTACCACCGCGTCGGCGCCTACCGCCGCTCCGCCAAGCGCTCCCGTCTCCGGGTTCCACTCCACATCAAATCCTTCGGTCGCCCGCTTCGTGCCGGTGCTGCCCGGCCGTACCAGACGAACCACGGTGTTTCCGGAGCGTTTCAACTCCTCGACTAACGCCGTCCCCACCAACCCGCTCGAACCTGTCACCAGAATCTTCATTCACAATCCGCCTTGCTTTTGTAGGGCCGCCTCCCCAGGCGGTCCATCAATTCAACCTATCCGCGACTCTACTCGCGCCGCCTCGATCGCCTTGCTGTTCGACTAGGGCCTCGAATCTACCACGCTGGTTGCCAATCGCTCCTCAGGTTACAATTTTCCTATGCCATCCGCCTCTACCACGCTTCGCGTAAGAGTCTTGCTCTTCGGCCGTCTCCGCGAGCTCAGCGACATTTCTGAAGAGTTGACGACCGTTCCGGAAGGCACCACTTTAGCCGATCTCTTCGCCACATACGCGAATCGTTTTCCCCAACTCGCCGGCTTTCGCAATTCTCTCGTCGCTTCCCGCAACCAGGAATTTGCCGCGTGGGACACTCCTATCATTTCGGGGGACGAGATTGCCTTTCTTCCCCCGGTCAGTGGAGGCTAGCGCACTACACATGGCCCATACCACCGAAAACGATAAGTATGAATTGATCCAGCATCCTATCGACAGCGAAGCTCTAACTGATTTTGTCCGCGCCGATCTCGATGGCGCCATCGTTTCCTTCGATGGCTTCGTCCGCAATGAATCTCACGGCCGCCAGACCAGTTACCTCGAATACGAAGCCTACAACGCGATGGCCCTGCAAAAAATGCGCGAGATCGGCCAGCTTCTCCACGAAAAATTCGCTATCCACCGTGTTGCCATCGTCCATCGCCTCGGCCGCCTTGAAATCGGCGAGACCAGCGTGTTTATTGCCGTCAGTGCGCCACATCGTGGACCGGCCTTCGATGCTTGCCGTTTTGCCATTGATACCCTGAAGAAAACCGTGCCCATCTGGAAAAAGGAATACTTTGCCGATGGGGCTGTTTGGGCCGATGGCGAATTACCGCCCGCACCACCACCTAAGGGAAAGACAGCATCTTAATAACTTGATGAAGATACGCCTCCCTCGACGCCTCACCGCCCTCTCTGCCTGCCTCGCGTTTTTCGTCGCTGCTGGTACAGCGCAATTTCCAGTGCAAGGCCAGGACAAGCCGGATCGGCCCCCTTGGGCTCAACCTGCGCCCACAGGCGACCAGCAACCCAAGCCTGCCGAAGCTCCGCCCAAAGATAAGCAGGAGCCGTCTTCCCCGCGCAACACCATCAAAGTCAACGTCAGCCTTGTAAACGTGCTGGTCAGTGTCCTTGATGAAAAGAATCGCCCCGCTCCGGATCTTCCCATCGATGCTTTCACAGTGTTTGAAGAGGGTGTGGAGCAAAAAATCGATGTCTTTGAATCGGAGACCAAACAGCCTCTTGATCTCGCCCTGATGGTCGATGCCAGCCTCAGTGCCCGCAAGGAAATAGCCTTCGAGCGCGAAGCCGCCTCTCATTTCATCAAGCAGGTTCTTCGCCCGGAGGATCGCCTCGGCGTTTTCTACTTCGACGAACAGGTAACGCAGATTGGCCCGTATTCCGATGACATCCCCAAGCTGCAGGACGCCGTTCGCCGGATTCCCGAGGGTGCGGGCACCTCGATTTACGATGCCGTTCTTCTCGGCTCCAATTCGCTGGAACGGCGCGGCACTAACCGCCGCCGCGTCATCATTCTGGTAACGGATGGTGGCGAAACCACGAGCCACGCCGATTTTGAGGCTACCCGCAAAGCTGCCGTGCGATCCGGCATTCTTCTCTACACCATCATCATTCGCCCAGTAAAAAACGAAAATGGCCGAAATACTGCAGGTGAACACGCACTCCAAACCATCACCGAGATGACGGGCGGCGCCATGTTTTTCCCCGACACCGCTCAGGAACTCTCCGCGATTTTTGATCGTATCGATCGCGAATTGCGTACCCAGTACCGCCTGGCCTATTATCCGAATCCGCGTGGCACCTCCAATTCTTACCGTACAATTGAAGTGAAGGTTTTGCCCGGCTACACCGCGCGGCATCGCACCACCTATCTAAGTGGCCCGCAGTAGCCGCTTCTGCTAGCTAGTTTCCGTGCTGTCATCGCACGCGTACAAGGGATCTGCTGCTTCCTCATTACCGGGGATCATGAAATTCTAAGCATTCAGTGTCAGTGAGAGCATAATGAGCAGAACATATCTCGAAGCGGCCATCCAAATCGCCCGCGAAGCCGGCAGAGTTCTTCGCGAAGAACTCGATCGCCCCGTAGACATCGCCTACAAGGGTGATTTCGACCTTGTCACCCAGGCCGACCGTAGATCCGAAGCCGTCATTGTCGGCCGCTTGCAGGAATTTTTTCCCGACCATTCCATAGCTGCCGAAGAGGGAACTGGTAAGGACACCGGTTCCGAATATCGCTGGCACGTCGATCCACTCGACGGTACTACAAATTTCGCCCACGGCTATCCATGCTTCTGCGTCTCGATGGCGCTCGCCCGTAAAGACGAACTCCTTCTGGGCGTAGTCTACAATCCCGTTTATGACGAAATCTTCTCCGCCGCACGGGGCGAGGGGGCCTTCTTCAATGGCAAGAAGATCATTTGTTCCAAGATCGGGGAGATGAAGAATAGCCTGCTGTGTACAGGCTTTCCGAATCACAAGCGCCTGAAACATCCCAACATCCACTACTACTGGGATTTCACGTTGAAATCCCACGGCGTTCGCCGCGATGGTTCGGCGGCGCTCGATCTCGCTTACGTGGCTGCTGGGCGGTTTGATGGCTTCTGGGAATTCGGTCTCAAGCCATGGGACACTGCCGCGGGCGTAGTTATCGTCGAAGAAGCCGGGGGAACCATCACCGATCTTGATGGTCAGCCGTATGTCCTCGGCGGGAAATCCATCCTGGCCTCAAACGGCCTGGTTCACGGCGAAATGATCCGACTCGCCGCCGAAGTTGCGCAGCGCACGCTCGCTCCTTGAACCCTTCAGGCAAGGGTCGTCGTCTCGCTATTTAGAAACTCTAGATATATGTCTTGGCAGGGAATTGAGGCGACGCAGAACTACCTGAGTAAATAATACCATTCAGTACTAATATGCAAAGATAAACAAAAAGCGCTGTCTGGAAACGGACAGCGCCTTTTCAATCTCAAGTTGTACTCACCGGTTGACTAGCCCCTTCGCCGTGCCATTAGCAATCCACCCAGCGAACCCACAATCAATAGCAAAAGCGTGGAAGGCTCAGGCACTGGCGCACTCGAGATCACCAGTTTACCCTGCACACCAGCATCGTCGTTATGCAACGAGTCATTTATTGATCCGTAGTCAGTCATCGTAAACCTACCAATCTTGAAAGTTGGTGAAGCCTCGAATCCGTCATAAATTTGCAGCCCAAACGCTTCTACGAAGAAGTCACCAATCATAAAATCGAACCCGCCTCCGTTGTCGTAAAACGAGTTGTTCGCATAGAAGCCGACATCGGCAAGGACCGGTGCGCCGCCATTGTCGGTAATCGCGACGTTGCTGAGTATGAATCCAAAAGGAGGGAACACATTATCGCCCGTCGGGGTCGGCGATGCAGGCAATTGCCACTGGAACTTGTGGCTACCTAGCGTGTACGTGAAATTGTCTAAAGCTATCCCGTCGGCCTTCGCCGCTCCGGCTGAACCCAATGCCAAAACTGCTACAAGACTGCAAACCCGAGTATCTTTCGAATCATAAGGCTCCCCACTTCTAACCCATTCTTTGGCAGGGACTCTCCCGACTGCGCTAAAGAGGAAGTCTCGCCCGCGGTTGTTTGGTGCATTTCCCTTGCCATACCTGTACTAATGGACAGCCACCTAAGTTATGGATAATGAAAGCGTTGGTCGATTTTCTCTCTAGGGGTCCTGCCATTCCACGGTGCAAAGGCTTTCATTTTCTCCGCCCATGTCTAGTGTTTTTCCTGTGCTACATCTGAGAACCACCTTGTAACAATTTCTCCCGATCCTCTTCCGCCATGCTTTTTCTGCTTACGCTAATCTCATCGCGCCTTGACGGAATCCTTATGCACCGGTGGCTAGTCTGAACCCTGGCGAATGCGTTTGTTTGCATCCGTTCAGGGATTGCCCAATTCTACTTGGAATCATTCGCCGCTTGTTCTGCTCAGAGGGAAGATCATGAAGATTTCATTCAGGCGCAAATTGGTTTTTGGACTTTTACTGCCCATATTCGCTTACTCCGCCTTCTGTACTCGTGCGATCGCCGACGATGGTAAAAAATCGCCAGATTCCGCCAGTCGTGCCACCGCAGGCTCACAACCGAATACTCCCGCCAGCAAACCGGAAAGCGGTTTAACTGATCGCGAGCGCTGGTTGCTCGAGCGCGTTGATCAACTTGAAAAAAGAGTCGAAGAGCTTGAGTCAAAGCGCTCCCGCACTACTTCTGAAACAACTGGCACTCCGAGTGTCTCAACTCCTGATATTTCCGTATCTGCAAATCTGACTCCTTCGGCCATTTCCACAATTGAACCCGTATCGATTTCGCCGGCCACAAATTCCGTTGCTGCTGGTAAGCAAGATCCGGCAATCCCCACAGCTGCTGCAGGAAACGAAAAACCCACGAAAGCAGAACCCTTTGCCTACGCGGATTGGACCTGGCTCAACGGGAACAGTCGCACCAAGGAATCGCCACTCGACACCAAATATTTCACACCCGAATTTCGCGCCGACACCACCTACATCTACGATTTTGCCCATCCACAAGATCACACTCTCACAGGTACAAGCGAAAGTGGCCGAACCGATGAATTTCAGGTCCAGCAACTAGGCGTTGGCGGAGACTTCCACGTTGGCAACGTGCAGGGCCGCCTGATGACTCAGTTCGGTATGTACTCCACCATGACTCCCCGAAACGACCCCACAGTCGGCAAAGGTCAGTGGCAACTCGATAATGCCTATCGATATCTTTCCGAAGCCTATGGCGGCTATCACATTAATGCCCTGCACGGTATCAACATCCAGGCGGGAATCTTCATGTCTTACGTTGGGCTATTCAGCTACTACAATTTTGACAATTGGACCTATCAACCTTCGTATGTCAGTTCCAATACACCGTGGTTCTTCAACGGCATGCGCGTTCAAATCTTTCCCACGGCCAAGCTGAAAATCGAACCTTGGCTGATCAATGGCTGGCAATCCTACGGCACCGCCAATAGCCGACGCGGACTAGGTATGCAGGTTCTCTATCGCCCCACCGGCTCCGTCGCGTTCATTTCAAATAATTATGGGGTCGGGCAAGACGCACTCGGCGTTCCCGGCCGCACGCGCTGGCATACCGACGACAGTATCGAAGTGAAATATTACGACCACCCGGAGCGCTTATTCGACAAGTCCGCCTTCACCTTGACACTGGATGCTGGCTGCGAAAGTGGGGGCGGTGTCACCTGCTTCGCCAATTCCAAGGGATTGCCCAAACAATATTTTCTGGGCGGCATGCTCTATAACCGCTTCTGGTTCCATCGAGACATTTTTGCGGTAACCCTTGGCGGCGGCATGATGGTCAACCCCGGACGCTACCTCGTGCTGCTCCCTCCGGTGAACGGCGCTACTGCGTTCTCCGGCACGCCCTACTTTACCGAAAATCCCGGCGACCAGTTCAAAGGTTGGGACGCTTCCGCCACCTTTGACTACATGCCCGTGCAATTCATCACCTTCCGCTGGGAGTATGACTATCGCGGTTCGAGCGTTCCCTATTTCGCTGGAAAGGGCGGCGTCACGCCTCCCGGCGGCAACACAGGTCTGCCCGGCTCTCTCGTCCCGGGATTCTCTCCCGATCTGCGCGTAAGCGAACATCGTCTGAACATGGCCATGCTCGTAAAGTTTTGATCTTGGTGGCGCAGCCATTCATGGCGGCGCTGTTTTCCCTGGCCATTAGGCAAGCGCCGGACCTTGCGCTAGGTCCCATTTTCTTTTCTGCCTGTTACTTTTTCGTTTCCAGATACTCTTCTTCGGTATTCACAGCCCAAATATTCGCCTTCGTCGCGATTCCTACGGCAATATTGTCCACCGCCGTCATCGCCGTCAGCATGGAGTGATCCATATTGTTGTACTTGTGCATTCCGTTCCTGCCGATCAAAAACAAATTCTCGATTCCATCCAGAAATTCTCGTATCTCACTAAATCGCTCGTACGTTCCGAAGTACGCCGGATATGCCTTTGGCATTCGCGCCACCGTCGAATCCAGAACATCTTCTTTCTCAAGCACGCCAATGCGGTTCAATTCTTCGGCGGCCAATTGCCCCATCTCCCAGTCCGCCTTCCGCCAAAGCTCATCGCCTTCCCGGCAGAAGTATTCCACGCCAAGCCACACTACAGTGGGGTCAGCCACCAAGAACGGGCTCCAGTTGTTGAAAATTTGCAGCCGCCCCACATGTACATCCTTTTCGTGGATGTAAATCCAATTGTCGTGAATTAATTGGCCAGCCTTCGTACCCGGATCGCGCAATTTCAATTTCTTTACCAGTAATCCCACGGTAATAAAGTCACGATACTGCAATCTGGCCGCAATCTCTCGCACATTGGCCGGCGCGGATTCGCCTATGGCCTGTACAAGCTCTTTCACTGACGTTGTCGAGATAAAATGATCGCCCGTAACTCGGCTCTCCTGGCCATTCGGATCTTTCCCCGAAACCGCAATCACGCGTCCATCTCGAATCTCGATTCCCTCGACCTCGAACCCCGAAACAATCTCGCCACCCGCCGCCACCACTTTTCTCGCAACCTCTTCCCACATCTGACCCGAGCCCAACTTGGGATACAGAAACTGCTCAATCAGCGACGTTTCTGTTTTTTTCTGCCCTATACTTCCGTCCCGGTTCTTTGCTTCCGGCCGCAGAAAATGGCTCAGCGCCTTCCGCAATGACAGCTGCTTGATCCGCTGCGCGCCCCACTCCGCGCGAATCTGGGTACAGGGCACCCCCCACACTTTTTCCGTGTATGACTTGAAAAAAGTTCGGTAGAGTTCGCGCCCGAACCGGTTGATGAAGAACACTTCCAGATTGTTTACAGGATGGATAGGGAAGAGGGCGCTGCGCAGATAACTGGCCCCTATTTTCACGGTTCGCCAAAAGCCGAAATTCCGCAGCGTTCCCCACGAGAGCTGCACCGGATACTCAAAAAATCGCCGCAAAAAGTAAATTCGCGATTTCCGTTTTCGTAACAGGAATCGCAAATCCGCATCCTTTGCTTCTTCCACCGAAGCTACCGACATGTGCGAATACCACCACTTCATCACCCGGTCGCTCTTTGAATAGAAGCGGTGGCCGCCCAGATCCAGCCGATTGCCCTTGTACTCGATGGTTCGCGCGATCCCGCCCAAGTATCGGCTGCGCTCCAGCACGACGGGACGAATGTCCGTGCGCGTCAGCAACTCATATGCCGCCGTTAGCCCTCCCGGCCCCGCCCCAATAATAATTGCCGTTTTCTTTGCCATGCGCGTCAGCGCATTAGTTTAGCCCATGGCTCCGCGCACACCTATCCCGCGCAATTGGTCATCGAATAGCGCACTCCTATTTTTGCTTGAGTGGAGTCGTCTCTCTCTCCCGGGTGCCGGAGCTTTTAGGCCTACGGGTGCGGGTTCTGACTTGCGCTCAAGTTTTGCCAACTACTTTGTGCCCCACTCTGAATACAATTTCATCATCGCCGGGCCAATCGTGAATCCCCACGCAAAAATCCCCAGCGTCTTGAATTTCTCCGGTACCGCATACCGGTTCGCCGCCTCTGACGCAGGCACGCCCGCCGTGTGCATTTTCTCCGCCTGCTCCGCGATGTCATCAAAAACATTGCGCAGATTTTGAATTCCTTCCTGTCCGCAGATCTGTCCGTGTCCAGGCACAAAAATCGTTTCTTTATCATAGGAAGCAAACGTCTTCAACGTGGCCCGCCATCCCGTGACTGTCGCTCTCTCGTCGAAGCATACCGGATACATTCCGTTGAACAGTAGATCGCCCGTATACACTACTTTCTGCTCCAGTACGCGCACGATGACATCCGTTCCGGAATGCCCCGGAAACGTTTCGATGATGATCGGATAGCCGCCCAAGTCTACATTCAGCGGCAACTTTGCGGGATCCAACGGCCGGTTCGGCAACGTCAAGGTGGTTTTCTTGACGACGTCCACCACACCGGTCAGCGCCCGCAAATCGCTCTCCGCGTGCTGCTTCAGCACGTCGGATTTCGCGTCCTGCACCCGTTTTTCGAGCGGACTCAGAATCGCCGCCTTGTCCGCCATCTGCATCGGTTCGTAACTTTCCGTGATGCGCTTTCCCACCGCAGCGTGTCCCCACAACTGAATCCCATTCGCTCCATAAAAAGAATTCCCGCACGAATGGTCGAAATGGTAGTGCGTGTCGAGCGCCCCTGCCGCTGGAACCTGGGTTACTTTTCGCAGCGCCTGCATCTGGAACGCCGCGCCATTGGCCGTGACAAATCCTTCCAGCAGCAACGCAGCATCCTTCCCGTGTAGGAATCCGCCGTTGCACATCGTTGTCAGGCCCTTGCTCGTGTCTGAAATCGTGGCGTAGGCGCCTTCACCGATCTTTCGCACCGACGCAAAGCCGGCATCCACGATCGGCGTTGTTGCAATCCGCGGATCATCTGAAAGCGAAGCGCTGAGAGTCCGTAGTGGGAGCGCTGCCCCAATGGCATAAAATGCACCAAAATAGGAGGCTTGCGTCAGGAATTGCCGGCGGGAAAAACCAATTACGGTGTCGATCATCGTTCCTCCAGGAGCATGTGAGCTAGCAAAGGCACACATAGCCTATCAGATGCCGCACCTTATGATGCAACCCCTGAAGGAATCTTCACTGTAAATTGAATGTCAAAAATGCTCAGCCCACGGGCACTAGGCCGTCAACCAATTCGTTCGCTCCAAAAACGTCGGCGGCTCATACGTCTTTCCTGCTGCTAACCGCCGCTCTTCTCGTCGTGAAGTCCACAACAGCACGCGCCCCAACATACGCGATCGGATCCGCCCCCCGAACCCTGACTCGCTTTCCACTTCTTTGCGCAGTTCCTGAATTTTCTCGCTCACGTTCTTGTTTACCGCCCGGAATTGATGCTCCATGGCCCACAAGGCTGCATTATATCCGCTCTTCAGTTTTTCCATCTCTCGCGCAAATCGTTCGCGCACTCGCGGATCCGGATAATCCCGGTAGCGCTGCCACCCCTGCAGCATGGTCTGGCACATCCGGTAAAGGCTCGGCCCGTTGCGCTCAAAATCGTGCCAGAACGCCCAATCCAGAAATCGCTTGGAATCCTCGCGCGAAATCGCCGCGTGCTTGAAATTGAACTTAAACTGCCCGTGGATGTCGGCCAGGTCCACGAAATCCAACATGCGGCCCTGTTCTTTCATCTCTTGATACAGCGGCGTCCCTGGTACCGGCGTATACAACATGAACTGGTGGAAATCCGTTTCATGCTGCACCGCGTACTCAATCTCTTCGCGAATATTGCCCGGGGTGTGATGCTCCAGGCCGATGATCGTCGACCCCTGGACGCGGATCCCGTGCTGGCGCATCTCATGCGTCAATTCCTGAGTATTCATTCCCTGCAGCTTTGAGTAGCTCGCATGTTCCGACTCCAGACCGATCCACACCCACGAAATTCCCAGCTCCACCAATTCTTGCATCGTGTATTTCCGCACCGCATTGGCCGAAGCAAATACCGCCATGCTCCAGCTTTTTCCCGCTTCTTTCATTCGAGCCAGCAATTCCAACGCACGTTTGCGGTGCAACAGGAAATTCTCGTCCATGATGAAAAAGGTTTTTACGCCCAGCGTCTCCTCGAACTTATTCATGATTTCGTACAGCTCGTCGCCGGTTTCGTAAAAATTGTAAAAATTTCCCTTGCCGCCAAAAAATGAAGAGGTCGTGCAGAAAGCTGCAGCCCATTGGGCATCCTACGGACGGAATAATCGTCGCTGCCGTGGAACCTCGACGCTCTGGGAGCCGTAAACCCATCGATCGCGTCTGTATCCCAGAAATGATCGGCGGATGCTTGATCGGCGCGTGCGTATCTTCGCCCAGGTATCGCCGCATCCACGAAATCCCTTCGCCCATTACAAAGTGATCGGCGTCCACCAGTTTTTCGATATTCGGCGTGGCCGTAACGTGTCCGCCTATGATAATCGTCGATTGCGGCGAAAGCTCGCGCACCATGCGGCACATCTCGCGCACTTTTTTCACGTTTACAATGATCGACGAAATTCCAACCACATCGTATCGATGGGTGATCAGTTCTTTGGCAAATGCCTTGCGCGTGGGGAAGTCCAGCACCGTACACGGTGCCGATATATTCGCCTGGATCAGCATGATCCCCCACGAGCGATGGAACATGCGGAGCGAAAACGCGCCCTGCGCCCGCGTCACCTGGTTGTGATACAGCTCCATGGGATTGATGGACCGGCTGCCGAATTCATCGTCTTGCGCGTACGGCCCAAACACCGAGCTAAGCAGCACTCGTGCACGCGTACCTTTGGGATGTGTTGGTGGTTCTAGCGTAAATTGCGGGGATTGCGGATTAGTCGACACAACTCCAATTTACCACTCGGCGGTTACATCCCCTCGTGATGGATGAACGTCGGCCTGTGACGCCACGAACATTGCTTCGCTTTTCTTGACTTCTCCCGCACCCTCCCGCTACCGTACTCTTGCTCGCATTGGTTCGTCTGCAAGCGGCGATTGCCACTTCCCATTTTCTCTTTCGATGTTCCGCGTCTGCTTCTCGAACTATTTGTGCGCGCCACGAGTCACCAATGACCGCCTTCGCGCTTGAAGTCGAAAATCTCATCAAAGTCTACCGCGGCCACCGCAGCCTGTTTGGCCCCTCTTCCGCACCCCTGCGGGCGATCGACGGTCTCAGTTTTCAGGTTCCACGAGGAATTATTTTTGGCCTGCTCGGCCCCAACGGCGCCGGCAAGACTACCTTGCTCAAAATTCTTTCTACGCTTCGCCGCCCCACCAGCGGGCAGGCCCACATCGAAGGACTCAACGTCCTCACTCAACCCAATCAAGTCCGCCGCCAAATCTCTATGGTCCTGCAGGAAACTGCCGTGGAACTATTCCTTTCCGTTCGCGACAATTTTCTTACTTTCGGCCGCTTTCATGGACTTGATCCCAGGGAATCCGCCATTCGCGCCGATCGCGTCATCGAACTTTTCGATCTCGCCGGTGAATCCGAACGCAAGGTTCAGGATTTGAGCGGAGGGTTCCGCCGTCGCGTGCAGGTTGCCAAAGTCTTCATGGTGCAAACGCCGTTGCTGTTTCTCGACGAATTCTCCACTGGCATGGACCCCATCCTCAAACGCGCGGTCATGGACTCGCTTCGCGAAGAGTCCAAACACGGCCGTACCATCGTTCTCACAACGCAGATCCTCAGTGAAGCCGAAGAGCTCTGCGACGACATCCTTATTCTTAACAAGGGGAAACAGATCGCCCGTGGCGACCTCAACACGTTGAAGCTGCTTTCCGACCGCGTCTACGAAGTGGTCATCAGCTTTGAGTCGCTGCCCCTTGGGCTCGAGGTGGATCTTGCGGCGCTCAAGCCTACGCACTCAACCATCACAGGCAACACTATTGAGTTTGGCGTGAAGGCGGATGAGGCCCAGGCGCTCGATGCCGTCAGCGCGCTGGCGAAAAAAGGCCGCGTTCTTCGCGTAGAAATCGGCGGCGCCAGCCTCGAAGATATCTTTGTCGAACTGACCAAGAAATCAGAGGAGGTGTAAGTAAGCATGTCCGCTATTTCCGCCATCCTCTATCGCGAAGCGAAAATCCGCGCCACCAACATCATTTTTGTCTTCTGGGACTTTTTCTATCCGCTTTGCTACCTGCTGGTGTTCGGCGTGGGCATGTCTGCTGCACTCGGTGCGCCTATCTCTATTCCCGGTGTCGATTACAATTCGTTTTTCCTTGCCGGAGTTCTTGGTATGGCTAGCTTCGGTATCGCCTCCAACAGTTCCTGGTCCTTCTTCATGGACCGCGACAATGGCATCTTCTACGAAATGCTCACCTACCCCATGAGCCGCTCCGAATATCTGCTCGGCAAAGTCGCGTTCAATCTCTTTATCGCCATCGCGCAAGCGGCGATCACTCTCCTTCTCGGCGCCTGGCTTCTTCACATCCGTCTGCGATACGACCTCTTTCCCGTGCTTTTCGGCGCCCTCATCTTCGGCACCTCCGGCTGGTTTTTCTTTTACTCGATTTTCGCTCTCCGTATTCGGCGTAACGACATCTTCAACGGACTGACCTCTGTCCTCTATTTCGTTTTCCTGCTAGCCAGTTCGCTCTTTTATCCCATCGATCCGCTGCCTCGGGCCTTCCGCATGATCGCCCTCGCCAATCCCATCACCTGGCAAGTCGATCTCCTGCGATACGGCACCATCGGCTACGGCAATCCACACACTCTCGCCATCGAAGCCGCCGCCTTTTCTCTCTTCGCCACAGCCTGCTTCGTCATTGCCGTAAAAAGCCTCAACGCGGAATAATCCTGTATTGGCCTATCTTAATGTGGACGTTTCGCTCGTGTGTACGGGCGACTTTACGCCGCCCTCATTGGTTTGCCTTGCGTAGCGGCCGCCTTCTGAGACGGGCGCCTCTGACCTTTTGTGCTCCTGTATCGTGCCAAGACCGCCCACTACGCGAGTTTCGGATAGTGGGTCAGTTTCCGATTAGCCGACGATCCAGCCAGAAGATTAGGAACTTCTTGATCGCAAAACGCGTACCACGAATATGCGCCCCTACATCCTTTTCGCAGCTGTGTGCTTTTGCTCATATCCTGCTATCGCTCAAACCCAAAATCAGCCGGCCGACAACAAAACGGCGGCCAATCGGCCTCCGTGGCCACTACAGCTCGAAATGCGGGTGCCGTTCGAGCCCACGGCATTCCCGAGCGGACCGCATGTCTATTTGATGTACGAGTTGCATTTGACCAACTTCATGCCAATGCCCATTTCACTGAGTCGGATTGACGTGCTTGATGCGGATGCGGGAACTTCCCAACCGATCGCGACCTTTGAAGCGGCGCAACTGGAAATCATGTTTCAACCTCTAGGCGGCAAGGCGCTATCTGACCCCAAAGACAGGCTGGTTATCGCGGATGGGCAGAGTGCGATCGCCTTTATGTCCGTTGCGTTCGACCGCAGTTCACATGTTCCCGACAAACTGCTCCATCGCGTGAGCACGGCCTACGCTCCAGAAGAAGGCGCGGCCATTTCCACACATCACACGGAGTTGCGTGTGCTCGGCCCGCCGGTAGAAGGAGCCGACTGGCTCGCGGAAGACGGGCCCAGCAACGATCAGGACAATCATCACCGGCGTGGAGTCGTCATTCTCGATGGGCAGCCGGTCGACTCTCGCCGGTTCGCCATCGACTGGAAACAGGTCAAGGATGGTGCGGCCTCTTCTGGCGACGCGCGGGACACGCACTCCTATTACTCCTACGGAAAAGATGTGCTTGCCGTTGCGGACGGCCGTGTTGTCACCGCCAGAGATGGACTTCCCGAGAACATTCCCGGACACGGCGATGCGTTCCACCCCGCCGTGCCAATTACGTTGGAAACGGTGGCGGGCAATACCATCACGCTCGACCTGGGTGGCGGCCAGTTTGCTTATTACATGCATTTGCAACCCGGGAGTTTGCGCGTGAAAGCAGGGGACCGTGTGCGGCGTGGGCAGGTGTTGGCGCACGTCGGCGCTTCCGGAGATGCTCGCGAGCCGCATCTGCATTTCGAAGTCACCACCTCGTCGAAGCTGCTGGCTGGTGAAGGCGTGCCTTATGTCATCGACCGGTACCGTTGCAAGAGCACGGGTGACGGGCCTGCGGAACTCCACACACACGAGTTGCCGCTGGATAAAAGCGTCGTCATATTCGGGGAAGAGCCCCGTTGATGATGATGCAACAAATGTGCTGCGGACAGTTGGATTCCGGTCGAGTCACGGCCTGACCGGAAACTGACCTACTACCGAGTTTCGCCTTCAGTTGCAGCAACTCTCCGGGCATGGGATGATGATAAATTGTGAGATGAGTTCTGTTTTGCCCACTTTTCCCAGTGGCGATATCGTCTAGGGGTCTAGGACGCCGCCCTCTCACGGCGGAAACCCGGGTTCGAATCCCGGTATCGCTACCAACTCAAACTTTCTCCTCAAAACCAACCATTTTCCCGGCGATATCTCCGCGCCAGTTCTGCTTTTTTTAAATAAGCGATTTGTGCTTGAAGTGGCGCGCCCCGGTGCTGTACTCGGCGACCGTCTGCCCGTTTCCACGCAGTTTGTACTTGTAGGTGGTTAATCCCTCGATGCCCATCGGTCCGCGCGCATGCAATTTACCGTTGCTGATTCCGACTTCCGCGCCTAGGCCATAACGGTACCCGTCGGCAAAGCGCGTTGAGGCATTGTGGAATACTCCGGCCGCGTCAACTTCCTGCAGGAAACGTTCCGCCGCAGCTCGATCTTCCGTAACGATGCATTCTGTGTGCTTTGAGCCGTACCGATGGATGTGTTCCAGCGCATGGTCCGGTGAATCTACGATCTTCACAGACACGATCAGGTCGGAGTATTCGGTTGACCAATCCTTATCTGACGCTGGGAGCAGCTTCGCCTCCGGCAGCAGCTCCAATACGCGGGGACAGCCGCGAACTTCCACATTCGCCTTCTTAAATTCGGTGACGACCTTCGGCAGAAACGTGGCGGCGATCTCTTCATGCACCAACAGAGTCTCCATGGAATTGCATGCGGCGGGATACTGCGTTTTGGAATCCAGCGTGATCGCCAGGGCTTTGTCCAGATCCGCTGCGCGGTCAACGTACACGTGGCATATTCCCTCGCCGTGGCCCAGCACCGGTATGCGGCTGTTCTGCTCCATGTACGCGACGAACTCTTTTGAGCCGCGCGGAATCAGAAGATCTACTTCGCCCTGCAGATGCAGCAATTCCATGACAGCGGAACGAGTTTGCAGCAACTGGATAGATTCCTGGGGCACATCGGAAAATTTACGCAGCGCCTCTCGCCAAATCGTGACGAGGCATTCGTTGCTGTTCGCCGCTTCCGCACCACCTTTGAGCAATACCGCATTACCCGATTTAAGCGCCAATGAAGCAATTTGCGGAACAACATCCGGTCTGGACTCAAACACTACGGCAATTACGCCCAGCGGGCAGGATTCTTTATGCAGAATCAGTCTATCGTCGAGTTCCGTTGCCGCCAGCCGTTTGCCCAGCGGATCGGGAAGATTCGCCACTTCGCGCACACGCGCGGCCAACTCCGCGACGCCACTTTCTTTCATCTGCAGTCGCGCGAACAGGGCTTGTGTCATCTTCCCACTAGATACGAGGTTCTCGGCTCCGGCACAGTCCTTCGCATTGGCTGCCAGAATCCGCGCGCTATTTCCTTCCAGCGCATCCGCAATCGCCAGCAGAGCGCCTTTGCGAATTTCGCCGGAAAGCACCGCGAGCTTTCGCGAAGCTTCCCGCGCGGAGTGCGCCAGTGAAGCAACGTCTGCTGTGAGCGTGCGCCGCGGAGTCGTAGGTCATGCTTCGCTCTCCAGCAGAACAATATTGTCGCGCGTAATCAGCACGCGAGCCGTCGCGGCCGCTTCGCTGGCACAGTTAGCGATACCTCGGGCAAATTCCTGGCCCTCCAGGTTCGCGATGCTCACAACGTCCATCGGACCAAACGGTTTTTCAACGCGTACGACACCTGAGGAAAGCAAACTTGCCTTGCCTCGCGTCACGGCGCGCTGGGCGCCGGCATCAACTACGATACGACCGCGAACTCCCGCGGCGTACGCCAGCCATCGCCGTTTGCCCTTCATGCGGTTAGAAGGGAGGAAAACCGTCCCTTCAGGTTCTCCCGCGAATATCCGTGCAAGTACTTCCGCACGGTTACCGTTGGCGATCACAGCTACGCCGCCACAGTTCATCGCGATTTCCGCAGCTTCCAATTTCGTGATCATGCCACCGCGCCCGGACTCGGATGGTCCGCTGGCGATGGCGCGCAACTCCGGAGTTAACTTTGCAATTACCGGAATCACTTGCGCTCGGCTCGCGGTACCTATCCGCCTAAGCTTGGAAGCAATCCCCGTATCCAAGAGGCCGTCGACATTTGTGAGCAGAACCAGCGCGTCAGCTTCCAGTCCGCTCATCACCAGAGCAGCCAGCCGATCATTATCACTGAAGGCTGCGGATCGGGAACTCTCACCGACGGTCTCTAGTTCCGCTGTAGAAACCGTATCGTTTTCATTCACGATGGGCACGACGCCGAATCCAATCAGTTTTTCCATCGTGCGTCGCAGGTTGGAATAACGCTGCCAGTTGCTGAAGTCTTCCTCCGTCAGCAGCACCTGGGCAATCTTCACACCGCGCTCGCTAAACAATCGCTTGTACGCTTCCATCAGCAAGCTCTGCCCAACTGCAGCGCATGCCTGTTTGGTCGCCATGTCCTTCAGTCGTGAGGGATGCAGTCCGAGCCAGCCGCGTCCCAGTCCAACCGCTCCGGAAGACACAAGAACCACCTGCCGTCGACCCGTTTGCAGCGCCGCGATTGCACGCACCAGAGGTTCAATGCGCTCTAGCGACAATTCACCCTGCGAACCTGTGACCGTGCTGGTTCCCAGCTTGATGACGATCCGTTTTGCGCTACGCAGCACTTCGTCGCGCTGCCGCTCGTTCTGATGGGATGATCCGCTCATTGCACTCCGGCTCAACCAATTAGACTACGACATTTGCTGCAGTTGAGGAATGCGAATTGAACCTGTAGCGGGAAAAGAGTCTCGCTTCAACTACAGGGCAGCCAGCAGACGCTGCGCTCCCGCAGCCAACTCGGTTAACGGAGCGATCAGGCTCACCACCAGATAGCCGTCCTTGGGGAAATCAAAGAAGTGCCCCGGATGTACAATGACGTGCTGCTTTTTCATTAATTCGATCGCGCGATCTTCATCCGATCGATCGGCTGGAACGCGCAGAACGGCGTACCACCCGCCTTCGCTCTCCAACAGTTCGCAGTTGGTCTTGCCTGCCAATTGTCGCAATAACTCCGACCGATTCGCCTTCACTCGCGCCAACAACTGCTTCTGCAGTGAATGCCGTTGTTCGAAAAGCGTGGGCAGTGCCCACTGAGTGGGTGCATTTAAGGAGAGGTACGTATCTGCGATGACTTCCATTCGAGCCACGGCCTCGCGAACCAGTACATCGGGACCGGCACACACTGCCCACGCCACTTTCATCTGCGGCAACGCCGCGATCTTCGATAATCCGCTCAACGTAAACGTCAGAGCGTCACGATTTCCCGCAAAACTCTTCTGTCCAATTTCAGCAAACGCGTAATCCAGAAACACTTCGTCCACGATCAAGGCAATCTCTCGTTCGTTGCAGAACGAATTCAGCCGATATATCTCTTCCGCCCGTAAATAGGATCCCGTCGGATTGTTCGGATGCACCAGCAGAATTGCCCGTGCTCGTGGAGTGATCGCGCGCGCTACTGAATGAAAATCCACCATCCAGCCCTGGGCATATTCCAGAGAGTAGGGAACCAGCGACACATCCTGCAGTTCCGCCAGAAAATCGAACAGTGGATAGCTTGGCTTCGGTACCAGGATTTCGTCCTGCGGATTGCACAAAAGACGAAACACAAACGAGTACGCTTCGCTTGTGCTGGTCGTCAAAAATATCGATTCCGCATCGAGTTCGGTATGGTGATCCTGGTGGTAGTACCGAACCACTTCCTGCCGTGCGCTTAGTATTCCCTTGGGCTGCGGATCATAGGTAAGTGCCTGAGGGTTTTGAAACGCGGAGAAGATCGCGTGACTGTTGTATTCCAATCCGCACTGTGTAGGATTCGAAACCGTCAGGTCGATCAGCTCCACGCCGGCAGCGCGCAACTCTTCCAGAGTTTGCGTGAAGCGGTTCGTCGACAGCCTCCAATTTGTTCGTTGCGAGAACATGACCGAAAAAACGATAGCACACGCTTCGAGAGCATGGCAGTCCGAGCGTCGTTATTCACGAGCTCAGTTCGATTTGTGCCCTAGTAGGGAACGCGAAAGGCAGGAGCGCAGATGAATGTAATGGGTTAAACGCACTTTACTCATTACATTTCAGGCTGTCATGTAATAAGCCAGATGACTGGCGCACATTACTCGGAGTGGGAGTGTGTCTCCGGCTGCGGTACCGACACTCCGGAAAGAAGTGCCTTTACCTGATCCAGCGCGATCGGAATGGCGTGCCGAACAGTATCCGTGAGCTGTTCCGATAGCTCGAAGGATTTTCCGCCAATGGTCACCAGGTATGCGGAGCCAGGTGCGTTTCCGTAGAGCTGCTTGGCCAGAGCGAGAAGCACTTCCGGGTTCATCGAATGGGTAAACGATTGCGGGGAAACGGCACCAGGCTTCAGCAGTTGGGTACGAACCTTGCCGGGTTCCAGTTCCGCTGAGGCATCCACAAAAATCACCAATCCCACGCCGCTGATGGCTTCTGCCATCTCTGGCAGCCACTGCTGAGAGGACCGTACATTTGTGTCTATATCGCAAAAGCCCGCCAGCAAGGCCTTCGCTACGTGCTCAGCCGCTCCGTCATCGCCTCGTTGAGGGTTCCCGCAGGTTAGAACCAGTGCTCGTCTCTTCATTCTCGGATTACTCGACACCAGGTCGCGCGTGCCGGAGATTTCAGGCCAATCCACGTTTGCCCGCGGGCCGACGCCCTCTGATGTCCAACATCAGACCCGAATCCAAACTGGCACAACTCGACGCCTCGCGCTAGGACTCGAATCACATTCCGCTGAACCTCGTTAAATTAGGCCGCCGAAACGCGATGCGATTTAATCGACGTATCGAACAACAGTAATACTCGTGTGGGGAATCACACACATGCGATGAAAATCACATCACTTGTTGAGCGCTAAGACACACCATTTGACCGTGAAGTTTGCCTTTCTTCCGCTAACTATTCAAAGTTTCAATGATTTGGCAAATGCCGAACGAGCGTTCGATTTGGAACGTTCCTTGCCTCTCCTTTCTCTGTGGTCGATTCCGAGCACGATGTCCAACTGCAGTTGCTGGATTCTTTGTCGGACACTCTCAAGAAGTCTGACGGAATCGCGGCCGCGAACTACATTCTCGAACAATTCATCGAATTCTCCGATTTGCACTTCCTCTCGGAACAGCTTGTTATGCGCCTGCACAGCTATCCGGGGTACGAACCGCATCTCGAGGAGCACACCCGCCTCATGAAAAAAGTCCGCGAGATCCGCAGCAAGGTTCAACAAGGCGAAGAGAAAATTGGCGTACAGCTGATTCATGAGTTGCGAGTATGGCTCTTGACTCACATCGCCTCCGAAGATGTGGCTTTCGGTGAATTTCTGAGAACCAGGGAAGGGAAGACCACCTGATGTTTCAAAAACGCATCGGTGTCCTGAGTGTGGGAAACGTCCTGATGGGGGACGACGGCATCGGACCGTACATCCTGAAGATTCTTGAATCTCGATATGAATTTCCAGCAAACGTGGTGCTTGACGACCTTGGGACACCCGGCCTTGGCATCACCTATTTCTTCTCTGACTATGACACCATAATTTTGATCGATGCCGTTCTCGCATCTGGTCACCCTGACGATCTCAAGCTTTATCGCAAGGGCCAGTTGGTACGAATTCAAATTCAGTCTCGAGTCAGTCCTCACGATCCCGCCTTGATGGAAGCCCTGCTCCTTGCGGAACTTAGCGGCACGTGCCCCAAAGAGGTTCTGCTCATAGGTGCCATCCCTCAATCTCGCGAACTCAGTTGCGCCATGAACCCCGCCATGCAGGATGCCGTCGAACCCGCCCTCACGGCCATCATGGTGGAACTCTATCGTTTTCATGTAGTTCCAAGGCTTCGCCCTTCCCCAAATGCTCCTTCCATTTGGTGGAACGACAAACTATCCTCAGAGTCAACAAACGGAGTATCTGCCCATGTGCCTGGCGATTCCCGGTAAAGTTGCCCAACTCGAGGAAAAAGACGGTGTGCGGTCCGGCCGCATCCTCTTCGGCGGCATCGCGCGCCAGGCCTGCCTCGATTTTGTTCCCGAAGCAAAAGAAGGCGACTACGTGCTGGTGCACGTTGGTTTTGCCATCAGCATTGTGGACAAGGAAGAAGCTGAGCGTACTTACGCACTCCTTGAAAGCATGGGCTATCTTTCCGATGAACTTGCTCTGGATCCCGCTGAGGGACAAAAAACATGAAGTACCTCGACGAATATCGCGATGCCAAGATCGCTACTGCTCTTGCCGCGGAGATTCGTCGCCGGTCCACGCGCCCGTGGGTCTTGATGGAAATCTGTGGTGGCCAGACGCACACATTGATGCGTTATGGGATCGACGACCTGCTGAAGGATAGTGTGCAGCTTGTTCATGGCCCCGGCTGCCCGGTCTGCGTTACGGCGCTTGAAACCATCGATCGTGCTATTGCTCTGGCACGACGCCCGGAGGTCACTCTGGTCTCCTACGGCGACATGCTCCGCGTGCCCGGTTCGGAAACGGACCTTTTTCATGTGAAAGCCGAAGGCGGTGATGTGCGCGTTGTCTATTCGCCTACGGACGCCATCGAGCTTGCCCGGAAAAATCCCGGGCGGAAAATTGTATTTTTCGCGATCGGCTTCGAAACCACCGCTCCTGCCCACGCCATGGCCGTGCTGTGCGCAGAGCGGTTGGGTCTGAACAATTTCTCGTTACTGGTCTCGCATGTGTTGGTACCTCCGGCAATTCGCACGCTACTCAATTCGCCCAATAATCGCGTGCAAGGATTTATCGCCCCCGGACACGTTTGCGCCGTGGTGGGATTCCGCGACTACGAAGACCTAGTTCGCGAGTATCACGTGCCTATCGTGGTTGGTGGCTTTGAGCCGGTCGACCTGCTGGAGGCCATCCACCTGCTTGTGATTCAACTCGAAGAGGGCCGTGCGGAAGTTCAGAACCAGTACACGCGCTCCGTGCAATATCAGGGCAATCGACCCGCGCAGGCGGCCGTCGCCAGTGTCTTTGAGGTTGTCGACCGCAAATGGCGAGGAATCGGAAATATTCCGCTCAGCGGGCTACGTTTGAAGGACACATACGCAGCCTATGATGCCGAATGCATATTCTATCTGCAAAGCATTTGCGCGGAGGAGCCGAAAGAGTGTATCAGCGCTGAAGTCCTTTTAGGTATGAAGAAACCCACCGAGTGTTCTGCGTTCGGTGTACGTTGCACGCCAGAGAAACCGCTCGGTGCACCGATGGTTTCCACGGAGGGTGCCTGTGCCGCCTATTACCAATATCGCCGCCACCTCGTCGCACACTGAGCCTACAAAAGAAAACGCTGGGAACGATATGGCGTCGTTCACTTGTCCGCTGCCCATCCCTGCTCGGGATCGCATCCTCCTTGGCCATGGCAGTGGAGGCAAGTTGAGCGCCGATTTGCTTCGCGATGTTTTTCTCCCGCAACTCGGCAACCCAGTTCTGGATCGGCTCGAAGATCAGGCCATCGTTTCGATTCGTGATTCCCGGCTCGCCATCACCACGGACTCCTTTGTCGTGAAACCACTCTTCTTTCGTGGCGGTAATATTGGTTCTCTGGCGGTTCACGGCACCATCAATGATCTGGCGATGGGCGGCGCCACACCTCTCTGGCTGACGGCAGCCTTCATTCTAGAAGAGGGGCTGCCGATCGAAGTCTTACAACGTGTTGTCGCTTCCATGCGCGAAGCCGCCGAGGATGCTGGCGTGCAAATCATCACCGGCGATACCAAGGTCGTTGAAAAGGGAAGCGCCGACGGAATGTTTATCAACACCACCGGAATTGGTCTCGTACGCGATGGCATCACACTCTCTGCGAGCCAGGCTCGCCCCGGCGATTCCATTATCGTCAGTGGCACGCTTGGTGATCACGGCATTGCCATCCTTGCTGAACGCGAAGGCCTGCAATTTGAAACCGAGGTCCGCAGTGATTCCGCCGCTTTACACACGCTCGCCGCAGAACTCTTCCACGCTACTCATGAGGTTCGCTGCCTGCGCGATCCAACCCGTGGCGGCCTCTCGAGTACCTTGAACGAAATTGCCACGTCATCCCAGGTTGGCATGGAGTTGGAAGAAACGTCGATCCCCGTTCAGGAAGAAGTGCGCGGTGCCTGCGAAATGCTCGGGCTCGATCCGCTCTATGTGGCCAACGAAGGGAAACTCGTCGCCATCGTTGCCCCGCAGGCCGCACAGAAAGCCTTGCGCTCATTGCAGAGCCACCCTCTTGGCAAGAATGCCCGCATTATTGGCAGGGTTACCACGGAACATCCTCATATGGTTGTGGTGCGCACGTCGTTCGGCACTACGCGGATCGTTGATATGCTCGCGGGAGATCAACTTCCTCGCATCTGTTAGGAGTTACGTTTGCACGAGATAGGCATTGCCTCCTCAATCTTGGAAACGGTGGACGCCGAAGCTCGCCGGCGCCCGGCATCGCGCATCGTCGCCGTAGGCCTTCGCATCGGCGAACTGTCCAATATCGATAAGGACGCACTCGCTTTCGCCTTCGATGCGCTCACGCGCAACACCCCTTGGCAGACTCTCAAGTTCGAAATCGAATGGTGCTTTCGCCGCCAGAAATGCATCGCGTGCGGTGAAGAATTTTCCGTCGAGAATTACCAGTTTGAGTGCCCGAGATGCGGCGATAGCGCTTCCACTTGCATCAGCGGCACGGAACTTGATATCGCTTATCTCGATGTGGAGGATGTATGCGTGAAGTCCTAGAGAAAAAAGTTCTCAGTGAAAATGATCGGCTCGCCGCTGAATTGCGCCAGCGCTTCCATGACGAAAACATCCTTTGCGTCAATCTCATCAGCTCTCCAGGTTCCGGAAAGACCATGCTTCTCGAAAAGACACTCGCAGCTTTCCCGCAGGGCACACCCGTAGCCGTGTTGACCGGCGATATTCAGACCGACAACGATGCACAACGCCTCGCTCGTTACGGTTTTCCCGTCCGTCAGATTGTTACCGGCGGCACCTGCCACCTTGACGCCCGCATGATCGATCGCCATCTCAACCAAATTGGTTTTCGCGGGCCAGGCATTCTTTTTATCGAAAATGTTGGTAACCTTGTCTGCCCTTCCAGCTACGATCTCGGAGAAGCCGCCAAAATCGTCCTGCTTAGTGTCACCGAGGGCGAAGACAAGCCGCTCAAGTATCCCGGAATTTTTCACCGCGCCTCACTGATGATTCTCACCAAGACCGATCTTCTTCCGCACGTCGATTTCGATCCAGACCTCGCTCACGAAAACGCGCGCAAGGTTCATCCAGAAATAGAGTACCTTGCTCTTTCTGCCCGGACCGGTGAAGGCTTCCCAAAGTGGCTGGACTGGCTGACCGCCTTGCGCGAAAAATCTTCTCAGCAGGTGACCACCTTGTAGAGGCCGGTTTCAGTCGGCCACCATTTCATTTCGACAAGAATCCCGTTCGTCTCCCCAAAAACTTTTCATTCATTCCAGTATGATAGGAACGTCCCCATGACCCTGACTCGCAAGGCCATCGACGTCTCCGGTATCGTGCAGGGTGTTGGTTTTCGTCCCTTCGTCTACCGCCTCGCGAGCCAGTGCACGCTCTCCGGCTTTGTCGCTAATACTCCCGCCGGCGTCAGTATCGAAGTAGAAGGATCTCCTGAGAAAGTCGACGAATTTCTTGCGCGCCTGCCCCAGGAAATTCCACCCCTCGCTAAGGTCACGGCGCTTTCCAATCGCGAAGTCGAATCCATCGGTGAACTGTCTTTCCGCATCATCACCACGCGTCACGATCAATGCGCGCAAACGCTGATTTCTCCCGACATTGCCGTTTGCGACGACTGTTTACGAGAGATGGCAAATCCGCGCGATCGCCGCTTTCGCTATCCCTTCATCAACTGCACCAACTGCGGCCCGCGCTTCACCATCATTCGCGACATTCCCTATGACCGCTCCCGCACCTCCATGGACGCCTTCAAAATGTGCGTGGCTTGCCAGGCAGAGTATGACGATCCCTCCAATCGGCGATTCCACGCGCAGCCCAATTCCTGCTGGGATTGCGGCCCGCAAGTGCAACTGCTCACCGCCACCGAATCCCCCATTGATTGCGCGGAACCTTTGCGTGAGGCCGCCCGTTTGCTGCAGCAAGGCTCCATCGTTGCCATCAAAGGTCTCGGCGGCTTCCATCTGGCATGCGATGCGAAAAATGCTGCTGCCGTTGACCTTTTGCGCGAACGAAAACACCGTGTCGAAAAGGCATTCGCCATCATGGTTCCGAATCTGGGAATCGCCCAGCGGTTCTGTCAGTTGGACGCAGTCTCCACGAAGCAATTGCTTTCCATCGAACGCCCCATCGTGCTTCTCCCCGCGCGCCCCGAAGCCGCCCTGGCCGCAAACATAGCCCCTTCCAATCGATTCCTCGGCGTCTTTCTCCCTTATACGCCGCTCCATCACTTGCTTTTTTCCAGCGGCAAATTCGAAGCGCTAGTCATGACCAGCGGAAACATCAGCGAAGAACCAATCGCCATCGACAATCAGGAAGCCTTGCAGCGTCTCAATGGCATCGCCGATGCCTTTCTCATCCACAATCGCGAGATCCTGCGTCGTTGCGACGATTCGGTGATACGTGTTGCCGCAGGCCTTCCGCAACAACTCCGCCGATCGCGCGGTTTCGTCCCGGTCCCCGTTTCCATCGAACATGAGTCGGAACCAATCCTGGCCGTGGGTGGCGAACTCAAAAACACCGTCTGCATCGTTCGTGGTGTCGAGGCGTTTCTCAGTCAGCATGTGGGTGATCTGGAAAATCTCGAAAGTTACAATTTCTTCCAGGAGGCTGTTGAGCATCTGCAGCGTATTCTAGAGGTCCAGCCCAAAATCATTGCGCACGATCTTCACCCCGATTATTTTTCCACCAAATGGGCGTTGGGGCACGATGGCGTGCAACATGTTCCGGTGCAACACCACCATGCTCATATTACCGCCTGCATGGCTGAAAATCACCTCGACGGTAGAGTCATCGGCATCGCATTAGACGGCACTGGGTACGGGACGGATGGTGCTATCTGGGGTGGGGAAGTTCTTGTTGCCGACTATGCTTCTTTCGAGCGCGCTGGACATCTGCAATATGTTCCGCTTCCCGGTGGCAGTGCCGCCATTCACGAGCCGTGGCGCATGGCCGTCAGCTATCTGGCTAAGCATTACGGGCGTGGACTGCTGTCGCTCGATATCCCCTTTATCAGGGATATTGATCACCGCAAACTGCATCTCGTTCTGCAGATGATGCAGCGAGAAGTGCATTCACCGCGCACTTCCAGTTGTGGCCGCTTGTTCGACGGCATCGCCGCCCTTGTAGGCCTCCGCAGTTCGGTCAGCTATGAGGCGCAAGCCGCCATCGAACTGGAAATGGCTGCGCACAATTCCGCAGACGAGGGTGCCTATCCTTTTAGCCTGGTCAAGGAAGGCTCCGTCTGGAGGATTGGCACGAAGTCACTCTTCGAGTGGCTCATCGCCGACATCCGCAGACAGGCCAGCATCCCTGATATCAGCCGGCGCTTCCACACCGGCCTGGCCATTGTGTTGACAGATTTAGCCATGAAATTACGAGAAGAGCGCGGACTTGACCGTGTGTGCCTCAGCGGCGGCTGCTTTCAGAATGTTTTACTGTTTGATTTAGTGTTGACGTCGCTGCGCAAACAAAACTTCACCGTCTATTTCCACAGTGAAGTTCCCACCGGAGACGGAGGAATCAGCCTGGGCCAGGCGTTGGTGGCTGCGCACCTTCTGAAATCTGCTTCCGAACGCAAATCCTGATTGCTACTTCGTCCCAAATTTCCGGTTTCCCGTAATCCCTTTTCCTTCTGTAACCGTAATTGTCTGCCCAGCGCCAACGTTGGTCAGTTTATCAACTTGCCCGCTGGGCCAGCGAATCTCGACCGTTTCAGCTTGCTCCCGCTGTGCCAAACCAAACGTAAGCACCAATTCGCTTGCCGACAGGTAGCTCGACCCACTCCGCATCATCTGCGATTGCGTTTCTCCTCCCGCCGTCGCTTCCACCAGAGTGCCAATACCGTCACGATTCGATGTTATTCCCACTAATTTTATTCGGAGACTCTTGTTCGCCGTGCCGCCCGTTGCGCCATTCTCGAACAAATAGGCCGGTCCGCCATTGGTCGAAAGCAGCAGATCCAGCCGTCCATCATTATTGATATCGCCGTAAGCAGCGCCCCTGCCCACGCGCGGTGAGTCAAACGCCGCGCCCATGCTCTTCGTCATTTCCGCGAAATTGCCTTTGCCAATATTGCGGAATAAATGAGGGGGCATGGCGTACTTCACATTTGGCTGCACCCGTTGAATGTCGCCATCAATATGCCCGTTCGCGATCAAAATGTCCGGCCAGCCATCCAGGTCGTAATCGAAAAAGAAACATCCAAATCCTAGCGTCAGCAGGGAAGCACGGCCTACTTCCGATCGCGGCGCTTCATCGATGAACAGGCCTTTCCCCTCGTTGTGATAAAGCGACAGCATCTGGTTCGCGAAATTTGTGATCAGGATGCTCGCGACGCCGGTGTGGTCGTAATCCGCCGCGTCCACGCCCATGCCCGCGCGCGCCACGCCGTCTTCACTGAATGCGATACCCGCCACGACGGCTTTTTCCGTAAACGTTCCGTTGCCATTGTTGCGATACAGTTTGTTGGGTTGCGTATCATTTGAAAACAGCAAGTCTGGCCACCCATCGCCGTCATAATCCAGGATCGCAATCCCAAGCGTTTTAGAGGTCGGCTCTCCGAGTCCCGCTTTCTTGGTCACATCTTCAAATGTTCCATCTCCGCGGTTATGCCATAGCCGTACCGCCGTACCTTTGTACGATTCTGGCGTGCAATACGATTTGCTTTTGCCATCCAGTGTGCAGTAGAGATCCCCTTCCAGAGACCACTGCACATAATTCGCCACCACCAAATCGAGCTTGCCGTCTTTGTCGTAATCCACCCATGCCGCGCTGGTGCTGAATTCCTTTGGGCCCATCAGACCGGCTTTTTGCGTCATGTCCGTGAACGTGCCATTGCCGTTGTTGTGAAACAGATGGCTCTGCCCCATCGTGGTCACAAACAGGTCATCAAATCCATCGTTATCATAATCGCCCACGGCCACGCCCATCCCGAACAGTTCCACGTCGAGTCCCGCCTTATGGGTCACGTCGGTGAATGTGCCGTCATGATTGTTGTGATACAGCTTTGGTGTGCTGTGCTTCTGCGCGTGCCCGGGCCAATCCATTCCGTTTACGATGAAGATATCCTGCCAGCCGTCGTTGTCGTAATCGATGAACGCCACCCCCGGCCCCATGGTTTCTGGCAGGTACTTTTTCCCAAACGCCGCATTATTGTGCGTGAAATGGATTCCGGCTTTTTGCGTGATGTCGCGAAACGTAATCGTAGAACCGTTTGAACCACTTGGCTGTGGCTGTGCAAATACTCCGCTGCCCAAGGCCAACGCCACCCCCAACGCCCAGAACTCCCTCACGAATTCTCCGCCTTTCCATCCCGCCCAACGCCCAGTGAGTCCGCAACGCGGTTAATGTAATTGAACCATGACGCGATCAACGTGATCTGCAAAATCCCGCGATCGTCAAATCCCACCGCGCGCAATTGCTTGTGGTCCTCTGGCCTGCACTTAGTGGCATCTTTTGTCAGCTTCACCACATAATCCAGCATCACCCGATCCTGCTCGCTGATCGGCGCGGTGCGGTAATCCTTCCGTAAGGCCTGCACCATCTCATCATCCAACGTTGTGCGACGCAGAAACTCTGCGTGAGACTCTATTCAATAATGGCAGCGGTTCGTCACCGACACCATCGTTGCAATCATTTCGTGTTGCGAGCGCTTCAGCGGTAAATCCGGAGACATCATCGCCCCAAACGCGCTGAACGAATGGAACAGAACATCCGGCAGCAACGTGTGCGAGCCCACGATGCTGTTTTCGAACCCATTGTCCACGACGGGCACGGGCATCGCATATTCCTGGGGATACAGCTTCCGCTGCTCCATCACGGCCTTTTGCACGCGCTCGTCTTCTTCCAGTTTGAACGTTTTGATCCAGGTCATCGTTGCTTTCCTCTTGTGCTGACATGGTTGTAACCATGCCGGAAATTCTCAGCCTTGCAATTAGGATCAACGGCCCGCGCCGGCAACTGCCTTCTTTGGTTCTTTTACTTGTGCCGCATTTATCTTCTTCGGAGTTTTTAGTTCAGTCTGTTTCCCCAACGCTACAGAAACGTGTTCGTGAACTGCTTGCCGCTCGTTATTGTCATCCGGATGCTTCTGTCGGTACGCCCCCGTGAGGGCCTGGGCCGCTTCATCCGCCTTGAAGCGCATGTAGCGGTCTTTGTGTGCATTGGCCTTGGCCTCATCGCCCAACCCGGTATAACAGAGCATCAAGTTGTAATTGGCCTGCAAATCCTCCGGATCAATCGCCAGTGTCTTCTGGAACTCCGCCACGGCATCCGCGTAACGTTTTTGCAGGAAAAGTACGCGGCCCAGTTCATTGCGCACCACGCGATCCCGCGGAAACTGCGCCAGCACTTCTTGCAGCACCTGTGCCGCCTGGTCGTACTTTCCTTCTTCTCTCAGCACGCGCCCGTAAAAGAAATTTGCTCGCGCCAGACCCGGCTTCAGGGCCAGCGCCTTCAACAACACTTCCTTTGCTCCGTCCGTATTACCTTCCTGCACGCGCACTCGCCCAACATTTGTCCATCCGTCAGGATTTTGTGGATCCATCTCGGTAATCTTCGTGAACGCCTGCTCCGCGCCCTTTAAGTCTCCTTGTAAGAACAAGCCGATTCCAAAATCATTCCACCGCGTCCAATCGTCCTTAGACCAAACCGTTTCCGGCGGTGGCGCTTTCACGGTATGTGGCAAAACGCGAACCGTCTTCGTGTCCTCTGCCACTACGACGATCGGCACGTTCGGAATCCCCTTCGCTTTGCTCGAGACATCCGACGAATCGCCGTCGAATGTTACTTTGCGGTCGTCAAAAGCGGGAGTGACTTCTGGGTTTCCTTCCACTGGCCCTTGCTTGCCCGCGAACATAAACTGCGTGTTCCACCACTGGAATTTCCGGTAATTGAGCTTGGAGTGCAGCGTGATCTTCTCGCCCGCATTTTCCGGCACGTGCATGCGGAAATGTACGGTGTCCGCCGCTCCCGGGGGAATCAATTTTACGTACACCACCGCCCGGCTGGCCCATGCATTCCGCTTGTTGATCGGGTTTCCGTGCTCGTCGATTTGCAATGACTTGTAGAAGTGTGCTCCGAGTTCAACTGGACCTTTTCCATCGTCATCGACCCTGCCGCTCCAATACAGGATCTGGCCATTCTCGTCCGTGGCCTGCAATTCCAGCCATACGTCATTCGCATCGACGGTTCCGCCGGGGAAAAAGTGCCCTACCTTTCGCGTTCGCACCACTACATCGACCAAGACATCATCGCCGCGCCGCACCGCCGCATCTACGCGCCCCAGTGGAGCCGTCAACGGGCGTGCTTCACCCGCTGGACCATTCGGCAGAGAAACGTCAGCTTCTTCTCCGACTGCAAATGTCGTCGAGAGCTCCTGTTTCGGGTATCCCGTGCTTGTTGCTTTTTCCGTAGCTCCACCTGCCGGCGAGACCGCGAAAATATCCACGGTCAGTTGTTTGTCCTGTAAAAACTTCTGGCTTGCCAGCAACTGATCCTTGTCCTCGTTGGCCGTCGGCACCGCCGTATTCGCTCCTGGGAAGCGGTGCGAATGAACGTAGCCGTCAATATTTCCCTCGTCTTTCGATGGCACCATCGGCATGTGGCAATCGGCGCACATCATTGAGGTGGACGGGTAATAAAATGCCCGCGCACCCTGGCCGGAGACGCCGCTTGCCTGCCAGTTATCGTATTCGTTGAACCCGCGTATCCAGCGGTAATGATTCAGCGGCTGGTCCAGATGGACTTTGTGGCAACCTGAGCAGAATTCCGGCACCTGTTCCCGCATAAACGGTTTCAGGAAAACGCGGCGGTGCGGTTCCGGGTTCAATCGCACCATAAAATCGTGTAGCTTGCGGACGTAGGGATTGTTGCTGGCTGCCAGCGCGTGCAACGCCGGATATTCCAGCGTGAAATCGCCCTGACCCATTGTGCCTTTTACCTTCACGATGCTGTGGCACATCAGACAACTCAACCCCGCCTTGGCTTCCGGCTTATGAATATTCTGCTGAATCGGCTGATCCATCATTCCGCTAAACAATAATGCCGGGTCGTGGCATCCCGCGCACCATTTTGACGGCTGGACCCCTTCTACGCTTTGCATGTATTCAATGCTTTTGCGATACCACTGATTATTGAACGAGGAAAAATGATGCGCGGAGCTGTCCCACTGCTTGTAAATATCGGAGTGGCAGCGTTCGCAGGCCTGAGACTGCAGAAAATAATCAGATGGAATGTAGTTCCCATCGGTGGTCTGCACCGAGCTTGGAAAGAATTTGCCGTGCGGGCCGTCGCCTTCCTGTTCCATCGACAGCGGTGAGATCGTCGGATTGTTTACCTTGTAGCGATCTTTCCCCGCATACTCCCTGGCCCACCAGGCACCTACCGAAATTCCCGCCGTTGCCGCAAGCAACAAAACAACGCGCAGTGCCTGCTGCGTCATACCGGCTCCCAGCCAGCCTTTCTTCGCTAGCCATGCCGCTGCCAAAAGGAACACAGCCACTACGCACAACGCGATGTGCGCGTACAACCACAACTTAAAACGGTGCGCCGTGCCTAACCGGATCAGGACGATTCCCGCCAGCGCCCCGACAAACAATAACAGCCAGCCCAGTTTTGCCAGCAGAGTCTCTGTGCCAATTCCACGAATCAAGAAAATCAGTAAACCAAGTGATACCAGGACACCAAGTCCCATATGCAAAATTACGTTTGCAGCATAAAAAATCGTTGCGGATGGGAAGGCAAATAGATAAATCGCGGTAACTACTAGCACCAACACGCTCAGCCAACGCCAGCGTTGCATCCAGTTTCCCCCAGCAAACCTAATCCGTCAAAATCTTACCCCAAATTATAAATGCGGCCGGAGATGATCTCCGGCCGCAGAGTTTGTTGGGGTGCTTCCGGGGTCGGCGAAAAGTAGGAGACCTTGAAGGAAGCGATTGCAGTTGGACCTTTTATAAAGCCAACCGTAATCGCTTACAATAGTGCGAAACAATTAGAAGTGAAATATTTCCTTAATATCTTTATTTTCAGTTACTTGGAATGCTTTTTGCGCTGCGATTCGATGGTATTCCTGGGTTTCGCCGCTGGGCCACTGCACTGCCACCCGGTCGATATGATCCTGCTTACCCAGGCCGAAGGTCACCGGTAATTCCGACTGTGATAGATAGCTCGACCCGCTGCGCACCATCCGCGATGCGACCTGCCCGTTGTAATAGATCCGCACCATCGCGCCAATGGCATCCCGATTTGATTTTGTGCCGACAAGGTGAAACCGGATGCTCTTGTTTCCGCTCAATTGATCATTTCGAAATAGATAGGCGGGACCATTGTTGGTGGTGAGAAGCACATCCGAATCCCCGTCGCGATCAAAGTCACCCACCGCCAAACCGCGTCCCACTTTCGGTTGAGCGAAACCGCCGCCGACCTCCGCCGCCTCGTCACGGAATTTAGCGCCACCCAAGTTCATGAACAATTGCGCCGGTTGCGCGTAGCCCACATTGCCGCGGATATTTCGCACCGTTTCATCGATGTGTCCATTCGCCACGGCTATGTCCAGAAGCCCGTCCAGGTCTGCATCGAAAAACACGCATCCAAACCCCAGCGTATTGCGCGAAGCCGCACCCAATCCCGTCTGCATCGCTACGTCGTCATAGGCTTTTCCCGTTTCGCGATACAGCCCAATCATTTCGTTATCGAAATTCGTAATCACAATCCCAGGCTTGCCGGAATTGTCGAAATCCGCGACATCCACACCCATGCCGGCGCGCGCTTTTCCCTCCACGCTGAATGCCAGCCCCGCTTCCACGGCGACGTCTTTGAATTGTCCGTTGTGCAGATTGCGGTAAAGCTTGTTCGGTTGCGTGTCGTTCGCCACGAGGACATCCGGCCAACCGTCCTGGTCGTAATCCAGCATCGCAACACCTAGCGATTTGGAGCTGCTGTCGAAGATTCCGCTCGTTGCTGTCACATCTTCAAACGTGCCGTCTCCGCGATTGTGATACAGCCAGCAGGTATCCCCGCGATAGGCTTCCGGTGTGCAATAGGATTTGTTCTTACCATCGAGGCTGCAGAAAACATCACGTTCCGCCGACCAGTGCACGTAATTGCATACCAGCAGATCCAGCAAGCCATCGCGGTCGTAATCGAACCAGATCGCCGAGGTGCTCAGTCCCTGCTTGCCAGACAAGCCGCTCGCTTTTGTCACGTCGACGAACGTTCCCTTGCCCGTATTGCGGAACAACCGGCTCTGTCCCACACAGGTGATGAAAATATCCGGAAATCCATCGTTGTTGTAATCGCCAACGGCCACGCCCATTCCGTACATCTCTTCGTCGAGCCCCGCCGCCTTCGTTACATCCGTGAACGTTCCGTTACGATTGTTGCGGTATAGCTTCAGCGTGGTTCGCTGCTTCTTGTGGCCGGGCCAGTCCATTCCGTTGACGAGCAGAATGTCTTGCCATCCATCTGCATCGTAATCGAGGAACGCGCATCCGGATCCCAGCGTCTCGGGAAGCAGTTTCCCTCCATACGCACCACTATTGTGGCGAAAATGAATTCCCGCGGCATCGGTTGCATCAACAAATCGGAATCCCGGCGGGTCAGCGCGCAACAACGACGGCAGCGCGGCCCACGCCGCACTCGCACCAATCGCCGTCTGCAGGAAATCACGTCGCTTCACGGAAGGGTTACCAGGCCGTTGCGAATCGCGTAGACCACCAGTTCCGCTGTCTTGTGGATTCCTAGCGCATCCATGATGTTGGCGCGGTGCACGGAAACCGTATTCACGCTCAAGCTTAATTCCGTCGCGATCTCTTTGTTCGATTTTCCGGCCACGATGTGCTGCAGTATCTCCAGTTCACGCGGCGTCAATCCCGTGTCGCGCTCCCCACGCAGTCCGCCCGTTCGCGATATCTGGGGGTCCAACACGGTTTTCCCCTCGGCAACCTGCTTGATCGCATTCACCAGGTCCAGGTCCATCGCATTCTTCAGAATGTAACCGCGCGCGCCGGCTTCCAGCGCCTGCTTCACCAGAGTGTCTTCCGAATGCATGCTCAACATCAACACCGCGGTATCTGGCATCGTCTTCAAGATTTTCCGCGTGGCCTCAATTCCATTCATTTGCGGCAGCGCGCAATCCATCACAATCACATCTGGGTGAAATTCTTCCGCGCGCTTCACAGCTTCCAATCCGTCGCTGGCTTCGGCCACGACTTCAAAGCTTGGCTCGTCTTCCAGCATGCGCCGGAACCCGCGCCGCACCAGCGCGTGATCGTCCACCAGCAATACCGTCAATTTATTCGCCATGCAGTTCCACCTTTTCCCGCGGTATGCGCAATTGCACCATCGTTCCGCCCGTTTCTACAGGAGCTACGCGCAACGTGCCCCCGATGATTTCCGCACGTTCCCGCATCGCCACCAGTCCGATTCCTGTTTGTCCTGCGACCTGCACAAACCCCTTGCCGTGGTCTTCCACTTCCAACTCAAGCGTTTCCGGCTTGAATTGCAAGCGTATCCACGCTTCCTTCGCGCCGGAGTGCCGGTTCACATTATTCAGCGCTTCCTGCACTACGCGGTAAACCTGCACTCCCGCCGCAGTTTCCAGTGAGAACGGCTCGCCAGACTTCTGGTAATGAAGCACAAGCCCTGTTTGCCTTTCCACTGTAGGAATGTACCAGTCGAGCGTGGTCTCCAATCCCGCCTCTTCAAGCAGTACGGGATGCAGGGCCTGGGAGAGGCTGCGAATATTGTTCAGCGTGGATTGCGCTATCTCCCGCACTTCCTGCAAGTCCTCGTGGAGCCCTGACTTTTCCGGCACATCCTTGGCGGCACGGCGCAGCAGGGAGCCCACTGCGGTGAGGACCTGCCCAAATTCGTCGTGCAGTTCGCGCGAAATGTGCCGCAGCGTCGATTCCTGCGTGGCAATCAGTTTCTGCGCCAGGTCGCTGCGCTGCGAAGAAAGCTCGGCGACGTGCGCGAAAATCCGTCGGTTGTAGCGAATGAGGTAGAGGCTGGTGGGAATGATCGCCAGTAGGATTCCGCCCAGAAAGACATAGAGCTGGCGCTGCACTTTTTTGTAAATCTGCGTGATGCTCTCTTCCGCCTGCTGTTCGCCTTCATTGTTTTGCACCAGCAACCGCGAGACGGCCGAGCTCAGCGCGGCCTGCCGTGGTTGCAGCGTGTCGCGGATCTGGTTGCGCGCGTCGTTGTCCGAACCATTCTGCGCCAGTGCAAACATCCGGTCGCTGGCGTCCCAGAACTGGCTGAGAGACTGCGAAAGATAGCGACGTTGATCACTGGTCCGCGCAGCTTCCGTCAGTGACTCTTCCCGTTGCAGTGCGACCTGCAAATCATTGCGAATACGGTCGAATTGAGAATTCCAGGCGATCAGCGGGTAGGGGTCCGACTGGTCGAGCATATCTCTCATCGCCAGACCAATGGAGTTTAGATCGTTCTGGATGCGCAGGAGTTGCAGCGAGTCCTTGCGGTTTCGGTCGACCATTTCGCTCTGCAGTTTTCGGATGCCCGCAAACTGCATCGTGATATACGACGCGTACGCCAACACGGCAATCAACGTAACGATCAGGCCAAGATATAGCCCGCGCGTCGGTGCAATTTGTGCCGGAGGATTTTTGTCCACGCAAAAAGCATATAACGGCCTTGGCGGGGAACCAACTCGCGCCCGCCTTGCAGGCTATGTCGCAAACCTTTCACAGCTTTTCCAGGCGGGATTCTAGTAGCATGTTGTCATCAAGCAGCAAGTTGTCATTCCGGGCGAAGTGTTGAAACTGCTTTTCGCCGGTTCGCGCCACCACCAGGGAACCGAGGGCATGATTGACGTCGGGTTGATAGGTTTTGGATTGGCGGGTAAATTCTTTCACGCGCAGGTGATCCGCGCTGTGTCTGGGCTGCGCCTGGCAGCAATACTGCAACGCAACGGGGACGAGGCAGCGCAGCGGTATCCCGATGTGCGCATCGTGCGTAGCCTTGAAGAGTTGCTGGCCATCGACACGATCCGCTTGATCGTGATTGCCACACCCAACCAAACACATTTTCCCTTTGCAAAACAATGCCTGGAAGCAGGCCGCGACGTGGTCGTCGACAAGCCCTTTACAAACACCGTGGATGACGCGCTGGAATTGTTTCGCATCGCCAAAAAATGTGGCCGCCTGCTGACAGTTTTCCACAGCCGCCGCTTCGATGGGGATTTCCAGGGGTTGCGTGCCTTCCTCGCAAAGGGAGAACTTGGGCGTATCGCGCGCTTTGAATCCCATTACGATCGCTATCGTCCCGCAGGGAAGCCCGGCGCATGGCGCGAAAAGCCGGGTCCGGGCAGCGGGATTCTTTTCGATCTCAGTCCGCACCTGATTGATCATGCACTAATTCTGTTCGGTACGCCCGAAGCGATATCCGCAGATCTGCGGATGGAGCGCGACAGCGCGATCACCGACGACTCCTTCGACGTGCGCCTTGAATACCCGCAAAGCATGCGGGCTTTGCTGTGCGCCACTATGTTGAGCCTGACGCCCCGGCCGCGTTTTGTTGTGCTTGGCACTAAAGGCAGTTACGTAAAAAATTCCTTCGATCCAGTGGAAAATGCGCTGAGAAATTCGTCAGTGCCGTCGGATGATGCCTGGATAATGGAGCAGGAAGAAAATTGGGGCGTTGCCACCATTGTGGAAAATGGGCAGACAGTGCAGAAACGTGTGCCTTCCCGCGGAGACTGGCGCGATTTTTACGTAAATGTGCGCGACGTGCTGTTGGGCAAAGCGGAACTACTGGTTACGCCGCAGCAGGTGCTGGATGTAATGGTCACGCTGGAATTAGCGCAGCAGAGTAATGCCGCAAAGCGTGTATTGCCTTGGCGAAGAGTTGCGGTCTGACTATTGAACTGCAGACCTGAAACGGGACGCCCGGGGGTATAATCCAGTTTTCCGGAAGGGACGGTCCATGAAAATTGAACTAGTGCCATCGGTACTGGCCTCGAACTTTGCGCAACTCGGCGCGGACGCAAACTTGGCGATCGAGGGCGGCGGCAGCGTATTGCATGTCGACGTCATGGACGGTCATTTCGTCCCGAACCTCACGATCGGCCCTCCGGTGGTGAAGAGTCTGCGCAAAGTGATCAAGGTGCCGCTCGATTGCCACCTGATGATCGAAAATCCCGACCAGTTCATTCCTGAATTTGCGGAAGCAGGCGCGGACTGGATCTCCGTGCACCAGGAAGTTTGTAAGAATCTGGATCGCACCCTGCATCTGATTTCGTCGCACGGATGCAAGCCCGGCGTGGTCATCAATCCCGCGACTCCTGTGGAAACGCTGACGGAAGTGCTGGACCTGGTGCATCACGTCCTGGTAATGAGCGTCAATCCGGGATTTGGCGGGCAGAAATTCATCCCGAACTCACTGAACAAAATTGCCGCTCTGGCCCGCATGCGTGCCGAACGTAAATTGGAATACCGTATTGAAGTGGATGGCGGAATCGATATGACCACGGTGGCCGATGTCGTAAAGGCCGGTGCGGAACTGCTAGTTGCCGGGAACGCTGTGTTCGGCAAGGGCGACATCCGCGCGAATGCCGTGCAACTTCTTGACACGGCACGCGCCGCTACCCTGATAAGGACATAGGTAATTTCCCCTTGCGATGATTCTATTTTGGCTGAGCTTGCTTCTCATCGGCGATCGCAGATAACCGTAATTGAGCGAGTTTGTAGGAAGAGGTGGGAATTTGGAGCGGCTTCTTCGGTTTCTTTACATTCCGATAGTCACTGGTAGCTGATTGTTTCTCGCCGTACTGCTCGGCAATCCTGCCGAAAGCAAACCAATAATTATCGTCGGGCTCATCGAGCGAAAGCAGGTCCATGGCTTGTATCAGAATTTCGCGGGCCTCCTTCGTCTTGCCGATCTCCGCATAAACACATCCGAGTGTGTGCATTGCGCTTGTGCCCGACTTGCTTAACTGGACCGCTTTGGTGGCGGCTTCTACATCCAAAGTACTCGTCTCTCCGGTAAACAGGCTCGGCGACGCCAATTGGTTGTAATCGCCGGCTTCACCCCGTTTCGCAGGTCAGCAAACTCGTCCGTGCCAACTCTGAAAAGTGATATACCTTTCAGGGCAATTTGAACGGTGTCTTTTCAAATCACAGCGGGAGTCAGAAATGAATCGACGGGGGTTTCTGAAGTCAGGAGCTGGCAGCGCGCTGGCGGGTCCAAGCGCTCTCGCTTCTTTTTCCAAAATCAACAGTGGTTCGACCAACTTACGCACGGAGCCGCCCTCGTCCCCAACAGCCTCAGTCCTGCAGCGGTACACTGAACAGGAACATCGCCAGCGGCGCGGCACAACAACTCAATTTCTGTCGCGGCATCACCCCGGCGGCGCCCAACAACAACTCGGAAAACCCCAGTCCGCACACAAAGGACGAAGTTCTTGCTTTCCAGGAGACCCCCACAATGGACGGCGCCCTGGGTGATCTCCTCGCCCTTCTCTATGAAGAGGTCCACAGACGAGGTGGCATCGTCAAAGTGCATTACGGTGCTACGGATCAGCCGCTGACCAACCTGAAAGTGTATGACTATCTCTGGGTAGGCGAGACCGTTGATAGCGTAGATGTGCTCAGGAATGCCGTGAAAAATTTCCCGCCCTATGTTGTTCCTTGTCTCGACCTCAGCCGCGCGACCATCCCCAATGAGGAAGAGTTGTATCTTCAGTCCGTTCCCTACATGCAGTTCCCGCTGTTGCTCGCGGGGAAGCCGGTCACCGGTCAACCCTGTGAGATCCCCGGCGTACAGTTTGCTCCAGCCTCCGACGATTTTTGGACCCAGCGCCTTCGCCAAATCTGGAAATTCTATCAGGAACATCCAGACGGCCCTTATAGCTACGGTGGCTGGGATTCCGTTCCGGGCCGGCCAGACGCTCGCAGGACTTATGCGGAGTGGTTGAAACAATATGCTCCGATGGTCGAAGAAGGAACCTGGGCCTGGCTGCAGATTGCGGACTCCCAGCTCTTTCGATCCCCCCTGCCAGCCAACGTAGTCGCTTCTGTCTTTGCGAATCGCAACATCTATCTTGTCCTGGCCAACTACGGCTCTGCTAAAGCCACTCTGGAAACCACCGACAATTACACTTCATGCAAACCCGAGCTTGCCGTCGCCGGAACGCACTGGGAGTTGGCGCCACGCTCGCTCTACATTCTGAAAATGCAGCCCGTTGCACCTGGAACGTCCAAAGCCAAGCCCCATCCCGAGCCGTAACCTGGGGTCTCGCGCTCTCTACACGCTCGGGATTCAACGAGATCCATCCTCCGCGGCAAGTTGACCCCAATGTCGAACGAGTCGACACTCAGCCGCTGCTCGAAGCATCGCAAAAGAAGGAAACAAAGAGGAGATTCGCAGGCCTGATTAATGTTCTAAACACTACTCGTTATATTCTCCCATATGTACTGTCGATCTCCATTCGAACACTCTCCTCAGCATTCTTCTCGCGCGCATAACCTTCAATCGATCCATTTCTCCGCCTCTTTGTTTTCACAGACTTGCGCACGCTCATTCCAGCAAATACTTTCCTTTGACAGACTTCCGCAAAACAAGGGGGTACGGGTAGGATGCTCTCTCGCCAACAACGACTGCCTGCATTCAGGCCCTATCTCTCCCCTAACTCCTTTCCCTACCACTCTTACAGGCAACTGCGCCTTCCGCACAAAACCCGCCTGCCTAACTCCTTTAGATGCCACTCTTACAGACACCCCTTTTGCTAAGTCCTTTGCCTGCCACTCTTACGAAAAACACTGGGGGGTGGGGGAGTATCCATGCTACCAACAGTATTGTTCCAATTTGAATGGTAGAAAACCCTTCGTCCCCAATCCGTGCCTTCCGCTTCGCCCTCCCGCCTATGCTATCCTGCCGCGCATGCTCTCACTCCATCGATTGCTTCTGTCTTTTTTAGTGCTCCTATTACTTGTTCCATCTCTTTCGGCGCGTGTTACCCGTGTGGAGATCACTTCGCGCGCGGATGTCCTCGACGGAAAAATGTTCGGCGAGAGCGGGGTCTACGAACGCATTACCGGCCTCGTTTATTTCTCTGTGGCCGTGGACAACATTCATAACCGTGGTATTGTCGATCTGGCAAATGCGGTTAATCTGCAGAATGGTGAAGTGGAATTCACCGCGGAGTTTGTTGCTGTGCGGCCGAAAGATGCGTCCAAGGGGAACGGCACACTGCTGCTGGAGAATCCCAACCGGGGACGGCCGCGCATTCTCTCGCTGGTCGATGGCGGCGATGAGGATTTATCAAAGAGCGCCGGTGACGGCTGGCTGCTGCGCAACGGATTCACGGTGGTTGCGCTCGGATGGCAGTGGGATTCCGCCGTTCCAAACGCGCTGCACCTCTATGCCCCGATTGCTAAAGATCATGGGAAGACGATTACCGGTCTCTTGCGCGGCGACTTCATGCCGTCCGCCAAAGTCGACGAAATTCCGCTGGGCCATCTCATCACCGGGATTATCGGAGGTTCTGAATATCCGGTCGCGCAGTCTGACGATCCGCGCAACACCCTGACGGTTCGGGACACGCGCGAAGGGAAGCGCACGCTGATTCCGCGCACCGAGTGGCAGTTCGCGGCCACGGTCGATGGCCAGCTCGCGCCCAGCAACCGTTCCATTCATCTGAAAGGAGGTTTCGCGCCTGGGCGTATCTATGAATACATCTACGTTGTTGCAGACCCCGTTGTGGCTGGTTTGGGTTTCGCGGCTGTGCGAGACTTCGCATCCTACGTGAAGCACACTCCCGAAAGCGTAACGCCAGCTTCGCGCGTGATTGGCGAGGGCATATCGCAAAACGGGCGATTCCTGCGCGATTTTCTGTACCAGGGTTTCAATGCCGACGAAGAAGGGCGGATCGCTCTCGACGGAGTCCTTTCACATGTCGCTGGAGCTGGCCGAGGGAATTTCAATTACCGTTTCGCGCAACCTTCTCGTGATGCGCAGCCGACGTCCTCCATATTTTATCCGACCGATATTTTCCCGTTTACGGATCAGCCAGAGGTTGACCCGCTGACGAAGGAAAAGGGAGGTTTGCTGGATCGGGCAGCAAAGGAGCAGGTGCTTCCGAAGATATTCTTCTCGCATACTTCCTACGAATATTGGGGGCGCGCTGCTTCTCTTATTCATACCAGTGCAGATGCAAAGCGCGATGCCACGATTGGTCCAGACGTACGGATTTACTATTTCACGGGATTGCAGCATTTTTCGGGGCCGTTTCCGCCGGCGCGTGGAGAAGATTCGTTGCGCGGGCAGGAGCCACAGTCGCCCCTCCCAGTGCGGTTCTTCTGGCGAGCCATGATCGCCAACATGGATGCATGGGTTCGTACAGGCACGGCGCCACCTCCTAGCGCATTTCCCACAATTGCCGCACACACCCTGACGCAGCTGAAGAAGTTGGCGTTTCCAAAGATCCCGCAGCTGAAGACACCGAGTGAAGCAAACGTCGCCTACCGTCTGGAATTTGGGCCGCAGTGGCGCGAGGGAATTCTCAGTCTGCAGCCGCCGCACCTCGGAAAACCGTTTCCCGTGCTGGTGCCGCAAGTAGATGCCGATGGCAACGAAATTGGCGGCGTGCACTTGCCGGAGATCTCCGTGCCACTTGCGACTTACACCGGGTGGAACCTGCGCGATCCGTCCATTGGTGCGCCAACGCAACGCGTAGCTTTCGAGGGGTCGTATTTGCCATTTCCGAAGAACGAGGAAGCGCGCAAGCAATCGGCTGACCCGCGGAAATCCGCTGTGGAGCGTTACGCGAATCGCGAAACCTATCTGGAAAAGTTCGCGCGCGCCACAGACGAATTGATCAAACAGCGATGGATATTGCCTGAAGATCGTGAGCTGTTATTGAAGCGCGGTGGCGAAGAATGGGATTTAGTCGTTCACTAATTGTATTGGACGTCGGGGTTGCTCACCGGCGAATGTAGTATTGCACGCGATAAAAATAAACGTTGGCCACCCGCGTGGATTTGCGGATGCAGGCCAATGCGGACCTAGCGCTTGTTGTACGTGCGCGTACAATTCCTAGCAACCGGATCAGGAACCAAGAAGGAATGGAGGTGCACTATGCATGCAACAGAGCCGAAGCAGGGATTGCCCAGCCTGGAGGAAGTCAGGGCAGCGGCTGAGTCGGTCTATCGATTGATGCAGCCGACACCACAATATTGCTGGCCGCTGCTCTGCGAGCGACTGGGCGCGGAACTCTGGGTGAAGCACGAAAATCATACGCCCACTGGATCGTTCAAGGCGCGGACGGCGATCGTGTACGCCAACAAACTGATGGAGAGCGAGCCGAACACACGAGGCCTGATTGCGGCAACGAAAGGCAACCACGGGCAATCGGTGGCGCTTGCGGCGCAACGCATGAATCTGGATTGCGTGATCGTGGTGCCGCAAGGGAACAGCGTGGAGAAAAATGCGGCGATGCGCGCGCAGAGCGCGAAGCTCATCGAGCATGGCGACGATTTCCAGTCGGCGCTGGAACATGCGCACGCGCTGCGCGATGAGCTGGGGTATCACCTCGTGCCGCCGTTTCACCGAAACATTCTCCTGGGCGTGGCGACATATTGGCTGGAGCTGTTCACGGCCGTGCCGGAAATCGATGTGGTCTACGTACCAGTGGGCATGGGTTCAGGCGCATGCTCGGCGGCAGCCGTGCGTAACGGGCTGGGGCTGAAAACGAAACTCGTCGGCGTGGTTTCCGACCACGCGCCGACGTACGCACTGTCTTTCGCGGAAAAGCGCATCGTAGAATCACCCGTGAGCACGGTGCTGGCCGACGGTTTGGCATGCCGCAGGGGGGACGCGACGGCGCTGGGGGCGCTGCTCGTGAATCTGGAGCGTATCGTGCGCGTGACGGACGACGAGGTAGCGGAAGCGATGCGCGCGATGTACACCGCGACGCACAACGTGGTAGAAGGTGCCGGCGCGGCTGCGCTGGCTGCGGCGATGAAGGAATCCGAAAGCCTGAAAGGCAAACGCGTGGCGGTGGTGGCGACCGGAGCGAACGTGGACCGCGAGGTATTTCTTCGAGTGTTACAGGGTGTCGCAGTCTGAAAAGCTGCGGATCACGCCGCGATCGGAGTAACGGTAGCTTTGCGGCGCGACTTTGCGCGCGGTTTCGGCTTGTCAGCCGTTTCCATCAACTCACGTTCGGCGCGGAGCCAATCGGCGTGCGGGTCGCCCGGCGCACCATTGCGTTCCAGATAAATGTGGTACGCGTGGAGAGCGATTTGCTCCTGTGTAGGAAGTTTTTTCGCAGCGCGCGGCTTGCGCGGCGCAACCGGCGAGGCCGTGGTCCTCGTCTTTGCCATTAAATTTCTCCTTTGAACTGCTACTAAAAGTTTAGCGTAGTAAAACGTGAAGCAACGGTTAAGATTTCGATAGTGTGAATAAAGAAATACGAATCTTGAAGACGGAGTGACGTCGAGGTCACGGTGACTTGAATCATTGCGGGGAGAATGAAGATCGAGACTACGATGAAAGGAACACTTGCTTGCGGAGGATCGATCATGGGATTTTGGAAATTGATTATGTGTGGGGTCGGCGCAGCCTTCGTGATTATGGGTGTTGGGGGATGCGGAGAGAGCGCCAGGTCGAAAGCCAACGCGGAGCGAAACGCACAGCGCGAAGCAGAAATGGACGGGACGGTTACGCCGACTTCCGCGACGCCTTCGCTCATGCCAGCTTATTCTGGGAAGAATTCTGTAAAGGCGGGGGAGGTAGCACAAGTGCCTGCAGGGATTTCCGGCCCCGGAGTTCTGCGTGTGTCATTCACGATGAAACAAAAGGTGTCGGTTGGCTTGGTGCCGAAAAGCGAGGCAGGGAAATACCGGAATGTTTCGGAATTCATGAGCGCCATGGAAACAACGAAGTGCACAAACTCCGGAGAAGGAACCGTCAAACTGAGTTGCGATTTGTCCGAGGCGGACAAAGACATGGTGATTCTGATCGGGGATCGCAGGGATCCGGCGCAGGCGATGAAAGATGCATTTGACCCGAAGAAGCAGTCGGAAGAAGGTGGCCTAGGCGGGTTGATCAGCATGGACGTTTGGTTCGGCGTAGCGCCGAAGAATTAGCACTTCGTTTTCGGGCGCAGAGAATCTAGAGAGATTCCACATTTTCGAGACGACACAAGAGCACAGTCAAGCACGGGTGCGCCACTAAACCTTTATTGCTCCTCAGTAGTGTCCGGTTAAAACTCGAATAGATTCAACTGGTTAGCGTTGGCAGTGCTATCGAACTGGTAGGCGATGCAGGAAAACGCTTGCTGGATGGGCGTTTTTTCGAAGAGGGTGACGGAGAGGATCTGTAACAAAGTGTGAAGCGAAGCCTCTTGCTGGAGGCGTTTTTTGACGAGGGCCACGAGCACGTAGGCGGAGACGGCGATCCAGATTTGGGATTTCACGGCGTTCTCCGAAGTACCGAAGAACCGTTTGATGCGCAGATGCTGCTTGATCCATTTGAAGAAGATTTCCACCTGCCAGCGCTCCTTATAAAGCGCGCAGATGGTGGCGGCAGGGAAATCGAATTGATTGGTAAGGAACAGCAAGGTCTTGCCCGTTTCGGGATCCTTGAAGCGAATCCGGCGCAGATGATCAGGATAGTGCTGGCGACTGTAGAAGCCATTGAGAGCGATCGTATGGTCGCAAATGATTCCGGTGCTACGATCGGTCAGCGCCGAATAGATGCGGCGAGCGTCCAAATTCGCCTTGCTGCGTGTGACGAAGAAGGCTCCCGCACGGTGCAAAACGTAGAGTCGTTCGAAATCCAGATACCCGCGATCCATGATGTAGATGGCCCCGGCTTCGGGGAGCAGCAAGTCGAGCATGTGGACGTCGTGCCATTTGCCATCGGAAATGTGAATAAAGCTGGGAATCGCGCCGCGCAGATCGAGTAGCGTGTGCAGTTTCACAGCCGCCTTGGTTGAGCGGAAGCGCGCCCAAGGGAAGACCGACAAGCACAGATCGATGGTCGTCGAATCGAGCGCGTAGACTGTTTCAGAGAGTTCGACTCCGAGAGTTTCCGAGGCGTAGAGTTTTCTGGCCTGACGAATGAGCACCTGTGCAAAGTCGGCATAGATGCGCCAATCGCGGGCTTCGTTGGCGTCGGAAAGTGTAGTGCGGCGAATCGGCGCGCGAAAACCCATGTGGTAGAGCTTCGAAGCTTGAGCGGACAGACAGGCTTCGATGTCCCGGAGACTTTCGCGATAGGTAAGCTGCGCAAAAGCCATGACACGAAAATGCTCGGCGCAGCGCAGCGACTTCACGTAGCGGTCGCCACCGTACCGTTCCACGATTCGTCCAAACGTCGTCCACGGCAAAAAATCCATGAGTTGCGCGAACAACGTCTTGCCAGTATGCATCGGCCCCTCCGGGAATCTCGTTCCCGGAAAGTAGGCCGAAAAGCACCACAACGGTCAAATCGACACCACCCTCCACCACTGCAAAACCCGTTCCAGTGGCCCCTCCCAGCGTTTTTACCCCGCTTTTAACCGGACACTACTGATTGCTCCTGATAATTCCAGAGAAGGCCACCATCCACAAAGAAGGTTGTGCCGGTGACGTAGGAAGAATCGTCGAAGGCGAGAAAAGCGGCCATGGAAGCGACGTCGGAAGGTTTGCCGAGACGCTTCAGTGGAATGTTCTTTAGGAGTACATCGAGTTTTGCCGGATCGTGAAGAAGATTTTTGTTGATTGGCGTTTCGATGGCGCCGGGAGCAATGGAATTGATAGTGATTCCCAGCGGGGCCAGTTCGATGGAGAGATCACGGGTGAGCATTTTGACGCCGCCCTTGCTGGCACAGTAGGAAGCGAAGTGCGGGAAGGGAAGTTCTTCGTGAACAGAACTGATATTGATAATCTTGCCGCTGGACTTGGCTTGCATGCGATGGCGGACGAAAGCTTGCGTCAGGAAAAAGAGACCTTTTAGATTTACGTTCAGGACGGCGTCGTAATCTTCTTCGGTGACATCCCAAAAGTCGGCGCGGCGTTCGATCCCGGCATTATTGATCAAGATATCGAGCTTGCCGAGTTGCGTGACGGCATCCGTGACGAAGCGCTGGCCATCGGAAATCTTTCCCACATCACATTGAATGGCGACGGCAGGGCGGCCTTGTTTCGTGATTTCGTCGACAACTTCCTGGGCGCCAGCCTCGTTGGAGCGATAGCAGATGGCGATGTCAGCGCCGTCCTGCGCAAGGCGTTCGGCAATGGCGCGGCCGATACCTTGATCGCCCCCGGTGATGGCGATGGATTTACCTTCGAGACGATTGGGCATTTGGCCTCCGGAGAAAGAATAATGATTGGATGTTGCTGGGAGATTTTTGGTGCTGTCTGTATAGGAAAATTTAAAGAGGAATGAATTAGGACAGAGGTTGCGGAAATCGGAGCACAAAAAACACAGTGAAAAGAAGGGCAGAGTCAGAAACCGCACTCCCAAGAGCGATTGGCGCGACACCCAAATGAACAACCGGAAGGGCGGCGTAAAGCCGCCCCTACGGGAGATGTGCTGCGATAAATGTTCTTAGGCTACGGTGACGTCTTTGGAGAGATAGACGTCCTGAATGGAGTTGAGGAGTTTTACGCCTTCCGCCATGGGGCGTTGGAAGGCTTTGCGTCCGCTGATGAGGCCAGTGCCCCCAGCGCGTTTGTTGATGACGGCAGTGGCTACGGCTTCTTCGAAGTCGTTGGCACCCGAGGCGCCACCAGAATTGATGAGACCAGCGCGACCCATGTAGCAGTTGGCCACCTGATAGCGCGTGAGGTCGATCGGGTGATCGCTGCAGAGATCGGTGTAAATGCGCTTGTCGAATTTACCGTAGCTGGAATCGCCGATGTTGAGAGCCGCATAGCCGCCGTTATTTTCGGGCAACTTCTGCTTGATGATGTCCGCCTGAATGGTGACGCCGAGATGATTGGCCTGACCGGTGAGGTCGGCGGAAACGTGATAGTCCTTGTCTTTTTTGAAAGCGCTGTTGCGGAGATAGCACCAGAGAACGGTAGCCATGCCGAGTTCATGAGCCTTGGCGAACGCGTGGCTGATTTCGATGATCTGGCGGCCACTCTGATCGGAACCGAAGTAGATGGTGGCGCCAATCGCGGCAGCTCCCATGTCGTAGGCTTCTTCCACGGTGCCGAAAAGAATCTGGTCGGCTTTGTTGGGGAAGGTGAGAAGTTCGTTGTGGTTGATCTTCACGATAAAGGGAATCCTGTGCGCGTACTTGCGGGCCACCGAGCCGAGAACACCGTAGGTGGAAGCGACAGCGTTGCAGCCGCCTTCAATGGCAAGTTTGACGATATTTTCACCGTCGAAATAATCGGGATTCTTGGCGAAACTGGCGCCGCCAGAATGCTCGATGCCTTGATCGACCGGTAGGATTGAGAGATAGCCGGTGCCGCTGAGGCGTCCAGAGAAGAAAAGGCGGTGGAGATTATTCAGGACGCGGAGATTGCGGTCGGAAGCAGTGTAGACGCGGTCGATAAAATCGGGGCCGGGAATGTGGAGACGCTCTTTCGAAATTTTAGGATTCTTGAAGCCGAGGAGGCTTTCCGCCTTTGCTCCCAAGATTTGCTCGATTGCACTGCCAGTTGCCGTTGCCATGTTTTTCTCCTATTGGACTATTTGCTCGCGATTTCCGCGCTCAGCATATTTCCGGCGGCCTGGTCAACCAGCCAAAGAAGTCTGCCGCTGGCTGGTTGAATGAGCTGAGAAGGAAGTTGCTCAGGCTCATAAGGGCCTTCCAAGACCGCTTTCAAGGCCGGAGCTTTGTCGACGCGGGTTACCAAAAAAATGACCTGGTTCGCTTGATTGACGGCCGGAGCGGTCAAGGTAATACGTTCGGTGAAGAGTTTTCCGATCCAATTGCGAACCACGAAGCGATTGGAGGAGGCGTGCAAGGCCTTAGTGCCCGGGAAGAGAGACAAGGTGTGTCCTTCATCACCCATACCAAGGAGCACGAGGTCGAAGCGAGGAAGCTCGCCATCCTGCAGCTTAAAGTATGCGCGAAGTGCCTGCTCATATTCCAGTGCAGCTTTTTCGGCGTCGTCGTATTCGCCCTTAATGCGAGTGATTTGGTCGGGATTGAGGGGAGAGCGTGAAAACATCGATTCGGAGGCCATGCGGAAGTTGCTGTCTTTGTCGTCGGGGGGAACGTGGCGCTCGTCGCCGAAGAAGATGTGCATCTTGTCCCAAGGCAGACGGGAACGGAAAGCGTGGTCGTCCACAAGAAGTGAGTACAGAGCTTTGGGTGTGGAACCGCCGGCGAGAGCAACAGTGAAAGAGCCGGATTTTGCTACGGCGTCGACTGCGGCGTGAACGAATTCTTCAGCAGCGCGACGCGTGAGAGGTGCGGGGTCCGGGAAAATGCGAACTTCGCGCTTGGCGGTAACGCTCATCAGAAGATACCTGTTTTGCTGTGCGTGGCGATGCGGCCACGGAGATCGATGTCTTCTTCGCCAATGCGACGCCAGGACCGGCCATCCTTTTCAAGCAACTCCTCGGCTTCGACGGGGCCCCAGGAACCGGCAGCGTAATTGGGGAAACCACGGGGCGGGAGTGCGTGCCAGACATCGAGGACGGGCTGGATGACTTTCCACCCGGCTTCGACCATGTCTGCACGCTGGAAGAGAGTGGCGTCGCCAGCCATGCAATCGCGGAGAAGGCGTTCGTAGCCGGTACCGTGCTCAACGCCGAAATATGTTTTGTAGTCGAAGTCCATGTTGACCAGACCAAGGCGCATAACGGCGCCGGGAACTTTCGCGCCGAAGCTGAGGGAGATGCCTTCGTCGGGCTGTATATGGATGACGAGGCGATTGGTTTCGACATTCTTGACGGTGGTGTTACGGAAGAGGACGAATGGCGTGCGACGGAACTGAATGACGATTTCCGTGGCACGTAGAGCGAGACTCTTTCCGGTGCGGAGATAGAAGGGAACGCCGGCCCAACGCCAGTTGTCGATGAGGAGTTTCAGCGCCACGAAGGTTTCGGTGTTGGAGGTGGGAGAAACGTCTGGTTCACTGCGATAGCCGGACACCCGCACGTTATCGATAATGCCCTCTGCGTATTGGCCGCGGACAGTGTTGGTGAGGACTTCTTCGGGGGCCAGGGGCTGAATGGCGTGCAGGACTTCAGCCTGTTTGTTGCGTACTTCGTCGGCATCGAAGGAGATGGGCGGCTCCATGGCGGTCATGGTGAGAAGTTGAAAGAGATGATTAGGAACCATGTCACGGAGAGCGCCAGCAGTTTCATAGAATCCGCCACGATGTTCGACACCGACAGTTTCAGCGGCAGTAATCTGGACGTGATCGATGTAATTGCGGTTCCAGAGTGGCTCGATGATGTTATTCGTGAAGCGGAAGACCATGACGTTTTGCACGGTCTCTTTGCCGAGGTAGTGATCGATGCGGTAGATCTGGTTCTCGCCGAGAACTTTCTTGAGATCGGCGTTGAGCTGAACGGCAGAGGCGAAATCATGGCCGAATGGCTTTTCGACAATTACGCGCGCCCATTTGCCGTTTTCTTGTTTCGTGAGGCCCACATTGCCCAATTGCTCTACGATAGGAGCGAAGAAGCGAGGAGCCACGGCGAGATAAAAGAATTTATTTCCGCTGGCGCCGTGAGTTTTATCGGCTTCGGCGATTTGCAATTGCAGCCGCTTGAAGGCTTCTGGATCCTGAAAATCGCCTTTCACGTAATAGATGCGGTCTTTGAGCCAATCCCACATTTTCAGGTCGATCGGGTCGGGGGCGAACTGTGGCATCTGCTCGCCCAGAGCCTGACGAAACGTCTCGGTTGTGTAGTCGTTGACAGCGAAGCCGACGATGGCGAATTGTTTGGAAAGGAGTTCGTCCTGGGAGAGGTTCAGCAGGGCGGGAATAAGTTTGCGTTTGGTGAGATCTCCGGTGGCGCCGAAGATGACCATGACACAAGGGCCGCCCGCAGCGGAAGGCTCCACGAGATTCGAATTCATTGAGCGATGTCCTGTCTAAAGGCAAATGAAGTCAGGCGGAGAGCTTCAGTGCCCGGATTTTTTCTCGACGTGACCGCCAAACTGGAAACGCATGGCGGAAAGAACTTTACAGGCGAAATCATCCTCGCCGCGAGAACTGAACCGCTCAAAGAGCGAAGCGGTAAGGACCGGAGCGGGCGTCGTGGATTCGATGGCGGCGAGAATGGTCCAGCGGCCTTCACCGGAATCGGAGACGCGGCCGGAGAAACGCTCGAGGGTGGGTTGTTCGAGCAAGGAGATGGCGGTGAGGTCGAGTAGCCAGGAGGCGACAACGCTGCCGCGGCGCCAGACTTCGGTGACGTCGGCTAGATTGAAATCGTATTGATAGTGGTCGGGATTGCGAAGGGGAGTGGTTTCGGCGTCGGCTTCGCGATGCGATTTGCCGGCATTGGCGTGCTTGAGAATGTTGAGGCCTTCGGCGTAGGCGGCCATCAATCCATATTCGATGCCGTTGTGAACCATTTTTACGAAATGGCCTGCACCGACGGGGCCGCAGTGGAGATAGCCTTCTTCCGCCGTGCCTTTGGCGTTTTCGCGACCAGGGGTTCGGTCGATATTGCCGCGGCCGGGTGCCAGGGTTTTGAAAATGGGATCGAGATGCTGGACGATGGCGTTTTCGCCGCCAATCATCTGGCAGTAGCCGCGTTCGAGGCCCCAAACGCCGCCACTGGTGCCGACATCGACGTAATGAATACCACGAGGGGAGAGTTCCTTGGCGCGGCGAATATCGTCGATGTAGTAGGAATTGCCACCATCGATGAGGATGTCGTCTTTGTCCAGTTTGGGAGAAAGTTCGGCAATCGTTCCGTCGACTACGGCGGCGGGAACCATGAGCCAGATGGCGCGCGGCTTCTGAAGCTTGCCGAGGAAATCGTCAATGGAAGTGGAACCAGTTGCACCCTCGGCGGAAAGTTGCTTGACGGAATCCGCGCTGCGATCATAGACGACACACTTGTGGCCGGCCTTTTGCAGGCGGCGAACCATGTTGGCGCCCATTCTTCCCAGACCAATCATTCCGAGTTGCATCGTGTGAAGCCCTCCGCGAAGCGAGATGTAGTAGAGAAACCGGTGATCAGAATAGCGCGTTTACAGGCTGTGGTGCATCTGGATCGATTGTGGTCTGGTTATGCGGCGGTCAAGCGCGAACACCCGCGCTTTTGCCGGTGGCTTCGAGTAAGGTGTGAAAAGCATCGGCGAAAAGCTTGACGCCGTCAACGAGAAGTTTGTCGGTAACTTCCTTCATAGAGATGCCAGCCTTCTCGAGATTCTGCATTTCTGTGGAGGCAACGTCCACTTTTTCGGTGAGGCTATTGCGCAGCTTGCCGTGATCGCGGAAAGCATCGAAGGTCGCGGGAGGAATGGTGTCGACAGTATCGGCGCCGATGAGTTCTTCGACGTAGATGACGTCGCGATACTTGGGATTCTTGGTGCTGGTGCTGGCCCAGAGAAGTCTCTGGACTTGGGCATCCTTCGCGGCGAGAGACTTCCAGCGCGCGCTGCCGAATAGTTCCTGATACTTGCGGTAGGTGAGTTTGGCATTGGCAATAGCGATTTTGCCCTTGATGCTTTCGAGGAATTCTTTCTTCGGCGAGGCGGCCGACTTGAGAAGTTCATCGAGCTTGGAGTCGATCAGGCTATCAATGCGGCTGACGAAAAAGCTGGCGACGCTGGCGATTTTGGAATTGTCGAGACCCTTGGCGGCGCGGGCTTCGAGAGCTGCGATGTAGGCTTCGGCAACTTTTTCGTAGGCGGATTGCGCGAAGAGCAAAGTGATATTGATGTTGAGGCCGTCCTCGAGCAAGGCGCGAATAGCGGGAATGCCTTCGGGAGTGGCGGGAACTTTAATCATGAGATTGGGCCGATTGACGGCCTTCCAGAGGCGGCGAGCTTCGTCGAGAGTGCCTTGCGTGTCGTTGGCGAGGAGGGGGGAGACCTCGAGGCTGACGTAGCCGTCTTTGGCGTTGGTGGAACGATAGACCACGGAAAAAATGTCGCAAGCGCCCTGGACGTCACGGATGGCAATCTTTTCGAAAATTCCCTTGGCGTCGAGAGATTTCACGTCGGGAGAGTTGAGAATATCGTCGTAGAGCTTGCTGCCGGTGATGGACTTTTCGAAGATGGCAGGATTGGAGGTCATGCCGCGAAGACCGTCTTCGTCGATCATTTTCTGGAGACCGCCGCCGGTGAGGAGGTCGCGGCGGATATAGTCCATCCAGGGAGACTGGCCGAAATCATTCAGAGCTTTCAGAGGATTCTTACCGGCAACGTTGGGAATGGTTGGTGAAGTGGTCATCGAGCTTCTCCTTTACTATCTGGCCTAAATTTACATTGTACGCCACTGGAAGGCGGCAAAAAATCCAGATTTCAGCCTTTTAACATACGCATTTCAAGCGCATGGACCTTGGCCAGGCGGCGGACATGGCGCTCTTCGTTGGTGAAATTGGCGCTGAGATAATTCTTGATCAGGTCTTCCGCAAGTTTTTCGCCGATGATGCGCGAGCCCAGGACGAGGACGTTCATGTTGTCGTGTTCAACGCCCTGATGAGCCGAGTAGCTGTCATGGCAAACGGCGGCGCGAATGCCGATCATTTTGTTGGCGGCGACGCTGACGCCGACGCCGCTGCCACAAATTAAGATGCCGCGTTCGGCGCGTCCATCGAGGATGGCTTTGCCGACGAGTTCGGCGAAGTCAGGATAGTCGGAAGGTCTCTCGTCGTACGCACCGATGTCGAGCACGGTATGGCCGAGTGATTTGAGGAATGAGTCCAAGGCGGTCTTGAGCTGAAAGCCAGCGTGGTCAGAGCCAATGACGATTCTCATAAGTAAATTACCTGCCCAGAACTTCTTTTGCGGCCTTCACGACGTGCTCGGGTGTGAAGCCGAACTTGATCAGGAGGTCCTTCAGCGGAGCAGGATGCACCAAAACTGTGCATACCGATGATTTTGCCTTTGGGGCCGACGTAGCGATCCCAACCGAAGGTGCTAGACATTTCGATGGAGACACGCGCGGTGATGTTTGAGGGGAGGACACTTTCGCGATAGGCGACGTCTTGCTCGTCGAACAGTTCGAAGCAGGGCAGGCTGACGAGGCGTGCCTTGATGCCCTCGGCTTTCAGAAGATCGTTGGCGGCAACGATGTGTTGGAGTTCGGTGCCGGTGGCGATGAGGATGACATCGGGCTTTCCGCCTTCGGCTTCGAGAAGGATGTACCCGCCTTTGGCGACGCCAGTTGCGGAAGCAAATTTCGTGCGATCGAGCGTGGGCATAGCTTGCCGGCTGAAGACCAGAGTCGCGGGACGATTCTTGAGTTGAGCGACGACTTTGTAGGCTTCGGTGACTTCGTTGGCATCGCCGGGACGAAGTACAATCATGTTGGGCATGGCGCGCCAGGAGGCGAGTTGCTCAACGGGTTGGTGCGTGGGCCCGTCTTCGCCAACGCCGATGGAATCGTGGGTGAAGATGTAGATGGGATTGATTTCCATCAGCGCGCCCAGGCGCATGCTGGCGCGCATATAGTCGCTGAAATTAAAAAAAGTGGCGGAGAAGGCGCGAGGACCGGTGAGCGCGATGCCGTTGGTGGCGGCGCCCATGGCGTGTTCACGAACGCCGAAGTGAATGTTGCGGCCCTTGAATTCGCCGGTGAAGAAATCACCTGCGCCTTCGAAAACTAAATTCGTTTTGTTGGACTTGGCAAGGTCGGCAGAGCCGCCGATGAGCCAAGGAATATTCTGGGCTAAGGCATTTAAGACTTTGCCGGAGCTTTCGCGAGTGGCCATGCCCTTGGGGTCTGCGGGGAAGACGGGAAGATTCTTGTCCCACCCAGAAGGAAGTTCGCGCTGCTTGATTTTGGTGAGTTGCTCGGCTAGATCGGGGAACTGTTTGGAGTAGTCGGCGAAGAGCTTGGCCCATTTTTCGCGAGCATTGCCGCCACGGACACCGACACCAGAACGGAAGTGGTCGTAGACACCATCGGGAACGAGGAATTTTGCGTCTTCAGGCCAACCGTAGTTTCTCTTGACGAGTTTGATTTCAGCTTCGCCGAGTGGTTCCCCGTGGGCTTCGTAGGAATCCTGTTTGTGGGGAGAACCGTAGCCGATGTGGCTGTCGACGACGATGAGAGTAGGCTTGTCGTTGGTCTTAAGAAAAACTTCGTAGCCACGAGCGAGCATCATCAAGTCGTTCGCATCGGAAACGCGCGTGACGTTCCAGCCGTAGCCGACGAAGCGCGTCATCATGTCTTCGCTGAAAGACCAACTGGCGGGGCCGTCGAGCGTGACGCGATTGTTGTCGTAGATCCAACAAAGATTCGAGAGTGCGAGGTGACCGGCGAGAGAGGCGGCTTCACCAGCGACACCTTCCATCAGGTCGCCATCACCGCAGACAGAATAGACACGGAAGTTGAATAGGTCGAAGCCGGGCCTGTTGTAATTGGCGGCCAGCCATTTTCCGGCAATAGCCATGCCGACGCTATTGGCGACACCCTGCCCAAGAGGGCCGGTTGTGGTTTCCACGCCGGTGGTGATGTGTGATTCGGGGTGGCCGGGCGTCTTGCTGCCCAGTTGGCGGAAGCGCTTGATTTCGTCGAGCGAGACAGCGAGATCTTTCGAGATTGCACCGGTCTTGTGGTCAACTTCGCGGACGCCAGCAAGGTGCAGTGTGGAGTAAAGAAGCATGGAAGCGTGTCCGGCGGAGAGAACAAAGCGATCGCGGTTCGGCCAGGTGGGATCCGTTGGATCGTAATTCAAAAAATTGTGCCAAAGAGAATAGACAACGGGGGCGAGGCCCATAGGGGCGCCAGGATGACCAGAGTTAGCCTGCTGAACGGCATCGATGGAGAGAGTGCGGATGGTATTGATACAAAGAAGATCAAGATTGGGCTCGGCCACGATTTCCTCGTAGCGGGTCAGGGGGTACCCGCGAATGGGATTCAGGGGTGGAAGTCACCGCCTGCGGAATAGACCAAAGAGATTGTACTTCAAAATAGAGTCGGATGGAGGTGAAGAGGTTTCATGGTTACGGTAAGAATTGTAAAGGTGCTTACTTTTGGGTTAGGTTCAGGTTAAAGAACGTGGATAGTAATGGATCCAGAGTAACAGACGGAGTGTTGACAACTATGTTCAAGAGTTTTGAGTACTTCCTCACCGCAATAGTTCTTTGCCTTTTCGCACAATCCATTTCGGCGCAGGTAGTTCCGGAGGAAGTCTCTTTTTGTCAGCTCGCGAAAAGCCCTGAGGAGTTTGATGGGAAGACGATCCGTGTTCGCGGGACGCTCAGCGTCAATTTTGAGGATTTCACGTTGTACGCGAGAGACTGCAAAACGAACCAGTGGATTTGGCTGACTTTTGGCGGGGACGTGCCGGGAATCGTGGTTTCTATGGCGAATGATAATTTCCGAAAGCCGGGCAAAGATTTGGAGGTTAACGGAGTCTCTTATGGAATCAAAAAGGATGAGAATTTTCGCAGACTCTATGCCCTGATCGCGGCGCGACGCGGTGAGAAACCGGCATATACCGTGACAGCAACGCTGACGGGAGCCTTCCTCGCAGGCCAAGAAACAAAAGCGGGGGATGGTAAAACGACTTCGTTCTCCGGCTATGGCCACCTGGGGTGTTGCTCGCTACTGGTCATCACACAAGTTTCAGATGTGAGTTCCGTGCCGCCAGCGGATTTGAACGTGCGTGGCAGGGTATTGGGTCCCGATGGCAACCCAATGAAGGGATTCGCGGTTGTAAACGAAGTGCAGGGCGGGACTCCCCCACAGCGACAGGGCACCACGACGGATGAAAAGGGGAAATTTGCATTTTCGGACGCGGGGCAATTACTGCGATTCGAGGATCCGCATTTTCGTCCCGTTGCGCGGTATCTGGAGCCGGGCAGTGGCGCGGTTTTAGTGAGACTTGAGGAGTCAAAGGGCTCGGATTGGGCGGTGCCCTCCTGCGATCGAGTAAAGAGACGCGGGTGTCCGCATCGGTTTTTCGGCCCGCTTCGCTTTGCCCAGCGGATGGGAGTCTACTTTGAAGAATGAGGAAGGCCTGCACGCCTACTTCATATATCCTCGCGGGCATGAAGCGGTTGAAGCAGAGCTAATCATTTCCACCAATCCCGAACAGGAAGAGGATAAACCGGATGGTTTTGCCGATTCAAAAACGTCTGAGCAACGTTGGATCAAGGATGGCACTGGAAAGGTGATCGGCATTGACGCGCGCGGGGTATTGAAAACCGGCGGCCGTTGGCGAACGACTGTTCTACTGGGACACGATTCGATCGGGTACACCCTGCGCCCCGGGGAATCGACCGGTTCCATGGATAAGGTGATTGATTCGGCGTGCATCGGAAATCAGTGATTTTTAGAAAAACCCCCCAACTTAAATGCTGCATTCCAAAACGAGGATCAAGAAGAAGCGGCGCGGGATGAGTCGCGGAGAAGGATCTCCAGGTCGTCAGGATGGATGGCGCAGAGTTCGGCGTCTTCGCGTTCGATGTGACCTTGGCGGATGAGGTTGACCAGGGAGTCTTCCAGGCTGAAGGAACCCTTTTTCTTGGTCATGGTGATTTCCTGATGCAGATGGTGGAGGGCATTGCGACGGATGTGTTGCCTGGCGCCATAGCCGAGCATGAGAAGTTCTGCGGCGGGGAAGCGGCCGCCCTTCTTGCTGCGCAACAGGATTTGCGTGAGGACAGCGACGAGGGCCATGGCAAGTTCCTGGCGAATGGTGTTTTGACGTTCGGCGGGGAAACTGTCAGCGATGCGCGAGATGGTGGTGGACACGTCCGTAGTATGAATCGTGGAAAGAACGAGATGCCCCGTTTCCGCGGCGACGACGGCGGTGCGCATGGTTTCGGCATCGCGCATCTCGCCGACCACGATTACATCGGGGGCCTGGCGGAGGGCCGTTCGGACCGCGGTAGGAAAATCCGCAACGTCGGTGCCCACTTCGATCTGTTCGATGACGCAGCGGCCGTGCTGGTGCTCGTACTCCATGGGATCTTCGATGATGACGACGTGCCGGCGCTCGGTGCGATTAATTTCGTTGATCAGGGCGGCGAGGGTCGTTGATTTTCCGGAACCGGCAGGACCTCCAATCAAGACGAGGCCTCTGGGAAGGTGAGCGAGAGCGCGCACAGAAGCGGGCAGGTTAAGTTCGCTTATGTCGGGGACCTGCGCAGGCAGAGCACGAATCGCGGCAGCAGGTCTGCCACGTTCCGAATGCAAGTTGATGCGAAATCTTCCGAGGCCCTCGACGCGGTAGGAAGAATCGGCAGTGCCAAGTTTGCGATAAATTCCCAGAGCGTGAGCGGTCAGGGCTGGTAATACGGCTTCTTCAATTTCGGCTCCATCGAGAATTTGCCGATCCAGGGTATGGACTTCACCTTCCACGAGGCAACATGCTGGCGCACCGGGTACGAGCAGCAGATCGCTGCCGCGCCGACTGAGCAAAACGCTCAACCACTGGTTCAATTGGGAAAGAACTGAACTGTCCGGAGTTTCTTCGTTGCTACGCCCTTCGATGTCGCGCACAATTTGCTCCAATTCACCGCGGTTAACCACCCTGAAAGGCTGCCAGTCAGCAGAAGAAGTTGAAGCCGCAGAATACCACAGCGGCCTGGCAAAACTCATTTAGGTAGAAATTCAGAATCCTGCAAGACGAGGCAACCGGACAGAATGTCGTGTATAGCACGATTGGGTTTGAGCACCGCGATGCAGAGGCAATCGACCAGGAAGTAGTAGACGCCTACAACAGGGAGATGAAACAAGAGTCGACCGCCCGCAAAGCGCCTGGTGGCTTGCCAAAAGCCAATCCGATTGCCGCGCTCATCTCCGACACAGAGTCCCAAGTGGTGTTTGCCAACAGTGGCCCGCCAGGAAGAACTTTCCAGAAATGCGAAATAAAACCAGCCGAGAAGAATGAAGACGGCCATGCCGATGGAAACCAGAAGCGGACCCTTTTGGGCAAGATCATCGGGTAACGGTTGACCGAGACGGAGGCGGAAGAAGAAGCTATTCCAGATATTCATGCTTACAGCGAGAAACGTAACAATCACGGAAAAGGGAATGAGCAAGACAACAAGGTCGATCAAACCCGCGAAAAGGCGGATCCGGAAACCGGCATAGTATCAATGGAATGCCAGCAGGAGTTTCAGCTACCGAGTTGGGCGGTGAATTCACTGTTCGACTCGAAAGCTCGAGAGACGATAGCAAATAGACCAGGAAGATGTTCGAGATGCTTTGGTGCGGCTGGTCGGACTCGAACCGACAACGGGGAAAACCCCAGTGGATTTTAAGCCCACCGCGTATGCCAATTTCGCCACAGCCGCACCGAACGGCCACGCGGCATTGAAAGAATAGCATGGGGAAGCGGAGTTGAAATAGCGGCGACGAAATGATTTTCGTGGACTGACGAGGAGAAATGCAGCGTGATAGCATTGTCGCCTGGCACCTATGGCGCTACAGGATTGTCGGAGCGACGCAGAACAGGAGAAATGATGACACTCGGATGCAGCGAGAAGTGCGTTCTTTCCCTGTACGATCGCGCCGTGGCTATCGGTCCGGAAAAGTGCGCAGGCGGTGGAGTTTTATAAGGCCGCGTTTGGCGCGAAAGAAGTGTTCCGACTTGAGGGTGAGGACGGTGGCGTCGTCGCGAGATTGTCGGCGGATGGAGCAGAGTTCTGGGTGGCCGATGAGTCTCCCGAACATGCAAATTTCAGTCCGGAATCGCTGGGGGGTGGAACGGTACGAATGGTGTTGACCGTTGCGGACCCCGATGCGGTATTTGCAAAGGCGATCGCGGCTGGCGGGAAAGAAGTACACCCGGTGGGGGAACAGCATGGTTGGCGCGTCGGGCGAATGGTGGATCCATATGGACATCATTGGGAAATTGGACGTGAAGTAGGGGCGTAGGCGGTCTGGGGAGAGGAAGAGGTTCATGAAAAAGGCGAAGACTTAAAAAGAAGACGACGGCAGTTGCAGGAGATTCCGGGCGCGAGGCAGTGGACGCCCACATTGCGGGTCTCAAAGAGCCTGCGCGCGGCACGATGAAGAAAGTGCGGGCGGTGATTCGCGGAGCCGCGCCTCGCGAGGCCACGGAAGCGATTGGTTATGGAATGCCAATGTTTCGCTATAAGGGAGCGCTCATGGCGTACGCAGCGTTCTCTGACCATTGCAGCTTGTTTCCCATGAGCGTGGCGGTGATTGAGGCGCACGCGAAAGAGCTAGGGAAACTTCGCACGTCGAAAGGGACGATTCAGTTTCCGTTGAACAAACCATTGTCGGCGGCGTTAGTAAAGAAGATGGTGAAAGCGCGGGTGGCGGAGAAGGATAAAGAAGGGTGAAGCCAGCAGGCGGGCAAAGTGAAAGAATTGCAAAGGGCATAGTCAGGAACGGCTGTGCCGCTTAGAACAAACACTCGCTAGGACGGAAGCCCAGGAAAACAAACGGGATGGAGCTAGTGACTAAGGTCACAGCCACTGTGACGGGATGGCCTAACCTTCAGTTGAGGCTAACGTCATGGCTACACAGCTTCCAGTGGCAGCGCAAAATGAGCGAGTGGATGTTCTGATCGAGCAAGTCCTTCCGGTAGCCCCAATTCAGAAAACAAAGAAGAAGTTGATCCGGCGGCTGGAGAAGCGACCACGCGCAGGTATATCGGCGCGGGATTCCAGTTGGCATTTTTGGCGCTGAATTTGTGGTTGGGTGCGAAATTTTATTTCTGGGTGACGGCAATTCGAGACAGGAGATTTGTCGCGCAATTTGCAACGGCCGGCAGGGGTGGAAGGGCTGGCTGCCGATTGCGGGATTGATGAATTTGAAGTACTGGATTTTGAGCGGACGGATTCCGCAGGTGCATCCGGCGGCGATGTTCCTGCTGATTGCATTTCTAGCGATGGCGTTTTTGCTGCGGAAGGCGTTTTGCAGTTGGTTGTGCCCCGTAGGGACAATTTCAGAATATTTGTGGCGAGCGGGAAAAAAGATTTTTGGGAGGAATTTTCCGTTGCCGCGGTGGCTGGATTTGCCGATGCGCGGATTCAAGTACCTGCTGCTGGGATTTTTTGCGTGGGCGATTTCGACGATGTCGGTGCTGGGGATTCAGGATTTCATGCGGAGTCCGTACGGATTGATTGCAGACGTGAAGATGCTGAATTTCTTTCGGCACATTGGCGAGACAGGATTGATCGTGTTGGGGATTTTCGTGGTGACGTCGGTATTCGTGCCCAATTTCTGGTGCCGATTCCTGTGTCCTTACGGGGCTTTGCTGGGGTTCGTGTCGCTGTTGAGTCCGGCGAGGATTCGCCGCAAGGCCGAGCCATGTATCGATTGCGGGAAATGCGCGAAAGCGTGCCCAGCGTCTTTGCCGGTGGACAAGTTGTTGTCAATCAAATCGGTTGAGTGTACCGGGTGCATGGAGTGCGTGACGGTTTGCCCGGCAGAGAGCGCGTTGTACATGGGGTTACCGCAATTGGGCGCGAAGCAAGACGCGAGCAATACCGGGATGGGCGATGGCGGCAGGAGTGGCGGTGTTGTTCTTTGGGGTTGTGGGATTTGCGAAGGCGACGGGAAATTGGCGGTCGGCGATTCCGGATTCGACGTATCAGGTGTTGGTGCCCCACGCAGATGAAGCAGCGCATCCGATGACGAGTCGGTAGAAAATCGGCACGGAAGGGAAATGCGGCGTTACTTCCGCTTCGGATGTTCAGTTGTTGTAATAATCAAATATCGCCCACATCAGCACAGCGAATATCGCTATGAAGATGAGTGTCACCCACCATTGGGCGACACTAAACGGAATTGGGAAGAGGACAACGAATGACCACACCCACCAACGGAACCGTTTTTCTTTGCAGGCCTCTCGATCATCCAGCACCCTCAGACTTCACGAGTATAGCAATTACTAAAAGCTAGGACTTCCGTCGGGAATGCGAGACAGTGCGGCGCTATTTCGCCAATAGCCTCCGACGGTTGTGCCAACAATGGAAAAAGGGCGGAATAAAGCCACCCCTATGAAGATCTGTTGTGGAGGATAAAGGCGGCGCTGGTCGACTGGGGGAGGAGACAACGCCGCCTTTATGTAAGGGGATGCGGATCCGGCTGAGTGGATTCCGTTCCCCGGAGAGACTTAACCGCGCACGGTAAGCACCGGTGAAGGCGCCTTGGTGACTATGTTGTAAGCGATGGTCAGAGGAGCATGGCCGGCAAGACTCTTGCGTGGCTTCGCGCCCATGACGATCAGATCGGCACTAATTTCACGCGCGGCGAGAAGGATTTCCTCGACGGCAGCACCGAACGTTACGCGGAATTCAGGTTTACACCAGTTTTCACTGCCCTTGGGCATGAGTTGGCGCATGCGAACGATGTTAATTTCGCGCTGGCGGGCAACACTTTCTTCGGTGTAGGCAGCGGCGCTTTCGATGACGTGCAGCAGGCTGAGACGGGCGCCATGTTCCTGAGCGAGGGAGAAAGCGTGAGCGGCGGCCTTTTCCGCTCCAGGACCAAAATCCGTAGCGAAGAGAATGTTCTTGAGTTCGACTTCCCTGGCCGGTTCGCCCTTTACCCCGGGACCAACGGTCAAGACAGCGCAATCGGCCTGGCGGAAGATTTCCTCGGCGACGGAGCCGATCAAGATTTTCTGAACCTTACCGCGCCCATGAGTGCCAACGACAACGAGATCGATTTCATGCTCGACGATCAACTTCTCGAGAGTTGGCCAGACGTTGCCCTCTTCCATCAAGACTTCATGAGGGACGCCACGGAGTTTGCCGGAGATGAGGATGTCCGTAATACCCTCTTCGGCGGCCTGGCGAACCTTTTCGTAGGTGGCCTGGGCGAGTTGCGGCTCTGCGAACTGGAAAGGATCCGGAGTGATAACGTGAGCGAGGTAGATGCGTGCATCGTAGCGACGCGCCAGAGCGATGGCGTAATCCAATGCACGATCGGAGACTTCGGAGAAATCGGTGGTAACGAGAATCTTGGTAAGTAAAACTCGTTTACTGCTGTCCACGACGGCCTTCTTTGCGGGCTCAAGAACTTGCGGCATAGCCCCCTCCTCAAACGGAAAAACTACAGCGCACTGCGAGCAGCTGAATATATTCCCAGTTAGGAAGGTGCACGTTCGGTACCAGAAGGCAGAGAGCGTTACGCGAAGGAAACAAAAGGGTTGTAAGGAGTTTTTGCAGATGACAGCAGAAAGTTGAGCAAAGTGACGCATAACTATGCGCGGAATCCAGCAAGTAAAGCGGAGAAAAAGCACGCGATGGTGGAAGGTTCAGAGAAGAGTGGAAGCGGAAAGCAAAAATAAAGGCAGCGGCCAGCTAAGGTATTTGCCCGTGTCGCGGGCGCGCAGTCGACTATACGTCGCTTCGTTCAGTGGGCTGGCCGCTGCCAAACTTTTTTTGTGGGCGTCCCTTTTTACAATGTATCCTTTCGAGCCTTCACCGCGAGCTCGACCATTGAAAAAGGAACGCCCACCGTCCAGCAATTCGACAATCGCTCCATTGCCTAATTACTGAGCAACCTGTGTAGAGTGCATACAGCGTGCCGTTTAGGAGTAAAGCTGTGGATATCGTAAGCGATTGGATGGAAAAGAGTTACGGTTTCAGACGAACCACGGAGAATGAGCAATTTGGGGGATTTCACTCTGTTGCGCGTTTTCTCACGCAGTGGATTGTCATCTTCGTGAGGCGACTCGAGGGATTTGGAGCTCTACAAGATCAGAGTACAGCCAGGAATAGCTGTGCCGAAAAGTGAAGGATGCTCAGGCGTTGCTGGGGGGGCGGGCTCTTCTTCTTCGGAATGGGAGAGCCCGAATTTTTTCATTTTGTAGCGCAGGGCGTCGCGGCTGATGTTGAGCAGTTTGGCCGCTTTGATCTGATTGCCGTGGGACTGTTGCAGGGCGAGTTCAACAAGGGCGTGTTCGACATCTTCGAGCGATGTGCCGCCTTCGGGAATGAAAAGAGGAGGCAGACGACGTTTGCCGGGAACAGTTTGCGCCTCGGGATTGATACTGCTGTGGTTATCTTCGACGATAGCGTTGCTGCGGCCGCTGGCCACGGAGAACGGAAGATCGTCGGGGCGGAGGAGATTACCCTCCTCGAGAATCATGGCTCGCTCAAGGGCGTTTTTCAGTTCGCGAACGTTTCCGGGCCAATCATAATTCTGGAGCAGGCGACGGGTTTCATCGCTGATGCCCTGGACAGACTTGCGGAACTTCTTATTGTAGTGGGCGACGAAGAATTCCACGAGCGGAGTGATATCGTCCTTGCGTTCTCGAAGAGCGGGCAAAAAGATGGAGATGATCGCGAAGCGGTAGTAGAGGTCCTGTCGGAAGCGGCCCTCGCGGACTTCACGTTCGAGATCACGGTTGGAAGCGGCGATGACACGGACTTCGACCTGAATATCACGAACACCGCCAATGCGGCGAATGACCTGATCTTCCAGGACGCGGAGGAGTTTGGCCTGGAGAAGCGGAGAGAGTTCGCCGATTTCGTCGAGGAAGAGGGTGCCACCGTCGGCAACCTCGAAGAGTCCCTTCTTCATGGCTTTAGCGTCGGTGAACGCGCCCTTTTCGTGGCCGAAGAGTTCGGCTTCCATGAGCGTTTCGGGAATCGCCGAGCAGTTGATGGCGACAAACGGACGCTCTGAGCGCGAGCTACGGTAATGAATGGCCTTGGCGACGAGGTCTTTACCGGTGCCGCTTTCGCCTTGGATCAGAATTGTAGTCGCGGCACTGGCAGCGACCTTGTAGACAAACTTCATTAATTCCGTAATTTTGCGAGAGACGCCGATCACATCGTGATATCCAGCGCGGCGGCGGACTTCATCACGTAGAGATTCGACTTCTGTGCGGAGGGAACCGGCTTCAAGGGCATTTTGCAGCGTAATGTTCAGCTCGTCGAAATTGATGGGTTTGCTGACGAAATCGTACGCACCGAGCCGGAGAGCGGTCTTGACGTCGTCGAGTTGTGGGTCGGCAGTCATCATGATGACGCTACGGGTCTCACCAGCGTGTTTCAATTTTTCGAGGACCTGGATGCCGCTCATGTCCGGTAGGTGGACGTCAAGAAGGATGGCGTCCACGGACTCAGTCTGGAGCGCCTGTAGGCCAGCTTGACCGGTCTCCGCTTCGATACATTGGAAACCAAATTCGGAACACTTCTGGTTCAATGCCCAGCGGACGAGCTTTTCGTCATCGACAATTAAAATTCTTTTTTGGGCCATCACCTAACTTTACCACTTTGCAGCAGAGTTCGGCTTGTCCTTCTGTGGGCCGGCGATGGGAAGCCAGATTTTGAACTGGGCACCCCGTTGCGGCGCACTGCTGACATCGATCTTACCGCCATGAGACTGGACAATGCTGTTGGCCAGAGACAGGCCAAGGCCGGTACCCTCGCGGCGCGTCGTAAAAAAGGGTTTAAAGATCTTGGTAAGGGCTTCACTGGGAATGCCACGACCGGTATCGCTGACCTGGACGACAACAAAATCTGGCTCTAGTGAAGTATGGACTTCCACCTTACCCTCGCCAGAGATGGCCTGAATGCCATTGAGAAGGAGGTTCAGGATGACCTGCTGGATTAGGGCAGGATCGTGAAGGACTTTGGGCAGAGAGGGGTTCTGTTGAAAGAGAACCTGGACGGGTTTCGTCAATACTTGCTGACGGGCAAGCTGTACGGCCTGTTCGATGGTGGTGTTCAAGTCCGCGGGGTGAAAATTAGGTGGTCGAGGGCGGGAATACGAGAGCAGGTCGTTGAGAATATTTTGAATGTGGAAGACTTCTTTTTGGACGTCGTCCATGACGGCTCGACTGGGACTGTTGGGTGGGAGTTCCTTGCCCATCACATCGACGACACCGGCGATGCCCGCAAGGGGATTGCGAATTTCGTGGGCCAAACCAGCGGCGAGCTCGCCAAGTGTGGCGAGGTGTTCGGCACGCAGCATTTCGCGGCGATGAAGTTCCTCAATTTCCACGCGATTTTGCTGCAGGGTCTGCACCATTTCATTGAACTGGCGGCCAAGCGCGCCAATATCGTCTTCGCGCTTGGCGAAATTGACGCGGGCACTGAAATCGCCGGCGCGAACACGAGAGATGGTGTCCATCAATTCCTGGAGGGGTTGCTCGACGAGGACCAGAAGGACAGAAAGCAGAACAAAGCCTAAAAGAATGCCGAAGGAAGCGATGGCGATCAGGATCCACTGCGCTTCCCGAACTTGCAGGGTACGCATCATGGCGGCAATGCCCGCCAAACAAAGGAGCATTACCGCGAGAATGGGAATGAAGACCTTCCATTGCCAGCGGATTCCTGTAGCCCAACGCACAACGGGAGGCAAGTTCATGGGGGTATCACATCAAAGTCGGAGCGTTGTGGCAAGTCGTAGCAGGCGAGGCCCATAGTGAAGGGGTAAAGAGACCTGATTCGGCACAGCGTGGTGAGTATTTTGAGTGCAGGCGGGATTCTTTTCTTAGAATCAAGCATGACTGTTAGTGTCATTTCGTGGAGCTTGGTTAGATTCCCGGAGGGCTTGTGGCTGCTGCTGAATCTTTCGATCTTGTTGTGATTGGTTGCGGACCCGCTGGGGAAAAGGCGGGGGCACAGGCGGCTTATTTCGGCAAGCGGGTGGCGATAATCGAGCGCGCACCGGCAGTCGGGGGGAGTTGCATCAACACCGGCACCGTGCCGAGCAAGACGTTGCGGGAATCAGCGCTGTATTTCTCTGGCCTGAAACAGCGCGGGCTCTACGGCATCGACTATTCGTTAAAAGAGGATCTGACGGTGCACGATTTCATGCACCACGAGCGCGAAGTGGTGGAGATGGAACGGCAACGGATTCTGAAGAACCTGGAGTTGCACCACATTGATCTCGTGCGGGGGCAAGCCTCGTTTGAGGATGCGCACACGATTAGCGTGAACACGGCGAACGGGGTGCGAAATTTGTGGGGGGAAGTAATCTTGATTTCGACAGGGTCAAAGCCGCACCGGCCGGCGGAAATTGCGTTTGATGATGTTCACACCTTTGATTCGGACACGTTCCTGCAGATGGAGCGGATACCGAAAAGTTTGGCGGTAATTGGCGGCGGAGTCATCGGCTGCGAGTACGCGTCGATATTTATGGCGCTAGGCGTTGACGTGACACTCGTCGATGGGCGGGACCAGTTGCTGCCGTTTCTGGACAAGGAAATTTCGGAGCGTCTGAGGGACCGATTTATGTCGCTGGGCATGCATCTGTGGTTTAACGAGCGGCCAGTGAAGGTGGAAAACACGGCTAGTGGCGTGCGGCTCTTTATGAAGAGCGGTAGAACGTTGGAGACGGAATCGGCGCTGTTTGCGGCGGGGCGACGTGCGGCGGTGGACGGATTGGCGCTGGAGAGAGGCCGGACTGGCGATCAGCGACAAAGGATACCTGGCGGTGGATGAAAATTACCGGACGACGGTGCCGCATATTTATGCGGCGGGAGATGTGATTGGGTTCCCGGCGCTGGCTTCGACGTCGATGGAGCAGGGCCGTGTGGCCGTCTGCCATGCATTTGGCTTGAAGTACAAACAGCGCGTGGCTTCGCTGCTGCCCATGGGGATTTATACCATACCGGAGATTTCGGCCGCCGGCGAAACGGAAGCGTCGTGCATTGAGAAAAAGATCGAATATTGCGTGGGCCGAGCGCATTACGAGAACAACGCGCGCGGGCACATTATTGGCGACACGGCGGGAATGCTGAAGCTGATTTTTGCGAAGGCGGACCGCAAGCTGCTGGGAATGAGCGTAATCGGAGAATCGGCGACGGAGCTGATTCACATCGGGATGATGGTACTGGACAACGGATTGACGATCGACGAATTCATCGAGCAGGTCTTCAATTATCCGACGCTGAGCGAGCTTTATAAATATGCAGCGTATGACGGACTGGGAAACCTCGCGGGGCACAAGCTACGCGAAGGATAGCGCGGCATGGTGTTAAATGCAGTTTCACTCGAATGCTGGTTGCTGTAGATTCAAGCTATGTCTCGGTACGGAATCTTAGTCACGCTGATCTGTGTTCTATTCATTGCGCTGTTCCCGGTACTCCGCAGTTTTCCTTCACGCGCGACGGTCGTTGCCCCTAGTGAAAAACAAAACAACTATCTAGGGTTTGACTTGAATGAGTATCCGGGGGACGCGGCTCTGCCGGTGCTGCGAAAGACGTTTTCGTTCACAAGTTATTGGTTGGGAGCGCCACCGGGCGAGAAGAAGAGCACCTGGCTGGGGAAGAGGACATTGTTGCGGGCGCAGGGATTTGGATTTGTGGTGCTCTTTAACGGGCCCGAAAGCCGTACGCTCAAAAACGAAACAGCGGCGCGACAAAAAGGCAATGCCGACGGCGAACGAGCAGGGGATGCGGCGAAACGAGAGGGATTCGCCAAAGGCACGGTGATTTTTCTAGACATTGAGGAGGGTGGGCGGCTTCCCGCCACTTACCACGCGTATCTGAAAAGTTGGGCCGAGTCCCTGTCGCGAACGGGCTACCGAACGGGGGTGTACTGTTCTGGGATTCCAGTGAGTGAAGGGAATGGCGTGAGCATCACCACGGCGAAGGACATTCAGGATCATGCCGATGGGCGTGAAACAATTTTCTGGGTGTTCAACGATGTGTGCCCACCTTCTCCTGGTTGCAGTTTTCCATCGGATGCCCCCTCGCCGACGCGGAGTGGATTTGCGGCGGCGGTATGGCAGTTCGCGCAGTCCCCACAGCGTAGAGAACGCACTGCCCAGTGCCCCGCAAATTATGCGGCGGACGGAAATTGTTATGCACCGGGAGACAGTAGACATAAGTGGTTTTTGGATGTGAATGCAGCCTCGTCGGCGGATCCCTCCGCGGCTAAATAGAAAAAGGGCAGCGTTCTGCCGCCCCTGCAAGCTTCAAAGAGAAAACTACAGCTGGCCCATTCCCCCGTCGACGTTCAGCTCCACTCCGGTGATATAGGAAGAATCGGAGGAAGCCAGGAAGGCCACCGCGCCGGCAACTTCTTCAGGTTTGCCAAAGCGCTTCATCGGAACCGCTTCCGTGATTTGTTTTGCGAACGCATCGAGGTGTTCCTTGGGGAGACCAGTCTTTCCAAAGATGGGAGTTTCGATCGGGCCTGGGGCAACCGCGTTCACGCGGATGCCGCGGGGGATGAGATCTGCGGCTGCGGTGCGAGCGACGGAGCGCAACGCTGCCTTCGTGGAAGAATAAACGGTGGCATTGGGCTGGCCTTTGGCGGCAACAACGCTGGTGTTCAGGATAATGGACGCGCCATCATTCAGGTGTGGCAGGGACTTTTGAACCGTGAAATAAGCGCCACGTACATTGGTGTTGAACTGCTCGTCAAAGTGGGCTTCCGTTACATCGGCGATCGGGGCGAATTTGGCAATGCCCGCGTTGACGAACAGGACGTCGATCTTGCCGAGCTTCTGAGCAACTTCCTTCAGGAACCGCTCGGTGTCGGCGACTTTGGTCGTGTCGGCCTGAATGGCCAGCACATTGTGCCCAATGAATTTGACGGCTTCATCGAGAGTCTTCTGATTTCTGCCGGAAATGGCGACGCGGGCGCCTTCCTCGGCAAGACGCTTGGCCGAAGCCAAACCAATTCCGCTGTTACCACCGGTGACAACTGCAACCTTACCTTCGAGACGTTTCATGGATGCCTCCGCCCCGCAGGGGGCTAATGTGGATTTGCCGGACTTCGACAATTTGATGAACATCGAAATGAAAGGTTACAGGATTTCTGCAGATTGGTTAGAATGAAAGAAAGACATGGATCGCGCCCAAATTGAGAAGATTTCGAAAGCGCTGGGAGACCAGACGCGGCTGAGGATTTTTGAGGCCATCAGTTCGTGCGAGGAAATGAACTGCGGCGAAATCGTGAGCATGCGTGGGGTTACTCCCGCGACTGTTTCGCACCACCTGAAAATATTGTCAGAGGCACGACTGATCGAATGCCGGCGCGATGGACAATTTGTGTATAACAAAGCGATTCCGAACACCCTCGAAGAGTATTCCGCAGCGCTGACCGCTCTTACCCGCCGCAAGAAAAAGTGATCCTGCCTTTTTGAGCCGCGAAGAGATTTTTCCATTCAAAGGCTGCCCCCGGCGAACTGCGCCCAGTCAAACCAAGAAAATGAGATTGTTGTCAGTTGGTGGGATTGCGGGGGAACTTGAAGTAGGGAAGCCGAACGTTGTCGATGAGGACTTGGTCGGCGCGGATATCGGTGGGGGCTTCGAAAGCCGGTGGTGCCGGCGGAAGTCACGTAATCGTCCTGGTCGACACCATCACCGCTTACGCCGAGTCCGCCGACGAGCACTCCATTTTTATAGAGACCGGCGCTGCCGGGAAAAAAGACAATTCCACTTTTATTCACGTTTGGTGGGCCAGGCTGAAATCCTTGTGTGCAGGGATTCTGCAAATCCTGGAGAAACAGGTTGTAGAAGGGGCCGCTGGAGGAGCCCGTGATGCCCGGTGGAAAAAGGGGTTGTGCACCAAAGCTGATGGTGCGATTCGTGACGGCGGTGCCGAGAGGGACTTGATTGAGATCGAGAGCGGTACGCGAAGTACTGTTGAAGTAGACCATGTTGCGTGCTTTGGTGGCCGCGACATCGATGCTAAAGACGGTGGAATCGGTCATGCGACGAAGACCGATGATGGTGCCATCGAGATCGGCAACGGCAATGACCATCCTAGTGCGCGAACCGAGTGGCAAGCGAATGGCTGCGCGCGTGGCATTTGCGGTCGCTTCCGCATTATCAAGAATTTGTTTTACATCGGCGGCGGAGAGACCACCCAAGGGCCCAGCGGCAGGTCCCACAAGGTCTCCTTCGGGAGGCTGGCCTGTGCTGGCGATGGGCGAGAAAGATAGAGTAGTAACTACCTGTGGTGGTGCCGGGATTTATGCCTGCGGGTCGAGTTGTCTGATTAACGAAGGGAAGCGCGATGCCGCCGATGAATACCACGCCGGGGCGGGCGGGGGACGGGACCAAAACCGCTGGAAGTTGCGGCAGTGAAAGCCGCGAATTCGGCAACGTCTCCTGGAACGCCCGCCACACCGACCCCACCGACCACGATTCCGTCACGAAAAATGGGCACGCCACCGGGATTGACTGCATTGGGATCGCTGTCATCGATCTGCGATTTACCGGTGATGATGCCGAGTCCCGTGCCGCCTGCAAGAGAGACCGACGGTTGAACCGCTTGACCGGGAAGAAAGTTGGAGGAGAGTGTGCAACCGCGGTTGGTATTTTCGATACCGTAGAGATCAGCGGTGGGAGCGTTGTCTACCCCGGGTGGAAAGTGAATGCCGCTGATGAAGCGAACGGTGCGCGAGGAAAGCGGGGCTTGATCGTTGCTGAAATAGGCGGCAGTGCGAGCGAGAGCGACGGCCAGATCGTTTACATCGACGGGGGCGCTGAAATTTCCGGTGTCCGTGGTGGAGGCGCTTGGTTTCCGGAAAACGGCGAGGACTTTTCCGCCGCGATCGACGACGGAGATGACCATGGTATCGAGATCAACGGAAGCCGCGGCAGCCTGGACAATATTCTGAACGTCGACAGCGCTGAGAGTGGGGACAGCGACTGGCGGAGGGACAGGGCTTGGTGTAGGAGTTGTGGAGCCGCAGCCTGTGAGCAGGAAGGCGAGAGCAGAAGCGATGGCGAGCGAGAGAACAATTCCGAAGGTGAGAGTGCGACGGCGCTCTTCTTCAGCGCGGCGAGACTCATAGGCCTTGCGAATAGCGTGTTCCATGAACGGTGCTCTCGTAGTTATCGCACGGGAGAAGAGGTTCACAATGCAGATTCGCGGGGGATGCGGCGAACTGGTGACGGGCGCGGAAGCCAGGCGGAGTTAGCCGACAAGTAAGGCGGCAAGTGCAGCGGCAAGGGTCAACGCCAGAACCATAGCGAAACCGATGGTGTGACGGCGGTGCTGGTAAGCGCGGCGAGATTCGATCGGTTTGTGAATGGCGTGTTCCATCTGAGGCCCTATCGTTGATACCACGGCGAATTGGAATCTCACAATGCGGAATCGCGCGTGGTGCGGCGAAGTGGTGACTGTCCACGGGTGAGAGGGGATGTTACCGAATACTCGCACCAGTGTTGGAAATAGGTTGCCGAGTCGGGCTGAATCTAGTTTAGTTAGGCAATACGCCGGAGCCACTTGCGGCTCGAATTCATTAAACGCATGCGCCTTGCCTCGTTCCCCAAGCCTCGAAACTCCAACCCCATATGGATTGTATTTGGTCTCGGCCTGTTGCTGGCCATCGCGGGAATCGCGCGCGCGCAACAGTCGGCCTCACCTGCGGCAACAACTTCTGTGCCCGCACAAGAATCGCGAGAGTCAGCGCCGCCCAAACGAATTCCCCGACAACAAGCCTCAACGACGGGAGCGGTGGATGGAACGATTCGGGAAACCGTGTCGGAAGGCGTAAGTCGGCCGGTCGGTGGCGCCGCGATCAAATTGCGGAATTTGCAGACGGATCAAACGACGCTAGCGATGAGTTCGGGTGATGGAGTGTTTCGCGTGCTGTTGCTGACGCCCGGGGATTATGAAGTGAGTGTTCAAGCAACGGGGCATGCAGAGTTTGCGATCGCATCGCTGGCAGTGAACGCCAACGAAGTGGTGACGTTAGAGATTTCTATCGCAGCCAACGAAATTGCTGCGCTGCAGTCACGATTACCTCGGCAGGCGGATCTAGGACCACCTTTACCGGCTGCGACGACGGCTGAGCCCGATAGTTATCGGGAGTTTCGTCATCGGCTGGATTCCGATCCGAATTATATCCTGGAGCTTGCGCCAGATTATCTGCCGCCGGTCGCGGACGTGTTCAATGCGGTGCCGAACCGTTGGGCGCTGGAGCAGCCGGAATACAGAAGGTACGCTCCGCGCGGGGAATACATTTATACGAAGCCACACTGGTATGACCCGTTCAACCGGAATCGATTCAAGGGCGATGAACCGATCTGGCCACAGGTGCTGGGGCAGCAGGTCTTCTTCAATTTCACGGGAACGGCCGAGACATTTCTCGAAGGGCGGCGAGTGCCTACGCCAAGTAATGCCAGCGGCACACAGGCGGGTACACCTGGATTCTTCGGCCGCGGAGAACAGTTTTTCTTGGACCAGACACTGCGGTTTTCGTTTGACTTGTTTCACGGAGACGCCTCGTTCAAGCCAGTGGATTGGCGAATTCGAATCACGCCGGAGTTGAGCCTGAATTATCTGAATGTGCGCGAACTCGGGATTGTAAGCCCGGACGTACGAAAGGGGACGACGCGATTCGATTCGCATTTGGGATTGCAGGAAGGGTTTGTGGAAGTCAAGCTGCACGACTTGAGCCCGAACTACGATTTTGTTTCGGTGCGTGCGGGCATTCAGGAGTTCAATGCGGATTTTCGCGGGTTTCTGTTCGTGGATGAGCAATTAGGAGCCCGCGTGTTCGGAAATTTGCGCAGTGGTAGGGTGGAATACAATGCGGCTTATTTTAATTTTCTGGAGAAAAACACCAACAGTGGATTGAATACGTTTGATCTACGCGACCAGCAAGTTGTATTGGGAAATGTGTACCTGCAAGACTTTTTCTTTCCGGGATACACGGCGGAGTTTGTGGGTGCATGGAATAAGGATGATCCGAGCGTACATTACGACGACAACGGATTCCTGGTGCGTCCCGCGCCGATCGGGAACGTGATTAACCAGGGCACGGGAGCGATACCGCATGGCATTCGGGTCGGGTACTTTGGCTGGTTGGGCAGCGGGCACATCAAACGCGTCAATCTGACGCACGCCTTTTACGAGGCGGTGGGCGAGGACACGTTCAATCCAATTGCCGGACGGCCGGTGACGGTGAATGCGCAGATGGCGGCGGTGGAGCTTTCGCTGGATCGCGACTGGATACGGTATCGCGTGTCGACGTTTTACACATCGGGAGATGCGAATCCGCGGGATGGACGCGCGAGGGGATTTGATTCAATTGTGGACTTGCCCAACTTTGCAGGCGGAATGTTTAGCTTCTGGAACCGGGAGCAATTGCGATTGACGGGATCGGGAGTGTCGCTGACCCCAGAAGGCAGTTTGTTACCAAGCATGAGATCGAGCAAAGAAGAAGGTCAGGCGAATTTTGTGAACCCGGGGATTTTTTTGGTGAATGCCGGAGCGGATTTTGACATCACACCGAAGCTGAAAGGATTTGCGAACTTCAATTATCTGCGATTCATGCGCACAGAACCGCTGGAGTATGTATTGTTTCAATCACCGATTCGTCACGGCATCGGCGAGGATCTAGGAGTTGGAGTGCAGTATCGTCCGCCGCTCTCGGAGAATATTGTGCTCTCGGGCGGAGCGTCGATGCTGCAACCGGGACCCGGCTTCCGCGACATTTATACCGGGAAGACGCAGTTTTCGGTGTTCGGCTCGGCAAGGTTTACGTTTTGAGGGGCGACAGAATGCAAGTTTCGCGCATGTCAGCGACGTGGCGGCGGGTTCGCGCAGAGAACGGTCGGGCCCGAATACTGATTTTGTTTTCGATGAGCGTGTGCCTGTTCTCGCTACTGGCGGGGATTCATCTGAGCAAATCGAGAGTGGCGGCGCAGGAATCCGCAAACTCGATCAGAGGGCAATCGCAGGAAGAGGCCGATCGGAAGTCCGCAGGATGCGTGACGTGCCACACCTCGACGGATGAGCCCACGATGCACCCGTCGAAGGGAGTACATATCGGATGCACGGATTGCCATGGAGGAAATTTCACGATTTCCGTGGTGGCGGGGACTTCACCAACTTCGCTGGAATACATCGCGGCAAAAGAAAAAGCACATGTGCAACCGCACAATGCGTTTTTCAAAAACCGTACGACGGTGCCGGAGCGAGCGTTTACGGAATGGCTGAAGGAAAGCGCAGAATACATCAAGTTCGTCAATCCGGGTGATCTGCGGGTTGCGCCCGAAACGTGTGGAACTGCGGGATGCCATCCAAGCGAAACGCGCGCAGTGTCTACCAATATGATGACGCACTCGGGATTTTTGTGGGGCGCGGCACTGTATAACAACGGCGGATTTCCCTACAAGAATGCAAGATTTGGCGAGAGTTACGATCGGAACGGTGTGCCGCAAGCGTTAAAGACAGTCCCCACGCCGAGTGCGGATTTGACGCGCACGAAAGGCATCCTTCCGGAGTTGACACCACTTTATCGTTGGGAAATTTCGCAGCCCGGAAACGTTCTGCGCGTATTCGAACGCGGCGGCGAGAAGAAGGCGGAGATTGGCAATCCTTCAAGGCAGGAAGATCCCGGGAAGCCCGACGACAAATTGAGCGATCGTGGATTCGGGACGGAATTGCGGACCGACCCTGTATTTCTGGGTTTGCAGAAGACGCGACTGCTGGACCCGGTGCTTTCGCTTCCCGGGACAAACGACCATCCGGGGGATTACCGTTCGAGTGGCTGCTCGGCGTGCCACGTGATTTACGCGAACGATCGCGACCCGGCGCACTCGGCGGGTTACGCGCAGTACGGGCACAGCGGGCTGAGCGCTTCGGTTGATCCGACGATTTCAAAGACGGAGCGCGGGCATCCGATCAAGCACGCGTTCACGCGAGCGATTCCTTCGAGCCAGTGCATGATCTGCCATGTACACCCCGGCACGAACATGGTGACTACGTATTTCGGATTGACGTGGTGGGACAACGAGATGGATTCGGACAAGATGTATCCGAAGGAGCAGCATAACCCCACGGAAGAAGAACGGTACGAAAGTTTGCTGAAGAATCCGGAAGGGGCGGCCGCACGAGGCAAGTGGGGGGACGAAAAATTCCTGGAGAACACGGGAAGCAAGGAATTCAACGCGCAACTGAAGACCACACAGTTTGCGGATTTCCACGGCCACGGCTGGCTGTTTCGCGGCGTCTACAATCACGACCGAAAGGGGAATTGGCTGGATAAAGAGGGGAAGCCGATCCCGTTTGATGACCCCGAGCGATTCAACAAAGCCGTGCATCTGGCAGACATACATCTGGAAAAGGGCATGCAGTGCGCAGACTGCCACTTTGCGCAGGACAATCACGGCACGGGAAAAATCTACGGCGAGCCGCGCGCGGCCGTGGAGATTGATTGCGTGGATTGCCACGGAACGATCCGGCAGAAGTCCACCCTGGTTACCTCAGGTCCAGCGGCACCCGATGCGGCGCGACCGGGAGAGCCGCGCGGGCGGCATCTGGAGGCGCTGCGAACTCCAGATGGACTGCGGCGATTTGAGTGGCGCGGGGAAAAGCTGTTTCAGCGCTCGATGACCGATCCGAATACGGAATGGGAAGTGGTACAGACAAAAGATACGGTCACGCCGGGGAATGTGCACTTCAGCATGAAATCGTACCGCGCAAAATTGATGAATAAAGATGGCGTGACCTTCGGAGCGGTGCCTGTTGACGATGGACAGTTGGCGCATGGCAATGCGTCGATGACCTGCTACGCGTGTCATAGTTCGTGGACGCCAACCTGTTTTGGGTGCCACTTGCAGATGACCGCCAACGCGCGGCGGCCGATGCTGCACAATGAAGGATTAACGACGAAAAATTACACGAGCTACAACTTTCAGGTGTTGCGTGACGATGCATATTTCTTGAGCGTCGATGGAACGGTGACCGGGCATCGAATAGCGCCGGCCAGGTCGTCGTGCGCGGTGCTAGTGAGTTCGCAAAATGCGAATCGGGAATGGCTGTACTACACACAGCAGACGATTTCGGCGGAAGGCTTTTCGGGCCAGGCATTCAGTTCGTATGTGCCACATACTGTGCGTGCGAAAGAAACGAAGCAATGCAGTGATTGCCACGTTTCTGCCGCGAACGACAACAATGCGTGGATGGCGCAACTGGTGCTGCAGGGCACGAACTTCATGAACTTCATGGGCCGCTACGTGTATGTGGCCACGGGGAAAAAGGGATTTGAAGCGATTGCGGTTGCGGAGCATGACGAGCCAGAAGCGATCTTTGGAAGCGATTTGCAGCGCGTAGCGTACCCGGACAATTTCAAGAAATTTGTGGGACGGAAGCGGGAGCTTTCGGCGGTGGCAGGGCACGATGGGACAGTGCTGGATATTCAAGCTCGCGGCGAATACGCGTACGCTGCAACCGGGAGCGGTGGACTGCGCGTCTTCGACATCGCAAACGTAGACAATAAGGGATTCTCGGAACGAATCACGACGGCTCCCGTTTCGCCATTGGGGCAGAAATTTTATTTGCCGACGAAAGATGCGGTGGCGGTGGCTTCGCCGACGACGTTGGGCGTGGACCCGTTGCGCGCGCGGATCCCGGAGAACGAGGAGCAGGCCATTCACCTGATGTATGGATTCCTGTACGTTGCGGACAAAGAAGAAGGGTTAGTGATTGTGGGAAATCCAGATTTGAAAGCGAAGAGTCCCGGAGTGGGAACGCTGCTGGACGGGAACCCAACGAACAATTTTCTAAAGAGGGCGTTGGCCTTCAATCCGGACGGAGTGTTGACGGGAGCGCGGCGAATCACGATTGCCGGAACTTTTGCGTACATTCTGACGGATAAGGCGCTGGTGGTAGTGGATCTGGATAATCCGGCAGCGCCGAAGGTGGCCGCGACGATTGCAGCCCCGTTCCTGAATGAGCCGCGAGGAATTGCGATTCAGTTTCGTTACGCGTTTGTTGTCGATCGCGACGGGATGAAAGTGCTGGATGTGACAAATCTGGCACAACCGAAGCCGGTCAACAATGTTGTTGTTCCCCTGGAAGATGCCAGGAATATTTATGTGGCGAGAACGTACGCCTATGTCTCCGCAGGCAAGTATGGGTTGGCACTGATCGATGTGGAAAAACCAGAAGAACCAAAGCTGGACCAGAAGTTTACGGCCGATGGTCAGATCAACGATTTGAATGATGTGAAGGTCGGCATGGTGGCGGGCAGCGCCTTTGCTTTCCTGGCCGATGGGAAGAACGGGTTGCGCGTGCTGCAGATTTTATCGCCTTGGGATGATCCCGCGCATTTCTCGGGGTTCAGTCCACGCCTGACACCGAAGTTGATCGCCACGGGGCGAACCAAAGGACCGGCGTTGGCTATCTCGAAGGGAATTGACCGCGACCGTGCGGTGGATGAGTCTGGGAACCAGCTTGCTGTGTTCGGAAGGCGCGGGGCGCGGCCTTTAAACCAGGCGGAGACCCAAAGGCTATACCTGAGGAACGGCCAGGTCTACACGGTTACGGATCAGGCGGTTGAGCATCTGCATTCGGACGGGTGGTGTAAGTGTGGAGGAAAGGACCTGGCTGGCCGGGCTGAGGTCATGGATCGGAGTTCCAAAGGGTTCGGAGTAATAGTACTGTCAATCGATTTATCGCTTTTTGTTCGTACATTCACACACAAATCTGGCTGGTTGTAAGATGCTCATTCCTAAGCCCTTCTCTTGCACTAACTCATTCTTTGTCAACTGTTTACCTAGGGACTGCATCTAATCAGAAGCTAACAGATTGTCGACCTTTTCCGCGCATAGCACCCATCAAAATTATTCGTGAGGGCACTTCCTCACTCCGGGGGTAATGTGGATGTGTGGGGAATTCCGAGCCGACAGCCCGGCTCGCGCCCGTAATAGACGGGCAGAAAGAGGAGTACGTCCCTATGACACAGCAGTATCTACTGGCGAGCGATTTCGACCAGACACTCAGCTTCAACGACTCGGGAGTCGTTCTCAGCGAGCTTATCGGCCTTCACGACTTTCATCAGAAGGTGAAGGGTCTATCCGACATTCATCTTGTCCAACAGGGTGCGGAGTTGTCTTACCTGATTTTGCATGACCCGGATTTCCGGCGAGTGCGGAGAGACCATCTGGTGGAGACAGGCAAGCGCATCCGTTTGAAACATGACGTGTCGCTGTTCGCGAAATCGCTCGAAAACCTTTCTGACGGATACAAGATACCGTTTCACGTGATTTCGGCGTCGCCTCAGGAGATCATTCAGTCGGCCCTGGAGGGAATTGTGCCGGCGGAAAACATTCACGGCACGCGCTTCCGTTGGAATGAATCGACGGGAGAAGTAAATTCCATCGTGCATGCTTCGGCAGGCTGGGGAAAGATCTTCGTATTGGAAGAGATTCGCGCCTCGTTGGGAATCAGCCACGACCATATTATTTACATGGGCGATGGCAGCTCCGATTTGCCGGTGATGATGCACGTGAACCAACACGACGGACTGACGATTGCGGTTTCCGAGGCGCAGTTCATCACCAAGGTGGCGCGACGCACGGTGTTGAGTGACAACGCCATGAGCGTTCTGATTCCAGTGCTCGAAGAAGTGTTGCGGTGGGATTCGGTGCAAGATCCGGCGATTCTTTACGGCGCGTGGATTGACAGTTCGCGAATGGGACAAGATGCGGACGGATATGCTGACGATTGGAGATGCCACAGAAACAATGGCCATCTCTACCCAACCCCAGTAAGTCCTTCATCAGGCTCCAACCGCTTCCGGCTCGTCGAATTGATCTGCAACCCCACGCAGATTAATTCGATGACCCCAAGTGGAATTCCAAAACTTGCGTAGTTTCCTTCGGGCCAGCCTCAATCCCCATCAACAAGGCGGCTTTCTCCGGGTCAACGGCGAGAAGGGGATGCCCTCCCAGGACATGCGTCTTCTTGACCTTACCGTCAGGCGCCACTTGCATTTCTGGCCTGTCCGCACCGTTCAAATTCAATCGCTAGCCAGCGACAGACGCGAACGACAGTGGTCGCAGGAGTGTCTCAAACGGCCGCACATGAACAGCCTAGATGAGAAAACTAAATGGAGGGGATAAGTTCAAGAACACTTCACCATGCGTGCGCGGTGGTATTGTTATCGTTCAACAGGAAGTGAGGAGGAAGCGATGCCGAGCAAGAAGATTCTGATGCTAGTTGGCGACTACGTTGAGGATTACGAAGTGATGGTGCCATTTCAGGCGCTGCTGATGGTGGGCCACAGTGTTCATGCCGTGTGTCCCGGAAAGAAATCCGGTGAGGTGGTCCGGACGGCCATCCATGATTTTGAGGGGGACCAGACGTATTCGGAGAAGCGAGGCCACAACTTTGCGCTCAATTCGACCTTTGATGACGTCAAAGCGGAGGCCTACGACGCGCTGGTGATTCCGGGAGGGCGCGCACCGGAATATTTGCGGTTGAATCCGCGCGTGTTGGAAATGGTGAGGCACTTTGCTTCGACGAATAAACCGATCGCGGCCATCTGCCATGGTGCACAGATATTGGCAACTGCCGGGGTGCTCGCGGGAAAGAACTGCAGTTGTTACCCAGCGGTGGGACCGGAAGTGACGCAAGCGGGAGGCAAGTTTGCAGATGTAGCTGTTACAGAGGCCGTGGTGGACGGAAACCTGGTGAGCGGCCCTGCGTGGCCAGCCCATCCGGCATGGCTGGCGAAGTTCCTGGTTTTGCTGGGAACACGGATTGAATTGTAGAACAATCGATATTCTTCAGGCTTACGAAGAACATGGATTTGCGACCATTTTAGGGTGAATTATTCTTTTTTTCTTTTTTTTGACTTCCTAAATCAGGCCTGCGGATAGATAATCTTCTGTTCGCTACTCCACACGGAAAGTGACTGATCTGACCATGGCTAACATCAATGTGAAAAAAGGTGTAATCGGAATTCTGACAGGGGGAGGCGATGTCCCGGGCTTGAATCCTGCGATTCGTGCCGTTACGTTCCGCGCGTTGCGCGAAGGCTATGAAGTAATTGGTTTCCGCCGCGGTTGGGGCGGTCTGGTGGATATCGTTCGGGATGATAAGCACGACAATTCCGACAATTTTCAACGGTTGACAGAAGACGTGGTGAATCGCGCGGGCCGCACGGGCGGGACGTTCTTGCATTCGTCACGCACGAATCCCGGGCGCGTCAGCAAGAACAGCGTACCTGAGCATTTGAAGGGCGAGTACAACGCGGAGAAAAATGACCTGACGCCGGAAGTTCTGAAGAATCTGGCTTGGCTAGGCGTCGAATACATGATCCCGATCGGCGGAGACGACACGCTGAGTTACGGCGTGCGCTTGTTTCAGGAAGGCGTGCGGGTCGTCGCAATACCGAAGACCATGGACAACGACGTGCCGGGTACGGATTATTGCATCGGGTTCAGCACCTGCATTACGCGCACGATTCAGATGACCAATTCGCTGCGGACATCCGCAGGATCGCACGAGCGTTTCATGGTGCTGGAAGTGTTCGGCCGATACGCGGGTTATACGGCAATGCTTCCGACGATGGCGGGTGCGGCTAACCGCTGCGTTATCCCGGAGCACAAATTTAATATCGAAAAACTGGCGGAATTGATGGTGCACGACAGGAAGCGGAATCCCAGCCGGTATTCGATCGTGCTGGTATCCGAAGGAGCCATGTTTGAAGGCGGCGAGATGGTCTTTCAGAAGGAAGCCGCCGATGCGTTTGGCCACAAGAAACTGGGCGGAATCGGGGACCTGGTTTCGGAGGAACTGACAGCACTCTCGCCGAAGTACAACAACGGAAAGAAGATTGACTGCATCAACCAGAAACTGGGATACCTGGTGCGTTGCGGCGATCCGGATGCGATCGATTCGATAGTACCAATGGCGTATGGAAACCTCGCCCTGGATTTGATTCTGAACCGAATTCATGGGCGGTTGGTGGTGTTGAAGAACGGCCGGTACGACAACATGCCGATTGAAACGGTGACGGCAACAAAGAAAGTGGTCAACGTAAAGGAACACTACAGCGTCGATCGGCTTCGTCCCGTCTATCAGAGTTTTGAAATGAAGCCGCTGTTCCTGATGACCAGCGAATTATCCTAAGCGCCTGTCAGTTGTACTAGGGGGCAGTGGATGGGGTTAATTCTTGCCAGCAGTCAAGCTACGCACTATAGTTTTTGCACCCAGTTTGATCGTTTGAGGCTCCATGGACCAACCGTCATCCACCCCGTCAGAACCCGGAAACTTCTCCTCCCCGGAGCGGCACCGCGCACTCATTGTCGATTCGAGTCCTGAGCTGAATCAGTTGCTGACGAATCTGTTTGATCATGCCGATTGGACGATTCATTTCGCCGCGGACAACAAGCAGGCGCTGGCGTTGGCCAAGGATCAGCCGTTTGACCTGATCATTACTGGAGAAAAAACTACCGGGCAGGAAGATATCGAATTGTTGCGGCGGTTGCGTATGGTGCGTCCACATACGCGGTTGATTATTCTCACCGATGAGTTCATTCCAGGGGATGTACTCGCGTCGATCCGCGAACGGGCCTTCAGCTACTTTACACGGCCATTTTCGACTGAAAAGCTGGCGGAGATGATTCGCATCGCGATGGCGGAGCCACATTGGGATGACGGAATTGAAATTTCGTCGGCTACGCGAGAGTGGGTTCGGCTTTCCGTGCGGTGTGATGTGCTGACAGCGAACCGCTTGATTCAGTTTTTCCGAGAGGCTTCGGATCTGCCGGACGTGGAAAAAGAAGAAGTGGCTACCGCTTTCCGCGAGATGCTGCTGAATGCGATGGAGCATGGCGGGCACTTTGACCCATCGCAATACGTGGAAATCTGGTATGTGCGGACGCGCCGGATGATCTTGTGCAAGGTGAAGGATCCGGGTGAAGGATTTTCGCTTGATGAAATAAAACACGCGGCGGTTGCCAATCCGCCGGACGATCCTTTCCGCCACATGGCGGAGAGAGAGAGCCGAGGAATTCGGCCGGGCGGTTTTGGGATATTGATGGCAAAGAAACTGGTAGACGATTTGATGTACAACGAACAAGGCAATGAAGTCCTACTGGTAAAGTATCTGGACAAGCGGGAAACGCCAGCAAGTACATAGGACAAAGCTGGGCCACGGTCAGAGAACGATGCCCCGTCGCTTCGTCCAACCTCATGTTTTGTTACTGGTTCAACCTGAAATGTAAGGTGACGTTCAGTTGCACCGGTGCCGGCTGGTCCTTCAAGCAAGTAGGTTCGTACCGCCATCTTCTGACGGCCTCGAGAGCCGCTTGAATCAAGAGTGCAGGGCCCGAACTGACCTTCGCTTCAGCCACATTGCCTCCTTCTGGGCCATTCATCTCGTTGAAGCTGCTTACGCACAACTGCGGGGAGGTGGTGCTTCGTTCCTGCTTGTACTGGGCACTGATATGGCATCATGCTACGAGTGAGAACGTGAGCGAATCAGAGCGAGGAGTGCACATGCAAGTTCGTCAGTTGGGAAAAAATGGACCGAAAGTTTCTGCGCAAGGCCTGGGTTGTATGGGGATGTCGGAGTTTTACGGCCCGCGCGACGATGCGGAATCGATTGCAACCATTCATCACGCGTTGGAACTGGGGATTAATTTCCTAGATACCGCAGACATCTACGGGTATGGCGACAATGAGTTGCTGGTAGGGAAGGCAATTCACGGCCGGCGCGATGAGGTGTTTCTGGCCAGCAAGTTTGGGATTGTGCGCGACCGCTCGAATCCTTCGGTGCGTGGAGTCAACGGAAAGCCGGAATACGTGCGCGCCAGTTGCGATGCGAGTTTGAAGCGACTGGGCGTGGACCACATTGATTTGTACTACCAGCATCGCGTTGATCCGAAGACGCCAATTGAAGAGACGGTTGGCGCCATGGCGGAATTGGTGCGCGCGGGAAAAGTGAAATATCTGGGGTTATCGGAGGCGTCCGCGAAAACAATTCGACGAGCGCACAAGGTGCATCCGATTGCCGCGTTGCAGACGGAATACTCGTTGTGGTCACGCGATCCAGAAGAGGAAATCTTGCAGACCACGCGGGAACTGGGCATCGCGTTTGTGGCCTATAGCCCGCTGGGCAGGGGATTTTTGGCGGGGCAAATCAAACGGTTTGAGGATTTTGCGCCAGATGACTATCGGCGGATCTCGCCGCGGTTTCTGGGAGAAAATTTTCAGAAGAACCTCGACCTTGTCGCCCGAGTCGAGTCGCTTGCCAAGGAAAAGAATTGCACGCCGGGACGGTTGGCGCTGGCGTGGTTGCTGGCTCAAGGGGATGACATTATTCCCATACCCGGCACCAAGCGGCGGAAATATCTCGACGAGAACGCGGGCGCATTGAATGTGAACTTGAGTGCGGAGGATTTACGCAAGATCGAGGATGCCGCACCGAAGGGGGTCGTTTCGGGACTTCGCTACCCTGAGGCCATGATGGGGTTAGTAAACGGATAGTTCCTGTGAACGTCGCGGACATCGGGTGCTTTATCACAGCGCCCCTGCGATTATCGGCCACCGGTTTGCAGCGCCGGTAAGGTAAAGGTTGGCTTCGCCTCTTTCCTTTTTGACCAATCGTGATAGGTGTGACATTCGAAGCAGCGCGACTCGGCGTGCTCCGGGCCAGGTGCGTGACAGGTCTGGCAATTTGTAATTCCAGGGATGAGGACGTCGCTGGAGTCTTTGCTGTTGATTGCTTTGGAGTGGCAACTCACACAGGAGAATCCGCGGTGAGCGTCATGATCAAATTTAGCGTGAGGCAGCCAGCGCTGGGTCAGTTGGCCGGCTGCGACGCGAGGCACGGACGATCCTGAGGTGTATTCGAGTCGATGACATTGTTTGCAGGTCTTGCGCCACAGGAGTTCCTCGGCGTCTGAAGTGCGTTCCGCAACCCACTGCGAAGGCGTCAGGATTCGGACCTCGGGTTGAAGCGGTTTGCCGGTCAAATCTCTGCTGGGATCGCGCACAACGCGAACTTCGGAAGGATGCGCCGCGATATATTCCTGCAATTTCTTGACGACGAAAGCGCGAACCACTTCCGGTTTGTCGTGCGGCACCGGTTCATCAATGCGTTTGTCAAACGCTAGTGAGTGACATCCGGCACACGCGGTGGCAAATCTGACCGGAGCCATGTACTCACGGCCACCAGGCATGCGGCGCGGTGGCAAAGTTTCCGCGTGTATGGGGAGAAACACATCCTCGTCTCTGTAGCCGACACTGGCCGTGGAAAATGTTGCATCCCCGTAAGTCCATGGAGTGGTTAGAGCGGCGGCTCGGTGGCAATCGGAACACTCCAGTTGGACGATCGGTCCGTTCGGGCCGCGCCGGATGGGTTTCATGTGAACGGCATGGTTCAGGAGAATGGTGCTGGGGTCTTTCGCGTTTTGGCGAAGTGCAGCAAATTCGGGGTGGCCGTCTTCAAAGCTGCGAATATGCGCAGCGTAACGTGGGGTACCAGTCGAATTTCTCAGATCGGAATGGCATTCTGCACAACTCTGATTGCTCGCTGCGCGTATGTTGATGCGGCCGCGATGCTCGACGTGGCAGGTAGCGCATTCCGGAGTGTAGGTATTTCGTTGGGGGTCGTGGTGAATGGGGCCGTCGTGGCAAGCGAGGCAGGCACTGTCGACGGCCGTGGAAGAAAATTCACCCGCTTTTTGAAGGTGGCACACGGCACACTGTTTTTCGAGGACCGCATGGGCGCCACTCATGCGCCCGCTGGAATAGACACTGGAATCCCGCGAAAATCCGCGCCAGGCGATCCACCCCAAGGCAAGCAGGGGTATGAGCACGGACAGAAATAGCTTTGTGCGTTTGTAGGGCGTCGGCCTTTTGAAATAGTTGAGGTCGATGCGCTGCGCCAGTTTTTTTGTCGTGCGAAGTCGCGCCACCGCTTATTGTCCTCGCGTGCTCAAATCCGTCTGCTAATACCGAAGCGCCATTACGGCGTGAATCGCTCCCAGAACCATCAATGCCAGAGAGAGCGGGATGTGTACCAGCAGCCAGCCATGCAGCCAGTGATGCAGACGTTCCTGTCGCACAAACTGGCGCGATTCATCGCAAATTTCTTCCAGATCCTTGAGCGTGGCTTGCGCGGCGACGGGCAAAAGTGTTTGCAGCCCGACAAATGCGCTGCGTGCCCTGGTTGCGTTTCCAAGGCGCTGCCTGCGGCGATTCGGATCCTCCAGGAATAGGCGCATTTCGGAGAGATAAAATTTCCGGAGCGGCGCGCTTTCTTCCGCAGTAAGCAAAATTCTTTCTGGAACGGCGGCAACTGCCGCGCTGGCACCCGCGCTGACCGCGGCAGATGTGCGCAGCGGAGCAGAAGACGCAGCAATGGGGCGCAGAGCGGAAAAGCCGCCGGCACGCTCAGGTTCGTCGTCCTCGCGAGTTACCAGTCCCATTGGTCCACAGAGGGATTCGACCGCGCGGTCGGCCTCTTCGAGCAACGATTTCCTCACGTTGCCGATTTCGTCATAAATCGTTTCGAGAGGGACGTCAGTGGTCATCAACTGGGGAACATAATTCTGGAGCGCCGCTCCAAACAGCCCACTGGCCACAGTGACGATGAGCAGCCACATGAGAACGCGGGTAAGTGCGCCACCAAAATGAAATCCGCCATGGAAGAAAATAAGAGGCAGGCTGAGCAAGCCAAGCCAGAGGTGGCCGCGCATCCAGGCTTGCGCGCGCCCCAGGCGCCACGTGGGCACGCGTTTGCGTGCGCCCAGGAGTGCAGCAAAAATCATGAAAGCAAAACCGACACTGCCGAAGGTGAGGCCGATAGCGCTGCCGCCATGCGGACCAGCAGGCGCGTTGGTCGCGTAGATAGCGTAGACGAGCGCACTGAGCAGAAAAAAGCCGAGCGAACCGATAGCCCAGCGACGTTGCGTCTGGTCCATGATCATAGGTTCGATCCCTGGCCCATCAGGCCCTCGAAGAATTTGCGGGGATCCACGCGATGAGCCGCATCATGCGGGCAGGCGTAGACGCAACTCGGTTCCTTGAGATGAGTGCACAGGTCGCAGGAAGTTGCTTTTTGCTGGACGACGGCTTTTTGGCGCCCGGCGCGGTCTGGATCTTCGGCCATTACTTCAAAGGGGTGGAGATTGATGTTGCCGTAAGGGCAATTTCTGGCGCACAGACCGCAACCAATGCACCAATCCTCGATGATCACTTCCAGAGAATTGCGGCGGCGAATGGAGCCGACCGGGCAGCCGACCATGCAGAGGGGATCACGGCACTGTCGGCAGGATGTGGCGATCAGGAAATTTTCAAATCGCAGACCTTCGCGAACCAGGCGGGTCACACCGTCGTGCGCATCGGCGCAGGCGTTAACACAGGCGTCGCAACGCGTACATTTCTGCAAGTCGAGAACGAGCAGACTCTGCGCTTCCATGAGGCCCTGCGAAAGAAACTGATCGATGGGAACGCTATGAACCATCTGGAGTCGCTGGGAATTGGCCGAACGACGCTCCTCGGCGACCTGCTCGAGTCCGATGCGAACGGAAGGGAAGCGCTGCACCATCTGGCGGAAATCGTCCCCGGAAATGCGCACGACCTCGACGTGATCAAGCGCGGTGCAAGTGGCAGTGCGAACGCCGCCGCCAAGCAATCCAATTTCTCCGAAGTAATCGCCGCGCGACAGATAAGCGAGAACGAGTTCACCACCAGGATATTCCTCGGAAATTTTTACGAACCCGATGCGCACGAGGTAGAAACTGTCGGCAGGATCACCCTGACGGGCGATTACCTGCCCAGGGGCGTAGCGAATGAGTTCGACGCTTTGCTTCAGGTGCTCAATGAAATCGGGAGAAAGCTGCGCAAACATGGGGACGCCGCGCAGATGTGTTTCCAGCGCGCGCTTACGATAGTTTTCGTCGAGCTGCGCGCGAAACGTTTTGTTTTTCATCATGATGTCGAGAACGTTTCGCAGCATTTCGTACGCAACGACATCGGTTTCGGCTCGAACAGTGGCCGATCGCGGATAAAAATTCATGCAGGTCATTTCACCAAAGAGATCGCCGGGGCCAAGTTCGGCGACGGGATTTCCGTAGGAGAGATCGACGGAAGCATCGATGGGGATGGTGCGGTCGGGAACTTCCCCTTCACGCTGGTCCTCTTCGCGACCAACGAGGACGCTGGTGAGGCGCTTAAAGAAACCTTTAGAGCCACCTTGCGTCTTTACGTGGGCGATGGGAGTGGATATTGCTACTTGCGCTTTGCCTTCGAGAATGTAGAAGGCAGTGGAACCGAACTCGCCTTCGCGGCAAATGACTTCGCCCTTTCGAAAACGGCGTTGGACAATGGCACCACGATTGAGTTCCAGGAAGGTGCCCGAGACACCGGCGAAAACAGGTAACTTGTGCAATTGTTCGGCGCTGAGAGTTTGCGAGGAGGCGCCCACGGAGAGTTGTGTTCCCGCAACCGATTTATTAGTGAGCGCGCCGGTGGGACAGGAAACCATGCACTCGCCGCAGGAGATACAAGTGGAATCGCCCATCGGAGAATTCAGGTCAAAGGCGATACCGGCCGAATAGCCTTTGCCCATGCGGCCAAGGACGAAGTTGTTCTTAATTTCGTCACAACCCCGGATGCAGCGGTCGCAAAGGATGCAGGCGTCGTGATCGACGGCAATAGCCAGCGAAGAATCGTCGCCGCCGCGCGAAACAGTTCGACGGGCAAACCGCGATGTGCCGATTCCAGCGGCCTTCGCCAGAGTCTCGAGTTCACAATCACCGGAATGCGCCTGACGCGCGCAGGGCGAGGGATGATCGGCCATCAGCAATTCGAGAAGTGTCTTGCGCGCGGCCAGAACTTTTTCAGAGTTGGTGGAGACCTTCATGCCGGGCTCGACAGGACGGACACATGAAGCGCTGAGGACACGGGCGCCGGTGTCTACCACGCACAGCCGGCAGACGCCGACGGGAGTCTGATTCTGTAGATGACACAGCGTTGGAATCGCGATGCCGTTCAGGCGCGCCGCATCGTAGACGGTGGTGCCCGCAGGCACCTGCAGCATTTTACCGTCGATGGTGAGTTCAACGAGCGGAGTTGTATTCATCGTGCTCATCAGCTAAGAAAAGTCCTCATTACGGCGTGATACCCACTCTTGGTAACTCAGCCATACGCCCGGCGGCGGAGAAACAGATGCCGCTGGGACATTGTCCCTTTAACACATGGGCATCGATTTCCGCGCGAAAATGTTTCAGCACCGATTGGATGGGTGCAGGAACGATTTGTCCAAGGCCGCAAATAGAAGAAAGGGACATGGCTTGCGACAATTCGTCAAGCAGGGCCAGATCGGCGTGATATTGCGTTTCGCTCATGTTGCCCTGAGTCCACCGTGAAAGTAGATCGACCATTTTCTGAGAGCCGAGGCGACAGGGAACACACTTTCCGCACGACTCATTGCGGTAAAAACGGACAGCGGTCAGCGCCATGTCCAACATGCAGGTTGTGTCATCGCACACGACGATGGCACCAGAGCCGAGCATGGATCCAGCTTCGGCGAGGGCCTTGAAATCGAGGCGCACATCGACCATGGAGGCCGGTAAATAGCCGGAAGAAGGTCCAGACGGCGCAAAAGCTTTCAGAGAGCGACCGCCGCGAATGCCGCCGGCATGACCAAAAATAACTTCACTCATGGGTGTTCCCATGGGTACTTCGAAAACGCCAGGCCGCAGGACATGTCCGCTGACGCCGACAAATTTCAATCCGCGCGAGCCATTCGCCCCTGCGGACTTAAACCATTCCACGCCACGAGAGAGGATTTGCGGCACGTTGGCAAAAGTTTCGACATTGTTGATGACCGTAGGTTTTTGCCAGAGACCTAATTGGCCGGGGAATGGCGGCTTGTTGCGAGGTTCCGCGCGATGGCCTTCGATAGCTTCGATCAAGGCACTTTCTTCGCCGCAAATGTAGCCGCCCGGACTGACAAAGATTTCCAGATCGAAATCCAGTTCACTGCCGAGAATTTTCTTGCCGATCAGGCCAGCTTTGGTGCAACGGCGCAATTCCTCCCCAAAGATTTCTTCCTGTAGCGGATACTCATGGCGGATATAGAGGATTCCACGCTTTGCCCCGGTGATGAGTCCCGCGATGATCATGCCTTCCGCAACTAGGTGCGGCAAATGACTGAGGATAAAACGATCCTTGATCGTGCCGGGTTCGCTCTCATCGGCGTTGCAGACGATGTATTTCACAGGGTCGGCTTGCTTGCGAACGAGATCCCATTTCATGGAGGTCGGGAATCCTGCGCCACCCATGCCGCGCAGTTCCGCTTCTTTTAGCGTGGCCAAAACGCCATCCCACTCGCGCGTGGCGACGAGTCGACGGACGACCGCGTATTTTTCGCCTTCACCGTAAGGATCGGACGCGCACGCGATGCGAGCCTGATGCGGATGATCGGCATGGAGTGTTTCGCCACGCATCGCTCTGCGGCCCAACTCTTCGGCCTTTTCGGGAGTAATTCCTGTGAATATTTCGTCGTTGATGGCGACCGCGGGGGGTTGATCGCAACGGCCGAGGCAGCTGACATCCCTGATCTGGACATCCGTGCCGCTGGTTCCAGAGAAGCGACGGACCAGGTCAGCACGCAATTCGCAGGAACCGTTCAAGTGGCAGCTCATGTCGGCGCAGACGTGGATTTCCGCTTTCGCCGGAGGCGCTAGATGAAAGTGGGGATAGAAACTTGCGACGCTGTGGAGTTGATAGAGAGGAGTTTGCGTGCGTTGAGAAAGGGCCTGCAACTCTGCGATAGGCAGATACCCGTAGCGCAGTTGGATGGCTCGCAGATCGTCGAAGATCACGTTGGCAATTCTCGGGAAACCGCGCCGTGTTGAAAGCCCAGCCGCGGCGCGGTTAATCGTCCCCGCTATTTCCGCACAAACAGAGACGGAGTGCTCTGCTTAATTCATGTCCCGTTGTCTTTTCGCGCAATGGCCCCCAAAAGGAGACGCCTTTTGGTTGACTTGCTCTGCGATTGGACGATATAAGCAAACTGAACTTTCAGCCCCGAACCGCATGACGAACCAATACAAGCTCTGTTTCTCACGCTCCATATTATTGGTGGCGGCAGTATTCCTGTGCTTTGTGCCTGGCGATCTGTCTGCAATTGACATGCCCGAGCCGGTCAAATACATCGGGCCGGGTTCGTGCTCGGCAACCAGTTGTCACGGCAGCGTGAGGCCCGTTGCCGGCAGCCGCATTCTGCAGAACGAATACTCCACCTGGATTTTGCAGGACAAACACAGCCGTGCGTATCAGGCGCTGACCAGCGAAGTGGGCGAGCGGATGGCAAGGATTCTGAAGTTGGGAGCAAAGGCGGAAGCATCGCAGAAGTGCCTGGCGTGCCACGCACTCTCCGTTACGGCTGATCAACGGGGACGCGCATTTGACATTGCCGAGGGAGTTTCCTGCGAGAACTGCCATGGCCCGGCTTCGGCGTGGTTGGGTCCGCATACCACCCGGGATTGGCCGTACGAGAAATCGGTGGCGCAGGGCATGACGGACACGCGAAACGTCATTCATCGCACCGAGAAATGCCTGGAATGCCATCTGGGCACGAAGGAGAAGTTTGTCGATCACGAAATGATCGCCGCTGGACACCCCGATCTTTACTTTGAACTTGATTCGTTTTCTGCGGTGATGCCGCGCCACTGGAAAGTACCCCGAGAATCTGCTCCCGGTAAACCTGTGGAAGAGGCCGCATGGAGCGGAGTGCGTGATTGGAGCACGGGGCAAGCCGTGCAGTTGCGCGCATCGATGGAGCGATTGGCTTGGCGCGCGAAGGGCGAACGCGGCGACAAGCAAGATACCTGGCCCGAATATGCAGAGCTGTCGTGTTTTGCGTGCCACCATTCCCTTGGCCCCGCGAAGGATAGCTGGCGGCAGGAGCACGGGTATGAAGGACGTCGGCCGGGTGACCCGAGCTGGAATTCCTCGCGTTACGCGGTCTTTAGATTGTTTGCGAAGCAGATCGATTCTGGTTCGGCCCAGGAGCTTGATCGCCAATTGTTGACGGTGTCGACTGAGATGAGCAAACTGAATCCGGACCGTGGTACCGTGGCGAACGCGGCACTGAGTGCGGCGCCGTTGGCGCAGCAGATTGCGGAGCGCATGGCGACGCTGCAATACGATCAGGCCGTCGCGCTGCGCATGATGCAGCGCATTTGCGACAACGCGGAAGACATTGCGATCGCGGATGAACGAGCCGCCGAGCAGGCTGCCATGGCCCTGGATTCGCTCTATATTGCGTACAGCAAAGATACAAAGCCCTCCGATGCTGCCGAAGCTCGCGCGGCCATCAATGGACTATTCCAGCAACTGGAAAATCCGTCGTCGTACAACGCAGACCAATTCGCTTCCGCACTGCGCCGCATCCGTCTTTTGCTGCATTAATTCTCCGAGGCGGGTTCCTCTCGCAGGAATTCCCGGAATGCCTACCAGTTAAAACGTGGACTGCGCTAAACTTCAGTTTCCAGCGTCCTTATTCCCATGAACAGCCTCGAACATTTCTTTTGCTCTTCCTCCCTCTGGCGGTTAGCCAGTCAGCGTCGTGTGTTGCCATGGGTCTTGTCTGGATCGCGGCTGGGCGATCACCTCCTGGAAATTGGAGCCGGATATGGGGCAGCTACAGGCCATTTGACTGAACGCGTGGAGCGCGTTACTTCGTTGGAATACGACGCGAGAGCGTTGGCAAAACTACGACGCCAGCACGCAACAATCGCCAGCACAGCAGCGGTTTGCGGAGACGCGTCGCGTTTGCCGTTGGCTGATCAGACGTTTTCTTCTGCAATTGCAATCCTGGTGTTGCACCATCTGAAATCTCCAGAATTGCAGGACCTGGCATTTGCGGAAGCCTTTCGCGTGCTGCGCCCCGGCGGCGTATTCCTGGCTTTTGAAATTGTCGACAGTTGGATTCACCATATTGGGCACATCGGAAGCACGTTCACTCCAGTAGGTCCGGGATCCGTTTTTGCACGATTTACGAAGGCGGGGTTCTCAAGAGTCTCGGTTGATTTTCGTACCGGCGTATTCCGCATCAGCGCAATGAGGCCCAAAGATAGTATGGAGGGCAATTCGTAGGCGGTTTGTAGTGGCTTGCGGCCCCCGATAAGTTGGAGCCCATCGCCGCACCTACAAGGTCCCGTCAAGGCGACGGCCAAAAAGTGAATGCGTCCAACCGGGCAAAACTGTTCTGCGGCGTGACTCTGATTAACGACTGGCTACAGAGGCACCGAGTTCGCTGCGCGTCTGGATCACACGGAGGATGGCATCGCGCGTGACCATGCCAACGATATTGGCAGCGCCATCTTCGTTGTGGCGAACCACTGGCATTTGGTTCACATCCGCAGCCATCAAACGCTCGAGCAAGCGCTGCAAGGGTTCCTCGGGCGAAGCCCAAAGAATTTTTTCGCGGGGAACCATCGGGGCCTGAACGGAGTTCATATCCCACTCGTCGCGGGGGATGGTGTTCAGAGCGGCGACATTCATGAGGCCGACCAGGCGATCGTCCGAGGTCACGATGTGGACGCGCCGGCCGGTTCGCAGAACCTCTCGACTGTATTCATCCAGGCTCATATTCCCGGGAATAGTCGGCACCTCACTGCTCATCACATCTGCCGCGGTAAGCCCGGTAAGCGTTTCGCGAATGGTGACCTGCTGCACGCTGGCGTGCGCGGCGTTCAGCAGGAACCAGCCGATCAGCACGTACCAGATCCCCTGCAAGTCCTGTTTTTTGAAAACTACATACAGGCCGCCAGCGATCATTGCGTAGGCAATCAGCTTTCCGCCGGCCCCAGCCACGATGGTCGCCTTACTGTAGTTCTTGGTCGCTCCCCAGACGACCGCGCGAAATATCCGGCCGCCATCGAGGGGAAACCCCGGCAGGAGATTAAACACGGCGAGTATTCCGTTCGACATGAAAAGATAAGTCGCAATCGAACCGACCATCTGGTTTTGCCCAAATAATAACGTCGTGACGAAAAATATTGCGGAAAGAAATCCGCTCGCAATCGGTCCTGCTATGGCGATATTGAATTCCTGCATGGGAGTGGACGGCTCACGGCCGATGCGCGCCAACCCTCCAAATATGAACAAGGTGATGGAAACGACCTTTAATTTGTAGTGTTGCGCCACCACGCTGTGGGCCAACTCGTGAAAAAGAACGGAACCGAAAAACAACAAGCTGGTAAAGATTCCCACTGCCCAGCCCTGCGCCTGAGTCCACTGAGGATGCAATTGGTTAAATTGCGAGGAAAGTGCGAAAGAGACGAGGCTGAAAATGATGATCCAGCTGAAGTCTATGTAAATGGGGATTCCGATGACCTTGCCGATGCGGAAACCCTGAGATTGCGCCATGAACCAACACCCTCGCGAACTGCTTCCTCTAGACTAACTCCGAAATCGAACCGCGCCAAATAGCACCGCGGCTCTGCTGCGAAATGACGCGTCAAGCTGCACACAGCGTGTTGCAGCGTCCACGGATTGTCGTTGACTGCTATCAGCCAAATCCCTCTTTATCAGCAATTTGTCGGTGGCCATGTGCTTGCGATTGCTTATTTCGCAAGCCAGAACGTCATCCCACGGACCTCTGGAATGCGAGAAGCATCGGCCCCAGCCCACAAAGGAGAACACACATGGACACAATGATTGGGTTTGCAGCGCTGGTGATTACTTCGCTGGTGGCTCTGTTTTCGGCACTAGCGCTGGACTGGCTGCTCCTGCGCGGAATGTTCCTACTGATGCAGCCGGCAACGGCGAGCCAGCGCGTTCCGAGGACAGCAATTGAGCATGGTACTCAGTTGGCGGTTCGTGCCTTCGGCCGCATGAAGTAGTAGATCGGAAAGATTCCTGGCATGACCTACGGCGCACGATTCTGAAGTGCACGAACAACGCCGCGGCGGCATCGGGAGCAGAGAAGAAAGGAAAATTCCATGCTGGCGTTGAGAGCTGTGTTGGTGATTCTGAGCCTGGGAATGTTTAGCACCGCTGTGGGAATCGTAGTCTACGACGTTTACAGGGCGATGCAGTTGAATTGGCTGTTGTCACGGAAGAGGGAAGATCTGTCGGGAACCGAGGTCGCACTGAATGCGGAGGTGCGACACCCTCTCGAGCGTATTCGCTGGAGGCAGGCCCTCCCTCTAGGACTTGCGGGAGTGTTGCCGCTATTGCTGGCGCTCAGCATCATCGTTGTGCCCGACGGCTCGGCGGGAATCCGAGTCAGCCAGTTTTCCGGCGTGCGCCCCGGTACGTTGTATCCGGGCGTGCATTGGGTAACGCCGCTGGTCGACAACGTCGTTCTGTATGACACGCGAGAACGCGTTTTCACAACCGCCGCAACTGATGGAGCCAAAAGTAAATCAGAAGTATTGATCGTGCAAGCGCGAGAGGGCCTGAATATCGGGCTGGCGGTTACCGTGCGTTACCGGCTCGATCCCTCGAAACTCAGTGGCATTCACCAGAATCTGCCACAACCTGTGGATGAACAGGTGGTCGGTCCGGTCGTGTCGTCGACCTATCGCCAACTTTGCCCAAGTTACGAGACGCGAGAAATATTTGCGGTGAAGCGCGAGGAATTGCGGGCGAAGGCTGCCGAGGCCATCAAAACGCGTCTGGCGTCAGATGGAATCCTGGTGCGCGAAGTGCTGCTGCGGGACATCCAGTTGCCAGCGGAGTATGCGAAAGGACTCGAAGGGCTATTGCTCAAGGAGCAAGAGAACGAACGCCTGACAACGGAACAGGACATCAAGTTGAAAGAGGTGAAGATCGCCGAACTTGAGGCCGACGCGCAAAAGGCTCGTGATGTGAAGCAAGCGGAATCGCAGGCACAAGTGCGCGTGCTGCAGGCGAAAGCGGAGGCGGACGCCATGCAATACACGTTGCCCTTGAAGGAAAAACAGATTGAGCAGAGCAAACTCGAAGCGGCCGCGCGGAAGGAGTCGACTCTGCAGAATGCCGAAGCCGCAGCGCAAGCCAAAATCATCGACAGCAAGGCAGAATTGGAGCGGCAGAGGAACCTTGCTGACGCCGAAGCTAACCGGATTCGTGTAACCGCCGCTGCCGATTCAGAACGCATGAAATATGAAGCGAGCGTGCTGAAACAGAATCCCATGCTGATCCAGAAGATTATTGCCGAACGGTTGTCGGATAAGCTGCAAATCATGATGGTGCCTATGGACGGCAAGAACTTTTTTGCTTCCGATGTAATGCGGTCCGCCTTCTCAAATGGAATAGGGAATTCCGGAAATGGCGCGACTAGCGCGTCGCCTGACAACGACGAAGATTCCGGTGAGCCTGCGCCAGTGGCCACGGCGCAGCGCAAGCCGGGCAAACGCCCATGAAAGGAGAAATCGCAAACCATATCTGACCAGCCGGGCGGTGCCACGCCGCCCGGTCTTCATTTGTAGAATGGTGTTAGCATCGGAGCGGTTCAGAGAGGTGGAGTTTGCTTCGATTTGGGATGCTGGCCTCAGGTTTGTTCTTATTTGCGGGAATTGCATCAGCGCTTCCAATGTCTGCGCGTGCGGACGATAGAGTCGTCACCTGCGAATCGCTGCGGACGGCGAAGGGCAGTGTCTACGGATTTCATTTATCCCAATTAAATGAAACGCAGATCGAAGCCAAATCCAAAGAGATGGAGTCTTTCTGGAAGCAGGCGGAGTCGGCCGGCCCCCAGGGAGTCAGTTGCGTTCGTGGAATGCTCCAGGATGAAAAGATCGACCATTACTTTCAATTTGACGCGGCAGCCTGGTTATTCTTGCGCGACAAATCGCCCGCAACACTGACGCTGATTCGCGATTCGATTGCACAGGCGGATTTTCAGGAGACTGATCCGGCCAATTATCTCTCGTTGGCACTGGAGCTTTCGCTGGCTGGAGTGGACATCCATACGCTCGCCGCGCGCTTGCTGCGTTACCCCAATGCGCTGATTCAGATCTCCGAGCACGCCATGGATCTGGACGCGGACACATCGGCGCTGTTTCTGTATGGAAGCATGCCTTCGGCGGAAGCGACCAGGTGGCTGCTGCAGGAACTGCAGGCCCCGGAATTGTATGTTCGGTCCGCTGCAGCGCATCTTCTGGCGGAACAGATGACCGAAGAGAGTTATCGGGCGCTATCACGCTGGGATGGTCTGTCAAAGATCGAGGAAGAATTCCGGCGAAACGATATTCAGGCGATTATGAAATATCAGGCCCCGAATGAGGCGGGTTTGGTTCATCCCAAATTTTCGCGGCAAGAGGTGTTGAGAATCATCGCCGGATTGCCGCGCACACGGAAGGAATTTGACGAACGCATGAGCACCAAAGGTGCGGAATTCGATAAGCAGATGCGCGAGAAGAAGCCTACTCAGGAAGAGTTGACAAAGGCGGTGGCAGACGGTGAGCCGATTTACGGGATAGCCAATCACACGACATTCATCAATAGCGCGATCGCGACGCTGCAAGCGGAAGATTTAGAGGCGGTCAGGGAGGCGCGGCGCAGATCGCTGTACGACGTTTCGGACGAGAGCCTGGAGGAATACCTGGCGTTTACGCGGGTGATGATCGGGATGATGAACCGGCTGGATTTGTACAAGGAATTTCGAGCGCATTAATCGATCGGTTGCATAGCCCGCAGGACAAATTGCGGCGTGCTATCATCGGCGATTCAGGGAGAAGCGTTGTGGCGAGAGTGACAAAAACAAACCGGACGATTCAATGGGGCGATCCGGAAAACGTCCCGGGCAAGCACGTCGCGGGGTGGCGCCGATGAGTTTCCGCACGAAAATATTTCTGATTTTTCTGGTTACCGTGCTGACTTCGGTCTCTCTGGTGGCGTACGGCGTTTCGCACTACACGCAACAAGCATTTGAAGAGATGGACGCACAGCGAAGCAAAGCGCTTGTCGCGCAATTCAACCAGGAATTCGCCCAGCGTGGCGAAACGATTGTCCAGCAGGTCGAAAACATCACCAATGCGGACATTACCTTGCGCATGGCCCTGGACCTGGCGCGCAACGGAGATGCTTCCTTATTTGTACACGATGCGAATGGAGCGGCCCAGGACCACGGACTCGATTTCGTAGAGTTTATCAATGGAGATGGGGCGCTGATTTCTTCAGCGCAATATCCATCGCGCGTGGGTTACAAAAACGATTGGATTACGGCAACGAAAGATTGGCGCGGATCGAAGGCATTCCTCAAGAAGGAAGAATTGCCTGACGGAGTGACACTCTCCATGTCGGCGGTCCGTACTTTGCCGGTCGGCGACAAAAATCTCTATGTCGTTGGTGGTCGCCGGTTGGATCAAAATTTTCTTGCGTCCTTAATACTACCTTCAGGCATGCGTGCGCTGCTCTATCGCAACCTGGAACCAACTTTTGTGCCGACGGCGTTAACCGACGCGGGTGGCACCGTGCCACAGGCAGATCAATTTCAAGCGGTAATCGAGCAGATCCAGAAACAACCCGAAGAAATTGTCAAAACCATTGATTGGAGCAGCGACCCGGCCGCCTCCGAAACGTTTCATGCCTTGCCACTCAAGGGGCGGAGCGGTGAATTGCTCGGTGTCTTGTTGCTCGGAAGCTCGCGTAAGGAACTAATTATTCTCAAGCGCGACATCCTGAAAACCGCGGGATTGGTGTCGTTGGCGGCTTTGTTGATCGGTTTACTGCTAGGTTGGTGGGTGTCTCGTCGGATCACGCGGCCGGTGGTGGAACTCTCTGACGCCGCGCGCGAAGTGGCCAGTGGACGCTGGGACACGCAAATCGAGGTGAAGAGTACCGACGAGATTGGCCAATTGGCGGCCGCGTTCAATGACATGACGCGAACCCTTGCCGCGCAGAAAGAAAAGCTAGTGCAGACGGAACGCGTCGCGGCCTGGAGGGAGCTGGCACGCCGCCTCGCGCACGAGTTGCGGAATCCTCTATTTCCGCTGCAAATCACCGTGGAAAACCTGCAGCGCGCACGACAGCTGGGACCCGAGCAATTTCAGGAAGTGTTCAGTGAGGGAACGGCCACTCTAAAGGCGGAATTGGCGAATCTCAATTCCATCGTCGGGCGGTTCAGCGATTTTTCGAAGATGCCGACGCCGCAATTTGTTCATGTAAATGTAAACGAGGCGTTGCGCAATGCCGTGCGGCTGTTCGAGCCACAATTTACGGCTGTGGGGAAGCCTGCTATCACGACGGAGTACTTTTTGAGCGATTCTTTGCCGGAAATTGATGGCGATCCGGATTTATTGCACCGCGCTTTCCAGAACCTGGTGCTGAATGCCGTGGATGCCATGCCCGCTGGCGGAACACTGACGTTGCGCACTTCCGACCGTGGAGAAACGGTGCGCATCGAAATGGTCGATACCGGGAAAGGTCTGACGCCGGAAGAGTGCATGCGATTGTTCACACCGTACTACACGACGAAAGTGCAGGGTACGGGACTCGGCCTGGCCATTGTCCAGTCTGTGATCAGCGATCATCACGGAACAATCAGTGTGAGCAGCGAAGAAAACCGCGGCACAACTTTTCAGATCGATTTGCCCAAGCATCAGGCGGGTGTAATCGCCCCACCGAAGGGACAGACGACGGAATCCTCTGCAGAACATGCGTATCCAGCCACGGCCACGGATTAGTTGACTCCGCGAAAGGAACTCCGTGCCACGTAAAGCCCACCTGCTCTTGATTGACGACGACCCCAATACCTTGGCGTCATTGGCACGGGCCTTTCGCCTTGCAGGGCACGAGGCAACGGTGTGCGACAACGCGTTGCGCGCCGGTGAAATCATCCGCAATGAGCATTTTGATTTGATTCTCTCCGATGTGGTGATGCCGGGAAAAGGCGGAATGGAACTACTGGAAGAGCTGAAGTCGGCAGGCGTCCAAACGCCCATCGTGTTGATCTCCGGCCAGGCAAATATTGAAATGGCTGTAAAGGCCACGCGGTTGGGGGCGCTCGATTTTCTGGAAAAGCCGCTGAGCACCGACAAGCTGCTGGTTACGGTTGAAAACGCGCTGCGATTGACGCGGCTGGAGGATGAGAATCGCGAACTCCGCCACCGGTTGGGAAAACATGAATTGGTGGGCGGCGGTCCGGCCATGAAAAAGCTGTTGACGCAGATCGATCGCGTCGCTGCCAGCGAAACGCGCGTCTGTATTCTGGGAGAAACGGGCACTGGGAAGGAATTGGTGGCTCGTGCGATACATGAAAAATCTGCCCGGCACGACAATGCGTTCATCACTCTGAATTGCGCTGCCGTTCCTGCCGAGTTGATCGAATCTGAATTGTTTGGGCACGAGAAGGGTGCGTTTACCGGCGCAGGGGGGCGCCACTTGGGCAAATTCGAGCAGGCGGAAAGCGGCACGCTGTTCCTGGACGAGATCGGCGATATGCCGGTGGCCATGCAGGCCAAGCTGCTACGCGTGCTGGAAGAGGGAGAAGTCGAACGTGTAGGTGGCGACAAGCCCATCAAGGTGAATGTGCGCGTGTTGGTGGCCACGCACCGCAACCTGGAAGAGCTGATCAGGAAGAATGAGTTTCGGCGCGATCTATTTCACCGGGTGTATGTCTTTCCGCTGGCGTTGCCGACCCTGCGCCAAAGATTGGAAGATTTTCCCGAACTAGTGGCGCACTTTGCCAAACAAGTTGCCAAGCAAAACGGCTGGAAGGAAAAAGTGTTTTCAGAGCAGGCGATCGCGGAACTGCGGCATTACTCCTGGCCTGGAAACGTGCGCGAATTGAGGAACATCGTAGAGCGCTTGATTCTGCTGGCCACCGAAGACACTGTCACGCCAGAAGACGTTCGGTTGGTCCTGCCGGCCAATGATTCGAGTGCCGTAGGTGCGCTCGCTGGCAGAGTAGGCGAAGGGCAGGGGACTCTCCTCGAGCGCACGGAGGCATTTGAGCGCGATGTGTTGCTCGCGGAAATTCGACGTCACAATTTTCACATGACCAATGTTGCGCGCACGCTAGGACTCGAGCGAAGCCATCTGTACAAGAAGTGCCAGCAGCTAGGAATCGATCTAGGTGAATTACGCAAGCCAGAGTAAGAATTACCACCCACAAGCGCCCCACATCAAAGAGCTGGTCCCTAAGTAATAGATAATAGAAGTGTTACTAAAATTCCGATTATGCTTGACAAATTACATATTGCTATATATGATTTGCATATTGCAATATTGAAGCAGGGAGGTCCACATGAATCTTGGCGATAAACTTCGCTCCCTCCGGGCCATTGAAGGCTCTCTTCGCGGCCTCGGCCGCCCCATGACGCAATCTGAAGTGGTTGGAGCAATGAAGGCGGAAGTTGGCCGTGGACTTAGCCAAGCGTACCTCTCGCAGATCGAGAGCGGCGCCCGGCCGCACATGACGAACACATCGCGTGAATTACTGGCGCGTTTCTTCCGGGTGTATCCCGGTTTCTTGGTGGACGACCCAGCGGGTTACTCGCGCGAACTGCAGTCAGAGTTGCGCATAGAGGATGCCTCGGTGGATTCGTGGCTATTTGGCGGGGCGGAACAGTTCGCCGCAGACCCAGAGCTAGAGAGGGCATTACTAGCGATTGCAGAAGACAAGGATTCTCGCGGGGCGTTGTTGTTACTGGGAGAGATTCTGCGGACGCCGGGGCTGGCAGAGCGGCTAAGTGAGGTCTTGCAGCCAAGTATCAGAACGCGAACGGGCCAATCGCCGCAGGCTTCTGTTCAGAACTAAGGTTTCTGGTTTACGGGGCGTCTACAAAGCGACGGTGCCTGGCTGTGGCAGCCAGGTGTCGCGTCTCGAGGTGATGTATGTCGTGGTCTGATTTCTACCTGCTGTGTTTCCTGGTGGGTTTTTCCCTGAGTGTGATTTCTTTTCTTGCAGGCGCCGTGCATCTGCACTTGCCGTTCAACATGCACTTCCCATTCCACGGGCACGTGGGTGGTGGACACGCGGGAGGCCACGTCCGGGGGGCATGGTGCTGCTCATGGAGGAGCGCAAAGCCACGGCGGTTCTCATATTTCCTGGTTTAACGCATTTACGGTGCTTGCGTTTCTGACTTGGTTTGGTGGAACGGGCTATATCCTGACGAAGAAATCGCACTTGGTTGCGTTGCTGAGCCTGACGATCGCGATTGTTGCAGGTTCACTGGCTGCGTCACTGGTGTTCAAATTCATGGCGCGACTGATGAAGGAAACCGGAGAAATGTTTGATTGGGATTATCGGCATGAAGGAGCTGTGGGAACTGTCAGCATGACGATCCGCGCGAACGAGACCGGCGAAGTGATCTTTGAACAGCATGGGATCCGCCGCAGCGCGGGAGCTTGCAGCGAAGATGGCGTGGCAATCGAAAAAGGCACGGAAGTGGTGATCAGCCGCTATGAAAAGGGCATCGCCTACGTCAAAAAGTGGGCCGAGTTTGTTGATGGAAAAGTTTAGGGACTGAAGAACGAAGCAAACAGTTCCAGGTCGACGAAAGAGGAGGTCTGTATGTCGGAATTTCCAACAACTGCGATTATCGCAGGTCTAATTGTGGTGGGCGTGCTGCTCATCATGGGACTGATTGCCAGAACGTACCGGAAAGCGGGACCCCACGAGGCGCTGATTGTCTATGGCTTTCGCAAAACCCGCATTATCAATGGTGGGGGTACCGTTGTATTTCCAATGGTCGAAGTCTGCCGAGAACTTTCGCTGGAACTGATGTCGTTCGACGTGGCACCGCAGCAGAGCTTGTATACGAATCAGGGCGTCGCGGTGACCGTCGAAGCAGTGGCACAGCTGAAAGTGAAATCGGATCCCGTCTCCATTCGTACCGCTGCCGAACAATTCCTTACCAAGCGACCAGAAGAACGCGAAGGGCTCATCCGACTGGTGATGGAAGGACATCTGCGGGGCATCATCGGTCAACTCACGGTGGAACAGATCGTGAAAGAGCCAGAAATGGTCGGCGGGCGCATGCGATCGACGTGTGCCGATGACATGAGCAAGATGGGGCTCGAAGTGGTGAGCTTCACGCTGAAAGAAGTACGCGACAAGAATGAGTACATCACCAACATGGGTCGGCCGGATATCGCGCGAATCAAGCGCGACGCGGAAGTAGCCGCGGCCGAAGCCGATCGTGACATCGCCATCAAACGCGCCGAAGCCTCACGGGCGTCGGCCATCGCCAAAGCGCAAGCCGACCAGGAACGCGTCGCAGCAGAAACTGCTTCCATGGCCAAGCAGGCCGAAGCAGAACGCGACCTGGACATCAAGAAAGCTAGCTACCTCGAAACCAGCAAGAAGGCCCAGGCACAAGCCGACAAGGCCTATGAAATCGAAACCAACCGCCAACAGCAGACCGTAGTGACCGAGCTCGTCCGCGTGCAGCAGGTCGAACGCGAAGCGCAGGTCAAGGTGCAGGAAGCCGAAATCGAGCGCGTGCAACGCGAACTGGTAGCCACCGTGTTGAAGCAGGCGGAAGTCGAACGCCAACGCATCGAAACGTTGGCTAGCGCCGAGCGTCGACGCCTGATGACCGAAGCGGAAGGCCGCGCTGCCGCAACCCGCGCGCAGGGCGAGGCCGAGGCAGAAATCATCTTCAAGAAGGGAGATGCGGAGGCCCGAGCGATGAACGTAAAGGCCGAAGCGTTTCAAGAATATAACCAAGCCGCGGTGTTGGACAAACTGATCACCGGACTTCCGGAAGTTGTCCGGGCGCTCAGCGAACCGCTCAGCAAGGTGGACAAGATCACGGTGGTCTCGACGGGCAACGGCGACGCTGCCGGTGCTTACAAGGTTACCGGCGACATAACTAAAATCGCCGCACAGGTGCCGGCCCTGTTCGAGGCGCTCTCGGGAATGCAGATGTCCGAACTGCTGGGTAAGGTGCGGCTGATCGGCGACAAAGCGCCCAAGCCAGAACAGTCAGCAACAGGCAAGGCCTAACAATCATTCCGTGGGGCGGGAATAACAACCCGCCCCGCGCTTCGCTAAACGGGGGATGGTTATGAGTTTGGTACTGCAACAGAAGAAGAAAAAACTCTACGGCGCGATTGCCATTTTGTTGGGTGTGGTTATGGCGAGCCTCGCGTGGGCGCAGATCGTGGGGGCGCTCTCGCAATGTTTCTCGCCGTTTTGAGTTGGCGAATCGCATAACGAGGTTCAAGTGGTTTGCGGTGATGTAGGAACGATAGAGAAGGGAGAAAGACGATGGGATTACTGGAACGCGTAGGTACTTTGATTCGAGCAAATTTGAACGACATGGTCGATCGGGCGGAAGATCCCGAGAAGATGATCAAGCAGGTGATTCTGGATATGGAGAACCAGTATCTTCAGGTGAAGACGCAGGTGGCGGTCTCCATCGCCGATCAGCACATCCTGGAGAAAAAGCAGCACGAACAGGAAGCGACTGGAAAAGACTGGATGCGGAAAGCGGAAATTGCGGTGGACAAATCTCAGGATGATCTGGCGAGATCGGCGCTTGACCGCTACCAGACCGCGCAACGGTTGGCCTTGAGTTTTCAGGAGCAGGTGACTGATCAGAAAGTGCAGGTGGACACCTTGAAGAGCGCTCTGATCAAGCTCGAACAAAAGCTCGATGAAGCTAAATCCAAAAGGGAAGTGCTGCTGGCGAGGCATCGTCGCAGCATCGCGCTGGATAAAGCCGCAAAGGCACAAGTGGCCATCGGGGACGGTGCGAAAAGCGCTAGCTTCGATCGGCTGAAGGATCGTGTCAACCACAGGGAGGCGACCGCTTCAGCGGAAATCGAGTTGCTCACCGACGAGGTTGCCGACCGCCTGGGTCGTTTGGACCGCGACACCGAAGTCGAACGGTTATTGACGGATCTGAAGAGTCGGAGGGGATTGCCCGAGAGCATTGGCTGAGGGTTGCAACAGGTTGCCTTCTGGTGGCTGCTAACGGGTCAGCTCGTCTACAGTTATCCGCTCAAATCAATTCCCCATCGCGCCTCTGTGGGGTAGAATCCGTGGCGCGTCGCCACCTACCAGTCACTGCCGTAATGGATGGCAGCGCGTTTGGCTACCCCCCGAGGTGCCCCGTGATTCTAACCATCGAGCGCAAGAAGATCGTACCAGACATTACCGTTCTGGAGATGAACGGACGCATTATTCTGGGGAACAACGCACGTGATGTGGAGTTAAAGCTAGCGGAAGTCCTGCACGAAAACGCCAAGAAGATCATTTTCGATCTATCGGGAGTAACCATGCTGGACAGTACCGGCGTGGGAATTCTGGTAGTGAGCCAGGCGAAGATCAAAAAAGAAGGCGGAGAGCTGCGAATTGCTGGGGCTGGGGGAGTCGTAGCCGAAATCCTGCAAATGACCAGCGTGGATAAACTTGTTCACGTTTTCCCAACTGTGGCGGAAGCTGCCGCAAACTTCTAGTAACATCCCTTTCCAATGGGTGGAAGATTTTCAATAGCTGCGTCTGTGCCTTTCTCATGCGAGAATGCAGGCGATGAATCCCTGGTGGATGGCTGCACCCACAGTTGCTGCAGGAATGGCGGGTATTACCGCATACGGGGCAGTGCACCCAGCGGCACAACTGTTTGGAGCTTCCGTCTGCCGGACAAGTTCCGCGCGCAAGTTGGCGATTACGTTTGACGACGGTCCGAATCCCGCGATAACACCCAAGCTCCTGGAATTACTGGAGCGTCACAAGGCTAAGGCGACCTTTTTTGTTGTTGGGCGATATGTGCGGGAATGCCCAGGCGTGGTGAAGGAGATCTATGATCGCGGCCACGTTTTGGGGAATCATACGGACACGCACCCAAACCTGTTTTTCTGCGGACCCGAGGAGACTCGCCACGAACTTCACCGGTGCCGAGAAGCGATCGTTTGCGCTACGTGGGAAGGTCCGCACTGGTTCCGCCCCCCCTTTGGGTATCGCAGCCCCTGGCTGGGCGCGATTGTGCATGAATTGGACATGCGTATGGTGACGTGGTCTCTGTTGCCGGGAGATTGGCGCCTGAAACCGGTGGAGTGGCTGACCGAACGGATGCAACCGATTGCCAGGAATGCCGAGCGGCTGAGTACGCCGCCCGGGACAACACAAAGGGACGAGGGTGGCGATATTCTCTGTCTGCACGATGGCAATTATCTACACCAGAACGGCGACCGTTCGCGCACGCTGGCCGCGCTTGAGTATTGGCTCCCCCGATGGCGCGACCTTGGCCTCGAATTTGTTACAATGAACCAAGCTTTTGGGAAGGTGGTCGAGGCGTAATGGACGAGCGTGCTTTTTACACGGAAAAGGAAGAGACGCGCAAGGTTAAGCTTGTCTGCCCGAGCTGTCGCGGCGAATTCGAGGCTCCTGTGCGCTGGAAGGTTTGTCGCAAAAAGAAGGAATTGCCTCGCGGTATCAGCGAAGAAGATCGCCGGAAATTCGCGAAAGCCACTTCGTTCATGGTCCGGCTGGACGACCTGGTAGCCTGCTACAAGTGCCGCAAGCGTTTTGAACTGACCGGACAATCCACAGTTCTAATCAACGATAACCTGGGCGACCCAACCGAAGATCCTGAAAATTTTGGCAATAGGTAACCTGAATCCCGCCTGCACCAGCGGAAACTCGCCAGCTATATCTCTGGATACAGCTCAAAGAAGGCGTCAATCGATTTACGGAACATGTCTTCAATCTCTCTTTCGCTTCCTTCGATCAGGTGCATGGCAATACGTTCTGTCTTGCCGTTTTTCAGTACAACAAGGGCTTCCTTCACTTCTCCCAGATCATCAACGGGCAAAAGTCGCATCCCGTAAATCAGCGCCAATTTAGCCATGGATTGCCTCCAAGAACTTGTGGTTAAGCAGCCTATCTGTGTGCCAGTCGCCGCGTCAAATGGCTTGCAAGAGCACTCTGCGGATGTCTCGAAAACGGGGACAAGCGGACAGTAACTGAAAATCAGAATAGTAAAACGCCGAAATTGACGGGCAAAGGGTATTGCCCGAAGCTGTTTGCTAAGTCATCATCGTGAAATCTGTTGGCGAGGTGGCGCAATATGGGAGGACTCAGTTTCCTCTTCTATCCCTGGGGATTTATTGTGCAAGGAATTGCCTTGTGGCACTTCGTCAAGCGCCGACCGGAGAACTATTGGATCTACATAATAATTTTTGGAGGCGTACTCGGCGCCGGCGTGTACATCGTCGTGGAGATGATTCCTGATCTTGGGCTGCTCCGCGTTATCTTCCAGGGATTCGGCAGGCGTTCCCGCATTCAGGAGCTGGAGATACTAATCCTCGACAATCCGTCAGCCGGAAACCTGGAGGAATTGGCAGAATTGTATTTTGAGCAGAAAAATTATGGGAAGGCGCGCGAAGAACTGAATCGCGCAATTGCCGCACGGAGTGATTCACTCCACGCATTTTATCTGAGGGCAAAAGCTGTATTGGGAATGGGAGACTTTGCCGGAGCCATTCCCGACCTGGAATACGTCGTCGGCAAAGACGGCAAATTTGACTATTACCGGGCGACGGGTTTGCTGGGCGATGCTTATGCGCGCACGGGAGATCTGGAACGGGCAGCCATTTATTTTGCGCCTGCCGTGCAATTTTCTACTACGCCAGAAACCCTGTACAACTATGCAAACTATCTGAAGTTGGCAGGTAAGAAAGATGAGGCGAAGGAATGGGCACAGAAGTTAGTGGCAAAGAAACGCACGCTGCCCAGGTACATGCAGCGTGTGGAGCGTCCATGGTTTCGCAAAGGGAAGGCCCTGCAAATGGAATTGGCAGCATGATGCCAATTACGAAGAGTAGCGATGAGGTCATACCTTGCCGCTAGTGGCCGACGGCGAATTGGACTATGCTGGCGCTAGGCATCCCCAGCCTCGTGCCGACGCATCCGATTTGGCACGCAGGAGGTTTCCCGTGAAGTCTGCAATCACTACCCGATGGATCCTGGTCTCGATCGCATCTTTTTCCTTCTACGCCTCTTCTCTCATGGCTCAGGTTCCGGAAGGCCCGCAGTCGGACGCTCCTCCCCCCGCCGTACCCGCGGAACAACCAGCGCCCAAAGCGCAGACTACATCGAATGCACATGTAATAGTCCCCACAGGCACGCGGATTGGTGTGGTGCTGGAAAATGGGATCTCCACTGCGACGGCCAAGCCCGGAGATTCCGTTTACTTCAGAACTTCATTTCCCATCACCATCAATAACAAAGTCGTCGTGCCGGTTGGTACCTATCTCCGGGGAGAAATTACCGACACGAAAAGGCCTGGGCACGTGAAGGGCAAGGGCGAACTGCGCTTGCGGCTGAACACCATGATTCTTCCAAATGGCTATACCGTGGACATGAATGCCGAACCGCACAGCACCGACAGCGGCAGCCAGACCAAGACTGACTCCGAGGGCAAGATTACTGGGCCTGGAGGCAAAGGCGCGGACGCGGCCAAAATAGCGACTGCGACGGTTGCTGGTGCCGGCATTGGTGCGATTGCGGGCGGCGGGAAAGGTGCCGGTATTGGCGCAGGCACAGGTGGACTGGTCGGGCTTGCCGCGGTTTTGTTGTCACGTGGACCGGATGCGCAGCTTTCCCGGGGTTCCTCGATGGACCTCGTACTTGAACGGGATCTGCAACTTGATGCGGACCAGATTCATTACTCAAACGTGGGCCAGCCTAGCACCAACACTGTGGTGATTCAGCAATCTCAATAGAATTAAACTGCTGGGTTCCTTCTAGAGAGTCGCTAATTTTGACTTCCTGACAAGTGTGCTGGCTAGACGTTCTGAATTTTGGGGGCTGTCGAAAATCGCATCGGGCTGAAACGCTCCCATTCCACGCTTACCTTTTGTGTGCAAATCCATTCGCGCATGAGTACGGCCGTGATGGGGGCTAACAGAATTCCGCTGCGGAAATGGCCAGTGGCGATCAGCAAGCCGTCGAGGTCCGCTGGCCCCAGAATCGGCAAGTGGTCGGGCGAATCCGGACGCAAGCCCGCCCAAGTTTCTTCAACTTTGGCTTTAACAAGACCGGGAGCGAGCTTGATGGCTTCGCTGAGGATTCTCTGCATCCCCGCCACGGTAACGTCGTGATTGAAGCCGGTACGCTCGATTGTTGAACCCGCGATGATTCTTCCGTCATTACGCGGAACCAGATAGGTATGTTCCAGCCACAGCACGCGCCGAATTTCGACGGACTCGCAGCGCAAAGCGATCATCTGCCCTTTTGCGGGAAATACAGGCGCGTAGGGCGCCACTCCTTCGATGCGTGCGGAGAAACATCCCGCGGCGACGATAGTCCATCTTGCTTCGACCCGGCCATCCTCCAGGATCAATCCTCTGCAGCGGCCTTTTTCTTTCCATAGCGATTTCGCGCCATTTCTTGCGAAGACTCCCACACCTTTCTGTTGCGCCGCTTTGAAGATCGCATCTGTGAATGCACGGTTGTCCAAGGAAGCTTCGTCGGGCCTGAAGATTGCCCCTTCTATCTCGTCTGTAAGCGATGGCTCCATCTCTCGAGCTTCCCGTGCAGTTAGTGCTTCGGCGCGAAGTCCAACTCCGTGTTGCAGCGCAATCACTGTGCTGAGCTCTTCCTCGACATTCCCGTCGAGAATGGCATCGATGGCTCCATCTTTCCGGTAGCCCACATCCATCCCGGAAAGCGCTTCCACTCTCTGAATAAGCGCCGGATACAATGCCACGCTCGACAGGCTGATGGGCACGAAGGGAATGCTCCCCGGATTTTCAGGCGCAGGTGAGATCATCCCGGCGCTGGCCCAGGACGCTTCGCGGCCCGGCTCGTTAGCTTCATAGACAGCGACTTTCAGTCCGGCTTCCGCAAGTTCCAATGCAATGCACGCGCCGATCAGTCCGCCGCCTGCTATTACTGCATCATAGTTTTTCATAATCTCATTCTATCCACTCACCGAATGAGGAGATGTGACCGGCAAACACACTAAAGATTGGCCACGAGTTCATGCGAAAGAACCTCTGCCTTTTTCGCCACGTTCTTGGCTCGCTGCCAATCACTGTTTTTCATGGCATCCCGCGCGGTTTCCATGAAGCCCCGAATCTTCGAAGCGACATCTTCCTGCGCGGAGCTCAGTTTCTTTCCTTGAGTCTGCGATAGATTCCATTCCGCGATCTCCAGGCTATGCTGCGCTTCGGATTTTGCCGCATTCGATTGTTCGACCGAAAGGTCTGGCGCGATCATCGGTTCAGCAGGCCGCTGGACGACCGCAGGCTCAGCAGGCGCCGCCTGGGCCACACGTGGTCTTGGTGGCACGTTGCGTGATGTGCCCAAGCGAGGTGGAGGAGCGATTTCGATCGCAATATCAGGAGGGGCTTCCAGAGCCGCCGAGGTCGTAACCGGAATGACGGGGTGCGCGAAAACAAACGCTGGGGCCCGATTTGCCGGAGGCTTTCGCGTCAGACACCCGCTGCAGAAGAGTGCGACAGCGCAAAGTCCTAGAAGCGCACACGTTCGCGAATCGCTACGTCGGCTTCTCCTAACTAAGTTTTCGTTCGAGGGCATGCTCACGCGGCCAATGGCAACTCAATGCGGAACGTCGTGCCGCGGCCAACCTCCGATGTAAAGTCTATCGAGCCATTATGAAGTTGTATGATTCGGAATGTGCTCGCCAGTCCGATGCCGCTTCCGCCCGGACGCGTTGTGAAGAACAACTGAAACACTTTCTGGCGATTCTCCAGTGGAATGCCTTTTCCGGTGTCCCCGACGGTGATCTCCGCCATCTCGCCGCGCCGGCTCAGTGTCAGTTGCAACTGACCGCCTTGCGGCATCGCTTCCGTTGCATTGAGCACAAGATTCAATACCGCTTGTTTCAACAACGCGCGATCTACGAATGCCTCGGGAACGCCTATGGGGATCAGTTGCGCTATCTGGACATTTGCCTGCTGCAACTGTGGCTGCGCAATCTCCAATACTTGGTGCAAGATATCAGCGAGCTGAGTTGGCTCCAGGTGCACTTCCATGGGCCGCGAAAAGTCGAGGAATCGCTTAACTACGGCATCCAACCGGTCGATTTCGACATCGAGCACATGCACGGCTTGTTGCGCCATTCCGTCTGTTTCCGGTGGCAGAGCCTCTTTCAGATTTTCCAGCCAGAGGCGCATGGAATTGAGTGGATTTTTCACCTCGTGTGCGACGCCTGCGGTAATCCGCCCCACCGCCGCCAGGCGTTCACTGACCTGCAATTGGGTATTGATGTTTTCAATGGAATCCAGGTCGCGCAATGTGACCAGCGCCCCCATGTGCTCTCCGGCTTCCTGAATTTCCTGCACACTTACACTGATGCGTTTTCGTCCTTCCAGGGTTTCTAGTTCTGTTTCGCTGGCGACTTCGTGAAATTCGTCGCCTTCCAGGTGAAGCGCCTCGTACAACGGATGACCAGGCGGGAAGATGTCCGTCACGCGGCGGCCCAGGAAATTTGACGCCGGCGCTCCCAGGAACTTTTCCGCCGCCGGGCTGACCATGACCGCACGGGCGTCTCGCGTGAACAGCAATAATCCATCCTCAAGTCCGGCCATCACCGAATTCATGTTTTCACGCAACGAACTGAAAATCTCATGCACTCCCCGGAGTTGTTGACCTACCTGGGAAATTTTCTGACGTACCTGTCCAAATTCATCAATATTTCCGGTACGTTCTTTAGTGCTGGTGGTGGGCGAATCGTACACGCCTGCCGAAATCCGTTCGAGTTGCGCGAGAATGTCGCGAATCGGCGTTAGGGCCGCGCCGCTAACCACCGCGGCCAGAATGGTCGAAAGAATCAAGGCCAGGGCCACCAGAGTCGTCCAGCGACGCAAACGTGGCTTGATGTCATTCAACAGGAGGGTGGTGGAGACGGCGACACGGACTTCGCCAAACGGAGTTCCCCGAACGTTGAAGGGGTAGTCGACTTCGTAAACGTGAGCTTGCTCGGCCAGGATGCGGACCTGCCGCACGAAGGGACTCTGCACCAGTTGGGCAAATGGCGGTCTTTTCGGCGCTGCTTTTCCGGGGAGCGAAGGGTCGCTGGAAACTAGCACGATCCCATCGCGATCAACGATCGACACTTCATATACCCAGGGAGAATCTGTTGCGGATTGCAACCGCGAGGAGAGTCCATCGCTCGCCTCAAACGCGCGTTTCACGTATCCATGCGTTTCTTCGGGGTCGTCGGAAGTGGGTCGGAGCCCCTGTGCTTTCGCGTCCGCCAACGAATGACGCGCGGAATCAAAGACTTCACGAGCCAGTTCGTTGGCACGTTTGTCGGTGTCATGCATTACCTGCTGAAGAAGTTGTTCAAAGAACACGCTGGAGAGAACGGTGACCGACAACAGAACAAGCCCGGTCATGATCAGCGTAAGTTTTGCGCGCAGCCCAAGCTGCATATTGGCTACGACTCCGTTTCGGCACGATCGGTGCCGTATTCCTTCAATTTATTGTGCAGGGTCTTAAGGCTCACGCCCAACAGTTCCGCCGCTCGCGTTTTGTTGTTCCCGGTGGCGGACAGAGTTTGCACGATCAATTCGCGCTCCATGGCATCGACGGTGGTACCGATGGGGAATTTGATGGAGGTCAGATCGTTGGGGCCCTTCGCCGGGACGCGGCCAAATTCTCCAGGCAAGCTCGAACGGCCGATCAGCTCTTTTTCGGACATGATCGCGGCGCGTTCCAGAACGTTGCGCAATTCGCGAATGTTTCCAGGCCAGGTGTGGCCCATGAAAATATCGAGTACTTCCGCCCCGATTCCACGCACGCTCTTGCCATGTTTGGTGTTGATGTCGCGCAACATGTATTCAACGAGTGGCGGAATATCATCCTTATGCTCCCGGAGCGGCGGCAAGTGGATGTGGAACACATTCAGGCGGAAATAAAGGTCCTGGCGCAACTCGCCGTTTGCAACGGCCTGCTCTGGATCTTTATTGGTTGCTGCGAGGACGCGAACGTCCACAGGCGTTTCCACTTTGCTGCCAAGACGACGGACTTTGCGGTCTTCCAAAACGCGCAGGAGTTTTGCCTGTGTCGGCGCCGGCATTTCGCCAATCTCGTCGAGCAGAAGCGTGCCACCATCGGCCAGTTCAAAGCAGCCGATGCGACGTTCCGCCGCGCCCGTGAACGCACCCCGTTCGTGGCCGAAGATTTCGCTCTCCATCAGTGATTCAGGAATTGCCGAGCAGTTGATAGCTACGAATGGGCCGGAATTGCGCGGCGAAAGTTTGTGAATTGTTCGCGCGACAATTTCTTTTCCCGTGCCCGTTTCCCCGGTAATAAGGACCGAAGCCGAACTCGGCGCAGCCATCTCGATAATGCGCATCACTTCTTGCATGGGTCTTGAAGAGCCCACGAGGTCGCCGATGCGTCCGGCTTCGCGCAATTGCCGCTGCAGCACGGCAAGATTCTTCGCGTCGCGTGCCTTGCTCAACGCGCGGTCCAGCAAGACCCGCAACACAGGTCCCTTCAGTGGTTTTTCGATGTACCAGAATGCGCCGGATTCAATCGCGGCGACGACGCGCTCTTCGCTGCCCTTGCCAGTAATGACGATGGCAGGGACGTCAAGAAGTTCATCGCCCAACTGTTTTAGAAGGTCGAGGCCGTTCATGCCCGGCAATTCGACGTCGGCAATCAACGTATCTGGCTGAAAGGTCGAAAATTTTGCCAGAGCGTCTTCCGCGTTTCCCACACCGAGCACTTCGTAGCCCCACCGCTGCAACAACTGCTCGTAGCCTTTGCGCGCATTGTCCTCGTCCTCAACAATCAGCACGCGATCTTTGTGTTCGCCGGTCTCCACTGTGCGTACAGCCCGAATCTCTTCCGCCATGCGGCTCGCCTCATCTGTACAAATATACTGCTATCGCCAAATTCGTCTGGGTTTTACGACTGTAACAAGCTACTGGCAGGATGCCAAGCAGCAGACTGGGAGTGCAGGACGGGAAGTCCCCCCGGGGCGATCTTAACAAATCCAAAGATTCAGAACGCGATGGGTTGGCTGTTCGCGACGAGAGCTAAATTACTCTCTGACCAGATAGAGCGCGCGCTCCAGTTCCAACTCCAACTTCGCGCCCTTCGGCAATTCCAACTCTTGCCCTCGGCCCGTTTCCATCAGGTAGGCTTCCAACGCTCCGAGCGCCGCGCCTTCAGCGGCTTCTTTCTTATTTTTGTCTTTCACGCCTCTGACGGCGCCGGATGCGGCTCCCGCGGCCGCAGCCTGTGCTGCATCTTTTTGCGTACTGGCGCGACCTTCGATCACGCCTTCCTGCAGCGGTCCTGACTTAATGCTGTGGTCCCCCGGTACAGATACAACCTCCGCCACGATCGGCAGCGCGCCAAATCTGGTGTGGAGTTCGTCAAATGTGAGCCAAACCTTGGCACGGCCCGTGGTTCCGGCAGGTTCAACACGGCTGACGTGCCCAAGAATCTCCACGCCGGAAGGGAGGTAGATGCCGCTTCCCGCTTCCAAGGGCTCCAGCGTCCGCACGCGGAAGGACTGATTCTGGTGGATTTCTTTTGTGTTCAGGTCTTGCTCCAACCGAACTAGGAATCGAGTTCCTGGGACAACCGCATAGGTTTCCAGTGGCAGTCCGTGGCGTTGCCCGTCAGCCACATGTTGATCGACGTTGTGAGCAGTCGTCTGCTCCTGCCCACCGATCACGTCCTGAGATGGATGAGTAGCTTGTGCGAAGACAGGTGGCGTACAAATAAAGATTGCAGACGCCAGTACACCCGTAGCCACAGAGGCGTGGCGCTGAAGTCGGATATTCATGAAATTGTCCCCCATCGCTCAATTAGGACAGGCGCGCGAATACTTCCTGTTTCTGGTGTGCAGACTACGACCTGTCAGTGTGCTAACGGGATTAAACCCGGTGGGGGAAATTTAGTTGCGGTGTCATCCCAGGCAAACATCTAGTCGGAGGCTATAGCCTCGGTTGTCAAATCTGCGGGGCGTTCCACCCTCGAGCTCGGCCGGAAGGCTCAAAATCCGACCGGGTGGTTAATTCCCCCTGCAAGTTGCCTAATTTTCTGGAGGCGCCGACTGACGGCGGTCAACGACGGTGAATCCTTGTGGGAGTTCGAACAAATGGGGGTCTGGTTCTGAGAGAATCAGGTTCGTAGCCGTAAAAGTTTGCGTGCCGAAACGTGGGTCGGAACGCTTCGAAATCAAGTTAATCCCCAGTAGCGGGGAATACCAGAATTCGCGCTCCACCGTCACTTTCCGGTCATTGCCAAACACACCGGGGTTGTAGATCACCGTATCTTTCGTGCCGATGGTCTCCACGCCAGAAACCAGTTGTTTGCCCAGATTGTCGTGAATCGTGGAGCCGGCCTCATTCGGCAGCGTGCCGGTTGAGGGGGACTCAAACTTGTAGACCGCCGTGGTTGATGGCGTAAACGTAGACAATACGCACTGTTTCGGCTCTTCCAGCATGAAGCAGTTGTAATGAGTGTGGGTATTCGGGTCTGAAATCTGAATCGTGGTCATTTGCGATTCGATTTTGCCGTTCTTGGGAACAAGAAACCAGCGCTCTTGATAGATTCGTCCCTTGGAATCGCGCGCGATGTGCCGCTCGTTCACCACGGTGATCGTACCGCCGTCGGAGAGTGTCTTGACCCACTCCGTCTGTAACAGCAACGAGAACGGCGCCTGCGCTTTCGGCGGGATCACTATGCTCTCGAGTGTTTCCCGCGTCCCACCGTCTTGTGCATAGAACTGCTGCACCGGCCTTTGCGCGCCCTGCGGTTGAGCTCCGGGTGCTGTCGACACGGTCTGTGCCGAAGTTGTCGCAGCTACCAGGAACAGGAAAAAAGTTACAAGAGCGGTTGAAGCGCGCATAAATGCCCCCAACTTAGACCGTCATTCTGGCAGAGGGTTTTGTAGTAAGGAACAGGTAAATTCCCACATCAATGCCCATTCCTTTAGGCCGTGACCACCTAGTGCTCGGGTCACTCACAACTTCAGAAAAGCACTGATGCGAAGCAAGACCTTCGCGTACATGGCCTCAGTCACCCGGCCCGTTTGCGTATTTTGCTGACTGGGATGGTACACCCCGAACAATCGTGGCATCTCCTCACCAAACGTTGCCTCGGCGCCGTGCGTAAACGGATGCGCGGCACGCGATTTGATTTTGCCTTCTGCCTTGAGAACGTCGAGATACGCATCCCAGGCGATTTTACCCAGGGCGAGCACTGCTTTGGGGCGCAGAAGGTTCAGTTCTCGTTCCAGATAGCCGCGGCAGTTCAGGATTTCAGAGGGTAGCGGTTTATTCGAGGGTGGAGCACATCGAGCGGTCGCCGCGATGTAGGCATACTTGAGTCGCAAGCCATCATCGCGCTTGACGGAGGTGGGTTGGTTGGCAAAGCCCGCGTGATACAACGCTTTGTAGAGAAAATCTCCCGAGCGGTCGCCGGTAAACATGCGGCCGGTTCGATTGGCACCATGTGCGGCGGGTGCCAAACCAAGGATCAATAATTTGGCCTCCGGATCGCCAAATCCCGGTACACCGCGCCCCCAGTAAGTCCAATCGCGGAACATGCGCCGTTTTTCGCGCGCCACCTTCTCGCGATACTTCACGAGGCGTGTACATTTTCGGCATCCCGCGACCTCTTCACTCAGAAAGTGAAGCTGTTGATCGATTTTCACCATTTTACTTGCTGCGCCCGAGAATTTGATTCACTTCACGGTAGGGAATTGCTCCCTCAAATAAGGACGAATAGTTTCCCTCTCCCAATAATTCCTCGCCAATGCGGCGCAGCAGGCCCAGCGTTGCGCGCATTGCGCTCGATCCCGTGCTTGCACGAGCCACCCCCATCGATTGCAGTTCCTTTAAGCCGGGACAGCCGGGCGATATCAAAATGTTCAGGGGGCCATCGATCGCCGAGACCAGCTTGGCAATCGTTTCCCGATCGACTACACCGGGTGCGAAGAGACAATCCGCGCCGGCCTTCCGATAGGCTCGCAAACGTTCCACGGTACGTTCGTAGCGTGTCTCCGGATCTCCAATGCGATTCAGATAGACATCGGTCCGGGCATTCAACACGAGAGGGACGCCGAAGGATTTGCAGGCGTCGCGAATCGCTCTGATTTTCTCGACTTGCAGCGGCAGTTCCACTTGTGAATCTTCAGCTTCCTCATTGACGTCTTCCAGATTCATCCCGACGGCTCCGGCCTGAAGGGTCGCCGTTGCAGTCTCAACCATCTGCTCCGGTGTGTGCCCGTAGCCGGCTTCCATATCGGCCGTGACCGGCACATGCACAGCGTCCACAATTCTCCGCACCGCCTCCAACATTTTATCGCGCGGAACACGCTGCCCGTCGGGATAACCGAGAACCGCTGCGACACCAGCACTGGTTGTGGCGATTGCCGGGTAGCTGAGATCTTCCAGAATGCGGGAACTCACAACGTCCCAGGCGTTTGGCAATACCAAGATCTTCGGTCCTGAATGCAGGCCAAGGAATATTTCAGCTTTTTGTTTCTGAGAAAGAGTGCTCATTTCCGAAACTCCAGGACCGCCACGTCCTCAGGCCCTTGTGCGGAGAATATTCAGCACGTCGTCGTGCAGTAAGCCGTTAGTGCTGATCAGTTGGCCGCGATAGATCGACCGCTCCCCGGCAACAGTTGTGGACCTGCCGCCAGCCTCTTCGACGATAATTCCGAGAGGGGCAAGGTCCCACGGTTTGGAAGTCCAGTCGATGGCCGCTTCCACCGAACCTTCCGCCACAAGCATGTGCTGCCAGAATCCGCCCATGGAGCGACTGCTGCGCGCCGAATCCGCCAGCATGCGTATTGCGGCGCGAGCCTTTGGGTCCTTGCTGGGGCCAGTGCCGGTAGTGAACACCATCGCTTCGTTCAATTGCTTCACCGGCGAAACTTTGATTCGCTGCCCATTGCGGAAAGCTCCTTCCCCTCGATAAGCCCACCAGCGTGTACCTTGCGATAAAGCAGGCGCGCTGGCCATACCCGCGACGATTTCGCCATGCTCCTCGATGCCGAGTAGCGTTCCAAAGGTAGGAATGCCACGCGAGAATTCTTCCGTGCCATCGATGGGGTCAATGATCATGCGCGCACGGCCGTTTATTGCCGGTTCCTTGGCGCTTTCGCCGCCCATCTCTTCTCCCAGCACATCCAGAGCAAGACCGCTGGCCACCACTTTGGCGCGCGCCATCTCTTCGACCGCCTTGTCACCTTGTGTGACGGCGCTGCCGTCGTACTTGCGCTCCACTCGCATTTCCGCGCTGCGGAAGTAACGCATGGCGATCTTATCCGCCTCGTTCACGATAGCTTCCAGCAAGTCTCCGTAAATTTTTGCGTAGCCCATTCTTTCACCCTGTTCGGCGGTTTCCTGGAAGCCTGACCTTCCCCGGTATTTGACACTCGCGCGCCTCCTCTCTAGCATACAAAGTTCCTGCCATGACTGCTCATGCCAATACGGGGATGGTGCTGGACCGCATTATGGAAGCTCGTCGAGCCTCCGTTGATCACCGCAAACGGGTCTTGCCAGAGACGGCGCTGAAATATGGAGTAAAGGCCGCGCCTCCGGTTCGAGATTTTGTCGGCGCAATCTCCCGGGATGCCATTAACGTTCTGGCGGAGCTGAAACCTGCTTCTCCTTCTCATGGTGTCATACGAGATCCATTCGATGCCGCGGAGTTGGCCAAGTCTCTCGAAGCAGCCGGCGCCGCTGCACTTTCGGTCCTTACGGAAGAGGATTTTTTTCACGGCTCGCTGAAGAACCTGCGCGATGCCCGCAAGAACACAAACCTACCGGTGTTGCGAAAGGATTTTATTTTTGACCCGTGGCAGGTGTGGGAATCGCGCGCGAACGATGCGGACTGCTTCCTGTTGATCGTTGCGGCACTGGGAGATATTCAACTGAGTGAACTTCTCGCCCTAGGACGCGAGTTGGGAATGGAGCCGCTCGTCGAGGTACATAACCGCGAGGAGTTGGATCGCGCACTGGCCGCAGGCACGCGGATTATTGGGGTCAACAACCGCGACCTGAAGTCGCTGACTGTCCGCATGGAAACGTCCTATGAGCTGATCGTGGAAATTCCTGAGGACTGCTTTGCGGTGTGTGAATCCGGCCTACGCAGCCACGAGGATCTGCAGAAGCTGCGAACTGCTGGTTTTGACGCGTTCCTCATTGGCGAACACCTCATGCTCGCTGAAGATCCCGGAGCGACGCTGGCACAGTTGCTGAAATCATAGTGCTTAATTGCCGTTGTCGTCTTCACCGCTGCCTAGACTAGGATTGTGAATATGGTTCGCGTAAAAATCTGTGGAATCACCAATTCGGCCGATGCAAAAGCTTCCGCAGGACTGGGCGCTCACGCCATCGGTTTGAACTTCCACCCGGAAAGCCCCCGCGCGATTTCGCCCTTTGCCGCTCGAGCGATCATCAATGACTTACCGCCGTTTGTCTCGACGGTTGGTGTTTTTGTGAATTGGGCTGCGGAACCGGTCACTGTTCTTTCGCAGGCGCTGCGGCTTGGCTTTGCTCAACTTCACGGCGATGAGACGCCGCAGACCGTGGCCGAGGTCGCGAAGAAAATCCCGGCCATCAAGGCGTTACGCGTCGCGAAGGGTGGCGCCGCTCCTTCATTTTCGAAATATCGAGGCGCGACGGCGTTCCTTTTGGACGGGGTTCGTGGCGGCGAATTTGGCGGCTCGGGCCAAACCACAGATTGGGAGCTCGCGCGCCAGGCCGCTCTTTCTCAGCGAATCATTCTCGCAGGAGGCTTAACTCCGGAAAACGTTGCGGACGCAATCACCACGGTCCGGCCATACGGGATCGACGTGGCCAGCGGCGTGGAGTCTCGTCCTGGACAGAAAGACCACGGCAAATTGCGTACTTTCTTCCAGGAAGTGAAACGCGTGAGCGAGCTCTTCCCCATTCGTTCAGAAGTCGACCCCTTCCTCGGTACCTGGGTGCTGGACCCCGCGACGTTGCATTACGAGCATGGACGACCCGGCCTCCGGGCGACCTACGTCGTCGAAGCGATACCAGGCGGACTGCAATTTCACCTTGATGCCGAGGACGGGGACCACAAACCAATTAAGTTCACGTACGGTGGGGCATTAGACGGCCGCCAACAACCCATCCCCGGAACCAATGCTGCCTTAGCGCTTACTCGTCTAAACGAGAACCTTATTGAAAGCACGCTGAAGCGGGACGGCCAAATTGTCGACCGCTGGACGCGGGAAGTGCTTCCCGACCGCAAGACCATGCGTATTATCCAATACGTGACTAAGCCGAACGGCGAAAAATTCCGAAATACCAGCTTCTACCGTCGCACCAAATAGCGCCGTTTGCGCCCGCTCTGGCCGGATATGCACTCGGCAGCGTCTATGCGACAATAGTCGTTCCATGGCCACCCAACTCACGATTCCTGCTAACGCTCCCGGGCGCTTCGGACCATACGGAGGACGCTACGTTCCCGAAACGCTGATGGTGCCGCTCTATGAGTTGGAGCGTGCCTACGAACTGGCGAAAACCGACCCGATTTTCCAGGCAGAGTTCCAAGGACTGCTGAAGAATTTTGCCGGGCGTCCTACCCCCTTGCAGTTTGCCGCGGGGCTCACGAAAAAGCTTGGTGGACCGCGGATTTATCTGAAGCGCGAAGATCTGCTGCATACCGGTGCGCACAAGATCAACAATGCGATTGGCCAGGGCTTGCTTGCGGTAAAGATGGGCAAACCCCGCATCATTGCGGAAACGGGCGCAGGCCAGCACGGCGTCGCCTCCGCCACTGTCGGGGCGCATCTTGGATTGCAGTGCGTCGTTTATATGGGCACGGAAGACATGGCGCGCCAGGCCCTCAACGTGGCACGGATGCGCATGTTGGGCGCGGAAGTGATTGGCGTGGAATCGGGAAGCCGTACGCTGAAGGACGCGATTAACGAGGCGATGCGCGACTGGGTCACGAACGTGCGCACCTCCCACTACCTGCTTGGCTCTGTCCTTGGAGCTCATCCCTATCCGACCATGGTGCGCGATTTTCAGGCGGTGATTGGCCGCGAAGCTCGCGAGCAGATCCTTGCGGCGGAGAAGCGTTTGCCAACTCATCTATACGCGTGCGTTGGGGGTGGCTCCAATTCCATCGGGCTGTTTTACGAGTTCCTGAAAGATGCAGACGTAAAGTTGGTTGGTATCGAAGCCGGCGGGCGTGGCAATGGGCTCGGCGAACATGCTGCACGTTTGGCTGCCCACCAGGGTTTCACCGGTGCGCGCGCCCGGTGTTTTGCAGGGCACCTACACCTACGTGCTGCAAAATGAAGATGGCCAGATCGCGGCGACACATTCCATCTCTGCGGGCTTGGACTATCCAGCAATCGGCCCCGAACACGCGTGGCTTGCCGATCAGCATCGCGCGGATTACGCTGCCGTTTCAGATGAAGCAGCGCTGGAGGCTGCCAAGCTATTGTCGCGCACAGAAGGCATCATTCCCGCGCTGGAGTCGGCGCATGCCGTTGCCGGACTGATTGAGCGCGTGCCGCAGTTGAAGCCCAGCGATCTGGTGATCGTGAATCTGTCTGGCCGCGGCGATAAGGATATGGACACGTACAAGCGCCTGCTATAATCCCGGCAAAATTTAATGATGAACGCGCCTCAAAACTCGACCCGCATTTCCAAGAAATTCGCGCAACTGCGCGCTGCCGGAGAGCTTGGCATCGTTGCGTACATTACCGCAGGCGATCCGACTTTGGATGCCACCTTGGAATTTGTTTTGGCACTGGCCGACGCGGGTGCCGACGTAATCGAGTTAGGTGTACCGTTCAGTGATCCACTGGCCGATGGGCCGACGATTCAGCGCGCCTCGGAACGTGCGCTTAAGGCGGGAGCCTCGCTGCTTGGCGTGCTTGAGTTGGTCCGGCGTATTCGCAAATCAAGCCAGGTACCGCTGGTGCTGTTCAGCTACTTCAATCCTATTGTGCAGATGGGCTTGGAGAAATTTGCGGCGGACGCAGAAGCGTCCGGCGCCGATGGCGTTCTGGTCACCGATCTTACGCCGGAAGAATCGGATGACTACCGGCGAATTCTCGAAGCGCATCACCTGGACACAATATTCCTCGCCGCGCCGACATCAACGGATGAACGCTTGCAAAAAATTGCGGCTTGCTCTTCCGGCTTTCTCTACCTCATCTCGACGCACCGGCGTAACCGGCGCGAAGGATTCTCTGCCTGATGATCTGCCGGCGCTGCTGCGCCGCACACGGAGTTTTACGCAGCTTCCGGTAGCGGTCGGGTTCGGTATATCGCTTCCCGGCCACGTCTCCGTGTTGGGCGGACTTGCCGATGCTGCTGTAGTGGGATCGGCGTTGGTTTCGGAAATCGAGAAAGCGACTTCGACTGCCACCGCCTGCGCTGCCTTGCGCGAACGTATCCATCTGCTGAAAGAAGCCGGGCGAAAGGGACTTTCTCGCCGCGAGGCCACGCCATGAAACTATCCGATTGGCGGGATCGCATCGATGAGATCGACAAGAAGCTCGTGGAACTACTCAACGAACGCTCCAAATGCGCTCTGGAAATCGGACGGCTCAAGCAGGAAGCCAACATGCCTTTGTATCAGCCTGAACGAGAGAACGACGTGTTGTCTAACGCAGAGAATAATAATCGCGGCCCGCTTTCCGATGCGGCAATCCGCCGGCTGTTTGAACGCATCATTGACGAAGCACGCAGCGCCGAACGGTTGGCGATGCACGGCGACGCCGCGAACGAGGACCCAAAGAAGTGACACGACATTTGTAACAATCGCTTTTGGCACCAGGTGTAGTTAGCGAGAACATTTAAGGACTGAGGACAAGCAACCATGGTCATCGTAATGCACGAAGGAGCGACCGACGAGCAGATACAGCACGTCATCGATCGGATTGTCTCCAGCGGATTTGATGTACATCGCTCTACCGGCGCGTCGCACACCATCCTGGGAGCCGTTGGCGTTCATCGCGATTTCGATCACCGCGACTTCGAACTGCTCGAAGGGGTGCGCGAGGTCGTTCGTGTCACACAGCCTTTCAAGCTCGCCAGCCGGCAGTTCAAGCCGCAAGGAACGATTGTCGATCTCGGACGCGGCGTGACGTTTGGCGGCACGGAAGTTACCGTGGCCGCTGGTCCATGTTCCGTGGAGTCTGCCGAGCAGATTCACTCTGTTGCCGAATCGATTGCCAAAACTGGCGCGAAGGTTCTGCGGGCAGGTGCGTTCAAGCCGCGCACGTCACCCTACGCGTTTCAAGGGCTGGGCGAAAAAGGCCTCGAACTGATTCGCGATGCGGCCGACAAATACAAACTATTCGTGGTCAGCGAAGTAATGGATCTTTCGCAAATCCCAATGATGACCAATTACGTTGATATTTTTCAGGTTGGCGCCCGCAATATGCAGAACTATTTTCTGCTGCGCGCCCTGGGCGAAATTCACAAGCCGGTTTTATTGAAGCGTGGAATGTCCGCCACCATTGAAGAATTGCTTCTTAGCGCGGAATACATCCTTGCCGGAGGCAACTTTAACGTGATCTTGTGCGAACGCGGCATCCGAACTTTTGAAACTTACACCCGCAACACCCTGGATATTGCTGCAATTCCCGTCATCAAGGCGCTGTCTCACTTGCCGATCGTGGCCGATCCCTCCCATGGCACCGGCCGGCGCGACAAAGTGCCCCCGATGGCGCGCGCCGCAGTCGCCGCCGGCGCTGACGGCCTGCTGATCGAAGTTCACAACGATCCTGACCACGCGCTCTCGGATGGAGCACAGTCCCTGGATCCCGCTCATTTCGAGCGCCTCATGGCGGAGATTCGCATCATCGCTCCCGCGGTAGGTCGCCGGATCGCTTAACCTTCCTCAGTCTGTCTCGCGAACATGCTTCGACCGGCCGATTGTGAAAACGCTATCCCCTTGCGTTTACCACCTCAAAAGCTGATAACGTATAACCTCTTATGGCTCATCTGATCCAGCGTGTGACCATTGTCGGCACCGGCCTCATCGGCGGTTCCTTCGCGCTTGCGTTGCGCAAATATGCACCTGACATTGAAGTTTCTGGTTGGGATCGCAGTGAAATCGCGCGCGAAGCGCAATCCCGCGGCGCAATACACCATGCGTTTTCCGGGGAACTCGGACTCGCCGTCAGTAATGCCGACCTTGTCTATATCGCGCTGCCGATCAGCGCCACCATTGACCTCTTTCCCGAAATCGCGCGCAAGGCGAATCCGCGCGCGCTGGTCACTGACGCGTGCAGCACAAAGTTGCGTATCATTCAGGCCGCCGCAGAAGTCTTTCATCCCGAAACCGGTCCGTTGTTTCTCGGTGGACACCCCATGGCCGGGCGTGAACTTTCCGGCATCGCCCAAGCGGACGCCGACCTATTTCGCAATGCGACATACGCCTTAACCGGCACGTTCGGAAGAAGCACACGAACCGCGCGTGACAGCGTTCGTGAAAATCTTGGAAAAATTAGGCGCGCGAGCGCTTTGGTTAGGTGCGCAGCAGCACGATTACGCCGTGGGTATGGCTTCCCATTTGCCGCAACTGGCCGCTGTAGCCCTCGGCTCGTTTCTGTACGACCATCTCGACGAAAACGGTTTGCCCATTACTCTTGCCGGCCCGGGGTTGCGCGATTCGCTGCGGCTGGCCGGCAGTCCGTACTCGACCTGGCGCGATATCGTGCTCACAAACAGGGAAGTGCTTTCCGCCGCGCTTGATCTTTACGCGCGCCGGCTCGATGAACTCCGCGAACGCTTGGCCTCGCGTGACCTGGAAGCGGATTTCGACGCTGCGAACGAACTCTACAAACTCCTGCGAGGTCTCTGATCACTGAACAGCGAAATCACTTCGCCGCTTCCGGTTCGTCCTTCAAATACGCGGGACTCAGCGTCCCTTTCTTCTTTGCAATTTCAATCAGCGTGGGATAAAACTGCACGAACGTGGTGTCAACTGCGGCGTGTTGCTGGTGACAGGAGTAGCACGTCATCTCCTTCATGAACATCTTGGCCGGTTCCTCCCCCTCGAATCCGAAGAACGCCCATTTGCCTTCAAAACGCGCCTCGTCCTTCACGTGAACTTCCCGCCCCATCAACTCGGTCGTTTGATAATGTCCGGCCTTGTTAATCGCAGACTTGCTCCCGGCGCCGCGTACCTCTAGAACCAGCATGGTCTTGTCCGGCCAGGTTCCGGTCGCCACGAACGCCTTATACGCCTCCGGATTCACGAAAACATTATCGAACATCGAGTGATTCATGCCGGCATCAGGCCGGTAATTCATATCGATACCGGTACTGAGGTAGACCCATTCCCGATAGTGTTCCGGGAACATCAGGCGGCCGTCCGCCGTATATCTGGGTACGTTTGCCCCGGTATCTTTACCTGAACCCGTCTGGGGAGTCCGCGCACCCCAGAGCAGCATTGTGAGAGCGACGCCCAGTAACATGCCAATCTTCATCATAGCCGAACCTCCTGCAGAGATCCCTACGCTGAGCCCCTACCCTAACGAATCTGCTAGCGGGCCGTCTAGAACAAAGACAACCTCGCCCCGTGGTGGGAGAAGCTGAGGCCCCATGTCTGATTCGCCCTCCCTCATGGCTAGCGGCAAGCCCCTCGGTGGTGGCCACTTTTTTGGGGCTGTGCGGGGAAGAGTGGAAAATTCGGGCGCGCTTTTCACCGATCTTCGGCATTCGATTCCGCGGCAGCTACCGTGCCACTCTCACGAGCTTCCATTCTTTGGGTTGCTGCTAGCAGGGCAGTACGGCGAGCGCTACGGCCGTGACAGCAAGCAATTCGGGCCCTTCTCGATCATGTACCGCCCCGCCGGCATCCCGCACCAGGACGAAATCGGGCCACAGGGCGTGCGCCTGGTGTGGTTGGGCTTGCAGTTGCTGCGCGCAACCTTTGGCGTGGCCAAGCCCGATGAACTTTGCGTGGAGGTCTGCTTGCCGAAACTGTCGGGTTGGCTGCTCGGCTGCCGCTCGAAGACAAACGCCACCGGCCGGCCTGGCTCTCACGAGTCATCGAAAAACTGCAAGCGGAGCATTGTCGCCGTCTCACACTGGAGGAACTAAGCCGTGAAGTAGGAGTTCATCCCGTGCATCTGTCGCGCGTGTTTCGCCGTTTCCAAAAAGAGGGGATTGGCGAATATGTCCACCGCCTGCGGGCGCGCACAGCCTGCACTCAATTGCTGAAACCCGAGCTATCGCTTGCCGAGATCAGTCTCTCTACCGGATTTTCCGATCAGAGCCACTTCACGCGCGCGTTCCGAAAAATTACCGGAGTGACTCCGAACGCCTTCCGTTCAACATTGCGACCGTTCCATTGAAGTCTCAGGTCTTTTGTTGGATGACATGGAAACCTATGGTTTTATCTTGGCAAGCTTCAGCTCGAGTTCCCGCAGCATGTATACGTCTTCCCGGTTGTAGTCCAGAAGCTCAGTGCGAAGTTTGTCGTCACCCGTTCGCAGGTAGGACCGATAGGTTTCCATCGCCCAGGCTCCATGCCGGTCGGGGAATTGCCGCTTCAGCCCCAGCTTTTGCTCAACTTTTTTTAGTCCACCATACAGATTGTGCTTCCAGCATTCCGGGCAGAGATCGACATGCGGATACTCCACGTCAAGGACGATGCCTAGCTGCGCAGCGATTACCGGGAAATCGAATCCCACTCGATTCTTAACGGAATCTGGGATGGAACGACCGTTATAGGTGACGATCTTCTTCGTTCCTTCAAGGACCCGCAGCAGTTTGTCCTTCGAAATCTCTTTATCGAAAAGCTGCACGAAGGAATCCTGTCTGCTCGTCTACCAGTCTGATTCCGACGCACGGTGAGCAAGTGATTCTTGGAATCGCGGAAAAATCGGTCGTCGTTGCTGGAAAATTGCCCAACGTAGTTCGTTTCGATGTCGAGATACGCAGTTGTCAATCGAGTTTTCCCCGCGAGTTTTCACTCGTCAATTCAAATTGCAGATGTAGTGTGCGTAGGCGACGGTAACACTGCTTAGTCGCTGAGCTCAAGCCCCTAGAGAAAGCTACATCATGCGAGGCTTCGACCGCATCTCACGGCAAACTGTCAATTTTGTTTTCACCGCTGACGGAGTAAACTCTCTCCGAAGTCTCCCAAATTGTGGAGTACAGAACGAATGGACAAACGTATTGCCTCCGCTGACCAAGCCATTGCCAATCTGCAGGATGGCATGACGATTCTGATGGGCGGATTCGGTCTTTGTGGCATTCCCGAAAACCTGATTGCGGCATTGCGGCGAAAAGGTACCCGGGAGCTCACGATCGTCAGCAATAATGCAGGCGTGGACGATTTCGGTATTGGATTGCTTCTTCAGAATCGCCAGGTGAAGAAGATGATTTCCACCTACGTTGGCGAAAACAAATTGTTTGAGCAGTTGGTGCTCAGCGGGAGAATTGCAGGTGGAATTGAATCCACAAGGAACGCTGGCCGAACGGCTACGGGCAGGCGGCGCCGGGATCCCGGCGTTTTACACGCCGACTGGATACGGCACGATGGTGGCTGAAGGTAAAGAAACGCGCGAATTCGATGGACGTCCCTTTGTTCTGGAGCGTGCGCTGCGCGGCGATTTTGCGTTCATTAAGGCGTGGAAGGGCGATCGCTGGGGAAATCTGGTCTACCGCAAGACAGCGCGCAACTTCAATCCGATGATGGCCACCGCGGCTGACTATGTTGTCGCGGAAGTCGAACATCTTGTCGAGCCCGGCGAGTTGGATGCCGACAGCGTGCATACACCCGCAATTTTCGTGGACGCGATCTTTCAAGGCGAGAACTACGAGAAGCGAATTGAGAAGCGGACGACGCGCAGGAACTGAACAACGGCCATGACCCTGACGGAAGACCAAAAACGCGAACGCATCGCCCGACGAATCGCCCGGGAATTGCGCGACGGCTATTACGTGAACCTGGGAATTGGCATGCCCACGCTGGTTGCCAATTTCGTGCCGAAAGGTATGGACGTAATTTTGCAATCGGAGAATGGAATGCTGGGAGTCGGCCCCTATCCACTGGAGTCCGAAGTCGATCCCGATCTGATCAATGCAGGGAAAGAAACTGTCTCGGAGTTGCGCGGCACGGCGTATTTTTCTTCCGCGGATTCCTTTGCGATGATTCGCGGCGGCCACGTTGATCTCACGGTGCTGGGAGCACTGCAAGTCGATGAAAAGGGAACGCTGGCGAACTGGGCCATCCCCGGCAAAATGCTGAAGGGCATGGGCGGCGCCATGGATCTCGTCGCGGGCGCAAAGCGCGTGTTCATCGCTATGGAACACGCCACACGCGACGGTAAGCCCAAAATTTTGAAGAAATGTACGTTGCCCCTTACCGGCGTGGAAGTGGTCGATCACATCGTCACGGAATTAGCGTTTATCGACATCACTCTCGAAGGGTTGCTGCTTCGTGAGATCGCCCCCGACGCAACAATCGAACTAGTGCAGGGCCTCACGGAACCTAAACTCCTGCTCCCGGCTGGCGGCCCAGTGGCCATGGCTGTCTGATTGGCTGACGAGGGATCTATCTCGTAAACGAGCACCTGCCAAATCGTTCCTCGTTGGTCACTCTATCGGAGACTGCGATCCGCTGACGCACGCCGTGAGTTAAACTTGGACAAGGAACTCTTACAGGCTGCATATGAACCCAAACTCTGTTGTCATCATTAGCCTTCATTCGCCTAAGGAAAAGGTCTGGGGCATTCTGCTCGAGATTAATCCCAGCGGCGTAACCATTCGTGGTATTGACCTCAACTCTTTCGATCACTTCGTGCGTCAGTTGAACGAGCCTGACGGCGAGCGTGTCGGTCTGCCCACTGTGTTTTTTCCGATGACTCGCGTGGAGCGCATCTCACTCGACGAGCCTTCCGGCTCCATCCCCTCGATGGGCGACGTTTTTCAGCGTAAATTGGGGCGTTCGCTGACCGAATATCTCGCGCAGTTTGCGTGAACTACGCTATTCTCTAGGAAATGAAAGCCCGTATCTGGACGGTACCGAATCAGATTACGTTTTTGCGTCTCGGCATCCTGCCGTTTTTTCTGATTCTGGTTCTCTACGAAGAATATCATTGGGCACTGCTGGTTCTGGTGATTGCGGCCGGAAGCGATGCCGTAGACGGACTGCTGGCACGCACGCTGCATCAGAAATCCGCGTTGGGCGCCTATCTCGACCCCATAGCCGACAAATTGCTGCTCTCTTCGTCCTTCGTCGTTCTAGCCATGGAAAAGAAGCTGCCCTGGTGGCTTACCGTCATGGTGCTGAGCCGGGATGTCTTGATGCTGATCGTGGCGGTGGTAATTCTGCTCATCCAGGGTTACCGGCCGTTTCCGCCCAGCCTTCTCGGAAAGGCCACCACGTTCTTTGAGATTGCATTGGTATTTTTCGCCGTGCTTGGCGCTGCGTATCCCAACGATCGCGTCAGCTTCTACAACCACTATCTGATTTACCTGGTGGCCGTCCTCGTCACCGTTTCCGGCTTCCACTATTCATTCGTTGTGGCGCGAAGGCTGCACGCTTCCTGAGAACTCTAGATTGATCAGCTGAGACTGTATTGGACTTACTGAGGCAGCGGATCGTTGAAATGCAGAAACATAAACGTGAAGGCGGCGGCGACCACGGCGAAGGCTAGCCAACCGAGCAGGTAAGCTCGTGTCCGCTCCTGACCAGCGGCGGGCTGGCGGTCCGCAAAGAATTTACCCAAAAGAAAGCCAGTCACAAAACCACCGAAGTGGCCCCACCCGTCGATCCCAGGGACGAGGAAACCAAACGCAAAAATAGTAACTACCCAAGAAATCAGACGCGAGCGCATGGCCTGAATCTGAGCACCGCTGCGTTTTGTGGTGATGGCGAGCAACAAACCAATCAATCCGAGAATCGCGCCGCTAGCTCCGACCGAGGGGTGAGATCCAAAGTAGGTGCTGCAGAGCGAACCGCCGATGCCGCACGCAGTGTAGAGAAACAGGAAACGTGCCGACCCATAAACTTCTTCAACTACCGGAGCAATGTCGAGGAGCACAAACATGTTCATACCAATGTGCAGGAGGCCGCCATGGAGATAAGTGCCTAGGATCAGCCTCCACCACCCCCAGCCTGGCCAATCGTGGGGAATGTTCTCGCCGAGTTTGTAGAGCTCAACGCCACTCATCCCACCCATCAGACCAAAGCCACTGCCTGCCTTAATCGAACGGATCATGCTGACGCCAAACATCAAGACGTTGGCGATTAGCAGCGCCGATGTCACCGGAGCGTGCCCGCCGAAAAACTCGCTCAGGCCTTTGCTCCACGCAGCAAGTCCGAACCGCAGATTGGCGCCACACTCGTGGCAGCGCGTTGCGTTTACACCCACGAGCACGCCGCAAGCCGGGCAAAGCTGGGGCCGCTTCTCGCCGCCGCCACCGAAGAATCCCCCGAACATTCGTTTCAGCCGCTCTTTGCGCATCTGCCACTGATAGGGAAGGGCCAACACTCCTCCTTGCACGCTCTTTTCCGCGTTCCTATAATACCGGAATCGCGCCCAATGTTCCGGCGCAAGGATGGCTCATGGACAAATTCGAAGAACTCGGTCGGCGTCTGGACGAAGAACTCACCCGGTTCCGCAAGTATGTGGAGGATGAAGTTGCCCCCGAGACAGAGCGGCGAACCGCACAGTTTCTCCGTGAAGTGTCCGAAAAACTTGCGGAAGTCTCGAAGAAACTGGAAACTCGCGTGGCCAATCGCCAACCGTCCAATACCCAAGAAACCAAACCGTGACCCCGTACCGCCTCGGTTTTACTTCCTTGGTATTATTGTGTGCTGCGCTGGTCGCCGGTTGCGGGCCTAAGCGACCCATTGTCGATCATCGCCAGCCGGCCCCCGCTACTTCGCAGCCATCACCCGAGGCTGAATCCGCTTCAGGTGCCTCGAAAATCGCCACGAATACCACCCCGTCCGCGACTGCTTCCACCGCTCCCCACCCGAAGCGTTCAAAAACTCCGCCTCCCCCGCTGCCCGCGGGCTACGTCGAAGAAGGAAATGCCTCCTGGTATGGCAATCCCTTCAACGGACGCCATTCCTCAAACGGCGAAATCTACGATATGTACAAACTCACCGCGGCGCATCGCACCATGCCGTTTGAGACCATGGTGCGCGTGACCAATCTCAGCAACGGAAAATCCACCACGGTGCGGATCACCGATCGCGGACCTTTTGTTGACAACCGCATCATCGACCTTTCCCTGGCGGCCGCGCGGGAAATCGAATCCATTGGGCCGGGAGTGGTGCCCGTCCGCCTTGAAGTGCTCGGCAATGTCGATGTCACGGCTGGCTTCTTCACCGTGCAGGTAGGAGCCTTCCGCGATCGCGCGAACGCTGAAAAACTGCGCGACCGTTTGAGCGCCTCCTACTCACCAATTTTCATTCAAGCGATCGAGACCGCAGACGGAATATTTTTCCGGGTTCGCGTGGGAAGAGTCTCCGGTGAGGATGCGGCACGGGAATTTGGCGAACAACTCCGCGACAAGGAAGGGTTCAAGCCGATGGTTCTCCGCCTCGACGAAACCGTGCCCGCGGGAGCAATTAAATGAGCAAAGACTGCCTGTTCTGCAAAATAGCAGAAAAACAAATACCCGCGAAACTGGTCTTCGACGACGAAGATGTTTTTGCGTTCGAAGACGTCAGCCCGCAAGCGCCGACACACATCTTGATCTGTCCGCGGAAACATTTCGCTTCGTTACACGATGCTACGACCGAAGATCAGGCGCTTCTCGGTAAGCTCCAATTAGTTGCTGCCAAATTGGCCAAGGAACGTAATCTGCTTTCCGGCTACCGAACCGTTTTTAACAATGGCAGCGGCGCGGGACAATCCGTATTTCACCTTCATTTGCATCTACTGGGGGGACGCAACTTCCGTTGGCCACCTGGGTAGGGAAACTCAGATCACCGTGGAATCTGCTCTGAATAACAGAGAAGCCAGAGAATATGCCCACACTCAAGTCATGGCAGTAGGACTCCCGCAAAACTGCGTTGCTCGCTAAGGAGACACCATGTCCAATGTAATTCGCGAGAATAAGAAATGGCTGGTCGTCAGTGTCACTGCTGCCGTATTGTCTCTTCCGTTTGGAGCGCCCGCACAGCAAGCGGCACGGAAGACAACAACTACTACGCCTGACGGGCAACTTACCGTAGATCGCATTTACAGCCAGCCAAGCCTGAGTGGCCAACTGAATCGAGGCGTGGCGTGGTCCCCGGATAGCACCCGACTGAGCTTCTTTGAGACCAGAGGAACCGGCAAAGAGGCGAAGACCGATCTCGTTGTCATGGACGCCGCGTCGGGGAACCGCACTGTGCTCGTCAGTTCGGAGAAACTGGAATCCGTCCTTCCCAAGGCGGAAGGTAAGGATTCTCAAGCAACCGGACTTGGCCGCCGCACACCTTCGCAATATCAGTGGGCACCCACTGGCGACGCGCTCCTGTTCGAGGGTCCAAATTCACTGGTCTGGTTCGATCTGAAATCGCAAACTGGCCGGGTTCTCGTCAACGGTAAAGCGGAAGTTAGCGATTCGAAATTTTCTCCCGACGGACAATTTGTGAGTTTCGTGCGCGACCACAATCTCTGGGTGATCGCCACAGCTGATGGAAAAGAACGCGCGATTACCACAGGTGGTTCGGAAGAGTTACGCAAAGGTGAACTCGATTGGGTCTATCCCGAGGAGTTGGAAATCACCACGGCTTACTGGTGGTCGCCGGATTCTTCGGCAGTCGCTTATCTCGAAATGGACGAACGCAAGGTTACCCAATTTTCCCTCCTGGATTTCACGTCCTACACGGGTGAAGCCGAGCCGCAACGATTCCCCGTGCCGGGCGGAAACAATCCCGTAGTGCATGTGTTCATCGCTTTTGTGGCTGGCGGCCAACCGCGCCTGATGGATACAGGCTCAGAAACGAACATTTACATCCCGCGCGTGAATTGGCTTGCCGGATTCAAAGCGCGTGGCCATCCAGCGACTGAATCGCGAACAAACGGTGCTCGATCTACTGTTCGTCGATACCGCAACGGGAAAAGCAACAACGGCGCTAACGGAGAAGGATCCTTACTGGGTCAACGTCAGCGACGATCTCTACTTTTTCAAAAACTCCAGCCGCTTTCTCTGGTCTAGCGAACGCACCGGCTACCGCCATCTTTATCTGTATGATTTGGGTGGCAAACAGTTGACGCAACTTACTAGAGGCGATTGGGAAGTCACGGGACTGGAATCCGTCGATGAAGCCAAGGGCACCGTGTATTTCACCGCCACGGAAAAGTCCCCTCTCGAACGGCAGTTGTACCGCACTACACTTGATGGTTCCGGTTTTGCCCGCATCACAAAGCAGGATGGCACGCACGCCGTCCGTTTTTCTTCGAACTCTACTTTTTTCGCCGACTATTTCTCGGATTTCATGACTCCGCCTCGACAGGATGTCTACCGCGCGGACGGAGCGAAGCTGGCCACGGTGAATGAGAACAACCAGTCGGCAACTCTGGAGCCTTATCACCTTTCTCCAGTGGAATTCTTCACGGTGCGGTCGCACGACGGCGTTCTTTTGAACTGTTCGATGATCAAGCCTCCCAACTTTGATCCCACCAGGAGATATCCCGTACTCGTCTATACATACGGGGGACCGCACGCCCAAGTGGTTGTTAACGACTGGGAAGGCTCGACGTTTCTCTGGCATCAACTGATGGCGCAGAAAGGTTACATTATTTTTTCGCTCGATAATCGTGGATCCACCGGCCGCGGCCACGGGTTCGAAACACCGATTCACTTTCATTTGGGTTCTGTCGAACTTTCGGACCAGCGCGACGGAGTGACCTGGCTGCACCAACAATCCTTTGTCGATCCAAACCGAATTGGGATCTGGGGATGGAGTTACGGCGGCCACATGACGGTTCACGCCATGTTCGAAGCGGGTGATTTGTTCAAGGCTGGCTTTGCGGGCGGCCCCGTGACGGATTGGCATTTTTACGACACCATCTACACCGAGCGGTATATGGGTCTTCTTCCCAAGAACGAAAAAGAATACGCCGATTCTTCGCCCATCAAGAATGCGGCTAGCCTGAAAGGCAAACTGTTGATTGCCCACGGCACCGGCGACGATAACGTGCACTTCTCAAATACCCTTTCCTTGATCGATCAATTCATCAAAGATGGAAAATACGTCGAGGTCATGCCATTTCCCGGCAGAGGACATGGTGTCAGCGATGCACCCGCGAGGCGCGTTCTGATGAACCGCGTGACCCAGTTCTTCCTGGACAATCTCTGATCCGCAATAAAAAAGGCTGATCTAAGATGATCGGCCTCTCTTCCTGAATCTAATCTTGTTCCGCACTTACCGTGCGTCGAGATCAACATCTTTGATCGGCAAATCCCAGTGTGCCTCCAAAATCTCGAATCGCCGCTGCTCTTCTTTCTTATAATTCTCCTGGTCCGGATAAAGCTGCTTGATCAGTGCACCCGAATCGAAACTGTCATGCGCAATGGCGGCGTTCTTGTAAACGATAGTCACGCGAAAATCCCACCGGCCATCCTCGGTCGTATGATAAACCGGCTGCACCATGGATACCCGCAGCATCCGTCCCATCTCCACTTCTTTTTTCAGGATGGGCAGGTGGTTCTTCTTGAATAGTGTCAGAAATTCGTCCGCATGCCCCCATTTTGCTTTGTAGTAATACTCGATGACGAATGGCTTATCTCCTGCAACCGCGTTGACTTGTGCGTGCGCATGCGTGGCTACGCCAAGCACCAGAACGATGGCGGCAATCAGGAGCGCGAATAGCAGTACCGTACGTATTGGTATCGGATTACTCATCGGAAACCTTCCTTGCCTGTGGGGACGTCGGGATTCTACATCGAAATTGCCCAGAGGTGGGAACTGAGATTTGCGCAATTCTAATACGCCGCGCGCGTCAAACGATCGCGAATCGCGGCCCATTCTGGAGCGTGCGGCGGCAATTCCACAGCGATCCAGTCAAATCCCTTGGCATCAATTTCATGTAGCGATGCGTAGAGCTGTGCGGCGTAGAGTTCCGGGAACCCTGGCATTTTTTTCGTATAGCTCGCCGGGATTTCCGTCCCCAAGTAGAGGTATGCGCCTTTTCCTTCGGCCGGTAAGTGTCCATCGACTTACCAGAAGGACCCGCGTGCGCGGGCTGTAGTGTTTCTTGTGTTGGCCAGGCGAGCGGTGCGCCGAATCAGTCGTTTCCTCAACCGCGATCGCATTCTCCACGAACGCCATGCCTGGCCGCAAGACTTCCAACCCATCTTTTGTGACTGCAATGACAGTCGATTCGATTCCTACGTCGCAGGGCCCGCCATCCAGCAAAAATGGCGTCTCTTTCCCGAATGCCTCGCGGACATGCGCTGCTGTTGTGGGAGAAAGTTGGGTGAATCGATTGGCGCTCGGCGCCGCAATGGGCAGTCCCACCTCGAGGAGCAGTGCAAGCGCAACCGGGTGCCGAGGCATTCGCAAGCCCACGGTTGGCAATCCTGCCGTGACTTCATCGGGCACGATGTCTTTCTTCGGAATAACCAGGGTGAGCGGGCCAGGCCAATATTCCTGCGCCAATCGTTCCGCCTCTTCCGGCCAATCGGCGGCCAATTCACGCGCTTGCTCGACGCTGGCGACGTGCACGATCAACGGGCTGGTTGAGGGACGCCCTTTCAATTCAAAAATCTTTCGCACCGCGGTGGCATCGAGAGCGTTCGCCCCCAATCCGTAAACAGTCTCTGTGGGAAACACGACTAGCCCCCCACAGCGCAGGATCTTCGCTGCTTTCGAAATCTCTTCTTTTATAGACATGGGTACTTCAGCAATTCTGGCAGATTGTCAGCATTTACGCATCGGTCCGGTGGAGTTTCACAGTGCTCGAGAGGCTATGCCAACTATGGTTTCTTCGCAGCGGGGGTGGAGTTTCCTGGCGGCGTCGGTTGCGCCGTCGCCGCAGGTGGAGCTGCGGCCGTCGGGTTAGCGATCTTCTTCACGTGAACTTCTTGGCCCTCCTCAAGCGAGTCGGGTGGGTTCAGCACGATCCAGTCGTCGGCGCTGATTCCGCCGAGTACCTCAAGCGTAGATCCGTAATCGCGGCCAATGACCAACGGACGTAGACGAGCCCTTTGATTCGAGTCGATGACGATGGCCCGCAATCCTTCCGAACGGAACAACAGCGAATTGACCGGTACCTGTAAACGCTGGCCGGTTGCTTTCACTTCCAGATGAACCTGCGCGAATCCGCCGGGAAGCAATTGACCTGATTTGTTGGGCACGTCCACTTCGGTATTCAACGTCCGGGTGGAGAGATCGATCGACTCCGACGTCCTCGCAACCTTCCCTTCAAATTTCTGGCCGGGAAACTGTGTGAGTTCCAGATAAGCTGCTATTCCCGGCCGAATAGAAGCTGCCGAAGATTCTGGGACATTGACGAAAACGCGAATCGGATCCGTCTGTGCCAGCACAAATAGCTGCTGAGCCGTGCCTCCGTTTCCAGAATTGACTAGCGTGCCGATATCGACGTTGCGTTTGGTGATTACTCCACTAAACGGCGCAGAAACGCGCTGAAACAACTTCAATTCTTGCAGCCTGCGTACATTGGCTTCCGCCGATTGCACGATCGCGCGTTTGGCTGCCAGGTCGCCGGTGGAGTTGTCCGCCTCTTGCTTGGATATCGCGTTAGTCTTCAACAGTTCCACATTGCGGGCCGCGGTGATTTCCGCCAATTGGAGATTCGCTTGCGCGGTGCTGAGGTCGGCTTTCGCTTGTGCCAACTGTTGGTCGACTTCCGGCGCATCGATGTCCGCAAGCGCCTCACCTTTCGAAACGCGCGAGCCGATGTCGTGGTACCACTTCCGCAGGTAGCCGTTGGTGCGCGAATAGATGGGAGACTCCACGTATGCCTGGAGTGTTCCGGGAAGAACCAGATTTTCGTTACCGGCTTCTGCAACTGGGCGTACCACAGCAACGGTCGGGATCGTGGACGCCTCGGTTTCGTTTGCCAGCGCCTGATATTGCGCCTTACGCTGGAACATCAAGAATACCGCGACGAGAACCAAGACAACGGCGATCGCAACAAAAACTAAAAACACACGGCTCTTCTTCGCCGGCGCGGCACCCGGGTCATGGCCTGGATGGTTGGGCACTTCAGTCATAATTCGTGCATCTCCCTCAACATAAAATCGTGAGCCTCATCATGGCAGCGCCGGCTGCCCCGCTGCGTTTCGATATCTTCTCCGCTCTAACCATCCGTGAATGATCGAAAAAACGCACGGCACAAAAAAGAGTGTCGCGAGGGTCGCAAAGAGCAATCCGCCGATCACCGCCCGCCCCAGTGGAGCATTCTGCTCGCCGCCCTCTCCAAGACCGATAGCCATCGGAATCATGCCGATCATCATGGCCAGCGCTGTCATAATTACGGGGCGAATGCGCACGAACCCGGCCTCGAGTGCCGCTTCGTATGGCGATTTACCTTCGTTCATTTGTTCCCGTGCGAACGATACCATCAAAATGCTGTTGGCGGTGGCAACACCCATGCACATGATCGCTCCAGTGAGCGAGGGCACGTTCAACGTTGTATGCGTGAACAGCAGCATCCAGCAAATCCCCGCCAGCGCGCCGGGGAGCGCGGTAATGATGATGAAGGGATCAAGCCACGACTGGAAATTGACCACAATCAGCAGGTACGCCAGAACAATCGCACCGACCAATCCGATTCCCAACCCATAAAAAGAACTGGCCATCGTCTGGACCTGGCCGCGGATGACGAGTTTACTTCCCCTCGGAAGCTCCTTTTCGATTTCTTTGCTCAGGCGAGCAACTTCGGTCGAGACGCTTCCCAGGTCCCGATCGTTCACGGAGGCGTAGACATTGATCATCGACTGCGCGTCATAGTGCGAAATGGAAGCGGGGCGCGCCACGGTCGAAGTGGTTACCAGGTTTCCGAGTATCTGTGGGGTTCCAATGCTTTGCGTATTGGTGACCGGCGTGTTTTGCAGTGCTTGCAAGGAATCCACGCGATATTGCGGGGCCTGAACAGCCACGCTGTAACTCACACCGTTCTTTGGGTCGAGCCAGAAGTTCGGTGCGGTCTGGAAACTGGAGGAAAGTGAAACGAGCACGTTTTGCGCAACGTCTTTGGCCTGCAAACCCACATATTGCGCGCGCGTCCTATCGATGTCCATGAACAGTGTCGGCGCGTCAAACGCCTGTTGCACGTGGACGTCCACGGCTCCGGGGATATGGCGCATCTGGTTTGCCAGTTTTTGCGCCGCACGGTAGTTGCCGGCCTGGTTTTGCCCAGTGATCTGCACGTCGATGGGGGCTGGCGTTCCAAAGTTCAGAATCTGCGTGACGATGTCGGCGGGTTGGAAGAAAAACTGTACCCCAGGAAATTCATCGGCGAGATGTTTGCGCAGCAGGTTGATGTAATCGCTGGTTGATTTGCCGCGTTCCTGTTTGAGCTGCACCAGGATTTCCGCGTCCGATGTCCCAATCGTGCCGGAGTTGCTATAGGTCAGGTTGATACCTGAATAGGGAAGCCCGATGTTATCGATCACCGTGAGCAGGTCTTTTTCCGGAATCGTTCGCCGGATTTCCGCGTTTACCAGATCCGCCAACCGGGAAGTTTCTTCGACGCGCAGTCCAGTTCGCGCGCGTAAATGTAGCCGAATTTGCCCAGCATCGACTTGCGGAAAGAAATCGCGGCCCAGAAAGAATGTGATGAATCCCGAGAGTATGCAAAACGCCAGGAAACAGACCGAAAAGATGACCGCATGGTCCAGGGCCGTGGATAGCGCGTGGCGGTAGCCGCTGCGGAACCGCTCGAACGCGTGTTCAAACCCCTGCTGGTATCGCCGGAAGAATCCCATTTTTTCGCCGGCGTGCAACTCCGCAATGTATTCATCGTCGGAACTCAAAAGGTACATCGCCATCGTTGGGACAATGGTGCGCGACCACATGTAGGAAGCCAGCATGGCGAAAATCACGGCTTCGGCCAGCGGAACGAACAGGAATTTCGCGACCCCCGAAAGAAAGAACATCGGAATAAACACGATGCAAATACACAGCGTCGATACAAACGCTGGGACGGCGATCTGCTGCGCTCCATCCAGAATCGCCTGCACCGTCTCCTTGCCCATTGCCAGGTTGCGGTTGATGTTTTCAATTTCTACCGTGGCATCGTCCACCAGGATGCCGACGGCGAGCGCCAACCCCCCCAGCGTCATGATGTTGATCGTTTCGCCCAACGCGCTGAGACAAAGCACGCTGACTAGAATCGACAGAGGAATGGAAATGGCGATAATCAGTGTGCTCTTCCAGTTGCCGAGAAACAAAAGGATCATGAACGCCGTCAGGCACGCGGCGATCAATGCCTCGCGTATCACTCCCTGAATGGCAGCCCTTACAAAGACCGACTGATCAAAGAAGTTTGTGACGTTCAAACCCTCTGGAAACGACGCTTTGTTATCCACCAGCATCTGTTTCACGCGATCAACGATCGTCAATGTGGACCCGTTACCAGTCTTGTAAATGCTCATCAGCACGCCGCGCTGTCCGTTGGTCAGCACCACGTTGGTCTGCGGAGAGAAACCATCGCGCACGTGAGCAACATCGCGCAGATAGATGGTCGAGCCGTTTACTGTCTTCACCGGCAAATCGTTTAGCTCGGTTACGCTTCGCGGACTGCCATTCATTTCTACGTTGTATTCCAGCGAACCGATCTTTGCCGTCCCGGTCGGCAGAATCAGGTTCTGGGCATTCACCGCATTCACGATATCGACCGCCGAAAGATTCTTCGCCTGTAAAGCGGTGAAATCGATGTCCACCGAAATCAAGCGCTGTTTTCCACCATATGGAAAGGGAGTTGCCGCGCCTGGAACAGTAGCCAGTTGCGTACGAATGAAATTGTTTCCGTAATCAAAGATCTGCTGCTCGCTCATCGTGTTGCTGGTCAGGCCTATCTGCAGCACCGGCACGGTGGAAGCCGAATAGATGATGACCAGCGGTGGCGTAGTTCCCGGCGGCAAGAACCGCAGGAATGTCTGAGAGATGGCGGCGGTTTGCGCCAACGACGTCTGAATATTCGCGCCCGGTTGGAAAAAGACCTTGATGACCGCGATACCACCGAGCGATTGCGATTCAACATGTTCGACGTCACTGACCAGCGTCTTCACGCCTCGCTCTACGGGGGACGTAATCCTCTGTTCCATCTCCTGCGGTTGCAGGCCGTTGTACGTCCAGACCAAACTGATTACGGGAATGTTGATGTCAGGAAAGATGTCGGTGGGCGTACGCAGCAGGACTACGGGCGTCAGCAGAATAATGACCAGGGCCATCACGATGAACGTATAGGGCCGGGCCAGGGCTAGTCGAACAATCCACATATCTTAAGTGAGTGACCTTCTATCTGTTTTGCCTGTCGACGGCGTGCGTCCAAGCGCAGATTCGGCGTCTCGAATAGCTTTAACTATATGACTTTTCATTAGACTCAAAAAGACACAGTTTTGGGTACGGGCAATTTGGCTCCCTGACTCCATTGTTTTTGCTGATGACCGGCAGCAGATTTTTTAATCTGTGGGCACGCTAGTGCCAGTTTGGCCAATCGACTGCGCCTTTGTTTGCCAAGAAATGCCGTTAAAAGTCGCGGTTTGCGAACACGGGGCGGCAATGTGACAATAATAGAATGTTAAAATCACTAATCTCATTGCTAGTCACTCTCCTGGCAGTTGTTGCTCTCTCGCTGCCGGCAAGCGCGCAAGACCCGGCGCCTGCGACCACCACGCAACCCCCAGCGGCGAAACCCGCGCCCAAAACGTCCACGGGACAAGTACCTGTGCCAGGCTCCGCCACTAAGACGCCAGCGGCAAAGGCTCCAGCCGCAAAGGCAGGAACCACGGCCGCAAAGCCCGCACCCCTTCCACTGAAGACCACGAAAGACAAAGCCAGCTACGCCATTGGCATGAGCATGGCTAAGGGAATGAAAGCGCAAGGCGTGGATATCGACCCCGCGATTCTTGCCAGGGGGCTGAGGGATGGATTGGCCGGCAACTCTCAACTAACCGATGACCAGGCGCAGGCGGCCCTGACGGAATTGCAAGCCGAAGTGAAAGCGAAGCAGGAAGCGAAGTCAAAAATTGTGGGCGATGCGAACAAAAAAGAAGGCGATGCCTTTCTGGCTGCCAACAAAGCGAAAGAGGGTGTTGTCTACTTTGCCCAGCGGCCTTCAATACAAGGTCCTGAAGGCGGGTACAGGACCGAAACCAACGACGTCTGACAACGTGGAGTGCAACTACAAAGGGACACTGCTGAACGGCAAGGAATTCGACAGTTCCTACAAGCGTGGCCAACCGGCAACGTTCCCAGTCGGACAGGTCATCAAGGGCTGGACCGAAGCACTGCAACTTATGCCAGTTGGCTCCAAATGGGAGTTGTTCGTCCCTTCTGATCTCGCGTATGGTCCGCGCGCTGCCGGACCGGATATCACCCCCAATTCAACTCTGGTCTTTGAAGTTGAATTGCTCTCCATCAAGCCCAAGGAAGAAGCCCCCAAGGGCGAAGCCGGTAAAGCGGAACAGCCCAAGCCGTAACATCTGTTCGCGCCAATAAATTAATCGCTTCAAAAAGCTGTCCTTCAGATCACAACGGCCGCGCGGGCAGGAACATACATCGTTCATGCTCGTCGGCCGTAATTCTATTTGTGGGTCATCGTGAACACGCCATCCCAATTCGCAGGCGGTTCATCGAAGAGATATTCCTGGCACCGTTTCCAATACATGCGCGATGGTCCCTCTTCCGGCCATCGATTTAGAATGTTCTGAAATGCGATCTGCGCTTCTTCCCATTTTCGTTTTGCGTAGAGGCCACGCGCCGCGGCAAAAAGCTCGAAACGCTGTTGGACGTCGGGAAGCGTGCCGTCTTTCTGAAGCTCATCGACGCACCCGTATAGCTCGTAAATGGTCACACCCTGCAACTTTCCTTTTACGCGGATAATGTCGAGCTCGCGGAACAGAAACCCGCCATGCTCCGCAGCACGGAACGTAGATTCGTTCGCAAGAATGTGTGTCCCATAGTCCTTGTTCAATCCTTCCAATCGCGAAGACAGGTTCACGGCGTCACCCAGCGCCGTATAACCGTAGCGCAGCGCGGAACCCATGTTGCCCACGCTCGCGACTCCGGAATTCAAACCGATGCCGATGTCCAGTTTGGGTTTACCTTCCGCGGCCCACTTTGTTTGCAGTTCGTGAACCCGCGCCATCATGTTCAGCGCGGCATTGCACGCATCAATCGCGTGACGTTCGTCTTCGTATGGCGCTCCCCAAAAGGCCATGACCGCGTCGCCGATGTATTTATCCAGCGTGCCCCGCGTATCGAAGACAATTTTTGTCATGTCGGAAAGGTAGCTGTTCAGGAACAGGGCGAGTTCCTGGGCGTCGAGTTTTTCCGAAATTGTCGTGAAGCCGCGAATATCGCTAAACATCACTGTAATTTCCGTCTTGCGCGGCTCCACCAGCTCAGGATTCAGCAACAAGCGGCGAATCACTTCCGGGCTGAGGTATTGCCCGAATGCCGAACGCACCTTGCGTTTCTCTTTTTCCTCAACGAGCGCTCGGTATAGGGAAACCAGCAGGACATTCGCCGCCAGAGTCCCGGCCGGAATAATGACATTCAGCCACCATCCCCGATTGAATGCGTAATAATTCAGTGCCCCGAATGGAATCAGGAGCGCCAGGCCAAACCACATGAACCGGGGCGAAACCAGGGCGAGCGCGATTCCTAGCGGAATTCCAAACAGGAAAATGAGCAACGCGTCGATCTCGAATTGCCTTTGCCCCCGCTGCATGAATCTCTGGTTCAGAATGTTGTCGATTACGTTCGCGTGAATCTCGACACCAGGATAGTTCGTGCCACCGTACGGGGTGGTTTTCAGGTCGCCAATACCCGTTGCTGTTGCTCCTACCAGCACCAGCTTGTCCTTGAATGTGCCGGCTGCAAACTTGCCTTCTACCACATCGGCCATCGAGTAATGGGCGAAAGTGCCCGCCGGCCCGCGGTAATTAATCGTTTTCATACCCACGTTATTGGGGATGATGCGGAGATTTGGGCCAAACTCCAGGACAGCCACTCCGGGCTCGCCATACTGCAAAATGAGTTCATTCGCGCCAAGCCGCAGATACGAAGACGTGGCCATTACATCCAGCGAGCCGTACAGGTCCCAATCCTTCAAATCTTTGGAGCGCCCAAATGGCAGTACCATCGTTGCGCGTCGGACCACCCCATCTTCATCTGGCGGCGCATTGAAGAAACCGGTCGAAGACGCATTGCCGCCCAGCGAATCTGCCAGCACCGGAATATTCGCCTCGGCGCCTAGCGGAATCAGGCTGGTGCTTTCATTGCCAAACGCGCGAATCAAATTGATGCGGTCACGTTGCCCGATTTCCGGACGCGGGTCCAATGGGCGAATTTGCGGGAAGGAAAAGAAGCTCAACTGCTCAGCATACTTATCCAGCGTGGCATCATCCATGCCACGCATGTCGGCATCCGTGTACAAAAAATAGCTACCAAGCACTACGGCCCCGAAATTCTTGATGGCCTCGCCGAACTGCTTGTCCGCATCGAATTTCGCTACTAGCTCCTTAACCTGCGCTTCCAGTTTTGGATCGATGTGTTCGCCGCGCTGTTTCCTGGCGTCCAGCTCACCCCAAAGCTCGCGCACCGCCGCCCCGCTCTGATCGGGCTTGCTGAAGGTGATGTCGAATGCCACGGTTTTCGCATCATCTTTCTTCAATACATCCAACATCTTGGCAAAGTTCGACCGCGAAAATGGCCACCGTCCGAGCACTTCCTGCGAATGTTGATCGATATCCACGATTACAATACGCGGATCATGGGGTGTAGCCTTGGCTGGCCGGTAGGAAAACCGCATATCCAGCGCATCGAGTTCAAGCCTCTGCACAAAGGTGAAAATAGGAGTGGGTCGTTCGCCAAGAAACGTATAGAAGTAAACAAGTAGCGCAGCCAGTGTGATGCCAACACTGATTAAGAAAGACGCCCGATGATCCCACCACGAGGCGAACAGTTCGCGCAAGCGGAATGCGCTTCGCTCCTGTCGACCTCCTTCGGGCGGAGTTGGCATCGTTGGAGAAGTGCTATTCCCTGAAGATAAAGTTCAGTCGCACGCCACAAACATCAATCAAATCACCATCATTGAGTCGGACGGTGCCGGAAATAGGAGTCCCGTTCACGGAAGGAACTTTGTCTCCGGTTCCCAAATAATACCCATCGTCGCGCTGATTAATCTGCGCCGCCATCTTCGGCTTGAACCATCCTCGCAATCGGACCGTCGCCATGGGAGACTTGCCGATCACTGTCAGTCGATTCGTCAGGACGTATTCCTTCTGGTCTACTTTGCCGCTAAGAACCACCAGAGTAGGCATCTTCAGCCGCCCCGGCGAAAATTGGGAACGCTCTCCCATGGCCGCCGCCTGTTGCAGCATGTCTCGGCGCGCCTTGGTATCAAGCACCATGGTTTCATTTATCTTGGGCGCTGCCGCCTTACGACCCGAATCCCACGGAATCGCTGCATCACCTGTCGCATCCACCTTGATGTTGTGTTTGCCGATCCAAATGGAATCGCCATCATGCAGCGTGGCGCGTTCGACGCGCAGGTCATTCACGAACGTGCCGTTCAAGCTATCGAGGTCTTCCACTACCAGGCGGTTCGCCTCGTAATACACGCGGGCGTGATAATTCGAGATCGCCAGGTTGTCGATCGGGATGTCGTTGTCCGGAGAGCGGCCAATGGTCACCGGGCGGCTACCGATGGGCACTTCCTTCACCAGTTTGCTTTCGAACATCAGGCTGAGCTTCGCCATTACGCAATTCCTCCTAGGGAGGCTTAGTCTTTTTTGGCCCCGCCGCGTCGCAACCAGGAAAACCAACTTTTGACTTCTTCCTGAAAGCGCACCACGATAACCGTCACGTTGTCCAACCCACCGCGTTCATTCGCCAGATCAATCAACTTCTGGGCCGCTTCGGCGGGCCGGGTTTCTGCCTGCAAAGTGCCCGCGATTTCCGGCTCGGTCACCATGCGCGTAAGTCCATCGGAACAGAGCAACAATACATCCCCTGGATAAATACCTACCTCGTCCACATCCACTTCTACGTCAGGATGCGCACCCAGGGCGCGAAGCAGAACGCTTTGCATCTCGCTCTCTTCCGCTTGCTGTGGCGTAATGATCCCTCGGCGAACCTGCTCGGCCACCAACGAGTGGTCGCTGGTCAATTGCTGTAAATTACCGGTGCGCAACAGATAAGCCCGGCTGTCGCCCACATGCGCGACACTCAACTTCTCCGCGTTGCCCCAGACCGTCGTAACCGTGGCGCCCATTCCTCGCTGCGCAGGATTTTTCTGAGCCGATTCATAGATATTCAAATTGGCCTGGCGCACCGCGTTTTGCAGCCGCCGCGTCTTTTCGCTGAAATTGTCGGGTGTGGCTCCCAGCAACGTTGCGTCCGAATCCTGTTTGGATTCCGTGCAGTACTTCACGATCGTGTCCACAGCCAACGCGCTGGCAACCTCGCCGTGCGCTTCGCCGCCCATTCCGTCTGAGAGCACGTAAAGGTTTAGCGAATCGAGAATCTTGTAAGAATCCTCGTTATTATTTCGCACCCGCCCTACGTCGCTCACACCGCCACTGACGATCTCCACGACCTCTCCTTCCAAGCCTTCCGCGAGCACGCGTGGAAACACCAGCGTACACACCCCTGCCGACAATCTAGACTCCACGCTAGCAGACACCTACTCGCACCGAAAGGCTTTGCACCCAAGTGATTACTCGCAGATTAGCCACACTGGCCGGAAGGCCAGTTCGCAAGAATACCCGAACTGCGGCGAGCTCAGTAATAAAATCAAGCCTAGCCGGCGCTTTTTATTGGCTGGTCCTATAACCATCGTGACGCCCGCCCTTCTGCATACGCGCGAACTCCTTTACAATCCCCGTGTGCCTCTCCTGTCTCGAATCTTGGAAAAATGGGTCCTTGCTGCGGTCGCGGCCGCCGTGCTTTGCCTGCCGTGTTTAGCGCAGCAGGTTCCCTCCGCTTCCGGTGCGCGTATTCTTCTTTTGCCCCGCAAGATGGTAACGGGCGAGCGAGCCACGCTCGCAGTTCTGGATGTGAATGGCAAGCTGACGCCGGGCGTAAACGTCATTTTCTCAAACGGAGACAAGGTAACGACCGATGCCACGGGCCGTGCTTTGTTCGTCGCGCCTCTGAACCCCGGAAACCTTTACGCCAGCATCGAAGGGCGCACCGGACGGGTGGCCAGCACAATTGTTTCGCCCAATGACGCGCCTTCCATCTCTCTCGTAGTCTCCTCTGTCCCGCGCGCCGCTTCCCTCACCGACCGGTTCGAGATCCTGGGCCACGGTTTTTGTGGGGAGGCTGACTCCAACCGTGTCACGATCGGAGGCATACCTGCCCTGGTGCTGGCCTCTTCGCCTGCCTACCTGGCGGTACTTCCGCCTCTCGAGATGGACCCTGGTCCTGCCCGCGTTCAAGTCAAATGCGGCCAGAAGACTGCTGAGGAATTTTCCGTTGTTTTTGTTTCTTTGGAATTGGACGCAAAGAGTTCAACTTGGCGCCCGGTGAGCACCGCACTCTGCTGGTTCGCGTTACAGGCAGCACCACGAAGATTAATCTTGAGGCGCGCAATCTTGCACCCGAAGTGGCCGAACTGAAAGGCGGCACGACGGTCCGCGTGCTATCGACCGGTGGAAAAGAAAATACGGCTGCATTTGAGCTTGTAGGCCGCCAGCGGGGAAATTTTGTAATTTCTATTCGCCTGGTTGCACCACAAAGCCCGCCACACCTGTAGGCTGTTCGAGCGAAACTCTGCTGCGCGTCACGCGCTCTTCTTGGCGGAGATTGGTGGAAGGGCCAGCGTTTCTTGACCTTCTTCCAGAATGGCTTGCGACGGTTCTGCCCCGCTCAACATGGTATCGAGCGTATTCGATGTTTTGTCGAAACGCTTGTCCGCCTCGTTATAGCTCAGCTGTGCATTCTTCAGATGCGTGCCGATTTTTTCAAACGATTCGCTGAATTTATCCAGTTGCGTCCGCATCCCTCGCAGGTTTTCTGACAATCTCTTCGCGTTTTCCTCGATTTGCATCCCGCGCATCCCCATATCGATCACGCAAAGATGGGCGTACAGAGTGTTGGGGGATACGGCGATGATTTTCTTCTCCCGGCAGTAGGCGTCCAGCATCACTCCCTTGGAATCCGCGCTCATCAGCAGTTCGTAGTACACCGTTTCGCTGGGAACAAACAGCAACGCGTAATCCAGCGTGCCCTCGTCCGCCACAATGTACTTCCGGGCGATGGAATCAGCATGGGTTTTGACCGCTGCTACGAAAGACTTTCGCGCTTCTTCACCTTCGGTCGTCAAACGGAGATAGGCATCCAGTGGGAATTTAGAGTCGATGGCGACCAGTTTTTTGTCTCGAAGGAATATGACCGCGTCCGCTGCCTCCCCACTCCGAAACCGGTACTGTGTTTCGTACAGCGCGTGCGGCAGGGCGTCTTCCAGCAATCGTTCCAGAGTAACTTCGCCGAAAGATCCCCGCGATTTCGTCCCGCCAAGAATGTTTTCCAGGGTTTGCGCCGTCTGATGCATTTGTTCCCCGGCTTGCTGTACCTCGCCAATCTGTTTCTGCATCTGGCTGATCTGTTCGCGCGTGTTCTTGAGTTCGGTCGACATCGCCATCTGGGCTTCGGAGGTAATCTTCCCCGTTACCTCCGCCGAGCCTTGCAGACCCTCTCGGACGGCAGTGGTTACGGCTTCCAGACGCGAAGCGACGGAATCGGCAATGGTCTCCAGTTTGGTCGTGCTTTGTGTTTGCGCTGTAGAAAGTCCGAGCAGATCTCTCCGCAACTCATTCATTTGTGATTCGAGCTGCTCATTCTTCTTCTGGTCCTGGGTGTTCTGCACCAGGACCCACACCACCAGCCCGATCAAGACGACAGCGAAGATTGCTGCAACAACCCAGAGCACATTCATGGTCTCTCCGAAACGCCAACGGAAAACGGTAAGTCCACTTTACCCGCAACGACTGCGAAAGTGTAGCTGCTGCTAGTGCCAAGGCAATCGCGCCAAAAAGAAAAGCCCCGGGCTTCCGGGGCTTTTCCAAAAAATAATTTGTAAACCGATGTCGGCTTACCAGCTCACTTTCAAGGCGAATTGCATTTGCCGCGCATCGTACGCTGCGGAAGGTTGTCCCGCAGTGCACGTCGCCCCGGCGAACGGGTCGCAAAGCTGGTTTACAGCCAGAATGTTGGTGTGGTTGAACACGTTGAATGCGTCGGCGATGAGGTCCAGCCGCAGCCTTTCTCCAATATTGATCCCTTTGGCTACCCGCAAATCAAATTGAAAGAAACTGGGCATGGTAAATTTGTTCCGGCCCAAATCTCCGATGCATCCCAGTGGGGGGGTAATTCCAGGCACGGTATATGGCTGTTTGGAATTCGTCAGACATGTCTGTGGCAGCCCGAAAGTAAACCCAGGAATGAATGGCGATGTTGTACCACCGCCCGATTCCGGACGGATCTGCGAAGCGCCGAGATCCAGTCGCGAATCTTCCCCGGTAATTACGTTGAACGGACGGCCAGAAGAAACATCGATCAGTGGAGCAAGCGTCCAGTCGCTCAAGAAGCGCTGCATGAACGAGTCGCCCGCCTTGTGCGGTGAAGATTGGATCACGCCGCTGGTCACCCAGCGGTGACGCTGGTCATTCACCGAATTACCGCGCTCAAAATACGGAAAGCGGCTGTCGGCCGGTTCCAATGTGGATTGCAGGTCCGTTCCATCATCGATCGAGTGCGACCACGTGTATGTGGAGAGCAACTGGAAGTGGTGCGAGAAGCGCTTCTCCACGCTGACTGTCAATGCGTTGTAATACGAACTGGCATCGGACTTCTGCGTATCCACGCTGTTGAAGGGAACGGGCATTCCGAACCCAACCGGGTAGCCTGCAAGATGCGCCAATGCCACGAGATTGCCATAGCCCGCTGCATTTGGCCCAGCAAACGATGGATTTGGGCCAGACGGACGGAAGTAGTTGAAGACCGCGGGCGTACCGATGTAGCCAACGGGAGCGCCGCCACAAGCCGGGCTCCCCGCAAATCCCAATGCCAAAGCGCTGGGTGCTATCAGAAACACGCTGGAGTTCGCGCCTGTGCTGATGCAGGAGTTTGCTGTACCGCTCGGAACCGCGACCGTCAAAGGACTACCGAAATCGAGTCCGGCAGCCGTTGCATTCGCAAAATTGTTCGTCAGCAGCACGGGATCGGTGGAATTAACGTCTACGGGTCGATTCAGATGCAAGCCCCGTGTCCACTGATAACCTGCGCTCACCTTCCACGTTCCGGCAATCATCCGCTCGACCGCGAGATTTGCCTGCTGCGCGTAGCCATATACAAAGTTTTTATCAACGGGCAACGTGAAGGGAAGAATGGGTAGTGGGAAACCGGCAGTCAGGTAGTTCTGGTTGGCAAACAGGGAATTCGTCTGCAGCGGATCGAATCGCTGCTGGTCTGGAAGGTAATACATGCTCGGAAGTGCATTCAACACGCCTTGGAATATGGTAGAGCCGTTTAGATTGGTGGGTGCGTCCAACCCGTTGGCACAAGCCGCTGTTACTAGGCCGCATGCCGTGGCTCTGCCGCCCGCGGAAATTAATTGCACGGATCGTCCGCCGTCCGCCGTAACAGAGTCAAAAGCGATGGCCAGTAGAGGGTGATCGTAGAACAGTCCATATCCCGCGCGCACCACCGTCTTCCCATCGCCCTTCGGATCCCACGCAATGCCTATGCGCGGCGCGACGTTGTTGCTGTCTCTGGGAATTCCTTCGATTACACCAAGCGCTTTTTCTGCTGCCGCGTTTACCGACGTCGCCGGAGCGAACAGCGGCGAAACCTCGAAGTCGTAGCGTAACCCATAGTTCAAGGTCAGCTTGGAAGTCACTCGCCACGAATCTTGCGCGAAGAAAGCAAATGGAAGGTTGTCGAACGGTTGATTCGATTGTCCGATGCCCTGAATGTAGGTCGTCGGGATGCCCAGTCCATACGATTGAAAACCGGTGGTGCCGGGCAAGGCGATTACGCCGGATGGAGTCGCGACAGTGTCTGGCAAGCCAAACGTGGAAGCAGCCAAACCGCCGAAGTTTGCCACGCCTCCGAAATCGAGTTGGAAGATCTGATCTTTCGAAGAGCGAAGTTGAATGAGGTTCACGTCGCCGCCGAACTTAAACGTATGGCGTCCGTGCGTCCACGTGATGCCATCCGTGAACTCAAAGCGGCGCTCGATGCGGTCTACTGTCGAATAGGGTTCGCGCCCGAAATACGCATACCCCGGGATATTGACGCCGATGTCGCTTCCGCCGGGAAGATTCGAGTAACCGAAGTGCAGACCACGACGTGCAATTTGCATGCGGAACTGATTTATCGTGGTGTCGTTCGCGGTGGTGTTGTGCTCAAACGTAATGTTGAAATCACGCGATTGATTTAGACCTGTGCGTGAACCCTGCGTTCTGTCCAAATACCTGGTTCTGGGAAGTTGACTGAATACCGGTCACCAGCGACGGAGAAACGCCTACGCGCAGGAACGACGAATTACGGCTGTTCCAAATGTGATCCAACCGGCCCGACCATAGGCTGGTCTTCTCCATGACAGGAAAATTTCCGCGTATCGAATTTAAGCCTACATACGAGCCAGGAAGCGGCACCGCTCCGGCCGGTACGATAGCGTTGTTCGTACCGACGCCAGCAAACCCGCTGCACTGCACCGCATTGACGGTGCTATCAAAAGGACAGGATACCGGGAATGGAAATTCTCCGAACAACGGCCCGCCGGGCGTGAGAACTGGATTCACTGGTGTAATACTGCCGCCAGACAGTTGGCTGACGAGAGCGCCATAATCCAGGCGGTTCGTCGCCACGCTTGATGCCGATCCCATCAACACGCCGTAGTTAACTCCCAAGCTCTGCAACGCTGGGACACCCGATGTCAGCAGCGAATTTACAGCGCCCGCCTGATCGGCAGTCAACTGCACCGGCAGTATCCCACCGGGCACGGTCGGAACTGGCAGATTCACATTCTGCAATCCAAAATTGCCCTCACCGATGCTGGAGAAGCCCGTCTCTTCGCGTTGCGTGTATTCGTACGAGAAAAAGTAGAAGGTCTTGTTCTTCTTGATGGCGCCACCAAGTGTTGCTCCAGCCTGCACACGCGTATACGCCTGTTTCACGGGAACGAGGTCACCAGAGCTGTTTACTTCCCCCGAAAAAGGATTGCGCGCCTGAAATGCGCTGTTTCTCAAATACCCAAAAGCATTTCCATGGAAATCATTCGAGCCGCTCTTGGTAACGATGTTCACTACGCCGCCCGTTGCCCGCCCATACTCCGGGTTGTAGTTACTCAAAATAATCTGGAATTCCTGAACCGCTTCCTGCGATACCGTGGAACGGATTCCGTTCACGGAGTTGTCTACGGCGTCCGCGCCGTCGACGCTCACCATGTTCGAACGGCCGCGCGCACCACTAATGTTCAGCCCGCTATTTGGAGCGGGACCGATGGTTGGTGCAACGTCGCGTGTCGTGCGCGAATCGATCAAAGTGAAATTGATGTAGTTGCGCCCATTGATGGGGAGGTTGTCGATCTGCTTCTTATCGATTGTGTTGGTGGTCTCTGACGATGTGGTCTCAATCGGTGCCGTCTCGGTATTCACAATAATCGTCTGGCTCTGCGTGCCCAGTTCCAGCCGGATATTCAACACTGCTTCCTGACCGACCTTCACCTGCAGCGAAGGTGTTTCGTACGGCGCGAGATTAGAGCCGCCTTCCACATGTACCTTGTAATCGCCGGGAACCAGATTCAGGAAGGAGTAGCGACCTTCGTCATCGCTCGTCGCCGTTCGTTCAGTGTCGGTCGCCAAGTTCGTAACCGTCAGCTTTGCCCCGCGCACCGCCAAGCCCTGCGGGTCCGTCACTTGCCCCGACAATTTAGCTGTGTTTACCTGGGCGAGCGCATTTTGTGCGCCCAACACCAGCGTTACGCACAGCACAACAAACACAAACCACCCCAGTTTGCGGTGCATTTCCATCCTCCTTGTGGGTCTGGCCACTCTTCCGCTACCCCTAGCGGCGGCGAGCTTCACCCGCCTCTCCATGGCTATAGTATTGACCTATATAGTCTGGCTTGTACTTCAATGCACGGGCCTTTGCAACTGTAAACTGTGGCACTTACCGGTTGTTCCCGAATTCGGATAGACGTGTTCAACCCGTCATAACCCGGCTACCAGTTCCGTTTGAAGGATTTATTACTATTGCGAGAAAAACGAGGACTCGTTGGCTCTGTCTTGAGAGGGAATATCTAGAGGTGTTTGTGAACAAGCCGACGCAGGCGTTCGCGGTCTTCATCTTTCATATGTACAAACTCAACCCCGCCGCCGTCGGGTCCAATGTTACGGACCACCGCCGTAAAATGTATCTTCCGTAGTCCGGATCGTACTTCCAGTTGAATCGAATCACCGACGCTTAGGCGGTTGGGAGCTTCCAGATACGCTCCACCCAGGCTGATCGTCTTTACGCGGGCCATCGACATCTGCGGCCCTGCAATCTGTGCTCGCAGCGGTGAGTCCAGCGGAATCCGCGCATACCGGCGGGGTACCACAAAATTTCCCAACGCGGGTGCTTGCGAATCAAACGCCGCGCGCGCCCTCGCGGATGCGGGGCCTTCTTCCATCATTGCCAGCGCATCTTCCGCTGCCGCGCGCAATCCGGCCGGCTCGATGAACGTCAGCCCTTCACGCTTTCCCGCCAGTTGCCGCAGCAAATCCACTGCTTCGTACGCTCGCAAGCGCCCCAGGCATTCAATCGACTTAATCCGCACGAATTGGTCGCGCAGACTGTCATGTTCCCCGGCAGCGATTTCCATTAACATCGGTACTGCCGTTGCTTCTTGCCCAATCCCGATCTGGTCAATCATCATCGGCACGACCAGCGGATGCGCATCCGCCAGAATCGCGGAGAAAACAAAAGCCGTGCTCTGCGCCGACGCCGAATTCGTCGGCCGGGCCAGTTCGCTGACCGCCAAATCCTGCAGATTCCATTCCCAACTTGCCATCGCGCGCGTTAGCCCGCGCAGCAACCGGTCCGGGTCCGCGGCCGCCAACAACTTAATCGCGGCGCTCACGCGTTGCCGTCGAGCTTCAAACAGTCGGGTCTCCAGCACCGTCAGGGCAGGCACTCCAATCGCGCGCAGCAATCGCGCCATGGCGGGCACCATCTCCGTACCGCGCGCATCCGTCAGCAGGAGTGTCAAACGATCGAGCAACCGGTCGGGGTCGCGCTGCAGCAATCGAGGTAAAGTCACATCCAGCGCACGGTTCGCCAGCGCGGCATCTACCAGAAGCATCCATCGGTCGTTGGCTACCAGGCGATGCCCCAGCGCAGTCATGTGCTCGTGCTCGGCGTCGCGCGGCACGCGCTCCAGTCCAATCAGAATATTTTCGAATCCCGCGAAATCGCCACGGGTCACGGCGATTCGTCCCAGCGTTTCCAGGAAGGATGCAAGCAGCGCGCTGGTTTCCGGCGCGGTCTCTTTTGCCAGCGCCGCCATCATTCCGCGGCTTAATTCTTCAGGCAACTGGTTCGGCCACAACGATTCCAGCAGGGTAGTCAGTTCGCTCAATCCGGCCGCGACGGTCCGCCGCGCAGAAGCATCGGCGTGCTCCAGTCGTCGCGCATAGTTCAATAGAATCGTGCGCGCTTCGCGCCGCGGCGCATCCGCTCCTGTATCGACCAATCCCCTGATGGTGTGCCGCACTGCCGCAATCGGCACGCACCAGATTTCGAGCCCGCGCAGAACGGCCGATTTTTCCCTTGGTGGAAGTTCTTGCCAGAACTGCTCAATAATCTGCTCGCGATAGGCGTCGCTGGCCCACGCCGTCGCCAGTGAAGAGAGATGCTGCGATGCATGCGGCCCTTGATACCCACCGGAATTTACCAGCACCTCAGCGAATTGATTGAGTACTGGACGCGCCGCAGCTGGCGCCAGTGTCCCCGCGGCAAATTCCGAACCCATAAATTCCAGGATCAAGCTTTGTGAAAGCCGCAGCAGATATCCTTGTGGAGTCTCGCCCTCTTGTGGACTGTAATGCGTCATCGAGCCCAGCAGCAGACGCACTGTATCTCGGCTGGCGCTCGCCATCGGCGCATGAATCGCGTGCGCGGCTTCTTCTGGAGACAATCCTCTCGCCACTTCCATTGGCGGTGTCAGCCGCCCGATCAGACTCAGCGTATCCGAAAGCTCTTCACTCTTGGGCGCTCGAATCGGCGCATCGCCATTTTCCTGTGGCGCGTTTCCGCCATACGCCACCAGAGCAGCTATCAGGCTTGCCAGAACGCTGTCGACCTTTCGCTCGGTCAGTGTATTGACCTGAATTCCTTGCACACGCCGCTCCCGGAGTTGATTCGGCCACCAGCTTCTTCCCATGCGTTTGGCCGACTCCTCCGATCTTAGCAAGCTCGCTTTAATCAGGCGTGCGAGCGTGTCCAATTCGCCCACATGAAATTTTTCAGCAAAATAAACTGTTTGAATCTCGGCGCGGGTCAGATCCGTGGCCAATGCGTAAAACTCTCCGCGTCCATCCGGCAAGTGTGCGTCACGGAGTTTCCTGACCAGGATTCCTCCGCGCTCTACTGTTGCTTCCAGCCCGCCTAAGTCTGCTGCCGCTTTCTTCAGTGCGTCATACGCGATGTCCAGGCTGTCGATCAGTTGAGGATGAGCCTCGTCATACAACCTGTGGGCGCGCAGCAACAGATGGAAAGTGCGCAGGGCATGGGATACATCGGAAAGGTTTGAATCGACGGCTTCACTCCGCTCCAGACGTGGCTTCGCAGTCTCCGCCAGGCTCGCACGCGAACTACGCGGCGTCGCCGCCTTCGTTTCATTCGTCAGAACTGTGGCTCTAAATACCAAAGGTCCATCCCGAGTCACTTACGACTAAGTCTAGAATCCGCATTCCCCACGAATCACTCCAAATGAATCAAAAACTCCCGCAATAAACGCGAGTTGGCGACATCCAACACCCCATGTAATTGTGATTCAGACAGGATAGAAAGCTATAGTACTTCTAGTTCTTTAATGACACTATTTGTTACATTTAGTTGCGAATCTGGAAGTGCTTTGTAGCTAAGCCATTGTTAATAAATGGTTTAATGATAGCGCTAGTTGCGCGCCTTCATAGTTTCCGATACCGTCACTGTTCCTCCCTCGGTCACCTGAATCATGCGTTTCTCCGGTTGAAACCCGGCTAGCCGCAGCCCAAGAGTATGTGGTCCGGCGGGGATCTGAACTCTGGCCGGCGAGAACTGGCCGCTGGAGCTTCCATCTACAAAAATCTCGGCACCTTCAGGAGTGGTGTTTACCTGCGCCCATGCCACATGTGGCAGTGCCCTTGGTACCAACTCTAGATTCATCGTGGTCTGATTGTTTTCCCTTACCTGTACCGGTCCAACGAACGGTTCGTACCCGCTCAGCCGAACCACTAGATTGAATTGGCCGGGAGCAAGCGGCAACGTCACCGGTGTTCTGCCGGATTGAAGCGCGCCATTAATAAATACCTCCGCTCCCGCTGGTTGCGTGTTAACGAACAGTCCCTTTCGCAAGAGAGTCCAGATGAAATTTCTGATCCAGAGTCTCTCCCATTTTCAGTTCCAGCGCTGTCTGCAACGGTTGATATCCGTCTTTTTTGATTTGCAGACTGTAGCGTCCCGGCACCAGGTCGTTGAAGCCGCAAGGGGTTTGGCATTCATTAACGACGCGACCCGCTGTTCCGATAACTGCGGCGGTTGCGCCAAGCACATCGGTTACGATGTGTACTGCGGCCATTCCCTTCTCGGGCACCGGATGGGCGCCATCCTCTACCTTTGCCGCTCCCGGTGTTGGCGTGTCATCGTACTGAATGTCGTCCACAACGTGTACGGCCGCAGGTGCATTCCGCATGAAATGTAACAACGTACTATGTTCCTGAGGCCGTAGCTTCCCTGAAAGCGTGAGCGTATTTCCCGTGCCGGTGACTTTTATGCGGTTTTCCAGACCTTGTTGCGTAACGGCCTCGACGATGCGTCCTCGGTAGTCCGCAGCGAGCGGCGAAAGTGCATTGTCAGGAGTTTTTTTCTCCGGAGCCAGTTTCTCCACGGATTTTGTTTCTGCAGCCATTTTTTCGGCGGCTTCTGGTTTCTTTTCGGTGCTATCTGGAACGGCGGCCACACTCGGTTTTGTGCTTGTGTCGACAGGATGTTCAGCTGGAGCGTTGGCGACCACAGTATTTGCATCTTTTATCGTTGTCGGTCCACCCGGCACGGCAAGGTCAACTGCTTGCGTACTTACTAATGGGGGATTTGTTGTTACTGGCGCCGAATTGGTGGAAGTACCCGACTCTGGTGTTATGGATTGGGGAGTGTTTGCAACTCCTGCCACCGGTGCATTTGAAGTCGCTCTATTCTGCTGACGAACCGCCTGCAGTTCTGGACGCAGCTTATAGCCGCCGTACACAATCACGCCAACCAGAATCAATGCCGCCAGAATGGTGCCTACGGGACTTTTCTTCTTCGGCTCCTCATACGCTTGAACTGGCCCCGTTCGGCGAATTGAGGGAGTTTGCATTGGGTTGCTTACCCGATTTTGCAGCGACCTCAGTGTCGGAGAAGACATCGGATCTTCACCGTGTAAACCCCGCAGCCCGCTACCCGCTGGCAGAAGCCCTCCCGCCCCGTTCGGGCGCGCCGAAATCATCGTAGCATCCGGATTATTTCCTCCCGCACCGATGGCCCGATAATTTTTCAAATCCTCCTGTAGTTCGCGGCAACTTTGGTAACGCTCCTCCGGCTCTTTCGCCAGAGCGCGCATGACTATGTCATTCAGCCCCGGATGGATGGAGGGGTTCAACTGTCGCGGTGGGATTGGATCTTCATTCACGATCTTGTAAATCACCGTCGTGACGCTCTGCCCGGGAAATGGTTTTTCTCCCGTAAGCATTTCGTAAAACATTACGCCGAGTGAAAAAATATCGCTCCGCCCATCCACCGGGCGGCCCTTTACTTGTTCCGGTGACATGTAGCTCGGCGTGCCCATCACGTGCGTTGTCTGTTGTGCGGTACCAAATTGCAGGATCTTTGCGGTTCCAAAGTCCGTAACCTTCACCGTATCGTCTGCAGTCAACATCAGATTGGCCGGCTTGATGTCGCGGTGCACGATACTTCTCTCGTGGGCAAACTGCAGTGCGCTGCAGGTCTGCTCCAGGATGCGGAGTAGCCGAGGCACCGGAAACGCGTGCCCACTGTCCAGGAGTGACTGAACGCTCTTGCCCTCCACCAATTCCATCGTGATGAAATACAAGCCGTTCTCTTCACCTGCGTCGTAGACCACCACAATATTAGGGTGCGTTAATAATCCGGCCGCACGAGCTTCCGTCTGGAATCGCTTCAGCAGTTCCGGCCGCGTCAGTCCAGTTCCTTCTTCGCTCAACCGAATGGTTTTTACGGCGACATTTCGCCCGATGACCGGATCCACCGCGCGATACACCACACCCATGGCGCCGCGGCCCAGTTCACCGGTTATTTCGTACCGACCCGCTCTAACCATTGTCGCCATGCAAACTTCGCCACTCGAAAGTGGTCGATCCCCCTATAACTGCCAACTGCCCCGACGTTCATCTAATTTGAGTCCGCTTCTCATCAGCCAGAGGAAGCGGGGCGAGCTCCTGAGCCGAAATCCCATGTTTACCGCGCGTGCAAATACTGGTCGCGGAAGTTTTCCGCGTACTTGGTGAATTTTTCCGGCTCGTTCTCCAGCACCTTTTGATAATTGCTGACGAACTCGCGCCACAACTTGGTCCGGACCTCAGATTCCTGGATCATCTGTTCGTATTTCGATTTCATACCTTCTATCCCTTGGTTGAAACACAATTATTGAAAGACGGTTGTCGAGAGACAACCTTCCCCATTGGAGAGAGTAACGGGCCATTTTTCGGTGGGTCAACGCTACCTAGGTACCAGTGTGCTCGACTCTAATGGCCATTCGTACAGGTGGCCTCAGGGGTGTGAAATTCCTGCCGATGCGTTTCCCGCGCTTGCGTCTTCCGGCATGGGCACGTTCACTTCTCGCACCGGACGGTCCATCTCTCCAGGCCGCGCGGGGGCCTCAAGGCCGTCGGTCAGGAGATATCCTTGTAAAGCAATCCCGGTCGTCCACACCGATTCCAGCGCCCGTATGTATTCCCACTGCAATTCGTAAAGTTTGCGCCGCATCTCGATCACTCGCGGGTAGGAGGCCAGCATCTGGCCATACTTTTCGTACATCAGCACATATGCCTTTTGCGCCCTTGGCAGCAATTCTTCGTGATACTCCCCGGCCATTAATTTGGCATTGGCGTATTCATCCAGGACCGAGGTGGTGCGTTGCCGGAGCGTCAAAGCCACCCGCTGCATCTCCAGCTTTGCGCGCTCCGATTCGGCCTGTGTCGCAGCAACATTTCCTTGATTGCGATTGAAAATCGGTATTTGCACTCCGACTTCCGCAATCCCCTCCCATCCCTTTGAATACGGCGCCGTACTCAGCAGTTCGTTGTTGTAAATCAGTCCGCCCCGCAATTCCACATCCGGAATGGCTGCCCGCTTTGCGCGCAAGATTTCTGCCTCTGCCTTTGCGGCAGACGCTCCGGCAATTCGCGTTGCGGGGCTTTCTGTTGCTATTTTTTCGGCAACCTGCCCCTCGCTAATCTCTGGCCAGCCACTCTCCAGTTGTCCGGAAACAACCATCAACGGCAGTTCCGGTTTGCCGATCAGGGCGGTGAGCGAGCGCCACTCCTCCGCCAGGGTATTTTCCTGCATATGCGCAGCGAGTCTCTGCTTTCGCGCGGAAATTTCTGCCTGCAACACTTCCGTTTCATCCGCTTGCCCCGTATTTGCCAATTGCCGCTGCGTTTCTGCGTAATCTTGTTCGATCTTGGCGAGGTCCCGCCGTGCATCGAGCAATTCTTGCGCCGCCAACACACGCAGGTAAGCTGTCTTGATCCCAGTTTCTACGCGAATCTGCTGCTCCTCCGCTTCAATCACCGCAATCTGAGATTCCTTGGCCAACACCGCGCGGCTATTCCCCAACTTTCCACCTGTTACTATCGTCTGCTGCAAGAAGAATCCCTGTTTTCCTCCACCCACCGATCCGCCGCGAATCTCATCTCCTACATACCCCACCGTCGGATTGGGATACAGGCCTACTTGCTGCTGGTGCGCCTTGGCAGCGCGGATTTCCGCTTCCGCCTGTCGCAAAGTCGGATTCGACTCGCCGGCCAGACGCCTCGCTTCCTCGATTGTGAACAGTTGGCCAGCAGCCTGTTCTTGCGCACGGCCCATCATGGGAAGCGTGATTTGCGTTGGTTTCATCTGTACGATTGGGTGCTCCGCATGCTCCTGTGGCATGCCCGGCATGTTAGGCATTTCCTGCCCGCAGGCACCAATCGTCCCGCCGAATCCCGCGATGCAGACTGCAATCAGGCTCACCAGATGATTTCCCATTTCACTTCTCCTCTGACTCCGAACTCCGCAATCCGTGCGCCTAAGCGACGAGTTGGTGACTATCCTGCATTTGCTTCTCAAAAACGCATCTACTTCTGTTCAGGAATGTTGAATTCCGGCTAAGTTTTTTTGTCTTTGTTCTGCCGAATGCGTTCCTGCATCTCCGCATACTCTTTTTCCGGCAGCACACGCACCATCGTCATCATGCCCATCATTCCTGCGCTCCAATTCGGCGGCAGTCCAAACGTCTCCGGTTTTTCTACCGCTGCGTCCATCCCCATTTCCATGAAGGCGTCCTGTGGGAATCCCGGTACGCGATTTGCATTGTCAGCAACGGGAGAAGGATGTACGTGCTCTACACCAAGGCTTTCCGAAAGCGACTGCATCTGTTGCATCGCCTGTTGCTCGTCGGAATTTGCAGTCTGAATCTGGCGATCGCGCAGAAGGTCCATCATGCTGTTCATCATGTGATGTGGCAGGTGGCAGTGAATCATCCAGTCGCCCGGATACTTTGCTTCAAACTCCACTACCTTTGCCTGCGCCACGCCCACCAGAACCGTGTTGCTCGGATACCAGGTAGTCTCCGGTGCCCGTCCTCCTTCCGTTCCTGTGATGACGAATTGATGTCCATGCAGATGAATGGGGTGGTGATCCATGCCCAGATTGACGAACCGTAGGCGCACTCGCGTGCCGAGTTTCACAATCAGTGGAGTTGTTGCGGGCGCGGACACTCCATTAAATGTCAGCCAGTTGTATTCCATCGCCGCCGTATTCGGTACCGTATTCCCAGGGAGCACCGCCCACTCTTGCAGCACGATTCCATAGTCATGCTCGGCGTGCGGCGTGTAGGGCCGTTCCGGATGTGCGATGAACATTCCGATGAGCCCAATCATTTCCTGCATCGCGCTGTGTGCATGATAGAAAAACGTTCCTTCCTGATGCACCGTGAACTCGTACGTGTGCGTCCCGCCCGGCGGCACCGGTTTCTGACTGATATACGGCACGCCGTCCTGTTCGATCGGAACTTCCAGTCCGTGCCAGTGCATCGAAGTGCTTTCCGGCAGGCCATTCTCGAAAATCACCCGTACGCGGTCGCCTTGTGTCACCTGAATGGTTGGCCCCGGGCAACTTCCGTTGTAACCCCAAACATCGATGGTTTTGAACGGTGCGATCTTCTGCTTCAGTGGTGCCGCTTTTAATCGGAATATCTTGACGCCGCCTTCCATCGTGAACGGCAAATCAGGAACATCCGGCGTCTCCATCGGTACGTGTTTTGCCATTGCGCCGGAAGTTGCTCGCGATTTGCTCCGATCCCGTCTTCTCCTGTGCACCGACTAATGCGCCTGTACCAAAGAGTCCCACACCCAAGACGGCAGCATCTTGAAAAAATCTTCTCCGTGTACCACCCATACCAACCTCCCCTTGAAATCTCATTCGTCAGTAAAAATTAGTTGCGTGACGGCGCGTGGAAACGCAGTTTTTGATGCAGAGGGTAAATTCTCGGAAGGGAATTATTCAGAGTTTCAAAGGTGTGGAAGAGACAGCGAATTGGTCCCGCCAAATGCTATCTGTGGGAATTTTGGGCGTGCCACTAAACAGGAGTGCGTCGCTTAAGCTGCTTTCAGTTCGTGACGCAACCAGCGGCTTTGATTGATCTTCCTGCAATAATCTGCTGTTTCGGGAAAACTCATCCGACCGGACTGTTGCTGCAAACAATTGCGAATCAAGGCACTTCACGTATGTCGAGTGGCACTTAGCCGCACCGTGGTTTTGTTGGGCCATGCCTTCGTGACACGGCGGTTCGGAAGAATTCGCGGGACCGGACTCGTCGCATGAAAGCCGCACACAACAACTGGCGCCAATCGGCGCAACGATCAGACTCACGGCAATGGCGATCATTACCAGCCGAACCGCAAATCGCGTTGTGAGAAGTATCCTCATCTGCCCTAACCATCAACCTACCGCCGAACAGTCAATCGGTCAATTCGCGCAGTACGAACTGCCAACTAGTCGCCGGCCTCGTGGCCTTCCTGATTGGCGACCACCTTCCCCGCGAAAGCGCGGTACACATACACAAAATAAATGGTAGCCAGAATCATCCCAATGACCCACCAGACTAGCCCCACCTTCAGGCCATATGCTCCAGCCTTTGCACTATGCACATCCAAGGCAAATCTCCGGTCTCTCGCTGGCAGGACCATCGGGTAGACCCCGAACACCACGCTCGTCAGCATTCCCAGAATGTACGCGCACGATGCAAAAAAAGCATTCAATTGATTTTTTCGGCGCAATTCAAATTGCACGCCCGCCAGACCGGCTATGGCAAGCAGCGGCAAGATGTATCCGACCGGCCACGTCAGAAAGTTTTCCCGCACTTGAGGCTGCACTTGAAAAGTAACGAAGGTGACCAGGACCGTCATCACCAGCACGCCCCACCACGCGGCTTTTGTGACCTTCGCCGCGCGTTCGCTTACCGCGCCGCCGGTTTTGTACTGTACCCACAACCCTCCGTGCATCACCAGCACGATCAGCGCTTGTACGCCAACAACAATCGTGTACCAATCCAGAATCCCGGTTTGCTCGCCTAACCGAAAATTCGTCCACAAAGGCTCAAAGAAATAACCGCTGGCATCCAGCGGCACCCCGCGCACTACGTTTCCCAGCGCCGCTCCGTAAAACACTGCTAAAAGAGCGCTTGCCGCGAAGAAAACAAAATCCCACAACGGGATCCATACATCACTCTTCACGTGATTGCGAAATTCAACTGCCGTGCCACGCAAGATCAGCAGCCACAATACGATCATCAGCGGCAGATAAAATCCGCTGAACCCGCTCGCATACAATGCCGGGAACGCAAAATATAAAGCTCCCCCTGCGGCCAACAACCACACTTCATTTCCATCCCACACTGGCCCGATGCTGGCGATCACCTGTCGACGCTCTTCTCGCGTCCGGGCCACCAGAAAATGAATTGCTCCTGCGCCCAGATCGAATCCGTCCAGCAGAACGTACATCGCGATCATCACCGCTACGAGGCAGAACCAGATCGTTTCCATTTTGTTCTCCTCAGTCCGCTGCCGCAGGAGCAGTTGCTCGCGGCGTCAATTCCGTATCGTGAGAGGGCCCGTGCTCAATTTCCCGATAAACAAGAAATAGCCACAGCATCGCAAGCACCACGTACATGCCCATGAATCCCAGCAGCGAAAACCACGCACTGCCCGCGCCCACGCGCGGCGAAGCCCCACGTGCAGTGCGCATCAATCCATGAATCAACCATGGCTGACGCCCCAACTCCGCGGTCATCCATCCCGCCGTGTTAGCGATGTACGGAAGGGGGAACGACAGCATCAGAATCCATAGCATCCACCGCGACTCAAACAGCTTTTTACGCCACAGCAGAAATACCGACACTGCCATCACCGCGATGAAAATCGTTCCGAGTCCAACCATGATGTGGTAGCTGTAGTAGAGCAGTTCGATATTCGTAGGCCACTGATCTTCCGGAAACGAATCCAGCCCCCGCACGCTGGCATTCCAGTGTCGGTAAGTCAGGAAGCTCAACATGTTGGGAATTTCCAGTGGATTTTGCAGTTTGCGGCTCGCCACATCAGGCTGCCCCAGAATCGACCAAAGGTGCGCCATCGCGAGTCTCAAACAACCCTTCCATGGCCGCCAATGTTGCCGGCTGATATTGGCTCACCAGTTTTCCCTGCATGTCGCCCGTAGGCGCAAGCTGTAGCACAGCGGCAATTACCCCGACGATTACGCCAGCACGAACAAATGTCTTCCCATAAATTTCTTCGCGTCTTGTCAAAAGATAAAACGCGCCAACAGCCGCCATTACAAAGCATCCGGTTTGCACCGCACCCAGCATGTTGTGCGCATATTGCGCAAGGGCCCAGGGGTTCAGCACCAGCCCCCAGAAACTGGTCAGTTCGATTTCACCGCGCGACGTCAGTTGATATCCGGTGGGATGCTGCATCCACGCATCCGTCGCCACGATTAAATACCCAGATAACCACGATCCAAGAAACACAAAGAAGCCCGCCCACCAGTGGCCGATTCGTCCCAGCTTTTTTTCGCCGTACAGAAAAAGTCCCAGAAATGTGGATTCCAGGAAAAAAGAGAAGAGGCCTTCCATGGCCAGCGTCTGTCCGATGACGCCGCCCGCCGCTTTGGAAAATTCCGCCCAGTTGGTTCCAAACTGAAATTCCATCGGGATTCCCGTAACCACTCCGATCGCAAAGTTCACGCCGAAGATCTTGGCCCAGAAGCGCGCCGAACGGTTGTAGTGCTCATTGCCTGTACGCAGCGCCAAGGTCTTCAGCACCACGATCAGCAGCGCCAGGCCCATGGTGAGTTGCGGAAATAAATAATGAAAGGTGACCGTAAACGCGAAGTGCAGTCGATGGACGTCCAGGGCTGAATCCATGGAAACTCCTCAGCGGGAAGACACTCGGCATCTTGCAATTGACTGATTTAATCTCGAAGGATTCGAGAGAGCGAGGTTACCCGCCCATTCTCTCACTTATTCGCCAATCTGCAAGTGTCAAAGGCGAGTCTGTCCGTTAGCGCGTCAACCCGATCTCGTACGCCAGAACAATTTGCGACACGTGGTACTGATAGCGAGCGTCGGTGTCCTGCAGTTCTGCTTCCGTCTTTTCAAGATTCGCCTGGCTGTATTCTACGATCGATCCCAAACCCAGCTTGTACCGCGCCTGGGCCAGGTTCAATGCCAGGTTGGCTTGCTCCCGCAGTTGCTTGGTCAGTGAAAGTCGCTCATGCGCTTTCTCGGCGTCCAGCCATGCGTTGCGAACGTCTCGCGCAACATTATTCTGCAGTTCCTGCAATCGTTGCTGTTTGGCCTGCGTCTCTAGGTCAGCCGCCTTTGCCCGCGCGTTGAACAGGAATCCGTTAAACACCGGGATGTTTATGTTGACGCCCGCGGCGCCATACCAATTATCGATATGGGGATCCCGAACCGGCGCAAGCCCAACCACACCACTGGCGCTGACCGTTGGCCGCCAGAGATCGTGCTCTGCCTGGCTGAACTTCGTTGCCGCGGACAATTCGTTCTGCAACGCACGTACCTCGGGTCGGAGTTGCAATGCCTGTTGTATCAGAGGAGCCGCTTCCAGCGAGGGCGGGACCGTCTGTTCAGAAGGACCGACCAGTGTAAAGTCTTGTCGATCGGAATAACCCATGATCGCAGATAGTGTGGAAAGCGACGCCTCATAATTACTCTGCGAGTCAAGCCGCAGCAGCTTGGCTCGTGCCAAATCCACATTGCTGAAACTCAGATCCAGCTCGGATTTCAGTTTTGCATCGGTAAGCGCTTTGACCTGATCGACTAGCAGTTGGCGGGCTTTGACCGTTTCCTCCGCTACCTGAAGCAGTGCTTGCGATTCCAGCGTGTTGTAAAACGCTTCATCCACCGCCAGAACAATCTGTTGACGCGTCGCCGTTGCGTTCTCATCTTCTGCCCTGGCTTGGAATCGCGAACTGGTCACTAAATTGTTGGTGCGCCCGAAATCTGTAATTAGCTGGCTTACAGACGCGCCTGCTGCCGCACGCGGATAAATGACCGGATTGTTCAGATAGCCTGCTGCGATGCGGCTGCCCGGGTTGGATTCCACTCCCGTTAGGCTGAGGTTCGCTGTGGGCAGGAGTGCCGCGCGCGTTTCACGCACGATCTCGTGCGCCTGCAGCGCTCGAAGTTTTCCAATCGTGATCTGCGGATTTTTGTTCAGCGTGATTGCTTCCGCCTCTTGGAGAGTCAAAGGCCTCGCCGCGGTCTTGGCCGTGGATGCCGGTGGCATCGCGGGCGGCACGGGGTTCTGTGCCATGGATTTTCCTACGCTGAGTACCAGCACGAGTGCGCATACTATCAGTGGTCGCCTCATGCCCGTGCCTCCACAAAGTCATCTCTCCGATGGATCAGCAAATAAGCTGCAGGAACCAGGTAAACAGTAACCACAACGGAAACCAGCAATCCCCCAATGATGGCTCTGGCTAGTGGCGCGTACGCTTCGCTACCCGCCTCGATGCCGAGTGCCATCGGGATCAATCCGAGCAGTGTGGCCAGCGAAGTCATCAGCACCGGGCGCAGTCTCTGGCGAGACGCGGTTGCGACCGCATCTTTCACTGTTTTGCCTTCTTTATGAAGATGACGCGCGAACTCCACAATCAGAATGCTGTTCGACACCACGATTCCAACCATCATCACTACGCCCATCAGTGACATCACATTCAGCGTGGTGTTGGTGGCGAGTAGGAAAAGCAGCACCCCGGCAAGACCGGGCGGCACGGCCAACAAAATAATAAATGGATCGTGCCACGACGCGAATTGCGCCACCAGAATCAGATAGACAAGAGCCACGGAAAGTATCAGTCCGATTCCAAAACTCTTGAACGAAGCGCGCATCCCTTGCACCGACCCGCGCAGTTTCACTCTGACCCCGTCTGGCAGTCTTTCATCTCGGATAATGTCCTCAATCTGGCTGGTGATCTTTCCAATGTTTTCTTGTTTTGGCGCCACGTAAATATCCATCACGCGCGCCAGTTGATAGTGATCCACCTCCGTCGGAGCCGAAATATCCTTCACCGTCACCACGGAATCTAGGAAAGTCGGTTGCTGAATTTTCAGCCCGCGCAATGGAATCTGTTTCAAGTCCATCATGGTTTTCACGGAATTCTCTGGGTACTGCACAGTTAACAGATATGGATTGCCACTCTTGGGGTCTACCCAATAGTTCGGCGCGATCATTGCGTTTGAGGTCAGGGAAGTGATCACGTTGTCCACGACCTCCCGTTGTGAAAGCCCGAGCTGCGCTGCTTTTTCACGATCAACATTCAGTTGCAGCGCCGGATAATCGACATCCTGTGGAATCAAAACGTCGCTCACGCCGGAAAGTTGGCGGGTTTTCGAAGCGATGCGGGATGCCACTTCGTGTGCGGCGTCCATATTGCTCCCGCTCACCTGAATATCGATTGGCGCCGGCAAGCCCAGATTCAGCACTGCATCCACCAGCCCTCCGGATTGGAAGTACGAAGTAAGTTGCGGAAGTTGCTTTTGAATCTGAGTGCGCACCCGTCTCATATACTCATAGCTTCCAACTTTGTGCCCTTCCTTCAAGCTGGCCTGCACGAATGCGGTGTGCGGTGCGGAGTTCGAGGTGTAGATAACCGAAAAATCCGGCGTGATGCCAATGTTGGATACCACCATCTGCAACTCGCCCTTCGGAATCGTTTGCCGAATGATGTCCTCTACCTGTCTTACATATTCCTCTGTCAACTCAACGCGGGTGCCCGACGGAGCCTTAAGATTGATCACGAATTGTCCTGAGTCTGTTCGTGGAAAGAACGAGACGCCCAGAAACGGATAGAGTGCAAAGCAGAGCAGCGAGACTCCAACAAGTCCGCTCACTGTCGCGGTCGGCCGCAGCAGGCTTTTTGCTAGCGTCTTTTCATAATTCACCAGCATCTTCTCGAAATACCTGTTGAACGTCTTTACCACACGGCCGAATACGGAAACTGTGTCTCCTTGCAGCTCTTCGTCCGCCTCATGTTTGTGCATCAACTTCGCGCAATACATCGGCACTACTGTCATCGCCACAACATAAGAAGCAAACAGCGCAAAAATTACAGAAGTAGCCAGGGCAATGAACAGAAACCTGCTTACGCCGTACAGAAATACGACTGGAAAGAAAACGATAGCCGTCGCGAGCGTCGCGGCAAGGACTGCCAGCGCCACTTCGTTTCCCCCTTTTTCTGCCGCAACTTCTGGAGATTCTCCCAGCTCCAAATGCCGGAAAATGTTTTCAAGCACGATAACGGAATTGTCGATCAAGCGCGAAAACACCAGCGCCAAACCACCGAGCACCATGGTGTTTACGGTTCCCCCCGACGCACTAATCGCGAGAAACGCCGCTAGTGCCGACAGAGGAATCGAGAGAAATACGGCTGAGGTAGCCCGCATGCTTCCCAGGAATAGCAGAATCATCAGGCCCGTCAGCACTAACCCGATTGATCCTTCCACAATTAGATTCTTGATCGCCGTCTTTACGAATACCGATTGATCGAACACTACGCGTGTCACCAGTTGTTTCGGTACGTCTACCAATTGCTTCAGGGCCTCACGGATTCCGCTAACCACCGCAATAGTGTTTGTGTCTCCACCTTGTTTCAAAATCGGCAAATAGACCGAAGGCTGTCCATCCACGCGTACTATATTTGTTTGAATTGCCTGCGCGTCCACCGCTTTACCTACGTCTGCGACCATCACGGAAGCTTGCCCGACGGTCTTCAGGGGCATAGTCGTAATCGTGGTTGCATCCGGAGCTTGAGCATTGGAATACAAGTTGTAGTCGTATGGTCCTATTTTGACGTCACCCGCGGGCAGAATCAGGTTGCTTTCATTGATTTGCCGGACAACATCCATGGGGCTCAACTGGTGAGCCTGCAATTTCAATGGATCGACGTAAACCATTATTTGCCGGTATTTACCGCCGAAAGGCTGTGGCACGGAAGCCCCGGTTACGTTCGCAATCTGGTTTCGCACATTGTATTGCCCCAAGTCATGTAGTTCCGTCTCATCCAGTCCTTCACCTTTCAAGGTGACCAGGCAGACCGGCAGACTCGACGCATCGAATTTCAGTACGACGGGAGGAAGCGTGCCCTGCGGTAAACGTCGCAATTGTGCCATCGCCAGGTTGGCGATCGTGCTCACGTCAGAATCCGCATTCGATCCTGGCTGGAAATATATCTTGACCAGGCTCACGCCCGGCAGAGATCGCGACTCAATGTGATCTACCCCACTGGCCAGTGTAAAAAAACGTTCAAACGGATTTGTGATGCTCGCTTCGATCTGTTGCGGAGGCATGCCAGAATAGAATGTGGCGACAACGACCACCGGAATATTGATGGGAGGAAAAAGATCTACTGGCATTCGTACCAGTGTGACCGTGCCGACAATCGCAATCATCAGGCAGCAAACGATAACGAAGTATGGGTTGCGAATAGAGAAACCGGACATTAGCGCGTTCCCCCTTTATCGGCATCGGGGAGTTTCACCTCTTTCGGTACTACTTTTTCGCCGGCTCGGAACTGACTGCGATTGCCAATGATCACCCGATCATTTACCCGCAATCCGGAAAGCACTTCCGCGCGGGCGGTTCCCTGCAAGCCGACTTTTACACGCCTTTCTTCAACGATATTCTGCGCATTCAGCAACAGGACCGTTGCGTCACCGTTGCTTTGCGCCAGAGCTTCCAGCGGAACCAACAACGCATCCTCGCGTGTAGCCAATTGCAGGACCGTCTCAGTAAACATTCCCGGGAGTAACTTTCCGTTGTGATTATCGAAATCGATTTCTGTCTCCATCGTTCGCGTCTGGCTATCCAGCGAGCCGGCGAAACGCGATACCTTGCCTACAATGTCTTGATCCAAAGCTTGAACCTGCACCTTCACTGGATCACCAAGATGGATTTGTCCCGCAATCGATTCCGGGATTGGAAGCACCAGTCGCAATTTTGAAACTTCTGCCAGTCGTACGACTGGCATCGACTGGGAATTCGATGTGCCCGCGGCAAGGAGCGCACCCGTATCGGCATATCGCGCCGTCACCACACCCGTGAAGGGCGCTACGATTCTCGGTGTAGTTCGACAATGCAGAAAACTGATTCTGATTCGCTTGCGCCACTTCCAACGCTTGCAGCGCTTCGCTATGTGCCGCCTGCGCGCTGGAGACGGCCGCTTCCGACTCCAGATCTTTTGCCTGGGCATTGTCTACTTCCTGTTGTGCCACCAACCCAGCCTGCTGTTCCGCAGCTTGTCTCAAGCGGTCATACATGGCGTGTGCCGCCGCATGCGTAGACTTCGCCCGTTCCACGTCGCCTTGCGCGCGGTGAATCTCCTGTTCGGAACGGCGCACCGCGGCTGTGGCTCCAGCCAACTCCGCCGCGAGTTCAGGGACCTCAAGCACTGCCAATGTTTGTTGTTCTTTGACGTGGTCGCCGACGTCAACATAAATCGTGCGGATATAGCCTGCCACCTTGGCATGGACATCGACGTCCTGGAAGGGTTTGAACGCACCTGCAATCGTCAAATTGTTTTCGATGGTTCCTCGCCGCACGCGAGCAACTGCCGCTACGATTGCCCCAGGAGCCTCTGCTTCTGAATCATTGGCTTCCGTTCTTGCATGAGAGATCCAGCGCCAGCCCAGGAACAATGTGCACAGGGCAACAATCCCGAGAATGATCTGCGTTTTTCTTGACATGCGTTTTCCTTGATTCTTTCGCCGCAGAAAGCGCTCCATGGCTTTTCCGCTTGCGGAAGAAATGAATCCGCCCGAAGGCCGCTGCCTTCGGGGTCTTTGCGTGGACCGGGATTTTTCAGGGAAAAACTAGGACCGAATTAAGCAGAAGGAGGGGGACGGAACCACAAACTTGAAGAAAATTCCTGCAAGGCAGCGGGCGTACTCACGCTATCGCTGGGCAGAGGGAATTCCACCTTAACCACCGAAGCTAGAATTTCGCCCAGGCACACCACCGGCGTTGTCGCCGCGTTCACGTTCTTTCCAACCGGAGTGAAATGCTGCAATTCAGAGGAACCAACGGTGGCTCGGTTCCGCGGCGGGTGATGCACGGTCAACCCTGCGTGCGAATGAATCAGGGAAATAAATGGATTATAGAGAAGCAGGACAACGAGAAGAAAACAGACCAGGCACCGTGCGCCCGAGGCGGAAGGGGCCCGAAGGTCGAACCTTTTTCCTTCGCGTGTTCATGAACATCACCAGCTTAGGTTAGTAGGACTATGCTCTCTGGTCAAGGCGGGCGGCGCGGCGTGGTTACGTCGGGCAGTTCACCCGGCTTAAGCCCTTGTCTGGCTCGCCAGGATCGGTGCATGATGGAGCAGTTCAAATCCGCCCAAAATTGCTTCCCGGGAAGTTCGGCCACCCTGTTTCTTTTGACAATACCGTCGACCTATTGCCCGGGACAAGAATGCCAGTCATTAGGGGATTCCCTGTTTCTTCAGAGTAGCCAAGGAGAGAGAGAAACTTATGTCGCAGAACAAGAAAATCGGCAACAAAGCTTACAAGTGGGCCCTTCTGAGCTTGATGCTTTCCGCAATGTTGGTTCTGGCTGTTTTCCCGGCGTTTTCCGAGAAGAGGCCGAAGGCCGAAACCATTGGCGCCACCGCCATGGGAACTGGAACGCAACTGGGCCAGATCATCAGCATTTCCATGGAAATCTATGAATACTCGACCCCCGAATCGCGGCAGATGCTTGTCGACGCTTTCACCAAGGGGCAGAACCAAGGGTTGGTGAACGCGCTGACCAAGATGCCGGCCGTCGGACATATCTCCATCACCGGCACCCTTGGTTATGACTTGGCCTATGTCCACGAGATTCCAACACCGACTGGGCGCAAGCTTCGTTTCGTGACCAACCGCCTGCTGCGATTTGGAGAAGTCTGGGCGGATTCGCAATCCACGGCGTTCAACCTGACGGCCGGCGAGTTCGACCTGAACGACCAGGACAAGAAGAAGAGTAACGGCGTATTGTACCCGGCCTGCCAGTTGGTCGTCGACAAGCAGGGTCAACTGCAGATCGAACTCAACCAGAATGCATGGAAACTCAACGACGTGCTGGATTGGAAAGGCACGCCAGGCGTCAACTAGCACTTTCTCTTCATCCGTCGTCTGTCTGTGGCCATTCGCTCCAAGGGCCATGCTTGAGTTCGGTATCACCCCTCGTCTGTTCAGGCGAGGGGTCGGCTTGGGTGCTGAAGGATAGAAATTCAATTTCAATTGAGGTGCCTCATGAAAGGTAAGTCCATCCCGGCGGTTGTTGGCGGTCTGATCGTGATTGCTCTCCTGTTGTTGGTGGGAAACTCGGGAGCGAAGGATAAAAAGCCCAAGGTAACGGCGTGCTCCAATCCACATCCGGAACAACTCTGTACCGCGGCAAATACGTGCGGTTCGAGCAGTTCACCGTGCGAACTGGTGGTGAAACGCGTAGGCGGCGGAGTCGAGGCCTCGGTGACACCTAATATCGCGAACTTCCCGAAGAACGCGGTGATCTGCATCAACACGGGCACCAGCGTGACGTGGAAGGGCGATGGCAAGAATACCGGAGTGATGGTGGACTTCGGCGAGAAGTCTCCCTTTGAACCCGGCGGCACAATCAGTGCAGGATCCGATCGGCCGGTCACGGTGATGACCAAGGTTGCCGGTTGCTATAAATACTCGGTGGGTGCGTGCACGCCAGGCACGATCTATGGCATGTGCGGAAATTCAGACTACGCCATGGTTGTGACCAGCAAGTAATTGCCATTCGGCTGACCCGAATTGCAACGGAGAAATCATGAGAGTAGCGAGCGTAGTAGTGTGCTCTGGCGTTGCTGTTCGCGGGTGGTTCGTACAGGACCGCGCAAGGGCAGACTGCGGCGATTGCGGAAGGCGTCGATGCAGTCGAGGTGATGAAGGCGACGGCGACGGTGGAGAAGATCGATCTCGAACATCGCAAGGTCACGCTGCTGTTGGAGAATGGGAAGAAGAAGACCTACAAAGTAGACAAGAGCGTGCAAAACCTGGATCAGGTGAAAGTGGGCGACCACTTGAAGATGTCGTACACGGAAGAAATTCTGATCATGGTTGGCAAGACAGGTGAGACTCCCGGTGCGGCCGGTGCAGGAGAAGTTGGCGTGGCGCCGAAGGGTGCCAAGCCCGGAGTGGTCATGGTCGAGACTTCGGCCATGAGCGCGAAAGTCATGGCGGTGAATGTGCCGAAGCATCAGATCACGCTGGAAGATCCCGACGGGGAAAAGAAAACGATCAAGGTGAGCAGCAAGGTCAGCAATCTCGGCCAATTGAAGGCCGGTGACAGTGTGGACATGCTCATCACCGAATCGCTGGTGGTCGAGATCGTGAAGTAAAGCTGGACGGGGATTGGACCCGACAGCAAACACAAGGCGATCTGAGAAAGAAGTAAGAAGTGAAATTCTAGGGCCCCGCATGCCAGCTTGGCGTGCGGGGTTTCTCATTTGTGGTGAGACTATCGGCGATTGGATCGCGGTTCTAAGTGATGGATATCCCACCCCCCCCTGTTTTCGTAAGAGTGGTATCTAATGGACTTACGGGAAGGGGTGTCTGTAAGGGCATCTAGGAGTTATGGATGGGGTGTTTGAGGGATTTGCACAATTGCTTGTAAGAGTGGCAGAGAAGGGGGCTAGAGGAGAGTCCTGACTTGAATTCAAGAAATGCGTGTCGGCGAGGGAGTAACCCCACTCTACTCCCGGGCATTTGTGGAAGTCCGTCAAAGGATAGAGTTTGCGAAAACGAGTGTGCGGAAGTTTGTGAATCGATGGGAGCTGGAAATTGAAGATTTGCGGGCCGGTGCGTGGAGTGCGGTTGAGCGGGATAGTATTCGAACGGGGACCGACAATACATAGCGAAGAATATAACAAATAAGTTATTTAATCAATAAGTATTGTAAGTCAAGCGAAAAGGTGCGAAGTGAAAGAAGAGCAACTAATTGGGGCAGATGAAGACGCAGGGAGCGCCCTTCCAACCCGAGGGCGGGGCACCCTCCGTCCTTATAGACTCCGTCGAAAAATACAAAGGTGGCATCCTCGCCGCGTGCTCACACGCCTTCCAAATCACGGAGAATTTCCACCGGGCCACCGGCCGAGGCGGAAAAGTAAGGAGTTCTGTCGCACCTACGGCGCTTGCAATTGGTTCGCTATTTCCCACGGCTTACGCCGTGGGCTAACATATGCCGCCGCTGGCGCTTGGTGGGTGATGTTTTGGATGGATTTGAGGATTTGCTAAGTCTAAAACCGCACCCTGAGAGGCGCAGGGTGCGACACCCAAACCGAGATTTGTTGTTGGAAGTTTGCATGTACCAATGAGGGGGGGGGATGGATAGTGCCAGGTTCCCTCGACTGCGTCTTGGCAAACGACGCCAAGACTCCGCTCGGGATGACAGGGTAGGTGGTTGCGTGGGTATCGGGGAGTCAGAGGCGGCCGGAATCGTTTAGGGCGTGACGGAGAAGCCACGCGCAGGCATGCCGCTAATTCGAAGTGGAGTCGGAAGGTGTGGCTGGTGGTGGGTTAACGGCGTTGCGATAGGCTTCGAAGTCTTCCCAGAGCCGCTGGACAATTTTATCGTCGATGATTTTTTCGAGGACAGCGTCGGCGTCTTTGGTGGAGATCACCCGCAGCGTGACTTTGCCGCATTTCGGGGTAATCGAATCGGGCGGATAGAGATAGCGGCCTCCCGAGGATTCATCGGCGACGATGACATTCCAATTGCGCGAGCTGCCTTCGACGACGTGACGCGGCCAGATGGGTTCGACTTCGTGTTCGCCGCAGAGAAGCGTCATTTTGGCAAATCCCGTTTTGTACCGACGCACGACGGGTGCGTTGTTGGCTTTCCCCACATTTTCCCAGAAGGGCATTTTTGTTTGCGGAAACACGGCGATGACCATGACGGGCCGAAACTTGTCGTCGGGCGGGCTGGGTTTGGTGCGACCGTTGGGATGCTTACCGAATTCCTTCATCGCGGCTTCGTAATTTTCGGTTCGCGTTTCGTAAGAAGATACAGGCGTAACAAACTCCACCGTGAAATCTCCAAGCTTGCTCTCGTAGAATTCTTTTTCCCAATGGCCATGCCCGGGAGCACGGAGAGAAGCACCGGTCAGCTCCATATCGGGGATGGCGGGTAGTAGGCGAGCCGGAGGCGGAGTGGACGAGGCCAGCTTTGCCTGGGCTTCCTTGATTACGGCGCTGGCGATGGCAATCGGTTTGATCTGCAATTTTTCTTCGCGGAACTGGACGATGCCAACGACCCCGCCACTGGAATTAAAAAGTGGGCTTCCGACGTAGCTGACTTTCACGTCGGAAACGATCATCTGGAAATCAGCCTTGCTGAGGATGCCCGTGATCAATTTCCTGTCGCGAAACCTGTCAGGATTTTCGATGGTAAAGACGCGCTCGCCCTCGACCAGGGCTTCGGGATCCGGTGAAAGTTGCGCGTAGGGAACTTGGCCCGCGGACGCGGGATTGAAGCGAAGCACGGCCACATCGCTGTCCTTGTCTGAAGCGATGACCACGGCGGCAAATTTGCGCTGGTCGTCGAGTTGAACGGCGAGCCACCCCGGTGGTTCGAGTTGATGCTGAACGGTGAGCACGAGGCCCGCGGGATCAATCAGGATGCCGTCGAAAGCGCGGTTTTCCGTCCAGACGGTGACAACGGTGTCTTTCACGCGTTTGTATTGGGTGGCGAGTTCATCGATGTGAGCCTCGCGACCGGCGGCGAGCGGCGAAATTTTGGCGTTGTCGTTGCTGAGTTCCAGAAGATTTTCGGGCCGGGAAAGATCAGCCTCAAAATCCCAACGATAAGAATTATTGAAGAGTTCGGCGGGTACGTCGGTAGTGACGCGATACTTGCCGGGGGGAATCGTGGATTCGACGATGCCGTCGAGACTGGTTTGCAAAGTGATCGGTGAGGCGGTGGAAGGCGCGGCAGGAGTCAGTTTCACCACAAGGCGCGGAACAGGCTTCAGGTTAAGATCACGGTCGTACAAGGCCACGCGCACTTTGAGTTTTACGTCGGTGGTCTGGGCGGAAAGAAGCCCGGCAAGCAGAAAGGTGAGAAAGAGTAGGCGGCGAAACATGATGCGTCTCCTGGACTGGGGCGAGGACAGCCATGGTGCATCGTACGTAGCCCTTTACACCAGAATCTACTCTTTCTGGGAATCCGGCTCAAGGAGTGGTCGCGGAGGAAGTTACATCGCGCGCAACGTTTCCTAGAGCGAGGCTTTCAAACAATCGGAATCGGCGTTCGAGTTCCCACTGCGCGGCAGCTTTTGGATTGGCCTTCAGGAAATCGGCGCAGGTAGGAAGTGGGTTTTTCCGTCCCGGCGGAATCACGGGAACACATATTGACGGTGCGGGAAAAATTGTCGGGAGCTTGCCACAAACTCGAACCGGGCAGAAACGTGTGCTCCATGCCAGTACGGACCATTTGCTTCAAGTCGGAATAGCTGAAGCCGTAGGTTTGGACGGCACGGACGTATTCGTGGGTGAGATCGATGCGCGAGACGCCTTCGTCGTCGGTGGAGAGCGCGACAGGAACGTGGAATTGGCGGTAGAGCGGCAGCGGATGATCTTTCCCGGCGACGCCCAGAATCACATCGTTGCTGGTCAAATTGATTTCCACCATAACGTGTTTGGCAGCTAATTCCTTCAGGAGTTCGTGCGGCCGGTCCTCGTACATAATGTCGACACCATGGCCGATGCGTTCGGCGTGCGCTTGCTCAACGGCAAGTCGGATGTGGCAGCAAAGTCCCTCATAAGGAACGAGGCCGGGGGCGAGTTCGCCGGCATGCAGGCTGATATGAATCTTGGGATAAAGGTCATGAAGAAAACCGACCATGCGCATGTGGAGCGCGTAATCGTTCATGGAAGTGTAGCCGTCTTCTGGCATAACGTAGTTGATTCCGACGAATCGCGAATCGACGGTGGCCAGTTCAAAACAAAGCAAGGTTTGTGCGAAAACAATTTCCTTGGGAAAGCCGCGAAGGACCTGGCAAAGATAACGGACTTCGACTTTGCAGGCAGGAGATGCGCCGGATTGGCCGCAGCGTTCGGTTTGATTGCGAACTTTTTCCGCCGTGTCCAGTTCTTCGCGCGCGTTGGTCATGTCTTCGGTGAGGCCGCGTTTCAGGATTTCCTGGCGTAGAGAGGCCAGATCATCGCGCCAACCGATTTCATGGGCGATGATCGCGGTGTGGTTGAAAGAAGGCGTGTGCATGAGTTCGAGATATTGCTCGTTCTGAGAAGCGGCGCGGGAAGCGACTTCGTCGACGTACTCGCCCATGTGCGTGAACGAGGCTTCCTGAAATTTTGCGAAAGTTGAGAAAAAATGATCGTGGCCGGTAACACCGGGAGAGGGCACAAAGCCGCGCATGGAAAAGGCGTCGACGAGTGAATCGTAGAGGCGTTGATCTTTGAAAGCCTGTTCGGCGGGGACTTTGCCATTGTCGCAGGCAGGAGCAGCCGAGCCGGAAGCCGATTGCGGCTTGGAAAAGGAATGATCCCGCGGATCGATGCAAAGATGTTCCTGGGCGGCCACACGGATCCAAGACTCGGCGTAAACAGCGCCGCCAAGATGGTTGTGGAGATCCGCGCCCTTGGGCATGCCCAGCAGAAAATGTCGAAGTTGCAGGGGATTTGCTTTTGCCGTCTGCAAGTTGAGGTCTGCTCGCTTTTCCAACATGGTGGAATGGTCGACGGCGGCCTTCTGAGTTGCTGCCTGCGCGAAGAGGGCAGGGGAAGCGGAGAGGAGCAGAGCTAGCATGCCAGAGAATTTGTGCATAAGCAGTCGTTTTGTCGAAAGCATTTTCAAGTTCGCCCTAGCGAGAATTTACAGCGACGCGCGGTCGTTGACGGCAAAGAGTTGTGAGATAGTCTTTTTTCACTGGAAGGAAGCATATCAGGCGAAGCAAGAAGGAGTCAGCATTGAAAGGATTCGCAAAGCGATTGTTGGGAGCGTTATTACTACTGGCAGCGTGCCCAGTATTCCTGCCGGCGCAGACTGGTGGTTCGGCAACGCCAATCCCAATCAAGGTTGTTGTGGTCACGATGTTCGAGCGCGGAGACGACACGGGGGACGTGCCGGGCGAATTTCAGTTGTGGGTGGAGCGCGAGCACCTCGATCAAATTCTGGAATTACCCTCGGGATATCACCATGTACGGCTGAACAAAGATGGAGTGCTTGGGGTGTTGACGGGCGTGGGGACCGCAAAGGCTGCGGCGACGGTGATGGCTGTGGGACTGGACTCACGGTTCGATTTGTCGAAGGCCTACTGGGTGATCGCAGGCATTGGTGGAGGAGATCCGGCCGACGTTTCGCTGGGAAGTGCGGTGTGGGTGGAGCAAGTGGTCGATGGCGATTTAGCGTATGAAATCGACGCGAGGCAGATTCCGGAAAGTTGGCCTACGGGGTATGTTCCACTTCGCAAAGCGACTCCGTATGAACAGCCGGCGACAGTCGATTTCGGAGAAGTCTATACGCTGAATACGCGGCTGACGGATTGGGCGTTTCATCTGACACGCGAGGTGCCGTTGACGGATTCGGATTCGCTGCGCAATTCGCGAGGGCGCTACACGGGATTCCCGAATGCGTTGAAACCGCCGTTTGTAACCGAGGGTGCGCAACTCTCATCGAGTACGTTCTGGCACGGTTCGAAAATGAACGAATGGGCAAATACGTGGACGAGTTATTACACGCAGGGAAAAGGGAATTACATGGTTTGCGCGATGGAGGATTCCGGGACGCTGCAGGCGTTGAAATTTTTGGATCAGGCCGGGCGCGCGGATTGGAAACGGGTGCTGGTGCTGCGCACGGTGAGCAATTATGATCGCGAGCCACCAGGGGCGAACGTGGCAGAGAGCTTGAAGACGATGGTGGGGGGCAATTACTCCGCATACCTTCCGGCGCTGGAGGCGGCGGAAATTATTGGTGATCGCGTGGTCCGCGAGCTGGTGCAACATTGGGCGGAGCGCGCAAACACGTTTCCCTGATGGGTTCGTCAGATGATGTACTGTGAAGCGTTCGAGCACGATGTATAATGCGCGGCGGTCGGATGTTTGCGCGGAAGCGGGATGGAATCCATGAACAGTACGGAAGCAAAGCGGGGTCGTTTCGCGAGTATCTTTACGGACATTCATTTCTGGGTACCTGCGGCGATACTCTTGGGCGGCTTGCTGCTGCTGAAGTTTATTCACTGAAATTCTCACGGAGGATCATGCCAGCCGATTCCGCTCCCGTCTCTCCCGCAATAACACAGCAGTCGAACTCCCCAATTAAGTCGCAGGCAGCGCAGTTTGCAGTTGCTTGGCATTCTGTGCGGGTTTACGGCGGGGGCGTGGCTGGGCGCGGCGGAAGCGCCGACCAAGCTGGTGTCGATTGGTGTGTCGCCCATTGTGATTTCGCTGATCATGGTGGTGGGAGTATTTCTGGCGCGATGGAGTTTGCCGGCACTTGTGCTGGGAACATCGTCGGTTCGCGCGGACGTTCGCCGCGCACCGCACTTGATCATCTGGGCGTTACTGGCAGGATGCCTGTGGGCGGTGGCCAATACGCTGACGATTTTTGCGATTCGCGACATTGGATTGAGCATCGCTTTTCCGCTGTGGAATTCAAACAGCATTCTGGGAATTTTCTGGGGGTTTATATTCTTCAATGAACTCAGACAGGCGGGATGGCGGCGATGGGCCGGGGTCCTTGGCGGTGCGGTGGTGATGTGCGTGGGAGCTGCGGTGCTGGCGATTGCTTCGGCAGGGCAAGGAGCTTCCACCTCGCATTCGTTCAACGGTGTATGGGCGGCACTGGGCGCGGGCGTGCTCTGGGGCACGATGTATATTCCCTATCGGAAGGCGTATTTGACGGGGATGAACCCAATGTCATTCGTGACATTTTTTACATTTGGCGAATTGGGGATGATGGGCGCGCTGGCGTTGACCTACATTGGAATTGCGCCGCTGTGGCATGAGTTGATGCAAGCAAGGAATGTAGTGTTCTGGTTGATGCTGGGCGGATTCATCTGGGTGATCGGGGACTTGTTTCAGCAATACGCGGCAAAATATATCGGTATCAGCCGGGGAATCCCGCTGTCGAACACCAATCAGCTATGGGGACTGTTGTGGGGGGTCCTGGTGTTCGGAGAATTGAACGGGAAGAGTCAGACAACGTATATGGAAGTGATTGGCGGATCGTTGCTGATGATGCTGGGAGTGGGCGCGATTGCACTTTCCTCGGCGGGTGGAGAAGAGCAGAGGCATTGGAAAGAAGCTGCGGACCGTGAAGGCGAACGGTACGGAGTCTCGGCTGAGTTTGTGGCGGCGCGATTTGAAGGGCGCCAAGCGGCAGGCGAAACTCGTCCGGCGCGCAGCATGTTGGATTGGGCGTTGGTAGCGATGGCGACGGCGATGCTGGCCGGGTTTGGCACAATTGCGCGCGTGCCACAGTTTTCGTTTCGCTGGGGACCCGCGTTGATATTAACGATTACACTTTTTGTGCTGTTGTTTTTCTGTGCGCGAAAACTCTGGCGCACGACGCAGTTTCATTGATCGAGGGTTTTGCAGCGATGACGGACATTGCAGACGTGGTTGGTGTGGGTCTGAATGCGACGGACACGGTCATTCCGGTTCCACAATTCCCGGAGCTGGGATCGAAGGTAGAGATTCATTCCGCAAGTGCGTATCTGGGAGGGCAAGTCGCGAGCGCGATGGTAGCCTGCCAACAGTGGGGGCTACAGACCCGATACATCGGGAAGATTGGCCAGGATCATGCTGGGGAAATGCATCGAGCAGAGTTCGAGCGGCTCGGCGTGGAAGCACATTTGTTTACATCGCCAGGGTGCGGCAGCCAGCAAGCATTCATTCTGGTTGCCCCGAACGGGGAGCGAACGGTGCTGTGGAAACGTGACAGCCGGCTGACACTGTTGCGTGCTGAATTGCAGCGCGCGTGGATTGTGAACGCGAAGATGTTGCACCTCGATGGACATGATACGGATGCGGCAACGCAAGCGGCGCAATGGGCGCATGCCGCGGGGGTACCAGTGGTGGCGGACCTCGATGATCTTTATGAGGGCTACGAGAAGTTGTTGCCGAATATCGATTTCCTGATCACCAGCAGGGACATTCCCTTCCGGCTGACGAAGGAAGGGGATTTACGCAAATCGTTGCCGGAAGTGGCGAAGCTTTACCGGTGTCGGTTGGCCGCGGCGACGCTGGGAGAAGAGGGTGTACTGGCGTGGAATGGGGAGCGGTTTTTCTATGCGCCGGCGTACTCGGTTGAGGCTGTGGACACTACCGGGGCCGGTGATACTTTTCACGCGGGGTTTATTTATGGATTTCTGCTGGGTTGGCCGCTGCAGCGGCAGCTTGAATTTGCGTGTGCCGCGGCTGCATTGAATTGCACTGTGATTGGGGCGCGAGGTGGAATCCAGCCAGTAGAAAATATAGAAGCCTTGATGAAAGCGGGCAAGCGTCATTCCAAGTCGTTTGAAATTGCAGGATGATTCACGGCGATGATTCCTCCGCCGTTGGCGGCGGTTCTTTTGGCTTGTTGATTTTGTGAGTGGTGTCGACGCCGAAGAGCATGTAGTCGCTTAGGAAGTGGCGGTGGTGATAGCGCTTACCATGGAGTTCCATGTACATGTCAGCGCTCCAGGGTAGCCATAGTTGTTGATTGCCGCTGGCGAATTTTACAGGACCATAGTCGACGAAGAGGTGATCCTTGGTGAGTTCCAAGCCGGGGATGGAATTCAGGAGTTCCGTTTCCACGCGAAGAACGGCATAGCTCGTACTGGAGACCCAGATACGTCCCTTGATGGGGATTTCGTAAACCTTCCCATCCTTTCGCCACTGACGAACCCCCGGGGCGGAGCCGTCAGTCCTTTCTTCAAAGCGGACTTGCCACGCGGCCTGGCCCCGCAAATTGGTGAGCCCTTCACAGGAGTAGCTGAAGTGATCGCGATAGAAAGGTTGCACAACCGATACGCCGAGGCTATTGAGGCCAATGGTAGCGAGGGAAGTCGGAAAATTGTAAAGATTGTTCCCACCGTCGCGTGACTCCTCGAGGTAAAAAGAATTCTTGTCGAGGGGGTAGATCAGAACGATGTAGGAAAAGTCGTGTGTCCTGACTGGTCCCGGCCAGCCGTAGCGATCAACTTGCTGGTGCTCGACGTGTTCAGTTGCTGTGAACTTCTCAAAATCCACCAATTCCGATTTCATCCTGTGCAACGCGCCGTCCAGGATCTGGTCGGTATTGCAATTCACTTCTGAGGAGACATCGTGCACGGCATTATCGAGGTCCGGCGGGGTCCAGGGATGTTCGACTACGGCAACGAGACTGATTTCAGGAGCGGTGGGGAGTGGAAGGTCCAGTGCAGCGGAAGCCCCGGTTTGAAGTGAATCTGCATCCATACGCGCGAGGATTTTTTTGGCTTCCGGGACTAATGGATCGGAGGGAAATTTGGCCAGGAGGGATTCGTACGTTTGCTTTGCCTCTGCATGGTTGCCCGCATTGTACTGAATTTTTCCGAGCAAATACCGGGGAGCCGCACCCTTTTCTTTGGCAAGGCGCACCGAGCGAGTAGCCTCAGTTTCAGCTTCAGCGAACCGCTTCGCCTGCAGGTAGGCGGTGGCAAGTTCATAGTGAGCGCGCCAACCGGCACGGCCAGTGGCAGTGGCTTTTTCTAGCGTCACGATGGCTTCTGAAGTTGAGCCGCTCTTCAATTGCATTTCGCCCAGGGAGAGCAAGGCGAGTTCGTGGTTTTGATCGAGCGAGAGGGCGTGTTGAAAATCTTCCCGTGCGAGATCGTCATGGTGCAGTCCGAGTTCTGCGACGCCCAGGAAATAGACGACGTCCGGGTTTCCAGGAGATCTTTTCAGGGCTTTGGCAAAGATCTTTTGCGCAGCTTCAAATTCCTGCTTTTTCAGGGCCTGCAAACCCTTCTCGAGATCACTGCGGGCTTGTGGGGAAAGCACGACACCGCGAGGAGCTTCGCTGGTATGGCCCCTCCTCCGATTCTGGAACGAGATAAACATAGACGGGCATGTCCGAGTGACTTCCCATGATGGTCAGGCGTTCGCTTGCTTTCTTGTAGCCGGGGCAACTCACTTCCATTTCATAATCGCCGGACAAGAGGTTGGAAAAGTGAGCCGTGGCGGCGTCTCTGGTTGGCTCGGTGACGTTATAGCTGCCCGCAGTGGAAATTATATGCACCATGGCCCCGACACCGACGGGAGTTCCATGCATATCCCGCACGCTGACGTTGACATTGGAACCTGCATTATCGGACTGTTGGGAACCGGAACCGTGAGAGATCGGACCAGGAGAGGGATTCTGAGCCCGAATAGGTAAGGAAATCACAACAGCAGCGATTCCGAGGGTTAGGATCCGGGATAGCATAGCCGAGAACACAACTCGAGCGGACATGCGAAGCCGCCCCCTTCTCCCAAGACAGAAAGTAAGCCTAACCATTAGACGAAGGGGGGTCAAGGAGGAAAGCTCCGGAAGGGTGAGCAGTGAACATCACCAGCGGAACAATGCGCAACCGCGAAACTCGGACGAAAGTCCGGGGTGATCCGGGTACAAAAAACAAACTGGAGACAGGGAATTGCGAATTGTTGGGAGCGACAGGAATCGGTTGTAGAATAGAACGGAGATGTGGCTGTAGCTCAGATGGATAGAAGCGTAGGTTTCCTAAAAGGCAAGCGCTTGTTACGTTGTTTGTTTTGAGTAGTTTTGACTGCGGGTATTTGCTGGTATTTGTTGGTTTCTTGCGCTCGCTTGGACACAAACGGACACAACTTTTAGGGTATGCTTTTCATGTGGACCCGTAGCTCAACTGGATAGAGCGAGCGGTTCCTAACCGCTAGGTTGCCAGTTCAATTCTGGCCGGGTCCACCAAAAAACACGATTGTCACGCGGGGCACGGGGGGTCTTCGTACCGGGACCGACTTGATTGGTCGGGTAGAGCAATGGCGCGTAGCGGGCTTCGAATGATGCCGACGTTTCCATCGCTCCCCCTAAAATTCCGTACGGCGGGTTTTCCCCGGTACGGCTTCAAGGCCGGCATATCAGACAGGGCCTTCCCGGTCGACGCATCCGCGCGCCGCTCAGTTTGCCTCCGCCCTTCGTGCGCTCCGCTTTCGTGTCTCTGCCCCGCTCTGTGTCGGAGGACGCAATGCGCTTGAGCACTTCCGTTCGAGCAGCATCTGCCGCTCTACCCGAGGGGCCCTCGCTCCGGTCCGAGTTATTCCGTCTCGGTCCATCCACGCTTAATTGGCCCCATCCGCCCCACTCGCAGGCACATCCCGATTTCACCGCTTTGCGGCTTATACCGGATGCCTTCGCTGTGCACACTGCGCCTAGGCGACCTCCGAGTGGTTCCACGCTTTCGCTGCCCTTCCTTCCTGACATGCCGCCCTCTACGACTCCGGGGAGATCAGAACCGGTTAGTTCCAGTCTTGCGGTTCCGACATAGGCCTTCGCCATGTTATGAGTGGCTCGGCTCTCCCAACCATCCTGCAATCCGCTTCTCGCAGGGCCGACTTTTCGGAGCTTCACTGGTTCGCTTTTGCTGCGGCCTGTCAAGTTGCTCGCCCCCTGTGCAGATCTGACCAGAACTTTTCCGGCCACCGGGACTTTTACTTCCAGGCTTCCGACGAGTCGGTCACCCTTCTCGCCGCTGGATATAACTACGACAGTTACTGGACCGTTCTGTCGATGGGACTCTCACCCATTGGAATGACACCTAGCGTTGCTGCACCATAACAATGTCGGCTCCCCGACCCGAGTAGACTGTGGTTTATCGACGACCTCAGGCTCGGGAGAGAGGAGCCGAACATGATGATTATAGGCGTAGATTACCACCCGAGCTTTCAGGCGATTGCATTTTTTGTGGAAGAGACCGGTGAGTGTGGTGAGCAGGAACTGAACCACAGCGAGGGACAAGTAGAGAGATTCTATCGAGATCTGAAGCAGCGAGGGATCTGCGTGCGGGTAGGCATGGAGGCTACTGGATATTCACGTTGGTTCGAGCGGCTACTGGCTGAATTAGGTTTCGAGCTGTGGATTGGTCATCCAGCGGAGATCAAGGCCAAGCGAGTGAAGAAACAAAAGACCGACCGCAAAGATGCCGAGTTGCTACTCAGACTGATGCGGGAAAATAACTTTCCGCAGGTCTGGGTACCTAGTCCGGAGAATCGGGAACTGCGACAACTGCTCTGGCACCGGCATCGGATGGTGCAGATGCGCACGCGGATCATGAATCAGTTGCAGGCGTTGGCCATGAACGAGGGTTATCGTTGGAAGAAAAAACTATTCAGCGCACAGGGGGCGCGCACAGTTAGAGAAACTCTCGTTAGCTCCTTGGGCAAGTCGGCGCCGGCAAGAGTTGCTGGAACTGCTCGACCGTATGAATCCGACCATGGAGGAGTTAACCGCACCCGTTGAGCGGGAAGCCAGGAAGCGACCCAAGGTGTTGCGGCTGATGACGCATCCCGGTGTTGGTCCGCTTACGGCACTCGCCTTTGTGTTGATCATCGGAACGCCGACGCGTTTCAAACGCGGCAAGCAGATCGGTACCTACGTTGGGTTGATACCGTGCGAGGACTCCAGTGCTGGCAAGCAGCGACTAGGGCACATCAGCAAGCAAGGCAGTTCGTTGTTGCGCTTCTTGCTGGTGGAAGCAGCTCAAGCGGCAGCACGATACAACCCGGAATGGCGACGTCGGTACATTCACCTGGCGATGCGTCGACACAAGAGCATTGCCAAAGTAGCGATGGGACGCCGGTTGGCGATTCGGTTGTACTGGATGTGGCGGAATGGTTGTGAGTATTCACCGTCGTTAGAGTTCGGTTCGTACGCGGGACAGCACACTAGTACGCGCTCCTCATGAGTGTGCTGGGCAACGAGGAATGTTCTGGCTGAAAGTCTCCTAAACGATAGGTCGCGAATTCGAGCTTCCCCCCGCCCCACCAGTTAAGAATCAAAACGCAGAGTTGTGCAGAGTGCAGTGGCATTCGGATGCTTCGCGTCATGAGCCATAGTGGTGCGCCAGCGAGAGGTCTGAAACTGCGCTGAAATCAGGATTCTGGGCGACTTCACAAACTCCTTAGCTGTTTCGAGCTACTATCCATGTACGCAAACAGGCGCGTGACATCGGAGGCAACAGTTTATGGATGTATTTCGCAGAGGAGAAAGTGGTGGGCCGGAGTTTACTCTCAGGCCGAATATTCCGGGGCTTCGAAACTTAATTATTCTGGCGGCGGTTGTGATCGTGGCGTTGCTGGTGCTCTCGCTGGTTTTGAGGGTTACCCGCATCGAGGCGGGACATGTGGGCGTGGAAATCAATCTGGCGGGCAGACAGCGAGGCGCGTCAGAGATTCCCGTGCGCACGGGTTGGGTGGTGTATTCGCCGCTGACCACGCAGATCATCGAATTTCCTACTTATGTACAAACGGTGAAATGGACGAAAGACACTAGCGAAGGTCATCCGGTAAATGAGGAAATGGGATTTAACTCCAAAGAAGGTATGGAAATTTTCGTGGATGTCTCTTTGTCCTATGCGATTGATCCCGCAAAGGCTCCCGACTTTTATGTGAAGTACCGAGTGGACGATCTGGACCGGTTTACACATGGGATTTTGCGAGACATCGTCCGCAATTCGCTAAACGAGGTGGCTTCCACGTATGTTGTGGAAGATATTTACGGCGAAGGAAAAGCGGAGTTTCTGCACAAAGTGGAAGGCATGATCCAGCAAAAGGTATCGGCCGTTGGCGTTGGCGTGCAGCAATTTGGATTTATAGGTGCGCCGCGCGTGCCGCCCGTGATCGCCACGGCGATTACAGCCAAGGCGCAAGCAATTCAGCAGGCTGAACGCGCGCGCAATGAATTGGCGACGACGCAGGCCGAAGCAGCGAAGAAGATCGCGGAGGCGGAAGGCGATGCCAAATCGCTGGTCACACGGGCACAAGGCGAAGCGGATGCCAACCGGATTCGACAGAATTCGCTTACGCCGCAATTGCTGGACCTGCGGCGCATCGAAAACAACCGTGCGTTGATTGATAAGTGGAATGGGCAACTGCCGACCGTGGAAACCGGGCAGGGCAGCGGCATGATTCTGCAACTGCCAAAACCTCAGTAGCCGTGGGACAAACTGGATTCACAGATCAGGAACGCTCCGGCCGGGTCCTCCGAAACCGCCGGAGCGTTTTCGCGCTTCCTCGGGTGAATTCTGCAGTACGCCGGAGGGGAGCAATGTGGATGTGATAAGATTTCGGCCTGAGAGTGTGGCGCCCGCCTAACGCCTGCCGAGTCGGAGGATTCCATGAGCAGCAAATTGAAATGGGTCGCGATTGTGATCGTGGCCTTGATCGTGATTTTGTTTGTCCTGCCGTTTTTGATTCCGGTGAACAAATTCCGGCCGACAATCGAAGAAAAGGCTTCGGAAGCGCTCGGACGGAAGGTGCAGTTGGGGAATTTGAGTTTGTCGATTCTGGGCGGCTCGCTGGGAATCGACGCGATCTCAATCGCCGATGATCCAAAATTCAGCAACGGGCCATTCTTGACCGCGAAAAGCGTAAAAGTCGGCGTGGAGTTGATGCCACTGATCTTTTCGCAACAAGTCAACGTTACGGACATTGAGATTGTGAACCCGCAAGTCGTGATGCTGAAGAACCCAAGCGGACAGTGGAACTTCTCGTCGTTGGGTGGCAGCACTAGTTCCGCCCCGAAATCGACTCCCAGTTCCAGCAGTTCGACGTCGTCCGTATCCATAAAGAAGCTCGAGTTGAAAGATGGGCAGATCACACTGGGTAACACCAATTCGCAGAAGCGATCGTTATATTCGAATGTGAATTTGAAGGCCAGCGACGTGGCGATGATGAACAAATTCCCGGTCACGTTTTCGATGGGCCTGCCGGGCGGCGGCACCATGAAGGTCGATGGAAACGTCGGTCCCGTCGATCAAAAGGACGCCTCGTTCACGCCGCAGGACGTTAAGCTGACGGTCGCCAATCTGAACCTGGCGTCGACGGGCTTCCTTGATCCCAAACTGGGATTGGGCGGGATTGTGGACATCGCGGCCACCTTGGTGAGTCAGGGCGGGCAGATGGTGACCAAGGGTGAGTTGAAACTCTCCAAGGCAGTTCTTGTGGCCGGTGGACAGCCATCGGGAGTGCCTCTGGTCATCGACTTCGACACGAAATATGACCTCGCGAAGAGCGCTGGGGTATTGAACCCCTCCGCAGTGAAGATTGGAAATGCGAAGTCTAATCTGGATGGGACTTACAAATCCGTGGGCGACGAATTCGTACTGGACATGAAACTGAATGGGCAAGGATTGCCCGCAACGGACCTGGAATCCTTCCTGCCCGCGCTCGGCATCAATTTGCCGACGGGTTCGAAGTTGACGGCGGGAACGCTGAGCACGAATCTGCATATAACCGGACCTACCGACAAATTGGTGACGGACGGCAACATCGGATTGTTCAACGCAAAATTGTCTGGTTTCGATCTGGGCTCAAAACTTTCTGCGGTAGGATCGTTGGCCGGAATTAAGAGCGGCAAGGACCTGGACATCGAAAAACTGACGACGAATATACACATGGCTCCGGAGGGACTGAAAGCGGACAACATGGATTTGGTTGTGCCCTCGCTGGGCACAGTCGTTGGAGGCGGAACGCTCGACTCCAAAAACAATATGAATTTCAACCTGGTCGCGACGGTGAAAAGCGAACTGGTCACCGCCGCCGCGGGTAACGTGGCGGGAGGAGCTGGAGGCGCCGCGATGGGAGGCGTGATGGGTTCTGTGCTGGGCGGCGGCACGAACTGCAAGGGAGGCGGAATCAAGGTGCCGCTGCAAATCCACGGAACGACAGCGAATCCGCAGTTCACTCCGGATGTTGGCGGCGCGACGGCCAGCATGTTGAAATCGCAACTTACCTGCGCTGGCGGCGCCAGCAACGCAGCGACGGGAATCGCCGGTGCGGTAACCAAGAATCCAGACGCAGCGGGGGCGATGGGAGCGTTGGGCGGATTGCTTGGCGGCAAAAAGAAAAAGCCATAACCAATGAGCAGATACGAATGAAAAGGACGGGCTTCGTGCCCGTCCTTTTTTTTCGCGTAGCGCTTGACGTTACGGACTAATGCCACTAGCCTGAGGTGCTTGCGTCGAGAAAAGTGACATTCTGTGTTCGACAAGGAGTGCCGAATGGGTGTGCGAGGAGTTGTGAAGAGAATCGGGACGCTTGCGCTGTTAGGCGCATGCTTGTTTCTCTGTGGTGGATTGCGGACATTTGCCCAGGGCGGGGAGCCGCGGAGCTTTGCGATCAAGGGCGCGAAGGTCGTGCCCGTCAGCGGACCGACACTGGAAGAAGCAAACGTGATTGTGACTCGCGGAGTCATCGTTGCGGTGGGAAAAGATGTAACGATACCCCCTGATGCCTGGGTGATTGATGGCAAGGGATTGATCGTCTACCCCGGATTTGTGGATGCGTTTACAGATGTAGCTGTTGGCGTGGCGCAGCCAGCGAGTGGCGGAGGCGAAGGAAATGCTCGGCAGCAACAGCCAGCCTCAAAGGGACCGGAGGATCGGCCGGCGACTAGTCCTTGGCGAAATGCGGCAGACGAGATCAACGTTGGCGATCCCCGTATTGAGAGTTGGAGAGCGGCAGGGTTTACGACAGTGGTTGCGGCCCCGAAGAGCGGAATGTTCCCGGGGCAGGCGGCCGTGCTGGATCTGGAAGGCGATCGCCCGGGTAATCTGGTAGTGAAAGAACCGGTAGCGATACCAGTCTCGCTGCAGGCACCGGGAGGATTTCGAAATTATCCCGGCTCGCTGATGGGAGCTGTGGCGTACGTGCGCCAGGTCTGGCTGGACGAGAATTGGAGTGTGCAGGCTGAGGCGACGTACGAGAAGAGCCCCCGCGGGGTAGAGCGACCAAAATATGACCGCACGAATGCAGCCTTGGCGGAAGCGCTTGGGAGGCATGCCTTGGTGCTGATGCCGGGAAACACGTCGCTGCAGATTCGACGGAGCATGCAGTTGGCAGGCGAATGGAAATTAAATGCCGTAATCTATGGCGGACAGATGGGATACGAAGTGGCGCCGGAGTTGGCGGCGAAAAAGATGCCGGTGCTGGTGGATTTGAAATGGCCGGAAGCCGAGAAGGATGGAGATCCGGAAGCGGTCACGCCCCTGCGCGTGCTGCGTTTCAGGGACGGGCGCCCGCAAGCCCGGCGGCCTTGGAGAAAGCAGGCGTCAAATTCGCATTTTATTCAGGGGGAATTACGACTCCAAAAGATCTGCTTCCGGCTGTTAAGAAAGCCATCGATGCCGGTCTGAGCCAGGATGCGGCGTTGCGCGCTTTGACGTTGTCGGCTGCGGAAATTTTTGGCGTCTCGGATGTGCTTGGTTCGATTGAAAAGGGGAAGATTGCGAATCTGGTGGTGACCGACGGAAATGCATTCGATAAAAAGACTAAGGTGAAAATGGTTTTTGTGGATGGTTACAAATTCGAAGTGCGCGAACCGATTCGGCCAAGCGATCCGCCGAAGGGCGACCTCACCGGAAAATGGACACTGAAGTACACGACTCCGGAAGGCGACGAAGAATCGACAGCCGATCTGGTGATGACCGGTGACGGAACCTTGTCGGGCACAGTCAGCGGCAAGCGTGGAACAGCCAGTATTTTCAGCGGTTATTTGAGCAGCGACAAATTCAGTTTCAACATGAATATTCCCATCGAAGGAAATCCGCAGGACGTTCATTTCTCCGGGACATTTGATGGCACAACCATGAAGGGGACCATCAGCGTCCTGGGTTATTCGTTTGACTTCACAGGAAGCAAGCCGAATGGTTCGGCGATGCAGGCCGGGGGTGCGAAGTGAACTTGCTTACACATATAAAGAAGGTAGCGATACTTCTCCCCGTTATTGCGGCGGCCGCCGGGGTAATTTACGCGGCGGAGAGCAGCGCGCCGGTCATCTTAATCCACAACGCGACCATACTGACGGCTTCGCATGGAACCATCGAGAAAGGCGACATCCTTATTAAGGATGGAAAGATTGCCGCGGTTGGCAAAGACGTGAAGGCGCCGGCAGACGCACAGGTTATTGATGCCACGGACCAGTTCGTGATGCCGGGAATCATCGATTGCCACTCGCACATTGCCGTCGACGGCAGCGTGAATGAAGGCAGTGTCTCCGTCTCGTCGATGGTGAATATCGCCGACGTGCTGGATTCGGACGACATCAACATCTATCGCGATCTCGCTGGAGGCGTGACAACGGCGAACATTCTTCACGGGTCGGCAAATTCGATCGGTGGACAAACCATTGTAATTAAGCTGCGCTGGGGACAACCGGCTGCAAAACTGCCGTTTGAAGGGGCGCTGCCGGGAATCAAGTTTGCCCTGGGTGAAAATCCGAAACGATCGAATTTTCGCACGCCCGGATCGCCCGACCGGTATCCCGCTACGCGCATGGGTGTGGAAGAAACCATTCGTGCGGCATTTACGGAAGCGCAGGACTACAAGAAGGGCTGGAGCGACTACAACAAGCGATTGGCGGCAGGAGAGAAAAACCTGATCCCGCCACGGCGCGATTTGAAACTGGAACCGTTGGTAGAAGTGCTCGACGGCAAGCGCTATGTGCACGCGCACTGCTATCGCGAAGATGAAATTTTGATGTTGCTGCGAGTGGCGAAGGAGTTCGGATTCAAAGTGCAGACCTTCCAGCACGTGCTGGAGGGTTACAAGGTGGCCGACGAGATCGCTGCAGCGGGCACAGGCGCATCAACCTTCTCGGACTGGTGGGCGTACAAGGTCGAGGCGTATGACGCCATTCCTTACAACGCGGCGTTGATGACGCGCCGCGGGGTGCTGGTGTCCATCAATTCTGACGATGCAGCGGAAGCAACGCACCTGAATCAGGAAGCGGCGAAGTCGATGCGTTACGGCGGTCTGACCCATGATGAAGCGTTGAAGATGGTGACACTGAATCCCGCGATTCAGTTGGGAATCGACAAGAGAGGTAGGTTCGATCGACGTGGGGAAAGATGCGGACCTGGTGATTTACAACCACGATCCCATGAGCGCGTATGCCGTGGTTCAAAAGACTTTGATCGATGGGCGGGTTTATTTTGACCGTGAAAAAGACATCCTCGGCCGCCCGGCGCTGGAGCAGGAGCGCAAGGATTTGTTGGCCAAGGCAAAGAAGAATGCCGAGAAGAAGGATGAAGTGCCGGGAAAACCAGAGACAAAACCCGGTGCCGAAAAAAAGCCCGATACCGATAAGAAGCCTGACGAAAAGCCAAAACCTCCGCAAGCCGACGGGGCTGAGGGAGGTGCGCGATGAGAAAACCGGACCTGATAACGCGCACAATTTTGGTTGCGGCCGGATGTGGCGTTTTGGCGGTTGGCAGTTTGGCACAGACCGCTGCACCGACCAGTTACGCGATCACTCATGCCAAGATTTTTACGCTGGCAGGGGCACCGATCGACGACGGCACGCTGGTTATTAAGGATGGGAAAATCGCGGCGATTGGCGAAGGGATCCCTGTGCCGGCGGACGCAACAGTGATCGATGCGAAGGGACTGCAGGTATATCCGGGGCTGTTTGACCCCATCACGCAGATGGGGTTGAGCGAGATCAGTGCGGTTCGCGCGACGGTCGACTCTACGGAGACGGGCGCATTCAATCCGGATGTTGTGGCAGCGACGGCCGTATCACCTTCCAGTGCTCATATTCCTGTAGTCCGTGCAGCGGGAATTACGGAAGTGTTGGCGGTCCCCGCGAGCGGTGGTTTCGACAGCGGCGGCGCAACAAATCTGGTTGGTGGCCAGGCTTCCGCGTTTTATCTAGCCGGTTGGACTATGGATGATATGGCCATCCGCAAGAATGCAGCCTTGGTGATCGACTGGCCGCAAATAGAGACTCGCTCTTTCGATTTTGCGACATTTTCGAACAAAGAAAAGTCTTTCAGCGACGCCAAGAAGGAATACGACAAGCAGGTCGAGCAGTTGGCGGACTGGCTGGAACAGGCGCGGCACTATTCGCAAAGCATGGAAAAAGCGCAGAGCGGAACCTTTGAAAGAGACTTGAAGCTGGAGGCGCTGGTGCCGGTAGTACGCGAACAGCTGCCCGTGCTGGTGTTTGCTGACGACGCGCGAGATATCCGCAACGCGGTTGAGTTTTTCGATAAACAACATGTGCGCATGATTCTTGCGGGTGGAGTAGAGGCCTGGAAAGTAAAGGACCTGCTACGTTCCCGGAGTGTACCCGTGATTCTGCGGCCAGTCCTTGGAGAACCCGGAGAGGAAGACGACGCCTACGACCGGCTCATGACGCAGCCGGCGGAACTCACGGCGGCGGGAGTGAAAGTGGCGTTCGGGAGTTTTGACAATAGCTTTGCGAGACGGTTGGGACAACAAGCGGCGAATGCGGTGGCCCATGGACTGCCTTATGAAGAGGGGTTAAAAGCGGTGACCTTGTATCCGGCGCAGATCTTTGGACTGGACTCGCAATTAGGAACGGTGGAGACCGGCAAAGTCGCCAGCTTGATCATCACAAATGGGGATCCACTCGAACTGACGACTGAGGTGAAATACCTCTTCATCAAGGGGCAACTCACATCGACGGCTAACAAGCACAAAGATTTGTATGAAAAGTATTTGAACCGGCCCAAGGCGGCTAAATAGTCTTCTGTCTTATTGACCGGCCCCAAGGACAATGCTGCGGGGGGTGAAGCCCGGCGCCTACACGAGTAGCCACAGAAAGAGATAAAGGAACGCAACTTTTTCGCAAAGGTTGCGTATCTAACTGTGGATATCCATGCGCAAACCTGCTCCATTTCTATTCACTATTACATTCGTTCTTTTGGGGACAGCACCTTGCCGGGCCCAGGACGCCGGAAAGATCATCGACCAATACGCCAAGGCGGTTGGGGGGAGCAGGGCTCTCTCTAAGGTCCAAACACTCTTGATCGACGGGACAGTCACGGCCAGGAGCGACGCCAAACCGGGTACCTACTCTCTGCGGGTGAAACAGCCGAACCGGTATTACTCCGAGATTCGGGGTGACGGCAATACTCTCATTGAGTCGTACAACGGAAAATCTGCCTGGCATCAGACAGAGAACGGCGAGATTACTACATTACTGGGACCGCAGGCTTTAGAGACGGAAGCGGCCGGCCTGTATTACAACAGCAGACTGCGGAATCTCTCGAAGAAGAAAATTGGTGTGGCGTTCAAGGGGAACGCACAGGTGCGCGGGCGAGATGCGTTGCAGTTGGAGCTCACCTATCCGACCGGCGAGCATTGGGAAGTGTTCTTCGACCCGCAGAGCCATTTGATTGTGGAAGAGAAAGCCACCATCGGAGGAGTTGCCCAAGATATCTATTACGACGATTACCGGAGCATGAGTGGAATCAAGATCCCGTACAAGCTCGAGTTGCACCGTGGCAGCGACTCCTACTCCATAACGGTGACGCAAGCGACGGTGAACGAAACAATTGGAGAACGAGTTTTCGATTTTCCGAAAAAATCGCAAGTCCAGCTTCCCGACCTCAAGAAACTATTTACCGAGATCGACGAAAACCAGAAAGCCATCGACAAGATCAAAGAAAACTATGCTGGGACGCGAAGTGAAGAAGAGACGGAATTTGACAAGAACGGCAGTGTCACAAAAAAAGAATTGAAGGAATACACTTTCTTTTATCTGGACGGCGAAGAGGTATCGACGCTAGTAAAGGAGGATGGAAAGGCGTTAAGCGAAGACGAACAGAAAAAAGAAAACGAGAGCACGCGAAAGCGTATTGAAGAAATTCAAAAGAAGGACAAGAAAAAAGAAGAAAAGGCCCAGAAAGCTAAGGAAGAAGGTAAGGAAGAAAAGAACGACGAACCGGGAATCGAAATATTCCTGCGCGTTTGCCAGTTCGTAAATCCACGGCACGAGCGGTTCCGTGGTCAGGACGTCCTGGTGTTCGACTTTGAGCCGAATCCGGAATATAAGCCAAGAAATATAGAAGAGCGCGTGGTGAAGGAATTGGCCGGCGTAGTTTGGGTCGATGAGAAGGCACATGACGTGGCCAGGCTGGAGGCTTATTTCGTGGGAGATGTGCACATCGGCGGCGGACTGTTGGCTAACCTGCAGAAAGGAACCAGTTTCGTTCTGGAGCAAGGCTACATCAACAATGAGGTGTGGTTACCGACATACGAGGAGGCACATGCGGGCGTTCGTGTACTACTCGTGAAAACATTCCGGGTGAATGCAGTGACCACGTATTCCGATTACAAGCGCTTTAATGTGGAAACGCTGAACACCATCAACAAACCGAAAGAAACGGGGACTGTTTCCGTGCAACCCTAACTGGACTTCGTGGATTTTACTTATCTGCGGGTGTTGGTGTCAGCACTTCTCGAACTTTTTGAACCAGGCTGTTGGGCGAGAATGGCTTTTGCAGAAACGCGAGGCCTTTTTCCAGCATTCCGCCCGTGGTGATGACGTTGTCGGTATAACCAGACATGAACAATACACGAATGCCTCGTCGGCGTTGCGAGATATGGTTGGCGAGTTCGCGGCCGCTCATTCCGGGCATGACAACATCGGTCAGCAGCATATGGATCTCGCGGGCGTAGGTAGAAGCCAACTGCACGGCTTGCTCCGGGTCGCGGGCAGGAATGACGTCGTAGCCGCGCTCGGTGAGAACGGTGCGAATCAATTCACGAACCGCTTCTTCGTCTTCGACCAGCAGAATTGTTTCCCAGCCGCGCTGCGTTTGCTGTGAATCTGGCTTGGGCTCCGAAGTAGAATCGACAGCATCGTCAACGCGGGGAAGATACACTTTGAAGGTGCTGCCTTTTCCCGGCTCGCTGTAAACCCAGATGTAGCCGCCACTCTGCTTTACGATTCCGTAAACGGTCGAAAGGCCCAATCCTGTGCCGCTTCCGCTTTCCTTCGTGGTGTAGAACGGTTCAAAGATGTGGGCGATGGTCTCTTGACTCATGCCGGTGCCGGAATCGGAAACCGCTAACATGACGTAGCGTCCCGGTTTCACGCTTACATGTTCATCGGCATAGGCCGAATCGAGATCCACGTTGGAAGTCTCAAGGAGAATACGGCCGCCACTGGGCATGGCGTCGCGCGCATTCACAACCAGGTTCATGATTACCTGTTCGATTTGCGCCGGGTCGGCCTTAACCTTGCCTACACTTTCGTTCGCATGCGTGACCATCTCGATATTCTCGTCCATCAATCGCCGTAGAAGCTTGTCCAGATTCAAGACGATGCCATTCAGATCGATTGTTTTCGGCTGAAGAACCTGCTTGCGGCTGAAGGCCAGGAGCTGGCGAACGAGTGCAGCGGCGCGACCCGAAGCATTGTCGATGCGTTCGATGTCTCCACGAATTTCCAGGGGCATGGAGGCGCGACTGAGAGCGAGGTCGGTGTAGCCGGTGATGATGGTGAGGAGGTTATTGAAATCGTGCGCGATGCCGCCCGCCAGACGTCCGACCGCTTCCATTTTACGCGATTGCTGGAGTTGCGTTTCCAGTTGCTTGCGTTCGGTAATGTCCACCATGATGCCTTCCATCACCGGGTGCGAATCGCTTCCTTGAACAACCACGGCAGTATCGTTAAGCCAAACTTCGCGGCCGTCTTTGCGGCGAAGGCGGAATTCCGCCTGGAAGGGAACGCCATCCTTGCTGGCTTCCTCTGCAGCCACAACGGTGGCCAAATCATCTGGATGGATCAACTTATCCCAGTCACGAGACAATGCCAGCCATTCATCCGGTGAATAGCCGAGTATTCCCTCTACCTGAGGACTGACATAGAACCATTGGCCGTGAATGCCAATTTCCGCGATGTAGGTGATCGCGTTTACGTGCTCCACCAGCATCCGGTATTTTGTTTCCGCCTCGACGCGAGCCTTTTCGGCTTCCTGATTCGTAGAGATATCGCGGCACACGCAGGCCGTGCATCCATCGGGCATCGCGTTTATCGTGAATTCGACAGCGAGGCTTCGTCCATCCGGTTTCTTAAGCTGGAGGGGCGATGACCATCTGTAGGATTGCTTCAGCGCCGCGCGGATTTGCGGTTCCAGCTTATCGATGGATTGCAGCGAATAAACGCTGCGCCATGGCAGGCCTACGATCTGATCCGGCCCGTTTAAGCCCAACATCTGGGAATAGGCCGAGTTTGCGTAAATGTGCACGCCCTTCTCGTTGAGGATGCTGATCCCGTCGACGGAGGAATCCATCGCCAGCGTCTGCCTGCGAACGGTTTCTTCATCCTGATGTTGGCGAAACTGAGTCAGGCCAATGCGGACGGCATAACAAAGGAAGGAGAGACCGAGAAGGCTGAAGCGTATGAACTTCCAATCGGGGCCGAGTTGTGCCACCTGATACAGAATCAAGAGTGGGGCGAAGGTGAACATGCCATTGTTGAGCAGAATCTCCAATAGCGTCTTGGGGCGTAAATGAGTCGCCAGAATTTTCTGCTGGCAGGGTTTCCAGGTAGCCGCCCAGAAAGCTCCATAGAGAAGGGGAATGGTCCAGGCAAGGTCAAACCAGGTGCCAGTAGGGCTCTCATTGCTGGCTTGCATCAGCGCGGCGAAATTGGACAGAGCTGAGTAGATCAGGAAATAGATGGCGAGGCCGCGATAGAGGTTTCGAGCCTCTGGAAGACGAGCGCGTTGCCATTGCACGAAAGCAAGAAACACGACGCCGAACTGCCCCAGCGTCATTACCTCAATCTCGCGTTCCAGCGCGAGTTTGGGGCCGAGGCTTGCGGCCGGCAAATAATACATTCCGAAATACAGAAAAAAGAAGAGGATCCCGATCTGCAAGAAGTCGAGGATCTCTTCCAGGTCGATACTGGAGTCGGTCTTCGATTGATTCAGGAAAACGGCCATCACAAAGAACATGCCGTGGGTGTCAAACAGAAAACGGACGAGTGAACCTGGGTTTGGAATCGTGTGGAGTGCCAGTTCGTAATAGGCCCAGCCCAAGTCGGCGATGCCCCAAATCACCATGCTGAAACCGACGAGAGTCCAAAACGAGCGGCTGAAACCTGCCTGTTTGCGCCCGGCCTGGTAGCACATGTACGCGGCCAGGAAACTGCTGAAAACTTGAAGCGCATTGCCAACGAATGAACCCAGCGGTTGAGTGCCGAACAACACCACGGAGAGGACGTGAAGACTCACGACAGTAAGGGCCACATAGGCCAACGGGCGTGGAAAGGGCCTCGGAAGCACGCAAATGTCCCGGTGAAGCGGGTTTCACCAGTTTAAGAGAGTTCTTATTCGCAACGGTCTGGAAGGGTCTTGTTGTGTTTGTATCGTCATTATAGAGGGATGAAACCCCTACAGAGGGGTGGCACATTGGGAAATAGCGCCCGGGTAAATAAAAGTAAAGCGGTTAACTATTCGGATCTGGATGTTGTCCGCACAGGATCTGCTTCTCTGGTGTGCGGGTACCTGCTCTAGCGGCCTTCAAACGGATAGCGATCCTGTGATTGCACGGCGGCGGCTACCTGGCGACGCAAACTAATCGTGTCGACTGCGGGGCGCTTTCCAAAACGCTTGAGGACTGCCATTTGGGTGGTAAGCATATCGCCTTCGTGAACCGCGGCGATGGCGCGTTTGGCTTCGTGTTCGACGCGTTCAGCAGCATCAGAGATGAAAGCGCGGACCGCATCAATCATGACGGAACTCGCAGACTCTCCCTTGCTGGCCGCGGCCTTCTGGGCGCGCAGAAGGCAGGATTCCATGGCGTAAATTTCCATGACCATGTTGGCGAGGGCAGCGATCAGTTCCTGTTCTTCGGCCAACTTCTCTCGGAATTTCTGCAGCGCGCCTCCGGCCGCCTGAAGGAACATTTTCTTCGTGTTGGCGACCACTCTGGTTTCCTCAGCCAATACCCCTTCGGGGGTTTCCTCGAACGAAGGGCCGGCAAGAATCTCGTCCGCCAGCTTCATCGCGGCGGGGATCAGGGCGAGTTGTCCGCCCATAGCGCGCTTCATCAGCATCTGGATGATGAGCATGCGATTGATCTCGTTTGTACCTTCGAAGATGCGATTGACGCGGGAATCGCGATACGCGCGGCACACGGGATAGTCTTCGTGAAAGCCGTAGCCGCCGAAGATCTGCACGCCCTCGTCGACAGCGAAGTCGAGCATTTCACTGCCATACACTTTTGCGATGGAGCTCTCGATGGCGTACTCCTCCAGAACTTTCATGGTGTTCTGTACGCCATCGCCGGAACCGGCAGAGGCGTGCATGGTCGCCTCCATGTTGCCGGCGCTGCGATAAATCATGGATTCCACGGCAAAAATCTGGATGGCCATTTCCGCCAGTTTTTCCCGGATGAGGCCAAAATCGCCGATCTGCTTGCCGAAGGCTTTGCGCTCCTTGGCATATTTCGCGGCGGTCATCAGCACGTATTTGGCACCGCCTACGCACGATGCGCCGAGCGTAAAGCGGCCGGAGTTCAAAACGTTGAAGGCCACGATGTGGCCGCGGCCGATTTCGTGAAGCAGGTTTTCCTTTGGGACTTTGCAGTTTTCCAGGAACACGGGAGTCGTGGAACTGCCGTGCAGTCCCATCTTGTGTTCCTCGTTACCGGGCTTGCAGCCCGGGAAAGTTTTTTCGACGATGAAGGCGCTCAACTTTTCGCCGCCGACTTTGGCGAACACAATGAATAGATCCGCAAAGCCGCCGTTGCTGATCCACATTTTCTGGCCGTTTAGCAGGTAATGCGTCCCTTCGGGATTCAGATCGGCGCGCGTCAGGAGGTTTTGCGCATCACTGCCCGCCTGCGGTTCAGAGAGGCAGTAGGCCCCGATCATCTCGCCGCTGGCAAGCTTGGGGAGATACTTCTGCTTTTGCTCCTCAGTGCCGAAGTACACAATCGGCAGACGTGCCGATGCCCGCATGTGCGCCATGCGTCGTGGCAAAGCCACCATAGATCGAAATCTTTTCCGTCAGGATGGTGGTGGCGACTTTGTCGAGGCCCGCGCCACCGTACTGTTCGGGGGTGCCACCGCTCATCAATCCGAGTTCAGCGGCCTTCTTCACCAATTGCGGCAGGAGACCGGGCTTCTTGGCCTCCAGATCCTTGACAACAGGGAAAACTTCTTTCACGACAAACTCTTCGGCCGTCTGGCCGATCAGTTTCTGGTCGTCAGTCAGATCGGCAGGTGTGAATACGTCCTGCGGGGCAGGGGATTCGAGAAGGAAGCTGCCGCCTTTTGCCGCGGGTTTGCTGAAAGTGGAAGTCGCCATGGTGTTGCTCCTGGCGGCGTAAAGCCGCGTGGAAATTCAAACGATCGTTTGAAAAAAACAATTCTGGGATTCTACCCCGGTCGGGGGACGGCTGCAATAGGACGAATCCAGCAGATCTGGAGAGGGTTCTAAGGGCGTGGACGTTTGCGGTAGACGAAATCTGCCGCGCATCAGTTTGGGGCGAATTGGGACCGGGAGGATACTCGTCGATAAACCATTTTCACTCACAGGGGCCGGTTGGTGACTTCGAGGGATTGATGATCATGACCTAGCGCCGAAGGAGAAGACGTATGAGTCCTATATTTTCGGAAGTGGCTTTCCTGGCGCAGTCCTAGAGACGGGGAATTTTGAGGGCGACGCGCTGGTGTTTCGCGGAGAAATGGCCATGGGAGAGTTGAATATCTCGTTGCGCAACAAGGCTCAAATTGACGAACAGGGAAAGATGACCATTGACGAGCTCATGGTGGCAGGGGGAGCGCCCGAAAATAGGGTGGTGCAATGTGCGGCCACGAGAAAGTCGTAGCTCAAAAATCACTATGGAAATCGTTTCATGAGAGCGCTCGGGCCCTAGATCAGGTGCGTTCGAAGATTCCGGCGGCGCCCATGCCGCCACCAATGCACATGGTGACCATGCCGTATCGCGCATCGCGGCGTTGCAATTCACGGATGAGACTGGCGGTAAGTTTTGCCCCTGTACAACCAAGCGGGTGGCCAAGTGCGATCGCCCCGCCATTGGGATTTACGCGCGAGGCATCCAGGTTTGCCTGCTGAATCACGGCTAGCGATTGGGCGGCAAAAGCTTCGTTCAATTCCACAACGGCAATGTCGTTGAGGGACAATCCCGCCAGCTTGAGTGCTTTCGGAATGGCCGCCACCGGACCAATGCCGAAATCTTCCGGTTGAACGCCGGCCGTGGCATACGCAACGAACCGGGCCTGCGGCTTAAGTCCGAGTTGCGCGGCCTTGGTGTCGGACATGAGCACGACGGCAGCGGCGCCATCGCTCATCGGCGAGCTGTTACCGGCAGTCACGGTGCCCTTTACATGGAAGGCGGGCTTCAGCCCGGCCAATATCTCCAAGGTAGTGTCAGGGCGTGGCAGTTCATCTTTGTCAAAAACGAAACTCTGCGTTGCCGGTTTTGGAGCCGTCTTCGATCTCGTTCCATTGCCATTGGGAAGGGAAACAATTCTTACTTCCACAGGCACCGTCTCGTCCTTGAATTTGTCCGCGGCGATGGCAGCGGCGGCTTTTTGGTGCGAGTCGAAGGAAAATCGATCGGCCTGCTCGCGGCTGATTCCAAATTTGACAGCGATATTTTCCGTTCCCAGGCCCATGTTGATGTACGTGTCGGGATAATGATCGACGAGCCAGGGGTTGGGTGAAATCTTATTTCCGCCCATGGGCACCATGGACATCGATTCCGTTCCACCCGCAATAATAATCTGTGCTGCGCCGCTGCGAATACGCTCGGCTGCAAGAGCGATGGCCTGTAATCCGCTGGCGCAGAAGCGATTTACGGTCATGGCAGAAGTTTCGACGGGCAGGCCTGCACGAAGAGCAGCGATTCGCGCAACGTTCATGCCTTGTTCGCCCTCCGGCATCGCGCAACCCAGAATGACGTCGTCAATTTCTTTGGGGTCGATGCCGGGAACGCGCGCGAGCGCTTCCTTGATGACGAGCGCGGCTAGATCGTCGGGTCTCGTGGTGCGAAGTGAGCCTTTATAGCCCCGCCCCACGGGCGTGCGAACAGAAGAAACGATGACGGCTTCGGGCATGAGGTACCTCTTTCCAGACACTGCTCCCGATTTTCTTCCTGCATCCAGAAAAAAGCAAATCTGCGAAAAAAGGGGCGCAAAATTCTTGCGCCCCGTCGTGCGTCTGATTGTGAATTCTTGTTAGAACTGCAACCGCAGACCCACTTGCATCACGCGAGGACCACCGCCGCCCAAACCAGGATTGCCCTGGGCGACGTCCGGGGTTTGCGAGATTCCTCCAGCGGAACTATCTCCGGGAGTAACGAATCCATTCGGCAAAGCAAAGTTGGGGTGATTGAAGATGTTGAAGACTTCCCAGCGGAATTGCAGTTTCAAAGCTTCGTGAATAGCGAAATCTTTTGAAACGGAGAAGTCCACGTTTTTGAAACCCGGCCCGTAGATCTGGTTACGGCCGAGGTCGCCGTACAGAGAACCACGTGCCGCGGGGTCGGCAAATGCCGCGGGATTGAGATACCCGGTGGAAGGTGTCCAATTGGCGAGAATGGGATTCACACCGGAAACGAGGTCGGGGCGCTGGTGAAAATTATCCCCCCCGCCGGTAACAACTCCAATCGGCCTGCCAGATTGCAGCGTGAAAACGGTATTGAGTTGCCATCCTGCGGCAAGAATACGCGGCAGAAATTCAGCAACGGGAACCTGATAGTTGAGTGCGGTGGTCCAGCGATGACGGGTGTCAAATGTCGAAGGACCTTTCTCCGCTTTCAAATTCGTGGAGTCTTGTGGAAACGCCGCGGTGGCAAAGTTGAAATCGATGCCGTCGGAAGCGCCGTCGAGAGATTTTCCGTAAGTGTAGGTGGAGAATCCGTTGAAGCCATGCCAGTTTTGCAAGCGCGCAGTGAACTGTCCGGCATGATAGGTGGAACTGGTCCCGGTGGAAAGCACGTCAATCGTGAAATAATTCGGGTTGATGAAATTCTGGTTGAGGTCGTACAAGCGCGTCAGACGCGTTCCCTTGCTGCCGACGTATCCTGCTTCAAATGCCAGCGTGTTGCCGACCTGACGCTGGAGATTGAAATTCCAGCTCTGCACATAAGGCGTGCGCAGATTGTGGTCGGTGATGAAAATGCTCGGCTGAAATGGCGCTCCTTCAGGCATGGTGAACACTGCGCCTGTCGAAGTGCCGTTATATGCGTTCTGGTTAAAATCCAGAGGGACGACCGCGGCAGGCCCAATGGGATTTGCGCCGATACCCGCGGAATTTGTGAAATTAGCCTGCATCAAGTGCATAGGGATGTAGTCGTAGTAGATGCCGTAGGCCGCGCGAATTGTGGTGTTTCGGCGAGGATTCCATGCAAAGCCAAGGCGCGGCGCGAAATTATTCATGTCTCGCGTGTAGGCGTGGGGAAGTTGTGGCGTTCCAACCATCACAAGGAGTCCCGTCGGATCGAGCAGGTTGGACATCAGATTGTGCTGTTCACTCACCGGCCCGAAGTATTCCCAACGCAAGCCCGCAGTGATGGTGAAATTCGATTTGAAGCGAAACTCATTCTGAATGAAGTAGCTGAAGCCATTGGTAGCGAGGTTGCGCGCTGTGTTGCCCGCTTCCCCCTGTACGTAGCCATTGCCGATGTAGTAGTTGGCCAAGGTGTCGACCACGGTTTGGTCTGCAGTAAGATTGTCCAGCGGTATGGTCACTTCGGGCGGGGTGTTGTCGAAAGAGAAGAGGCCACGCGTGAAGTTATCATTGCTGAACGCAACCAAGGCACGGCGATATTCGGCGCCAAATTTCCAGGTGCTGCGTCCATTGATCCATGTGAAGTTGTCCAGAATCTGATAAGTCTGGCTGGTGCGGCCGCGGGGGATGCCGAAGATGGTGGCTCCGAGATTCTCAACTGCTCCATTGAAGTCAAACTCCGGCAAGCCCAGTTTTCCGGTTCCGAAATCGATTCCGTAGGTAGCCAGCGGATCGAGTTGATCGTCGAGCGAACCGAACTTGTTGTGGAAACGGGAGTAGCCGAAACGGACTTCGTTGATCTTTGTTGGGCTGAATACGGAGAGCCAGCTAGCGGAGCCGACCTGCACGCGAGTAGGCGAGGTCTGCGCGAAGGGACCTAGCCGGGAACCGCTTCCAAAGCCGCCGAGACTGCCGAGCGGATAAATCTGCGAGTCGTTGCCATAGGCATAGCGTCCCACGATGGAATGGACACTGTTGATTTGTTGGTCGATCTTCACAATGAAGTTGTCGTTGTCATTCTTGTCGTTGACCGTAGTCGCGATCGTCCCTGTCGGGCTGGTCGGCAGGTAATCCTGCAGAATCTGCACAAGTCCCGGATTGAGGCTACCGATATTCGCGATCGCTTCCTGTTGCGCGAGTGCGACCTGATTGGGCGTCGGCACGGTAAGTAGAGAGTCGGAACCTGCGCGTTCGCGCTGCCCTTCATACGCTACGAAAAAGAAGGTCTTATCTTTCCAGATTGGTCCGCCGAGTGAGCCGCCAAAGTTGTTATTCACAAAATGCGACTGCGGATTGTAACTGCCATCGGCCGGATTGATGACAGTATTGAAATAGTTGCGCGCATCCAACGCCGAATTGCGAAGATACTCAAACGCGGAACCGTGGAAGCGGTTCGTGCCCGAGCGGGTGATGATGTTCACGACAGAGCCGGAATTGCGACCATATTCCGCGCCGAATTGCGACTGCAGGTTGAATTCCTGAATAGCGTCCAGCGGCAAAAGTGTTGCCGGCGCTCCGGTGATGCCAACCTGGTTGAGCGCGGAATTGTTGAACCAGGGATCGTTGTTGTCGGTTCCATCCAGGGTGTAGTTGTTGGAGCGATCGCGGTTTCCGTTGATATTGAACTGGCCGAAGCCCTTTTCCGTGCCCGCCACGCCGGATCCTTCAACTGTGACGCCGGGAGTCAGTGCCACAAGCTTTCCGAAATCGCGGCCATTTAGCGGAAGTTGCTGCACCAAAGTGCGATCCACAATTTGTGAAAGCGTCGTGTTTGAAGTTTCGACCATTGGCGTGGCTTCCGTTACTACAATCGTTTCCTGCTTCTCGGTTGGTTTGGCGAGTCGCAGGTTTACCTGCGTATCCTGACCGACGCTTACCTGCACCAGCGGCACACGCACATCCTGAAAGCCGGGGGCGACGGCGGAGACTTCATAATTGCCGGCGGGCAGTTCTGCAAAGCGATACTCGCCATCAGCATCGGCGGTGACTTCACGCGTCTCGCTAGTGGCCAGGTTGCGCGCCACTACTTTTGCGGAAGGGATACGCAAGTCGTTGGCATCCGTCACTTGCCCGCTGATGCCGCCCCGGAACGACTGCGCACGGACTGTCGTCCGATTGCCAAAGAATGTGAGTAACAACAATAAGGCTACGGAGAATCGTAAGCCCAACATCAGTTTGTTTCTTGAATTCATGACCCGTCCCTTTATGAAAGGGAATCCACGAAATTGAATGGATTCCATGCAGGGGAATAACCCGTGCAGCTGAGGTAAGTGAAAATGAGTTTCAGACCTCAGGAGCGAAAAAAATAGCTTACTGCTTGAAATCAGAGTGGCGACATCGCCACGCGCAGCTACATCGATGCATAGAAGACACCAGCATTCGCGGAGCTTTTTCTTGTCTGGGTGAGAAATTCATCACTTACCCTTGAGCAGCGTACCCTTCTTTGGAATGAAAAGGAGCACTGGCGGCGTGATCTTATTCACCACGGAAAAATTACGCTCATTCAGGGCCAAACTGATTCGGCCGCGTGAATCCACATATAGCAAGGGGTCACCCACGGCTACGTCCATGAATGTTTTGACGTAGGGAAGGGTGAAAGGCTTCTTGTTCAACTGCACGGTGACTTTGTCTCCCAGGGTGTATCCAAGTTTCTGAAACTCGTCCTTGGGAATATCCGTGATTAGCGAGCCGTACGGATCATCCAGCGCGATCACTTCGCCCTCTATCCCTTTATCGGTCGCAGTGGCGACCCGCGGCGTGAGCCGAACGAGTTGCTGAACGTCGGGACCGACCATGGTGTAGTCCCATCCCGCAGCAATGTGTGCGCCGACGGGAGAAAAAATATCTCGGCCATGGAACGTGGAAGAGATGGTGTCGCCAATCATCCAGTTGGTATTGGTAATTTCTCGGGCAGAATCCAGGCCGTCGCGCTCGATAACCGGCGTAATCAATCCATTGTCAGGGAGCACGAAAAACTGTCGCTTTTTCGTCTTTACGACCACGGCCTTGCGCGATGTGCCGACGCCCGGATCGATCACCACAACAAATACAGTTCCCGCGGGATAGTAGGGAGTAACACCGGCCAGCATTCGCGATCCGTCTTCAATCGAAAATGGCGTCACCTGGTGAGTGACGTCCATAATGCGTGCGTCGGGCGCGATTCCAACCATCACTGCCCGGCAGATTGCCGCGGCGTCATTGGCGGCACCGAAGTCGGTCATGAATACGATGGTGGGCCGTGAAGTGGTGGCGGAGGTAGCCGCGTTCGTCCGCGGAGCCTCGGGTTGCCGACAGCCCATCACGGAAAGGACGCAGAGTATGAGAACTCCCTGAAAAACACCCCTCACCAAACGACTACGCACATGAACCCCCAGAAAATATATGTACTTTGATGGATTAAACTGTCCCAGGTTGCGCGGAAATCTGCGGCAACTCACCCAATCATTACACTTTAAGTATAAAGGAAAGGTAGCGTGAGGCGTCAACAATCGGCACAATGAATTGGGGAATTGCGGGTGCGTCGACAATTTACTAAACTGAATTACACCCACCCGGTGGAGATGTCCTAGGGGATTTACTTTTCGCCCGCCCGCGTTAAGTTCAGAATCTGATACTTGGAGTTTTTGAGGAGGACGCAAATGCGTCGTGTATTGATGAGTCTGTTTCTGATTGTATTTGCAGCGTCGCTGGCACAGGCAGACCAGGTGACCTTGAAAAACGGCGACCGCTTGACGGGAAAAATAGTCAGCGGCGATGGAAAAACGCTCTTGTTGAAGACGGAGTTTACGGGAGACGTTACTGTCCAGTGGGACGCAATCACTTCGATGGAATCGACGGAAGACGTCTATCTCACGCTGAAGGATGGCAGTAAGTTGGCCGGCAAGATCACCACCAAGGATGGTCAGTTTGTTGTGGCGGCCCCGGCAACTACTGCGGTCGCGAGCGTTCCCGCGGCTAGCAAGGACACTGTCGTAGCCGTACGCAATGACGCGGAGCAGAAAGCGTACGACCTGGCTGCGGAACGCATGGCGCATCCGAAGTTCACCTATTTCTGGGCCGGCTTGTTTGACACGGGCTTAGCACTGACACGCGGCAACTCTTCGACAACTACGTTCACGCTAGCCTCGAAGGCCGTGCGCGAAACGCCGAAGGACAAACTGACACTGTACGGAAATTATATTTACGGCAAGGATTCTTCCACTCCACCCGACCGGACGACCGCGAATTCTCTCAGTGCCGGAGTGCGTGGCGATCTAAACCTGACGCCGCGTGTATACGTGTTTGCTTTTGCGGATTACCAGACGAATGCCTTGCAGCACCTCGATCTTCGCCAGGTATATGGTGGCGGCTTCGGTTATCACGTAATCAAGACCGACCGCACGATCTTTGATGTGTTTGGCGGTATGAGCTACGAGCGGGATGCATTCGGCGAGTACGTGCTTCTCGGTCCACCAATCGCCGTTATCCCGGCTTCCAACTCCAACAGCGCTGCGGCCGTCATAGGTGAAGAATTTGACGCCAAGTTAAATAAACGAAGCACGTTTTCGGAGCGCTTTACCGTGTACCCCAACCTCTCGCACACGGGAGATATCCGCTCGCAATTTGACACCACACTGGTCACGCAGCTCAAGGCGTGGCTGAATTGGCAGATTACGTTCAGCGACAGCTACATCAACTATCCGCCGCCGGGTCTTAAGGCGAACGACCTGCTGCTATCTACGGGCTTGCGCGTAACCTGGGGTAAGGCCAAACTGTAGCCGGTTATCGCCCTCGGTTCAGCTCCGGAAACGGAGCCAAGGAGGATAGGCATGAATTTTCTGACGTGGCTTGTGGTTGGGTTAATTGCAGGCTGGCTGGCCGGCCAAGTGATGAAAGGCGGTGGCTACGGCGTTCTCGTAGACATTCTCCTTGGTCTCTTGGGCGGTCTAGTTGGCGGTTGGCTCTTTAGCATGCTGGGCATCTGGCCTGGCGGCGGGTTGATCGGATCGATCATTGTGGCCTTTGTTGGCGCCGTGATTCTGGTCTGGATCACGCGTCTATTGAAGAAGGCCTGAAGACGTATTCAAGAAATAAAAAATCGCGCTGTGATGGAAGTTGGTGGCCATCGCAGCGCGATTTCTTTTTTACCCAGTTTCTTATCTATTGTGACGAGGCCTGTGAACTCACACCCGCCTCATGCGAAGCGACGAACCATTCGGCCGTCGGCGTCCGCAGATATTGCAGGCGGCGGCGGGCATTTTCTAATCCCTTGGCATCACCCAATTTTTCCTGGCTCACGATATAGCTCTGCACAACCAGTGGGGCATGCAGGTCTGCCGAAAATTGTTCCGAAGACTTTGCATAGTCATTTTGCGCCAACAAAACATACCCAATCGCCGACTCGTGTACGCTCTCTACCAGTCGGTCACGGGAAGTGTCGCAAAGTTGCTGCAGTTTCTGGACTGCATCAGCGGCCGCTTGTGCCTGATGTGCGGCCACGGCCACGCGCACTTCCTCCCGCAGCACATTCGCCAGTGCTGCATTCCGGTCTGCTTCCTGCATGCCCGGCCGAACCTCACTCAGGTTAGACTCCAGCGCCTGCAGAAGTTGGCGCTGCGTTGCTAAATCTGGTGAAAGGATGGCGCGGGCATAGTTGATTTCAAACTGCGCTGCCGCATCATTCTCTTTTGCTGCTTTCTCGGAGAGCTTTGCGAGTTCTTCACGACCTCCGCTCAGGTCGCCGCTCCAGAAGTGAAGCATGGCCATTTGGAATTGAATATGGAGTGTGTCTCGAACGCTGTTGGACATCTGCAATGCTTTTTCGTACTCGATTTTCGCTTGCGTGGCGTTACCCATCAGAGCGTATGTGTCACCTCGTCCATATTGTGAGGTGATCAATTGCGGATTGATGCGCAATGCTTCGGCATAGTGCGCCAGTGATCCGCCATCATCGCCGGACATGCGCAGTACTTCTCCCAACGAATCTTGGGGATTGGCCTGATCGGGCAACACGGCCGCATAGCGCTTCAGGTACTCAATCGCTCTTTTCGGGTCGGGATCTCCAGCTTCCACATGAATGTAGCCCAGCATGTTCAGAGCTGGGGGGAAGTCCGGATCGATGTCGAGAGACTTGACCCAAAGCTTCTTGGCACGCTCATAGTCCTGCTGGAAATACAGCCACTCGCCCGCAAGGTAGAGAACGTGTTTGTCTTTCGGACGGTGTGCGACTAGGTCATTCAGGGCCGTGATTGCGGGAAGTACGTTTGCCTGTTGTGTGCCCACCATAAAGGTGATCAACAGACATTCGTCACCCGCGCACTTCGTAGACAATTCTTTGGCCTTCTTCAATGCATCCGGAGCAGGCTCGGACCGTCGGGCTGCGAACGACCAGAGCGCGTAACCCATTGCGAATTTCGCGTCTTTATCGACGGCGAGTTGCGCGTGCATGATGGCTTCTTCAAATCCGGCGTTCTCGTACTGGTCCAGAGCCATCTCGAGATTTTGTCGCGCGGCCAACGATTTTGTGGAAAGGGGAATCGATCCGTAGAGTAGTTGCGTACCCGAGACGACCTTCACGGGCGTCTTCGCAGCGTTTGCCTTGGCAGGCTGGATATGCGCAGTTTCTTGAGCCCAGATCTTGGTCGAGAAAAGAGCGAGAAATAGGACAAGCAATATGCGGGTCAAAGTGGTTCTCATAGCCAAATAGCTCCCCTAGATCGACAGTTTGTTCGCCCTTCCACGGTATCGGGCGATGCACCCTTGGGATACTGGACCGAAGGCCAGTTGTGCACTCTTCTCCAGCAGGCCTTGACGGAAACAGCACAATGCGGGGGCGTCGTCAGGTTGGGCACATCCCCCTCAAGACAAGCTTGTGCCGCGCAACCCCGTTCCCGAAACTTAGTGAACCAGCCAAGCCGATTGCGTGGGGAATATGAGAGACCGAACTTCTCGAATCGCTCTGAGCACTGCGGCCATAGCCGTACTGCTTTTCTGCGCGACCGTTCCAATTCTCGCAGCCATGAAGAATTGGGCTGTGATTGTCTCGGCGGGCAGCAAACTCCAGGATGTCTCGCTGGCCGATCTGTCCAAATTGTGCAAAGGCACGCAGAAGACCTGGCCTGACGGGCGCAGCTTCACGCTGGTGGTCCGCAACCCAGATTCTCCCGAGATGCGCAGCGCCATGGAGAAACTCATGGCGGGAACTGGCACTGAAGCGAAGGCCGCGACTGCCAAGCAGGGTGAATCGCGCCCCATCCTCAAGGTTGTAGATACGGACGAAGACTTGATTCGAGCCGTGGGCTCTATCCCGGGGGCGGTTGGCCTGGTCGACGTCTACTCCATCAACAGTTCCGTTAAGGTGCTGCGCGTGGACGGTAAGCTCCCCTTCGATCCTGGCTACAGCCTTAAAGTGAATTAAACCCAGCTCCCTCCAGAGAGGGACCGTCTTGTCTGGTTCCACACCCTCCAGGAGTGCTCCTGCGATCTGTATTTCTTCCCAGTCTGCCTGATCGTATGTGCACCCCTCAGGGTCTCTTCGAGTGCGTGACAAGTAGCAAAAGGCCGGCCTGTACCCTGTCCTAAAGGGCAGGTTTTCCACAGGACCTTAGTACAAACAAAAAGCGTAGGGTTGTGAGCGATTTCGCACATTGTATAAGTACTTTATTTTAATGTAATTAACCCACATCAATGGATTGCCAGTCCGGTACTAGTGCATCGGTTTGAGGTCAATTTTGTGACCCCTGTACCATAGCCTTTCCTCCTCACATCCTGTCTAATGGGACAGGTAGAGAGCATTGACCTTCGGGACAGGGCAAAGCAGCTACAGCCCACTTGAACCGGAGCGGCAGGGACTTAAGACCTAACAGGACCGGCAGGAAAGACACGGAGAGAAAGTAAAGGGACCAATGAAGACCAAAGACACCTTTCGCAAATGGATGTGGTTGTTTCTGGGAGTAATAGCCGCCCTACAGCTCTATTTTGTTCGCGAACTCCTGGCAGCCCTGGCCCTATTCCTTCTTGGCTTCGCCGCGATCGCTGTCTTGATCATGAGTCTCTACATGGCCCAAAAGATTTGGGAGTCTGGACTTACACAGTTGCTGGCCAGTCAGAATTCCTGGGTGTTGACAGCCCGCCGTGGTTTTACTTTCGCTGAAGAATGGGCACGTCGTCCCATTCGCCGGGCCGGCCCCGAAGTGCCGAGCAACATATAGTTTTAGCAGTGTGTAAGCCAGTGCACGCCAATTTGGGATTTACGCTTGCGAATCTGTGAATCCTGAAAAAGGTTGTGGGGGCCGGCCGCCCTGAGAGAGCGGCTGGCCTTTTTCTTTTCTTTTTCTTCCTCCGTTTGCTACTCTTTGCTCCGTTTCCAGATCCCGTCCGCTTTTTTGTTCTGTCCACGTGCCTGAATTCCTGAATTTGTGTTAACCAGGGAAGTTGATTCTCGTGAAGTGAGATTTCTGGAGGAGGCATGATGAGCGTACGAATCACTCAGCCAATTTTGCTTGGGCTGCTGCTGGTGATTGCGGCGGCGCAATCTCTGGCGCAAGCGACGGCAGGGACTACGGCGCCACCACGAATCGCGATACGGGCTGGAAAACTGATTGACGGCAGGAGCGATACTCCCATCGCCAACGCGTTAATTCTGATCGAGGGCGACAAAATCATCAGCGTGACTTCAGGTGGCGCCGCACCGGCCGGCATGGAATTGATCGACCTCTCGAACGCGACCGTGCTGCCGGGATTCGTCGATGCCCATACCCACGTCCTCCTCCAGGGTGACATCACCAACGAGGATTACGACGCGCAACTCCTGAAGCAATCCATTCCTTACAGGGCGATTCTTGCCGCGCGGAACGCCCAGATCGCACTATCCCACGGATTCACTTCGCTGCGCGACCTGGAAACGGAAGGCGCAATGTACGCCGATGTCGACGTTAAAAGGGCGATCAAGAATGACGAAATTCCGGGGCCCCGGATGCAGGTGGCCACACGTGGCATGACGCCGACCGGACAATATCCGCTGCTGGATTATTCCTGGGAGCTGAAAGTGCCAACGGGCGTGCAGTATGTCGATGGCGTTGAAGAAATTCGCAAAGCAGTTCGGCAGCAGATCATGTTTGGCGCGGATTGGATCAAGTATTACTCCGACCATGGATATTTTTATGGACCCGATGGTGTGCTCCACAGCCACGTGAATTTTACCGACGAGGAGGCAAAGGCCATCGTCGACGAGACGCATCGGCTCGGGCGCAAAGCTGCTGCTCATGCCATCGGCAGCGACGGCATTGCTGCGGCGTTGAAAGCCGGTGTTGACACCATTGAACATGGCGACGGGCTCACCGAGGCTCTCATGGATGAAATGGTCCGCAAGGGCGTCTACTGGGTTCCCACAATCGCGGTCGGCGCCTATGTTGCTCCCGGTCGCCAGGGTAATTGGCCGAAAATGGTCGAGACCGAAAAGGTGGCGTTCCAGTTGGCTCTCAAAAAAGGTGTGAAAATTGTTCTAGGTACGGATGCAGGCGGGTTCGACTGGAAAAAATTGAACGAAGCGCAGGAATTTGAATATTACGTCAAGTACGGTATGACCCCGATGCAGGCGATCCGCACAGGCACGACAACCGCCGCGGAACTCATGGGTTGGAGCGACAAGATGGGTTCGGTCGAAGCAGGCAAATGGGCCGACCTGGTAGCCGTTTCCGGCGACCCTTTGAAGGACATCACGGAACTACAGCGGGTGAAATTCGTGATGAAGGGTGGTGCTGTGTGTAAGAACGAATTGCATTGAGCCGGTTTGACCCGAAGCTGATTGCGCAGAAGTGCCTAAAAGAAGACCGCGCCACCATCCACATTGATTGATTGACCGACCATCGCACTGGACATATCGGAGCAGAGGAACAGCGCTGCTTGCGCGATTTCCGCCGCAGTTTGCCCGCGTCCCTGCAGCAGAGAACTGAGAAAGCCTTTCAACTGCTCTTCGGGGCTGAGGCCGAGTTTTTGTGCCAGGGTGTTCCCCAACTCTTTCGACATGATGGTTTCTGTCACGGGCCCAGGGCAAATGGCATTTACCCGCACTCCCTGCCGCGAAGCCTCCGCCGCCATCACGCGCGTCAGTCCGAGGATGCCTGCCTTTGCCGCGGCGTACGCGGATCCCCATCCATACGCGGCCTTTGCGGAAATGCTCGAGATATTCAAGATCACCCCGGATTTGCGCTGATACATCTGAGGCAGGACCAATTTGCCCAGCAAAAACGCGGCGCGCAAGTGCACCGCGATCACCTTGTCGAACTCTGCCAGCGGATATTCTTCGACGGGCACGACGGGGCCATAATGCCCGGCATTATTCACGAGAATGTCGATGCGGCCAAACTCGTGAATGGTCGCTGCGATTAGAGCCTCGCAGTCTTTGTCCAGCGACACATCAGCGGTTGCAAACGCGGCTTTGCCGCCCGCCTGCCCGATGCTTTCGGTTGCGGCGCGCAACTCCGATTCGGTGCGGGCACTGAGAAAAACACACGCGCCGTGATTGGCAAATAGTTCGGCGGTGGCGCGGCCAATGCCGCGACCAGAACCAGTGATCAGTGCCACTTTGTTTTGCAGGAGCATAGACTGAAAACGATACCAGTCCTTCGTTGGGACTACCAGCTACGCTCGGTTCTCATGAATAACTACTGAACCTTTAACCCCTTCAACAGGTGGTTGACAGCTTCCTCTGCCTGATACGGTGTGATGGAGTTTTTGTTGTTCAGCTCTTTTCGGCTGATCGCTCGATAGGCCAGCTTGCGTGGATTCCGCAGTGCCAAGTCCAAAACAAAAGTCCCCTGGTGGTATCGGACGGTCTGATATTCCACTTCCGGTGGACCCCAGCCCCATCCCCAACCCCAGCCGCCCCACGCTCCATAAGGGTATCCGCCCGGATAGACATTCTGAACCGTGGCCGTCTGCGTCTTCACAGCTACGTGATAATCGACCAGGAGATTGGCGACTGCCGGATCCGTCACCTGTGTCAGGCCCTTGCTTTTCAGCGCCCGCTCGATGGCTTGTTGCAGCTGCGTGCGATTTGCTTCGGTATTCCAGTCGCGATTGCTCTCTAATTTTTGCGCTGGAGGCGGCGGTTCGGGTTTGATCACGTCACGTGAGACGATTGGCCTGCCATCGGGTCCACGCTTCACCGTTTCCGGCATGTTTACAGGCCGCCAGGCCCAGGTCATTCCTTTTGCAAGTCGTATTTCGGGGTCGCGTATCACCTCAACGTTGTCGTCGCACCCGGCCAGCGCCAACCCGATCAACACCACAGCCGAAAGCAGCACCGCACTTGAAAACGATCTTCCCAGTTCCACGAGAGCGTACCTCCACACTAGATGAAACACGGGTTCCCGAAAAAAGTTGGAGGGGGTCACCCCTAAGCGGTCTGCTTGGATTCTATCTGGTTTACTTCAAAGCGGGCGTGGGAACGCACCAGTCGGCTGGAGGGAATACGATCGGCCAGAAGTTGGGCGCCGGCCGGTCAAACTCAAACGCGATGTTGTAGAACTCCATGCCCGATTCCTCAACGCGGACGACCCGGCAACTCATCTCTTTGCCGGTTTTCGGGTTGGTCAGCAGGAAAGATTGGCCCACATGGAGGTGGTTTTTCAACTGGAGAAGGCCGCCATGGGCGTTCACAACTTGAGTGTAACCCTGCTCTTGCACCTGGCGACGGTCTTCATCCTCGGCCAATACCACGACGGTCATTCGTAGCATGACTCGTTCGCTTCTTCGCCGGTTTGGTCCGTCAGCCATATAAGAGAGTCCTAAGAACGCTAGCTTACCCGAAAAATCGCTTGCCCGAACTGGCCTTTGAGACAGGGGGGATGAGATTTTTGGGTCAGGTGTGGCGGAAATGCACAGGATTGCTTCCTTTGGTATGATAGAATTTTGCAAATTCAGCAGCTTAGGATAATGATGGCAACTGTTACTGAGGCAAAAATCTTATTGCGCGTACGACCGCGCGGCTTCTGCGCCGGGGTAGTCCGCGCGGTAGATATCGTCGAATTGGCGCTGGAAGCTTACGGCGCGCCGGTTTACGTTCATCACGAAATTGTCCATAACACGTACGTGGTAGAGCAGTTGCGCCGCCGCGGGGCCATCTTCGTGGAAACCATCGAGGAAGTTCCCCACGGCGCAGTGCTGGTGTTCAGCGCCCACGGCGTGCCGCCGACTGTGCGCGGAGAGGCCAAGGAGCGTCAACTTCGTGTGATCGATGCCACCTGCCCGTTGGTCACCAAAGTCCACTTTGAAGCCCTGAAATTTGCCCGAGAAAAGCGCACCATCATCTTGATCGGGCACAAAGACCACCAGGAAATTGTCGGCACTTCGGGAGAGGCTCCGGATAGCACGATCGTCGTCGATTCCGTCGAGGCTGTGGATGCGTTGGAAGTCGAAGATCCGGACCGGTTGGCGTTCTTGACGCAAACCACACTCAGTCTTTACGACACGCAGGAGATTGTTTCCCGTTTGCGCCAGAAATTCCCCAAGATTATCGGTCCCGCAAGCGACGATATTTGTTACGCAACGCAGAACCGCCAGGAAGCCGTGGAACAGGTCGCCAAGGATGTGGACCTGATTCTGGTGGTCGGCTCACAAAATAGTTCGAACTCAAACCGGCTAGTCGAATTGGCGCAGCGTCTAAATATTAAGGCCAAGTTGATCGATTCCGCGGAAGACATCGATCCGGCGTGGCTCGAAGGCGTCAGCCGCGTGGGGCTAACTGCGGGAGCTTCTGCGCCGGAAGTGCTTGTCGAACAGGTGAGCGAGCGGTTGGCCCAGCACGGCTTTACGGACCAGCGCGATCTGGATTTGATTCGCGAGGATGTGCGATTCACCTTGCCACCGGAGTTGGCGACCATCGCTCCCGCGCCGCGCCGGTAACGCAGTCGGATGAACATTTTTGCCCGTGGCATTTTGCGGGCAGGCACAAACAAGCTTTTTGCCGGGCAGGATAACCGGCGCAACTCGCCGGATCTGGCACTTTCTTGTTAGTCAGAAAAGGAGCGAACTTTGGCGGTCAAAATCGTCCGTCAGCCGAATAAGATTGCTCTCATAGGCGCGCCCTCCAGCGCCGCTGCATTTTTGCCTGGCAGTGAAAAAGCCCCCGCCGCTTTGCGTGCGGCTGGACTCATCGAACGGCTGCAATCCATTGGCTACGAAGTTACCGACTTTGGCGATTGTGCAACCCGCCTGTTCGCCGATGATGACGAGCACAAGCGGGCGCGGAATCTACCGGCCATCGTGGCTTCGCTCAACGACCTGAAGCCTCGCGCCGAACTGGCCATTAAATCAGGCGCATTGGTCCTGGTTCTGGGCGGAGATTGCACACAAATTATTGGTCTGCTGACGGGCGCACGCCGCTATTACCGGCACGTGAGCCTGTTGTGGTTTGACGGCGACGCGGACTTGAATACACCAGCCAGCACTCCTTCCGGGCGACTCGATGGCATGGCGCTTGCCACCATTATTGGTAAAGGTTCTCCGGAATTGGTCCGCTTCTGGGGCGAGCCGCAAATTGTGCGGGAGCCGGACACTGTGTTGTTTGGCGTGGATCGCCTCGACGAACCCGAAAAAGAATTCTTGGCACGTTCCCCCGTGCGGCACAATCTGGCCACCGATATCCGTGCCAGGGGAGTCGTGGAATCGGCGCACCGTGCGCTGGAACAACTGCATGCCGATTCCCGGGAATTCATTCTGCATCTGGATATCGACGTGATTGCCCAGGAAGAATTTCCTGCCGTGAATCTGCCGCGCAGTGGAGGACTGTCTACCGTCGAGACGGAGCGATCGCTTGCCGAATTTGCCAAGCACAAGAACCTGCTCGGCCTTGACGTTGCTCAATACAATCCAGACAAGGACCCGGATGGCTCGGGCGCGAAGCGACTGATCGACATTCTAGCCACTGTGCTCTCATCTCGATTGATTGCGCTGACTACACCCGCAGCTCCGGCTGCTCCTGCCGTGGAAGAGGCGTCTTCCTCCGCCGATTAATTTCAATCTGCAAAAAATTGCATGTATCTGATTCGAAAATTTGAACATTGCGGTCACACGCTAAGTAGCCCGCAGGCCCTAAACTGGGTAGCAGCAGCTTAGCAGCACCCAACTGAGTATTTGATCCGGAGAGCAATGAAGCGTCGGTTACAGGTGATGAAGTTTGGTGGTACGTCCGTCGGCGATGCGGCCTGCATCGCACGGACCGCCCAAATCATTGCCAGCGGTGCGCGCGAAGGTGGATGCGTCGCCGTCGTTTCCGCCATGAGCGGCGCGACCAACAAACTTATTGAAGCGGCCAATCACGCGCAATTGGGAAATGCAAAAGAGGCTACCGCCGTTTTGATGAGTTTGCGCGATCAACATGAGCTGGCCCTGACCACGCTTACAAACAAAGATCCCGAGCGCGCCGAAGTGCGCAAGATCCTGGAAGAGGTGCTAACGGAAGGGCGGCGCCTCTGCGATGGAACCGCGTTACTGCGCGAATTGACGCCGCGCACTCTGGACGCGATATCCAGCCTTGGCGAAAGACTATCCGCACCGCTTGTTGCTTTGGCCATGCGGGAACTGGGCTTTGCCAGCGAAGCCTTCACGGCTACAGAACTCATCGTAACGGATGCTTACCACGGCGGCGCCGAACCGATCATGGATCTGACGCGCGAAAAGTCTCAAGCGCGTCTGCATCCTGCGCTGGAGAAGGGCGTTGTTCCCGTCGTGACGGGATTCATTGGCGCTACCAGCATCGGTCAGCTAACGACTCTTGGCCGCGGTGGCTCTGATTATTCTGCGACGATTCTCGGGGCGGCACTCGATGCCGACGAAGTGATCATCTGGACGGACGTTGATGGCGTCCTGACCGCCGATCCACGCCTGGTATCGGAAGCAAAGACTATCCCGGAAATTTCCTATCGAGAAGCTGCGGAACTCGCCTACTTCGGCGCCAAGGTGCTGCACCCGAAAACCCTCAAGCCGGTGGTACAGGCCGCCATCCCGGTATGGATCCGCAACAGTTTTCAGCCGGAGCAACAAGGCACGAAGATTACGCCGGAAGGCCGCAGCATTGGCGGCGGAGTAAAGGCTTTGACGGCGATTCGCGATGTGACGTTGATCAGCGTCGGTGGCCCTGGAATTGTGGGTTTGCCCGACGTAGTTGGCCGTACGTTTTCAACCACGGCGGAAGTTCGCGCGAATGTCCTGCTGATTTCCCAGTCCTCTTCACAGAATGATATCTGTTTCATCGTGTCTGCGGCGGATGCCCAGCGCACTGTGGACGCCATGCGCAAAGAATTTGCGCAAGATCTGGCGCACCAGAAAGTCGAACACGTGAACGTTGATCCCAACATCGCCATCGTTGCCGTAGTGGGAGAAAACATGCGGGGCATACCCGGCGTCGCTGGACGCACCTTTAATGCCATGGGCCGCGACAGTGTCAACATCATTGCCATTGCCCAGGGATCTTCCGAGAGCAACATTTCTTTTGTCATTGAAGAGAAAGACGTAAAGAAAGCCCTGCTCGCGTTGCACCGGGAATTTGGCCTCAGCAATGGAGCTAACGGCAAGTAATTTTCAAACGGCTCGCAGCACGTGACTATGCACCGTGATCGTGTTTGTAGAGTTTCTCTCCTGCGGGAATTTCAATTCGCAAACGATTGCCCGGCAAAGGAAGTGGGCAAGTTGTGTAAGGGTTATAAGCGCAAGGTGGATTGTAAGCCTTGTTGAAGTCGATTTGCACGGAGCCCGTCTTTTGCGGGTCCATCGGAAGTTCAACATCTAAGAAGCGCGAGGCAGGATACGTTTCTTTTCCGCTGGTCAGGTCGCGAAATACGATAAAGAACTTGCCAGTGCTCGTCGGTCCGCCCTCCAACCGGTAGTCCTGCCCTTTCAACCGGAATGTCACGTAGCCAGTGATCTTGAGCTTGATGGCGTCGCCCAGAACATTCTGGGAATCGACTTCCTTAGGCGATTCGTAGGGAACATAGCTCCCTGTCGTCGCATACGATTCATCAATGGGAAACCAATTCAAGCCCGAGAAGTTTTTCCGGAGCTGCGAGTTTTTGTCTCTCAAACGCAGCGCCAGGCGTTCGCCGCTCGCATGCACATAGAGTGTAAGGTCACCGAGGACCAGGCGGTCCTCGCTCGAGTCCGGCTTCAATTCGGCGGTCTCTATGGGTTTTCCATTTAGCGTGACGGCCACGCCGGGGTTAACGTGCACAGTTGCCTTGCCGGCATGAAATGTCAACACGCCGACAGACACTGGCGCCGTAGCCGGTAGCAGAACATCGTTTCCAGGCGTAGAACCAATTCGGTTCTCTCCCTCTTTCAGCCAGAACAGGCCTGAAACTGTCAGCCAGCCGGTATCGGAAGTCAGCGATGCCTGGTAAGCTTGCCGCCATTTTTCAACAGACTCACGATAGGCCGCCTCGGCAAATACCATGGAGGAGCTTGCAAGCGCGAACATAATTGTTAATGCCGCAAGCCGCTTTGAGTTTCTGAATCTCATCGGTTCGACTCCCTACTCGGATTCGCTCGCTTCTACCTGCTCCGGCCTCTCGGCCCAAAACTAAAAAACCCGCGAACCAGTGTTGGCTGGTGTGCGGGTTCAAAGACTTAGGCGGTTTCGGCAGCTACGAATCTACAGCAATCGAACACGTCCCGCACAGCTGTGATTCAGCCGGTCGCGACAACATCCGGTGCTCGACATCGCAATACTCAAGAAGGAAACCATACATCCGTGATCAATGCTGGTCAACCCCGTTCAACCCAGCTTAGGAGGCGGGGACCGCAATGCGCTTGCGATGATAACGTGCCAGTCCCAGCCACGAGAGCGGTAGTTGACCATTGTAGCGATAGTGTTGCGCCTCTGCCGGCGCCACGAAAGGTTCGGCTTCCGCAGAAACCAGCCGGGAAAATTCCTTCACGGAGGAGGTGTCATCGAGGGCGGCCGCTAAAACCTTGGCGGCGATTTCGCTCCAGAATTGCAGGCGTACCCGGTAACTTGCTAAATGCCGTTTTGGCTGGTCCGAAAAACCGAAATGCGTAAGAAAAAGTTTCCGTGGCTGCAGTTGCTCGATGGCATTCAGTGAGCTATTCCACAAATCCAGATCGATATCGGGCGGCGGAGTAGCGGGGAGTACCAGGAGATGGCCTTCGACACAAATACCGGCGGTATCGCCGACGAACGCAACGGCCTCCGAAGGCTCAAAGTACGTGACGTGGTGTGACGCGTGGCCGGGAGTGTAGAGAACGCGAAGCGTCGTATCCCCAAACGGCAAAGCTTCACCACCCTGCAGCACATGTAGCTTGGATTCAGGAACCGGCAAGAATTCGCCGAATAGTTCATCCATCTTTTCGCCGTACAAACGCCCCGCACTTTGCAGGAGTGCAGCCGGATCGGCCATGTGCCTGGCGCCGCGAGCGTGCACGAACACTTCGAGATTAGGATTCTCTCTGAGTAATGCACCTGTGGCGCCGGCGTGATCGAGATGAATGTGCGTCAAGAAAACTGCATCAAGATCGCCAATGTAAAGTCCGTGAACTGCGAGTTGTTCGCGAAATGTTGAGAGCGTTGATCCCGGCCCCGGATCGATAATTGCGTTAGTTGACCCGCTGCGTAGTAGAGCAGCTGCAATGGATCGGGGTCGCCCGGTCCAATTCAGCTCTAGTGGAGTGATAGAAATCACAGCAGTGCAGTGTAGCGCATTTTTTTGGGTGACAGTCAAGCTCGATGATGAGGCAACAGGGACCGGCGGGGTCCCTTATCCCATGCAGGAAATACTTGCAGAATGATGAACTTATAGAATATGCTTTCCTCACTGCGGCTTGTTTCAATTTGTACCTCGCCACTCGTGGGAGGGGTTCAGTCGTAATCAACCGCCTGCTGAATGGAACAAGTTTTTGCGCTGCGGGATTTCCTGCGTGCTTCGCTCGGCACAGCGGGTGAGTAATCGGATGAACTACTGCGTGAATTTCAGGGGTTTCTTGGTTTGAATTTAGGGAGGAATATTATGCGGAAATGGTGTGCAACATTGGCAGTCGGCGCTCTACTCGCCCTGCCTCTTTGTGCGCAGCAGAAAGACGCGCGCACAGCGAATACCAGCAGTGAATCGTCGGACAATGCGGTGACAGCCAAGAGCCTATCGGGTGATTTCAATATCGCCCCGGCTTCTACCCGGCTTTTCCCCATGCCGGCAGCTGCTGCAGCAAGGCCGGCGGATATTTTCAGTGATTGGGATAACAATCCCTGGAACCGCCACGCTTGGGGCCTGTTGACCCCGAAGTATGAAGTTGCAGGGTTGTTCAGCTACATCAACTTCATGCCCGGCGCGGGCTATCGCAACTTCAATAACCTGGGCGCTACCGGATCCTTCACCTACAATGCCAACAAGTGGTTGGGATTGACGGCGGAAGTCGGTGCGTACAGCTTCGATCGCCAGGTTCCCATTTTGATTAACGATGAGTTCACGCTGTCGCACATCAAGGGCAGCCAGGAGACGTATCTGTTTGGTCCCCGTTTGAATTGGCGGCACTTTGACCATTTCGTACCTTTCGTCGAAGTTCTTGTCGGCGCAGGTCATGGTGGTTCTCAGCTAACCGGCGACAACGGTCAGAGCGCATTCGCTTTGGCGGCTGGCGGCGGTGTGGACGTCGTTCTGTGGAAGAATTTGGCTTGGCGCTTTTTCCAGGCGGATTACCTCATGACGAACTACACCGGCACGTTGTTGAACGCCAGCGGCCGTCAAAACAATTTCCGCATCGGTTCCGGCGTAGTTCTGCGTTGGGGATATCCTCCAGCGCCACCGAAGCCGAATCATCCGCCCGTGGCTGCATGCTCGGCAGAGAAGCCCTCGGTTTATCAGGGTTTCAACGACCCAGTTGCGGTTCACGTGAATGCAACGGACGCGGATAACGATCCATTGACCTACAGCTACACCGCCACGGGCGGAACTGTGGATGGCACTGGCGCCGATGTTCGTTGGAATCCCAGTGGACTCGCGGTTGGCTCCTACACGGTGAATGCCAAGGTCGACGATGGCCGCGGCGGCACAGCGACCTGCTCGACGGACATCGCCGTTGCAGTCCGTCCGAACCGTAACCCCGTCATCTCTTGCGCGGTAGAACGCAGCCCGATTCTGGCTGGCGAGCGCGTAGCGATCAACGCGACGGCAAGCGATCCGGATGGCGATCCTCTGACCTATAGCTACTCCTCCACAGGCGGCCAGGTTTCTGGCACCGGTGCGAAGGCCACCTTTGATTCCACTGGTTTGGCCCCGGGCAGCTACACGATTAACGGCAAGGTAGATGACGGCCGCGGCGGCTCGGCAACGTGCTCCACGAACGTAGACGTCCAGGCTCCAGCGCCACCGCCTCAAGCAACGAAGGTTGGCACTTGCGGCTACCGGACAGCTGGCTCTTCGCGCGTTGACAACGAATGCAAGCGCATTCTTGATGACGTCGCCCTGCGCCTGAAGAATGAACCCAATGCCAAGCTGGTTGTTGTCGGCTTCGCGGACAAGAAGGAACCAAAGTCCGAGAAGTTGGCTCAGACGCGTGCGGACCTCGCCAGGAAGTATCTCGGCGAAAAGGGTATCGATGCTTCGCGCATCAGCACCCGGACCGGCGTGGCTTCAACCGAAAAGGGCATGGAGAAGGAAAACCGTCATATCGACGCCGTCTTCGTACCTGAAGGCGCAACCTACTAGACTCTTCGGCTCACGGGGAGTGCTAGCAGCTCCCCGCGAGACTTGAGAACGATCTAAACGACCGGGCTCTCCGAGGCAAACTTCGGAGGGCCCGGTTTGTTTTGAGCTTCGATCTGCCATGCAGGAAAGGAATTCTCGTTGCGTTTGAAGTTGCCCATCCTTCTACTGTTGACCATTCATGTCGCACTTCTTGCTGACGACGGCCGTTGGGAGCGCATTGGTCCCATCGGGGGAATGGTCCTGACACTCGAAGCCTCCCCCGCAGGAGAACTGGTTTATCTAGGTACTGCCGATGGCCATGTGTTCGTCAGCACCGATGAAGCGAAGCATTGGGAGCTCCGCGGACGCGTGGGGAGCCGCACCGACACTGTTATTTCCAGGCTGCTTGTCGATCCTGCCGACTCAAAAATCGTCTACGCGGCTGTTTGGTATCAACAACCGGGGCTGGGCGGAGGCGTATTTCGCAGCGAGGATGCCGGATGGACCTGGAAACTGGTTGGACTTCCGCAGGAGGCCGTACGAGCCTTGGAAGTCGCCTCGGCCAGACCACTGGTGTTGATCGCGGGAACACGGTCCGGTGTTTTTCGTTTTGTCGCGGCTGGTCATGGCTGGGAGCGCATCTCTCCTTTGGGCGATGAAGAGTTGCGCAATGTCGATTCTGTCGCCATCGACTCCCACGACCCCAGCATTATCTATGCGGGTACATATCACCTCCCCTGGAAAACAACTGACGCGGGCAAGTCCTGGATACCTGTTGCTGCAGGCTTGATAGACGATTCGGACATCATGAGCCTTCGCGTTGATGCAACCGATCCCCAGCGGCTCTTCCTCAGTGCCTGCTCTGGAATCTATCGCAGCGAGAACCAGGGTGGGCAATGGACCAAGTTGCAGGGCATTCCCTACGCATCCCGCCGCACTCACTCCATCCTGCAGGACCCGCAAAGCCCTAAGACTCTGTATGCCGGCACCACGGAAGGATTGTGGGTTACACGCGATGCCGGCGAAACCTGGAAGCGCACTACCACCAAGGAGTGGGTCGTCAACAGCGTCGTTGTGCTTCGCTCTACCGCTGCTGGCACGCAGCGCGTCGTGCTTGGCACGGAAGCCCAGGGCGTTATGGTTAGCGAGGATGGAGGAGAAACGTTTACATCTTCCAACGATGGCTTCATGCATCAAGTTGTGAAGCAATTCATTTCGGATCCGCGAGACATGAAACATCTTCTCATGGTGATACAGCAGAACGGCCCTCAGATCCTCGAAAGCCGCGATGCGGGCCGCACATGGGAGCCACTGTCCGTCTTGGGTAAGTCGCAAGGCGGAAAATCGACGGCACTGGAGATGGACGCTGTTGACCGATTTTTCGGCAGTCCCTGGGGATGGCTGGCAAAGTTGAGGAACGGGCACCTTTGGATGATGGACGAAAGTTCCAAGACTTGGGGGGAATGGAAGTTGCTGCTCCGAAGCAGCCTTGTGGCTTCGCCCAAACGTGCGATAAAAACCTCGCCGCCAACAAAGAGCGGCCCAACCCTAAATGTCCTGGCCACGGGAACCAGTTTGATGTTTTCCAGCTCGGACGTTTTTGTTCCATCGAAGAAAGGGCTCTTGCGTTGCGGCCGGGAAGGGAAATGCATAGAGCTGAAGGCATTTGATCTTGTAGAAAATCCTAATGCCTTGCTCGTCTCCCCCGATGGTGCGCTGCTGGTGGTTGTCGCGGATAACAAATTCGCAGCGTCCCGCGATGGGGGACAGACAGCAGTCTGGCGTGATCTTCCATTGGCAGCGAGCGGTGTCGTCTGGGTCGACCGCACTGCGAGTTCGGCAAAAGCAACCCTGTTCCTGGGCACCACAGAGGGACTGTTCGTCTCCATCGATGAAAGTAGCACCTGGCTTCGCCAACAGGGCGGCCTGCCTGCCGGAGAGATTGATAGTTGGTTGCGCTCTCCTCGCTTCCTGGCTGCGACACTGCGCGAAGGCGGAATGTACGTTTCCACGGACGATGGGAACAGTTGGCTTCGTGTTGACCGAGAGGCCGAAAGAAGCCGTTTCGTGGGCTTAGTAGAAACTGATCCAGGAACCGTAGTTATCGGCTCCCAGAGCGAGGGTGTCCTCATTTGGCACAGTCGATAGAAGGGATGTAGTACTCACTCCTGCTCCACTCTCCGTTATTCTGTCGTATGCCAAGTTGATATATATTTTTAATTATGATTAATAAGTAATAATTTATGTTATAACATAATAAGTATAAAATAGAAGCAGGTGGAGGATTTTCTCGTATTAGGATTCAGCCCCTTTCCCGCTTCTGGCTCGGATGCCACCGATTCGCGTGATTTTGGCGAAGTACTTCGCCACGAGTTGAATAACCCTTTGACCGGAATCCTCGGAAACGCCGAACTGCTGCTCGTGGAATTACGGCGCAAGAATATCGAGCTACCCTCAACCGTAGAAACGCGTCTGGAAACCATTGCCACCCTTGCCGTGCGCATGCGCGAAACGGTGCGAAGGCTCAGTGAAGAATGGGAATCGAATTCGGAGAAAACCGACAATGAGCTCGTCGAACGCCACCATTGATTTGCTCCCGACTCAAGGGGCGGCGGAGGCGTCGGCGAAAAACCGCAGTACCCGGCGCTCGAACTCCTCAGGCTGATACCCCAGTGCACCGGTGTGAAACGCCCCTGGGACGATCCAAAGGGACTTCGGTCCACGGGCTGCCGCGTAGATCCGCTCCGCGTGCCGGCAGGGAAGCGTAGTATCCGCGGCATCACAGATGAGTAGCACGGGGAAAGCTCGCGATGCCACGGCGTTTTCCGGCGACACGCCCGAGGCGGGAAATCCTGCGATGGACTGTCCTCGCATCAACATCGTCCACGCTCCAGGCGCAAAGAGAGTCTTGCCCAGCAAGGGAGATCGTTGCAGGCCTGCATAGTCGTACGCAGCCTCTCGCAAACTGGCAAATGGCGCTTCGGCTACGACCGCCTCAATCCGCGAATCCACTCCAGCGGATTGCAGTGCGATTCCGGCCCCCATCGATTCCCCCAGCGCAAATATGTGTTTGGGATGTTCGGCGGAAACCAGCACATCCACCACGGCTCGCGTATCGTTGCGCTCCAGCCAACCGTAAGTGGCCATCGCGCCTTCGCTCTCGCCGTGAGCGCGCGCGTCCATCATCACGACGCTGTATCCGGCGCGCAACAGAATCTCAGACTGGCCTACGATCCCCGCGCGGTTATCGGCCACGCCATGGAACGCCAAAATCCAACTGCCGTTCGGGTTCGCTGGCACAACCTTCCAACCGTGCAACAGTGCTCCGTCGGAAGCACGCACCATGAATTCCTCGCGCCGTAGCGCCAACGTGAGCAAAGCTCGCGTCCGCTTCACGGATCAGGTCAGCGGTTAGTGGCCGTTTCAGGGGATGAAGAAATGCGGGCGCGCCCAGCCAGCCAAGGATGGCGGCAAGCAGAGGTGGAACAATCAGTAGGATCAGGAGTATCCGGAACAGTCGCCGCATATATACAAATAGACGAAGAAATCTGAAGAATGTTCATCGTCCAACTGTCTACGTTGACTGCACTTCGGCCGTTTTTCAGATTTCTCGTTGAAATCAACATCGAAAGCCGTGCAGTTGCTTCTGTCGATCATTTAAGAGCGGAACAAAACATCTTCTCGTTGGAACATTTTCACCGCCAGGAACAGCGCTGCGGCCGCATAGACGCAAGTTGAGAAAAAGATGATGGCGATAAAATTCCAGTGGTAGGTACCCGTGACCAATTCCTTGCACAGGAGACTGGCATTCAGGATGGGTACAAGGGCCAGCTTGGCGTTCAAATCAATCGGCAGCATCGCACATACAGCCGGAATAATCACCAGAAACATCAGTGGCGTGATGTAACTCTGTGCTTCCTTATAACTCTTGGCAAATAGTGCGACTGTCATCACTCCCGCGGAAAAAAGTACCGCGAGCGGCAACACCATAATGAAGATGGACAGGACTGTCCCGAATCCGATTCGGAGTTGCAGTTGGCCCGCCCCGCTGCCCGCTTTATCGAATGCGTGCAACCGCTCCAGCACCCAGAAGGACACTCCCATCGAAGTAACGGAGAGTCCGGCCGTGACAAGTGAGGTGGTAAGCACCAGAAGGAATTTACCAAGTACCAGTTGCACGCGGGATATCGGGCTGGAGAGAATCGTCTCCATCGTGCCGCGCTCCTTTTCGCCTGCTGTCAGATCCATCGCTGGATACATGCAGCCGGTCATGCACAAGCAGAATGACCATGTAACCAATAACGCCGCCAAAAGCCGCTCCGCCTACTTTTTCGGGAGGAGCAACGTTCTGCTGCTCAACATCGAACGGCTTCAAAGCGGATTCCGGCAGATTCCGGGCCGCCAGATTCTCCTTGATGATGTCGCTGCGATAACTTTCAAGATGTTTTTGGATTCGATCTGCGGCAAGAGAAGATTTCAAGTCGCCATCATAGTTATAAATCTTAAATTTCCCGATTTTCTGCTGGGCGAGTTCGGTCTGAAAACTCGCTGGAATCTCCACCGCGGCTCGAATTTCTTTGTCAATGATCTTGTCTTTCCAGTCAGGAGTCAGCGGCGTAACTTCAATCTCTTTCATGCCGCGCAAGTCTTCTAGCAGTTTCGGCGAGTCCTCCCCACCGATGATCATCACCTGGGGAATTTCTTCCTTGGCCTTTCCCACCAACGCGGATATGGCCGCTCCCAGTCCCGCGGTCAGCAACGGAAATAGCAACAGCGGTACGAGTAGGGAAGAGATCAGTGTCCGCCTGTCCCGAAGGGCTTCCCGTAACTCTTTGCGATAGACGATGCCGACGTTTCCCAAGGACATGTCAGGCAGCCTCCCCGTTCTTATAGAGAGGTGCCACAATTTTCACAAAAATCTCTTCCAGGTCGTTTTCGTGGTACCGGTCGCGCAGCTCGGCCAGTGATCCTTCCGCCAGCAGTTTGCCGGATTGGATGATGCCGATCACGTCGCAAAGTTTTTCTACCTCGCTCATCACGTGGGTCGAGAAGATCACCGTCTTCCCACGCTGCCGGCATTCGCGTATGAAATCGATAATCGTGCGTGCCGTCATAATGTCCAGGCCCAGCGTCGGTTCGTCAAAAATCATCACCTGCGGGTCGTGCACCAGCGTGCGCGCGATGGAGGTCTTCTGCTTCATGCCGGTGGATAGCTTGTCGCAGCGACGGTCGCGGAAAGAGTTCATGTCCAGCCGTGAAAAGATCTCGTCAATGCGTTTCTTCAGCGTCACTTCATCAAGTCCGTTCAGCCGCCCGAAATATTCCACCATCTCCTGCGAAGTAAGCCGCGGGTAAAGCGCTGTCGCCGTGGAAAGAAACCCGACGTTTGCCCGCACCTTTTCTGGCTCCTCAATTACGTCGTGTCCGCAGACCGTGGCGGTTCCGTCGGTGGGTTCCAGAATTGTCGCCAACATGCGAAGCGTGGTGGTCTTGCCGGCCCCGTTGGCGCCCAGCAATCCGTAGATCTGCCCGGGCTTGCAGGTGAAACTTACCTTATCAACCGCTCGAATTTCGCCGCGTTTCTTATCCTTGAACAGCTTGATCAGACCTCTGGTTTCAATCATTAAAGGTGGCCTCATTGTTCTGTCTGACGGGCTGGGGAAACCGACTGCTCTTTCTATTACGCATCTACTTGCAGAAAATTACACAGACCATCCCGCGATTTTCCCAAGACTCATCTTACGTAAAACCTTGGCTAGCCCTAACCCTTGTGACAATTGGGGCACTGCTTGGCGTCAAATTTCTTGGGAGACACCTGAAAGATGTTATTACACTGGATGCATACCCTGTTCAGAAGTTCTGGCTTGCTAGCTTTGGCGTCGTTTTGCCTGGATTCTTGCGAGACCGCAGCGTCTGGTTGGCTCATAACCCCGACAGTCTATCACGAGGCTGAAGTCAAAACCCCCTTGCGTCTTGCGTCTGATTCTTGGCATCCCAATCCTTCGGCAGACCCGTAAGTTGTGTGGAGAATTAGGTCAACCTCCTGATAGACTTGACCTTAGAAAGTGCCTCTCCCCGGGAACGGGGAGGTTTCGCACTGGGAAACGGCGGAGTCCACCACAAGCCGTTTTCCTGATCTCTGAACGCTACTTATCGTTGGCGGGGAATTGATTACCATCTCTTATGTATAAAAGGTTCCGAAACTGGACGCTTCTGTTGCTGCTCCTCGCCGGCATCGTTGCGTTTATCCTCGTGCGTGTCAGCGGCAGGCAGCCCGTCGCCAAAATCTCCGCCATGCGTCCTGTGCGTGAAAATATTGTTTCGTCGGTAAGCAGTAACGGCAAAGTCGAACCCATTGCTCCCTTCAGTATTCGCGCCCAGTTGGATACCTTCGTGGAGAAGATCCATGTTTCCGAAGGGCAGAACGTCAAAAAAGGGCAACTGCTGCTTGAAATGAACGTCAAGGAAGCTGCTGCACAGCTGGCGCAGGCCAAAGCAAGGCAGTTGCGCGCTGAAGATGATTTGCGTTCTGCCAAGGCCGGTGGCCGCGCTGACGAAGCTGTCCGGATTTCGGGAGACTTGGCCAAAGCGCAGGCGGACCGCGACCGCCTGCAGCGGAATCACGAATCGCTGGAACGGTTGCTCGCGCAAGGCGCAGCAACCAAAGACGAACTTGCCACAAATGATCTGGCATTGATGAAGGCAGAGTCCGAGGTCAGCCGCCTGTCGGCCGCCAAACAGGAATTTGACCGGCAAGCCGGACTCGAGACTTCCCGGGGAGCTCTTGGTGTAGAGCAGGCACGAAGCGATGTTGCTGCTCTGGAAGATAAAAGTCGGCAGGGCAGAATCCTCGCGCCTTCCGACGGCACGCTGTACGCCATGCCTGTGAAAGCCGGAGATTTCGTAAAAACCGGCGATCTGTTGATGGAGATGGCGGACCTGCGCAGGGTCCGCGTGCGTGCCTTTATCGACGAGCCGGAGATGGGCGTATTGGAAGTGGGACAACCCGTCAAGATCACATGGGATGCATTGCCAAATCGTGTCTGGCAGGGAAAGACCGAAGTCATTCCCAAACAGGTCGTGGCGCGCGGCTCGCGCAGCGTTGGTGAACTTCTTTGTTCCGTCGAAAACGACAAACTCGAACTTCTGCCCAACACCAATGTGAATGTGCGTATCAATTCCAAGGAACGCTTGAACGTGATCGCGGTACCGCGAGGCGCTGTGGAATCCCAAGGTGGACAGAAATTTGTTTTTGTGGTGAAACAGGGTGTAAGCAAAAGCACTCTGGAAAAACGCCTGATTCAGGTAGGCATTGCCGATGCCACGAATTATGAGGTGGTAAGCGGTCTAAACCAGGGAGAGATCGTCGCTCTTCCTGGAGATGCCGATTTCAAAGACGGTATGGTAGTCCGCGTCATCAATATGGAATCCACCATACTGAAGGGCGACTAGAATGCGTCGTCTTCTCCCCGGGCTTATTTTTGCCACCTGCCTTGCTTCAATTTTTTCCTCTGGCCTCCCTTGCCGAGGATTCCGCTTTGACACTAGCAAGGCAAGCCTTCGAAAAAGGTGAATACAGTAGGGTCGTGTCGATTTTGGAACCGGCCGCTGCCAAGGATCCTGACAATGGCGATATTCAGTTACTTCTCACCAAATCTTATCTCGAAACGAACCAAACCGATGCCGCTGTGAAAAGCGCTGAAAAAGCCGTAGCCATCAATCCCAATACCTCCGAGTATCACGACTGGCTAGGTCAGGCTTACGGCGAGAAGGCTTCTCACGCGTCAATGTTCAGCGCCTACCCCTTGGCCCGAAAGACGCAGAAAGAATTTGAAACTGCCGTAAAACTCGATGAACGGAACTTCGATGCCACGCAACATCTGATCGACTACGATTGTTCCGCGCCTTCGATCGTCGGTGGCGGCGACGACAAGGCGCAACCATTGATCCAGAAGCTGATGTCCATGGATGCCGCTCAGGGGCACTACGCGCAAGGTAATTGCCGAATCCAAAAAAAAGATTTTGATGGAGTCGATGCGGAATTTACCAAGGCTCTCGAAAGCAAACCAAAATCCATGGAGCAGATTCGCGAAATGGTCTCTTATTTCGCGGGGCGCGGTCAGGGCGACAAAGTTCTGCTTGCCGCCAGCGCCGCTGCCGCGATTGCTCCCTCTGATCCGCGAACAGCATTCTTCTACGCCGTAGGTTGGACCCTCAAAGGGCAGACTCTTTCTGAAGCGGAGAAAAATCTGGGCGAGTATCTGCGGATCTCTTCGCCGCGTTCCGACTACCCCAGTCCGTCCACCGCTCACTACTGGATGGGACGCCTTTTCGAGGCCCAAAAAAATCCGTCCGCGGCGCGAACCGAGTATGAGACTGCGCTGAAACTAGATGCAAAAAACAAAAAAGCCCAGGACGCACTGAAGAAATTAGGCGGCGGCTAGTCCGGCAACGGAACCACGAAGAGCAGATTTGTAGTGGCAGTCAAATTAGACAATGCAACTGAGGGAATCACTAACGGTAGCCGTCGACGCTCTTCGCGCAAATAAAGTGCGCGCCATCCTAACGTCCATCGGCGTCATCATCGGCAGCGCATCTATCGTCCTCGTCGTCACTGTCGCTCTGACCAGCCAGAAATTTGTCATCTCCCAGATCGAGGCCATCGGTTCGAATCTTGTCTGGGTTGAATTGGTCAAGACGCCGGAAAAGACGCAACCACTTAGTTTCGAATTAACCGTTGAAGACATGCATGCTTTGGAAGCCAACATCCCGGACGTCGTGGCGGTGATGGGCTTTTCCGATGCCCCGATGAGTGTTGTTGTGGAGGGACAAGCGAGGCCCGTGCGTCTCATCGGCGTGACGGACAATTACCAGCGTATTCGCAAGCTCATCATGCTTCGTGGACGCTATTTCGATAGCGGCGATACGGAAACGGGCAGTAAGGTATGTCTGATTACCAAAGACCTGGCTGACCGTGTCTTTGGAGTCGAGAATCCCGTCGGCCGCTCGATTCGCATGGGTGAATTGTCGTTTACCGTGATCGGCGTTTTCCGGGAACGTGCCTCAACCTATGGACTCTCCGAAATCCAAAAAGAGTCCGTCATTATCCCGCACTCCTTGATGAAGTACTACACCGGGACGGATACACTCACCACCATTTACGTACAATCTCCAGCGCCAGAGAGAGTCGCCGCCACTTCCAAGGAGATTGGCCGCCTGCTGAACAGCCGCCACCCGGCGGAAGCGGAATACAACGTGCAGACATTGACCGCCATTCTCGGCGCAGCGCGTACCATTGCTCTCGCGTTACGCATCGTTCTCATTGTGATCGCGGCGATCGCTCTCCTGATCAGCGGAATCGGCATCATGAATATCATGCTTGTGACCGTCAAGGAACGTACTCGCGAGATTGGAATTCGCAAAGCCGTTGGCGCCGCGCGCAAAGAAATTATGGCGCAATTCCTGATCGAAGCGTTTCTGATTAGCGGCGGCGGCGCGGTAATTGGCATCCTGATCGGGATCGCCATCCCGGTGATTGTCCAACAGTTGCTCCCTGGAAATCTGCGCGTGCCTATTTCGAGTGGAAGTGTAATCGTGGCGTTCCTGGTTTCCTGTTCCACGGGTGTCTTCTTTGGCTGGCTGCCGGCCAGTCAGGCTGCCAGGCTTCAACCTGTTGAATCCTTGCGCTACGAATAGCGATGTTGCTGTATCCATTTTTGATTTTGACGTGAAGCAGGAGGAACCATGATTGCGAAACGATGGAGCATCTTGGCCGCGCTGTGTACTGCAGGAATTGTCCCGGCCACGTTTGCCCAGGATGCACCCCAGTCGGTACTGCCAAGCTCGGTGCCGATTGTTCTCACGCTGAAGCGATCGGTAGAACTCGCCCTCCAGAACAGCAAAGACATTCAACTTGCAAAAATTCAAGTGCGCATCGCCGACCAGTCTGCCAATGTCACCAAATCCGAATTTCGTCCTAATCTCTATGCGGGCTCTGGCGCTGGTTACACCTACGGCTTGCCGGAAACTCCGGGTGGCCGGCCACCTTCCGTTTTCAGCTTGACCTACACACAGAGTATTTTTAACGGTCCACTTCGCGGCCTTGCAAAAGAGCAGGAAGAGCAGGCCCGTTCGCAGCGGGTGCTGCTTGAAGAGACTCGAAGTGCAGTTATGGCGCAGGTCGCCACTGCCTATCTCGAACTCGTGAAAGTCCGCCACTCCCTGGAACTTCTACGCAAGGAAAAGGACAGCGCCCAGAAGATCGTCGAAGTCACCCAGGAGCGCCAGGGCGAGGGATTTGAACTACCTATTGAAGTTACCAAGGCTCAACTCACGCGCGCTCAAGTCGTCCAACGCATTTTACAGTTGGAAGGCCGTCAGGATGAATTGGAGGTCTTTCTGCGCAACCAGCTTGGACTGGCTATGGAGCAAGTCCTTGATGTGACTCCGGAAGATTTGCCGGGCGCGGCGGAGCAAGAGGGCGCCAATCTCATCGCACTCGCCTCGCAAAATAACCCGAGCATAGCGTTTGCCGAATCGGATGTGAAGGCAAAGGAATTCCGCCTGGTCGGCGAAAAGCGCGGCTATTGGCCTACTCTTGAACTTGTATCCATTTACAGCGTATTGGCAAAATTCAATTTCAACAATTACACAAACATCATCGAGAATTTTCGCTACAACAATTTCAACGCAGGTGTGAACGTTAATGTACCGCTCTTCAGCTCTAAGACTCGCGCCAACGTTGCCTTGGCACAAGCTAATCTCGACGCTGCAAAAATAAATCTTGCGGGCAAACGCAATCAAGTCAGTGCAGAAGTCCGCCAGAAATCCCGCAAAGTCCAGCAGGCCGATGCTGGCAAAGAGGTGTCGCGTTTGGAGCTCCAATTGGCCCAACAAAACGTAGCGGTCATACAATCACTGTTCGGCGAAGGAAAAATGAATCTTCGCGATGTCGAGAAGTCTCGTCTGGATGAAAATGAAAAGTGGATGATGTATCTCGATGCGACTTTCCTTCGCCAACAGGCGCAATTGGAACTGTTACGAACGGCTGGCCAGCTTGACAAAGTCCTGGAATAGATTCGAGACGCCCGTGCTCGATAAAGATAGTCTCAGACTGTTACTCGACGCCCTGAATCAACTGGATCAGGGATTTGCCGAGTTGCCACCTCTTGACGCACCTCCAGTTCCCTCGGGACAAATGGCCAAGGTGCTTGCCGCTACCGCCACGCGACTCCACGACAACTTTCCCTATTTTCATCCGTTCTATGCCGGACAAATGTTAAAGCCGCCGCATCCGGTGGCGCGTACAGCCTATGCGCTGGCCCACTGGATCAACCCTAACAACCACGCTCTGGACGGTGGCCGCGCTTCCTCGGCGATGGAAAAGGAAGCCGTGGCTGAAATCGCCCAGATGTTTGCTTGGCCGCAACACCTCGGCCACCTCTCCAGCGGAGGCACCATGGCGAACCTCGAGGCACTCTGGGTCGCAGGACAATTGGATCCGGGGAAGACCATTCTTGCCAGCGATCAGGCTCACTACACGCATCGCCGCATCAGCGGTGTATTGAAATTGCCTTTCGAAGCGATCCCGGCGGAATCCCGTGGTCGAATGGACCTTCACGCCCTGCGCGAACGCCTCGATCAGGGCAATGTCGGAACAGTAGTCGCCACCATGGGCACTACCGCCACTGGTTCCATAGATCCCTTGTCAGAAATTCTTGCGCTGCAAAAGGAATTCAACTTCCGAGTTCATGCGGACGCTGCTTACGGTGGATACTTCGGTTTGGTCGAAAATCTGGACTCTGAAGCGCGCCAGGCCTTCGACCATCTCTGCCACGTAGATTCCATCGTCATCGATCCACACAAGCATGGCCTGCAACCATACGGCTGTGGTTGCATCCTATTCCGCGATCCACGAGTTGGCGCGCTCTATAAACACGATTCTCCGTACACATACTTCAGCTCGTCCGAACTGCATCTGGGAGAAATCAGCCTGGAATGCTCACGTGCAGGCGCGAGTGCCGTCGCGTTGTGGGCCACCCAACGGCTTCTCCCGCTCACAAAGGATGGGGATTTTGCCAAAGGGCTCCAACAGGGCAGGGAAGCAGCCAAGGACTTCTATCAACGCTTGGCTGCCGACAAACGTTTCGTCACCGCGTTTCCCCCGCAGTTGGATATTGTCGTCTTCGCTCCTTGCGCAAGAGCCGTCAGTGAATCGTCAGCCCTCTCTCGTCGCATATTCGATGTCTGTGCCAAGCGCAATCTTCACCTCGCCGTGGCCGAACTCCCTGTCGCCTTTTTTGCAGCCAGTATGGGGGCCATGAAAAAAGACCGCGAAACAATCACTTGTCTCCGCTCCGTCCTGATGAAGCCGGAGCACCTGGAATGGCTCCCGCGCATCTGGAGCATTCTGGAACAGGCCACAAACGATGTGCTCCATTCCTCCGCAAGTTCCACTTAATGCACTATTTAGCAGTTGGATGCGTCTTTCGCTCCATTGGCAAAATCCCATGCTGCCATGCAACCAACTCGGTTAAACTGTTATCTACAGTACTTGGGGTGCATTCCGCGCCATCTGTCTTCGAACACGTGTGGGCTGATGACGGAGTTGGTTGTACCCGGGAATTTGCAAAGGGCTGAGGGTGAATAATGCCAGATGTAATGAAGACGTTGCTCCTGAATCCGCCCAGCTTCGAGAATTTCGATGGCGGAGCCAGTTCGCGGTGGCCCGCGACGCGCGAGATTGAGTCGTATTGGTATCCCGTTTGGCTTAGCTATCCCGCGGGAATGATTCCTGGCAGCCGCCTTCTGGATGCTTCGCCCCACAAAATCAATTGGCAGCAGACCGTTCAGATCTGCAAGGACTATGAATTCCTGGTTCTTTTCACTTCCACTGTCGGCTTCGAGAGCGATCTCAAGCTTCTCCGCAAGATCAAGGAAGCCAATCCATCTCTGAAAGTGGCCTTTGTCGGCCCGCACGGCCACATCAAGCCGGATCAAACTTTAAACAGCAGCGAAGATATCGACTTCATCGTCCGCGGCGAATTCGATCACGCTGTCAAGGAGTATGCTCACGGCAAGCCGGTCGACCAAATCCTCGGCGCCAGCTATCGCAAAGACGGCAAAATTGTCCACAATGCCTTGCCTCCGCAACTACATACCGAAGAGCTCGATGCGTTGCCGTTTGCTTCGCAGGTCTACAAGCGCGACCTTCAGATTGAGCGCTACAACGTGCCGTTCCTTCTTAATCCCTTCATCTCTTTCTACAGCTCACGCGGCTGTCCGGCGCAGTGCACCTTCTGCATGTGGCCTCAAACCATTTCCGGCCATGCCTGGCGCACGCGTTCCGTCGACAACGTCGTCAACGAAGTGAAATACGCCCTCGAAACTTTTCCGCAGATGAAGGAAATTTTCTTCGACGACGACACCTTCAACATTCGTAAGGACCGTGCCATCGAATTCGGCCAGAAATTCAAGCCGCTGAAATTCCAGTGGTCCTGCACTGCCCGTGTTCACAGCGATTACGAAGCTCTGAAGGCCATGGCGGATGGCGGCGCGCGTCTGTTCATCGTCGGCTTCGAATCTGGCGATGCCCAGATTCTCAAAAACATCAAGAAGGGCGCGACCATAGAAATGGCTCGCACCTTTATGAAGAATTGCCGCAAGGTTGGCATCAAAGTCCACGGAGACTTCATCATCGGTTTACCTGGTGAAACCAAGGAAACCATCGAGAAGACCATCGACTTCGCCAAGGAACTTGATTGCGAAACAATTCAGGTCTCTCTCGCCCACGCCATGCCGGGCACTGAACTGCACGACACCATGAGCAAGGAAGGCTTCCTCCGCGTGGAAGCTCTCGCCGATGCCGGCGGCCACCAGCTGCCGCACATCGAATATCCGCACCTCTCCAAGGCCGATATGATGTCCGGCGTGAACCGTTTCTACGACGAATACTATTTCCGTCCGAAGGTCGTTTGGCGTATCGTGAAGGAAGCCCTGTGGGATAGTCACGAACGCAAACGCCTCTATGCCGAAGCGACCGAATTCCTGAAACTCCGCGCGGAACGCCTCAAGTGGGCTCGCGAAGGCGGAGATACCTCTAAGCCGATGGTTTCCGTTTCTTCGGCCAGTGGGAACGACTAACTCCAAACGAATGAGTCACGAACACAGGTTGAGGCTCAAGACCTTAATAATGGTCTTGCTGATGGTGGTGTGCGCCAACACCGGTGACCTCATGCTCAAACGCGGTATGTTCCAGATCGGTGAAGTTAACGTCTCCATCTCGGGCCTCCTTCAAACGTTCGTCTCCACCCTCCATAACGGGACCATCTGGCTCGGCATTCTCTTTCTTATCGGCTTCACGCTCTCCTACATGACGGCGGTCAGTTGGGCCGATTACAGCTACGTAATGCCCGCGGGAGCATTCGGCTATGCCATCCAGACGATGTTGGCGGTGTTCATCCTGCACGAAATCGTCACGCCCCGTCGCTGGATCGGCGTCGCCATGATCTGCGTCGGCGTGCTCCTTGTCGGACAAACCAAGCCAAACACTACTGCTCCCGCACCGGGGCACCTCACCCCATGATTCGTATCGTTCTCATGCTGGTCTTCTTCATCTGTTGCAGCACCGGCGGCGAAATTGCCATGACCTATGGTATGAAGCGCGTTGGCGAACCAGCGAGCTTTCACCCGATGGACCTGTTGCGATTTTTGTGGAAAGCCGTTCGGAACGGTTGGGTTTGGCTGGCGATGCCTCTAATGGCCGCATCGTTTTACTCACTTCTCGATTTTGCTTTCTTGGGCGCCCATTAGCTTGGTTATTCCCGCATCCGCTTTTAACTATGTGGTCGGAACCTTTGGCGCGAAATATCTTCTAAGCGAAGATGTCAACGCAAAGCGCTGGATGGGTGTCCTGCTGGTCTGTGGCGGGGTGACGCTGGTACTCATTACTGGTTGATTTGCTTTCCACACCTGATCGATTCTGCTCTTGCCTAGAGGTGGCTTTACTTCGCCATCCTGGGCTTGCGTTCGCTGACGCGGCGAAACCCCGAACCTGGCTATGAATCGACTACGGCAAGGTGTCTGCCGGACGATTGCTCAAGGCAAATTTCCCGCCAGACTTCGTCAACACGTAGGTGGGCCCGATCTTCGCTACACTCTCTTTCCGTTTTTCGTTCCCCGTCACCAGATATACGCGGGTGGGCCCGGACCAGAGTGCTGCAAACTGCGCATCATCCAGAAATATCTGTGGCGCATCCGGAAACAACGAGCCATACCACAACCCGTTGATTCGTCCATTCCAGATCAAGAGCTGCTTTTCTGTGTAGAAATTCACGGAGGAGGTTCCCGAGTATTCTCCGTCGGACACAATATGCTCCCCGGTCTGTAAGTGTTTCTGTATCGCCGCTGCAATTGGCTTCGAGCCCAGCACCGGGTAAAACACGTTCAACGAAACATGCATGCACTGGATGAACACAACGAGCAAGGCCACCAGCGCCCAATTCGCCGCCTGCCGCTTGCCGCGGCGCCGCCAATACCAGTTCAAACCCGTGCCGGACAAAAACGCAAGCGCGGTACCGATCAAGGGTCCCCGAAACAGGCCCATCGCGTCGCCCGTTAAGTCCATGAAATGCCCTAATGACAGGGTGTAATCTTCAGGATTTTTATTTAGCAGATCCGCCAGTTCTACGCCTGGCTTGATCGCGTGGGAGTTTATTGCCAGCGCGCCGGTAACTATTGCCACGATAATTCCCACGACCAATAAGACTGCGGACGAAATGCGTCCTGAGCGCGCAATCGGAGCGCCTATCTGTGCCTCAGACTCTCTTGCCAGCCAGTGACCCAGCAACAACGCAAGCGCCGGCAATGCGGGCGCCACATAATATTCCTGCCGCGTCGAAAAGCTGAAAAAGAGAAGAATAACCGCAGCCCAGCAGAACATGAGAAGCAGCACTGGCTCTGCGGACCGTCGAATCCCCTGAATCTTCGGAATTCGCAGTCGGACTTGCGCCACAGCCTGCGGCAGAAAAGCGCTCCATGGCAAGAACCAAACGAGGAACAGCCCATAGAAAAGAACGATGGGTACGGTGTCGTAATCCACCGGATACCGCTTGCCCAGATACCTCAGAAATTGCTCATTCACGAAATAAAACCAGAGGAACCCTTTGGCCTGTCCCGCAGGAGGGTTACAAAGAGCCGCAAGTATGTGCCACGGAGCCGCAACAATCAGAAAAACAATCGCGCTGGAAACTAACCTCATCTTCAGCAGATGCCGAAGGTCACCCGCTAGAAGTAGAAACACAACAATCACAGCGCAGGGAAACACAATCCCGATCAGGCTTTTTGTCAGCACATTCAGCCCAATCGCCACGGCAATTCCCCAGCACGAAAACAATGATGGATTTCCGTCCTGCCACCCCTCCAGGAAAAAGTACAGGGACACCCCAATTAGCAATCCCACCGTTACGTCGGGAATCAGGAATCGTGTAAAGAGATATGGTCCAATCGAACACAAAAACAACACGCCAGCCCAGAAACCGGATTGCGGTGTCAAGAACCGCCGCCCGAACTGATACAGGAAGAATGCCAGCAGCAACACACACAGGTGCAGCGTGAATCGTGCCGCAAACGCATTCACTCCAAATAACTTGTAACTGAGTGCCATCCCCCAATAGGGAAGGGGAGCCTTCTCAAGGTACCGGATGCCGTTTTCGTGCAGCGTCACCCAATCGTGCCGCAGGATTATTTCGCGCCCAGCCTCCGCGTGCGCAGCGTCGGCATCATCAAATAAAGGCGGAGTGAATAGACCTGGGCCAAAGACGGCTATCCAAAGTATTGTGAGTATGGCGAGGCTCGGCAATAGCCTCTGTCCGGTCGAGTTGGTCATGCCCGCAAAGAGTCCTCAGAATTCAGGCGGTGATCGTTTTTAATATGGGCGCACGCCGAAGTGTATCATGTGGTCTTAGATTTACGAGATGTGCCCCGCCTTTCGAAGTAGCATAATAGAGGAAGTAATCAGAACGGACCAACCCAAGAAGGCATTCGTTTTCGCAGATGTCACTTCGCTATCTCATTCTCATTCCTGCGCTTGGACCGCTGATCTACTACGCCCTGGCCCTGCTATCGGGCTGGCGACATCTGCGCAGGCGTAAGCAGCTCCCGCCATTTGACCGCTCCTTCGCTCCGCCGGTCAGCATATTGAAACCGGTTCGTGGCGTCGATCGAGAGGCCTATCGAGAATTTCGCCAGCATGTGCGCGCTCGACTATCCGGAATACGAAATCATCTTTGCCGTAGGCGAAGCGGGTGATCCGGTGATTCCTCTCATCGAAAAACTACAACGCGAATTTCCCTCCACATCGATTCGCCTCATCGTCGGTGTCGAACAACTCGGCGTGAGCCCCAAAATGAACAATCTCTGCCGCCTTGTTAAAGAAGCCAAGTACGATGTATTGGTGATCAATGACAGCGACGTGCGCGTCGAAAACGACTATCTGCGCGATGTAGTCGCGCCCTTCTCCGATTCCCGAGTCGGAACGGTCACCTCTTTTTTTCGCGGACTCACGAACGGCCAATTTGCCGCGAATCTCGATGCCGTTGGTACGCCCACGGAATCCGCCGCCAGCACTCTTATTGCGCAGCAATTAGGACAGGTTGATTTTGCCCTGGGTTGGACGATGGCCATCACCAGGCAACGCCTTGCGGAGATTGGCGGCTTCGAATCCATGGTCAATCATCATTCCGACGACTTCACCATGGGCAACGAAGTCGCCAAGAAAGGCTATCGTATTGCCTTGATGCGCAAAGCCGTCTGGATGGTCTTTCCCGACGAGTCGCTTCTCGATTTCTTGAAGCACGAATTGCGCTGGTCCATCATGCTGAAAAATATCCGGCCTGGCGGCTATCTCGGAATGTTTATGACCTTTGGCTTCGCCTGGACTTTGCTGGTTGCTCTTACTGTTCCTTCCTGGAAAGTGGCCGCGTTCTATGCGCTCGTTTACTTGTTTCTCAGGATCGCCGTCGCCTGGTTGATTGGTGTTCGCATCATCGGCGACCCCATCGTCCGCAGGAATCTTTGGCTCGTTCCCCTTCGCGACGCCCTGAATTTGGGTGTTTACATCGCTAGCTTCTTCTCTAATACGGTCCAGTGGCGAGGTTTGCCCTATCGAGTCCGCGGCACCTCGCTCATTCCACCTCCCGATGCCTCGCCTGTCGCAGACCGGGCGGGAGTGGAATAAACTCTGAACGACCACATGAGCCTTCCTCTCTCGCTTTGGCGTCTAGGAATCCTTTTAGTCGCCCTGGCGCCTCTGGGCTACTACACAGTCGCCACTCTCGCCGCCATTCGGTTTTTCAAGCGGGAACGCGCCAGGCAATTGCCGGAATTCACTCCTCCCGTCAGCCTTCTAAAGCCTGTCCGCGGCACGGACTTTGCTTCCTACGAAAATTTTGCCAGCTTCTGCCAGATCGACTACCCGGAATTTGAAATTCTTTTTTGTGTGAATGAGCTGTCCGACCCGGCAGTTCCCCTGATCGAACGGCTGATTAAGGAATATCCCCAGCGGCGCATCCGCATACTCTTTGGCGCGGAGCAAATCGGCTCCAATCGCAAAGTGAACAATCTGGTCTTACTGACGCGCACGGCGCAGTACGAAATCTTGGTGCAGAGCGATGGTGACGTGCGCGTCGATCCCGATTACATCCGAGAAGTAGTCGCCCCATTTGCCAACTCTTCTGTTGGGGCAGTGAGCTGTTTTTACAGGGGTATCGCAGAAGAAAATCTTGGTGCACAGCTCGAAGCCGTGGGAGCCGCAAGCGATTTCTTCGCAGGCGCGCTCGTCGCTGATTGGAAAGAGGGCGTTACCTTTGCCCTGGGCGCTTCCGTTGCCACCACCAAGTCGTGGCTCGCCAAAATTGGGGGATATGAAGCGCTCGCCAATCTTCTGGCCGATGACTACGAGCTGGGCAATCGGATTCACAAGGCAGGCGGGAAAGTGCTCCTGTCCCGCCACGCTGTTTGGACGATGTATCCAGCACAATCCGTTCAGGGGTTTTGGGAGCATCAGGTTCGTTGGGCCAGGACGGTTCGCCTGTGTCGTCCCGCAGCTTTCCTGGGTCTACTCTTCACACATGGTTTGCCGTGGGCGCTGCTCGCCGCACTAATTTCGCCGTATCTCGCTCTGTCGGCCGCTTACTTGTTTGCTTACCTGATCTTACGTTTTGTGATGGCCTGGACTGTCGGCATTTGGGGCATTCGTGACGACGTCTTGGGCAAGAAATTCTGGTTGATACCCCTGCGCGACGCCTTGCATTTTGTTGTGTGGCTCGCCAGTTTCGCATCCAATCGCGTCACTTGGGGTGATTCACAGTTCGAACTCAAAAATGGCCAAATGACTGAAATCCGTTCGCAGCCCAATTCCTGAGCAATCAGCTTCAGGGCTTTGGTGCGGAAGTAGGTGCAGGTGCTGGGGAGGTCATCGAAGGCGAACTGGCTGCGGAGGGATTTGGCCAATCCGCATCGGCTAGTTTCCATCCGCCGCCCAGAGAACGGTACACATTGATGAGCGATACCTTATGCGCCAGTTCTAAATCCACGCGCGTGCGCTCCGCCGGGTATAGGTTCAGCTGCGAATCCAATACTTCGAAATAGCTAGCGAATCCACTGTCATAACGAATCGTCGAAAGCCGCACCGACTCACGGTATGCATTTACAGAGCGAGTCTCTTCCTTTACAGCCTCGGCGAATTTTTGGTGTGCGTTCAGGGCCGTAGAGACTTCGCCAAATGCCGACGTCAGCGTCTTCTGCCAGGTCAACTCCGCCTCATCTCGCGCGGCATAAGCGGCCTTAACCTGGGCCTTAATTCGCCCGCCCGTGAAGATCGGTCCGCTTGCCACGCCACCAAGGCCCCAGGTCACTCCCGAAGCGGCAAGCTGCGATAGCGTGATGCTTGATCCGCCAAACACGCCACTCAATCCAATCGTCGGAAAGTAATTCGCTCTCTGCACGCCGATCTCGGCGTTAGCTGCGATCAGGAACTCCTCGGCTTGACGAACATCGGGACGCCGTTCCATTAGCGCGGACGGTAAACCCGCCGGTATTTCGTTCATATCGTTCTGATCAGACAGGCCGCCACCACGGGGAATCGGGCCAGGATTGTGGCCCAGCAATAGCGATATTTGGTTCTCCTTGGCCAGAATTTGCCGCTCCAAGTCCGGGATCTGTGCGGTCACATTCGCCAGCGCTCCCTCGGCCCGCGAAGTGTCCAGTGCTGAAGCTGCGCCACCTTCATATTTCTTGTTGAACAGATCGTAGGTATTCTGGAAACTCTTGCTCGTGTTTCTTGCGATATCCAAATCCTCGTCCAATGCCCGCAATTCAAAATAGGCTTGCGCCACATCAGACACCAGGCTCAGGAAAACAACTCGTCGCCCTTCTTCCGATGCGAGCAGTACCGCTCGCTGCTCTTCATTGATCCGCCGAAACTTTCCCCAGAAATCAATTTCCCAGCTAACCGGGAAGTTGTAGCCATAATACGTTCCCGTCTGAATCCCGGGCGCTCGCTGCCCGGTGATGTTCGCGCCATACCCAATTTGTGGGTAGTAGAGCGAATGCGCAATCGCCAATTGCTGGCGCGACTGCTCAATCCGGGTGGCCGCAATGCGTACATCATAATTGTTCTTCAGCGCCTCCTGGATCAATACCTGGAGTTGTGGGTCCTTGAAAACCTCCCACCATGGCAAATCCGCCAGGGAAGCGGCGTTCGTACCCGTTTCCGCGTAATATTTGTCAGGTGGAGTCGTGGCGGGCCTCTTGTATTTGGGACCAACCGTGCATCCGCCCATCATCAGCAGCAAAGCGAACACAAATACGGAACTTGCAGTTCGCACTCCCTGCGAAACTTTTGACTCTCGATTTGGCGTTTTGGCGTTTCTCATCGGCATCGGACGTCGTTCATTTCTCCATTTTTTTCTGCTGCAACTCGCTAGTGGCCGCTCTCTGGCTGCTTTGGCGAGCTGTTCAAGCCTTCTGTGCCCTTGGGCAGCATTCCTTCTACCTTAGCACCTCCAAGCCGTTCAATCATGTAATACAGCGCTGGAATGATAAAAATTGCGATGGCGCTGGCGGCTAACATTCCTCCGATTACCGCCGTCCCCATTACTTGTCGAGAAATCGCACCCGACCCGGAAGCCTTCCATAAGGGTACGCAACCCAAAATAAATGCGAATGAAGTCATCAAGATCGGCCGCAATCTGAGCTTTGCGCCTTCCAGCGCAGCATCCGACAAAGACTTGCCCTTTTCGTATTCGGCCTTTGCGAATTCCACGATCAGAATCGCGTTCTTCGCCGCCAAACCGATCAACATAATCAAACCGATCTGCGCGTATACGTTGTTCTCAAACGAGAAGCTTTCAAATCTCCTCAGATACAGCGCTGCGAATGCACCAAACACCGCGATCGGCACGCTTAACAAAACGCTGAACGGCAGCGTCCAACTCTCGTACAGCGCGGCTAGTATCAAAAACGCAAACAGGATCGACAACCCAAAAATAACCGCCGGAGACACGCCCTGTTGCGCTTTTTTCTCCTGGAACGACATCCCCATATAATCGAATCCCATTCCCGGGGGCATTGTTTCGGAGAAGACCTGTTCCATCGCTGCCATGGCCTGCGCCGAGCTGTATCCCGGCGAAGCACTTGCATTGATCTGTGCTGACCGGTTCAGGTTGTAGCGCATCGTGAATTCTGGCCCGGTTCGGGTCTGAATGGAAGTCACCGCCGACAAGGGCACCATCTGGCCGTGATCGTTTCGCACATAAAACTGTCCCAGGTTCTCCGCGCGTGTACGATATTGGCCCTCTGCCTGCGTGTACACCTGCCACTGCCGCCCGAATCGATTGAAATAGTTGATGAATGCGCCGCCCATGAACGCCTGCATTGTTGTGTACACGTCGCTCAGTTTCACGCCTTGGGCCAATACCTTGTCCCGTTCGACATTCACAAACACCTGCGGAACAGAAAACAGCGATGTCGAGAATACGCTCGCAATTTCGGGCCGCTTGCGTACTGCCGCCATGTACTTCTCCGTATTGGCCGCCAGAAATTCCACGTCTTTTCCTGAACGATCTTCTAAGACGTATGAGACCCCTCCGGAGGTTCCAACTCCCGGGATGGCCGGTGGCGGGAAGGCGATCGTTATTCCTTCCGGAATCTGGCGCACTTCGCTGTTAATGTGCGCCTTAATCGCCTCGTATTGCTCCTCGGGCGCTTTCCGCTCTCCCCATGGCTTGAACGTGACCCAGAAGAAAGAGCTATAGGTATTCTGCACGCCGCTCAACATGCTGTAGCCAACCACGGTGGTCACGTGAGCTACGCCCGGCGTCTTCAACAGAATGTCTTCCACTTTTTTCGCCGCGGCCGATGTTCTCTGCAAGGAAGATGCATTGGGCAGTTGTTCGGCTACGAACACGTAACCTTGATCTTCGTCCGGCAGGAAGCTTCCCGGGAGCTTCTTCCCGAACCAGCCGGCGAGCGCCACGAAGCCCACCAACACCACGACTGCAAATCCCAGTTTGCGAATGAATACCTTGCACAGGCGCACGTAACCGTTGGTTCCTTTGGCAAATCCACGGTTGAACCATCCAAAGAATTTTCCCAACGGTCCGCGTGATTCCTTCTTTGGCCTCAAGAGAAGAGCGGATAGGGCCGGACTCAATGTCAGCGCATTGAACGCCGAAATAATCACGGACAGCGCGATCGTGATCGCAAACTGTTGGTACAACCTTCCCGTAATTCCAGGTACAAACGCCGTAGGAATGAAAACTGCCGCAAGAATCACCGCGATGCCGATCACTGGCGCGGAGACTTCCTCCATCGCCTTCATGGATGCGTCGTGCGGCGATAGCCCATGTTCAATATGGTGCTCCACCGCCTCCACAACCACGATCGCATCGTCCACCACCAACCCGATTGCCAGCACCAATCCGAACAACGAAAGGGTATTAATCGAAAATCCCAGCATTGGGAAAATGATGAATGTGCCTACCAGTGACACCGGCACTGCTAATAGAGGAATCAAGGTCGCGCGCCATCCTTGCAGGAAGATGTAGACCACCAGGATGACCAGCACCAATGCTTCGACCAACGTGTGTTCAATCTCTTTGATTCCCTCGGTTACCGGAAGCGTCGTATCCAGTGCCGTCGCGTAATCCAATCCCGGGGGGAAGTTTTTCTTCGACTTTTCCATCAGTTCCACGGCCCCACGCGCTGTAGCCACTGCGTTCGTTCCGGGCAACTGGTATACGGCGACTACCGCGGATGGTTTGCCATCCAGCCGGCCCTGCATGTTGTAGAACTGCACGCCCAATTCGATCCGAGCAACGTCCTTGAGCCGCACCATCGACCCGTCTAGATTTGCCCGTATAACGATGTTCCCAAATTCTTCTTCTGTAACCAATCGGCCCTGCGAACGAACTGCATAGGTATATTCCTGCCCCGGCGGGACGGGTTCTCCGCCGATCTGTCCGGCCGGATTCACGTTGTTCTGCGTCTGGATTGCGTTGATAATTTCCGGCACGGTGATTTGCATCTTTGCCAGTTGATCCGGTTTCACCCAGAATCGCATGGCGTATTGTCCGGCCCCGAATACGGACACGCTGGCAATGCCTGGCACCTGTTTCAATGCGTCGTATAGATTGATGTACGCGTAATTGGCCAGGAATTCAGATCCATAACTGCCGTTCGGAGAGAATAGGTCGAACAACATCAGCGGCGCCGCCGTAGACTTCTGCACCGTGACGCCGTAATTATTCACCGCGCTCGGCAACTGGGAAGCCGCCTGATTCTGCCGCATTTGCGCCAGAATCTGGTCCGTGCTCGCGTCGGTCTTTACGTTGAAATCAACGGTCAAGGTCATCTGCCCGTTATTCGCATTCAACGAATACATGTACTCCATGTTGTCCACACCGCTCATTTGCTGTTCAATCGGCGTCGCTACAGACTGTTCCACGGTCAGCGCATCTGCTCCAACGTAGGTTGCCAACACTTGAATCTGCGGGTCGGCGATGTTCGGAAATTGTGCGGTGGGCAGGCTCAGCGCGGCTACTGCGCCAACAATGACCATGATGATCGAAATCACCATGGAGACAATCGGACGATTAATGAAGAATTTGTACATGATATCCGGCTACTTGGCCGCGCCGCCCTTATCGAAAACTCCTGCCGCAGCTCCTGTGTAAGGTTTCGTCGTTACGGGAATACCTTCGCGGACCTTCTGCGTTCCTTCGGCCACCACGCGCTCACCGGGCTTCAAGCCTTCGAGAATAATCCACATATCTCCGACCTTTTCGCCCGCCTTTACACGTCGGATATTCACTTTATTGTCGTTGCCAACTACCGCCACAAGGTAAGACCCTTGCACATCCGTCACCGCGCGCTGCGGTATCAACAGCGCTCCATTTAGGAGTTTCACTACCGAGCTGATCTTGCCGAATCCCCCCGGGCGAAGCGTATTCGCTGCATTCGGAAACGTCACCTGCAACAGGATCGATCCTGTCCGCAAATCTACCTGACGGTCCAGCGCATAGAATTTCCCTTTTTGTGGGAATATTGAGCCGTCGGCCAGCTGCAGTGTGAAATCCAGGGACTTCAACACTTGCTCTTCCGTCAATCCTTTTTGCTTCGAGAATGCCATGGCGCTCAGGTATTCCTGTTCGCTGGGCGTGAAGTTCACCAGAATCGGATTCACCGTCGACACCGTGGTCAGCGGATTCTGACTCTGCGGGCCTACCAGGTTGCCCACTTGTGCCGTCGCAATACCAGCCACTCCGTCTATTGGCGAGAGTATGCTGGTGAATCCCAAATTCAATTGCGCGTTTTCCGCAGCCGCTGTCGCCGTTTCGATCGCCGCTCTCGCCGCCGATACCTGCGCTTTGGCGCCCAGGTTCGCCTGTGTTGCGTTGTCCAACTCCTGCTGGCTCACCGCGCCCTGCTTCACCAAAGGTGTATAGCGCTCGACATCCAGTTGAGTTTTTCCCAACTGCGCCTCGGCTTTTGCCAGATCCGCCTTCGCTTGCTGTAGATTTCCTGTCGCCTGATCTAATGTCGCCTTGAATGGTCGCGCGTCCAATTGGAATAACTGTGTCCCCTTCTTTACATAAGCCCCGTTGCTGTAATTCTGCTTTACCAGGTAGCCCGAAACCTGCGCGCGTATTTCAGCATTCACAAAGCCGTTTAGCGTCGCCACCCACTCCCTGGTGATGGGCACATCTTTCTGCGTAACTTCGACTACTTCCACCTCCGGTGGTCCGGCCGCTGGAGGTTTCTCTTTCTCGCATCCGGACGAAAACATCATCGCGGACACCAGCAAGATCAGAATTGCACGGTGGGCCTTCATCCTGAGGTAGGGAGCAGTTAACTCCCGTTTACTTGTCTGCAGTTCAGTCATAAGTGTTCCAAGATTCTAAAAGCTGACAGAATTATGCGATCCGACCTTGCTCAAAACTACGCTTTTTCCAAACAGAAATCGTGGGGCCCTCGCAGGCCGGTCCATCGTGCGTTGCCTCAGCTTGATTTAGAGAGTCGCAGAGGTCGGAGCGGGTGTCCATTGGGCAGAAAACTGTTAGGACCGAGCTCTATATGTAAAAGCAGCCTTCCAAATCTGCCAGAGCATATCCCAATTCCCACTAATTATGGAATCATGTGCGGCCACTTCTCTGCTTGTGTCAGATTTGCCCCTAACAGTGTTCCGCTAGCCACCCAGTTTCTCTCCCAGTTCGTGCGATACCTTGAATTGAACCCTTCTCAGTGTCATCATTCCGCTCGCAGAGCACCCACCCAACGATCTTCGCTCCAGAGGGAACTTTCATCCATGGCCTCCGAAGGCAAGAAAATCAGGCATTCCAATATTCGCAAATTTATCAAGCCTTACGTGATCCGTGATGGTCACGAATTTCGTTTGAAAGACCACGATCCGGCCGATACCCATCATCTGAATTCGGAAGATAAGCCAGAAGCCAAGAAATTTCTCTCCCAGGGGGTTCAGTTGCTCAGTGAGATGCAGGATACTCTCTACGCTCAGGGCGAGTGGGGTCTGCTCCTGATTTTTCAAGCCATGGATGCCGCCGGCAAAGACGGGACGATCAAACACGTGATGTCTGGCGTTAATCCGCAAGGGGTTGATGTCTCCTCCTTCAAAGCCCCATCGAGCGAAGACCTCTCTCACGATTACATGTGGCGCAGCCTTCGTTGCGTGCCGGCTCGCGGCAAGATCGGCATCTTTAATCGCTCGTATTACGAAGAAGTTCTCGTCGTCCGTGTTCACCCTGAACTGCTGGATAAACAGAGAATTCCAGACCAGTTCCGCAAGGACCATTTCTGGAGAAATCGCTACGAGGATATCAATGGTTTTGAGCGTTATCTCACGCGCAACGGGATTGCCGTTCGCAAGTTCTTTCTCAATGTTTCGCGCAAGGAGCAGAAAAAGCGGTTCATGGAGCGCCTCGACAATCCCGACAAAAACTGGAAGTTCTCCACGTCCGACGTGAAAGAGCGTAAGCACTGGGATGATTATCAGGATGCCTACGAAAAAATGATCCGCAATACCGCTTCCAACCAGGCTCCCTGGATTATTGTCCCGGCGGACAATAAATGGTTTAGCCGGCTGCTTGTCGTCGCTTCAATCGCCGACGCCCTGCACGATATGGATTTGAAATATCCCGCGGTTACCGAGGAAAAGCTTGCAGAACTCAAAGAAGCCCGCAGGCAATTGGAAAAAGAAAAATAAAGTGGATTCGTCTGTCCGTGATCTCTAATGTTGATCGTTGCTTGGATCAGGGATCACTTTCAACCGTTGCAGCCCAATATCATGGAACAACGTCGGCCAATAATTCTTGAACATATTCGCCCCAAACTTCCAGGCTAGGTCCGTGCCATAACGCTGCGCATTCTTTGCGCCCGTTTGTTCAGAGCGGGGGAGGTACACGTTGGCCAGTGCTTCCGCCGCCAGTGGCCCGAGCAATCCCGAGGCATTGAATATGTCCTTGCCAGAGTCAGTGCGTGTGACAAACACTCTCTGGGCGGAATATTTCACGCTGCCCCACAGTGTGGGTCGAACTTGCGGAAAGAAGCGTGGGTCCTGATGCAGCACCGACGCGAACGCAAACGTGCCAAAGAAACTGCTGGAAGAAGCGCGCGCAAGTGTTGCTCCGTAGCGGCTTCCGTATGCGTCCCAACCCTGCCCATACGCCCCAGGTACATTTCGAGCCTGGCTTATTCCCGCGCTTATCCCCGCAGCGAGGAGGTACGCTGGGGAGATGCTCTGATTCACGAATAGCTTGAATTTTCCACCTGTGCTCAACGGGCCGGCGTCGTGCGCGATATCCGGAAACGCGATCGATCTGTTCGTCATATATCCGATAATCGTGCCTGTCGCCTCCATCGGCGTGGGCACCCCGCCATTATCTTTGGGCTGTGGAGAGTCGGGCAGTGGTTTTGTCGAACTCGTCCCTGCACCGGCAGGCTGTTGTGCGCGTACGATTCCCGCAGGGTACGGTGCCGTCACCAGCAGTAATACGGTCGACGTTAGGGCTATTCGGTTGGGGGCGAACTTCATGATTCTTCCTTTAGGGAGACTCTCTAATCTAGCCACTCTCGCGAAGTCCATCGATCGTGGTCCAAGAACCCTATCACGGCCTCGTAAACCTAGCAATACAAGGTCTTTCTCAGCACTTCGCTCTCACCATTCTCCATCGCCCTCAGTCCTGTGTTGACGCAACTTCATTTCCTGCTTTAATCTAGGAGGGTTGGGCTGCAGTGGCGACTGACTACCTTTTCCACTGTGATCCCCCCTCGGCTGGGAGATCGTCCAACGGTAGGACACCAGCCTCTGGAGCTGGTTATCTTGGTTCGAATCCAAGTCTCCCAGCCAATCTTCCATTTCTCCGCTCTGTTTGTTTTCCCGGTCTACAACTCTTTCGCCAGCGCGGGAATAATCGCCCGTAGAAGTCCGATAAACTGCCCCTTCACGCGCTCCGCCGTTGCCAGCACTTCATTGTGATCCAGAGGCTGATCCAATATCCCTGCCGCCGCGTTCGTCACGCAAGATATTCCCAGCACTTTGATACCGCTGTGACTTGCAGCAATCACCTCAGAGACCGTAGACATCCCCACCAGGTCCGCGCCGATCACCCGCAAATGCCTTATCTCTGCCGGCGTTTCATAACTTGGGCCTGCCAGCGCCGCGTAAACTCCCTCGCCTAACTCGATACCCAGCCGCTTGGCCTCATCCCGCGCCAATCCGCGGTATCCCTTGTCGTACGCCGTAGTCATGTCGGGGAACCGCTGTCCAAACTTCTCTTCATTTGCCCCAGTCAAGGGATTCGCGCCTTGCAGGTTGATGTGATCGCTGATCGCCACCAATCTCCCTTGGGTGAACTCTTTTTTGATCCCGCCCGCCGCATTTGTCAGGATCACCGCCTTCACACCGAAACGCGCGAACACTCGAACAGGGAATGCCACCTCTTTCGCAGAATACCCTTCATATAGGTGTACTCGGCCCTGCATGCCCACCACCGGCACACCTTCCACCGTCCCGAATACCAATTGCCCCGCATGGCCAATCGTCGTCGACTGGGGAAAATGGGGAATCTTCGCGTAGGGAATCCGCACCGCGCCCGCAAATTCATGTGCAAACGCGCCCAATCCTGAGCCGAGGACCAGAGCAATCTTTGGCCTCAGCTTTGTTTTTTTTCTTAAGAATTCAGCAGCCCGCTCGGCAGCTAGAAATTCTGCTCCCTCACTTAGTTTTATCGATTTCGTCCTTCCTTTCCCCGCACTCACGTCAAAATCCCCACGATGCACGCCGACATCAGATTCGCCATGGTGCCAGCCAGCATTGCACGTATGCCCAACTTCGCCAAATTCCCTCGTTGTTCGGGAGCCAACGCCCCAATTCCACCAATCTGGATTCCAATCGAGCTGAAATTTGCAAATCCGCACAGCGCAAACGTGGCAATCGTAAACGAACGTGGGTCCAGCGTTCCCTTCATTGGCCCCAGTTTTGTGAACGCCACCACTTCATTCAGCGCCATGCGTGTTCCCAGCAGATTTCCCACAACTCCCGCGTCTTTCCATGGAATTCCAATCAGCCACGCGAGCGGCGAAAAAATCCAGCCAAAAAATTGCTCCAGGCTGGAGGGGAACCACGCCATCCCGTGCAGTGCCAGCCAATTGTGTGCGCCACCAATAATGAAATCCACCAACGCCAATAACGCCACAAACGAAATCAGCATCGCCCCCACATTAATTGCCAGCTGCAATCCATCCGACGTTCCCCGCGACAGCGCCCCCAGAAAATTTGCCTCTTTTTCCATTGGCGGCATGTGGACCACCCCGGCCGTCAGCGGTTGCTCCGTCTCCGGAACCAGAATCTTCGCGATCAGCAGCGTACCCGGAGCAGTCATAATCACCGCGGCCAGCAGGTGCTTCGCTTCCACACCCGCAATAATGTAGGCCGTCATAATCGCCCCGGAAACGTGCGCCATACCGCACGTCATCACGCACATCAGTTCCGATCTGGTCAGTTTGTTAAGGAACGGCCGAATCGTCAGCGGTGCTTCCGTTTGCCCCATGAAGATGCTTGCCGCTATGTCCAGAGACTCCGCACCGCTTGCGCCCATCACCCGCGTCATCACCCACGCGAATCCCCGGATAAAAACCTGCATCACTCCAATGTGGTAGAGAAACGCAAACACCGCCGCGATAAAAATAATCGTCGGCAGCACCTGAAATGCGAAAACAAATCCAAAGGAAGAACCGCGCTTTCCCAATTCCCCGAATACAAATTCGGATCCGGCAAACGCAAAGCTCAGCAGCTTGTTGACCGCGTCCCCTGCCACCTGGAACAGTCTCCGCCCCGGCTCAAATTTCAGTACAAATACCCCAAACGCCAGTTGTAGTCCCAGGCCCCACAATACTGTTTTCCTCTGAATTGCCTTCCGGTCTGTCGAGAAGAGAAATGCCAAGCCGAGCAACACCGCCATGCCCAGCACCCCAACGAATCTGCCCATTCGGTCTCCTTCGCCCCATCTCTACCGTCGCGACTATTTGGAAATCTTTTCTGCGCCCGCGGATGAATGGCGAGCCTAACATTCGCACCAATCACCGTCAACGCACACAAATATTCCCTCAGCTTATCCTTGCCTGATTTTTTTCAGCTATTGGAATGGTTTTTAGAACCGGTATTGGTAGCCGGTGGCAACCTGGAAGTTTCCCTGCATCGAATAATATTGGTCAGAGAGGACGGTGACATTCCGCATTTCTGGGTCTGGATATCCCTGCAAATACCGCACGAGCGTCGTGCCCATCTTCAGTCGCAAAGTCGAATGGTGTGAGGGGTAGTATTCCAAAACTCCACCAAGATCTAGCGCAAACCGCGTTGCACTCTCATACGAAGTACTGCTTCCGGGCACCAGCGTTTTGTCATAGTGAATAAAACCAGGCCTCACCTGCGTAAACAGTCCCCACGACCGCGACGTATAGCCAATCTTCAACCCCAGTAATGCTTCCCGTGCTCCCCCGGCCTGGCTAAATCCTCCACCGCTTCCGGGCATAAAATCCATTTCTGAATCCAGATACACATAACGGGCAAAACGGTAATTGAACGTGAACCCCGCGCCGCTCAAGGAACTGCGACAACCCGCACAGTTCTCTCGATCCATGGGCAGACTCGTGGAAACAAACTGCACTCCGGTGCTCCATCGCGGTTCCATTTTCCATTCTGGCTGCAGGGTTACCGGCTTGATTGGCACGCCGCCAAACGCTGCCAGAACGGAGTTTTCACTGGGATAGCGGTACCATGGTTTCTTGCCCGCCAGCGCATTTGCCAGCGTATGGCTCGGTGCCAGTGAGCCTCTCAAGATCTTATATTTCAGCGCAGGGCTATCCTTCGCCAGACGATCCACTAGTTCCGTCTCAATGGCGTCTTCCATTACGATCCAGCCCATCCCCACGACGGGGGTAACTATGAAATCTACCCATCCGGTATTGTTCGTCGGTGGTTTGGGATGTTGTCCGGGCTTCCAAGTGCAATCGGGATAAGTCGTTCCACAGCCAGATTGGTATGTATATCCACCCTCGTTACCAAGTGCCGTTTCGCTCAGGATTGGCCCAATCTCGAAATACGCGGAGTAGACCGCTGCCCACCCCATTGCCTTCAGCCTGCTTTGCCAGTATGCCGAAGACTTGCCAAATCGCGCAGACCGTCCCTTTGGATCATTCTGGAGAAAAATATTTCCAGAAACGGCGCCCTGCAGAGGGTGCCCAATATAATTCACGAGGAAGCTATCTCCGTCGCCCCAGCGATTCATGTAAAAGTGGTCGGCAGACACCTCATAGTCGTGCCAGAACGGTTTATGCAACACCAGATAGCGGGCATACGGATCATTCGCCAGGCGGAAGGCGTGTTCGAACACTAGAAACTCAAACGATTGCCACAACGCCGGTTTCCAATGGAATCGCTCGTGGGGCACCGTGGCGCTCAGCAGCGAAGTTCCCACCAGCGGGTCGAACGTTTTCGCCCATATTGCCGAATTTTGCGGAAGCTCAGCCCAACACCCCGACGTCAGGTCGACCGTTGGTAGGTTGTAGCAGGGAATCGACATGGAGGGCGATTTTGCCACCGGTGTACTGGGCCGCGCCGCCTTTTCGTTTTCCATCGGCTCCATCTCTGGCAGTAGCTTTACGCTGCTGAACAAAGACGTTTGCGTCTCCGTCGGCTGTGTTTGCGCGGCCGCGCGCCCAGCATAGCCTGCGCAAAGCACGAGCAAGAGAAGGGCGAGAACAAATCTTGGGGTCGAACTATGAATACTTTGCTTCATAACGTATGCCAACTACGCTAGCACACCGGTCATGTCTTTCTGGATAGGAAATTACACTGGGGGCCTGGTTATAGTTGAACCCACTTCCTGACTCAGCGCTGTGACAGACCTCACAGCGCGCGGGCAAAAAAGAAGGGGATGACCGAAGCCATCCCCCTCAGTTCCTATCGCCGGAATTACCAAAGGAAATCCCGGGCCGAATTCACGTCACCGAATCGAGGCGCGTTGTAGAATGTCATATACGGCGGTGCAGCGCCTGTTGCGACAGTTGCCGGGGTTGTCGGCTTCAAGATTCCGCCAGTCCCAATTTTAAAGCGCGAGATCGAGCCGCTAATCGGGTAAGTGACGGTGTTATCGCCATTATTATCGACCGCCATAAGCGTTCTCGTAGGGTCGATCACAATGCTCCCTACAGGTTTCCCGCCTAACCCGAACGGGGACCCCGCTATTGCTGTCATGCTGGCGGTGATGGCTCCGTTTGCCCCATTCTTGAGCGGAGAATTTTGTCGGCGAGGTTCCCACCCCTGGTTGGCCCTCGGAATCCACAGGCCTCTGTACGCCTGAAAGGTACTTGAATTTTACGCGGGTATCCAAATATCGTTCGCGTTATAAGCATACTTTTAGTATACAGCCATTCCGCCCTGTGCTCCGACTTTCATCCCCAACGTCGTCTTCTCACTCTGCGCTCCTAAGCCTATGCATTCATTGTCTTTTCTCGCCCCCAACTGGTTCTTTGAACACCCTAATCTGAACTCTTGATTTGACTCGCCTTGCGCGTTTCACCATTTGCCCTTGCTGAACCCTCCCCCGTTGCCAAAACAAGCAACACCCCCGATAGCCTTTTTCGCTCCCTTTATGCAAAGATGCGACCATGAATCTGGCAACGATTACGAGGCCACTTTCGCATGCCCAGACTCCTTACCACTGAAGATCACCGGCTCGAAGAAGCCAGACTTCGCAAGAAGCATTGGAAGCGCTGGGGGCCTTATCTCTCGGAGCGGCAGTGGGGCACTGTCCGCGAAGACTACAGCGCCAACGGCACCGCGTGGGAATTCTTTCCTTTCGAGCATGCTCACGCGCGCACCTATCGCTGGGGAGAAGATGGCATCGGAGGTATCAGCGACCGGCATCAGATGATCTGCTTCGGCCTCGCGTTGTGGAACGGGAAAGACCCCATTCTGAAAGAGCGTCTGTACGGTTTAACAGGCAATCAAGGCAATCACGGCGAAGACGTAAAGGAGCAATACTTCTATCTCGATTCCACTCCCACCCACAGCTATCTCCGCATGCTCTACAAATATCCCCAAGCGGAATTCCCTTATAAATGGCTGCTGGAAGAGAATCAGCGCCGCAACCGTACCAACCCTGAATTTGAATTGCTCGATACTGGAGTCTTCAGTCAAAACAAGTATTTCGACGTGTTCGTCGAGTATGCCAAATGTGACGTCGAAGACATCCTCATCCAGATTTCCGTTTTCAATCGAGGTCCGGAAGCCGCTCCTCTTCACCTGCTGCCTTCCTTGTGGTTCCGCAACACATGGTCTTGGGGCAAAGATCTCCGCCGACCCATCATTCGCCGTGCGCCAGACACTCCCGGCACCATCTCGGCGGAACTGGAACACTGGCAGTACGGCAAGCGTTGGCTGCTCTCTTCCGGCCAGCCACAGCTCCTCTTCACCGAAAACGAAACCAATTACCAGTCCCTGTTCAATTCCCGCAATCGCACTCATTACGTCAAAGACGCATTCCATCAATATCTGATTCACGGCAATAAATCGGCTGTAAATCCCGCTAAGAGCGGCACTAAAATGGCTGCTCTCTACTCCGTTCAGCTCGGTCCCGGCGAGTCCACCGTCTTTAAACTTCGCCTCACTGATTCCGATCCGCTATGCGGGATGGATAGCAATTCTTCCATGGTCGGTTCCAGCTCTTCTCCCGGCACAAAGGAACGCACCTGGGAATTCCGGGCACAAATGATTTTGCTGAGGGCTTTGACGCCGTCTTCGAACAACGCAAACAAGAGGCCGACGAGTTCTACGACTCCCGAATTCCCAAGGAACTGTCTGCCGACGCTCGCGCCGTAATGCGCCAGGCTTATTCCGGCATGCTCTGGTCCAAACAGTTCTATCACTATGACGTGCACACCTGGCTCGAGGGCGATCCCGCCGGTCCCGTTCCTCCCAAGGAACGATGGGAAGGCCGCAACAAGGATTGGACCCATCTCTACAACGACGACATCATTTCCATGCCGGACAAATGGGAATATCCCTGGTATGCGGCGTGGGATCTCGCGTTTCACTGCATCCCACTCGCCATCGTCGATCCGGATTTCGCCAAAGAACAGCTGCATCCTGCTCCTTCGCGAATGGTACATGCACCCCAACGGGCAGACTGCCCGCCTACGAATGGGCCTTTGGCGATGTGAACCCGCCGGTTCACGCCTGGGCCGCATGGCGCGTCTATCAAAATCGAGCGACGACTGCGAGGGATGTCGCCGACCGCGGTTTCCTCGAACGCGTCTTTCACAAGCTGCTTCTGAATTTCACCTGGTGGGTCAATCGCAAAGATCCCGACGGGCACAATATCTTTCGAAGGCGGCTTTCTCGGTCTCGACAACATCGGAGTCTTTGATCGTTCCGCGCCGCTGCCCACGGGCGGTCATCTCGAGCAGTCCGACGGCACCAGTTGGATGGGCATGTTCTGCCTCAACATGCTTGCCATGGCCCTGGAACTTGCCAAAGAAGACCAAGCCTACGAAGACGTCGCCAGCAAATTCTTTGAACATTTCGTGTACATTGCTCACGCCATGAACGACATCGGTACTGCTGGCCAATCTCTGTGGGATCGACGAGGACGGTTTTTACTACGACTCTCTTCATCTCCCGAATGGCGACGAGCACTTCCTCAAAATTCGCTCCATGGTCGGTCTCATTCCCTTGTTTGCCGTTGAAACTTTCGAGCCGGAAATTCTCGAACGGCTGCCGGGATTTCAGCGTCGCATGCAGTGGTTCATGGACAATCATCCCGACGTTCCCGAACACATCGAAATGACTCAACGTTCGGCTCGGGGTGTACGCCGCCTCCTCTCACTTGCCAATCGTCGGCAACTCAAGCGCATCCTCTCTCGCATGCTCGACGAAACCGAATTCCTCTCTCCCCATGGAGTTCGCGCGCTCTCCCGCTATCACCTCGAACATCCTTACGAGGTCGAAGTCAACGGCAACGTCTCTCGCGTCGATTACGAACCTGCTGAATCCTCCACCGGCATTTTCGGTGGCAATTCCAACTGGCGCGGCCCGGTCTGGTTTCCGCTCAACTATCTGCTGATCGAATCGCTCCAGAAGTACCACCACTACTATGGTGAGGATTTCAAGGTCGAATGCCCAACTCACTCCAAAGAGGAAATCGATCTATGGCAAGTCGCCGCTGAAATTTCCCGGCGACTCACTCGCATCTTCCTTCGCGATAAAGATGGCAAACGCCCCTTCGCCGGTGGTGAAGATTTATTCAACAACGATCCATACTGGCGTGACCTGATTCTTTTCTACGAATATTTTCATGGCGATAACGGTGCTGGCATCGGCGCCAGCCACCAGACCGGCTGGACCGGCCTGGTCGCCAAGCTTCTCGAACAAAGTGGAGAATAGCGCGTGCCCATTCAGGCGGAAGTCCATTTCGGCAGGGAAGTGTGTGGTGACCTCGACGCCGCTGAAAAACGCGAGTGGCTCGTTACCAACGGCATCGGTGGCTTCGCTTCCGGCACAATTGCCGGCACCTCCACCCGCCGCTATCATGGCTTATTGATCGCCGCTCTCCAGCCGCCATCAGCGCGCACCGTCCTGGTTTCTGGTCTCGATGAGAGCCTCCGTTATCTCGAGACTTCTTATTCCCTTGCCACCAATCGCTGGGCCAGCGGCTTCATCTCTCCCAGTGGCTTCCTTCAGATCGAAAGCTTCCATCTCGAAGGCACCAAGCCCGTCTGGCGCTACGCACTGGCCGATGCAATTCTCGAAAAACGCATCTGGATGAAGCAAGGCGAGAACACCACGTACATCCAGTACACGCTTGTCCGCGCCAGTGCTCCCATTGATCTTGATGGAAAGGTTCTCGTCACTTACCGTGATTTCCATTCCACAACTCATGCAGACGGTTGGCAAATTCAGGTTAGCCCCGTCGAAAATGGACTGCAGATAAACGCCTTCGACGGCGCCACGCCATTCTTCATGAAAAGTTCCGGCGCCAGTGTCCAGCCTCGCGGCGAGTGGTACCGCGATTATTTTCTACCCGCGGAAAGCGAACGTGGCCTCGACGACAAAGAGGATCGTTTCCTTGCGGGGATCTTTCATATACATCTCGAGGTCGGCCAGAGCGTCACACTCGTTCTTTCCACGGAACCGAACACCTCTCTCGATGGCGAGCAGGCTCGCGCTTCCCAATCCAATCACGATCTCGCTCTCTTCCGTGCCTGGCAAAAACATTACAATGCCAATTCCAAATCTCCTGCAGACGAGGAGCCCGGCTGGCTCTGGCAGTTGGTTCTAGCTGCCGATCAATTCATCGTCAAGCGCGCCATTCCCGGCAATCCCAACGGCCGCAGCATCATCGCCGGCTACCACTGGTTTGGTGATTGGGGCCGCGACACGATGATCACCCTTCCCGGTCTTACCCTCAGTACGGGCCGACCGGAAATCGCCCGCGAAATCCTTCATTCTTACGCGCGATTTGTCGATGCTGGCATGCTTCCCAATCGTTTTCCAGACGCTACGGGTTCACCGGATTACAACACCGCGGACGCCACGCTCTGGTATTTCGAAGCCGTCCGCCAATATTTCGAGGCTACTCAGGACATAGCATTACTGCACGAACTATTCCCTGTGCTCGCCGCCATCCTTGACGCTCACGTCCGCGGTACTCGTTTCAATATCAAAGTCGACCCTCTCGACGGCCTTCTTTTTGCCGGCGCACCGAATGTCCAACTCACCTGGATGGACGCCAAGATCGGCGACTGGGTCGTCACTCCAAGGACAGGCAAAGCCGTGGAGATCAACGCTCTCTGGATTAACGCACTCCAAACCATGGCGCAATTTGCCAAGAAGCTCACCCAGCCATTCGAGGGCTACGAAAAACTCTCCGCCAAAGCAGCGAAAAATTTTGAAAAATTCTGGAATGCGGAACGCAATTGTTGTTTCGACGTGGTCGATATCCCTGGTGGCGGCTGCGATGCCTCCATTCGCCCCAATCAGATTCTCGCTGTATCACTTCCGGTAAGCCCGCTCTCGGCTCGCCAGCAAAAAGCGGTTGTCGACACCTGCGCCCAGCAATTGCTCACTTCACACGGTCTGCGTAGCCTTGCGCCTTCCGATCCTGCCTACAAGGGACATTGCACTGGAGGCGTTCGTGAACGCGACTCCGCCTACCATCAAGGCACAGTGTGGGCCTGGCCGCTCGGCCCCTTCGCCCTGGCCCATTTCCGCGTGTATCGAGATCGCAGCGCCGCACAAAGTTTTCTTGAGCCCCTCGGCCAAACCATTTACACCGCGGGACTCGGCACAATCAGTGAAATTTTTCAGGGAGATTCTCCCTTCGCCGATGCCGGTTGCATTGCCCAGGCCTGGAGCGTCGCCCAGCTTTTCCGCGCTTGGCAAATCCTCAGTGCCGACTCGACTCCTTAGTTCACCGCACTCAACCCTTCGCTGTCGCCACCTTCTTTGGTCCCGCCAAGAGCGAAATAATCATCGTGACCGCCAGTATCCCCGCCACAATCGCCAACGACATTTTCACCGATATGTGCCGACCACGGCTCCGCCACCATCTTCGCGCCAACAAACATCAATACCAGCGCCAGCCCGATTCCCAGATAGCGGAAATAGTCCAGAATATCGGCCAGCAGAAAATACAGCGCCCGCAATCCCAATATTGCAAACACATTCGACGTGTACACAATGAACGCATCTCGCGTAATTCCGAAGATCGCCGGGATCGAATCCACCGCAAACGTCACGTCCGTGACTTCCACGATCAGCAGCACCAGAAACAGTGGCGTCGCAAACAGTTCTCCCGCTCGCCGCACGAAGAACTTCCCACCTTCATACTCCTTCGTGAGCCGCAGGTGTTTATTGGCCAAACGGAATACCGGATTTCGCTCGAAGTGAACTTCTTTATCCCGCTGCCAGATCATGTGGATGCCCGTATACACCAGGAACAACCCGAACACCGGCAATATCCAGTTGAACCGCGACACCAGCGCTGCCCCGGCTGCGATCATGATTCCGCGCATGATCAACGCGCCGATGATCCCCCACTCCAGCACCTTATGTTGTACGCGCGGGTCAACCTTAAACGTCCGGAAGATCACCAGAAACACAAACAGGTTGTCGATGCTCAGTGCTTTTTCGATCAGATATCCTGTGTAGTATTCCAGGCCGCGCTGCGGTCCATACCAGTGCCACACGAAATACCCGAACGACAGCGCCAGCCCGATCCAGATCGCGCTCCACAGCAGCGCTTCCCGGATTTCCACTTTATGTGCTTTGCGATGGAATACACCCAGGTCCAGAGCGACGGCAAGAAGTACGAAGAGGTTGAACCCAATCCACAGGTAGGGAGTGCCCATCAACTAACAATAACTCAACTTGCGGCTCCCTTGAATCAGGGAGCTGGGGTGTTCGCGTCTACGCCGTTCACATTGCTCAGGGTCACTCGCGTCGTCTGCCCGGCCTGAATCACGGTCCGCACGTCCCAATGCAAGTGCCGGTCTCCAGCCGCCGCGTCAATTCCCAGCGAACTCACCCAGTATTCTCCCGGCTTCAGGCCGCCTAGCGATGCATGTCCGTCCAGGTCCGTATCAACTCTCCCCGCCAGGTATTTCGATTGCGCTGTATCGGGCGATAGTTGTGCTACCCGTCGTTTGTGGTCGACCAGCATCTTATCCCAGGCAAGTTTCGGACTCACCGCCGCCAATTCCAGTTCCATCCCGTTAATTGTCGCTGGATGCGCGGTCATGAACTTTTTCAAGCTGGTGAAATAATCCTGTTTTGCTTTTTCATACTTCTCTGGATTCGCCTCTTTGTCGGCCTCTTTGAATTTCGGCGTGGGCAGGCCAGAGGTTACTCCGCCACTGTTCGATCTCTGATAGGCCGCCAGAAATTCCGGCACGCTCATGATTTCATCCGGCGTCACCAGTTTGTCGAAATCCAGTTGCGTCAGATCCATCACGTCGTGCTTCTTCATCCAATCTTTCAATTCCTGCGATACCTTTAGCTTCTCGATGAACTGCTCCTTCGACGGCTGCGGATCGGCTGCCTCCACTTCCTTCATGATCGCGTCATAGCTCTTTGTGAGTAGGCACAGAGGGAATTGCCGCACCGGTTCTGGCCTTCCTCCGGTCGGCGAAATCTGTGCCGTTACCTCCACCGTACCCGTCGTACTCTGCGCCGCCGCTGAATTCGCGCACATCGCAATCACAAAGATCGCTATCACCGTAAAAATAGTTTCGCATGACACAAATCCTAGCAGAACCCTGCTCGCCTGTTCCCCCATTCCATCCCCGGTTGTCCAATGCGGCCACCATCAGGTGGACCCAGGATTGGCCTCTATCCCAATCATCAGTTCACCGTGGCACGGTCACTCTTGACTGTGCTCTTCGATGAACTCACCTCTCAACAAACAAAAACCCCTCCGCACATCGCGAAGGGGTTGAATTTTCCTAAACCAATTCTCGCCGTCTAGTACAGCCGGAAATTCACCTCAAACTGCACTCGGGTCGGTACTGGCCTTCCATTTGGTCCCAAGGCCGCCTTGCAACGCCAGGTCTTCATCGTCTGTACCGTCGTATCGTCCAAACCGAGCCCGGGGCTCTTGATCACCCGTGGTTGCGTCACTTGACCGTCCACGGTAACCACCGCGTCCACCAGCACCACGCCCGAATATTTTGCCTTCCGCGCTTCCTCGGAGTACGGAGGATTCGGCATATAGAAGCAGCTTGGCGAACCCACTCCGCCAGTGCCTGCGCGGAAAATTCCACCGCCCATGCCGCCACCTTCACCAGGGCCAAGACCGCCGCCCGTTCCGCTGCCAATACCGCCGCCGTAGCCGCTACCGATACCGCCGCCGCCGCCCGTTCCATTCGAAGCTTCCATCGAGTTCGATAGAGGATCGCCGAAACGATCCATATTGGGGTTGGCTACCTTGAGGTCTGGTGGCCCGAGCAAATTCGGATCAACTGCCAGTTTAGGATTCGGATTCCGGAACACTTGCACTGGCGGTGCCAACGGGTTCATCGAAAACTTCGGCGCTCTGCCTTTTCCTGCCGCGACCAGCGAATGGTCTCCGCCGCCACCACCGCCTCCCGCCTTATCCTTGCCCGATGATTTCGGAATATAAGGCGAAATATCAATTGGAGTGCCCAATTCTGGTTTGGTCTTCGCCGTCACGTTTGGGTGAAAGAAAAAACTCACAAACGGAAAGATCAGCACCGCAATCAATATCGTGTGGAACCCGATCGAAATCGCCTGTGTCCAGCCAAAATCTTCGTCCTTCGACCAGATGTCCTTCACTTTCACCGCTTGGATTCCTGGTGGCAGTGGCGCAGGCTTGCTCGGCGAAATGAATTCTTTCAACCGGTCTTTGAAGCTTCCAAAGCTTCCGCCCCAATCGACCTCATACCGCTTGTCGATTGGCCGGTTTCCAACCTTCGGTCCGGAAAAGAAGTACTTCAGGTTGTCCCGCACGCCGCCCGAGGTATACGTATTCTTTGAAAACGGCGCATCAGGCCGCTCGATGACTTTGACGGGGTGCTCGAAAAGAAATTGTTTCAGGTTAGACCAGAAATTGTCTTCGACTAGGTGCGCAGGCGTCTCGAACTCCGGCAATGCCGACCGGGGCACAGGAATCACCTCTTCCGGTCCGTTACGCTTCGGCCTGCTCAGCTCTTCTGGGAGAAGATTAATTGGATCAGCCACGTCATCCCCTCGACTAAACTAGACGCAAAAAGCCCACAAAAGGTTTTCCAGCCAGTAGGATTCCCACTCCCCCTAAAAGGTTGCGCGGCCCCCCGGCTGACACATTCTGTCTTTCATTGTAACATATACACTTACACCGTTTTCCGTTGTTTCCCGCCCTACAACGATTGTTGTAGACCTTCCCAGTTTTTCCGGGTCGGCTGGCGTAGAAGGGACTACTACACACTGCCTCATGTCTGAACCGCTGGAACTGAAGAAGACTCTGAATCTCCCGAAAACTGATTTCCCCATGAAAGCCAGCTTGCCGCTCAACGAGCCCAAGCAGCTTGCCGCCTGGCAGGAATCCAGTCTCTACCAGCGCATCCTTGCCGCCCGCGAAGGGAAGCCTCTTTTTGTTCTCCACGATGGCCCGCCTTATCCCACCGGCACTATCCATCTCGGCACCGGCCTCAACAAGATTCTCAAAGACCTGATCGTCAAGTCCAAGAGCATGGCAGGGCACTACGCTCCCTACGTTCCCGGCTGGGATTGCCACGGCCTCCCCATCGAAACCCAGGTTGAAAAAGAGCTCGGCGGCAAAGGTAAGGTAACGCCCTCCGAATTTCGTCAGCGTTGTCGCGATTACGCCACGCGCTACGTCGAGCAGCACAAGCGCGACTTCCAACGCCTCGGCGTTTTCGGCCGCTGGAACGATCCGTATCTAACGATGAGCTTTCCTTATGAAACGGTCATCGCCGGCAATCTCCTCGATTTCATGGAAAAGGGCTACGTCTATCGCGGCCGCAAGCCCGTCTACTGGTGCATCTACGACAACACTGCTCTCGCCGAAGCCGAAGTCGAATACGAAGATCACACCAGCCCTTCCGTCTGGGTCACCTTTAAAGTTGTAGGCGGTGGCTCCGGCGACGCCGCGAAAATCGGCGCCGACACCTCCGCGGTCATCTGGACCACCACGCCGTGGACTCTTCCTCACAATCGCGGACTCGCCTTCCATCCGGATTTTGACTACGTCGTCGTTCAGACTGAAAAAGGGAAGCTGCTCCTCGCTGCCGACCGGCTTGCCGCGCTTCAAGCCGACTGCGACATCAAGCAAGCCGATGTTCTCGGCACCTACAAAGGCCGTCAATTCGAGGGCATGAAGTTTCAGCATCCGTTTCTCGAGATTCAGGTCCCCGGCATTCTCGCCGATTACGTCACGCTCGATCAGGGCAGCGGCATCGTGCACACCGCTCCGGGCCATGGCGCGGACGACTTTGTCTCCGGCCAGAAATACGGACTCGAGGTGTACGCTCCTCTCGACGACAAGGGCGTCTATCTCGAAGGTCTGCCCGAGTACAAAGGCAAAGACGTTTTCGCCGCAAATCCTATCGTCGTAAAACTCCTCGCCGATCGTGGTGCGCTCCTCGGCCATCACGCCTACAAGCACACTTATCCACACTGCTGGCGCTGCCACAATCCCGTCATCTTCCGTGCCACGGAACAGTGGTTCATCAAGATGGATCAGGTTGCCCATGGCGCTACCAAAACCCTTCGAGCGGAAACGCTCGAGGAAATTCACAACGTGAAGTGGATTCCCGCCTGGGGTGAAGACCGCATCTACGAAATGATCGAGAAGCGCCCCGACTGGTGCGTCTCTCGCCAGCGTTTCTGGGGCGTTCCCATTATCGTTTTCTTCTGCGAAGATTGCGGCAAGCAACTCGACGATTTCACCGCTCTACGTAGCGTTTTGAAATGGTTTGAAAAAGAAGGCGCGGACGCCTGGTACAAGCATTCCGCCGAAGAACTTCTTCCCGCGGGCACAAAATGCTCCTGCGGCGCTTCCAAGTGGCGCAAGGAAAACGACATCCTCGATGTCTGGTTCGACTCCGGCTCCTCCAGCTTTGCCGTACTTCACGGCAAGGAATGGCCCGCCGACGTTTATCTCGAAGGCCCCGACCAGTATCGCGGCTGGTTCCACAGTTCGCTGCTCATCGGTATCGGCCTCAAAGACAAGCCACCCTACCGCAGCGTGGTCACTCATGGTTGGACGCTCGACGAGCAAGGCCGTCCAATGTCCAAATCCCTCGGCAACATCGTTCTCCCCACCGAAATCTGCGAAAAGTGGGGCGCCGATCTCCTTCGTCTTTGGGTCGCTTCGCAGGAATATCAAGCCGACGTCAAGATGAGCGATCGTGTCATGACCCAGCTCAGCGAAGCCTATCGCAAGATCCGCAACACTTTCCGCTTCGCGCTCGGCAATCTTAGCGATTTCGACCCATCGCGCAACGCGCTACCCAACGATCAACTCGAAGAAATGGATCGCTGGATGCTCGAGCGCACCGCCGATCTCGTCAAGCGCTGTCGCGATTGGTACTCCACCTACGAATTCCACCGTATCTATCACGCCATCCACGACTACTGCATCGTGGATCTCAGCGCCTTCTACTACGACATCCTGAAAGATCGCCTCTATACCAAGGCGCCCAATAGCAAATCGCGCCGTTCCGCGCAGACTGTTATCTGGAAAATCACTAGCGCCCTGATCCGTCTCATGACCCCGATCCTCGTCTTCACCGCGGAAGAACTCTGGAAATTTCTTCCGAAGACTGCCGGCGAACCAGACAGCGTTCACATCGCTCTCTTCCCATCCGAAGTAGAATTGCGCACCGGAATCACTGCGGACAAATCCGCCGCGTGGGAACTTCTTAGCAAAGTCCGTGGCGAAGTGTTGAAAGCACTCGAAGTAGCTCGCAACGAAAAGAAGCTCGTCAACTCTGGCCTTGAGGCCAAGATTCTTCTCAACGGCGATCTCGAACTGAAAGCCAAGCTGAAACACTATCTTCCGCTTCTGCCGGGCCTCTTCATCGTTTCGCAGGTCGAACTGATTACCGCAGGCAAGGGCGACTTCACTTCCGACGTGGTCCCCACACTCGAAGTTAGCGTGCAACGCGCTGAAGGCAAGAAGTGCGATCGCTGCTGGAATTTCTCCACGCATGTCGGCGAAAACGCTCGCTACCCAACCGTCTGCGAACGTTGCAGTGAAGCCATCGCCGAAATTGAAGGCGGAGAAGCGGTCACAGCGTAACCCATGCCGATCGCTGCAAACTTGCGCACTCTCACTATCTGTAACGCTGCACGATCACACCGTTCCGCAGGTTCTGGCGATATGGGGGGTCGGAGCTTTAGCTCCGACATTTTCCTCTCGGCTACAAATGGGCTTCAGCCCCTGAGGATTCCTAATTTCCTTGCGTGTGCCTCCTTTTTTTCTCTACCGTCCCCTGCGCACCCGTGCACCCTTGCATTATTTTTTTGTTCACTTGTGCGCCCCATTGTCATTCTGAGCGAGGCGAAGAGCCTCAACAAAAACAGGTTCGAGACCTATTCATGAAATTTCCCCCGCGCCTCCGCTGGGTCTGGCTCTCCCTGGCCATCGTCTTTCTCGATCGCATCACTAAAGCTCTGATCGAAACCCAGACCACTGAATCCTGGCGTCACGAAGTCATCCACAATTTCTTCTACCTCGTTCATTCCCGCAATCCCGGCATCGCTTTCAGCATCTTTGCCGCCTCCGCCTCGCCAGTTCTCCGCATTGTCCTCATCGTGGGAGCCGTCGCCATCATTGCGGTCATTGCCTGGCTCCTCGTCGCTGGAAAAAAGCTCAGCTCCCTCAACGCTGCTGGCCTTGCCCTTCTGCTAGGCGGCGCCACGGGCAACGTCACCGATCGTATCCTTCACGGCGGCGTCACCGATTTCCTCGAAGTCTTTCTCGGCTCCTACCGTTGGCCCGCCTTCAACGTAGCCGACTCCGCCATCACCATCGGTGCTATCCTCCTCATCTTCGACGTCCTCTTTACCCACCATAGGCGTACCTGATACACAATACTTTTGGCACTTTGTAGGGACCGCCTTCTCAGGCGGTCCGCCAGGTAATCCACTCGTCGCCTCGATCCGCTGCCCAACAATTCAACCTGTCATCCTGAGCGGAATTCCGCTCCGCTTGCGGATCGTAGTCGAAGGATCTCAATCTCAAGCTCATCCTCTAACTTTCCACTCCCCACAATTCCCGCGCTACACTCTCTACGTGACCGACGCTCCCCAATTCACTCTCACAATCGCTGACCCGGACGCCGGCCAACGCCTCGACCGCGTCGTCACTTCACGCTGCACCGACCTCTCCCGCACTCGCGTTCAGGAATTGATCGAACAGGGCCTGATCCTGCTGAACGGCAAGTCCGCGAAGGGTTCCCAAAAAGTCCGTACCGGCGACCTCGTTCAAGTCGACGCGCAGCCGCGGCCTCCGCTCCACGCCGAGCCCGAATCCATTCCCCTGAATATCCTCTATGAAGACGACGACGTTATCGCCATCAATAAGCCCGCCGGCATGACTGTCCACGCCGGGGCAGGGAACTCTCACGGCACGCTCGTCAACGCCTTGCTCGGCCGCGGCCTTGCACTTTCGCAATCCGACGATCCCCTCCGCCCGGGCATCGTTCACCGCCTCGACAAGGAAACCTCCGGCGTTCTTCTCGTCGCCAAAAATGATTTCGCTCACGCCAAGCTTGCCGACGGTTTCCGCAACCGCACCATCCAGAAAACCTACATCGCTCTAGTCGAAGGTCTGCTCGCCGAAGATCGCGGCCGCATCGAACTCCCCATCGCCCGCCATCCGAATCACCGCACCCGCATGACCGCCGACCGCGCCGGTCTTCTCCCCAACTCTCGCCCCGCCCGTACCGACTGGAGAGTACGCGCCCGCATCGGCTCCGCCACGCTTCTTGAAATCCAGCTTCACACTGGCCGCACGCATCAGATTCGCGTCCACTTCAGCGCGCTTCGCCATCCTGTCGTTGGCGATACCCTCTACGGTGCCGACACCCAACTCCAGGCCGGAAGCACCCTCCTCCCGCCGCTCGAGCGCAATTTCCTCCACGCCGCCAAAATCGTCTTTGTCCAGCCTCGTTCAGGTAAATCCATCCAACTGGTTGCTCCGCTTCCTGTCGAACTCCGCGATTTTCTCCATGTCCTGGCGACCGCTGCCGGGGATTCTCCCATCCGAATTGACGATGCCCTTGCTGGCTTCCTATAATCAACCGACATGCGATATCGCTCATTTGCCCTGATTTGTATGGTTACGTTGCTGGGGACTTCTCTCGTTTCTGCGCAGCAACAGCCGGCGCAGAGTCCGCCACCCCCACCTCCTCCTGCCCAGGAAAAACCTCAGCAGAGCGGTGTCACCATCCCGGTCATCGTCAACCTCGTTGACGTCCTTTTTACTGTCCTCAATCGCCGCAACAAGCTCGTCCCCGACCTTGAAAAACAGGACTTCAAGATTTTCGACGACAATGTTCAGCAGGACATTCGCTTCTTCAGCAAGCAGACCGATCTCCCTCTCCGCATCGGTATGTTGCTCGACACCTCCAACAGCATTCGCGATCGCATCAAGTTCGAACAGGACGCCGCCAACAATTTTCTCTTCAGTGTTCTACGCCGTGGCAAAGACGAAGCTTTTCTCATGACTTTCGACGACGAGCCGCAGGTCATCCAGGGCTTCACTCCCGATACCGGCAAACTCCGCGACCAGATTCTCCGCACCCGCGCCGGCGGCGGTACCGCTGTCTACGACGCCATTTACGAAGCTTGCGAAAAGGAATTGAGCCATCCTCCGCGGCCGCCCGGCGATCAGCCCGACGTCGTCCGCCGCGTCATGATTCTCATCAGCGATGGAGAAGACAATCTTTCCACGCACACTCGCGCCGAGGCCATTGAAATGGCCCAGCGCACCAGCGTGGTCATCTACACCATCAGCACCAGCACGCAATGGGTCACCCTCGACGATCCCAGTAAGGAAAAATCTGGCAATCGCAAATACCATCTCACCGATGGCGACAAGATTCTTCAGGATCTTGCCGAAGAAACCGGTGGCCGCGCCTTCTACCCTTATCACGTCGATGATTTGGATCAATCGTTCCAGGACATTGGCGAGGAACTTCGCAATCAATATTCCATCGCCTACAATCCTTCCAATCACTCCTACGATGGCCGTTACCATAAAATTAAGATTGAAATGCCCGATCACAAGGGCTACACCGCGCGTGCTCGTCGCGGCTATTTCGCCCGCACGCCGGCCGAAGGTGGCAACAACGCCAAACCCGCCGGCTCGGTAAAATGAGTCTCTTTATCCCGCTTAACAATTGGTTTTGTTCTTTTGTGTCGACGCAGGGCTTTAGCTAGGCCGATCCAATTTTGTGGCACAGCCATTCCTGGCTCTGCTCCGGGGCATTGCTCTTGAATTTGTCCTGACTCCGTTTCTACATACCCGAATCGTGTATCAGCACCGCATCCGATTCCGTTTCCCCTCGTTCAATTGCCACTTTCACTCCATCTCGTGAATACACCACTCGCAATATCTGATCCTTCGTGAAGTGCGTAAGTTGGTGGAATGCCCCTCCATCCAGTGGCTGTTCCCAGAGATTTTCCACTCCCTTATCCCGCACTTTGTACACGATTGCTTTTCCATCCGGCGTGTATAGAAATTCTTCCCGCAACGCTCGCTGGTCAATGTCGTGATACATCATCTTCTGCGTTTCCGTAGAGACTCTCCGCAGAATCAACTTGTGATCGAACTCCCGCACATCCAGCGACGCGATTTCTTTCCCATCCGGCGACAACGCAAAAGTCCCGATCGATTGTTTCACAATAGTTTCCGGCGTTCCGCCTTCGATCGACACTCGCTTCACGTGTTTGTTGTCTCCGCTGTCTATGTAGTAGACCCAATCGCCTTCCCTTGTGCACGTCGGCATCTGCTCGTTCAAACCACTCGTCAGCTGTTTCAAATTCGTTCCGTCCAGATTCGTCCGCCACAAATTTGCCGACGCGATGCTGGACCTTCCGATTTGGCGAAACACCAGATATTTCCCCCCGCACGCATCCACCTGGTCGGAAATATGTTTCAGATCTGAGAAAAGTGTCGTTTCCGTCCCAGTCACTGCCACGGCTTTGATATTGCCCGCCTGCGGCACGACCAGCCGTCCGTCTGGCATCCAGCTCCATCTCCAAACCGGAAGCCGCGACTCCAGAGGTACCATCTGCAACCGGTCAGGTTCACCTGCTGGTCCCACTCCGATCTCAAATCTCGTTCGTTCCTGAATAGCTGCAATCGTCTTTCCATCTTTCGACAGTGTCTGCCGCCCGTAGTTGTTTGTGTCTGAGGTCAACGCTCGATATTCGCCATTTGGATAAGGAAGGTATCCCAGTTGCGTCTGCATTTGCGCCGCTTCCACTCGTGACGCGCTCACGATAAATCCCGTTCCATCCGGCAGCCACGTTGCCGCGTAAAAAATCCGGTCCGGCGTTATCGACACGATCTGATCTTTTCCGCCCTCCACATCCACTGCCATCAGTCCGCCAATCGCATCTTTCGTTGGCTGAACAATGGAGATAACAATTGTCTTCCCATCCGGCGACCAGGACGGCACACGGCTGTCGCTCAGCACTGTCTTCTTGCTGAATATCAACCGCTCGATCGTCCCGTCCGGCTTTGCTTCGACCAAGTCCCAGGTTGGCTCGTCGTGCAGTTCCCGCATAAACGCGAAGTGTTGTCCGTCCGGCGAAAACGTGATCGGGCTATCCACATCCTTGATCACTACCTTTGGTGTTCCCCCCAGCACTGGCGCGCTATACAACTGTGCAAAAGCCTCTTCGCTCTCTTCCCGCCTTACAAAATAAATGTAATTTCCGTCCGGCGAAAAGGTCAGTCCGTCGTAATTCGTTGCTGCCGGTTCCACCACTTCTTTATTAGCTCCCGTGGGAATGTGGTGAAGCCACAACGACTGCATCCCTTTCTCTTCGAGCGCCTGCAGCAGGTATTTTCCATCTGGCGAAATCGCTGCCTGGGAAATATGCCCGTTGTTCGACACATTCTCGATTGTGAATTTCTCAAACGGCGGCGCCTTCGGTTTGTGCAAAAAGCTGTACGCCCCATACCCAGCCGCCGCAAGCACGGCCAGCGCTCCAGCTAGCAACAGTCCCGTTTTTAGCTTATTTTTCTGCGCAGCCTCGGCCAGCACCGTTCCACTTGATACGCGCGCCGCGTTTGTCGAGGTGCTCGATACCGCCCTCACCACTGCGCTCGTCTCCCGGCTCGCCGACACCCTCGGATCGGATCCCGGTCGCCCCGGTTCCAGCTCTCTCTGCAGCCGTTTCAAATCCCCGCGTAGCTCTGCCGCCACCTGGTACCGCAGTTCGCGATCCTTCTCCAATAGTTTATTTAGGATTCGTTCCAGCTCGGCGGGTACGTTGCTGTTCAAGCTGATCGGCGAAACCGGCGCGCTATGCAGAATATTCCCGAAAATTACCGCGCTCGTCGTACCCGGAAACGGATGCGTTCCCGTCACCGACTGGTACAGCACCCCACCCAGCGAAAATAAGTCGCTCCGCGGGTCTAGCACTTCTCCACGCGCTTGCTCGGGAGACATGTACGCAATCGTTCCCACCGCCGTCCCAGGACTGGTCAGAAATGTCGCCTCTGTTTCCACCACCGTCTCGCCTTCGTTGGCGCCCTCTTCCTCAAGCAATTTCGCCAGCCCAAAGTCCAGCAACTTCGTCGTTCCCCGTTGTGTCAGAAAAATGTTGGCCGGCTTGATGTCGCGATGAACGATATTTTTCTTGTGCGCCGCATCCAGCGCGTCCGCCACCTCAATGCCAATCTCGATTGTTCGCGAAATCGTCAGCGACCCGCGACCCAGCGACTTGTCCAGCGACTCGCCTTCCAGCAACTCCATCGCGATGTACGTTCGCCCATCCGCCTCTTCAATCGCGTAGATCGTGCAAATCCCCGGGTGGTTCAGCGCCGAAGCTGAACGCGCTTCCCGAAGGAACCGTTCCATCGCCGCCGGATCCGTCCGTCCGCTCTCCTGCAAAAATTTCAGCGCGACGCGACGACCCAGCTTGCTGTCTTCGGCCTCATACACCACGCCCATTCCGCCGCTTCCCAACTGCCGCAGAACTCGATAGTGTCCAATTTTCTCGTTGATCATCGGGACTGTTCGGTCGTCGTGCACAACCGCTTTGCGATACTAGCCAAGCCCCTGCGTCCGGTCAATCCGTCTTTGCGTTGCCATTTGTAGGGACCGCCTTCCGAGGCGGTCCGCCAACTCGACCTCACTACAATTTATTCCACACTCCAAATTCTGCCATCCCGAGCATCTCGAGGAATATGCTTCTTGCTCGTCTAGTCGTCAACGCTATCCCCGTGGCGCGTAATATCCCTTCCTCGCCAACACCTTCAAGTCGTGATTATTCGTTTCCACCTTAATCTTCCGGAATTTTCCATCCCGCGCCGTATTTGTCGGGTAGTATCCCAATGTGTACTGACTTCGCAGCTCTTCCGATATCTGGTCAAATGCCTCTTCCAGATTTCTTTCCGAACGAATCACAATCAGTCGCCCGCCGGTATCTTCCGTCAGTTTGTGCGCCACGCCCATGTTCCCGCCAAATCGCGGGTCGGCCACCAGCAGAATATGGATCACCGTGTCCGTCCGCTGCGCCGCTTCCACTGCCTCTTCCAACTTCACTTTGCTTCCTTCATCTTGCGCGTCCGTTACGATCACGATTGCTTTCCGTCCCGCCTCGCCGTTTAATTTGTCTCCGCACGCCAGATAAATCGCATCATACAGCGCCGTTCCGGTCTGATTTCCGGCTACCGGTCCAGGATTTCCCGCCAGGCTTCCGCCTCCCGGAATATTGATTCGTGCTTTATTGATCGCTCGATCCAGAATCTGTTTGTCGTCCGTGAAATCCGAGAGCAGGTCTACGTCGGAGTCGAACGAGATCACCATCGCCTCGTCGCCCTTCTTCAGCACGCGATGCATAAATCGTCCGCCCGCATCCTGAATCGCTGGCAGCATGAACTGTTCGCTTCCCGACGTGTCCAGCAGCAGCCCCAGCGTGATCGGCAGCGCCATCTCTTTCGAGAAAAACGCCACCTTCTCGTCTTTCCCGTCTTCCGCCACCTTGAAATCATCCTGCTTAAGGTCCGTCACGACTCGGTGATTCTTGTCCCGCACCGTCGCGAACAGGTTCACCAACGTCACTTCCGACTTGATCACCGGCCCCTGTCCCGGCTCCTGCGGCATCGCCGGAACCGCCATCGCCAGCGCCGCGCTCCATGCCAACACTTGCATGCAATCTTCTTTTGGTCATGCTCGTCTTCATCTTCTTTCCGAATTTCACGTTTTCTCGGTATCCTTACTAGGTCTTCACCTGGGGGGCCGTTAGCTCTTCGCCTGGAAACTCGCTTCTCGCCATGCCGACCTTATGACGAGTTCGATGCAACCAGCCAGCCCGCGGGATGCGTCCAACGTAGCCACCAGGGTAAACGCAGTCATTCTAACGAATCTTGGAAAGTTTGGCCTCATGACTCTGAAATGTCCACGCAAATTCGCGTTCTTGCTCTCGCGCAATCCCTCGCTCTGCTCACCGCGACTTGTCTCGCGCAGGAGCCCGTGCCGGACTCGCCCACGCCCAAGACTCCTCCGCTCACACAGGCGCCTCAAGTCACACCACCTCCGCCCGTTGCGCCCAAGACGGCACAAGTTCCGGTTTCCGAAGCACCCGCGGTGATCAGGCTCAATCCTACCCTCGTCGTCCTGCCTGTTACTGTAAAAGATCACAACGGCAATCTTGTCCCTGACCTCAAGAAAGACGAATTTCGCATTTTTGAAGACAGTGTCGAGCAGCAAGTCGCTTTCTTCACCATCGAAGCATTTCCGCTTTCCCTCGTCGTCCTCATCGACAACGATCTCAAAAGCAAAGATGCCAATCAGGTAGAGCCCAGCCTGCGCGCTATCGTCGGCGGTCTCAGCACCTACGACGAAACCTTCGTTTGCCGTTTCGATCAGTTTTTCCACGAGGGCAAAGGCTTCACTAAAGATCAGGACAAACTCCTCACCGAATTGCGCCGCACCCAGATCGACTCCAGGCCTTCTGTTCCCCCGCCTGGTGGACCCTTCGAAGGTCCCACCATCAACAATATTCCCGCTCCTGGCGCTCCACCGAACAACGCTGGAATGCAGTCCATCAAGTCTCAACCTACCAAGGCGCTCGACGATGCGGTCTACGCCGCCGCCGAACTTCTTAAGGATCGTCCCCGCGAACGCCGCAAAATTATCTTGCTCATCAGCGACGGACAGAATGGCCCGAAATTCAACACCCACAGTTACGATGAAACCCTGGCTAATCTGCTGCGCAACAATATTTCCGTCTACTCCGTCGCCACCGGTTCCAGTTACTTCGATCGTAAATTCTCCCGCCTCGTCAGCTATTCCAAGGACACTGGCGGCGATATCTATTACGGCGCAAAGAGCAACACCTTCGACGAGTTCTACTCGCGCATTACCGAAGAAGCCCGCAACCAGTACACTCTCGCATTCGCACCCAAGGGCGAACGCAAGGTCGATTACCACACTCTCGAGGTCCGCGTTCGTCGCGAAGGCCTCACCATTCTCACGCGTGAGGGATATTACGGCGGCACATTCGCCACCGCGCCTCCCAAATAATTTTTCCGCTCTACGATTTCCGCGAATATGTCTTGACTCTTGCGCACTACACTCGTATACGGGATGCAGGGGAATGTTTGCCTTATGCTCGCAAACCCCTCCCTTTTCATCTGGGGGCAGTCACTCAATAAAGGAGATTCAACTATGGCAAAGAAAGCAAAGAAGCCCGCAAAGAAAGCAAAAAAGAAGTAACACTAGAACCTGCAAAAAATTTGTTTAGAAGCGCCCCAATTCATTGGGGCGTTTTCTTTTTCCGTTTGTTTTCGTAGTGGCCGGCCTTTAGGTCGGTTCTTTCTCTTTGCTTTGGGTTTTTCCCCGGGTGCCCCACTCTCGGTTCTTGAGGGTGGGGATTTTCTTCGACCTCGACTTTGTAGGGACCGCCTTCTGAGGCGGTCCGCCAACTCAAACTCATCTCAACTCACGCCATTCAGCAGTGTTGTCATCCTAAGCGCAAGAGTCACTGCCGCTACGACTCGCAGGGCTCGAAGCATCTCATCCTGCCGCTATTCCAAACTCTCCTTCACATCAACAGTCATTGATAAGGCGCCAGCGATCTTTCTTTACTTAATACTTAGAACTTCCCACTTAAAACAATGCGTCCTTACTCCCTCGCCCCCAGCGCCACCTCATACTCCGGGCAGATCAATTTATACGCGCAACTCCGGCATGCGAATCCCGGCTTAACCGGAAACGCCCCTGCCCTGATATTCGCCGCCGCTTCCTGCACAATCTTCTCCGCCTCCGCCAACTGTTTCGAATCCCGCGTTGTCTCCTGCCGCTGGTTATTCTGCAAGTAGTGGAATACCAGCTTTACCGGGTTCCACTCAAAAATCTCTTTCGCCGCCAGCGCGTAAATGCTCAGCTGTAAATCTTTTCGTGCATCCACATCCTTCTTCGGCTTGCCCGTCTTGTAGTCCACAATCTCCACATCGTTCCGTCCCAGGCTGTTCACCTGGTCCATCCGTCCCGTCAGAATTACATCATTCGCCAGCGGCAGTTCAAATGGCTTCTCCTGCTCCAGGATTTCCGGCGCGTCCTTCAACATCTCCGCATGGAACACTTTCAACTGTTCCAGTCCATCCTTCTTATATTCCTGCTCCTGATACTCGTCCTCGTATCCCGCGCTGCTCCACTCCGTCTCGTAAATCCGCTGCACTTCCTCAAACGGAAGCTTCACGCCCTTTTTCAACTGGTCCATGAACCTCTTGATCGTCGTATGCACCACGCTGCCAAAACTCAGCATCGCTCGTGGTCCTTCCTTCAACGACCACAAGTGGCTGAACGCATACTGCTGCGGACACTTTCGGTAATTCTCCACCGCCGACGAACTCAGCTTCATCGGCTCGCCGACCGGCGGGTGATACGTCTCCGCCCACTTTGCGATCCGCGCAAATATCTTCGGCGGCTCTTCCTTCGCAGGGAACAGCTCCGCATCCTTCGCCACAGTTTCCGTTTTCGCTCGTGCACTCACTGGCTTTTTCTTGGGAGCCGTCTGCGACACATCCCGCCTCTTGATCGCCGGGTCCATCACGATGTCCTCAATGAAGACCGGAACTTTCCCCTTCTTGTCCGTCACCGTCGTAATCGTCAGCCGCTCTTCGGCCCGCGTCACCGCCACGTAAAATAGCCGTCGCTCTTCCTGAATGTGAAAATCTCCCTCCGGCAACTCCTCTTTCATCAGCCGGTCCGGAAACTCAAAAAGTGGTGATCGATTCCGAGCCGGAAACGCCCCCGAATTCACGCGCAGCAAAAACACGTGCGGAAACTCCAGCCCTTTCGCTCCATGAACCGTCATCAACTGCACCGCATCTCCCGGCGCATCATCCTCCAGGCTCAACGTCCCGCCTGCCTGCTCAAAATAATCCAGATACTCCAGAAACTCCGGCAATCCGCGCGTTTCGCTCTTCGGCTCCCAATCCTTCACGAATTGCACCAATTGATGGATGTACTTCCGTTCCTGCGTCCCTGTCCGTTGCGGCACTTCCAGCCATTCCGTCAATTCGCCCAGAATCTCCCGCGCCGTCCGCCGCTTCATCGTCTTCCGCTGATCCTTCAAAAACTCCAGCAGAGTGCGCCAACGCCGCCGGGGAAGCGTCAAACGGCAATTCCGACTGTGGCGTCTGCAGCACATCGTAAAGTGCCGTTCCGCGTTTTTTCTTCGCTCGCTCCGTCAGCCGCACCAGGTCTTCTGGCGACAAATGCCACGCAGGAGCCGACAGCACGCGCGCACACGCAATATCGTCATAGGGCGACGCAATCACATGCAGATAGGCCAGCACATCCCGCACCAGCGGATGTTCCAATATCGAGAGTTTTGTAATCACGAACGGTACTTTCCGCGCCGACAATTCTTCCACCAGATGATCCCGATGAGCATGTTGCCGGTACAACACCGCAAAATCCCGCCATCTTCGCCCGGCTCCGTGCAATCGCTGCAGTTCCTCGGCTACCCATGCGGCCTCATCCTCCGGCGTATCCACTTCGACGATCCGGATCTTCTCGCCTTCTTTTCGGCTCGGCTGCAGCACCTTTTTCGGAAATTCCGGGCTAACTTCGTTCTGCCCGATCACCTGCGTCGCCACCCGCAGAATATTTGGTGTGGACCGGAAATTCTCCGTCAACGACACGCGAAATGGCGTCGAGTCTTGCCCCTCTTCCCATCCCGCAAAATTCTTCAAGAAAAGCTTGAAACTCCCGAACGACGCACCGCGAAACCGGTAAATCGCCTGATCGTTATCTCCCACCACCACAATGTTGCGCGTCTCTCCGCTCAACAATTGCAGCAATTCCAGTTGTGCGATATTCGTATCCTGAAATTCATCCACCAGGATATGCTTGAATCGTTCCTGCAATTGCTTCCGCCGGTTCGTATCGCTCTTCAGCAGCGCTACCGTCTCGCTGATCAGTCCATTCAGCGCCACTGCCCGCTTCTCGCTCAATATCTGTTCGCTCGCCTTGTACGCCCGCGCAATCTCCCTTTGCAGAGCAACCTGCTCCGCGCGTTCCTCATACGTATCCTCATCGAGCCCACGCTTCTCCGCGTCCAGTTCCTCCGCCAACAACTCCGCGAATTGCCCATACTCCTCGCTGGACACCAACTCGTCCTGGCACCGCGAAAAGAACGAAGTAAAGTCGCTCAAAAACTGGCCCGGCTCTGCCAGTCGTCGGTATTTCTCCAGCTTCAGCCGTCCCAAATTTCGCCGCAGCAAAATCCAGTGATCCACGCCTTCCAGCGCCAACCGGTTCGGGTCCACTTCCTTCAAAATCGTCTCGCAGAACGAGTGGAACGTCGCCAGCACCACTTCCTTGCCGCGTTCCCCCGCGGCCTTCACCACCCGCGACTTCATCTCTCCCGCGGCCTTCTTCGTGAACGTCAACCCCAGTATGTTTTGTCCCAGCAGGGAAGCATCCGATTCCAGCAGATGCCGGATCCGTTCCGTAATCACTCGCGTCTTTCCGGTTCCCGCCCCCGCAATCACCAGCAGCGGCCCATCGCCATGCGTAATCGCGCGCCGCTGCGCCTCATTCAGCTTCAATCCCGTTCCACTAACCGGAAGCGGGTCCATCTCAAACAATGTAGCCATAATGCAAAAGGGTATCGCGTTTCATCGTGAACACGAAACGAACGAGCATTCCGCTGGAGACTGCCAACCCTTTACTTTAGGTTTATGTTCTGTGAATTAGTACTAAAGATTCATGGTCTTCCGCAGTTTCATCTCCTCTAATTGATACTGCGGCACCGTTTGTCACTTGCCGGTGTCCAACTTGATAGGCCAATGAAACTTCGAGTCATCGCCTTCGCGGCTGTGCTTTTATTCTTAGCGCCCTCCGTTTTTGGGCAGTCTATTCCTTTGGACCGTGCCGAGATTCTGGGACGTCTCGCCAAGGACTTTTCGCCAAGTTTCATTGCCCATCTGGTCAAGACCCGCGGAATCTCATTTTCCCCCAACAGTTCATTTCTTTCTCAAGTCAAGCTCGCTGGAGGCGACGGTATTCTTGTGGAGCGTCTTTCTGCTGCGGATACGCGCGCCATCAGCAATTCGTCAGGTGACGATCGTGGATCTGTCGAACATCTTGCCAGGTGCGCGGAGTTCATGCGCATTGGCGCCACCGAGTCAGCCGAACCGGAATGTCGTGCCTCGATCGACGAGAGCCCTGCGAGTCCCTGGCCTCTCCTTCTGACCACTGATCTGCTGGTGCGTAACGTTCCTGCCTATAATCCCGATTTTTGGGATCAGCAGCGGCAGGCAGAACAGACGGAACTCCTCCGTCGTACGGATACTCTTGACCCCCGACGCGTACTAACCAGCGAACTCGAACCGGGTGGTGCTAATGCCTATATGTTCCGTTCCAACAACGAACACGACAACTCGCAGCAGGCTCCATCTATGGGCGGAGTGCCTTCAGGCACCACAATAGAAAGCGGTGCCCCCAGGCCCGCGCTTCTCGATCTCGACCTTGCGCATACTCATCGCTTGCTCGCCTATAACAGTTTTCGCGCTCGTGATTTCGAAAATGCAGAGCACGAACTGGAAGAAGCTATCCGGCTTGAACCCGACTTTCCCGGCAATCACACGTGCTTGGCTTTCCTGTACATTTCAGGTCAAAGTCAGAATGCAGCGATCGCCGAATTGCGCGAAGCAGTTCGCATCGCCCCGTCTGGAATCGAACAACGCGAGACCCTTTCACAGATGCTTCAGCAGTACGGTCGCACTCCCGAGGCAATTTCCGAGTTACGAAATCTTCTTGCTATCAACCCGCGACCTATTGAACCAAGCGACGCACTTATCGAACTGTTCCTCCAGCAAAAGGACATCAAGTCCGCAATCACGGAATTACGAAGATCCCTTAAGGCGACTTCTTCTTTCTTCGGCGATGAAGCCAAATTTGTACAGGCGCGATTCTGGGACATCAACCACCTTGGAGCTCTCTTGCGGCAAAACCGAGAACTCGATGCAGCCGCCGAGCAATATCTTCTCTTGCTCCACTACCAGCCAGACAATGCCAGCGTGCACAACGACTATGGGAACGTATTGTTGGATCAACACCGCATCGACGATGCTCTTGCGGAATATAACCTGGCCATTCGCCTCGATCCGGACACGTCCGCCGCGCACAACAACGTCGGACTTTGTCTTGCTCTCAAGAAAAACCTAAACGGCGCCATCGATGAATTTCACCACGCCCTCGAGTTGAATCCCGATGAGCCCAACACTCGGATTTATTTAGGTACCGCGTTGGGTCAGGCCGGCGACCTGAACGCGGCCATGGAGCAGTTTCAGCAAGCAATCGAGAAAAATCCGAAAGATACGTTCGCACACACTCAACTGGCTTACGCCCTTATGCAGCTCAAAGACATGCCCGGCGCCATTAAGGAACTGAAAATCGCTCTGGATATTCTCCCAAATTCCCCCGACGCCCAAAACGATCTTGCTTGGATCTACGCAACGGCTGACGATCCCAAACTCCGCAATCCTGCGGAAGCACTCGTCCTGGCTCAAAAAGCCGTAAAGGGATCCAAGACTCCCAATCCTGCCTTTCTCGATACCCTGGCGGAAGCCTTGCTACTGAACGGTCAGCCCGTCGAGGCCTACACCACCGAGGCAGAGGCAGCCAAACTCGATCCCCAAAGTCCAGACATTCAATCTCGACTTCCTCGCTTCCGCGACGCGGCAAACCAGAACGCCTCCACAAAGCCCTGATCTCTCTGGATCTTCCCCGGCCTTTACTTCTTCACCTGTATCGGCTTCTGCCCATCCGGCTTCGGCACAAAAATGTCCTGCCACGTCAGCCCGCACTGCTTCACCATCGCGATCGGATATTCCAGCCGCCCCAGCTTCGCGTCCGCATTGTTCGTCCCGAACGAAAACTTTGCGCCCGCCGCCTTCGCCGCCTTGATGAACGTCGCGCTCGGTATCTTGTACCGGTCATTGATCTCAATCGCCACACCGTTCTTCACTGCCGCCTCTATCACCTTCTGCATCCTCTCCGTCGTCCATAGTGCGTCGTAATCCCCCGCAATCTGGTCCGGTAAAAACGTGGCGTTCGCGTAAATATCGATCGGCTCGCGCATCACGCCTACAATCCGCTTCACATACATTTCCATGAACGCCTGCTTATCCTTGATTTCCCCAATCTCTTCGTTGATCCAGATGCGCATCCGCTTTCCGTTATCGTCCGTAAACGTCATCGCATCCGTGAAGCAATAATCAAATCGCGCAATCGATTCCAGCGACGTCAGCGTCATCCATTCGCGCCCTTCGCCCTGCAGCGCCACGTAGCACGGCTGGTCTTCCATACTCTCCAGATATTCACGCACGCTTTTATCGCTGTGCACCGGGAATCCCATTCCGCAATTCACCGCGATCCCGTAATTGATCCCCAGGCGCCGTGAATTCGCCAAAGCCTGCTCGATCGTCAACCCGCCTTTTAGGTGCACGTGATAATCCACCATTGGATAATTCTCCGCGCCCAGCGTCATCGTCTCGCGGTAAAGCTCATCCACTTCTGGCCTTTCACTCGACAGCTGTGCAACGTTCTCCGCCAGCGGCCGCACCCGAATATTCTTGAAGTACGTTGTGCTTCCCGGATCGTGCCCCTGCAGCGCAAACGTCCCGTGATTGATCACCCGCTGAAAATTGGTGTCGGCGCGAAATGGCGGCTCCGGCTCCACGTAGTCCACCACCAGCATGTCGTTCACGCGAATCTGCACCTGCTTCCCACGCACCAGAATGTTCATGCGGAACCACTCGTTGTCATTCAACAGGTGTTTGTATACGTTCCGCACCGCATACAACGAGCCTGTCTTCTTTCGCTCCCGGTATCCATTCCCGCCTCGATCCGTATTGCACACCTGCACTTCAAATCCCGCCGCTGGCCATCCCGCTAGCTGAAACGCCGTATGAAAATAAATTCCAGAGTTCGCCGTCGGTCGCGTCATCACTTCCGCGCCCAATTCAAAATTCTTGAAATCCCCATTTCGCACCGGCCCCACATAAAACAGGTGCGACCTCTCCCCATGCACCAAAATCTTTCCGTCCTCTACCTTGAACGTCTCTGGATGCTCGTTTGCTCTCCATCCATCCAAGGTTTTCCCATCGAATAGCGAAATCCATTCCCCCGCATCCTCACCGAACGCGTACGCCCCCACAGGTGCCGTCAACAACAATCCAATCAATTCTCGTCGAGTGAGTGTATCCATGAACCCTCCGCTCCAGAGCACTTCCGAACGGGCAAGTATAGGCCTTCACCTGTCAAATCGCATGTGAGCCTCGTAGTTTTTTATTTGTATCTTATCGATACTTCCGGATGTGGCGTACCCGCCGAACCGCGCTCCTGCCCCGCCGCGGTCGCCGCGCGATCCGTGGGAATCGTCACGGCTCGATCGAACACAATCTCCAGCTCTGTAAATTTGGGTAGAACGACATCGCGTGCATGCCTCGTCAGTAAGAACGCCCCCGAAACACTAGCAGCTACAATCCGCGCGGTGCCCGCTGCAGATACATCAGTCGCCGCCGACACCATCAATTCGATCACCAACTGCAGCCCGTCATCTGTCACCTTTGCGATTCCCGCGGTTGCCGCCAGATTGATCATCGTCCACCCCAGCCCCGGTCGGTCTCCATGTAGCCCGCCTTCGTCATCCAGTGTTGCGTGTGATCGCCGGTCTACTTCAACTCCCGCAACCGAAGCCTCGATCGACGGCCTCGGCCCCGCTGCAGTATTCACCGCCGTGAACGCGAGCATCAAAGATCCTGAACGGCTCAGCATCCGGGGTGGAATTCGCTTCACCACTCTGCCCTCCAGCACAGTCCCTTCGGGCAGCAGCACCGTTGAGTTGTAGAAAACAGGTTCCACCAACCGCGCCTGAACCACATCTCCTTCGCGGCTTTTCGACGCGCTTACGCCTCCCAGCAGAATCACCTTCGCCCGCGTTCCCGCAGCGATTGTCACCATACGATCGGGTGAACTAAGGGGCTCCTCCTTCAGAGTCCTCGCCAACACGCCTGCGTCTTCGACGGATGCCTCGAAGGTTGCTGTGAAGTCTTCAGCCGCTGTGGAATGAACTTCACTGATCTTCTTGAGCCCGCTTTTCACCAGTGAAACAACGTCCGTGTCCCCAGCTTCGGCCTCCCCAGTCTTGTTACCCGTGCTCTTCGATTTTGATTTCGCATGTAGTTCTGCGTCGCGGCCTATCGATACAAAAGACACATGAAGCGGCACCTCTTCGCCTCCGGCCAGAATTACCTTCGCGGACTGAAACGTCGGATATTTCTCGTGCCGTGGCACAAACACGTTAACCACTCAGGGCCAATGGTCGTTCGGCACTTTCCGCCGGCGCTCCAACTGATCCACCGTCAATCGGACCAGACTGCCGGCAGGGAACAGTTGCCTGTACTGCTCATAAACGTCACCCAACAACTTTCCTTCCACCACATCTCCCGGTTTCAACGCCGAAACTTTCAAACTCCTATCGAGCCTCATCTTCAGATAGAGGTCCGCGCTCCTCCCTCTCTCCGATTTTGCTGCGCTCCTGTTGTCCATCGCTTCCTGGGCGCGCAACTCACCAGTCGACCAAATTGGCAACATGACCACGCCCAATTTGCATAAACCAAGATTGCGCATGAAAACCAGCCTCATTTTTCTTCCGCTGCCCACTTTTAGTCAGATGTCCTTGCTCCTGAGGGCACACGACAGTCTAATCTGCCAGCAATGGTTCAGATGTTTGACTTCGAAATATTCAATTATCGTTGAGACTTTTTCCCCGCCAGCACATCCGCATTAAACTGCGCGGACTGCTTGCGCGGCACCGTCAATGCCGTCCACCTTCCGCTTGCCGCGGCAAAATGTTTCGCCAGAAATGTGATTTGTCCCACGTGATACGAATAGTGCGCCACCTGCCGGTTGATCGCCTGCATCACCGAATGTGCTTCCCCGCGTATCGTCACCGTGCGCCCCAGATCCAACTCCGTCATTCCCGCCAGCGCATCGAACAGGCACTTCCATCCCGCTTCCCATATCGCCACTAATTCCGCGCGCGTCTTCGGCGGCTCCTCAAACTCGCTGTCGCGATTGCGATCCGGCTTTTCTCCGTCCGTCGTCAGGAAGTCCGTCCACCGAGACCTCGCATTCCCCGCCATATGCTTCACGACGATCGCGATCGAATTCGATTCCGCATCCAGCGTCGCGAACAAGCTCGCTTCCTCGCACTGCTCCATCGCGCGCTCCGCCAATTTTTTGTAGTAATGGAATATTTCGCTGGAATCTTTCAGATAGGACGTGCTGAATTGGTGTGCCATTCCAAAAGTTTGCTCCTCTTCGCTTTCCAAGGCAATCTTCCGGCTTTCGTAGTAAACTTCTCTTCCCGATCCCTCCTCTACGAGATCAGCTTGGAGACCCTCCTATGTCAATCAGCCAAATGTTGTTGCCCGAATTCGATCAGGAAGCTGCCAACACCCGCAAAACTCTGGAACGTGTACCCGATGACAAATGGGACTGGAAGCCCCACACAAAATCCGGCACCCTCGGTTGGATTGCCGGCCACGTCGCCACTCTCAATGATTGGACCGCGCAGACCATCAAGACCGATCAGCTCGATTTCGCTCCCGTGAACGGCCCGCGCTACGAACAACCCAAGACGCGCAATCGCAAGGAACTCCTCGAAGCCTTCGACAAGTGCACCGCCGAAGCACGCGCTGCGCTCGCCGCCGTCAGTGACGATGCCTTGATGAAGCCATGGACTCTGCTCATGGGCGGTCAGGTGCTCTTCACCATGCCACGCGGCGCTGTCCTTCGCAGCTTCTGTTTCAATCACATGATTCATCATCGCGGCCAGCTCACCATGTATCTGCGCACCCTCGATATTCCTGTTCCCGCACTGTATGGTCCCAGCGCTGACGAACAGCCTTAGCCCATTTGGACTGCGGGAGCCCAACTCCCGCTTTTCCAAGCTCAGATCCCTCGCGCTTGCGCGATCACCTCGCAAGCAGCAAATATTCACTCCACCTCATGATGGGGTGCAGCCATCCTGCATCCCACCTCGAATTCCCCCGCCCGCATCCAATCGCTATAATAAGGATTCCTTTTCTGGAGGCTGCTCGTGGATACTCCTGTCATTCTCTCCGCCGTTCGCACGCCCATCGGTAAATTCCAGGGCGGACTCGCCAGTTTTTCTGCTCCCGAACTTGGTGGCAAAGTACTTGCCGAAGCCGTTCGCCGCGCCGGTCTCGATGCCAAACAAGTCGATGAAGTAATTCTCGGCAACGTGCTTCAGGCCGGCCTCGGCCAGAATCCCGCGCGCCAGGCCGCCCTCAAAGCCGGATGCGATCCCCGCGTCGCCGCCATGACTATCAACAAAGTCTGTGGCTCCGGACTGAAAGCCGTTGCCCTTGCCGCGCAAGCGGTGCAGCTCGGCGAAAGCGAAATCGTCGTTGCCGGTGGCATGGAGTCCATGTCGAACGCGCCGTACCTGCTTCCCAACGCGCGCAACGGTTACCGCATCGGTGACCAGAAAGTTGTCGACGCTATGATCTGCGACGGCTTGTGGGATGCCTACGAAAACTTCCACATGGGCAACACCGGCGAACTGGTCGCCGAAAAATACGGCATCACCCGCGAAGAGCAGGACAAGTTTGCCTTCGAGAGCCACCAGAAAGCCGTTCGCGCCCGCAAATCCTGTTTCTTCGAATCGCAAATCCTCCCCATCGAGGTGCCGCAGAAAAAAGGCGATCCCCTCCCCATCAAATATGACGAATCGCCGCGCGAGGATTCCACGCTCGAAGCACTCTCGAAACTCAAGCCCGCCTTCAAGAAAGACGGCACTGTAACTGCCGGCAACGCTCCCGGCACCAATGACGGAGCCGCCGCAGTCGTCGTCACCAGCCAGCGCAACGCCGAACGTCTTGGCAAGAAGCCCATCGCCCGCATCGTTGCCCAGACCGTCAGCGGCGTGGAACCCAAGTGGGTGATGATGGCGCCAGTGGATGCTGTCGAAAAACTGCTCGCAAAAACTGGCTGGGACCGCGACAAGGATGTCGATCTCGTGGAACTCAACGAAGCGTTTTCCGTTGCCGCCATCGCCGTCACGCGCCAGCTCCGCCTGAATCCTGAGAAGGTCAACGTCAACGGCGGCGCGGTTGCGCTCGGCCATCCCATCGGCGCATCCGGCGCGCGCATTCTCGTTACCCTGCTCTACGAATTGCAGCGCCGCAATCTCAAAAAGGGTATCGCCGCACTTTGTCTTGGCGGCGGCAATGCTGTCGCTCTAGCCGTCGAACTTTTGTAGAAGCCAAGTGTCGATGCTTCTTAGGGGGTCGGAGCTTTAGCTCCGACATGGATAGGCTCTAACACGGGGCTTCAGCCGATGAGCAGTTTCTTTGCTCCTTCGCACTCCATTTATGGGATAAGTCTTAGCCGGAAAGAAGCGCCACCTCTGTTACACTGTGTTCCCCAACCTCTGCCTGTAGGCACCACCACCAGGAGAATCTATGCGAAATCGATCTCTGCTTGGAGCTGGTACAGTTGCCGCCGTTTGTCTGATCCTGATCTCTCTGGCACAAACGCAAAACATTCCTGCGAACGCAGCGCAAAAGGAGAATTCCATGGCCACCCACGCAAGCGGCACCTTTGAAGTAAAAGTCGCCCCACAGACCGCCACTGATTTCGAGGCGACCGTCGGACTGGCTCGCTACTCTCTCGACAAAGAAATTCATGGCGAGCTCGAAGGCACTAGTAAAGGCGAAATGCTCGCCACCAATGCCGAAGTAAAAGGCTCTGCCGCCTACGTCGCGCTCGAAAAAATAACCGGCACACTCAACGGCCGCGCCGGTTCGTTCATTCTGCAGCACTCCGCTTCCATGACCAGCACCTCACAGCAAATGCTCATCACCGTGGTCCCCGATTCCGGCACCGGCCAACTCATCGGCCTTACCGGCAAATTCATCATCAAGATCGTCGACAAGAAACACTTCTACGAGTTCGACTACACCCTCCCTCCCGAAAACTAAACCCTACCTCCCGTTTGGGCGACTTGCCGATGTACTGGCCGATCTTTAGATCGGCCACTCCGCCTTCCAATTGCAGCAGCCGGGTCCCTGAGCACGCCATTGAGATTCCTTGGCGAGGCGCACCCGGTAAGATCGACACATCAACAATTCCTACGAACGCAAAGAAAATCGGAGGGCGCCTCAGGTTCGGTGGCTGATCCTGGCTCTTGGACTTGCAGTTTCTCTTTGCACCCCGTCCATTCGAATTGAAATACCAATAAGATATCTAGTGACAAAGTAATTATAACTCAGCTATCATTAGTCGTGAATCGACGGAATATCTCCGCGTGCGCTTTGCCATCTCTCCTCTATTCCCATTCTGGAACGGTTTTTCTACCCCACTTTCGCGTATTAAACACTTTTTTGCCGCTAACTCGTTTGTTTCCCCTTGATACGAAAAACAGGGGGGGTAGGGGGGAATAATTTTCTCGCCAACACCTCTACCGTCAGCGTCTATCGTTCTCAGCACAAAACATTTCAATTTCTGGGCGCGGCTTCAGTTGCGGCCACACCGGCCAGATCGGCTTGCAATTGGGCTTCGGGAACTCATTGCCCAGGAACATGACACCTTCCTGGCGGCATGTGTAGTTTGCCCCCATCGCAAATACGCGGCGCAGCCTGGCCGCGTTCCCCGAAAAAGGCCGCGACGAGGAGCGTAAACGGAGGAGATGGCGTAAGCTTCAGGCAGAAGCCAGTTGATCAGGTTGAATGGAAACGATCCGTTGCTTCAGGAGTCCACCAATGAGAAACAGACCCGTCACCACATGCCTCGCTCTCGCGCTCATTCTAGTGTTGCCCCTACTGGCGTTGTCGCAAGCCGCGAAGCCGAGCTTAATGCTGAATCTGAATGGCCAACAATCTCAAGTGGCGGTGACCCAGATGAATGGGCACTCCTACGTGGAAGTGACCGCGCTGGCGCGCGCCACGAATGGAACGCTGTCGTTCCAGGGAAATAATATGCTGCTGACCCTTCCAGGATCAGGTGCATCCACGGTGCCTGCTGCCGCTGTACCGACGACAGATACTTCCGTGCCCCCTGCGAATACGGGGTTCTCCAAGGATTTCATGCGCGCGGGAATTGAAGCGATGGCCGCAATCCGCGAATGGCGCAGCGTCTTGAGCAACGGCGTGGCAAACGGCTATCCGATCGCCAGTTTAGGATTGCCGAATTATCGAATGAATGCGCAGCAGGCCGTGCGCCTGGCAGGAGTGGCGGTGACGACGGATTCGGATCGCAACGCCGCGCAACTGGTCAGCAATGAATTTGAGAACATGCGGAAATTGAGCGACAAAATTCTGGCGAAGGCTCAGTCGCTGAGCTACATCGATCCAGATGAGGTGAAGAACGATCCGCTCGATCAGCAAATTATTACGTGCGCGCGTTCGCTGGCCGCGATGGCCACCAGCGGACAATTTACCGATGACGGGTCGTGCCACTAGTTGGTTTTTTATTTAGTCATTGAATCGGGGAGTATGCGCGGCCAGGGTTTGGGGCCCTGATCCGATTTGGCGAGTTCAAGAAAGATGCCGATGTCGCGATCGAGATCGCAATGCGTTCCATCGAACTAGAAATTGCGGATGGGAATTCCGGCGTGGTCTCAGCTGACGCGTGGATACACGGCTTCGCCAACATTCAGGAACATTTCCCCCACGACGCCGGTCAAAGGCTGACCGAGTGCTGCCAGTTATGCGCGGGCATTGCCGACATCGATGCCGACAAAGAAGCCCATGAGCGGGACCCCGAGAGTGGGCCCCGGCACCAGAAATTGCAGCGCACTGGACGAGCTCCAAATCCAATAACTAACGATCCTAGAGAGATCCAACAAACTGCCTCTGAGTCAGCTTTTGTAACTACCCTGGATTTGGCGGGTTCTGTACTCTGTCCGGCAATGGATCGCTATCCCAGGCGTTGCGTCAGGACGATGACCTTAAGAAGTTTCATCCTGGCTCTTCTTGTGCTCTCCGAATGGAACATTGTTACTTCGGCACAGTCCAATCGTTCGCCTCGCGTAACGACAGACCCCGGCATCGTTGAAGGATCACTGATCGGATCAACGAATCAAGTGAATATGTTTCTCGGGATTCCGTATGCAGCCTCTCCCGTTGGAAATCTTCGCTGGCGCCCTCCGCAGCCTGCTCCAACATGGACGGGCGTACGCAAAGCAAATACGTTTGGCGCCGGTTGTCCGCAAAGCAAGACCGCAGTCGTTCGGTATTCGGCAGCCGCGCACGAGTACGCAGAATTTTTCAGCGCCTACGAGGGATTGCGCCTCTCGGAAGATTGTCTCTATCTCAATATCCTTACCCCCAACGTGGTCAGCACGACCAAACTCCCGGCAATGTTTTGGATTGACGGCGGAGGAAATGTTGAGGGCACCGGAGCGCTTCCGCCATTTGCTCCCTCCCTGGCGGAGAAAGGCGTGGTGCTGGTGAGCATCAACTATCGCCTCGGCGCACTGGGGTTCCTTGCGCACCCCGGGTTAACGGCCGAATCTGCGCACCATGCATCCGGGAATTACGGAATCCTGGATCAAATTGCGGCGCTGCAGTGGGTTCGCCGGAACATTGCGGAATTTGGCCGTGACCCCGGCAACATAACGATCTTCGGGTCATCGGCAGGCGGTGTCTTCACTTGTGCTATTTGATGGTATCGCCACTCTCTCAAGGGCTTTTCCAAAAAGTCATCGCGCAAAGCGGGGCTGCCGCGATTACCCCTCACCGGAATTGCAACGCTTCACGCGTTACGAGCAGGGCTCGGGAACTGCCGAGGGACTTGGCGTGCGCTTCGCAGACGCTGAAGGCATTGCGGATGATCCCGAGGCGCTTGTTAAACTCCGTGCCAAAACTCCTGACGAAATCCAGCAGGCGCTCGAGGGAAACCGCAGCCTCAATTTCAATTCCGATCCCACGATAGACGGCTGGGTGCTGATGGAACAGCCGGCCATCACCTTTTCGGAAGGCCGCCAGGCCAAGATTCCCGTGCTCGTCGGCAGTAATGCCGATGAATACACCACGTTGCTCGATGACGAGCACGATCCGAAAACGGTGGAACAATACAAATCGTGGATAAAGAACCAATTTTGGGACAACCCGGACAGAATTCTTGATGCCTATCCCGTGGCAAACGACAAAGAAGTGCGCCCGGCTTTTCTGGCACCGGCCACTGACTATAACTTCGGCAACGGGGCACATCTTGTCGCGCGGGACACCGTCCGGGCCGGTCAGAAATCCTATTTGTATTTCTTCAGCTATCGTGCCAATGGACCCAGCGCCCCGTTTGGCGCGCATCACGGCAAAGAAATCAAATTTCTCAGCGGGATGTTCCGCAAGAGTATGTGGGGCCCGCCGGATGCTGAGGATCTGCAATTCGCCGAAACGGTCAGCGGCTATTGGGTCAGTTTGCAAAGACCGGCAATCCCAATCGTTCCGGCCTGCCGAACTGGCCTGGATACGAATTAAAGTCCGATCAGTGCCTGGAACTCGGCCACGAAATCAAACCTCGAGCCACTCCTCATACCGATAAATACGCTCTCTTCGAGCAAAGCCTGAAAGCGCGCTTCGCTTCAGCCACTCTTCCGCCGCATGAAGCAAATCGCCCCTGAGAGATACGCAGTCGAGTGGAGACATAACGCGCATCTTCCAGAGGTCTTTGCCACTCAGGCGAAGTGGCACAGATGGAACTCGTGGATCAACTTCTACTCAGGCATGGAGTCGTATCGTCAGTCAGGCGCTATGCCCCTTCGCTTCTGCGGGGAGAGTCTTGAGTGAATTTTCGACCAGCGTTCTTCCGGCCTGGACCAGCTTTGCGGCGCTTCTCTGTGTTTCGGTCTTAAGCGCGGCATCGGTGATGGATTGAGAGATGTGCGCCATTTCAAACCCTAACTGCACCATGCGATAGCCCTCGGGAATATTGTTGGGGATATGAATAACGCGTCCATCAGCCGTAAAACCAATGCCGCTGGCTCCGGCAGTGACACCCGCACTGAGAAATACAAAAGCAGCTTCAAATTCTCTTAGCATATTGCACCTCTTTGATCAGACGTTGGACCGCAGGAAATTGAGGAGCAGGTAAGCCGGGGTGGAAGCTTGCTCCTCAAGCAGAATGGCTCAACATGTAGTGAAACTGGGGGTCGAAACGTTTCAGTCGATGTTGGAACTGAAAGAAAAAGTCCCGCCGACAAGATGGACCGACGGGCGGTGGCTTCCGATAAGCGCCGCCAGCCCGTTGCCTTTTCCAGTTGCTTCCTCACTCACGGCGCAATCGGCTTCGTAAATAAAGGCGCCACCTCACTGGCTAAGCGGCGAACGGCTTTCAGGCGTGACGGCGGATGGTGCTGCAACCTTCGGCACGATGTCGTTGCCGCAGTAAGGGCAGAATTTGTCGTTGTCGGAGACTTCGCGCTGGCAGTGCGAACAAGCGGGGTGGAGGTTGGTTTTGCAATTGGGGCAGAAGTTGAAACGCGCGGAAACGCTGGTGGCGCATTGCGGGCAGGCGTAGGGAAGCGGCTCGCGAATCAGCAGGTAAATGATCAAGCCGAGGATGCCGTAGCCCGGTGAGAGGATCAGGACGACAATGGTCCAGAGCGCGGGATTCATGCCGCGGCGTTTGGCGTCGCGAGAGACATAGCCCAGGATGAAGAGCATGCAGGAAATGATGATTGCGCCGCCGGTGATTGCAGCGAAGAGCAAAAGACAGGAAATCTCGGGCTGGCTACGGAAGCTATCATCGGGAAATACCGGGTCTTGCGTCCTCATATTGTGCAGATTGACGCTGATGCCGATGATCAGAGCAAGCAGCCATAGCGCGATGCAGGTGAAAATCAGCCAGCGCGGAATAATGCGCAATTCCTGACTGAATTTTGAATTTTCGCGCTTGCGGCGAAATCGAATCAAGCGGAGCCGTTCATTGAATGTGTCGGACATGGTGTTCTTCCTCTTCTCTGCAATTCGTAAATTCTTTTATTGCCTGCCGGGCTAATGCCTGGCAGCTACATAAAACCCGCACAACAGTTAGCGTTGACCGCGTGATGTCGCGCTGGCCAGCGAGCGCTGGTGGATGATGGCGCCAACTGCGAATAGCGCCGGCACTACCCACCAGAAAACGAAACCCATTTGCAGGGCGAGCTTGGGAATGCTGAACTGCGCGCCGACCCATGCAAATACGCGCCAGACGAGCGGAGCGCTGAAGATGCCGAGCAGCCAACTCATTCCGGTGATGAGCCAAAGCAAAATGTTGCTGTTTTGCACAGCAGGCGATGCTTCCTGAGCGCGGAGTCGGACGCGGAGTTGCGTGCGGGCCGCCAGATCGCGCGGCACTGCAACGGAACGGAGCGCAGGGCGCCGAGCAGATCCTGTGTGGCGAGGATTTCGCGCGCGCAGTCCGGGCAATCGCGGAGATGTGCGTCGAGCCATGACCGATCGGCGCTGGAGATTCCCTCGACGAGCGATTGGGCGAACAGCTCTTGTGCTCTGGAGTGGCGATTGTCGGTCATGCCGCACTTCCTTGAAGTTGAGCTGCCGAAGCGAGGGCCGTCTTCATCGCCGTGAGGCCGCGATAAAGCCGCGACTTCACGGTGGAAACCGGCGTGGCCAGGATTTCGGCGATCTCTTCCAGATTCAATTCTTCATGAAAGCGGAGCAAGAGAACTTCGCGATAATAAGGCGCGATCTTCTGCAGCGAGACTCGCACGGCTTGCTCATTTTCACGGGTGACTAGAAGTTGCAGGGCGCTGATGGCGCGCTCGTCGGGAGGGTCGTAGGCCTGTTCGGTTTCTGGATTGCCGAGATCTTCGAGGCTGGCCATCTTCTTGCGGCGCGAAACGTCGATGACCAGATTGCGAGCAATGGCGAAGAGCCAAGATTCAAACTTGCACTTGCCGTTGTACTGGTGGCCGCGTTCGAGAACGCGAATCCATGTCTCCTGGAAAAGGTCTTCGGCAAGTGCCGGGTTGCTGGTGAGGAAGATAAGGTAACGATAGAGACGATTCTGGTATTGCTCGATCAAATGATCGAGCAGGTCGGGATCGCGGCGCGAGAGGCCCAGCGAAATAGTTTTGGCGTCATCGGTCATGAGAGTAGCGAAAAAGACCGTGGACCTCGAAGCTGTCAGGGTAAATGCTTGTGCGCTCATACTACCTTGTATACGGGCGAGAGTGGAAAAAGACGCAGGGCGAGTGGTCAGGTGAGATGGCTGGAGAACTTATTGAAACCAAGAGAGATAGCAAGTGATACCAGGGGCGGAGACGTGCTGGGGCGGGTGGGCATTACCGAGAGGAGTTTCGCGTAGGTTGCGAACATCCCACCTGCTAGCCGAGCAAAGAATCGCGGGACGGCCATTCCACAGTAATCGGGAAGAGAGACGAGACCTTTGTTAACTGAGAAGCAAACTTGGCCCATCTACAATTTCGTTTACGTGAATCCAATCAAATGCATTGACAGCAAGACTGGCTCGTTGTCTACTACCTCACCAACAAGGGACCAAATTGGCTGGTAAGCCTATCTTAGGGGGGAATAAGGATGGGATTCTCGCGTATTTCTCTATCTTCAAGACGATGGCAAGCGACAACCTCGGGCAATTTGTTTCTAAAGGGTGTCTTTCTAACGACAGTTTTATTGGGTATTGTGACTCTGACTGCAAATGCGCAGACGTTTCGCGGCGCTATCAATGGAACGGTGACGGATCCGTCTGATGCTTCGGTAGTCGGGCGCGCAGGTCAAAGCGTTGGAAACCGGGACAGGCATCGAGCACTCCACGGTTTCAACATCCGACGGACAATTCTCATTTCAGGATTTACCGCTAGGGCTTTACAAATTGACGGTGACGGCGACCGGATTTCCACCCTACGTGGTAGACAAGATTGAAGTTAGTGCCGGAAAGATCTTTACACTCGAAGTAAAGCTCAAGCTGCAAACCCAGGCCACCACGGTTGAGATTGCCGCCGATGCGCTGGTGCTGGACACAACTACGGCGACACAGAACACCACGATGTCTTCGGACACGGTGCAGGACATTCCGCTGAATGGTCGCGACTTCACGCAGTTGGTGGCGGTAGCGCCGGGTTATGGCGGATATTCCGTTGGCGGCTATGGTTCGTTGAACGGCACACGCCCGAACCAGATCAATTGGCAGATCGATGGCGTGGACAACAACGACTTCTGGCACAACATTCCGGCGGTTAATCAAGGCGGCGTGTCTGGCATCGCTGGCACGGTTTTCCCCGTCGATGCCGTGGAAGAATTTACCGCACAGACGCAGTCCGGAGCGGAAGCCGGCCGAAACGCAGGTGGTACGGTCAATCTGTCCATCAAGTCGGGCACAAACACGCTGCACGGATCGGTTTACTACTACAACCGCAATGAAGCATTCGGCGATCCTTCGCCGTTTTTCGTGCCGAGCGAGACGGTGACCAAGGCGCCACCGTTGCGCAACGAGAATTACGGCTTTTCGCTTGGCGGTCCGATAATTAAAAACAAAACATTCTTCTTCGTGAGCTATGAAAAGCAGCAGTATCTGATTGGTCTGTCCGGGTTGGCGACGGAACCATCCGAATGATTGGGTTTCTCTGGCGCGGGACTTGCTGGCCAATCCTTTGTGCCAGGCAGCGAAACCGAGAGAAATATGGGAGCTATGCACCGTGTTAGCCAGCGACTTTCGCATACGCTGATTGGCCCACATGGATTTCTGGCCGCACAGCGTGATTGGTGGACTTGCCAGCCACACTAAACAATTTCTTCAGCCCAGTGGCCTCGACGGGTTACAGCTACAATGGCGTTATCAAGATCGATCACAACTTCAATGAGAAAAATCATATCTATGCACGTGCTTTTCTGGGACAAGGCAGCCAGACAGCACCGCTCGGTGGCAGTCCTGCGCTCGGCACGGCAAGCTCGAACTTGAAGGATTATTTCGAGGTTGCTCCGTTGCACGTCTACAACTACTCGGTGGTGTGGAATTCGGTGATTACGCCAAGCCTGACGAACCAGGTGTTGACCGGAGTGAATTACTTCAACCAGGTGTTCCACGACTTCAACAACAGCTTCGATACAAAGTCGCTGGGGCTGTACTTGAGCCCGGATGCGACGATATCCGGCAATCCAATCGCCGGAGCTTCCAACGTTGCCATCAATGGATTTGAGCAGGTCGGACTAACCCCACCGACCGGCCGCAATGACGTTACCTGGCACATTGACGGATATTCTCTCTTACACTTCCGGAGCGCATCAATTCCGCTTTGGTGCAGAATTCCGGCAGGGCCGTGTCAACGCCTTCTATCATCGACACGGCACGGGCAAATTCGTATTCGACGGGACGGAAGGACCTTGGCTTGAGGGTGCGACCGGCTGCGGAGGCGAAACTCCTACTCCGGCCTGCCAGTCACTTCAAGAATCGGGACTATTAAGCAATGCAGCTGCGTTGGCAGACTTCCTGGCGGGCGACGTCTCCGGATGCCTAGATAAAGTGACCCTTAAGTCGAAAGACGGATCTTGTGGTTCAACGATTGCTGTTGGCAATCCTGAACGTTATGTCACTGTCAGTGCCTTCAGCTTGTTTGTGGGCGACTCCTGGAAAGCAACACGGCGGTTGAGCCTGGATTTTGGTATGCGCTACGAGTATTTCGGCGTGCTGAAGAGCAACAGCGCCGATACAGCCAACTTCGTTCCGGGGAAAGGACTACTGATTCCAGGACAGGGTGGTTTGTCGTCGCTCTATCAAACCGATCCGAACAATTTTGCACCACGCGTGGGCTTTGCTTACCAGGCGAATCAGAAGGGCGACTTGGTGGTTCGCGGTGGATTTGGCGTGTTTTACGACCAGATCAACATGAACCCGTTCCTTGATTTCCGGCCGCCGATCACTGCGGCAGGAGGAATTCAAGGAAACCCCATCGGGCCTGCAGCGGTCTCTACGTTCGGCGCGCCACTTTGCGGAACTCTGCAGAATGGCGCCTATAACTGGGATGCGGTGCAGCAAGCCACCTGCCCTACCGGATACATTAATGGACCGGAGAGTGGAACGAACCCCGTTGGTTCGGTCTTCCCTGGTGTGACGGTGTGCACGGATCCACTGTGCACGGTGACGCCCGGTTTGAACTTATTTTCGGTTAATCAGAACTTTGTAGCGCCCTACTTCTACAACTATAGTCTGCAAGTAGAGAAGAGCCTGGGCAATTCCGTGGTATGGGACATCGGCTATGTGGGGAGCGAGGGACGAAAGTTAAATATCGTCTCGAACATCAACCAGGCCGACGGATGCGTTTCCGAAGGACAGTACCCAAACTTTGGCTCAATTTTGCAACTGAATAGCGCGGGGACTTCGAACTACAACGCGCTGCAGACCACACTGAGAGTCAGAAGCTGGCATGGTGTGACCTCACAAATCAGCTACACGTGGGGACACAGCCTGGATCAGGTCAGCGAGTACCGCGGCGTAATTCTGGACAACGCTTTCAACCGGAAGTACGACTACGGCAACAGCGACTACGATACGCGACAATTGTTTACCGCCAGCGTGATCTATAACGTGCCGAGGCTGCAAGTGACCGGCTGGAAAGACATGCTGGTGAATGGCTGGCAGCTCAGCACGCTGATGAACTTCCACAAAGGCCAACCGTATGATGAAACACGGTCTGGCCTAGACGTAACTTGCAATCCGTTCAAAGGGCTAAATCATCAATTCTCCGCAGCCCAAGGCGGAACGATTTGGGTCAACCCAGCCTGCTTTACGCCAGCGAGCGGAGGCAGCCTGGGCATTGCGAGAAACACCTATCCTGGACCGGGATACTCGGACGTGGACTTCTCCATCTTCAAGAACTTCCAGTTCACGGAGCGGTTCAGGCTGCAATTGCGCGCAGAATACTACAACCTGTTTAACCGCGTGAACCTGGCGACGGGCCCGGGATCGGTCAGTCTCTCGAACGGCTTGGTGAGTGACACCATCGGCGACTGGAACGGCGCACCGGGCATCGGTCCGGGAGAGGCGCGGAACCTGCAATTGGTGGTGAAGCTGATCTTCTAAATCGACGATCGGTTTTGGCTGCAGTCTGAAACAATCAGCGCCCTCTTGCTGTTGCTCACAGTGGGAGGGCGCTTTTCTTTTTGTTCGCGGATTCGACGGGATTCGGCTCTCGGTGTAGACTGCGGGCGAGATGATTTGCCCTCAATGCAACGCGGAATATCGAGAAGGATTCGTGCGCTGCGCGGATTGCGGCGTGGAGTTGGTGCACGGACCAAATACCAATTCGTCGAGCAACGCCGAAAGAGGTGCGATCCCGGGCGATCCAAACGAGGATCCATTCTGTTCTTTTTGGAAAGGAGAAGATCCTCGCATTCACGCTGATCTTTGCGAAGTCCTTGACGAAGCCGGAATTCCTCACAATACCGTTTTCCGACGCGATCACCTTTTCAACTTGCGGAATTATCCTTCCTATGAGGTTGGCGTCCCTTTTTCATTTTTCGAGAAGGCCGAACTTGCCGTGAAGGACGCTTACGGAACAGAAAGTGGCGAAGACCGCGAAACGCTGAATGCCCCGCGGCTTCTGGAGGAGAAGACCGGCATCCATCCGAAAACTGCCCGTCGTCATGATGCCCCCCGAAACAGAAAATATTCCTGGGCCGCCGACTGCTGGAGAAGAGGTTGGGTGGTTTGCCGAGGATGCTACGGTTCTGGTATGGAGTGGCGTGGATCGAAGGACGAGTGAATTCCTGGTGGCCGCGATGCACGAGAATGGAATCCGCTGCCGATTGGATGTTGCCGGAAGCAATGCCGAATTGTATGTCCTGCCCGTGGACGAGAACCATGCGAGCGAAATTGTCCGAGAGGTAGTCGAAGCAGAGCCGCCGGAGTGACGAAATGTTTTGTCCCCTGTGCACAGCAGAATTCCGCGATGGATTTACCGAGTGCAGCGATTGCCATGTGCCTCTGGTGGCGCGACTGGATGATTCCTCAACTCGTCGGGTGCGATTGTGGAAAGGGGACCGACAAGCCAAACTGGACCGGATACTTAGTGCACTCGATGAAGCCGGAATTCCCTGTCATTTTGAGGAAATTGTGAACGCCATTACTCGAGTTCGAGTTTTTGGGATTCCTATTGGGCCGCAACGATCGACCTTTGAATACGAGGTATGGATTTTTGGTCACGATCTGGAGAAGGCGCGCTTGGCGCGCGAGCCAACTGAGCCGTTCCGTTGAACGAGTTTTGGCTATAGTGTTGGCTTCAACACGGTTTGCGCTATTCAGGGAGGACTTGTGACAGTTGACGGAATTAGGACGGTGGGAGTGTTGGGCGCGGGGACCATGGGGAATGGGATTGCCCATGCGTTCGCGCGGGCGGGGTACAGCGTGATCTTGCGCGACGTGGAGCAGCGATTTCTGGACCGCGGGATGGAGACGATTGCGAAGAATCTGGATCGCGAGGTAAAGAAGGGCAAGCTGACCGAGGCGGAAAAGCCTGCCGTGCTGGCGCGATTGAAAGCGGTAACGGATTTCGGCGTGCTGGCGGCGGCTGACTTTGTGGTGGAGGCAGTGCCGGAAAAACTGGAGATCAAGCGCGCGGTGCTGACGGAAGTGGACAAGTTGCTGCGGCCGGAAGTGATTTTGGCGAGCAATACTTCTTCGATTTCGGTGACGACGCTGGCGGCGATGACGTCGCGCCCGGATAGATTTGTGGGCATGCACTTCATGAATCCGGTGCCGGTGATGGTGCTGGTGGAAGTGATTCGCGCGCTGCAGACTGGCGACGAAGCGTTTGCCACCACGATGGAGTTGGCGAAAAAATTGGGGAAGACTCCAGTGGCGGTGAATGATGCGCCGGGATTCGTCTCGAACCGCGTGCTGATGCCGCTGATTAATGAAGCGGTGTATGCAGTGATGGAAGGCGTGGCGACGCCTGAAGCGGTGGACGCGGTGATGAAGCTGGGAATGAATCATCCGATGGGGCCGCTGGAGTTGGCCGATTTTATCGGTTTGGATGTGTGCGTGGATATTATGGCGGTGCTGCTGGATGGATTGGCGATCCAAAATATCGCGCGTGCCCATTGTTGAAAAAATATGTCGCAGCGGGATGGCTGGGACGGAAGTCGGGACGAGGATTTTACAGCTACAAGTGAGTATAATTCCTGCAATTAGACAACCTCATCGAAATGGTTCGGCATCTTGAAAGAGGAAAAATGAAGATCTGGAATGTAGCTGCGTTGGCGGTGGCTTGTGCGTTTGCCGTGGGATGCTCGCAGAAAGCGACGCCCGAAATGGCCGCGGACCTGGTGGTGCGGCACGCCAACATTCACACGATGGACGAGAAACTGCCGCGGGCTACGGCGCTGGCCGTGAAAGGCGACAAGATAGTGTGGGTGGGTGAAGACGCTGATGCCGGGAAATATATTGGCGAAAAAACGCGCGTGGTCGATGCAGGTGGACGACTATTGCTGCCGGGATTCATCGACAGCCATTTCCATGTGGGACTCGGAAACGATCCGAATGTCGTGCGCATCACTGGGAATTCATTGAAAGAGATTCAGGAGCAGGTGAAGGCGTTTTCGGACAAGCGGCCCGACCTGAAATGGGTGGAGATGGACGGCTGGAACTATTCGGCGTTTCCCGATGGGACGTTGCCGACGGCCAAGGACTTGGAAGGACTAACCGGCGGACGGCCCGCGTTTCTCGTGGCGTATGACTACCACACCATCTGGATGAACAAGGAAGCGCTAAAAGCGTTTGGGATTACAAAGGCGACCAAGTCCGTGAGTTTTGCCGAGGATGTGCAGCACGACAAGAAGACGGGCGAGCCGACCGGAATTCTCGTGGGCTTCGGCAGCACGGGACTGTCCGCGAGTGCGGAGGCGGAGCTGAGCAACATACTCCCTTCGCATTCACATGCGAACGCGGCCAACAACATTGCGCAATTGCTGCAGCAGGCGGCGCGCGCGGGAATCACCACCGTTGTGGACCCGCAATCTTATCTGGAGAATTTGCCAACGTACGTGCAATTGAAGAAGGAAGGGAAATTGCCGCAGCGGTTGCAGGTGGCACTGTTCCACCGGCGCGGCACGACGCGACTGCGGAGATCGACAAGTTTGCGGAAGCGGTGAAGGAATACAACGACGACACATTTCGTGTAGCAGCGGTGAAGCTCTATATAGACGATGTGATCGAGCCGCATACGGCGGCGATGCTGGCTCCGTATGCTGACCGGCCGGACACGAGCGGTGTGCTGGATTATCCCGCGGAAGAATTCAAACAGGTGGTGGCGAAGCTCGACAAGCGAGGTTTCCAGATTTTTACGCACGCGACGGGAGATCGTGGAATTCGCACGGCGCTCGACGCGTATGAATACGCGCGCAAGATGAACGGTCCACGCGATTCGCGGCACGAGATCGTGCACGTGGAATGTTTGAACGAGCAGGACATCCATCGCTTCAAAGAGCTGGGAGTGACGGCGTGCATGCAGCCGCGGCACTGTGCTCCCGACATTACCGGACAGTGGGCGAAAGCTACGGGACCGAAGCGCTGGAAGTATGCGTGGGCGTTCCGCAGCTTGCGCGATAGCGGCGCGACGCTGGCGTTTGCCAGCGACTGGAACGTAGCGGAGATGGAGCCGGAGATCGGGATGTACACGGCGTTGACGCGCAAAGGCCTGGACGGAAAGCCAGAGGGCGGTTGGATCCCGGACCAGACCATAGATATTGATACAGCGGTGAAGGGCTACACGATCAATGGGGCTTGGGCCAACTTTGTGGAAGGGAATCGCGGATCGCTGACGGTCGGGAAGTACGCAGACATGGTGCTGCTGTCGGACGATGTGTTCACGATTGCGCCGGACAAACTAAAGGATACAAAGGTGGTGTGGACAGTGGTGGGCGGCAAAGAAGTTTATTCGGCGCTGGCGGGGAAGTGATGCAAAGCTGAGCGATGGATTGGTTGTGCCCTTTCAAAATGTAAAAGTGCAAGCAAGGTTTTTAGTTCGGCGACGTGGGATCGTCGGGAGACAATCGCACTCTGCCGCTCTCTTCCATCTTGCGGTAAATCTCCTGAACGTCAGGATCTTCGCGCAGTTTCGGAAAGAGAGGGGCAAAGGCAACCTGCACTTCCCATCCACGGCCACCTGATTCGTAATACTCCCAGAAATGATTGAGTGCGGTGTCGCGATTCTTCAAGCCTAGCTCGACCGTGAGCAAGCTCCACGGGGTGATGAATTCCGTGGCGCTACGAGCATGTAATTCCTTGAGAATTTCCTGAGCCCTTTCCGTTTGATGAGCCCGGGCATACGCCAGGCCAAGTAAGGAGAGAAAAACCGGTGGACGCCGGGTAATGGAAACCAGGCGCTCGGTAACCTCGATGGACTGCTTGAATCGGCGGGAGCCGCAAAGCGAAAGCGCGAGCGGCCAGAGTCCGGTGACAAGATTCTGGTGCAATTCCAGGGCGCGGTTCGCGTAAGCAATGGCTTCGTCGAAGCGCCGACAAGCGTGCATTGCTAGAGCAGCGGCGCCATACACGGGTGCGGACAGCGGGTCCAATTGGACTGCCCGTGCAGCGCTTTTGGCGGCTTCCTCGGAACGTCCTAGCACACCAAAATTGATGGATGCAAAAGCCTGAACGGTGGAATTTCGCGGTTCAATCTGTAGGGCGGTGCGAAAATGTTTTTCCGAATGACCGCCGAGAGCCGCGAACGCGCACTCATGCAACCCCCGCGAGAAATGAACTTCGGGAAGCGAAGAGTCACTCTTGATGGCATTGTCGATGGCTGGTTTGGCTTTGGCGCGTCCATCGGCGTGGCGAAGATAGCCCCAAATCGAGAGTAGGGCGTAGCAATCGGCAAGTCCCGCGTGAGCGAGAGCATACGCGGGATCGAGTCCGATAGCGGTGCGAAAGCATTCGACGGCAGACCGCATGGTGCTCTCCATGCGCTGCTCCCAAAGGGAACGCCCGCGCAAGTAAAGTTCATAGGCCTGAATGTTGGGCGAATGGCGTCGCCCGTAAATTCGCGGCTTGCCTGCAAGCGTTGGCTCGAGCGTTTTGACAATGGCCGAGGTGATTTCGTCCTGAATATCGAATACGTCGGCCGCTTCGCGGTCGTACCGTTCGGACCAAAGATGAAACCCGTCCGCGACGTTGACCAATTGCGCAGTGATGCGGAGGCGGTTTCCCGCCCGGCGGACGCTACCTTCCAGGACGGCCTCCACATTGAGCTGGTGTCCGATCTCGCGGATGTCATCCTCGCGTCCACGGAAGCGAAACGCGGAAGTTCGCGAGGCAACGTGAAGTTCGGGAAGTTTGGCCAGCGCACTGATCAGATCTTCGGAAAGGCCGTCGCTGAAATACTGATTGTCAGCCTCCAAGCTATGGTTTGCGAAGGGCAGAACGGCGATGGAGGGAATTTTCCGGCTTGGAGTTGGAGACGTGGGCGGAGTCTCTGCAGAAAAGTGCTGCAAATCGTTCAACAATTCTGCCGCTGACGAGTAACGATCGCTGCGGAGCTTAGCGAGACACCGAAGAATAATGACATCGAGAGAGGCGGGCAGCCCCGGGTTCAAGGTGCTCGGAGGGGCCGGATGACTGTTCAAAATGGCATCAAATATTATGGCCTGAGTTGCGCCACGAAAGGCACGTTGTGCGGTTGCCATTTCGTAGAGTACGACTCCGAACGAGAAGAGATCACTCCGCGGATCGAGCGTTTCGCCGCGGGCTTGTTCCGGAGACATGTAAGCAATCGTACCGACAGCTTCACCGGGATTGGTGAGCAAGTCGTCTGGCTCGAGAGTTTTCTGGAAGTCGCTAGGGCAAGGATGGGATGAAGTTACGATTTGCGTGGTTGCCAGACCGAAGTCAAGGATTTTTGTCTGGCCCGAAGAGGTTAGAAAAAGATTGGCGGGTTTGAGATCGCGATGGATGATTCCCTGGTTGTGTGCTGTTTGCAGAGCATCAGCTGATTCTCGCGCAATTCTGAGGAGGGCCTCAAGCTCCAGTGGTCCTCGTTCAATGCGTTCGGCGAGGGTCTCGCCCTCGAGGAACTCCATTACCAGGTAGTCGATTCCAGAATGGTCACCGATGTCGTGAAGCACGCACACGTGTGGATGTTGCAGCGATGAGATCGCATGGGCTTCGCGAAGAAATCGTTGTCGAGCAGCCGGTTGTTCCGCGAGACCCGACGGAAGAACCTTGACGGCCACGCGGCGATTGAGCCGCAGGTCGCGGGCGCGGTAGACTTCTCCCATTCCACCCTTGCCGAGGAGAGATTCAATCTCGTAGTGTCCCAGCTTGGTTCCTCTTGAAAGCATAGTCCTCGGGCGGTAAAAAGGAACGAATTACCGATGAATCATAACGACCCAGTATGACGAGGTCAATTGACGAGAATCGGAATTCGGAAATTCAGCAGGCTGACGGGGGTGCGCCGGAGGCCTAAACTGAGGTGGCCGGGGACTTTCCGAGGGCGGTGAGTAAGGCGAAGTAATAGCGAAAATAGTGTTTGCTTTTTGTTCGCCTTTTGGGTAGGGTAGGCCTAGAAGTTTTCAACAGGTGCGCCTATGCCCAAGACGCAGGTCGGTGTTCTAAGCTGCATTGAACATGAGAGACTCGAAGTCGAGTTGATCGAGGTTCGCACCAGGGGACGGTACCTTACGCGCTTGCGGTCGCTCAGCCGGATGGAACAGGCGGAGTGGGACCGGCGAGAGGGTAAGGCGCTGGCCGAGTTGGTGGATCATGAACTGGCACATGGCTGCAACGGCTGAAGGCTTTTAGTGCGGTATGACGGAGCAGGACTCTTCTTCAGGGGCTAAAGCCCAAGTTTGCTTGTGGTGATTGTCGGAGCCTGCCTGCCCCAGGCAAGCGAGAGCTCCGGCGCCCTAAAGAGAAGCATCGGCTTCGGCGGATCGCACGAGGTTGTAAGAGGCGGCAGGGAAGTAAAGATGGCTTTATGTAGTACGAAAAGGTAATATAAGGCTATTGTAACGTCCTTGGAGAAGTGGCGGCGCTGTCCCGGCGCACCACGGTGAACGATGAACCCCGCGGCCTCATTCGCAAAATTCCCAATTTCCTCGACCGAGGTGAGAAATGACAGATGAACGTGCAAAGTTGCTGGAAGCAGCAATATCGCAGATCGAAAAGTCGTACGGCAAAGGCTCGATCATGCGTTTGGGCAGTAAGGATGTGCTGGTGCCTGTGAATGTGATTCCATCGGGATGTTTATCGCTGGATGCGGCGCTGGGCGTTGGCGGATTTCCGCGCGGGCGCGTAGTTGAGATTTACGGGCCGGAATCGGGCGGTAAAACGACGATGACGTTGCACATCATCGCGGAAGCGCAGAGGTTGGGCGGGCAGGCGGCGTTCATCGACGCGGAACACGCGCTGGATCCGTCGTATGCGCGGAAATTGGGTGTGGATGTGGACAATCTGCTGGTTTCGCAGCCAGACCACGGCGAACAGGCACTGGAGATTGCGGAAACGCTGATCCGTTCGGGGGGCGTGGACGTGGTGGTGGTCGACTCGGTGGCGGCGCTGGTGCCCAAGGCGGAGTTGGAAGGCGAAATGGGCGACCCGCAGATGGGTTTGCAGGCGCGCTTGATGTCGCAGGCGTTGCGGAAATTGACGGCGATCGTATCGAAGTCGAAGACCTGCCTGATCTTCATTAACCAGATTCGCGAAAAGATTGGCGTGATGTTTGGAAATCCGGAAACCACGACGGGCGGACGCGCGCTGAAGTTCTACGCGTCGATGCGCGTCGATATCCGGCGCATCCAGGCGATCAAGGAAGGCGATCGCGTGGTGGGTTCGCGCACGCGCGCCAAGGTGGTGAAGAACAAGGTGGCGGCACCATTCCGCGAAGCCGAGTTCGACATTCTCTATGGCGAAGGAATTTCGCGTGAAGGCGATTTGATCGATCTGGGCGTCGATAAGGGAGTGATCGAGAAATCGGGAACGTGGATGAGTTTTGGCGGCGAACGCATGGGCCAGGGCCGCGAAAATGTGCGCGTATTCCTTAAGGAAAATAAGGACATTCGCGAGAAACTGGAAAATGCACTGCGCAAGAAGATGGAAGTGCCATTTGCTGGCCACGCTGGAGAGATGCCAGGCTCGGCTGGACAGGCAAGTGCCAGTTCAGACAAGGCGCCAGCGCCTCCAGCAAAGATGGCGGCTGCCGCATCCGGCGATGCGAAGGGTCGTCCAACCAGATAAGCGCGCGACAGGACGTTGTGTTTAGAGACAGCTGGGCGGGGAGGGCAAGACCTTACCCCGCCCGGTTCGTTTTTTGAGCGCATTTGAGGCAATCATAGTAAGCAGCGGAAGCGCTTGTGTATCGCATCCAAATTGAGACACCGACAACGCGAACAGGTACTGGCCCGGTGGTCAGTCGTTCAGAATAAAGCACATAGCTGGGTACTGGGCCCAGATGTCTATTGCTCTGGCAGTGGCGGGATGGGAAACTTCTTGCCAGTCCGGAAGTGCGGCATGGCTTCCGGATCTAAGAGAAGGTGAGGTCGAGGCAGGTTCCTTGGTGCGCAGGTCGAGCGGAGCTGATTCAGGTAAACTTCACTTGAAGCAGATTGACCGCTGATTTGGTTTGGGATAGATTCCACCAAGTCGTCCTAGACGTACTCACCTCGATGTCAGGGTTAAGGGCTGAATGATCAGGAATTTGGGGAAATTGATTACCGCGTCTTGGCTCATTGCGACGATGAGCGTGCCACTGCCTGCCGCGGAAGGCGCATCGAAAGCGACGAGCACCTCCACGTCGAAATCTTCAAAATCCAAAACGAAATCTACCGCGCATACGCGCCATGCCGTTTCCCGCTATCGCGGAGTTCCGACGTACGCCGATTCTTTCAGCACGGACGATCCAGCATTTGATGATCCGATGGTGCGGCAAGCCGCCGTCGAGGGATTGGGAAAGTACAACGGATCAGTTGTAGCGGTCGACCCCAACACCGGACGCATCCTGGCGGTTGTGAATCAGAAAATTGCATTCGGCGACGGATATATTCCGTGCTCGACGATCAAGCCGACGATTGCGATCGCGGCACTGTCTGAAAATGTAATTACCCGCGACACCATGCTGAAAGTGGGGCGTCGCAAGTATATGAATCTGACGGAGGCGCTGGCGCATTCCAACAACGTGTTCTTTGAAGAGTTGGGCCGACGCATGGGTTTCGACACTGTTTCCAAGTACGGACGCCTGCTGGGACTTGGCGAGCTAGCTGGATATAACTTAACCGACGAACATCCAGGCAGTTTCCCGATTGCTGCTCCTGCCTATGGCGGAGTAGCCAGAATGTCGAGTTTCGGCGAAGGAATACAGATGACACCGCTGCAATTAGCAGCACTGGCGGCGGCTTTCGCAAATGGCGGAACACTTTATTATTTGCAGTACCCACACTCTGCGGAAGAAGTGGAAGCGTTCCAGCCCAAAGTAAAACGGGATTTGAATATTGCCAGTGTGCTTCCGGAAGTCCGCGAAGGAATGCTGGCGGCCGTGCTCTATGGCACGGGGCGGTTGAGCTATGACCCGGGCGGCGAAGAAACACCGCTGGGGAAGACGGGCACGTGCGACGACCACACGAATCCATCGAGAATCGGCTGGTTCGTCAGCTACGCGGATGAAACGCACCCCAAGATTGCGTTGGCCGTGCTGCTGCGCGGCAACACCCGGCGCGTGAAAGGCCCGACGGCGGCGGAAGTTGCCGGAAGGATTTACCGCAAGTTGCGCGAGCAGAATTACTTTGCGGATCCTTCGCGCATTACCAACGTTCAACCCATCTCTTCCGGCAAGTAGCCCATTTTCAAACTAAAGATATTTTTGTCATGTCTGCTCCTATTGCGAGAGAGCCAGATTTTGCTGAGCGTTTTTCGCAATTGCAGCCGGATTCCTTAGACGCAGGCGGAACGTAACGACCGGTATTGTCGACGTGTCCACCGCCATCGTAGTTGTCGTGATGCCGAACCCAGCCGGTGAGGTTTCCATTGGTGTCGGATTCATTGCGGCCCTTCGGAGCAAGGTCCAGAAGCATGTAGGTGCCGAGCATTCTTTCACCGCCGCGGGCGTACGTGGAATAGGTATGGAAGATTTCGCCCGCCTGATTCTTGTAAAACGCGCTCACGCCGGACATTTCCTCGCCGCGCGCCGGGACATTCCGGAAATTGTACTCGACTTCGCCTTTGGCGAGTTCTTCCGGACGGACAGACACGTGGTAGTCGTAGTTGAAATCGCTGCCGAACGAGGAAATCCACTTGAAGCGCCAACCCATACGCTTCTGATACGCGGAAAGCTCTGGGAGAGGCGCGCGAGAAACGGCCACGAAGCTGACGTCGTGATGCTCCAGGTGAACAACCGCACCGTCGATGTGGTCCATGGTGAAGGAGCAGCCTACACAGCCTTCTTTCCAGCCGGGGCCGAACATGAAATGGTAGACGAGCAATTGACTGCGGCCGTCGAAAAGGTCCGCTAGCGTTTTGGGGCCGGTCGGCGTGTCGAATACGTAGTTCTCGTCGACCTTCACCCACGGCAGTTCGCGCCGCTGCCGGCTGAGTTTGTCGCTTAGCCGCGTGAGTTCCTTCTCCTTTTTCAGATGCTCGATTCGTGCCGCCAGCCATTCCGCTCGCGATACGACTTTGGGTTCTTCGATGATGCTCGGTGTCATAGCCTCTCTCCTTTGGTGTGGACTGGAAAACTCTCATGCTGGTGGAGCAGGGGATTTGCAACTCTCGGCGCGCGTTGCTTTGCAAAGTCGACAGAGCGATTCTTGGAATTCGCGCCGAGCACTCCGCGAACTGTTTTCACGGCGAGCGCCGCAATTCCGCCAGTGGACGCAGTGCCGGCAACGAGCATGGCCGCGCTAGAAATGCACATGGGGCACATCAAGACCTCCTGAAAGAGAAGCAAGGAGCACAGGTGTTGCTACTGCCGCTCTTATATAAGACCAACTAGTTGGTATGTAGTGCGATACAGAAAAAGTTGCCGTGCTCATACAGAGATTCCTTCCCTCCTTGCCGCACCGTGGGCGCGCAACGTTTCCAGATAGCGAACGATGCCGCGCTTGCCCGATTGCAGCATGCGGGAATCCTGCGAATTCTTGCAGAGGGATATATACCCCTCGTAAGCGGCAATGATGAATGTGGCCGTTTCGTCCACGTTCAAATCGCGTGTTACCGTGCCGCCTTTCTGACCTTCCTTCAAGGCATTGGCAATCGACCCGTGCCAGGCAGCAAACACTTTGGCCAGGCGCTTCCGGAAGCCTTCGTCGAGCGGAGACATCTCCTGCGCCAGATTATTGAGTGGGCAGCCACCGCGAAGATCTTTCGGTTCGATCGAAGTCGATTGCACAATCTCAATCAGCGTTTTTACCGGATCGTTTGTGTGTGCCAGCGGACGTACCCATTTCTCCAGGGTGATCCCGGCGATGACTTCGTCGACGATGGCGTAGCCAAGAGCCTCTTTATTCTCAAAGTGGTGGTAGAGGGCGCCCTTGGTGACACCGGCGGAATGGAGAATGGTGTCGAGGTCGGTGCTCTGAAAGCCGGACTTGTAGACTTCCTGAAACGCCGATTGCAACAAGCGTTCGCGGGTACGTTGTGGATCACGATGCCGAGTGGCATGGCGAGTGGCGCGCTTCCGTGTGGCTAACATACCAAGCAGTATGTACGATAGAAATCGGAAGTCAAGTATGAAAATCGTGCATGGAAATTGTCCCAGGCAGGGTTCACACGGCGAGAGGAACCGGTCGGAGTAAAGTGCTGGCAAGAATTGAGGACGGAAAGGTCAGCGCGTGGCGGAGCGGCGTGGGCGCGCTTTCACGTGGGCGATTAGAACGGGATCAGGATGATTGCGGAACATATCAAAGCAGTGGTCACAGAGCGCCAGGCTCAGTTGATCTTCGCACTTGGCGCGAAAGCTGCGGTGGCACCCGTGACAGGTGCTGAAGGCTGGGTGCTGGTGTTCTTCGCGGGCGATAATTTCAGGATGAACTTCGAGCGTATTCATGAAAACTCCCCGTAGAGATAGAGTGCACGCAAACTGCCAGTCATTGGAGCGGTTAAGCACTGAGGATAAAAGACTTAAACACAGCGGTTCGGCGCGGAGTGGGTGATTTTCCGCAGATTTTCGTGAAACCACGCCGAACCCCCGTGGAAGATTGGGCTCTCTTGGCGGCGGAAAGATTTGACGGCGACCGTGGTTTGGGTCACAAGAGAGGCGTAGGTTATTCTGGTAAAGACTATCGAAGATATATTTCGTCAAACAGTTAGCGACAGAAGGAACAGAACTGGGGGAAGAGTGGACCGTCGTTTTCTGATTACAGCAGGGGTTCTGCTCGTGGCGGGAGTGGTGGTGAATGGATATGCGCTGCATCGACGCAGCGAAACCGCCAAGGAATTTGCCGCGCAAGTCGATCTGGCAAAGGACGATGCCGCGCGATATCGCGAGCAGGTAGTGGTGCCAACGGCGCAAAGAATGTCCGCGGGCGATAATTTTGCGGGAGCGCTGCAGAAATTGGGGTTGTCTCCAGTGCAAGTAAATGAAGCGACTGCGGCGGCGCAGCGCGCGTTCAATCTGCGGCAATTACGTGCGGGAAATATGCTGACGGTGGGATGGTCGCTCGGCGGAAATCTTCGGGAAATCAGTTACAAAATAGACTCAGAGCGGATGCTGCACCTTGTGCCGCAATCTTCGGGGTTTAGCGCGGAAGTGCAGTCGATCCCTACCCACACGCAAGTCACCGTGGTTACCGGCAAGTTGGAGGATTCGCTGTTCAACGCTGTCCAGTCTGCGGGCGAGAGCGCCGATGTGGCCATGCGCCTGGCGCAAATCTTCGGCTACGATCTGGATTTCTACACCGACCCCCGCAAGGGTGACACGTTTCGCGTGGTGATGGAGAAGAGGCGATACACGACCGGCGAAACGGCTGGATACGGAAAGATTCTTGCCGCGGAGTATGTAAACGCCGGGAGAAAATACCAGGCGTTGTTGTTCCACGATCCGGAAGGGCATCCGGCGTATTACACGGCGGACGGAAAATCGCTGCAGAAAGCGTTTCTGCGCTCGCCGCTGAAGTTTGGCGCGCCGGTGACTTCGCATTTCAGCAAGGCGCGGTTTCATCCCATATTGAAGACGGTGCGCCCGCATCTGGGTACGGATTATGGGGCGCCGGTAGGGACGCCGGTGCAGACGATCGGCAGCGGTCGCGTGGTTTTCGCGGGGCGCAAGGGCGGGGACGGCAACATGGTGCACATCGCGCACAGCAACGGCTACGAAACCATGTACCTGCACTTGTCGAAGATGTTTGTGCACGCGGGCGAACACGTGGACCTCGGCAAGATCATCGGATTAGTTGGCAGCACGGGTTTGGCCACGGGTCCGCACCTGGATTTCCGGATCATGCAAAAAGGGCAATTTAAGAACTTTGAGAAACTGGGATTGCCACCCTCCGATCCAGTTGCGAAGAAAGACATGCCGGAGTTTGCAGGGGTCCGCGAGCAGTGGATGCCAATGCTGGAAAAGCCAACAGGATTCGGGACGCAAACAGCAGAAGTCGTTCCCAGCGGTGGCGCGGCCACGCGGTAAGTCACCTCCACTCGCTCGTCCTGTTTAACCAAATCACGTATTCGCGATTGCTTATGGAGTGCGGGAGTCCTACTCCCGCTTTCACGGTGTGATGAGCGACTGCAACGGAAAGCGGCAGCGGGGCTGCCGCACTCCAAGAGCGAAGTATTCCGCGAAGAGGCACTTGACAGCAAGATACCTTGTATAACAAGATTCCGATATGAAAGAGAAAGAGCTACCGGCCCAGGATGCCCCCGACAAGTGGGAAGTGCAGTTGCGAAAGGGCTGTCTGGAGCTGGCCATTCTGGCGGTGTTGTGGGAAGGGAAGCTCTACGGATTGGAAATATTGCGCCGACTGGAGAGCGATTCGGACCTGGTCGTGTCGGAGGGTACAGTCTATCCATTGCTCAGTCGATTGAAAGCGCTGGGATGGGTGCGGAGTGAGTGGGTCGAATCTGCCGCAGGGCACCCGCGAAAATACTATGCGCTGACGGCAACGGGAAAGAGCCGGGCACGCGAGATGGCAGAGGTCTGGACGCGGTTTGCGTCGAGCATGAACAAGTTGGCGAATCCCTTGGTGAAGGGAAGTAGGTGAGCATGGCGAACGGGGCACAAAAACGGATCGATACGTACCTGGTAAAACTGCGCGAAGGCCTGCGTGGGATGGAGGAGCCGGAGGCCGACGAAATTGTCAAAGAACTGCGCAGCCATATCGCGGACAAGGCAAGTGCAATGGGTGAGATGACGGAATCAAGCATCGATGCAGCGCTTGTAGCGCTGGGTACGCCGGAGGGACTCGCGAAGGAATACATGACGGAGGTATTGCTGGCGCGAATGGAAGCGAGCCGTTCGCCTGTGGGGCTCTTGAACGGATTGGTTCGCTGGGCAAGTTTGAGCGTGGCAGGGTTTTTCGCACTGGTGGGATCACTGCTAGGCTACGGCTTCGGGTTGGTGTGCATGCTGGTCGCGGTCTTGAAACCAATTCATCCGAATGCGGCGGGCCTGTGGAAGTTCATCGATAATACCGGCGAGCCTGAATTTTCTCTGCGACTAGGCTTTGGTCCAGCGCCGCAAAACGGCCATGAGTTACTGAGTTGGTGGATCGTGCCAATCGGGTTGGGAGTCGGTTTCGTTTGTCTGTTGTTGACGACATCGTTCGCGCGCTGGTGTGTTCGCCAGGTCCACCGGTCGCAAACATTGCCGGGCTCGAACTAACCTGCAGAATCGACAATTCCACAACTGGAGTTTTGTATGAGTACCAGTGGAGAGCCTAACGTTTCAAAAACGCTATTGCCTGGAGCAGTGGGCCCCGGGGCCCCGCCCGTTGCCGCCGATTGGCGTCAGAGCAAATGGCTCGCGATTGCGGAATTGGTGTTTGTGGCGCTGATCTTTGTGGCGGATTTTCGCCACTTGATCTTCTTCAGCAAGACGCCCTACATCTTGTTGTTCGGTTGGATCTCCTTGCGGGTGCGTGGATTGCGTTGGCGCGACGTAGGCTTGCGCCTTTTTCGTAACTGGAAGTCCACTTTAGTTTGGGGAGTTCTTGCCGGGGTGGTGATGGAATGTTTTCAGTTGTTCGTCAGCCAGCCGATTCTGGTGAGGGTATTGGGGAGGCAACCGGACTTGGAGGATTTCCGTCCGGTGATAGGGAATCCGAAACTGGCACTTTTCTATTTGGCGCTGACCTGGCCGCTGGCGGCATTCGGCGAAGAGATGGTGTATCGCGGTTACCTGATGAACCGGGTAGCGGATTTTTTCGACCGGACGCGGACCGCGTGGATAATCAGCCTGGTAGGTGTTCATGTGGCATTCGGAATCGCACATGCGTACCAGGGATGGACAGGGATCATCGACGAGGGATTGGCCGGATTGCTGCTGGGAGTGGTCTATCTGTATGCGGGACGCAATCTGGCAGTTCCAATCATTGCGCATGGGGTTACCGACTCAATCGACATCATCCTCATCTTCCTCGGCAAATATCCGGGGATGTAAGGTAAGTAGCGCGCTGCTCGTCTAACTAGTGGCGTGTACACTGGTTCCGCCGGTTCATTCGCAAATAAAGAGGATCCAATGATGCATCGCAGAGAATTTCTGCGTGGGACGGCCCTTGTCGCCACGCTGGCAAGAACGCCGAGTCTCTCAGGGGTAGAAGCGGCTCCCCAATTAGCGTCTACGTTTGACGACCCCACCACGGAGGCCGGCGCGGGAATGACGTGGGAGGAGTTGAACGAGCGCATCCTGAGCGCCCTGGCGAAGCACAAGACGAAAGCCGTGCTCTTTGTTTGCGGGAAGCGTGTCGATAGCCAGACAGGAGCAGAACTAATCTCCTCATGGGACCGGGCCGGTCACGGAATTGGGAATCACTCGTACTCGCATCTTTATTTCAACGGAAGCTCGGAGGATGGCGGCGATCGCCGGAGAAAGTCACGCTCGCCGTGTTTGAAACCGACGCGCTCAAAGTTGAGCCGCAAATTCGTGGATACGGGCACTTCGTGCCGCTGTTTCGTTATCCATTTTTCAAGGAAGGCAATACGGTCGAGAAGCGCGATGCCATGCGCGCTTTCCTGAAGCAGCACGGGTATCGGATTGGGCGAGCCACGATTGATGCCTCCGACTGGGCGATCGATGGACGGTTACGGGCCCGCTTCAGAAAAGAGCCAAAGGCAGACCTAAACGGCTACCGCGAGTTCTATTTGCAGCACATCTGGGGTCGCGCGCAATATTACAATTCGTTGAGTTTGCGGGTTCTGGGCAAGCCGGTGCGGCACACAGTGTTGCTGCACCACAACGCGCTCAATGCACTATTCCTAAATGACCTCATCGCGATGTTTGCGTCAAAGGGATGGAAGACGATTGATGCTGAATGGGCGTATGCCGATGCGGTCTATGACCGTCAACCTAGAATTCTTCCGGCGGGCGAAAGCCTGATCTGGGCGCTGGCGAAGGAGACGGGAAGGTTCGAAAAAGAGCTTCGTTATCCCGGCGAAGATGATATATACGAGAATCCGAAAATGGATGCGCTGAATCTGTAGACGGGAAAATGGGGGACGGCAGAGTGCGGGCGATCAAATTCAGGTATGACCTTCCACTTGAGGAGACCATGATGTTTGAAACGGTCTATCCGGAGCCGCTGCAATTCGAGCTATTGGAGAAGAAGGAACTGTGGGATCTGCCGGGATCCATTTTTGTTTGGATGTTTGTCGATGGGAAGATCGCGGGGGAGTCCTACGGAACGCCAACGGCCAATGATATTGACGGGATCGGTGGAAACGTGGATTTGCCGGATGCCGAAACGAAAAATGGGTTTCATTGCTACTCAAACACGATACTCCCCGGCTTTCAGGGGCAGGGACTGGGAATGATTCTGAAAGCGCATTGGTTGGGGTTGGTGGCGGGCAAGGGATTCGACACCGTATACGGTCACGCGCGGCCGGGAAGGAGCCAGGCACTCAATGCTAAATTTGGCGCAGAGTTTCTCGAGGATTTTCCGGATTGGTTTGGAACCGGAGAAGAATATCGATTGTATCGTCTACGGCTGAGATGAGTGCACTGCAATCCGCTGCAAAAAACAACATCAGTAGATGATCGGAAGCTTGGTGTAATCAGCGGCCAAATCTTCGGTCACGCGCAGGATCAGCAGGGTGCGGTCGTCGTGGGGAGGCAAGCCAATGCCCGCGTGCTCGTCCGTTGCTTTAACAATGCGCTGAGCGATGGTGTAACCGGGGTCGAAGGGGACGACCTGCGCGAGGAGCGCCTTCAGCCGCTCGCTGCCGTATTCTTCCATGTCGCGGTTGGTGGATTCGTGAATCCCATCGGAGGCCAGGACAATCACATCGCCAGGAAGAAGCGCCAGCGTGACTTCCTCGTATTCGACATCCGGAAGCAGACCGAGTGGAACGCCACTCACTTGGATTTCCGTGACTTCTCCATTGCGAACGAGTAGGGGCAAGGTGCCACCTGCATTCGAGATGCTCAACTCGCGCAAAGCGGCGTCATAAACCGCGAAGTGCATGGCGATGAAGCGTGCATCGAGGCGTGCGGCCAGCAATCGGCTGTTCAGAATATCTAACATTTCAGCGGGTGAGCCCTGGCGTTCATTCACGACTTCACGCAGGATGCCAATGGCCAGCGATCCATACAAGGCGGCAGCCGTCCCTTTACCGGAAACGTCGCCCATGGCGATGCCGAGGCGGCCGATTCCGTAGGGAAGCAAATCGTAAAAATCGCCCCCCAATTCGCGCGCGGGGATGTAGGCAGTGGCGAGGTCGAGCCCCGGAATCTCTTTCGCGCCGGTGGGAAGCAGTTGACGCTGAATTTCGCGTGCAGTCTCCAGGTCGTTCTGCATGCGCAATTGCGTCTGGCGGCCCTCTTCGAAGAGACGAGAGTTTTCGAGAGCCACAGCAACGAATGAGCCGAGGATGTTCAGGAGGCGCTCGTGATCTGTGGTGAACGCGCTGGGTTTGACGCTCTCGAGATCCATGACGCCCACCAGGCGATCGATGCGAAGCAGGGGCACGACCAGTTCAGAGCGTACCTCGACCCCGTCCTCCGTGCTGCAATTGAGATAACGGGGATCTTCGCGCACATCGTTGACGCGGATGGTGCGCTTCTCGGCTGCGGCGGCGCCGGTGATGCCCTGATTCAGCGGCATTTCGAGTCTGGCGGCGATAGCGTTCTCGTAGCGCATGGAGAAAACGCTTTCCAATACCTGAGCAGATTCGTTCCACAGCATGACCGTGAAGACATCGTAATTGACGAATTTCTTGACGCGCTGGGCGATCAGGCGCAACAGTTCGGCACGATCGAGGGTGGAAGTCAGCTCGTGGCTGACTTCATAGAGTAGGGTCAAGGCGCGAGCCTGCTCTGGCTCCGAAACGAAGAAGGAAGGCGGCACCGGATCTGAATCTCCCAAAAGAGAGAAGGGAATCAGTTGTTTCGATGGTTCCATAGGAAAGAATTCTACCGTCTATTCCTTAGATGTTGGTAAACGAAGTTGGTTTCAGGGTCATGAAAAATTTAGCTGTTCGAAGGGCTAGTGAGCGCGCGGAGCGATTGTGGATGTAGAGACATCCTCAAAACCGGGGCGGCCTTGACGGTATCAGCAATGAATAATCGGGAGAATCACCGGCTTGGTGCGCGGCCTCGTTGATGTGGACGGCTTCTTTCAACTGAGGAAAAGGCAGTTTACCGGCGAAATTGCCACCGTTGTACAACATTTCGTCACTTTTCCCGTTCAGCAGAATGCGCCAATCGTAGCGCGTGGTGCCTTTGGGTAGCGGGCCGATTCTGGCCATAGAGGCAAAGATGGCGGTGGTGCAGTTGCGGGTGAGGGCGTTGTACCACTCGGGTTGTTCCCGGAGTAGGTTCGCCTGACGAATATATTCGACAAAAAGTTTGCGAGACCATTCCGGCTTGGCGACGGTGCGATAGAGGTAGACATCCTCGTCAACTCTGAAGTTGGTGCGCAGTCGAATGATGTCGCGCTCGTCGGCGAAGAGATAGATCAGTTCGTATTGCCGGAAGAACCCGCGTGCTGCGGAGTACCCCTCGCCCACTTCCTTCCGAGTTTCGATGGAAGCGGCCACATAGGTATTGTCGCCAAACCAGAAACTGACGATAGGATGCGCGATGTACGGTGAACCCCAATGCGTGATGGAGATGTCGATTCCGCGAAGGTCGGAGAGCTGTACGGTTTTGGTCAACCACTGGCAGGTGTAATCGAATTCAGTGCGGTAATCGCACAGGCGAAAATTGTGAATGGTGATGGTGTCGCCATCAGGTGCCAATTCCGCCCAGGCTTCATGGGATACATCGTCCTGCCAATGACGGTGATTGGATGGCTTCAGCGAAAGCCACCAGGCCAAAACGAGTCCGAACATGGCGGCACAAATCAAGACGCGGCGATAGTGGCAGCGAGCGCGAACGGCCAGAAGAATGAGAACCGCAAGATAACTGCAGGGCAGTAAGAGGTGCAGCGAGCTTTGCGGCAGGTCGAAGTAGAGGGCAGCGCAGGCCCAAATTGTAAACAGGGATACTGTCAGGTAACCAAGAAAGATTCCTGCGGCGCGTAGAATGCGCAGCCAGATGGAGCGAGTCTGCAGAAATCTCCCAGGGCGTTGGTGTGGTTACTTCACTTCCCAGATGTCACCGGTGCGCAGTAATTTGTCGAGGTTGCCGGGGCCTTTTTTGGCGATGACGTCGCGGACCTGTTCGTTGACCACGTCTTCGAAGCGGGGCAAATCGTCCCAAGCGCGGAAAATGCCAATGGGGGTAGGGAAGCCGGGGCGATGTTCCATGTGTGAAAGCAGGAACGCGTAGGAAGCTCGAGGGTGGTGCGCGTTGTGGACGATCAGGTCTGCTTCGGTAATGCCGTTGCCCAGTTGCACGACTTCGATGTCGCCGTCTGATTTGCGACGAATACCCTTATCCTTGTTCTTGCCAAAGATCAGAGGCTTGCCGTGCTCGAGTTGAATGACGTGTTCGCTGCGCGCTTCTTTTTCGGTAACGCCTTCCCACGCGCCGTCGTTAAAGATGTTGCAGTTCTGCAGGATTTCCACGAATGCGGAACCTTTGTGAACGGCTGCCGCGCGTAGCACATCCTTCAATTGCGACTGAAACACATCGACAGAGCGAGCGACAAAAGTGGCTTCGGCGCCGATGGCCAGCGAAACCGGATTAAACGGACGATCGGGTGAGCCGTAGGGCGTGGACTTGGTGACTTTGTGAAATTCGGAGGTTGGGGAATACTGACCCTTGGTCAGCCCATAGATGCGGTTGTTGAAGAGCAGCACCTTGATGCCAACGTTGCGGCGCAGCATGTGGATGGTGTGGTTGCCGCCAATGGCCAGTGCGTCGCCATCACCTGTGGCGACCCAAACTTCCAGTTCGGGATGAGCGATCTTGATGCCCGTTGCGACGGCCGGGGCTCGTCCGTGGATGGTGTGGAAGCCGTAAGTATTCATATAGTAGGGAAAGCGGCTGGAACAGCCGATACCCGAAACTACCACGAAGTTTTCGCGACGAATGCCGAGCTCCGGGAACACAGCCTGTACGGCGGCAAGGATTGCGTAGTCACCGCAACCCGGGCACCAGCGGACTTCCTGGTCAGTCTGAAAATCCTTCTTTGTGAGCGGCGGAAAAGCAGCTGTCGTCATTTCGCGTCTCCTAAAATCCCAAAACTTCCTCGATCTTTTGATCGAGTTCGGCCTGTTTGAAGGGGCGGCCCTGAATTTTGTTAAGGCCGATGGCGTCGACCAGGAATTTGGCGCGCAGCATCCAGCTCAGCTGGCCCATGTTGAGTTCGGGAACGAGGATTTTCTTGTAGCGCTTCAGAACTTCGCCCAGGTTTTCGGGGAATGGATTCAGGTTGCGAAGGTGCAGGTGGCCAATCTTGCGGCCCTTGCTGCGCTGCGCTTTAACGGCTTGCGTAATGGAGCCATAGGTAGAGCCCCACGACACGATCAACAAGTCACCTTCAGCATCGCCAGCGGGCACCGCCGGAGGAACATCCTGGGTAATCGCCTGAATCTTGGCGGCGCGGATGCGCACCATGTTTTCGTGGTTCAACGGTTCGTAGTTGATGTTGCCGGTGACGTCCTGTTTCTCGAGGCCACCGATACGATGTTCAAGGCCGGGCGTCCCGGGAATGGCCCAAGGGCGGGCCAGCGTATCCGGGTCGCGCTGGTAGGGAAGATAGGTTGCAGGATCGGTCGCGTACTTCACCGGAATGTCGGGAAGTTCGTCCGCAGTGGGAATTTGCCAAGGCTCTGCGCCGTTGGCCAAGTAACCATCCGATAAGACGATGACCGGCACCATGTATTTCAGTGCGATGCGGCTGGCTTCCACAGCCACCCAGAAGCAATCACCGGGAGTAGCTGCAGCCAGCACCGGGATAGGCGCTTCGGAGTTGCGGCCAAACATGGCCTGAAGCAAATCGGCTTGTTCCGTCTTGGTCGGCAGACCGGTTGATGGGCCGCCGCGTTGCACGTCCACGATGACCAAAGGTAGTTCGGTCATCACGGCGAGGCCAAGCGCTTCCGTCTTCAGGGCCATGCCTGGGCCCGAGGTAGTGGTCAATGCCAGCGCGCCGGCATAGGATGCGCCGATCGAGGAAGTGATCGCGGCGATTTCGTCTTCGGCCTGAAATGTCAGGACGCCGAAATCTTTGTATTGCGAGAGCTCGTGCAAAATGTCCGAGGCAGGCGTGATGGGATAGCTGCCCAGAAACAATTTGATTCCAGCTTTAGCGGATGCCGCCACGAATCCGAGCGCCAGGGCCTGGTTCCCGCTGATATTGCGATAAACCCCTGGAGTCAGTTGCGCGGGTGGAATTTCATAGCTGATCTGAAAGGCTTCGGTGGCTTCGCAGTAGGAGTAGCCGGCCTTCATGGCCAGAACGTTGGCCTCGGCGAACAGCGGTTTCTTTTTGAATTTGTCTTCGATCCAGCGGACGGTAGGCGCCATCGACCGGTTGTAAAGCCAGTAACACATGCCGAGCGCGAAGAAGTTTTTGCAACGGTCCATGGACTTGGCATCGAGGCCGAGGTGCTGCAGGGCAACGCGCGTCAGCCGTTCGAGTTCAACCGGGAATACGCGAAACTTGTCGAGTGAATGATCTTCCAGCGGATTGGTGGTTAGACGAGCCTTGCGAAGGTCGCCTTCGAGAAACGCGTCGGAATTGACGATGAGAATCCCGTTAGCCTTCAGGTCGGCTACGTTGACCTTTAGGGCGGCCGGATTCATGGCAATCAGAACGTCGACCGCGTCGCCGGGGGTATGAATTTCGTTTGATGAAAAATTAATCTGATAGCCGCTGACACCGGGCTCCGTGCCCGCCGGGGCGCGGATTTCCGCAGGATAGTCTGGGAACGTCGCGATGTCGTTGCCATAGAGGGCAACGGTATTGGTGAACTGGCTGCCGGTAATCTGCATGCCGTCGCCGGAGTCTCCGGCGAAGCGAATGACGGCTTGATCGATGATTTCGCGCTTAGTCTTGCCTACAGGTGCATCCGTAAGTGTGGACATTGTGGTGCCTGACCCCCGTCGTGCGAAACTGTTTCACTTTTAGGAGCTACGGCCGGTCGAAAGAAGCGGCTCTAGGTGCAAAAAACCGGAGCAAAGGCCGGGCCGCTCAGATGCCGGCAGCCTAAAGAATAGCATAAGCGCAAAGTTGGGGAGTGACGCAGCGCACGGTGCGAACACGGGTTGTGGCACTAGGCAATACCCGGTGCTGGATGGTGATAGGTTCTGCCTAGAATGCTGAATCTAAAGGCCTAAAGGTGGCAGCGGCTCGAAGCTCGGCAGATCGCTTGGGTACAAGGCTCCGATTGGCAGAGGTGGGGAAACTTAATATTAACCTGCGTCATCTGAATGCTCGAATGAAAATGCTACTGAGTTTGGCCGCTGTAGTTGTGACCCTCCCACTCTCCTCCCTCGCGCAGGATGTTGAGCCTTTGCCTGCGCCTCCGGATGTGGTCCTTGAATTCAGCACGGAGGGAGACCAACAGCAGTTCCATCTAGGGGAATTGATCCCAGTCAGGTTTTCTTACATCGCGAGAACCGATGGCAAATACGCGGTTGTTAGCATGAGGGAAAGCATTGCAGGGAACCGCACAGTGCAAGTTTCGTGTTCGCCTGAAGCCGAGAAGATCAGTGCGCGTAGATTCTCTCCGGATATAACTCCACTGGAGCAAATCCTCCTTGCTCCTTGTGGTGGCAGTGGTGGAGGGAGCGGGTGGGGATGCTCGGATTGCGATGGAGAATTGACCCTCACAACGGAGAAAAGGGTTTCTGAGAGCAGTCCCCTGAACAGCCATATACACTTCCGCGTGGGGGGAACGTACACTTGCGAAGCTGAATCCACGGAGGTTACGACCACGCGTCGCGAACAAGAGCCTCCTCCCACCCTGCTGGTGAAATCGAATCCTATTACACTGAATATGGTCGACGACCCGGCTTGGTCGCACTCCGCAGTGGCAAATTATACTGGTGCCTATGACGAGAACTGTCGAGGCGATGACGTCGCAGAAAAGCGTCCTTTACAGTGTTTTGATATAGCGCGGCGAATCACCTATCTCGATACCGTCGAATCGCTGAGGGCTGAAGTAATAAGATTCGACGGGCGGGTCCGAGGATGGGACAACGGTTTCTGGGAGGCCATTCGGCATTCGTCATACCCGGAAGAAGCTGTGCGGCTCATGACCTCTCGAATGCAAGAGCCCGACTTTCAGGTGACAGTTGAAGTTCTGGAACGGCTGGCGAGTGCCGAACTCAGGATTGAGGCGCCGGAAGCGTTTCAGACGAATGCGCCTGCAAACTACCACGGGCAAGCGGTTGAGAAACTGCGCAAGTATGTTCGATTGCTTGGCGAGAGTCTGCACAGTAAGAATTCCGATGTTCTGCGGAAAGCGCGAAGACCTTCCGATACTTTGCGGAGCAAGACTACTGTGAAGGGCACACGCTTATTCCAACAGACGAGCAGAATCAGCTGCTGTCGGAAGTCGGTATCGAGCCGTAGGCATTGCCTACCGGCTGTTCGCCGCTGATTGCTTAGCTGCGATTCAACTTAGGCCGTAGTGCTACGGCCGGGCTTCGTAGACGATGTTAAACGGCGTTTCGGTGGCGCGGCGAAAACGGGTAAATCCCGCCGAGGTAATGACCTGGCGGATACGCGACTCGCCGGATTGTGCGCCCAGGCAGAGGCCCACTTCCTGAGAGCGCGAGCATGGTGTACACAACAGCGTGGAAAATGAGTAATAGACCCGGCCTACAGGATTCAGATTGTCTTTCAACTCATCATTGGCAAACGGTTCGACGATCATCCACGTGCCGTCTTTGCTGAGTGATTCCCGGACGTGTTTGGCAGCTCCGACGGGGTCGCCCATGTCGTGCAAGCAATCGAATACCGCGATGAAATCGTAATCTTTGCCCGGGAATTCCTTGGCCTTGGCCACTTCAAACGTCACACGGTCGGCGAGGCCTTCGCGCTTCGCGGTTTCGCGAGCCCCTTCAATCGATTTATCGTGATAGTCAAATCCATAGAACTTGGAATTGGGGAACGCCTTCGCCATCAGTATCGTGGAAGCGCCTTTACCGCAGCCCACGTCGGCCACGCGCGCACCCGCTTCTAGTTTCTGCTTTACGTCATGGAGCACGGGAATCCATGCACTGACTAGATTCGCCGCATAACCTGGACGGAAGAACTTCTCGCAACCGTGAAACACTCCATCATCGTGTTCGTGCCAGCCCATGCCGGCACCACTGCGAAAGGATTCGGCGATGCGCGGAACTGCGTCCAGGGCACCCAGGGCTAATTGAAAGGCACCAGGCAGATACGCCGGGCTGTCCTCATTCGCCAGCGTAAACGCCTGTTCTTCCGTAAGACTGAATTTGTGCGTGCTCTCCTCGTACGTGATGTAGCCGCCAGCCGCCTGCGAAGAGAGCCATTCACGCAAATAGCGTTCGTCAGTCTGCGTTTTCGCGGCGAGCTCTGCCGAGGTCATCGGTCCGGCTGCGAGTGCCTTGTACAAGCCGAGTTTCTCGCCAATCACAACCATTCCCGTGTGGACGGCGGCGCCCAGATCCCCAACAAATTTTCCAAGAAAAGCGTTGAGTTTATCCATGTCGACGGCCATGTTCAATTCCTCCGGCAAATGCGCAGACTTCAGCAGGATTGCCCTGCCGGCTTAAGCGCATTTGCAATAAAAGATTGGGTCCCCAATATCCGCGAGAGAAAACAGCCTGGGCTCTCTCCCAAACCCACGCCGTGGCGAGCGATTATGTGACTGCGGGGTTAGCTCGTCAATAGTCTCGTGGCGCGGCTGGAGGTCTACTCCCGGAGTTTTCCGAGCAGCCACACGTGGCCAAATGGATCCACAGACGCGCCCCGGAGCATTCATTTGATCGGATGCGGGACCGGTCGTCTCCCGTGCGTGCACTTCTGGCGGACTGTGGTGTGGCCCAGAGGTTACGCTGAGTTTTTTCGATCCATCACCGCGGTTGAGACGCTGACGTCATTATTGCGGCCCGCAATTTTGGAAACGAAATGGCACAGTTCGCAAGTATCCTTGTGCCGCTCAACGCGCGAATACGCGGTGGCATATTCCGCCTGCAGGCGCAAAAGTTCATTTCCAGCAGTCCTTGCTTCGCACGCCCGATCCGGCGATCTGTTCGCGGCGGCTTTTCCAGATTTCCAGCGTCCTCACGCAAGCGCAAAGGAGCCGTTCGTATTCCGCACAAATCGCAGTTTTGTAAGAAAGTTCGCTAACCATTTGCTCCTCCCGAGCCCAAAGAGAGGAGCAAGCCACAGACCAATTTGACTAAGGGCCCACGCAAAATTAACTTCACAGATTGGGAATGATCGTGTAGTTCCATGCCGGTAGTGTCTTATGAGGGCGAAGGCGCAGGGAACGAAAGAGCAGGGGATCCGCATCGAGACCGGTTGGATAGTGAGCGCGGTCGAGGTAGGCAGACACCGCTAGACCGGTCTTGGTTGTGGTGGTACGAAGGAAGTTGAGAATTTTTTGATAGCTGTCCAACGGCTCGGCGGCCCAATTCTTGGAGATTTCAGAAAACAAGCGATGTTCGATGGGATTCCATTTGGAAGTGCCCGTCGGATAGTGAGCCACGGTCACGGCGAGATCGAAAGGGTTGGAGAGTTGCGCTTGGAGTTCGGTCTTCCAGGCATGGCGCCGACAACTATTGCTGCCACCGGTGTCAGCGAGAATGAGGAGTTTGCGAGCGCGACGGTAGCGGAGTGAACCTTCCCGTTTCCACCAGTTGGCGATGGAATAAGCGGCGAATGCGGAGGTATCGTGAGAGACTCCGAGAAAAACGGAGCCACGATTGGCCAACAGGTCGTAGATGCCGTAAGGGATGGCCACGCCGGTGGAGTCGGAGCGGAAGTCGTGGTCGTTGACCGGTACCGGGGAGCGATCCCACTTGGCGCCGGCGTTCTTGAAGTTGCCCACCAGTTCGCGCTTCTTGGTATCCACGCAGATCATCGGAAGACCGTGACGCTGGAAGCGATGGCGTAGCGAGGAGCTGTATTGGAATTGTTGGTCGCGGAAGGGGCTGGCGTTGGAGGCGAGATTCTTGCGATTGGCCCGCAGAGAGAAATTCATGTTGTGGAGTAGGCGAGCCACGGTGTTGGCGGAGACGGGGATATCGACTTGCTCGAGTAGTTCGGCGATCTTCTGAGGCGTCTTGCGGGTCCACTTCAACCCGGTGATGGGATCACCCGCGGTATCGTGTTCCAATAGAATTTCGATGGCATCGACTATTGCGACGTTTTTTTTTCGGTCCGTTGCCGTCCGCCGCCCAGTTTGCGCACCCGAGCGAAGGCTACGTCCTGGTCTAACAACTGCTGTCGTCCGCGAGCTACCGTATGCGTGTTCAGGTTAAGAAACTCGGCCAGTTGACGATCCCCGCCATGCCCCAGTTTGAAAGATTCCAGTCCGGCGTAGAGCCGGCGCTGCTGTTCGTCGAGCAGGCTATAGAACAGGAGGATCGCGGCTTTCAGCTCGTCTGGAGAAATCTCCAGTCGCGAGGCATCCACCAGGGTAGGGACGGTCTGGATGCTGCGGCGTGCCAGGAGTTGCCGGCGGCGGCGGACCGGATCGCTGGAAGTATAGAGATAGAGGCCGGAGACGAGTTGGCGCGCGATGCGGCGCTGCTCGACCAGGTGATAGAGTGCGTCCTGCGCTTCGACATGCAGGCACTCGGCCAGTTCTTCGGCGAAATAGCCTTGCGGGGCATGCTGCACCCAGGCTTCGGCGGTGGCGAGCAGCGTGCCATGACGAGAGAACCAGACTCCCTGATGAGACCACCGTCCATCAGCGTCGAAGCGGGCGATTTGACGCAGCGTGTAGTAACGAGCGCGATGGGAATAGCTGGTGAGAGAGTCGAGTTGCTTCAATTTTCGGAACACCGTCAGGTCCACGGAGGTACCGAGAGCACGCTTGAGTTCGTCGAGAGTGGCCATTTTGGCTTGGAGCAAGTGTTTTCGTAATACGTCAGAGTGGAAGAAGGTTGGTCTCATAATGTTATAGTACCGACTAGAAGCATCTCCCTGTCGGCACTATAACAAAACAGGTAGGTAGCCGTCCACGGCGGCGAGACAGCGCCCAAACCGCTTTTTAATTGATCAGGAAGCCACCAAGCGATACGGAACAACCCCTATCCACATCTCTTCTTAATGATCAAGAAACGACTAATACTGGACATTTATTTTTGCGTCTGCCCTAAGTTAAGGAAGGGGAGGAACTTACCGGTGAAATGTAGGTAGTTTGCCGTATAGATCTAGTACGAAACTTCGCGTCACCGTCGCATTCAGTGCAGTAATTATTACCGGGCAATAACCTTGGGCAAATTGTACTCCTGACATGCTGTTTAACGCAAAAAAAGGACGGCCCGATGAAGAGCCGCCCGAATTGCAGTTTGTTTTGCGGGTGTCAGTCTAGATGTGATGACTACTGCTTATCGTAGACCTGCACGTCGTGTGTTTTCGCGCCAGCGGCGTTGGTACCGTGCGTCTCGACCGTGGTAACAGTGCCGTCCTTGGATACGGTTACCTTGGAAGTGCCGATTACCTTACCACCTTTTTTTAACGTCGCTTCAAAGCTGCTGTCGCCTTTGCGCACTGCAGAAATGGAGTCCGCACCGGCGGGCATGGAGCCGTTGATTGGATTATCTTTTCCGTCAAATTTGACGGAGAAACCGTAGGCTACGGGCTTTCCGTCAGCGCCGACGCCTTCGAAGCTATACTTCACTCCCTCGCCTTGCGCAACAACCGTGCGCGTCAGGCTCTTTGGCGCAGGTCCGGGATCAAACTTGGATTTTGCGACATTCAACTTCCACGTCCCCACGAGCGGATTGCTTTGCGCGAATAATGGGGATGAACCAACAACTGCCAGTAGAGCGACCGCAACCAACATGAAAATACGCTTCATTTGTGACCCTCCTCAGGTCCGATCAAAGGTAAAGTTCTCATATTGTCTAATTGTATTTCCGAAAATGTTCTGTGGGGCCCTGAACCGAACTTGCGAAACAGTATGCTCCCCAGAGCCGCAAGTCAATGACTTTCGTTCCGAACTGCATCTTCCAGCAGCTGAATGTGACAACCAATTTTTGATCGGGCCCGCGGGTTTCATTCGCCCTTACCAAGTCGATCAGGCTTTTGCCCATGCAATTAGGATGGCGTCTAGCCGTAACCGGCCCCAGACGTGGAGAGTCTTGATCTACTTCGTTACGGCATGCGCGGCGTTGGCCGCCAGGATAAACGCGGTGACAGTATCGACCACGTATTCGTGCTCGTACCACAGGAACGGCCACGCATCGTCGAGTTCCGGGAAATTGGGTTGAAGTATCGTTACTCCGGGAATCATGCCGCCGGGAATAAACGTGTAATCGGCACGATTATTGCCGTAGCCGATCAGTTTCGATTCGGTGCCCACTCCGGAAACGTAGGAAATATTTGATACCGGGTGCGTGCCGAGGACATAGTCCAGGCCACGAAGCGTGTACTCCGTTCCGATAATGTCGGGAAACGCCGAATGGAGAAAGTACATTTCCGTGGCGAATCCTGCTGCCTGGCCGGAACCGCCCCAAGTGCCCGTGGCGATCGGCACGCCGTAAGGGTTCTTTGCAAGGTCAGCGTCGACTTTTGTTTTGTAGGTGCGAAGCGCTGATGCGAGTGTGGTCTTGTATTCCGCGTCCATAAGAGGAATCGCGCGCACGGCAATCCAACCGAGTGAGTGGAAGCGCTCTTCAATTGTTGGCAACAACTCTTTCAAGCGCTTGCGGAAAATCTCTCCGCCGTTTGTAGCTAGCAGCAGCTCCACGGCCGCCTTGGTTTCTTCGTCAGGCAAGTCGCCGCCCGTGGTGTTGAACGAATGAAACAGCACCGGCGCCTGCTTGTGTTCTTCGGCCCACACGCGAGCCGCAGTGTCCAGGCATTCGGTGGCCATCTTGTCGTTATACCCGCGAAGCACACGGCTGGCAGCGGCCAAGGCCGAGGCGGCGTCGTAATTCAGAGGAGTGATATGGGTTGTGAATGCCCAGCGATCATCTGGGACTCCCGAGTAGACGCCATCGTCTTCCAGCGGGCCAAGCTTTGCAGAGTAGATTCGCCCATCGGTTTTGGAGGCGGCATCTCCCAGATGCGTGTATTCCTCCAGCGTCGGTTCGATAATGCCCGGAATTGCGTGGCCGAAAACTTTGTACTCCGCGAGAAGCAGGGTTACACCGTGCTGAATTTGCTGGAGCACGTCGGGAACGCCATCCGGTTTGTGGATTTGCACGTAACCAGTTTTCTCGTCGATAGACGTGTCGTCACCAGTCATTCCGAAGACTTCTTTAGAGAGCGTCAGATCGGTGATTACCCGTGTGTGCGTCTGCGTTCGCAAATCGAAGTCTCCCGCGTCGAACCAGCCGCCAACATTGATGCCGGGAATGTGCTCACCGGGGGCAAATGGTGAATCGGTTGTCGCGCTCATGGCATAGCCGTCAAAGTGGGTGTAGTTTGGCGGAGCTTGGCGAGCGTCGTCCATATGCGAAGCCGCGTGCCAGATGCGATAGCCTTCGCGCACCTTTACGTGGTCCATTTGTTCGGCCAGATACACATCGATCGAAGGCCGCCAGATATTCTCATAAATATTGGGAGCGATTCGGAAAGCTTCATTCCTATGGCCTCCGTATTCGATGGCGTAAATTCCCGGCTCGCGCACTGTGGAAAAATCGAAGCGGGCATATTGATAGCGCAGCCATTTGCCCCACGGCTTCACTTCGCCTCGGAATGCTTCGTGAAATTCACCATCGGGAGAAAGTCGCAGCACGCGTGCAGTTTTGGGCGCATCGAAGAGCGGATCGAGTTCGAGGACTGCCACCTTGCTGCGCCCGGGTGTATAGCCAACCTGGTTGTAAGCGACCACCGGTGGACGCGTCCATCCGGCCACTACGTTCGCCCGAATGTGCCAGACGACTACGTCTTTGGTCTTGCCCGTGGGAATCAGGCTGCGCACCACAAACCAGCCATTCTGAGCTTTGTTGCGGCCATCAAACAGCATCAACGGTTCCGCGTCCGAAAGAATGCTGACACGCGAAAGCGGAGTTTCCGGCGCAAGCACGAGGTGATGACCCGTTGCGAGAGGAACAGGTTGTGAGCTGCCATCGGACTCTTGCTTCATCGGTCCATCTGGGTGACGGGGAAAAATGCCCGGCGCGGCATCCATCAGGTAAGACTTTCCGAAATACGTGGACGGCAGAAATTCGAGATTGAACCCTGCTTTACCTTCAAGCGCCGAGGGCAAAGGCTGATCCAGTTCGACCGCTATGCGAAAGCCTGCTGCTTCCGGTTGGATATCAACGTGATAGCTCAGGTCACGGCCAGGATAGGTGCAGTAGGCGGTCAATTCGTTGTCGGCGGGCCCGCGCTTGCGTCCTTTGAATTCCGGAATGGGGTCCCATTGTTCAGGTGTCGGAGACAAGCGCACGTCTCCGTTAGTGGCGATGCGCTGTTCGTGCAGAATGATTTCCACGCCACTCATTTTCTGATCGCCAAATACGCTGTGGTAGGCATTGTGAAACAACAGCACCGTCAATCCCTGGCTCTCGAGCGTATCGTGCGGGCTCCATTTTAAGTCGGAGCCGTACAGCAAAAAAAATGGCACGAGGATTGCCAGCACCACCAAGCTTGAACTGCGAAATCTGGGTTTAGTTTCCATTTGTCCCCTCAGGCGTATGGCCCGCGCCAGAGCTCGCGCAGCGCTACGGCATGGTTTTAACACACACGACTTGCGCGCGTTTGTGATTATGAACCATTCGCTGTGGCAGAAAATTGAAAAATAGTTTGGCTCAGTAGTGTCCGGTTAAAAGCGGGGTAATAGTGCTGGGAGGGGCCACTGGAAAGGGTTTTGCAGTGGTGGAGGGTGGTGTCGATTTGACCGTTGTGGTGCTTTTCGGCCTACTTTCCGGGAACGAGATTCCCGGAGGGGCCGATGCATACTGGCAAGACGTTGTTCGCGCAACTCATGGATTTTTTGCCGTGGACGACGTTTGGACGAATCGTGGAACGGTACGGTGGCGACCGCTACGTGAAGTCGCTGCGCTGCGCCGAGCATTTTCGTGTCATGGCTTTTGCGCAGCTTACCTATCGCGAAAGTCTCCGGGACATCGAAGCCTGTCTGTCCGCTCAAGCTTCGAAGCTCTACCACATGGGTTTTCGCGCGCCGATTCGCCGCACTACACTTTCCGACGCCAACGAAGCCCGCGATTGGCGCATCTATGCCGACTTTGCACAGGTGCTCATTCGTCAGGCCAGAAAACTCTACGCCTCGGAAACTCTCGGAGTCGAACTCTCTGAAACAGTCTACGCGCTCGATTCGACGACCATCGATCTGTGCTTGTCGGTCTTCCCTTGGGCGCGCTTCCGCTCAACCAAGGCGGCTGTGAAACTGCACACGCTACTCGATCTGCGCGGCGCGATTCCCAGCTTTATTCACATTTCCGATGGCAAATGGCACGACGTCCACATGCTCGACTTGCTGCTCCCCGAAGCCGGGGCCATCTACATCATGGATCGCGGGTATCTGGATTTCGAACGACTCTACGTTTTGCACCGTGCGGGAGCCTTCTTCGTCACACGCAGCAAGGCGAATTTGGACGCTCGCCGCATCTATTCGGCGCTGACCGATCGTAGCACCGGAATCATTTGCGACCATACGATCGCTCTCAATGGCTTCTACAGTCGCCAGCACTATCCTGATCATCTGCGCCGGATTCGCTTCAAGGATCCCGAAACGGGCAAGACCTTGCTGTTCCTTACCAATCAATTCGATTTCCCTGCCGCCACCATCTGCGCGCTTTATAAGGAGCGCTGGCAGGTGGAAATCTTCTTCAAATGGATCAAGCAGCATCTGCGCATCAAACGGTTCTTCGGTACTTCGGAGAACGCCGTGAAATCCCAAATCTGGATCGCCGTCTCCGCCTACGTGCTCGTGGCCCTCGTCAAAAAACGCCTCCAGCAAGAGGCTTCGCTTCACACTTTGTTACAGATCCTCTCCGTCACCCTCTTCGAAAAAACGCCCATCCAGCAAGCGTTTTCCTGCATCGCCTACCAGTTCGATAGCACTGCCAACGCTAACCAGTTGAATCTATTCGAGTTTTAACCGGACACTACTGAGTTTGGCTAAGGATGAGTTATCTCAACAGGTGGCAGGGAATTGGCCGACTCAAACTGTGCAATGACGTGGCGTCGCGTGAAGTAGAGGAGCCACCACGCCCCAAATGGGAACGTAAAGATGACGAACGAAACCGCCAGCAATTGACGGAAGGTTTCCTCGGAAGAGACAAAGTGTTCGGCAATGACAAAGGTCTCGTAGGGACGAAAGGCAATCACCGCAGAGGAAAACGCCAGAGCGAGTGCGGCCCAAAGGAGGGCCCCGCGCCGGGCCCAGGGCCGGAGTTGAAACAGGCCGATGCTGATACGCAGGCCGAGCCCGATTAAGAGAGGCGGCACGAACGCAATGGCAAAGAAGGCTAAGGGGTGCGACTCGTAAGCGCGCCGGCCGTCGTTATCTCGTGGTAATCCCAACATACCGAGAAAGAACCACCCCCAGGCAATCAATGCCGAAAGGCTGCCTAAAGCTCCCAGTGTTGCGGCGGCGGTGACACCCGCCGATCGAATGTTCTCCGTTTGTTTCGGCTCAGCTGATTCGTTCATGATTGATCCTGACATCTGTCTTGATAAGAGCACACCGAAGCAGGGATGGGTAGAGTACGGAAGGGTTGCGCGTGGCGAAAAGAGCACTTGACGTTCGCTTTCTTTTCGCCTAGAGTTTTTCAGAGAGTGTCAGTACGGGGAGGCTGTCATGGCCCTTACAAAACGTCAAAAAGAAGTGCTCGATTTCCTGGTTTCCTTTGAAACCCGTCACGGCTATGCGCCCAGTTTTGAAGAGATCGGCAAAGGGATGAAGTTGACCTCGCTTGCCACGGTGCACAAGCACATCAGCACGCTGGAGAAGAAGGGTTTCATCCGCCGGGGCTATAACCAGAGCCGCTCCATCGAAATTGTCCAATTGCCGAAATCCGTGAAAGAGCAGGTTATCGAGCGGCGCGTGCAGGAACTTCCGCTGGTTGGCAGAATTGCCGCGGGCCGTCCGCTGGAGGCCGTGGAAGAGCGCGAAACCATCTCTCTGGGGGATTTTGCGAGAGGCGGAAATTCTTTCGTGCTGCAGGTTAAAGGCAGTTCGATGATTGAAGATCACATCGTGGATGGTGATTTTGTCGTTTGCGAACAGACGCAGGTTGCCAACGCGGGGGACATTGTCGTGGCACTGCTGGCGGGAGAAGAAGCTACGCTGAAGCGTTTCTATCGCGAAGGAACAGGGAAAATCCGGCTGCAGCCTGCGAATTCAGAGATGGCGCCAATCTTGGTGCCTGCCAGCGACGTGAAGATCCAAGGCCGCGTTATCGGCGTTCTCCGCAAGTACTAAGGATATTTTTCAGCTTTTCTGCGTCTAGTTTCACTCTTTGGTTCGGCAAATCAGAGAATGTTCACGGCGCGCGCCGCCAGCAGAATCACAATCGCCAGCGAGATCAAGGACTGCAACATCATGCCCAGTTTTGCCCAGCGCGTGAGCACGGCTGTGTCCGTCGGCGAAAAAGCCGTACTGGTGTTGAACGCCAGAAATAGATAATCCATAAAGTGGGGAGTCCACGACAGGTCCCCGTCGCGCTGCTGTAACATCTGTGGAAAAAGAAACGAACTGTTCAGGCCGTCGGCTTTATTGTCGCGACCCGACGGGCCTCCTGCGTCGAGCTTCCAATACCACAACGCGAACACGAGAATGTTGGCGATCCAAAGCATGCTTGCCGACCGCAACAAATCTTTTGGCGCCTCGGCGTGCTTCGGAATGCCCTGAACCAAGAAGATGAGAGACGCGATCATCGCCAGGGTGATGAGTCCATTCCCGATGAGAGTCAGAACTTTCGCTATATCGAATCGTTCACGCCGGTGAGACACCACAATCGGGATCATCAAAAGTGTAATGATTCCCAGCAGCATCCAACTTGGCCCCAGGGATAGCGGCTCTGGCATGGCGAGATACACGCCCGATGCCGCCATCATAGCCACCAGCGCCGGCCAACGCGGCTCCCGGGTAATTTTCTTATTCATCAGGTCACCTCAGTTGCAGCATTTGCAGTCTAATACAGTTCGAGGAACACTCTGGCATCCCGTCATCCGCCCCTGGGGGCGCCAGCAGCGCGGAATCGTCTCTCTCGAACACTTTATCCAATGTACCGGAATTTTGCATGGACGATCCGGTCCGCCGGGTTTTATCCCGTGCGTCGATTACCCATCGCTCGCATGCAATAATTTCAGAATGGGTGAGCTTTCGTGAAACAATGGTTGGCCTCACTTACCAAAGGAGCTGGCTGAGACGTGAAGAAGAACCGACCCATCCGGAAATTGCTTGCGGCCAATCGCAGCGAAATTGCCATACGTATCTTCCGAGCCGCGAATGAACTTGGCCTGCGCACTGTGGCGATTTATTCGCAAGAGGATCGCCTGGCGCTACATCGCTTCAAGGCAGACGAAGCGTATCAGGTCGGTGCCGGCAAAGGACCGGTGGAAGCCTATCTGGATATTCCGGGAATCATTGCCGTTGCGAAGGAACATGAAGTCGACGCGATTCATCCAGGGTACGGGTTTTTGTCGGAGAATCCCGCGTTTGCACGAGCATGTGCAAAAGCCGGACTGAAGTTTGTCGGTCCAACTCCGCAACTCCTCGAACTATTGGGAGACAAAACCGCCGCGCGCCAGTTGGCCATCGATGCCGGCGTTCCTGTCCTGCCGGGCACGCAGAAAGCGGTCGGCTCGCCCGAAGAAGCGCTGCGGATCGCGAGCGAAATCGGCTACCCCGTGATTGTGAAGGCTGCAATGGGTGGCGGCGGCCGGGGCATGCGCGTAGTGCATGATCCTGAACAACTTGCGAGCCGCCTGGAAGAGGCGCAAGGAGAAGCCAAGTCCGCCTTCGGCGATGCATCTGTTTTCCTTGAAAAATATCTTCCCCGCGCGCGCCACATTGAAGTGCAAATCATCGGCGACGAACATGGCAATCTCCTGCACCTCTACGAGCGCGACTGTTCCGTGCAGCGCCGTCACCAGAAAGTGGTCGAAGTTGCTCCCGCGTTCAACCTGTCGCAGAAGGTGCGCGGGGAACTCTGTGAAGCGGCCGTGCAGATCGCGCGTAAGGCAAATTATCGGAACGCCGGAACCGTCGAATTCTTGTATGACGTCGATTCCACCAAGTGGTACTTCATCGAAGTCAACCCGCGCATCCAGGTAGAGCACACGGTAACCGAAATGGTCACGGGGTTGGACCTTGTGCGCGCCCAAATCCTGATCGCGCAGGGGGAAAAGCTGCACGAGGAACCACTGGCATTTCCCGAGCAGGGGAAAGTGCCGCTCTACGGCGCTGCGCTGCAATGCCGCGTCACTACGGAAGATCCCGCGAAGAATTTCGCGCCGGATTACGGCAAGATTTCCACCTATCGCTCGCCAGCTGGTTTCGGAATCCGGCTCGATGGCGGCACCGCTTACTCTGGTGCAGTGCTCGCGGCCTACTACGATTCGTTGCTGGTCAAGGTCACCGCCTGGGGTCGTGATCTTACGGAAGCGTGTCAACGCATGGATCGCTCGCTGCGCGAATTCCGCATTCGTGGCGTGAAGACCAACATTCCGTTCCTCGAAAATGTGGTCGAATCACCCGCAATTCCGGGCAGGTGGAGTGACCACTTCGTTCCTCGACGATTCGCCCGAACTTTTCCGTTTCACAAGCCGAGCCGATCGCGCTACCAAGCTGCTTTCTTACGTCGGCGATGTCATTCTGAACGGCAATCCCGAGGTGAAAGGGAAGAAGCCGCCGGAGAGTTTTGAGAAAGCCGTACTGCCGAGAATCCCTGGCATTGAGGCGCCTGCTGGATCGCGGCAACTGCTGCAAAAATGGGGCCGCAAAGAAATTTGCGGCTTGGGCACGCAAGGAAAAGCGCCTGTTGTTGACGGACACGACGTTCCGCGACGCGCACCAATCGTTGATGGCCACGCGTGTGCGGACGCCACGACCTGCTGGCCACAGCCGATGCGGTCGCTCAACGCCTGCCTAATTTGTTTAGCCTGGAAATGTGGGGGGGCGCCACGTTCGATACTTCGCTGCGCTTCCTGCACGAAGACCCGTGGCAGCGGCTGCGCGAACTTCGCAAACGCATCCCCAATATTTGCTTCCAGATGCTGCTACGCGGAGCGAATGCCGTTGGCTATACCTCCTATCCCGACAACGTAATTTTTGATTTTGTGCGCGAATCCGCCGAGCAGGGCATCGACATCTTCCGTGTTTTCGATTCGCTGAACTCCATCGAAAATATGCGCGTGTCCATTGACGCCGTTCTGGAAACCGGTGCGGTCTGCGAAACCGCCATCTGCTACACCGGAGACATCCTTGACAAGGGCCGCCCGAAATATTCCTTGAAGTATTACGTCCAGATGGCCAAGCAACTCGAAAAACTTGGCGCGCATTTTCTGGCCATCAAGGATATGGCGGGACTCTGCAAGCCTTATGCGGCCTTTGCGCTGGTGAAGGCCCTTCGTGAAGAAGTTGAGATTCCCATTCACTTCCACACCCACGACACGAGCGGCATCAACACGGCTTCACTGTTGAAAGCAGCGGAAGCCGGAGTAGACGTCGCCGACGCAGCGATCGCCGCCATGAGCGGCGGCACCAGCCAGCCGAATCTTAATTCGGCAGTTGAGGCGCTGCGCCACACGCCGCGCGATACGCAACTCGATATGGCCGCGCTGAATGAGTGCTCCGATTACTGGGAGACCGTGCGCAGCTACTACCTGCCGTTCGACTCCGGGCCGAAAGCCGGCACCGCACGTTTGTACGAGCACGAAATCCCCGGAGGTCAGTTCACCAATCTGCGAGAGCAGGCGGCATCGATGGGCCTGGGGCATCGCTGGCGCGAAGTGGAGAAAACCTACGCGGAAGTGAATCAACTGTTCGGCGACATCGTAAAGGTTACGCCGTCGAGCAAAGTGGTGGGCGACATGACACTGTTTCTCCTCGCCAACGAAATGAAGCCGGCGGACTTGCTCCTGCTTGGACGAGCACCACGACGTTTCGCTGCCGAACTCCGTCGTCGAAATGTTTTCTGGCGCACTCGGTGTACCGCCAGGCGGCTGGCCGAAGAAATTGCAGCGCATCATTTTGCGAGGCCAGGCGCCCCTGAAGGGCAGACCGAGTGCCAGCCTCAAGCCCGTTGACTGGGACGAAGAGCGCGGACAACTCGAGAAGAAAACTGCCACCCGGTGCGTCGCGATGCGCTGCTGAGCTACTTGCTCTATCCCGAAGTTTTTCTGAAGTACGACAAATTCCGCCAGACGTACTCGGACGTCAGCGTTCTGCCCACGCCAACATTCTTCTACGGTTTGAAGCCAGCAGAAGAGATCACCGTCGAGCTCGAATCCGGCAAGACGATGATCGTAAAGTTTCTGACCATCGGGGAAGCCCATCCCGATGGCACACGCACTCTCTTTTTCGAGTTGAACGGCCAACCGCGCGAAGTAACCGTGCGCGATCGCGCGCTCCGCGTCGTCGAACGCAGCCATCCCAAAGTGAATCCCGAGGATCCGGGCCACGTGGGTGCACCCACCGCGGGACTGGTCAGTAGCATCGCCGTGCAGGTTAACCATCTCGTGGATCGCGGTGCTAAACTACTGACCCTCGAAGCCATGAAGATGCAATCGAATATCTATGCGCCGATTACCGGGCGCGTCACGAAACTCTTAGTCACACCGGGCCAGCACGTGGAAGCCAAAGACTTGTTGGTTACGATTGCTCCGTGAGCGGACCGCATCTAATCAAGCATCAACAATTTCCCTCGCGCTTTCTCCGCAATCAGCGCGACCTCATTATTTATCTTCCGCCTGGCTATCACGCCCAGCCTTACAGGCAGTACCCGGTTTTGTATCTTCATGACGGTCAAAATCTTTTTGACGGCGCCACGTCGTTTATTCCGGGGATGGATTGGCACGTCGGGCACACCGCGGACCGTTGCATTCAAGAAGGCCTTGTTGAGTCGCTGATCATCGTGGGCATCTACAACGCCGGCAAACAGCGCCTGCAGGAATACACGCCGACGCGCATGCCACGGCTGGGTGGTGGGCGCGCCACTCGTTACGCCCGTTTCCTGACCGAAGAGGTGAGCCCGTTTGTTCAATTCAACTATCGAATTATGGGCGGAACGGAAAATACTGGCATCGGAGGCTCTTCGCTGGGTGGGCTCGTTTCACTTTTCCTCGGACTTCGTATGCCGCACATCTTCGGCAAGATCGCTGCTCTTTCTCCCTCTGTCTGGTGGAACCAGCGCGTCATTCTGCGTTTTGCGGATACTGCTCCCGTAGAACCTCGGCCACGAGTCTGGCTGGATATTGGCACGCGCGAAGGTGGCCGCATCGTCGAAGACGTCGAACGTTTTCGGGACGTTCTGCTCCGCAAGGGCTGGCGTTGGGAGCAGGACCTTCACTACGAGCGCATTGATGGCGCCGAGCACAATGAGGCTGCCTGGGCGCAGCGCGTCGGCCCCTTTCTGCAATTTCTGTTTCCTGCGCGCTGAACCCGGGTATAATCCGCGCAGTTCGCTTCGCCGCTGGAGAAGTTAATCACCACGGCGCACTTGGGGAGTGCGAATGTCTCCCAGCAGACCGATCACGATTCTCTGTGTCAGTTCGTACGAAAAGGGACAGGAATTCCTGCGCACCTGCAAGGATATGGGTTGCACAGTTCTCCTGCTGACCGTCGAAAATCTTCGCAATGCCGACTGGCCGCGCGACTGCATCGATGAAATGTTTTTCATGCCGAATGAGATGCCCCTCTCTCAGTTGATTCCTGCAGTCAGCTACGCAGCACGACATCGGCACCTCGATCGCATCGTGGCGCTCGATGAATTCGATCTGGAAAATGTAGCCGCTCTGCGCGAGCATCTCCGCTTACCTGGCATGGGGCAAACGACCATGCGCCACTTTCGAGACAAGCTGGCCATGCGAGCGCGCGCACGTGAAGCAGGGGTTCTCGTTCCTGAATTCATGCACATCCTAAATTACGACGACCTGCGCGAGTTCATGGCGCGTGTGCCCGGACCCTGGCTGTTAAAACCACGTTCGCAGGCTTCTGGAATCGGCATGAAGAAAATTCAGGCCCCGGATGAACTGTGGCCCTGGCTCGATCAATTGGGTGACCAGCAATCTCACTATCTGCTGGAACAATTTATTCCCGGTCGAGTGTTTCACGTTGACGGAATTGTCTCGGAGCGGCAAGTGCTCTTCGCGGAAGCGCACGCCTATGGAGCACCTCCACTGGACGTTTCGCACCACGGTGGCGTCTTTACCACCCGAACGATGTCCCGTGAATCTGCCGAGGTCCTGGCGCTCAAGGAAATTCACCAGAAACTCGTCGCCGGACTGGGCCTGGTTCGCGGAGTGACCCACGCGGAATTCCTGAAAGCCACCACCGACGATCGCGTCTACTTCATCGAAATCGCTGCGCGTGTTGGTGGCGCCTATATTTCCAATGTGGTTGAGACCGCGACAGGCGTGAACCTGTGGCGAGAGTGGGCACATCTGGAAGTGGGGGCGGGGAAGCAGCCGTACCTGTTGCCGGAGACACGCCAAGACTATTCCGGCGTAATCCTATCATTGGCCCGGCAGGAAGAGCCGGACACCTCTGCCTATCAAGATCCCGAAATCGTGTATCGACTGAAGAAATATCACCATGCGGGATTAGTTCTGAAAGCCGCCGCCGCGGAACGCATCGAGGATCTGCTTACTGCCTACGAGAAGCGCTTCGTCAGCGATTTTCTGGCCCGTGCCCCGGTCCCGGACAAGCCAACTTCGTGACTGTTAGTACTTACGGCTGATCAGTAGTGTCCCAACGTCGTGGCTCTCGGTTTCCGTAAATTATTGATGAGAAAAGCATAAGCGGCAAATTCTCTTGGTCTCGATTTGAACTGCGAATGCCGATTCTGCGACCCTGCGAAGCATAACTTCGTGGGGGCATCGATGAACCGAGGCAAGCTGGTGTTTGCGCAGCTGATGCAACATCTTCCGTTGACCACCTTCCGTCGTTGCGTCACCCGCTATCGGGGCGCGTTCAAAGTGAAGTCCTTCTCGTGCCTGGATCAATTCCTGTGCATGGCGTTCGCTCAGTTGACCTTTCGGGAGAGCCTTCGAGACATCGAAGTATGTCTGCGCGCGCAAAGTTCCAAGCTCTATCATCTCGGGATTCGTTCGGCGGTGGCTCGCAATACGCTGGCCAATGCCAACGCGGTGCGCGACTGGCGCATCTATGCCGATTTTGCCCAGAGCCTGATCGGCATCGCCCGGCCGTTGTATGCGCAGGAGTCCTTCGGCGTCGATCTGCAAGAAACCGTCTACGCGCTCGACACCACGACGATCGATCTGTGTCTGTCGGTATTTCCGTGGGCGGTGTTCCGCACGGCCAAGGCAGCCATCAAGCTGCATACGCTGCTCGATCTGCGCGGCAACATCCCCACTTTCATTCACATTAGTGATGGTAAGGTGCACGAGGTCAACATCCTCGACCAACTGCTGCCCGAGCCCGGCGCTTTCTACATCATGGATCGTGGCTTCCTCGACTTCGAGCGCCTCTATCGCTTCCACGAGGCCGGCAGCTTCTTCGTGACCCGTGGCAAGTCGAACCTCAAGGTCCAACGGCGCTACTCGCATCCGGTCGATCGCGAGACCGGGTTGATCTGCGACCAGAGTGTCGTCCTCACTGGCTTCTACTCGCATCAAGGTTTCGAGGCACCGCTGCGGCGCATCCGCTTCAAGGATCCTGAAACCGCCAAGACCCTCATTTTTCTGACCAACAATTTTGTCTTGCCAGCATTTACGATCACCGAACTATACCGCTGCCGTTGGCAAGTGGAGCTCTTCTTCAAATGGATCAAGCAGCATCTGCGAATCAAAGCTTTCTTCGGAACTTCGGAAAACGCGGTCAGGTCACAAATCTGGATCGCCGTCTCCGCCTACGTTCTGGTCGCCATCGTCAAAAAGCGACTACATCTCTCGGCCAGTCTGTATGAAATCCTACAGATCCTCAGCCTGACCATGTTCGAGAAAATCCCGTTGGATCAACTACTTACACAAACGATGACCGAAGAAATTCAACGCGTTTCCGATAACCAATTGATTTTGTTCACCTAACGTTGGGACACTACTGACGGCTGATAGGTGCTAAGTCTTTGAGTATCGAGCGACGGATGGAACCGCCAGGGCGCGCTCGGCGGGAATTTCATTCGCCGACTCTGGATACTGTTCGACGAACTGTTGCAGAAGTTCTCGTACCTTGCATGTCAGAGCGCTCTTGGTGAACGGTTTTTGCAGAAGGGCGATTTCACTACTTGTCGGCTCTAGATCCAAAGCCAAATTCTCCGTGTAGCCGGACATGAATAGCACCTTTGCGTTTGGATGCAATTCCGCGAATTTATCGGCAAAGACTCGTCCATTCATTCCCGGCATTATCACGTCGGTAATCAGCAAATCGGTGCGTCCAACGTGAGACGTTGCGAGTTTCAGGGCTTCCTTCGGGTTTTCTGCCGTCAGCACTTCATCGAATTCCGCTTTAAGCATTTCTTGCAGCAATTCGAGCAACATCTCCTGGTCTTCCACAATAAGGACTGTCGCCGATCTCCTTTTGCAATTCTCTGTCTCTGGTTGCGGGGTTGCCGTTTCGGCAGCCTTGTGGCACCGCGGGAAGCAGAGCTTGAACGTCGCGCCCTCACCGGGTTCAGCTCTGCACCCAGATGTGCCCGCCGCTCTGCTTTACGATGCCGTAGACGGTCGCCAATCCCAGACCAGTCCCTTTTCCTCGTTCTTTGGTCGTAAAGAATGGTTCAAAGATTTTTTCATGCAGTGATTTGTCGATGCCCGGTCCAGAATCTGAAACCATCAACAGTACCTGCTCGCCTGCGCCGATTCCCGGATACTCCGGGGAGCCACTCTCATCCACCCTGCAGATGGAGGTCTGCATCACTAACTTGCCGTTTCCGCCCATTGCGTCGCGCGCGTTGATGGACAGGTTCATCAGCACCTGTTCGATCTGCCCCTCGTCCGCCTTGATATTCCCAACCGCGGTATCCAGGTTTGTCTGAATCTCCACTCCTTCGCCCAAAAGTCTGCGTAGCAGCGGTACCAGTTTCTCGATCACGCCATTCAGTGCGAGCACTTGTGGCTGCAGCACCTGCTGCCGGCTGTATGCCAGCAACTGCCTTGTCAGCGAAGCGGCGTTTTGCGCAGCTTGCTGAATATGCTCTAGGCCATTGCGGATGCTGGAGGGTTCATTGATTCGCTCCCCAAGTAGTTCAGCGCAGCTAAGTATCACTCCCAACAGATTGTTGAAGTCGTGCGCCACGCCGCCCGCTAGCCGTCCGATCGATTCCAGTCGTCGCCGACTCGCTTCCTCCAGTTGTAAGGCGCGCGCGCATACTCCAGCTCCGATCTGCTGGACGCTGGTGCGGAGTTCTTCGGTTAGCTTTTCCTGTTCACTGCCGCGACGCTGCAAGCTAACGAGTTCTGTTACATCCTCCACACGGTGGATGATATAAGCCAGTTCCCCATGTTCTCCAAAAACAGGCGAATTTATCGGACTCCAAAAGCGTTCCTCGAATTGGCCTCCTTCGGAGTCCGGCTTCCGGATGTCGTACTTTTGCAACGGCATCGCGTCCGCAGACCGATTCCGCAATACCCGGTTCAAGGATGCCCGCAGCTTCCTTACTCCATCGGCTGTTGGGTCACCCGGATTGTCTGGAAATACTTCAAACAAAGGTCGCCCCAATATGTTGTCGCGGCGCGTCATCGTGGCGTTGAGGTAGGCATCGCTCACGGCTACGATCACAAATTCGAGAGTCAGTACGAGGTAGTGGCCCGCAGCCGATTGAAAAAGAACGCGAAAATCCTGAATCGGAACGCTAGTCTCATCGTGGGTCATAGCTGGACAAATTACGACTCGCTTTCTGAAGGGAAGTAGCAATACGGAGACGCTTTGCTCATACCTCATGCAGTTTAGACGCCAATTCCTCCAGTCTTGGGGGAATGAGGGCTCCGGCGGCACCCCGCTGCTTCTAGCCTGGATTTGCCCACTTTCGACACGGTCGCTTCGCAGGATGCTTCCGCTCCTTAGTGCCGGGTTTGCGAATTTTTCCGGACTCAGATTGGTTCATTTCCCCAGTTCCAGGGATTTCCACAGCCCAAGCCCTAAAGGACAGGAGCTCACCTGTTCTTCAGTCTAGTTACTTTCAAGCACTCCCTTCAGTTACTTTATTTGCGAGGCGCCCTCCCGCGGACTATCTTTTGCTTACCCCGGGCCGGAAATCTGCGTGGGGTGTGCTGTCCCTTTGGAGGTCCGATGTGGGGTAACAAGAAGCCGGAAACGCCTCAACCTGCGCAACCGGAACTGAAAACGGAACCAAAAAATTTGCCGAATAATCCGCCGCCGAAACCTTCTGCGGCTACCTGGGAGGGAACAACCGCAATGAGTACTGATGCGATGAGACCGTTAGGTGCGACCGCGGACCGCGCGACAGCGCGACTCGGGCCAAGCCTGCACGTGAAAGGCGAAATCTCTGGTAACGAAGACCTGCTGATCGAAGGGTCAGTCGAGGGCCTCGTGCAACTGGACGAGCGCAAATTGACCGTTGGCGCAACTGCAAAGCTGACGGCCGATATTATCGCTCGCGAAGTGGTGGTCTATGGCACCGTGAAAGGGAATCTTCGGGCCAAGGATCGCATTGAGATTAAGAAAGATGGATCCGTAAATGGCGACTTGACGACCGCGCGCATCATGATCGAAGACGGCGCGTACTTCAAGGGCTCCATCGAGATCGACAAGTCTGCCGAGAAGGAGACCGGTGCCTCCGCGTTTTCACGGACGGCTTCCACCCCCGCGGCTGCAGGCGTTGGTCCCAAGACAATTTAAAAGTTCCATTCGAGTTTCTTTTAGCACGGCGCGAATCCGCAAGGTTCGCGCCGTTTTTGTTTTGTGAGCCTCAAGTTCGAGGTTCGATCGATATTATCCCGGGCGGCGCGCTCTGTTCGCTCCGAAGAGTTCCATCCGGATCCTTCGCATGGATATATAACTAGAGTAATCTACCTAGTATCTATACTAAATAACTTTATAAGTCTATGAACGATAGTTATCTAGGCAAAGTCCTTCTTGGAGCGGTGACCGAGATTGGCGGCCGCCCAGCCGGTCCTTCTCGGTCTTGAGCACTGTGAAGGGGTGACGCCATGTGGGGTGGCGCGCGTCGTGATCGTCTTTTTACCGTCGTGCAGGTGCTCGTATTCACTTGCGGCGGTGGTGGATGTGGGGGTGGGGCCGGAGGTGGGGTCCAGCCCCCTCCCCTTATCGAAGATTTCGCGATTCACTTATCCACTTCTCCGGCAACGATTACGCAGGGCAACTCCAGCGCCCCAATCTCAGTTTCTATCACTTCGCTAAACGGCTTTTCCGGTGACGTCTCTGTCGCTCTTGCTGATCTTCCTGCTGGCTTGACCAACAACCCCGCCAGCCCTTTCTCTGTTTCCAGCTCGTAATCCACTTCGGTAATTCTCGGCGCCGCTTCCGACGCGTCGGTCGGCCAATTCTCAATTTCCGCACAGGCCACCAGCGAGACTCTATCGCATGCAGCACCTCTGTCGCTGACCGTCCAATACGGCGTGGCATTAAACCTCCCGCGTTACGCCTATGTGCGCACGGATTCCGTGATTCTGCTGGATGCCCCTCCGGGTGAACCGCACCGTCGTCACATTGTCTTCGATGGCGTAGGCGATCGCTTTTTCGTAGCGAACCAAGCCATGAATCGCGTCGTCGTTGTGCCCGCATCTTCCAATGCACTCCTTGCCTCGTATTCGAGCATAACTAATCGCCCTTTCTGTCTTACACTGTGCTGAAGCAACGGATTCCCACACTAGAGGAGCGGCACTAGGAAATTATGAACACTCGAAAACTTGGCAATTCTGATTTGAATATTACTCCCGTTGGTTTTGGAGCCTGGGCCATCGGCGGCGCCGGGTGGGCCTATTCATGGGGCGAGCAGAATGATGCCGATTCCACTGCCGCCATCCATCGCACGCTCGAGCTCGGCGTCAACTGGATCGATACCGCCGCGGTCTACGGGCTGGGGCACTCGGAAGAAATTGTCGCTCGCGCGTTGAAGAACTGGAGTGGAGCAAAGCCTTACTTGTTCACCAAGTGCGTGTTGACCTGGGACAAGGTAGGCCAAATCTCGCCCACTTACTCCGCTGCTTCGATTCGCAAAGAGTGTGAAGAGAGCCTACGCCGTTTGCAGGTTTCTGCCATTGACCTCTATCAGATTCACTGGCCGCCGCAGGACAACGGGCCCGGCCTCGAAGAAGCCTGGCAGACACTCGCCTCTCTGCAAAAAGAAGGAAAGGTTCGCTGGATCGGGGTTTCCAATTTCGATGCAGCGCAGATCAAGCGTGCGCAAAAAATTGCGCCCGTAACTTCGCTGCAACCGCCCTATTCCATTCTTCGCCGACAGATTGAGCAGGAAATTCTTCCGTATTGCGAGCAACAGGGAATTGGCGTGATCGTGTACGCTCCCATGTTTTCCGGGATGTTGACGGGTGCGATGACCCGCGAACGTGCCGCCGCCCTCCCGGCTGACGATTTCCGCAGCCGCAATCCTGAATACAAAGAGCCGAAGCTTTCGCAGAATCTTGCCCTGGTCGACAAGTTGAAGGAGATCGGTGCTCGGCACAATCGCAATGCAGGCGAAGTCGCCATCGCCTGGACGCTTCGCAAACCCGCTGTCACCGCGGCCATAGTCGGTTCCCGCAGCGCCAAGCAAGCGGAAGGCGTCATGCAGGCCGGCGATTTCCGCTTGTCTGAATCCGAAATTGCGGAAATTGAAGCGGCCTCCTCGGGAATCGCCAAACAAGCCGCTTTGTGAGCTAACGCGAGGAATTGGTGCTATGTACTGGCGGTTACGCGCGAAGGTGATCAGCGCGCCAGTTCTGGATTTGTTGCTTGATCGATTTGCGATCCGTCAGTTTGTCGGTCAAAACCTTGCGCGCAAGAGCCGGAAGTTCCGCATCACTTGCAAATCGTATTCCCACCAATTGTCCCCGAGTGAATTCGCCAATGCGCGGCTTAAGATCTTCGGGCAACAGCTTCTCCATGCGCAGGCGCTCTTCCAGGCGGATCACACGATCCTGAACTGTCAAGGCCATCAGGCGCGCGCAGAACATGAGCACAAAGATCGCCATGGCCGTCAGGACCGCCATGAAAGAGTCTGCGTTGACGCCAACCTTGAAGCAGCGATAAATGGACCACACCACATTCAACAAAAGCACTGGCATGACGAAAAAGTGAAATGCTGGCATCCACTTCGTGTGACTTGCAAAACTTTGTTGCTCAGCCATGATCTTTCCTCCGTAGTCTCTTTTCCGAGCCTGTCAAACCTGCCCCATCGTACAGTAACTACCTTGCGATGCGCTTTATCTACTTTCTGCCGTCGGCCGCAATCTGGCGCACAATCACAGAATGTCAGTAAGGCAGAGTTGCCGACTGCCGGGAGAAAGCAATGTCCAATCTCAGCTTTGCCAGAATCATGTACGGCTCCAACGAAGACGCGACAGTGTCGACTTGGATGCACTCTTCCTCGGCACGGTCACAGTTTTCGGGAGTGCTCTCGTCCGCCGACGCCTCATCGCAAAACTGGATGCAGAAGCTCCTCTCGGTCGTCATGCCTAATCGTGAGAGCAGCGCTCCTGGCTCCTCGAAAAAAGTTTCCTAAGTTCCGTAGGCGAATTGGGGCGAATCACTTGCCAAGTTCCGACCTGTAAATCTTTCCCTCTTTCATTACAAACACCACATTCTCAAATTGCTTGATGTCCTTCAGCGGATCGCCTGGCACGGCGATGATGTCCGCATACGCGCCTGTCGCCAGCACGCCAAGCTCTCCCTTGCTGTCCAGCATTTCTGCCGCCCGTGAAGTGGCTGCTTGAATAGCATCCATCGGGGTCATTCCCAGCTTCACCAGCCGGTCAAATTCTTGCGCCATCGGCTCCTGCCAGGGAATTCCTCCCATGTCCGTGCCGTACACAATTTTCAAGTGCGCCTTCAACGCTTTCTTGAAGCTCACTTCATGCAACGCAGCTCTTGCGCGGTCGCGTTGGCCTTCCGGTGTGTTTTCCGGCGCCCAATCATCGTAATAGGGCGACAAGGTCGGGCAATACCACGTTCCTTGCCGAGCCATCTGTTCGATCTGCGCGTCGCTGATTTCCAGCCCGTGCTCGATGGAATCGCACCCACCGTCCAGCGCCCGCTGCAGACCGACACCGCTATACGCATGGCACGCAACTTTCTTGTTCCAGCCGTGCGCTTCATCAACGATCGCTTTCAACTCCTCCACTGTCAGGGTGGGCTGCGAATAGAATTTGCCCTGTTTATCCATCCACGAGCGGTGCGTCATGTACACCTTCAACCAGTCCGCTCCGTGCTCCAGTTGTTCGCGCGCCGCTTTCCGCGCTTCAATCGGCCCATCGATAATCTGGACGCCCTTGGGCATCGTCAATTCCGGCGCGTAGCCTTCCAGGTTATAGCCGCCTGTGCTGGAAATTCCGCGTGTTGCACCAAAGATGTGGGGACCGGGGATCGTGCCTTCCTCAATCGCTTCTTTTATTTCGATGTCGCCATAACCCGCGCCTTCCGTCTCGAGGTCACGGATGGTGGTGAAGCCCTGCTCCAGCGCCCGCTTCGCCGCATAGGTCGCGCGAGCGGCGCGCAACGCAGTGCCTGCCTTCAGAATATTCGCGTCGTAACCGCCCTTGGCAGGATCTTCCCCCCAAAGAAAAAGATGTGTGTGTGCATCGATCAATCCGGGCAAGACCGTGAACGAGGAAAGGTCTACGACTTTTGCATCCGGGGGAATCGCCGCGGAGCCATCGGCGATTTTCTCGATGCGCTCGCCGCGTACAAAAATCAGTTGGTTCTTCTTTGGAGTTTCACTCTGTCCATCAATAGTCGTGCCTGCTTTGATCACCGTCAACGCCGCCGGTGCGGTCGTTTGCGCCCTGACCGCAATCGTGGCAAGCCCCGAAATCAACAACGCACCCACACTCAATTGCCAACGCATCCGCTCTCCTCCTGCTGCCTGAACATGCTGCATGAGTTTAGCCGAATGTCCGCGTAGAGTGCGTTATTTTGTAGGAGCGGCAATTCGCCGCGTGAAGGTTTCGATCAAATCAAATTGATCGACTTGGCGTGCTTCAACAACTCGTCCCGGAAATTCGGGTGCGCAATATTAATTAGCGCCAACGCCCGTTCTCTGGTGGACTTGCCGCGAAGGTTCACACAGCCATATTCCGTGACGATATGCTCCACGTCCATGCGCGTGTCGGTAGCCATCTGTACCCGCGGCACGATCGAAGAAATAGTCGCATTCTTCGCCGAAGACTTCAGTCCGATGAACGACTTTCCGCCCTTCGAAAACGACGCGCCTTTTACGAAATCGAACTGTCCGCCCGACCCGCTGTACTGGTGGCCGTTGATGAACTCTCCGTTAACCTGACCGTACAGATCGATCTCGATGGCGGTGTTGACGCTGATCAGATTGTCATGCTGCGAGATGACGTGAATGTCGTTGACGTAACTCGACGCATAACTCTCCATGGACGGATTGTCGTTGATGAACTGATAGACCTCGTCATCTCCAAGCGCGAATGTGAACACATGTTTGCGCGGGTGAATCGTCTTTTTGCGCCCGTTCGCCACGCCGCTTCGCACTAATTGCACGAACGCATGGCTGAAGAGTTCCGAGTGTATCCCCAGGTCCTTGCGGTCAGAGAGTTGCATCGCCACGGCATTCGGCAAATTACCGATGCCCAATTGCAGTGTTGCGCCGTCCGGAATCTGCGCGGCGATATATTTCCCGATGGTCATCGCATCCGCATCCGGGGTTTTGTATGGAATCTGAACCAGCGGCACGTGATTTTCGACAACGGAGTGGACTTCCGAAACATGGACTAGAGAATCGCCGAACACTCTCGGCATATTCCGGTTTACCTCGACGATTACCCGATCCGCGTGCCGCACGGCTGTGGAAGCATAGTCATTGTTGGTACCCAGGCTGAAATGTCCCGAAGCATCCATCGGAGAGACGGTCACAACAAAGGTGTTCACGTGAATACTCTCCGTCAGGGCGCGGGGAATGTTGGAAAAGTTGATGGGCACATAGCTGAGGTACTTTCTACCTTCGGAAATTCCCTGTTTCACCATTTTTCGGTCTGGATCGCCCATAAAGAAACAGCGTGCGTCAACCTTTGAGAGCACCTCAGGCCGGATTAGGGTTTCCTCGCTGTATTTCATCGAATGCTGATAGTACAAATTCAGATTTTTCAGTTTGCCCGCCAGGATGCGGTCCGCAACGGCGCGTGCCAACCCTCCGGGCATGCCCACTGCCAGTGCCAGGCAAAGTGTGCTGCCATCGGCAATCTCTTCGACGGCTTTCGCCGGCGTGGTCAGTTTCGCTGCATATTCCTGCTGTGGTGTTTTGTGTCCCATGGAATCCCCATTCCTTGCTAGGTAGTGAGTACTGCGGAGAGCGAGGCCGCCATATTTCCTTAAAAGGTTCCCCCACAAACAGCCAGGATTGCAAGGACGCTCGACACGTCCTTTTGTTGATTTGTTTAGTAGCCTAACTACTAACCCCCGGCAAAAATGTCAGGTATTACCTTGGCCGCACCTGTCCAAGATTTTCGCGGTCGAGGGGCATATTCCCGCTCAAAATAGGGGCAGACGCCGATGCCAGGCTGTCGGTTTTCGTGTGACTGTGCAGCCCTGGCACTGCCATGGACGATTTTGTCCGGATCGGTTCACGGTCAGACAAATCATGCTGGTTGGCCTAAATCCTATTCCTATTGCTGCAGATTCCAAGCCCGTTCCGATTCGAACTTCGCGGAACGCAATGCTCTTTTGCGCTGCTGTCGCCCTGGTATCGCTTTCGGCTGCGTTCTTGCTGCATAAGGGATTTGTGCTTGCGTTGATTGGAGACGGCCTGCAGATGGCACTTGTGGCGGCAGCCTGCTACCTCTCCGTTCGCAACGCTGCGCAAAGCCATTCTAACGTTCGAGGCTTCTGGCTCCTGGTGTCGCTCGGCACCGCCATGTGGCTCTGCAGCCTGTTGCTCTGGTCGACATACGAATTATTGTTGCGGCGTGATGTGCCCGATATCCCGTTCGCGGATATTCTGCTCTTCGTAAAACTGGTGCCGCTCACGGCGGCCATCGCCCTGGAGCCGCACAAGCCCAGCGATTCGCGTTATCGCGCCTTTGGTCTGCTGGACGTTTCCATCCTCATGCTGTATGCCCTGTATCTTTACGCTTTTTTTGTTTACGGGTACCGGCTCTTGCCCGGCGCCACGGACCTTTACAATTTTCATTTCAATGTTGCCGACGCCGCGGGCAATCAGATTTTTGCACTGGTCGCTGCCATCGCGCTGCTTCGTTCGAGCAGACCTTGGCGTTCCCTCTATCGCTGGTATTTTCTGGCCGCGGCCGGATATTGTCTGGCTTCTGATATCAGCAATGTCGCCATCGATATGGGCCGCTATTACAGCGGAAGCCTTTTTGACGTGCCGCTCACGGTCTCGCTCGCCTTGTTAGTCGCTTTTGCCTGGCTCGGACGTGCGTTCCTGAATCCTTCCACGTCAGAGCAAGTGGCGATGGCTCCCGTCCAGGATTCACAATCGCGCTTCAGTTTCATCTCGTCGCACCTTGCGATGCTCGTGACACTGTCCACGCCTGCCATCGGGCTCTGGCTTTTGACTCGCGGCTCTGGCGCGCCTCAAATCTTTGTCTTTCGCCTGGCCATCACGCTGCTCACAATCTTCCTATCGACGCTGCTCCTTTCCCTCAAGCAGCATCTGCTTACCACCAGTCTGATCGATTTGCTCCAGCACCTTTCGGAAACCTACGCCAGCATTACGCGCTACAAGGATCAGCTCACCCAAAACGAAAAACTTGCGGCCCTCGGCCAGTCGGTTACCCAAGTTGCCAATCAAATCAAGAACGCCATGGCTGTTATTCGAGAGCGTTCCCAGGTTTTGACCTCCCGTCCCGATTCCGAATCACGCATACAGTCCATGGCGGGGAAGATTGGTCAATACGCGCACCGCACTGACGACCTTGTTGAAAACATGCTTCGATTCGCCCAGGAGACGCCACTGCAGCTTGCACCTGTGGAAATCAAACCGCTCTTGGAAAGCACCCTGCAACTTGGTCGCACTTCAAAACTGGCAAACATCAAAGTCTCGGTGACCCAGGATGGAGATGTCCCACAGGTTTTTGGTGATTCCAGTCAACTGTTACATGTTTTTCTGCAGATCATCACCAATGCAGTTGACGCCCTTGAAGAAAGCAATGGCGGAACTCTGGAGATTTCTATTACTTCGACTGACTCCAGCGTGCGGGTTGAATTTTCTGATTCTGGCACGGGAATCAAGGAACCGGAGCACGTTTTCGAACCTTTCTACACAACGAAGGCCGTCGGAAAGGGAACTGGGCTCGGCCTGAGCACGTGCTACGGAATCATTCAGAAGCATCGAGGTGAAATCTCCTGTCACAACAGCCTGAATGGTGGCGCCGTATTCATCTTGCTTCTTCCTGTCGCTCCCAAATCAACCGAGCTTCCAGTTCCGCAGCCGTCCGTTGTGGTTGAGGGGGCCCGATGAGTCTTGCCCCTCGCCGCAAGATCTACCTGGTTCTTGCCTTCCTTGTCTTGCTGACGCACCTTGCCGTGGCCGCGTGGGTCAAACCTTCGTTTGCTCTCACCATCTTCGGTGACGCCATCCCTTGTGCCTTGTTGATCCTTGCGATTCTCTCCTTTGCCGAAAACATTCGTTTCGGACGTGGTGTTCTGCCCTTGTTCTGGAAATTGACGGCCGCCGGGTTATTCACCATGCTGATGTCGCAGGTTTACTGGTTCTACTACGATTCTTTGCGCCGCTTCGGCGCGCCCAGTCCGATTATTGGCGATGGCACGTTTCTATTAGCCCATGTCTTCCTGATTCTCGCCCTGGCATTGCGGCCGCATTCCGTATCTGCCGGGCGCGATCTGCGCATTCGCCGCATGGATTTCGCTCTACTCACGCTCTGGTGGTTCGCCCTCTATGGTTATTTCGCCTTACCTTGGCAGATCGTGATCAAAGATTATTCCAGGTACAATCCGGCCTACTACTCTCTGGCTTTTGTGCAACACCTTGTGCTGATCGCTGCTCTTCTCACCCTGCTATTGCGAAAACAAGGCACCTGGCGTGTTTTTTATTCGCACTTCCTGTTCGCCCTTATTCTCATTGCTGGTGGCAATCTGCTGCTTAATGTTTCCATCGACCGCGGCACCTATTACGCGGGCAGTTTCTACGATACGCCGTTCTTCCTCTCGCTCGTCTGGTTCGTCATTGCCGGATGTTATGGGCCGTATTTGCAGCCCATCGAAGAAACTCGCCTGGACCGAGAGTTGAAGCAGAGCATTTACACCGCGCGCGTCGCCATGATTGCCGTGCTCTCGCTGCCGCTGATTGCCTTGCTTGGTTTTTACGAGAATATCGTCTCCGCTCCGGTGGCAGCTTTCCGCCTTCGCATCGTGTTTGGGGCAATGTTCTTCCTTGGTGCTTTGGTGTTCTGGAAACTGAATCTGCTTGCCCGCGAACTGGTCCACCTCGTCAACCTCACGCAGGCTTCCATTGAAAATCTGAAATCTGTCCAGAACCGCATCACCCAATCGCAGAAATTTGCTGCGTTGGGCCGGCTTGCCGCTGGCGCCACTCACGAAATCAGCAACCCTCTCACCGCAATTCTCGGCTATTCCGAATTGCTGGCGGATATCCCCTCGCTTTCTCTCGCGGACCGAGAAGGCGCGCAGGTTATCCAGCAGCAGGTTCATCGCGCACAAGCAGCCGTTAACAGTCTTCGCAACTCGCTAAGAAATCCGACCACCCCGCTTCCCATTGTCGTCGAGAAAAAGGACGACGTCTGATTCAATCCTGGTATAGCAAGACTTCATGCGAGACTTTCTGTTGAGACTGGCATGCGGCTCGTTCTTTGTATCGCTACAGCTGCTCATCTACCATCGCCTCTTTCGCAATATGCCGATCGCTTACCTGCTTTGCGCAGCCGCAACTTCCCGGCCGATTCTTCTTCACAGCCCCGGTTTTCAATCCCTTTCCTTAATTCTTGCTGGAGAACGATTCGCCTCACCTTCCAACGCACTTTCTGCGAGACACCATCTGTTTGCTGGCATGCTTGGAACACGCCGTCTTCGGCAATCTCTTCTTCACCTTCGGTTTGGGGCAGTTTTTCTACCACGAGAGCGTTTCTGACCGTTGCCGCACATTATTCCTCTGCCATTAAACCGTTTCCTCGGTTAAAATCTCCCGTAACGATTTTGCGCCCCCAAACATCGATACTTTTAAAGCTCCGGGCGCGTATACCTAGACGGAGACCTTTCCAACGAAGGAGTTGCCGCCATCATGGCGACACCACCAAGAACTGTTAAGCCAGATTTGTCCTCATTGCGCATCACAGACACTAAGCGCAAGAATACCGGTTCCTCCAAGCGAATCCTCTGGGCTGCTATCCCCATCATTTTTCTAGCTTTATTGGGAGCTGCCTCGTTCGCCTTCCGCAGTCATAAACCCGAAGTGGAAGTCACCACGGCCGTGAAGCCCTCCAACGCTCCGGCCGGCGTACTCAACGCCAGCGGCTACATTACGCCGCGCCGCCGCGCGACCATTGCAGCCAAAATTACTGGCCGCGTCATTGGCGTCTACTTCGATGAAGGCACTCGCGTGAAAGAGGGCCAGCTGCTCGCCAAGCTCGACGATTCCGACGCCCTTCGCGGTCTGGAATCCGCCAAAGCCGATCGTGAAGCTTCGCAAGCTGGTATTGAGGATTACGAAGTCCAATTGCGCAATGCCGTGATCGAACAACGCCGTGCCGAACAGCTCGTCCAGGGCGGAGTGCAAACGCAGCAGAACCTTGATGCCGCGCGCACCACAGCAGACAGCCTTCGTGCCAAAATCGTTCTGGCCAAGCAACAGGTTCTCGCCGCAGATTCGCGCATTCGCGTCCAGCAGCAAATGGTAGACAATTGCGTCATCACCGCGCCTTTCGCGGGGATTGCAGTCTCCAAAGACGCCCAGGTTGGCGAAATGGTATCGCCCGTTTCCGCTGGCGGCGGATTCACGCGCACCGGTATCGCCACCATTGTCGACCTTCACTCCAACGAAGTGGAAGTGGATGTCGGCGAATCCTACATTGCGAAGGTCAAACAGGATCAAGGCGTAAATGCGGTGCTCGATGCGTATCCCGATGTGATTTTCCCGGGCAAGGTTCGTACCGTGATTCCCACGGCGGATCGGCAGAAGGCCACCGTGAAGGTTCGCATCTCATTCACCGAGGGCGATCACATCAAGCTGCGCGATCCGGCTACCGACCCGCGCATCCTTCCGGACATGGGTGTCAAGGTCACCTTCCTTGAAGAAGAGAAGAAGGTGAGTGCGAACGACAAGAAGAATGAGACGGAAATCGTCGCCATTCTTCCGCAAAGTGCCATTCGAACGGACGGCGTCACGAGGTACGTTTTCGTTGTTAAGGGTGACATTCTTGAACGTCACGCGGTAAAGCTCGGTATTGCGCGCGGCACGGATGTTGAAATCCTTGCCGGTATTCAACCCGGTGCGTCGGTACTAGTTAAGGGTCCAGAAGGTCTCAGCGACGGTCAGGCAGTCCAGATAAAACAATAGGGGTGGGACAATGGTCAAAGTCGACGGAAGTGGTAGCACCAAAAGCCTGATTCAAGTTCGCGACCTAGACAAAACCTACAAGCGCGCGGGCGAGGAGATCCACGTTTTGCAGGGGCTCAACCTCGATGTGGAGTCCGGCGAATTCGTCGCTTTCATGGGCCCCAGCGGTTCGGGCAAGACGACCCTGTTGAATCTGCTCGGCGGTCTCGATGTCCCCACGCGCGGCAGCATCACCGTTGCAGGCGATGAAGTGACTCACATGTCGTCCAGTACCCTCACGCAATGGCGTGCTCGCCACGTTGGCTTCATCTTCCAGATGTACAACCTCATTCCAGTGCTCAACGCGTTCCAGAACGTGGAACTGCCGCTGCTCCTCACCAAACTCTCGAAAGCCGAGCGCCGTGCCCACGTGGAGACCGCGCTTTCGGTTGTCGGACTTGCGGATCGCATGAATCACTATCCTCGTCAGCTTTCTGGTGGGCAGGAGCAGCGCGTCACCATTGCCCGCGCAATCGTTTCTGACCCCACCTTCCTACTGTGCGATGAGCCTACGGGTGACCTTGACCGCAAGAGCGCCGGCGAGATCATGGCGCTCATCGAAGAGCTGGTTGGCCGCCACAATAAAACGGTGCTGATGGTTACGCACGATCCGCTCGTTGCGGCTCGCGCCCACACCACGCTGCATCTCGACAAGGGTGTACTCGTTGAAGGGAAGATGTCTCAGGCTTCCCCGGCCGGGAGCTACGCATGAAATTCGCTCGCATCATTTTCGCCAATCTTCTGCGCAAGAAAGTTCGCCTTCTGCTCACCATCGGTTCCTTCGCGGTCGCGCTGTTTCTTTTTGCGTTCCTCGCCGTGGTAGGGGATGCTTTTAACCGGGGCGCTGATGTGGCCGCGGCCGATCGCCTGGTGGTCATCAACCGCACCTCCATCATGAATCTCATACCCCTCGCCCACCGCGACAAGATCCGGCGCATTCCCGGAGTCAAGAATGTCCTGCACAACAACTGGTTTGGCGGCGTTTATCAGGACGAAAAGAATTTCTTTCCTCAGTTCGTGATTGATCCCGAGAATCAGCGTCAGGTTTTCCCGGAACTCGTGGTCCCCGACGATCAGTGGGCCGCCTTCCTCAAGGATCGTCAGGGCGCCATCGTCGGAGCGCGCACCGCCGAGCGTTTTCATTGGAAGATTGGCGACCGTATTCCTATCAAGACTACTCTGTACGGGGGAGGCTCTTGGGAATTCAATATCGACGGCATCTACCATGGCAAGACCCCGCAGGCCGACGAGACCCAATTCTGGTTTCAGTGGGATTATTTCCAGGAGAAGGTCCCACAAGCCATTAAGGGCCAGGTTGGTTGGTACGTCCTACGGCTAGACAGCCCCGATGACGCCGTGCGAGTTTCGAAAGCTATCGACACAGAATTTGCCAACTCGCCCTACGAAACCAAGACACAAAGCGAATCAGCATTTGCCGCGGGCTGGGTCAAACAATTTGGGAACATCCAGTTTCTGATTGTCACCATCGGCACGGTGGTCTTTTTCACGCTCTTGCTCGTTACGGGTAACACCATGGCTATTTCCGTTCGCGAACGTACTTCTGAATTGGCGGTGTTCAAAGCAATCGGGTTTTCTGACCGCCTCGTTCTCTTTTTTGTTCTTGCCGAATCGCTCATGATCGCCATGATTGGCGGTCTCATCGGTCTCGGTTTGGCTTTGCTTGCCGTGCCGGCACTTGCAAAACTACTCGCCGGAAGGCTCCCTCCCCTTTTGCTCTCTCACACAATTCTCTTATACGGATTGATCGTTGCCGTCCTCGTTGGACTTATCAGCGGCATGATTCCGGGATTTAGTGCCATGCGCATGCGCGTCATCAATGCGTTGCGGAGGGTCTAACTGTGGCTATTCCACTTATCTACAACATTCGCAGCGTCAAAGCCCGATGGACTTCCACGATCGTCGCCGTGCTTGGCATTGCCGGCACGGTTGGCGTGTTCGTGGCCATGCTTTCCCTAGCGCACGGTTTCAAATCCACCCTTGTCGCCTCTGGATCGCCCGGCAACGCCCTGGTACTTCGCGCTGGCTCGCCTTCCGAAATGATGGGTGGCGTTACACTTGAGTCTATCCGAGTCATTCAGGACGCTCCTGGAATTGCGCGAGGCGCCAATGGTCCGCTTCTCACTCAGGAGGTTGTTGGAGTCATGCCTATTCCTTTGATCAGCACAGGCACAGACGCCAACGTGCAGATCCGCGGCGTGTCACCCAACGTTCTCGATATTCGGAAGTTCGCCAAAGTTACTGAGGGGCGTATGTTTCAGCCAGGTGTCACCGAACTGATCGCAGGGAAGAATGCTTCCAAGACTTACAAGGGTCTCACACTCGGCAACACCATCGAAATGGCTGGCGGGCGGTGGCATGTTGTCGGTATTTTTGATGCTGGTGGTTCCTCGTTTGATTCTGAAATCTGGTGCGACAGTCACGTTTTGAACGACATTCTCAAACGTCCAGCAAATATTTTTCAGTCTGTCACGGTTCATCTGGATTCGCCGGATTCGTTCCGAGCCTTCAAGGATTCGCTCACCTCCGATCCTCGTCTCGACGTGGATGTCACGCGCGAAATCGATTATTACGCCAAGCAATCTACCACTATGACGATCTTGATCACCGTTCTTGGCGGTTTGGTTGCGGCCATCATGGCCATCGGTGCGGTGTTTGGTGCACTCAATACCATGTACTCTGCAGTGTCCGAGCGAGGCCGCGAAATTGCCACGATGCGTGCACTTGGCTTCAATGCCTCTTCCGTCGTTTTCTCTTTCCTGGTGGAGGCACTCCTTATTTCGCTCATCGGCGGCTTCATTGGCTGTTTGGTCGTCCTGCCGCTCAACGGCTATACGACCAGCACAATGAACTTCCAGACCTTTTCCAATCTTGCGTTCGCATTCAAAATCACCCCGCCACTCCTGATTCAAGGGATCGCTTTCGCCCTCATTATGGGCGTAATCGGTGGTCTGCTTCCCGCCATCCGTGCCGCAAGCCTGCCGGTAGCCACCGCTCTCCGCGAACTTTAACCAACGGCAACTCCGGAAAGAATTGTCGTTCTGAGGGTATCCGATAAGGATGCTCTCAGAATCTCAACGCATCATTTGTCGCCGTTCAATCATCGAGCCATCGGGTTCCGCACTGTGCGTTTTTCAAGGTGCGGTCTTTCACCGTTTGCCGAACCCCGCTAAAACTTCTGCTCCTCGATTCGTCGATTCGTCGGATTGTAATCGCAATACCTTACCCACTTCGGCCGCACCACAAAATAGACAATTCCCGGCCAGCTTTCTCGCGCCGGCCCATCCGTGGATTGCGCAAAATAGATTTTCTTGTACTTCGCCAGCGACTCGCCCTCCAACTCCTCTGCAATCCCCTCGTACTGCACGGTAATTTCCGACGTGCACCCAATTACCCAAGCCACCCGCGAATTGCTTTTCAAATTTGGATATTTCCGCGAACTGTTCACCGTGTCAAAAATCAATTCCAGTTCCGGCGTCGCCACCACGCCCATCAAAGCAGCCTCGGGACTTCCATCGACTCCGACGGTCGCCAAAACTCCCAGTCTTTCCCCATTGAGAAACTTGAACACTTCCTCTATGTTCATTCGCTGCCTCCTGCCCCGTGCAAAAATCAAAAAGGCGCCCCAACCCACGGAGCGCCTTCTGGTCTGCAATCTCTGGCTAATTTCTAACTCGCAGCAGCGGCATCCTTCGTCGCCGATACGTCCGTATCCGTTACATTTAACGCGCCAACGCCACGATACCGCACCACTAGCAGCGTCAGATCATCCGCTTGCCGCGCCCCTCGGGCAAAATTCTCAACCGATTCCAGTATCACTTTCTGGATGTCTTCCAGCGCGCTTTCCGGATGCCCCTTTAATACTTCGCGCAGGCGCGGCACGCCGTACAGTTCTTCTTCCGGATCCATCGCTTCCGTCACGCCGTCGCTGAACAGCACCAGCGTGTCGTTCGGCTCCAGTTGGAGCTTCAATGTGGTGAACTCCGCTTCCGGAACTAATCCCACAGGGAAAGATCCTTCGCTAAAAGCTTCCTGCACCTGATCACCTCGCAACAGAATTGGCGAAGGATGCCCGGCGTTGATGAATTCCAGTTTCCCATCCACTTCCAGGACGCCAAAAAACATCGTGGCATACCGGCCGACCTCAGAGTGGTCGCACAAAAACCGGTTCACATGATTGAAGACCACCGCAGGATCAGTCCCGAGGCTCATCGCGGAGAGCGCGCCCTGCAACATCGTCGTCACAATCGCTGCGCCCAAACCCTTGCCGCTGACATCGGCGAGCAAGAACGCAGTGCGCTTGTCGTCGATCGGAAACACATCGTAATAATCGCCTCCCACGGACAGACAGGGGAAGTTGATGCCCGACACCGCCAGATGCGGATAATCCCGAAAATTCTTGGGGAGCAGCGCCTGTTGAATGTCGCGCGCGATTCCGATTTCCTGCTCCAGCCGTTGCCGTTCGCGTTCTCGTTCCACCAGCCGCGCGTTATCCAGAATGCTTGCCGCGTCGGCCGCCAGCGCGTCCAGGATTTGCCGGTCCAGTTTGGTGAACGCCGTGGGTCGCTTCGAATCCAGATACAGCACGCCAAGGAATTCGCCGCGCTTCATATTCACCGCGGAGCCTTCGCTGCTCGCGCGAGAAGTTGCATAGAGCGGAATCACCACCACCGCGCGCAATCCTTGCGACACGATACTGGCCGCCGCTTGCAGGTTCATTTCCGCCTGCGCCAGGTCTTCCGTAATCACCGGCGATTGCTGCTTGATCGCCAACTGAATCGCGGTTCCACTGGGCGTGATACTTTCGGGCGGCAACCGTTGTCCACCGGTTCGCCGCGCCAGCCGCACCTTCATGTTCTCCGTTTTGCCGTCTTCCGCTTCCAGCAACAATCCGCGATCCGCGTCCGTCACGGCGACCGCGTGATCGATCATCTTGGCCAACACCGAATCCAGTGGCAATTGCGAGTGCAGCAGGGAAGTGGCTTCCAGCAGCAAATTCAGTTTGCGCAGTCCGCCGCCCGTGGACTCCGCGCTGGTCATGTGATCGATCCGCGTCAGCAACTGGGGAATCGACTCGTCCGAAGTTCCCGTCGCTGACCGGAACATCATCTGGTAGGAGTCTTCCAGCCCAAAGGTGATGACGTCGCCGTCATTCAGCGCGCGGCTCTCGACCTTCTCTCCATTCACGTACAGGCCGCGGCGCTGCCCACGGTCCTCGATGTAGTAGCGGTTGGCTTCCATCACGATCGCGCCACAGTTGCGCGAGATGCGGCGGTCCGTCAGTTGCAGATGGTTCCCCGTCTCTGAGCCGCGTCCAATGAGGAAGGGAGTTTGCGAGATGCGCACGTACTTGCGCGCCCCATCGGGCGAAATAACCTCAAGCACCGCTTCGACTTGTGACAACGTTTCCGTCATGCCAGCATGCTCCGCTAAACCGCGAATTGTAGCACGCGTTCGCCCTTCCATGCCTATTTCTCGGTGAGCTCAGGCGCTATCTCCACAAGCCTGCGTGCTTCGTCCCGCAGGCGCTTTTTCCCTTGCATCCCTCCGCCGCCTCCTCAAGAATAACTGCCAAACGACTCGACGCGTTTACCGCCCACGGACCCCAGAATGCTATTTCAATGGATTACGAGTTTTGTCTTTTCCGGCGGACTGTCACATGCGGATCCTGTCGTCCCCATCCTGATCGCCTCTATCTTTATCACTCTGGGAGCCGCTCTTGGCGGTTTGCTCATGAAGTGGATCAAGCAGCCCTCCGTTTTGGGTGAATTGCTAGTGGGCCTTCTGGCAGGCAATCTGGGCTACTACTTTGGCAATCCGGTCTTAACCGTACTCCGGGAAGGCGACAATCTCTCCCGCATTTCCGACATGGCGTTGGGCAGTTCGCTGAGTGTCGCCGAGGCTACCCACAAGATTCTTCCTCCCGGCCCGCACACTGATCTGATCGCCAATATCCTCTCCTCCCACAACGGACTGAGCTATCTCAACGTCTACTCATTCATCGATATTGTTTCCCGCATGGCCATTCTTATCCTGCTCTTTCTTGTCGGCTTGGAAATCAGCCTTGTGGAGATGCGCCGTGTTGGTAAGTACGCCAGCTATGTGGCTGTCCTAGGCATCGTAATCCCGCTGCTGCTTGGCATGGGTACCATGAAGATCCTGCATCCCAACGGCACACTCGCCGCCGATCTCTTCATTGGTGGCATCCTGACCGCCACCAGCGTAGGCATTACCGCGCGAGTTCTCCGAGACCTTGGCCGAGATACCACCGAAGAAGCTCGCGTCATCCTTGGTGCCGCCGTCATCGATGACGTTCTCTGTCTCATTATTCTTGCGGTCGTCAGTGGCCTGGCGGTCACCGGAACCATCAGCGTCGCCTCCATCGCCCTCACCACAGCCAAAGCCACCGTCTTCCTCGTCGCGTCCCTCGGCATCGGCATCTGGCTCATGCCCAAGCTTGTCCGCCGCCTGGCCACCTTTGGTGTCAAAAACCTGAAGCTGCTTTTCGGTGTCAGCTTTGCGTTCCTTCTGGCCTGGCTCGCCAACTTCTCCGAACTTGCCACCATCGTAGGCGCTTTTGCCGCCGGCATGGTCCTCAACAGTTTCTTCGATCGTGAAGTCGAGGGCGCATCGCTCCACGAGCTGCTATCTCCCGTCGAATCGCTTGTCGTTCCTCTATTTTTTGTGTGGATGGGCATACAGGTGAAGTTGGAGACGATGGCGAACAAGGATGTTCTGATTGCGGGACTGCTCCTGACAATCGTTGCGATCATTGGCAAAGTCGCCGCCGGATGGGGATGCCCTCGCACGATGAACCGACTGGCAGTAGGTTTTGGAATGATGCCGAGAGGCGAAGTCGGTCTGATTTTCGCGGGAATCGGGAAGGGAATCGGGGTAGTCGACGAAGGCCTCTTTTCCGCCGTCGTCCTGCTCGTGATGGTCACCACCGTTCTGGCTCCCATCCTCCTACGGGCCACCTTGGGATCGGGCCCGAAAGTCACTGCTGCGGCTGCGCCCACCACCGCCAACCATTAATTTAGATCGTTGATTTTGACGGAATGCAACACGAATTTCAGATTTACGGATTGTTGTGATCCTGAAGAGCGCGCAGTTTGCGTCGGAAGGATCTCAACCGTTTAGCGCGAATCGCGCCAAGCTTTGCGGGACTCTACCGGTTCGCCGCCAACCGCCGGCTCACATATTCCTTCACATATCCCTCGAACACCGCGTCCAGCCGTTTGGTGAGCTCTCCGCCTTTTCCATTCCCAATCGTCTGTCCCGCAATTTCCTTCACACCAATCAGGTTGCGGTTCGTCGACGTAACGAAAACCTCTTCGGCGCTCAGCAGATCTTCGACTCGCAGCGTCTGCTCTCCCACGCTCGTTCCCGCTTCCGAGGCAATTTCCATCAGCACGCCTCGCGTTACGCCCTCCAGGCATCCTGAACTCAGCGGCGGAGTCAGCACTCTATCGTTCTTCACGATAAACAGGTTCGCCGCGGTACATTCGCTCACTTCTCCGCGTTCGTTAAGCATCACTACTTCATCGAATCCCTCTTTGTGCGCTTCGCTGGCCGCCCACACGCTGTTCAGCCAGGAAATTGTTTTCACACCGGAGAGCGGAGAGGCTGCGTGCCTCCCGTGTTCTCGCACTGTCAGCCGCACCAAATCCGGATAGGCCGGCAGATCCGCAGTGGTAATCACCAGGTCGACTTCCGCCATCTTCTCGTCGCTCTTCCACATTCCCACGTCGTTCCACACCAGGTAAATTCGCGCGCAGCCATCCACCACCTTGTTCGCACGGATCACTTCCTGCAAATTGACGCGCACCTTCGCGCCTGAATATGGCAGCGGCAGCCGCGTGATTCCCGCATCCTTCTCCACACGTCGCCAGTGCCGTTCGTACGCGAACGCTTCACCTTGCACAATCTTCAACGTGGTAAACAGGCCCCAGCCGCAAATCAGGCCCGCCTGGCCGGGAGACCACCGTGTTTTTTCCACCGGCTGCAATTCCTGGTTATGAAAGACAAATCGATGTATCACGTTTCCGCCTGTCTATCCCCAAAGCCTGCTAAATTCCAGTCGTTCCAACAACTCCCAGAATTGTACCCAATTCTTCCACCGCCACGAAGCGCCTCCCGCACCCCTCCTGCCTGAACTGTGTTTTGCGCCCTTGCCGAATTTCCACAAACGTGCGACAACCGAATTGCTATGACTACACTCCTAGACGCTTCCACATCCAAATTCAAAGCCCTTGGCCGCCTCGTGGGCAACACTCCACTGCTCAGTATTCAATTCCGCTACCGGGGCCGCGACCGCTTCCTGTATGCCAAGGCCGAGTATCTCAGCCTTACCGGCAGTATCAAAGATCGTATGGCTCTCGGCATCCTCCAGAAGGCTTATGCCGAAGGCAAGATCGAGCCTGGCTTCACGATCGCCGAAGCCACCAGCGGCAACACCGGCATTGCGTTTGCTGCGCTCGGCCGCATGCTGGGGCATCCCGTCAAAATCTTCATGCCGGATTGGATGAGTCAGGAGCGCGTCCAGTTGATCAAGAGTTACGGCGCTGAAATCGTTTCCGTGAGCAAGGCCGATGGTGGTTTCCTCGGTTCTATCCAGATGTGCGAAGAGTTTGCCGCCAAGAACAAGAATGTGTTCCTGCCGCGCCAGTTTTCCAATCCTGGCAACACGCGGCACACGCGGAGACTACCGGCCCGGAGATCTGGTCGCAGATGATGTCTGTGGGCAAGCGCCCCCGCGCGTTCGTGTGTGGCGTAGGCACTGGCGGCACAGTCATGGGCGTAGCAAAGTTCCTTAGGCATCGCGATCCCTCGATTCGCGTGCATCCGGTTGAGCCCGCCGAATCTCCCACGCTGACCACTGGCTGCAAAGTGGGGAATCACCGCATCCAGGGCATCTCCGACGAATTTATTCCAGAAATTCTGCAACTCAAGGAACTCGACAAGGTCATTTCCGTCTCGGATGGTGATGCCATCCTGATGGCGCAAAAGCTTGCCGCGAGTCTCGGCTTGGCCGTCGGCATTTCATCCGGCTGCAATTTCCTGGCGGCTTTGCAGGTACTCGAGACGTTCGATGAAGAGGCCGCTGTTGTCACCATCTTCTGCGACGACAACAAAAAGTATCTAAGCACTGCCCTTACAAAGGAAGAGCCGGTTCGCCCGGGCTATATCGCTCCACAGGTCGAATTGCTCAGCATTGGCACCGTAGGCCGCGTCTGCGAAGCCTGCCAGTAAGCTTGCACTTAAGCTGCCCCACATCGCCTGTGGTGTGTTTGAGGCACCCCCACTCGGCCCATCCATCACTTACCATCGCCATTGTGGCGGTAGCATGTAACTTGTTTACCCTGCGCTCCTTGTTACTCTCCTTCGCTCCGGTCCGGCGTCTTGCGGAGGCCTGACCATTCGACCACTTCTTACGTCTATACCCGCAGGCAGGGAACTTTTCTGGTCACCGTGCGTACTTAATGATGAGAGCACGGATAACTCCGTAGCGAGGGTCGTTATGTCAAGCAATGGCAACGGTTTAACCAATGGGAACGGCAAAGCGGCGAAGAAGCGTCGTCGCCGCTTCATTATCGGCGCAATCGCCCTCCTGGTTCTTGTGGGAGGCGGCTATGGGGTCTTCGCCGCATTACGCCCCAATCACGAGATTGACCCGTCCAAACTAGCCACCGTTGAACGCGGCGATTTGGCCAAGGTTGTGGTGGCCACCGGCAAGATCCAGCCCCTCTCCAAAATTGAAGTGAAGTCCAAGGCCAGCGGCATCGTCAAAAAGCTCTATGTCGATTATGGCGATCACGTGAAGCAGGGCCAGATTCTCGCCGAACTCGACAAAATTCAGTTGGAAGCCAGCCTTCACGCCGCACAGGCGAACTATCAGGCCGCCCAGGCTGCACGCGATTCCGCCGTTGCTTCGCTCGAGCGCAGCAAGGTGGACGCGGAAGGCCCGGATGTACCTTTCCTGAAGCTCAACATGGGCCGCGCCCAGCAGATGTACAAAGATGGCGTGATGTCCAAGAGCTTGGTGGAAGACGCCGAAAAGAATTATCAGATGGCGTTGAACAAGCAAGTAAGCGCACAACGTAGCCTGATCGTGGCCACTGCCGAAATTGCCAAGGCGGAAGCGCAGGTTGCCCAAGCAAAGGCCGCTCTCGATAACGCCGAAGAAGATCTCCGCAACTCCACCATCGTTAGCCCCATCGATGGCCTGGTCTTGTCTAAAGACGTGAACGTTGGCGACGCGGTCAGCTCCATTCTGGTCTTGGGCTCACAAGCTACCTTGCTGCTCTCTCTGGGCGATATCAGCGAAGTTTATGTGCAGGGCAAGGTCGACGAGGCCGACATCGGAAAAGTGTATCTGAACCAGCCAGCCCGGATCGTTGTTGAGTCTTTTAAGGAAAAAAAATTTACCGGCAAGGTCACCAAGATCTCGCCGCTCGGCAAGGAAAAGGACAACGTCACCACGTTTGAAGTCCGCGTTTCCATCTCTAATCCAACGGGCGAACTGAAAGCCAACATGAGCGCGAACGCCGAAGTTGTGTTGGAAGAAAAGAAAGACGTCCTGATGGTTCAGGAAGCCGCGCTCATCTACGACAAAGAACGCAAAGCTTCCGTGGAACTGCCGGATCCGAAAGCACCCAATGGGCGGAAAAAAGTGGACGTGAAACTGGGGATCTCCAATGGCGTGAAGACCGAAATCCTTGCCGGCTTAAACGAAAAACAGCAAGTCATTCTCCAGTAAGGGTTCTTCCGTGGACGGGGCGCTGGCATGACCTTCAAGGATCTATTGCGCGACACGCTGGCAACGCTTTGGGCGCATAAACGTCGCACCTTGCTCACCATGTTCGGCATTGCCTGGGGAATCATTTCCATTACGTTGATGGTCGCCACTGGAGAAGGCCTTGGCCGCGGCATCCAGAAACAACAGGAAAATTTCGGCAAAGACGTCATGATTATTTTTTCCGGCCGCACCAGCATGCAGGCCGGTGGAACCCGTTCCGGCCGTGCGATTCACTGGATGGAAGATGATTACATCCAGGTGGCAAAAGAGTCGCCTGCTTGTAAGTATGTGATGCCCGAATTGGGCAACAACCTGAAAGTTCACAGCGCCTTCAACAGCGGCGACCTGGATACCGTCGGTTCTCTCCCTCCCTTCACGGAAATTCGTAGCATCACCGTTGCCCAGGGCCGGTTCTACAATGACCAGGACAATGAAGAGGGGCGCCGCGTCGCATTTCTCGGCAGCGATGCCAGAAAGCAGCTCTTTGCCGAACGTGAAGCCATTGGCCAGACCATCGAACTGAATGGCGTTCCTTATTCCGTGATCGGCATCATGAAGACCAAGGATCAGAACTCCAGCTACGATGGTGTCGACATTCGCAAAATATTCATTCCCTTCAATTCGATGAAACGGGATTTCCCCAATAAGCCACCCGCTGTGGAACACTCCGTGGATCGAATTCTCGCGGCGCCATGGTCGCTCAAGCAGCATCCTGACTGCGTCCATCAAATTCGCCGTACTCTGGGTCGCCTCCACAACTTTGATCCGCGTGATGAAGAAGCCGCCAGCATCTGGGACACCGTCAAGAATGCGCAGGCGAATCGCATGATCTTTGTGGGCATGGAAATATTCATGGGTGCGGTAGGCGTGGCGACTATTTTTCTCGGTGGATTAGGAGTCATGAACGTCATGCTCGTCAGCGTGCGCGAGCGGACTCGCGAAATCGGCGTGCGCAAGGCTTTGGGCGCTACGCGCAAGTCCATCCTTCGCCAATTCTTCCTGGAAACGGTGATCGTGGTATTCCTCAGCGGCGGCACGGGCTTGATCATTTCTTACGGGCTCTGTGGCTTGGTCAACTTACTGCCCAAGATGCCCTTCTTTGATGGCCTTGATGCCAGTTGGAAGCTCGCAGCGCTCACCATCAGTCTCCTCGGCATCATTGCGGTGCTTTCTGCTCTCTACCCGGCGAATGAAGCCGCGTCCGTGGACCCCATTGAAGCCCTACGCTTCGAGGCAGGTGGCTGATGCTCCTGGAAGTCTTCAAAGAAGCCTGGACCGCCTTGGGCCGCAATCGCGTGCGCAGTTTACTCACCATGACCGGCATCTCGTGGGGGATTGTCGCTGTCACACTTTTGCTCAGTTACGGCGCAGGATTCCGCGCCGTACTGATGTACACCTTCGAGACTTTTGGTAAAGCAGCGGTGATCTGCTGGCCGGGTACCACCAGCGAGCAGGCTGGAGGGGAACGAGCTGGCAAAGAAGTGCGCTTCCAGCAGGAAGACGCCGATTGGGCCAAAGCACAATCTCCGCTCATCAAGCGCATCACCCTCGAGACGGTTCGTTGGAAGGGAATCTCTCACGAGGAACGTCTCTCCAGCTCCGCTACCCGCGGCGTTTTTCCCGAATACGGCGAAATGCGCAACGAGGTGCCGTCCGAGGGCCGGTGGATTTCCGCGGAAGATGTGGCCGAACGCCGTCGCGTCGTTTTCCTGGGCGCCCGGCTTAAGAAGAAACTATTCAGCGGCACACCAGCCGTTGGCGAAACCGTGCGAATCAACGGCGTACGTTTCACCGTCATCGGCACGATGGACATGAAGTTCTCCGACAGTTGTTATTTCAACTGCGATGATGAGTCCGCTTTTATTCCTTACACGGCCGCAGGAGACATTTGGGATGCTCGCTATGCCAGCGTCATGATCATGGAGCCGGTAGCTCCCGAGTTTGAAGCGCAGGCGATGCAGCAGTTTCGCACCGCCGTCGCCAACCGTCAGCGCTTTTCCCCCAACGACAAACGCGCCATCACCATGTTCGGCCGGCAGGAGTTCAAGCCGATTTACGATGGCATCACACTGGGAATCGAAGGGCTACTTTTTGTCGTGGGCGCGATGACACTGGGCATTGGCGGCGTGGGTGTCATGAACATCATGCTCGTTTCCGTGGACGAACGGGTCCGTGAAATCGGGCTGCGCCGCGCTCTTGGCGCTCGTAAGTGGCACATCCGCTGGCAATTTCTGCTCGAGGCGCTGGTTCTCACGCTCGTTGCAGGCGTAGCTGGGATGTTCCTCGCCTGGGGCCTCACCTCGATGATTGGCACGTTACCGTTTCTTGGCCCAGCCTATGAGGACGAGAGTGGAAAAGTCGACATCCACTTGACCCTTTCCATGACCACCATGGTCCTTTCGACATTGATTCTGATCGTTGTAGGCGTGATCAGCGGCTGGCTCCCGGCGATGCAAGCCGCCAAATTGGACCCGGTAGAAGCTCTGCGCTACGAATAACCGCATCTCTCGGATGTTAGGGGTGCCTTACGCGGCCCACCTGCCACTTGTAGCCTTGCAGATCCACCTGAGCAGCGTCGAACACTCTCGGCTCCACACGGCGAAAAAATTTCTCCTGTCTCCCAGATAGCATCTCGCCCTGCGCATCAATGCACTACACCTCGTCCGGCTGCTATAGTTGTATCTACCGGCAGTCACTACGTTTTCTGGAGGCTCGACAATGCGGGAATCTAACCGGGGAATGCGAATCTTCGGATGTCTCGCGGCCCTGCTCGCGCTTCTGGCCGTTGCTGGCGTCATATACGCGCACGCCATTCTGAAGGAAACCTCTCCGGCGGCGAACAGCAAGGTTGCCGGTCCCGACGTGCCCGTCAAGCTGAAATTCAATGTGCGCATCGACGCCGCGCGCTCCAAACTGCAGCTTCTCCATCCCGATAATTCCGTTTCCGACCTCGTTATCGACAAACAAACCACCGCCGACACCCTGACCACGAAAGCCACCGGACTGAAGGCTGGCGCCTACACGGTGCGTTGGCAAGTGCTCGCCCCCGACGGTCACATCACACGCGGCGAAATTCCATTCACCGTGACAGGATCGTAGCGGCGCCATGGTTGAACTCTTAGGCATTTTCGGTTTCCTGGTTGTCCTGCTTCGAGCCTTCACGTTGTGTTTTCAGAGCCTCGCAATCGGCGGCATACTCTTTTTCTCAATCATCACGCGTACTTCCGGCGAGCGCAGTGAAGCTCTGCTCCATTCCGGCTGGAAAATAATCCGTTGGAGCGCATTCGGTTTAGCCGCTTCGCAACTTCTTTTTGTCATCACCAATTCCCTGGTTCTACGTGCCACCGTCGAGATTCCATTGCAGGACGTTCTTGGTGCCAATTTTGTCTACGCCGGAGCGATGGGCATCGTCGCCGGAGTTGCCGTTTTTCTGTGGCCTGAGAATTTGCGCAAGAGCATGAACCCACTCGTTCTGCTCCCCGCTGTGATGATGCTCGCCGCCTCGGTCATGACCAGCCATTCCGCTTCCCGCATGGAAGATCGCCTCGTGCTAGTAAGTTTGACGGTGGTTCACTATCTGACCACTGCCAGTTGGATCGGCGGCCTGCCCTTTTTATTGCTGGCCATCAAGCGCCTGCCCGACGGTGAAGCCAAGTCCACGGTGACGCGCCGGTTTTCCTTCATGGCTCAAATCAGCGTCGGCCTATTGATCGCAGCAGGCGTGGGCATGAGCTGGGCCTATCTGGGCTCCGTCGCCGCGATTTATGGCACGGCTTACGGAATCATGGTTTCCACGAAGGTGTCCCTGCTTCTGTGCCTCCTGCTGCTGGGTGCCGCCAACTATTACATCGTGAAGAGCCTGGGTTCGCCAGGCGCAAGCACTGGCATCAAGAGCCTCGTGCGTTTCGGTGAAGTGGAAATTGGCATTGGCTTGACGGTGATTCTGGCCGCGGCCTCCCTCACGTCCCAACCTCCTGGGGTCGATCTCACCCAGGATCGCGTCACTCTAAAAGAAATCGCCACACGTTTTGCGCCGCGCATGCCACAGCTCACCAGTCCGCCCCTGACGTCACTTTCGGAGCCGACCAAGCAGATCTACAAACGAGCCGAAGCCACGGGACAAAGCCTTCCTCCGGCCTACGTGCCGGGGCAATCGACTTGGCATCCAGATACCCCCGGTGATATCGCCTGGTCTGAATACAATCACAATTGGGCTGGCGTCATCGTCTTCCTGATGGGCATTCTGGCCTTGCTCTCGCGCAGCCGCTATTTCCCATGGGCAAAAGCATGGCCGCTGGCATTCCTGGGCCTGGCGGTATTTCTGTTTTTGCGCGCCGACCCGGAAAATTGGCCGCTAGGACCCAACGGGTTCTGGGAAAGCTTTGGCGTGGTGGACGTACTGCAACACCGGGCGGCTGTAATCCTGATCATCGTGTTCGCCATCTTCCAATATCGCGTCGAAACGAAGCGAGTTAAATCCATGGGCGCCGCACTGGTATTTCCCAGCGTCTGCGCCATCGGTGGCATCGTCCTGCTCACCCACACTCACGCCTTGGGCAACATCAAAGAAGAAATGCTTGTGGAGCTGAGTCATACGCCACTGGCCCTTTTCGGCATTATGGCTGGATGGTCTCGCTGGCTCGAACTCCGTCTGCCGGAAGATAATCAAGCTCGCAAATATCTCGCCTGGGTCTGGCCCATCTGCTTCATCATCGTTGGTGTGATCCTGCTCGACTACCACGAACACTAAACCAATCTGCCTGCCGTGGTGGCACATTCATTGTTAATTGTGCTCCTGGCTTTGACATCACCGGGACTGCTTTCTGAGGCGGTCCGCTGGCGTTAACGTTCCTCAACCCAATCAGTTGCCACTGATCCGTCAGGCTGAATGCTACAAAACAAAAAGGGCGTCCGCATAACGGACGCCCTTTTCGCTTACTCGATTTTTCTTTGGGACAAGTCTTAGTACATGCCGCCCATGCCGCCGGGGCCACCTGGGCCGCCGCCAGCACCTGCCGCTGCCTTGGACTCTTCCTTGATTTCCGCCACCAATGCTTCGGTGGTCAGCATCAAGCCCGCAATCGACGCCGCGTTTTGCAGCGCCAAACGGGTTACCTTGGCTGGGTCAATTACGCCGGCCTTTACCAGGTCAACGTATTCGCCGGTATCCGCGTTGAAACCAAAGTTCTCGTCCTTGGATTCACGGATTTTGCCGATGATTACGGCGCCTTCAAAGCCGGCGTTGAGGGCAATCTGACGGGCGGGCTCTTCGAGCGCGCGCTTCACGATGCCTACTCCAACCAGTTCGTCGCCTTCCATTTTGATCTTGTCGAGAGCAGAGATGGCACGCAGCAGAGCAGCGCCGCCGCCGGGAACGATTCCTTCTTCCACGGCTGCACGGGTTGCATGCATGGCGTCCTCAACGCGAGCCTTCTTTTCCTTCAGCTCGGTTTCGGTCGCTGCGCCAACCTTGATCACCGCTACGCCGCCAACCAGTTTCGCCAACCGCTCCTGCAACTTCTCGCGGTCGTAGTCGCTGGTGGTATTCTCCACCTGCTGGCGGATCTGCTTCACGCGGCCTTCGATTTCGCTGGCCTTTCCTGCGCCTTCGACGATCGTGCAATTGTCCTTGTCGATGGTGATTTTCTTGGCCTTGCCGAGATCCTCGATCTTCACGTTCTCCAGCTTGATGCCGAGGTCTTCCGTCAGTGCCTTACCACCGGTCAGTGTGGCGATGTCTTCCAGCATGGCCTTGCGGCGGTCGCCAAAGCCTGGGGCCTTGACGGCAGCGCACTGCAAGGTGCCGCGCAGCTTGTTCACCACGAGAGTCGCCAAGGCTTCGCCTTCGACGTCTTCCGCAATGATCAGCAGGGGCTTGCCCAGCTTGGCAATCTGTTCCAGCAAGGGCAGCAGGTCCTTCATGGAACTGATCTTCTTCTCGTGGTTGAGGATCAGCACGTTCTCCATGATGCATTCCATGCGCTCTGGATCGGTGATGAAGTAGGGGGAGAGGTAGCCGCGGTCAAACTGCATGCCTTCGACCACTTCCAGCGTGGTGTCCATCGTCTTGGATTCTTCGACGGTGATGACGCCATCCTTGCCGACCTTCTTCATAGCTTCGGCAATGATCGTTCCGATCTGGCGATCGTTGTTGGCCGAAATCGTGCCAACCTGAGCGATCATGTCGCCCTTTACGTCGCGGTGCAGTTTCTTGATCTCTTCGATCGCCACTTCCACGGCCTTGTCGATGCCGCGCTTGAGTGCCGTCGGGCTCGCGCCTGCCGCCACCGTCTTCACGCCTTCGCGGAAGATGGCCTGCGCCAGCACGGTCGCCGTGGTGGTGCCGTCACCAGCAACATCGCTGGTCTTGGACGCCACTTCGCGTACCATCTGCGCGCCCATGTTCTCCAGGGGATCGCGCAATTCGATTTCCTTCGCTACCGTTACGCCGTCCTTGGTGATAATGGGGGCGCCGAACTTCTTCTCGATCACCGCATTGCGGCCCTTGGGGCCGAGCGTGATTTTCACTGCATCCGCAAGAGCGTTCACGCCACGTAGAATTGCCTGGCGCGATGCTTCTCCGGTAACAATCTGTTTCGCCATTTCTGAATTCCTCCTAAGAATTTGCTGCTGAATCTCTGAATTTACTTCGACCGCTCTGTCAGGATGGGATTTCGTTTCCTGATCACTGTTATCTGGTTTCTGATGCCAGTCTTAACTACTTCTTTGCTGCCTTCGCTGCGCCGCCGAGCTTTGCAAGGATTTCCTCTTCGCGCAGAATCAAATATTCTTCGCCTTCGATCTTGATTTCCGTGCCGCTATACTTCCCGAACAGCACGCGATCGCCTGCTGCAACGTCCAGTGGCACGCGCTCTCCCTTTTCCCGCTTTCCTGCGCCGGCGGCGATTACTTCGCCTTCCTGCGGCTTTTCTTTTGCGGAGTCGGGGATGATGATGCCGCCCTTTACAGATTCCTTCTCTTCAATTCGCTTCACGATCACGCGATCATGTAGCGGTGTCAGATTGACTGCCATCGTCGAAAAACCTCCATTGTGAGCTGATGATTGGTACTGAAAACTGGTGGTGGAGAGGGAGGGCGATAATTAGCACTCCTCGCAACCGAGTGCTAATATATGTAATCCTTTGGATACAGTCAAGCAGTATTCTTGCGATTTGAGTGTCTTCCACTCATATTTTGATCATTTCCAAGGGTGTTCACGTAATATGTTTATTATCTGTATGTTATGGCCATTCACCGACCACCTGTTTTCTCGTTGCACTCTTCAAAGCGGTCCATTAATCCGAGTATCCCTTCGAGCAATCTCCAATTGTAGGGCTGGCTCTTATGCCGCGCACGTATTCCTACGGCTCTTCTTCTCGATGCATGCACTCGCTTTTGGTGCACCATGCTCAGACGACGCGCCCACGGCGACAGAAGTACTTGACGATCTTCCGCGGAAACGCTTTGATACCGGAATACGCTTTTTTCAGGTTTAGAATCTACTGCGAACGAATCGTATCCCTGAGGGAAGATTCAGCGCGACCGAATGACCATCAACCAAAATTCCGCGGCGACCGCGCAGACCACTCCAGATTCAAATTCACACTCGATCTTTTTCGAATTCCGCGACGTCTGCAAGAGTTTTGACGACCGGCCCGTTCTCATCGACGTCAGTTTCAAGGTCCAGCGCGGCGAAACCTGCGTCATCATGGGCCGAAGCGGGGTCGGCAAATCTGTCTCCCTGAAACACATCATGGGATTCCTCAAAGCCGATTCAGGCCGGGTCTTCATCGACGGCGAAGATGTGACCGACTTCACGGAGAAGCAATTCGAAATTGTGCGCCGTAAAGTCACCATGGTTTTTCAATCGGGAGCGCTGTTTGATTCGCTCACTGTCGCGGAGAACATCGCGTTTCCCATGGACCGCCAAGCTGGTCTCACCGCTGAAGACATCGACGCCTACGTTCAGAAATACGCAAAGATGCTGGAAGTGGAAGAAGTTCTGGATCGCCTGCCCAGTGAACTCTCAACAGGCATGAAGCGCGCGGTTTCCATTGCGCGCACGTTGGCGCAAAATCCCGATGCCATACTCTATGACGAGCCTACCACGATGGTCGATCCCATCATGGCCGGTCACATGGGCGATTTGATCCTGCGGCTCAAGGAAACATTTCACAAAACTTCGATCGTGGTCACACACGACACCCACCTGGCCCGTCGCTTGGCCGACACCGTAGTTTTTCTTCAGGACGGCAAAGCACATGTATTTTCCTCTTGGGCGGAATTTGAAAATTCTAAAGATCCATTTTTGCGCAATTTTCTTTTGCAAGACGAACTCATCCCCGAACTGGACGTAACTCTGTGACCCTCTCGACTGCCCCTACTCCCGACCCTAAATCGCAGTTACGCAAAACCATGGGGTTCTGGGACGTCTTGCTGTTCAACATCGCCACGGTCCTCGGCCCTCGCTGGATCGCTGCCGCGGGCCACAACGGCACTTCATCGATCAGTCTTTGGGTCATCGCCGCGGTTTTCTTTTTCGTGCCGGGAGCGTTCGTCATCAACGAACTTTCTTCCCGTTTCCCTGAAGAAGGTGGCCTCTACGTCTGGGCCAAGGAGGCCTTTGGGGACTTCCACGGTTTTGTCGCCGGCTGGACCTACTGGATTTACACTGTCTTTTATTTCCCCGGTTTGTTGCTGGCCAGCGCATCCATGAGCGCCTACATCATTGGCGAGAAGGGTTCGCCGCTATCGCAAGACCGTACCTTCTTACTGCTGGTCTCGCTCGCTTTGTTGGTCGTCGCCGTTGTGCTCAACATCATCGGCTTGAACATTGGCAAGTGGCTGCAAAATGCAGGAGGCGTCGGCACGTACTTACCGCTCAGTATGCTGGCACTGATCGCGCTCATCGTCTATTTCAAACATGGCTCGATGACTCAATTCACTTGGGCAAATATGATGCCCACTTGGAACTGGGACACCGTAAATTTCTGGTCGCAAATTGCCTTTGCCTTCACGGGCCTCGAACTTGTTTCCTGCATGAGCGAAGAAGTTCGCGATCCGCGCCGCACCTTGCCGCGCGCCGTCTTTGGCGCGGGTGCGATGATCGCTTTCATGTATATCGTCGGCACGTTCGCCATTCTCACACTCGCGCCTGCGGCCGATCTCGATCCGAAGAGCGGGGTCTTCCATGCCATCACGCTCGGCGCCGTCGCGCTGAAACTCGGATTCCTTGGCGTTCTCGCAGCTTTGCTGGTTACCGTTGGCAACGCCGGGGGGGTCGGCAGCACGGTGGCCGGCATCGCCCGAGTGCCCTTCGTCGTTGGTATCGACCGCTATCTGCCCGCCGCATTTGGCAAGATTCATCCCAAGTGGAAGACGCCATATATTTCGATTCTCGTGCAGGCAGCCATCTCCGGAATCATTTTACTTCTCAGTCAAATCAAGAGTGCAACTGTACAGGAGGCCTATCAGATTCTCATCGACGCTGCGATTATTCTTTACTTCATTCCGTTCCTGTACATGTTTGCGGCAGTCGTCAAACTGGCCGCTCGCAAAGAGCGCCGCACCAACGAACACGCCGTCCTGATTCCAGGTGGATTACCCGGCGTGTGGATTTGCGCCGGTCTGGGATTTATCGTTGTCTTGATCGGTATTTTCGTTTCCCTGATTCCGCCAGGAGACTCCAATAAGCTGTTATTCGAAGTAAAGCTGGTGGTCGGAACCGTAGCCTCTATTTTCCTCGGCCTTATCCTCTACTGGCGCGGCGCCCGCTCCAAGAGAGCTGCCTAACGCCATATGGAGTGCGGGAGCCCTGCTCCCGCTTTTGCCGCGTCAGCCTGAACTGACTTCTTGTTTGACTGTGCCACCGCAAAGGCGGCAGCCGGGCTGCCGCACTCCAAATTAGAATCCCTGGGCCGTCAGTTGTTCGATCGTCAGGCGAGGTGAAACTTTCTCACCACTCCGCGCATCCAGATACCGCTCTACATATTTTCCCAACACATCGCCTTCCAGATTCACCGCATCCCCGATTTTCTTGTCGCGCACGTTCGTGTGCTCATACGTAAACGGGATAATCGCAATCTCCGCGATCCTCTCGTGCCATCGCGCCACCGTCAAACTAATCCCGTCAATCGCAATCGATCCCTGTGGCACGATGTTGCGCACGAACGATTCCGGCACCTCTACTCCGTACCACCAATTCTCTCCTTCGGGCTCCAGGCGCGAGACTCTTCCGACCGTATCCACATGTCCCAGCACGAAATGTCCGCCGAATTCTTTCCCCGCGGTCATGGGCTGCTCCAAATTCACGCGCGTACCTACTTTCCACTCGCCCATGGAAGTCTTGCGTATGGTTTCCGCGGATAGATCTGCAGAAAATCGCCCCTTTTCCACCTCCACCACGGTCAGGCAGCAACCATCCACCGCGATACTGTTTGCGATTGCCAGGTGTGGTGCAACGGTCGGCGCGTGAATTGTCAATCGCCCGCCATCGGCGTGGAGCTGCAAAGAATCGACGATGCCCAGGTGCTCAATAATTCCGGTAAACATGATTTCCTCGCAGAAATGCGGGTACTTGTACGGAAGTACTGCCAGTTGGAGCGAAGCGTTAGGATACCCCGTTTTGTGTTGGAAGTCCTTGACGCCCGCACCGGCAAGAGTAATATGTGGGCAGGCCACGCTCCTGGTCCACGGAGGTGGTTTGTGTTCGAACCGAAACTTCCCGATCTACATCCCGAAGGCGCAACAACTTATCCTCAGACCGTCCATTGCACGCAACGTAATTGCGATGCTCAAATTGTTGTGGCCAATTGGCCCCTTAGTGAGGAAGGTTGGAGCGACTGGCGGGTGATCGATTGTTCCCTGCTTCCTCCGGGAGCGGTTGCCTGCGGGATGGACTGCCTGTCGCAGGCTAGACTCGATCAGAAATAGATTGTCCTGTGTGGCCGACCGGCCGCTGTTGAGTGCGATGTGTACGCACCGTGCGTTGACGTGCCAAAGGGATCGCGATAACTTTCTTCGGCCTTGGGAATTGCAAACTTCGTTTTGGAGGCAGGCAATGTCGGATCCTGAATTGATCGATCGCATCTTACAGACGTGTAGTTTCCGTTTTCGAAATGTCGTTTGCCCCAACAAAGACAAGGTCGCCAAGATTACCGCGGCACGCCTGCAGGTCGAAGACTCCGATTGGTCCGTCGTCGAATGCTCCCTCATGCCTGATGGCGAAGTGAGCTGCGCGATGAACTGCCTTTTGCACGAAATCGAACCAGACAATTAATTTCGTCCGACCCAAGACTCTCTCACTCACCTCGGCCCCGCATGTTCCAACGCCAAGTCTTTTAATTTTCGCAAATCCAATTTTCCCGTCCCCAGATATGGCAACTTCTCGACATGGGCGAACTGGTCGGGTCTTGGCTTCCATAACGCCGGCAAATCGCTCTTCGCCAGCTTCTCCAGGCAATTCTTCAACGCCTCTTCATTCAACGTATGCACTACCACCAGTCGCTCGCCCTTCTTCTCATCGGGGATCGCCGTTACCGCCAGCAGTTGACCATCCGCTTCCAGCAATTCATGAAGTTTTTCTTCTACTCTGATGTGCGGAACCATCTCGCCACCGATTTTGCTGAATCGGCTCAACCGGTCCGTGATTCGCAGAAATCCATCTTCATCTACCGTCGCGACGTCGCCTGTGTTGTACCAGCCGTCCCGGAGAACCTCTGCCGTTTTCTCCGGGCGATTGAGATATCCAACCATCACATTGGGGCCGCGCACAAAAAGTAATCCAGGCTTGTCTACACCCAGCACTTCGCCCGTATCCACATCCACTACGCGCACGCCCACCCCGGGCAGTGGATGCCCAATCGTTCCGCGCTTCGCTCCCACTTGCCGGAAATATGCCGCGCGAAAATCATAGGTATTCACCGCCACCACTGGAGAACACTCCGTGCATCCATATCCTTCCAGCGGCCGAATCCCGAAATGATCTTCAAATGCTTGGGCGATCCGCTCCGGCAATTTCTCCGCGCCTGCCATCACGATGCGCAAACTGCCAAACGCCTCCGGCGGGCAACGCCGCGCGTACGAATTCAAGAAAGTGGGCGTCGACAGCAGCATCGACACTTTGTATTTACTTACCAGCACCCCAATCGCTTGCGCATCGAGCGGACTGACATGAAAGACTACGCCAATCCCCGTAAGCGCCGGCAGGCACAACGTGCCCGTGAATCCAAACGAGTGAAAGAAGGGGAGTATCCCCAGAATCCGGTCGCCATCGTGCAAATGGAACACTTGTTCAATCTGCTCCACATTACACGCCAGGTTGAAGTGCGAGAGCACCACGCCCTTCGGCTCCCCCGTCGAGCCACTCGAAAAAATCACCGTTGCCGTGTCGTCCAACGAGGCAGGTCTCGACACGCCCAGGAACCATTCCAGCATCCGCGCAGGAAACAGCTTTGCCGAAAGCAGCGCCGCAAATTTTTCGCCCAGGCGTGGCTTCTCCGCCAGGTCTTCTGCATGGATGATTTGCCCAGGCGGCGCCAGTGGCACTTTTTCCAGAAACGCTCTAGAGGTCACCACTGTTTTCAACTCGCACTGTCGCGCACAAGATGCCAGTGCTTCGTTCGACGTTGTGTAATTCAAATTGATCGGCACTTTGCCTAGCAGCAGCGCCGCCCAATTCACCAGTGCGCCCGGTATCGACGGCGGCAGCAGCACACCCACCATTTTCTGATCAGCCCACAAGGGGCGTAGCCGTCGCGCCAAAAACACTGTCTTGATCAAAGCATCCATGAACGAGAGCTTTGGCGTCTTCCCATCCGCCATCGCAAACTGTCTCGGGCGCTGCCTCGCTGCCTTCAGAAACGCGCGCGTCAATGGCTGCATCGTCCGGCGGCGTCTCTCGAATGCGTCCACACTCAGCTGTTGCACCGCTTGCCGCACATCGGTCGCAGTCGCTGTCGATGGCAGCGGCATTCCGAACGTCAGCCGTACCGGGTAGGGAATCGTCCGTGGCCACTTCCATAGAAACCGCCCGCCCGAGAAGCTGAAAATCGAACCCCAGATTCCATCAATGTTCACCGGAATGATGGGAACGTCGATGCCTTTTACGATGCGCTCAAAACCGCGCCGGAAGGGCAGCATCTGCCCGATGCGCGTGATCTCGCCTTCCGGAAAGATACAGACAACTTCGCCGTTGCGCAGTGCTTCCGATGCCTCGCGCAGCGAATGAATCATTTCGCGCGCTCCCTGGTCCGACGCAATCGGAATGATCTTCAGCATTTTCGCAAACGGCTGGATCACCGGAATGTCGTACACACCCTTGAACATCAGGAAGCGTATGGGGCGGTCCGTCGCCGCGATCAGCAGCACTGCGTCCACCCACGAAGAGTGATTCGGTGTCAGCAACGCTCCACCGCGCGCCGGTATATTTTCTTGGCCCTTCAAATCCAGTCTATAAATCGTGTGCGCCGCGATCCACAGAAGCAGCCGCACCAGCGAATCTGGCAACAGCCAGAGCACATACGCCAGCGCTCCCAGCGTCAAAATTGACGACCACAGAAATATCGCCGCCGCGCCAAGATGCAGAAAATGTTTGAAGATGTAGAAAACTCCGGAAGCCCCGAGAATCCCAACAAACGAAAGCAGGTTCGCCGCAGCAAGCACTCCCCCTCGATGCTGTTCTTCCGGGCGGTGCTGAAGCAGTGCGCTGATTGGTACGATAAAAAATCCGCCAAAGAAACCAAGTGTGGCCAACAGCAGCAGGACACTCACGAAGGTGTGCCCCGGAGCGGCGAGCAGAAAACCGAAAGTGGTGATGCCCAGGGCTCCAAGCGGAATCAATCCGTACTCGATCTTCCCGCCGGAGAGATACCCAGCGGCAAGGCTGCCGACCCCAATTCCGATGGCAATCGACGCCTGCAGAAACCCGCTCTGGGTAGGAGGCACGTGCAAAACATCCCGGCCGTAAAACACGATGGCAAATTGCAGCAGTCCAGCCAGAAAAAAGAAGTAGGTGTTGCCCGCCACCGCCAGGTACAACACGCGATCCTTCAAGATCAGCTGGCACTGTGCCCACAAGTCGACCAGAAAATTAGCGCGAAACACTTTCGCCGGATCAGCCGCCGGGACTTTGGTGATTCCAAAACTTGTCGCCAGTCCCATCACCGAGCACGCAAGAAACACGATTCCCGACAGGTACTGCCTCCCCGCAAATAAAACCGAGAGATATCCGCCGAGCACCGTGCCCGTGATCGCCGCCAGAAACGTTCCCAGTTCGATTACACCGTTTCCCCACGACAATCTCTTTTCCGGTAGTAACTCTGGCAGCAACCCATATTTCGACGGACCGAACAGCGCTCCCTGTGTGCTGGCTAAGAACACCGAAACCATCGCCATGGTCAGATTGTGAAACGCAAACCCCGCAATGGCAAAAATCATTGCCCCGATCTCAAACACCTTTGTCCAGATCGTCACCGAGCGCTTGCTGAATTTGTCTGCGAAATATCCGCCCACCATGGAAAACAGAATGAACGGCAGCGCGAACAGCGAACCGATCAACAGAACTTTCAGTTCTTCTTCATCGGGAGAGAGCTTGTTGCCAATAATCAGGAAGATCACCAGGAATTTCAGCGCGTTATCGTTGAATGCGCCTTGGAACTGCGTGGCAATCAGGCTCCAGAATCCAAGCCGCCACGAACGCGGCCCGGTTTCCACCTGTAGTTCGGGACGGGAAATGGCTGGGGTCTCTTCGGGCATGGAGAGAATGGTCCCAAAGTTCCCGGGGAATGAGTAGGCAATTTTTCCGCTGCGATGTGCAAGAAAAAACGGCCCGCCAATTCGACGGGCCGTTCGCACTTAAGTTGAAATGTTCAGCTAATCAGGCCGTTGCATGCGCCGGCTGCGCCACTTCCTGCAGTGCCTTGCTGAAGATGCCGATGGCCTGATCGATCTGTTCCTTGGTGATCACTAGCGGCGGTTGGAAGCGAATCACGTTGCCGGCTCCTCCCACTCCAATCAGCATTCCGTTCTTCAGGCAATAATCGCGCACCGCCTCGGCCTCCGCGGACGCCGGCGACTTCTGCGAATCCTTGACCAGTTCCACGCCAATCATCAAGCCCAGCCCGCGGACCTCGCCGATGATCGGATTCGTCTTGGCCACTTCGCGCAGCTTGGCCATCGCGTAATTGCCAACCGCCGTCGTATGCCCCGGAAGGTCCGTCTTCTGCATGAACTCGATATTCGCCAATGCCGCCGCGCACGAAACCGGGTTCCCTCCGAACGTGGACAGATGATCGCCCGGCGTGTACGCTGCCGCAATTTCCGACCGCGTTGTGTATGCGCTGAGCGGGAACCCATCCGCGATGCCCTTTGCCGTCACGATAATGTCCGGGGTTACGCCGTAATATTCGATCGCAAACATCTTGCCGGTGCGCGCGAATCCGCACTGCACTTCATCCGCGATGAACAGGATGCCGTAGTGGTCCAGCACCTTCTTCACTTCCTTGAAATAATTCGCCGGCGGCACGATGATTCCGCCCTCGCCCATCACCGGTTCCGCGATGAACGCTGCAACGTCGTTCGACGTCGCGTACTTCACCACGTCGTCAATTGCTCGTGCACATTGCCGCGCGCATTCGTCCGGATCGTTTGGCCACAACGAGCGGTACGCATACGGCGCAGGCGCGAACGACACGCCGGTTCCATAGGGTCCGCCCTTCTTTTTGCGCGCGTAATTTCCCGTGATGCTCAGCGCGCCAAAACTCCGCCCGTGAAAGCTCGATTGCAGCGAAATGAATTCATGCTTCCCGCTGTAGAGCCGCGCCAGTTTCAACGCGCCCTCAATCGCTTCCGCCCCGCCATTTCCAAAAAATGTTTTCGTCAGGCCCTTGGGGGTAATCTCCGCCATCTTTTCGGCCAGGTCCGCCACGGGCGGCACGTGATACAGGTACGACGAGCAGTGAATCAGCTTGTCGATCTGCTTCTTCGCTGCTTCCGCCACCGCAGGATTGCAGTGTCCCGCGTTCACCACGGAAATCCCGGCGAAGCAGTCCAGGTATTCGCGCCCGTTCACGTCGGTCACGGTAGCGCCGCTGGCGTGGTCGATCACGATCGGCGCCACGTTCTTCACGAACCCGGTCATCACAAAATCTTTGTATTTCTGAATAGTGTCAGACATCAGGTTGTAGCTTTCAGGCCAAAGGCCCGGTCAGATTTGAATACGAGGGAACTATCCGAAAGATTATACCCGTCGGGCGAGGTTTCCGTCTTTCGATTTTGCATCGACGGCCTGCATGGCACAGCCATTCCTGGCTGTGCGCCTTCTTGTTTAGCCTCTATCAACTGAACTTGAGGGTGCCCCACCCTTGGTTTCCAAAGGGTGGGTTCCGACAATCCAACGCCGCAAAATGTCTTCGTTCCTTCTTGCTCTATGTTTCTACGCTCTCTGCGTTAATTCTTCTTCCGGTCTTTCTGTATCAAAAACTCCATCGCTACATCCGCCCCAACCTGTCGCACCCCACGTAAATGCAACGCAGGCTTATCCGCAAGCTCTCCCGTTAGAAACGGTACGCGCCCATCTCCCGCCAATTTCGGCGCATAAAACAAAACCAGCTTCTGCACAACTCCCGCCGACAGCGCCGCCGCATTCATCCGCGGCCCTGCCTCCAGCAGCACACTCAGAATCTCTCGCTGCCCCAACTCTTTCATCACTGCTTCTAAATCGATCTTCCCCTTGCGCGCTTTGACGTTCGCTAGTTCCACACCCGCGTTCTGCAGCGCTCGCGCCTTCGTCGATTTCAGCGGCGCCGCCGTAAACACCAGCAGATCATCGTCCGCTGTTTCCACGATCCGCGACTTCTCGGGTAGGCGCAGCTTCGTATCCACAATCACGCACAGCAATTTCCGTCGCCGCTGCAATCCACTGCGATCCGTCAGCAGCGGATCATCCGCCAGGATCGTTCCTATTCCTGTCAGCAGCGCATCCGACGCGTGCCGCATCTTCTGCACTTCCGCGCGAGACTCTTCGCTGGTAATCCACACGCGCTTTTTGCCCTTGCTCGATTGCGGCAGCGCTAACTGCCCATCCAGCGTCAACGCCGATTTCAGGGTTACATACGGCTTGTGTGTCGTGATCCAGCACGCAAATGCCTCATTCAACTCCTTCGCTTCGCTTTCCAATAGCCCGCAGCCAACCTCGATCCCCGCTGCACGCAACGTGGCAAACCCGCCCCCGCGCGTCTTCGGGTTCGGATCTTCCATCGCCGCCACCACGCGCGCGACCCCTGCCGTTACAATCGCTTCGCTGCATGGCCCGGTCCGACCGGTGTGATTGCACGGTTCCAGCGTGACGTACAGCGTCGCGCCATGCGCCCGCGAGCCCGCCTGCTTCAGCGCGACAATTTCCGCGTGGTCGCGCCATTCATATTGGTGGAAACCTTCGCCCAGGATTGTGCCATCCTTCACAATCACGCAGCCCACCGTAGGATTCGGCGAAGCCAGGCCCACACCTTTGCGCGCAAGGTCCAGCGCATGCTGCATGAAGTGCAAATCGTGCGATGAATTTGAATCGGGCATAGGCCGCCAAAGGAAGGCTGAAACGCAATCACCAACGCCTTACTTAAAACTTCTTATTTATAACTTAGAACTCTCTCAATCAAACAACGAATCCGCATATGTTTGCGCGTCAAACGGCACCAGATCGTTAATCTGCTCGCCCGTCCCCACAAAGCGAATCGGCAATCCCAATTCGCGCGAAATCGCCACCACAATCCCGCCTTTGGCCGTGCCATCGAGCTTCGTCAAGATAATTCCCGTCACGCCCACGCTCGACGTAAACTGCCGCGCCTGGTTCAACCCGTTCTGCCCGGTCGTGGCATCCAGCACCAGCAGCACATCGTGCGGCGCGCCTGGAATCACCTTCGCGGCGGTGCGCTTCATCTTTTCCAGTTCCGCCATCAAATTCGATTTCGTGTGCAGACGCCCCGCCGTATCCACAATCACGGCGTCGGCTCCGCGCGCCTTTGCCGCCGCCATCGCGTCGAACACCACGGCCGCGGGATCGGCGCCGGATTTCTGCTTGATCACTTCAATGCCGTTGCGTTGCGCCCAGATTTCCAGTTGCTCGATCGCCGCCGCGCGAAACGTATCCGCCGCGCACAGCACCACGCTCCGGCTATCTTGTCGCAACCGGTTCGCCAGTTTCCCGATGCTGGTGGTTTTCCCCGCGCCATTCACGCCCACCACAAAAATTACCCGTGGGTCGTTGCCGTTCGCCGGGCCCGCCAGCTTGGGAGTATTGCCAAACACATTCAGCGTCCGGAAGACGTGCGCCTTGATCTCGCGCTTCAGTTGCGCGCCATCGGAAAGCGCGTTGCGCGCCATCTTCTCGCGTACCGAATCCAGGATTTCGTTGGTCGTTTTCACGCCCAGGTCCGCGGAGAGCAGCGCCGTTTCCACTTCCTTCAGCACCGTGGGGTCGATCTGCCGCCCGCCCTGCGTGATGGTATCGAGGGTATCGGCAAGAGCGTCCTTGGTCTTTACAACGGACTCTTTCAGCCGTTCAAGGAGTGTCGGTTCCGGTTTTCCAAATAGGGTAATCATACAGTTCAGCGCCAGTCATCCTGCGTAAACCAAAATTGTAGCAGATGCCCTCACCCTGCGCTGCGCAGGCCTTGAATTCACCTAACGGCGCTTCGACCAGAGGTAATTGCCGAGAATTGTTGGACATATCTAATTTCACGGCAATCCTCTTGAGTCAGCAACGGATTCGCTTTTTTTATTGAACACAGGAAACAAATAGCTGTCCGTCGGTGTCAAATAGATCATGGGCGACCCTCCATACGCACTCTGGTCAATTTGGGTATATCTTCCATTCATGCATAAGCTGTTTTTTCTGATTCTGACTCTAGTGGCCATTTATTCATTGTTTTCGGCATTGCTGATCCTGATGCGGCTTCGCTCCATCCTGAATCACTCCCAATCTTCAGACGATTCCACGATTCAGCGCTCGATGGCGGCACTTCACAGGCGGTCCGTAAACGCGCGACAGCTCATCGGTGCAGTCTTTTATCTGTTTGGATTCGTCTTTTTCTTTGGTTTGCGCTACGCGCTCAGAACAGCTGGAGCCAATGTTCCAGTAGGGATTCTTGTATTGAAGAATTTCTTCATGTATTTTGCATTTGCTGCAAACTCATTTCTCATATTCCTATTTCTGCATTCTGTGCAATGGTTTGTGTGTACTCGATTGCAGGTCGCTACGTTGCGCCTGAAGTCTACGCGCATTGCATAGACCCATTGCTCATCACTTGGGAATACCGCCTAATTCTTCGCCAGCAAATTATCGAAATACGCCAGCATCTCCGGCGAATTCCAGTCCTGCGGCCCAATGATCTTCCGGGCAATCTTGCCTTTGCGGTCGATCACATACGTTTCCGGCCACATCGAACTGCCATAATCTTTGGCAATCTTAGCCGATGGATCGTTCCACGTCGGGAAATTAATTCCCTGATCCTTCACAAATTTCGCATAGGCCGCCGCATCTTCATCGATGCTCACGCCCAGAATCACTCCATTTCGGGGAGCGATTCGCTGCTGCAACGTGATCAACGCGGGAGTCTCTTCCACGCAAGGCCCGCACCAACTGGCCCAGAAGTTCAGGATGACCACTTTTCCGCGCAAATCCGAAAGATGCGCCGGCTTGCCATTCAGCTCCATCGCAAAATCTTCGGCGGTCTTCCCGGCGATTGACGATTCCCCTTGCCGGTAATGCGGCAAGCTGAAAAACGCCAGGATGGCGGCGGCAAAGCCCATGCTCCCCCACGCCATAACTTTGCGGAAAAGTGTTTTCATAATACCGCTATAATAGCGTAGAGCCGCGACCGCGAAAAGCCCCGCCTCACACTCAAACGTGACCAATATCACTGCCAACGCTCAGCCTACTGTCTCCGCTATCGTTCCCGCACGCAATGAAGAAGCCACCATCGCCCAGTGCGTGGAGTCCCTCGCCCAGCAACCCGAAATCGCTGAAATTATCGTTGTCAACGACCAGTCCATTGATCGCACGGCCGAAATTGTCCAGGAGTTAATGCGCAAGCATCCCCAACTGCGCCTACTCGAATCCGCGCCCTTGCCCTCAGGTTGGGTCGGCAAAAACCACGCTGTCTGGCAAGGAGCCCGCGCCGCCAAAGGCGATTGGCTCCTATTCACTGACGCCGACGTGATCCACGAAAGACACTCCGCCGCCAGAGCATTAGAAATCGCCGGTGGCACAGCCATTCCTGGCTGTGTGCCTTCCCTGGCAAAGCCCTTCACCAAACTCGGCACCGAAAACAGTGGCACAGTCACTCCTGACTGTGCTCTTAAGTCTTCCGCTCGCCCCCAACTCATTTCCTTCTCCCCCGAACAGATCACTGAAACCTGGTACGAAAAATCCCTGATCCCCGTCGTCTATTGCCGCCTCTCAAAAAAATTTGATTTCGACGAAGTGAACGATCCCGGCAACAATGCAGCCGCCGCCAATGGCCAGTTTTTACTAATCTCGCGCGAAGCCTACGACGCCACGGGCGGCCACGCCGCCATCGCCTCCGAAGTCCTCGAAGACGTCGCCCTGGCGCAACGCGTAAAGCAAGCCGGGTATCGCATCTGGTTTGGCAGCGGGAAGGGAATGGTTCGCGTTCGCATGTACCGCAGTTTTGCCAGCATGTGGGAAGGCTGGAAAAAGAATCTCTACCGCCTGATGGGCGCAGATCCCGGTTCAATCGCCGCAGAAATCGCCATCGCAGTCTCGTTCCGATTCTTGCTACCTGGATTTGTGATCGCTGCCATCTGGAAACTCTCGACTGATTGCGACGTTCGGCGCTCTTCGCGGCCGCCATCGCCCTGGCCGTATGGCATTGGCTGTACAGTTTGGAACTGCGCCAGAACCAATATTCCGGCAAGCTCGTCTGGTACGGTCTACCCGGCAAATTACTGTATGCCGCAGTCCTCTGGGCCTCCTGGCGCGCCCACCAAAAAGGCTCTCTGGCGTGGAAGGGGAGAGAGTATCCTGTAGGGACCCCCCATGCATCCAATGATGCATCGAAGAGATAGCAAAACAATGGTCTATTTGACGCGCAAAATCGAGTTTTCGGCTTCGCATCTTTACCATAATCCGGCCATGAGCCAGGAAGAGAACAAGCGTGTCTTCGGCAAGTGCAACAATCCGCACGGCCACGGCCATAACTACACGCTCGAAGTCACCGTGGCGGGCGAGCCTGACCCCACGACGGGCATGGTCCTCGATCTGAAAGAGCTGAAAGAAATTTTGGAGCGCGAAATTACCCAGCGCATGGATCATCGCCACCTGAATTATGAAGTACCCGAGCTGAAGGATCAGATTCCTACGTGCGAAAATATTTCGCGCGTCATCTGGAATCTGCTGGAGCCGAAGATTACGCAAGGCCGTCTGCAAAAAGTGAGGCTTTACGAAACGCCGGATTTATTCGCGGATGTCTATCGCAACGGAGCGAAACCCGCGTGAGCGACGGGCTGCACATCGAATTGGGGCGCCGCTACAAATTTGCGGCGTCGCACCGGCTGCACAGTGAAAAGCTGAGCGCCGAAGAAAACTCTCGTGTCTATGGCAAGTGCAATAACCCGCATGGACACGGGCATAATTATGTAGTGGAAATCAGCGTGTCAGGGACGGTGAATCCGGCTACGGGCATGATCGTGAATCTGGCGGACCTGGATGGTTTCGTCGAACGAGAGGTGATCGAAGCGTTTGATCATCGCTCGCTCAACGAAGAAGTCCCCGTTTTTCGCGAACAAGTGCCTACGACGGAGAACGTTTGCATGGAAATCTTCAAGCGCCTGAAGCACTTCCCGCTGGCCAAACTGGAACGCGTGCGCATCGAAGAGACGAACAACAATGCGTTCGAGTATGCCGGGGAAGATTCTGCGGATCGCAAGGCGGTCTGACACGGGGATGGGAAAAATGACAAAGCCAACGGAAATCATGCTGCACGAAAACAAGGTGGAACTGCCGCAGGAGAGCGTCGCGGATCTGGTGCGCAAAATGATTGCGCTTGTCGGCGAAGATCCAAACCGCGAGGGTCTGCGTAAGACTCCGGAGCGTTTTGAGAAGGCGCTGAAGTTTCTGACCAGCGGCTACCACCAGAATCTTGATTCGGTGATGAACGGCGCCACCTTTGCCGTGGCATACGATGAGATGGTCGTGGTGAAAGATATTGAATTCTTCAGCTTGTGTGAACACCACTTGCTGCCGTTCTTCGGCAAGGCTCACGTCGCCTATCTGCCCAACAAGCGCGTCCTCGGCCTAAGCAAAATCGCCCGCCTCGTCAACATGTTCGCGCGCCGCCTGCAAATTCAAGAGCGCATGACCAGCCAGATCGCGCAAGCCATCGAAGAAAAGATCAGTCCCGAAGGCGTGGGCGTCATCATCGAAGCGCGCCACCTGTGCATGCAGATGCGCGGCGTGGAAAAGCAGCACGGCCAGGCTGTTACCAGCGCCATGCTCGGCTCGTTCCGTCACAATAAGCAGACCCGCGACGAATTCCTGTCGCTTGTCCGCAACCAAAAATCCTAAGTAGCGACGAATTGCCGTTTCTGGCGCGCTCGTACCCCGCCCATGTCGCTGAGATCATCTTGTAGCGACACACCACTACCAAGAGCGTCAATATAAAGAGGAGGTCTTCGCCAATGCCATATCTCCGACCACGACCCTGCAAATTCACTGCGTTCGCAAGCGTCCTCTTCGTCACTTTTCTTTTCCTAGGCTCCGTCCAGGCCTCTCCCGACGGCGAAATCTCTCGCCTCGCCAAACTCATGGGCTGGAAATCGGGTGATGTTTTTGCTGACATCGGCGCGGGCGATGGCACTTACGCGCTCGCCGCACTATCAATTGTTGGCCCAACCGGAAAAGTTTTCGCCACGGAGCTGGATGAGAAGAAATTAGCCGCCTTGCAGCGCGACGCCAAGGATCGCGCCTTGCACAATTTCGTGGTCTTGGCCGCCCATGAAAAAGATACCAACCTGCCAGACTCTTGCTGCGACACCATCCTGCTTCGCCGCGTCTACCACCATTTGACCGCTCCAAAGGAGATGGATGCCAGCCTGCTTCGTTCGCTGAAACCTGAGGGAAAGCTGGCGATCATCGATTTCCCGCCTCGCCCAGATCTGACCCGCAGCGATCCCGTGGAAGGTGTCCCCAAAAATCGCGGAGGGCACGGAATTCCCCAAAAAGTTTTGATCGACGAATTAACGGCGGCAGGCTTTGTTGAGGATAAAATTATCGACGACTGGCCCAACGACAACTATTGCGTAATTTTTCGCAAAGCGCCGCAACCTGCCAACTGAAGTGTTGTTGCTGTCATTCCGAAGGAAGTAGAGGGATCGTGGCAGGATTTCGATTAAAGCCGGTTCAGTGTGCGCAGCTTGGATAGACACCGTCCTGCTATCTACCAGCGCGTGCCTTCCTCACCCGCGCCCGATTCCCGCACGTTGCATTGCTGCACCACCGCCGCACATTGTTTGTGCTGCCGTCAATAAACACCCATTTGCAATCTGGGTTCTCACAAATCTTAAGCTTCTTGTGGTCGTGCCGGACCAGACTGTCCGCAAAAGCGCTTGCGATATTGGCAAGGATCATTCGCCAGCCGGTATCGTAGGGCCTTAGAACGAGTGCCCATCCATTTTGGTCTTCTTCAAGCTGTGGAATCGTCGGAATCTTCAACCATTGATTTATCTCAGAGAGGTCTTCGATTCGCAGGCGCTTCCCGGTCCTAATCTTCTCCACCAACTGCCGCAGTTGCGCGCGTAGCAGTCGCATGTCCTTCTGTGGCGGTGGTTTGACGGGTTCGCGCATGTTCCAGAAGCGCAGGAACGATCTGATCCAGGCGGGATTGTCGAGCATTTCGGTGAAGCCGCCATACCCGTCCCACAGCTCGCTATTGACGAAATCGAGCCATGAAGCATCGCTTCCGAAGCCTCGAGAGGAAAAAGGATCAGTAGATTTAGTGTTCATTGTAATGAACGAAACGCATTTGACTCATTACATGATTCAGCGTACAGTCAGGAACCATGTAATGAGCGTAACACGTTTCGGTCATTACATGAAAGGTCCTGCCTGTCATGAGCGAGTCCGCACAAGCCGTCGCCCCAGTCTCGGAAAAAGCTGCTCCGCTGGACCGTCCTCGTGCTCGTGCGGCTCCACGTAACCCTCGCATTTTTCGCCATTTACGTAATCTGGGGCTCCACCTATCTGGCCATTCGCTATGCCGTTGAAACCATTCCGCCGCTTTACACCGCCGGTTTTCGCCATTTAACCGCCGGCTCGATCTTATTGGTTTGGGCGCTGGCAAAAGGCATACGGCCTACCCGGGAACAAATCCGCGCGAGCGTGGTCATCGGTTTTTTCTTCTTCTTGCTGGGCCACGGTTCGCTTCACTGGGCGGAACGCGTGGTGCCCAGCGGTCAGGCATCGTTGTTGATCGCCATTGAGCCGATCTTTGTATTCTTGCTTTCATCGATGGCCGCGCGTATCTGGAAATTGAATGGCCTGCTGGTGGCGGGAATCCTGTTGGGGCTTGCGGGAGTCGGAGTCCTGGTTGGCGGTGCAGCGCATGAGGCGGGCACGCCCGGGAGCACTTTAGGCACGATCGCTATTCTGGTTGGTGCGCTCGCCTGGTCGATCGGAATCATCTATTCCCGAAAATCGCATCTCTCCGGAAGTCCGCTACTGCTCTCTGCCTTATCGCTCTTGTCGGGAGCAGTGATGTTGTTGTTTACGGGGTCTCTGGTGGGGGAAGCAAAGGGATTCTCGTTCGCTCAGGTCACGACGAAATCCTGGCTGGCTCTGGCGTACCTGATTCTGTTTGGGTCAGTCGTCGCGTTCACGGCGTACAACTGGTTGCTGGAGCACTACTCTCCAACGCTAGTCGCGACACACACGTACGTAAACCCGGTGGTGGCGGTGCTGCTGGGTTGGGCCTACGGCGGGGAAGCTCTCACCCTGAAGGTGGCACTCGCGGCGGCGATGGTGGTTGGGGCGGTGGTGCTAGTCGACCGCGGGACAAACAAGCTGCATCACTTGGCTTAATTCATATATAGAAAAACAGGTGCTTGCTACAGAGTGCTGTGGTGTGTTCCACTCTCGAATTAGCCGCCCTTATGATCGCTCAAAGAGTCGCTCACTACGTTATTGTCGAAAAGTTAGGTGAAGGCGGCATGGGTGTGGTGTACCGGGCGCGCGATGAAAAATTGCAGCGCGATGTCGCCCTGAAATTCCTCGGCAATCTCCCTTCCGGCAGTTCTGCAAGTCATGAACAGATATTAGAGGAAGCACGCGCAATCTCCGCGCTCAACCATCCAAATATCTGCACGGTCTACGAAGTTGGCGAAGCCGACGGCAGACCTTACATAGCCATGGAATACGTAGAAGGGCGGCAATTGAGTACGGAGATCCGCTCTACGGGCATGGCGCAGGACCAAGTGGAACGCTACGGGATCCAGCTTGCCGACGCCCTCAGCCACGCGCACAGCCGCGGAATCATTCACCGCGATCTGAAAGCTGCGAACGTGATGATCACTCCGTCCGGCCTTCTGAAGGTGTTGGATTTCGGAATTTCGCGGCGCGTCGACAAGACCGGGGGCGACGAAACCACGCGCTTCGACAAATCCTGGGAATCGCAACACACGTTCACCGGGACTCTTCCCTACGTCGCACCGGAAGTTTTCAAGGGCGAAGAAGCCGACGAGCGAAGCGACATCTGGTCGCTCGGCGTCTTGCTGTACGAGATGGTCGCGGGGCGGCGCCCCTTTCGCGGGGCCACCGCCTACGAATTGGGCGCGGCCATTATGCGCGAACCTGCGCCGGAAATTACGCAGAAGATTCCGATGGTGCTGCAGAGCGTCATCGATAAATGCCTGAACAAGGATCCTGGACAGAGATACCGAAGCGCGGGAGAAGTGCGCGCGGCTCTGGAAACCGCAGGGACAGCTTCGCGGACACAGAAGTTTCTGACCGTGGTGACGCCCGCTCCCGGTTTCTGGAACTGGAAAAACGTAATACTACTTTGCGCGGTGACTGCGCTGGCGATTGGGCTCGGTTATTGGCTGCAAGGCCGAAAGAACATCCGGCAGGCTGCCGTTCCGGGAGCAATTCAGTCGATCGCCGTGCTTCCGTTGGAAAATCTTTCGGGCGACCCCGCTCAGGAATATTTCGCCGATGGGATGACGGACGCGCTGATCACGGAGCTGTCTCAGATCAAGAAGCTGCGCGTGATGTCGCGCACGACGGTGATGCAGTACAAACACGCAAATAAATCTTTGCAACAGATTGCACAGGAATTACGAGTCGATGCAGTTGTGGAAGGCTCCGTGGTCCGCGCCGGCAATCGGGTGCGCATCTCCGCCAAACTTGTGCAAACAAATATAGAGGGATCGCTCTGGGCGGACAGTTTCGAGCGGCAATATTCCGATGTGCTTGCGTTGCAAAGCGATGTGGCCACGGCGATTGTCCGCGGAATCCAGGTGGAACTGAGCAGTACGGAGCAAACCGAACTGGCGCGCAACCGCAGCGTCGTTCCGGAAGCCTACGAATATTATCTGAAGGGCCGCTTTGAAATCGCCAAACGCACGCAGGAGGGATTCCTGGCCGCCGAAGCCGATTTCAAAAAAGCGATCGAGAAAGATGCCACGTTCGCTGGCGCGTTTGCCGGGCTGGCGGAAACCTACATGAACATGAGTTCATATCAGATGCGGCCGGCCAAGGAGATCATCCCGAAGGCGAAAGAAGCTGCTGCAAAAGCTTTGGAGTTGGACGAACGGCTGGCGGAAGCACACTCTGTGCTGGCGGCGATTCGCTTCTACAATCTGGAGCCGCAAGGCGTGGAGGCCGAATACCAACGCGCGATTGCCCTGAATCCCGGCTTCGCGCAGGGTCTGCACTGGTACGCACTCTATCTGGCGGCAATGGGGCGCAAGGAAGAATCGTTCACGGAAATTAAACTGGCGCGTGAAATCGATCCGAAATCGCTGATCATCAACGCGAATGTGGGTTGGTGTTACTACCTGGCGGGCGATTACGACAAAGCGATTGAAGCAGCGAAGGAAACCTTGCGTCTCGATCCGAGTTTTGGAATTGCCTACGGCTATCTGGGCCAGGCCTATCTTGAAAGAGGGCAGTATGATGCTGCTCTGGAAGCATTCCGCAAGAATGTTTCGCTGGAGCCGGCGAACCTGGCGCGCAAAGGGGAACTGGCGAACGCTTTTTTTCGCGCGGGGAAGAAAGCGGAGGGCCAGGAAATTGTAGAGGAGTTCAAGCACCAGGAGGGCAAGCGTTACATCTCCAGTTACGACTGGGCAATGATCTTTGCCGGACAGCGGGACAAAACGCAAACGATGAAATGGTTGCAGCAATCGTTCGAAGAGCGCAACGCCCGGTTGGCCAATGTATTGGTGCATCCGCAATTTGCATTTTTGCACGGCGATCCCAGGTTCCAGGAGTTGCTTTCGCAAATCGGTTTCTCCGCTCCATGATTCAGAAAAATCTGCGGCAATACCAATCGTCTGGAGATGTAGAATTAATGGCATGGGACTCATGCGATGGGTCGCTTGTTATGCGTTTAGCAAACAAAACCAAGTTTCCATTCATCATTGAAGAGCTCGAAAACTCCCGACTATCGCCAAGGTTGCAGGTGCGTGCCATGTTTGGCGGCCATGCCGTTTACATAGACGACAAGATTGTGTTCATTCTGCGAAAGAAGGGCGACGCCAAAACGATTCGCGATGATGGCCTGTGGGTCGCGTCGCTTCCTGAACATATCGATTCTCTTTTGCGGGATTTTCCGATGTTGCGTCCGATCGAGCTATTCCAGAACCGAGGGCGGCGCGGATTTAGTGGCTGGTTGAATCTTCCGGACAGCGATGGGAGGTTTGAAGAAAACGCAATATCGATCTGCCAGTTGGTGATCAACGAAGATCCGAGAATCGGCAAACTACCAAAGGTGCGGGCCGAGTCTATTCGGAAAAAGCTTGCAAAGCCCATGCGAAAACCGCACAAACGCCAAAAATAGCCCGCCAGCTCGACGGCGAGTGTAAGCTTGACGCGGTGAAACGCCTCGCATAGACTCCGCTGACCTGGGGCGACTTGGGCCGTTAAAGCATTCCGCCGGAGGACCGGAGTTCCAGCAAGCTTGGAGGTAGATATGTCAAAGGATACCAAGAAATATGTGGTTGACTACAAAGAAGTCACTGAACTGTTGAAGAAGAAGAAGGCCGAGCTTGAGGAGCTGCTGACAAAAGTCGACGCGGTGGGGAAGATAGACATCAACCTGCAACTTACAGCCATGGACCTGCTCATCAAGAAATGCAAGGCTGGAAAAATGACGTCGACTTACGATGGCGCCTGATTGTTGCCCGTCCCCGATAGACGTTTGCAGGAAGCTAAGGCAGCGTGGTGGCAATTGCTAAAGGTGTGAACAAGAAAAAACGCGGGGCGGATGAAAAGAATTTCTACCGGCGCTCACCCTTTCTGGTGTCCTACTGGAAAGACAATCAGCTCCTGTTCCAAAATTATCTGACGGGAAAAGTTGTAGGCGCGTCTGCCGAAACCGCCGAAGTTCTCGATTTTTTTGACGACTGGCAAACTGTGGAAGCAATGGGGCGGCGATGGCCGCAATACACCGCCAAATCCTTGTACGCCACGCTGCGGCAACTGTCACAACAAACCCTACTGGAAGCAGCGAAACGAAAACGCGCGCCCGAGGCGGAACAGGTGCGGGCACTGCGAAAGTGGCGCGATTGGAATCCTGCGGCGGGATTCTTTCATATGAGTACGAAGGATGCCTACTCAGACGAAATCGAGCGCGGAGAAATTCGGAATATCGAAGGCCTGATGAAGGCGCATCCCTTGCCGCGTCCCGTAAAACGGTATGCGGATGCGCGCACGCTGTCGCTCCACGGCGGGGAAGCAACTTCGGAATTTTCGCGGGTGTTGCGCGAGCGGAGAACGTGGCGAGAATTTTCCGGTGGCAAAGTCGATCGCGATTCGTTCGGCACGTTGATGGAACTTTCATTCGCGGTGCAACAGTGGCAGGCAATTCCAAATGTGGGGAAGTTGGCGCAGAAGACCTCGCCATCGGGTGGGTCGCTCCATCCGTTGGAGGCCTATGTGCTCGTACGAAAAATAAGAAGAATCGATCCGGGGATTTATCACTACGACGCAGTTGGGCGAAGATTACAGGAAGTGCGGCGCGGCGCAACGGCGGGAGAACTACAGAAATTTCTGGCGGGGCAGTGGTGGTACCGCGATGCGGCCTTTGTGGTATTTCTGGCGGCGGTGTTTGGACGAACTCAGTGGAAATACGATTACGCGCGCGCGTATCGCGCAATCCTGATTGAAGCGGGTCACCTTTGTCAGACGTTTTGCTTGACGGCGACCTGGCTGGGATTGGCGCCGTTCTGCACCATCGCGATAAAAGACACGGCGATTGAGCGGACGTTGAAACTGGATGGAATTTCAGAGTCGGTGATTTATGCGATGGGCGCGGGTGCGCGGCCGGCAAAGCGAAGGTAGTGAAGATCTGGAGTGCGGCAGTCCAACTGCCGCTTTTGCGGCGTCGGCTTAATCTTCAATCGTGAAAGCGGGAGCAGGGCTCCCGCACTCCACGGGCTGCTACTTTCCGATGGCTACGGTGGCACGGGTGGTGTCCCAATCGAAATTCAGATTGGCGCCTGCACCGGACTTGTCCAATGAGATGGTGAAATTCTCGACGGATGGAACCGAGGAGACCTTCAGATCGACGCGCACGAGATCTTCGCTGGGACCAGGATAGTCAGTACCCCATTCGCCGGTTTTCTTGCTGATGATCAACGTCCACTTGTCTTTGTCGGGAATCGCAAACATGGTGTAGCTGCCGGCGGGGACCGCCTTGCCGCCCACGGTGACATTTCCGGAGGTAACGAAGGTGGTGGATTCATTGGCGCCCAGGCGCCAGACTTTACCGAAGGTGGCAACTTCACCGCCCACATGGCGGCCCTTCAAGCGGGGGCTCGAATAATCGATGGTGATTTTCGTACTGCCGAGATCAACGCTGGCAGTGGCCGCCGGGCTGGGGCGCTTCGATTTGTCTTGCGCACCGCACGCCACGGCGATGAGAGCAATTCCCAGGCAACAAGCAACAACGTAAGCACTAACTTTACGCATAAATTCTCCTTTTGTTTTTTACCGGCCGAGCAGAGTACCGACAGGATAACCAGCGCGATGCACTACCCCACAGGAAGCATTGAACCGGATTTACCGTATCGTTGCAAGCGAAAGCGAGGGAAACCACACTACGGTACCGTGAGCCTTGATTTATGTAGCGTTTATCTACTGTGTGACATTGTTTCTGCACTTGGAATCGCTCTCTCTAAGAGATTGTGGAGGTTTTGCATGTCGAAGAAAAACTCTCTTCTTTGCGCGGCTCTCGCGCTGTTTATTCTGTTCTCGGCCGCCGTTTCGTACCTCTTTGCGGCTCCGCAAACAGCCGGTGGCTCCGGTTATCATCTCGTCAAGAAAGTGAAACTGGGAGGCACGGGCGGGTGGGACTATCTAGAAGTTGATCCCGCCACGCATCGCCTGTTCATTTCGCGGGGCACACACGTGATTGTGGTCGACGCCGAGCAGGGAAAAATTATTGGCGATATCCCAGATACCCAGGGAATCCATGGCATCGCGCCGGTCGACGAATTCAATAAAGGATTTACTTCGAATGGTAAGACCGGCGATTCCACAATTTTTGATTTGACCTCGCTCAAGGTGACTGGCAATGCCAAGGCCGACAAGGATGCGGACGCGATTGTCTACGATCCGTTCTCCAAGCGCGTGTTCACATTTAATGGGGATGCCAACACCTCGACGGCCATCGACGCCGCGAGCGGGAAGACCATCAGCACGTTTGCGCTGGGCGGCGGGCCGGAATTTGGCGCTTCGGACGGCAAAGGCAAAATGTTCGTGAATCTTGAGGACAAGAGCGCGCTGGTTAAGTTCGACGCGAAGACACTGAAGATTGAGAACACCTGGCCGCTCGCGCCCTGCGAATCTCCTTCAGGACTTGCGATTGATGCGGCGCATGAAATCCTGGTGGTGGGCTGCCACAACAAGATGATGGCGTTCGTCGATGGCAATACGGGGAAAGTGCTGGGGACCGTGCCCATCGGGCAGGGCGTGGACGCGAATCGCTTTGACCCGGTCACGGGATTGGCGTTCGCTTCTTGTGGAGACGGCACCATTACCGTGGCGCACGAAGATTCACCAACGAAATTCATGCTGGTGGACACGATCCAAACTCAGCGTGGCGCGCGCACTATGGCCATCGACTACGCTACTCACACTATCTACACCGTGACAGCAGATTTTGGTCCAACTCCCGAAAAGACGGCGGATAATCCGCGCCCGAGGCCCGCGATTATTCCTGACACGTTTACGCTGCTCATTTACGGCAAGTAACTCTTGTACTGAATTGAGGCAGTGAACGATTGCGGAGGTATCCTTCAGTTCAATCCAAAGAGCTAATTCTAGACATTTACTTACTGGCAAAGTGTCTAACGGGATTTTATTTTCCAACTGGGTAACCGACCGGAGGCGGAACTGCGCGCAAAATAGTGACGCATCATCTCGTCAAACTATTTTCAACCCCACGGTGTCCAACCATTGTAGAGTTCCAATCATGAGGGTTGCGCACCTCTTTTCTTTCTTGTGGCTACTGGTCGTTTCTACTCCCCTGCATTGCCAGCAACCGTCTGCTTCACCACATCTCTCGAGTTTGTCCCCTCTTCAAATCCGCCTGACAAAAGCACCGTTCTGGAAGAACAATTGTCTATGGTTAAACCTTAGTCGCGAGAACAATTCAAAGTCTCTGATCTTCTTACCTATGTCGGGAGAAATCATCATCTACACTTCTGTGACTGACAAAACGAACTCTCTTAGACAAGGCTCAGGGGAAGCATGGGTACCCGTCTACGGGCCTGGTGACGTCATGTTTGACGACGTGACTCGATTGGCGTCCGGGAAAGTGAAGCAAGACACGTACTGCCTCGATGCGACATTCCCCGTCGTAGACTCAGGGAACCAGACACGGAGGCAGGTCCATGTGCAGGGAAAGCTGCGCATTGTCGCCACTTACTTTCTTGGAGCGCCTGATTGGAAGATTAGCAAGCAACAACGCGAGCGGATGACGAAAACCGATTCATCTACGCGGAAAAATGCGGACAGATGGAATAGTGGCCAAATTGTGATTGAGTTTCCAATTCCTTGTCATGAAGGCGCAATAAAGGACGAGTGCAGTATCCCTCCACCGGTCTTTGCCCGTGAACACTATTATCAGTTTTCAGTTGATCGACCGGCGCCCCCATCTTTGCCTCCTGATTAGTACGGCTGACCACTTTGTAAGTGGAATACACCAGGTCAATCCGACTTGGAGATGGAGAAGCGGTTGGAGGCGGGGAGGGCGGCCATGATGAAGGCGATACCGCTGAAGGCCAGGGCTTCGAACACGCTGGTCCATTCATTGCCTCGGCCGGAGTGGGGATCCGCGATGGCGCGCGGGATGTGCAGCATAATGAACCAGAGAAAGATCATCAAGCCAAGAAGGAATGCCGCGAGCCGTGCCTGCACGCGAAAGATAATGCCGAGGCCGGAGGCGATCAGCGCTACGCCGGCGAAATAGGTCCAGAAGAGGTGGCCGGGAATCCAGTTGGGGACAAGGTCTTTGACGAACTGGGCGTAGAGGAAATGCGCGTAACCGAATGCCACCACCGTGATGGGAAGGAAGTAGCGGCCATACGGCATGATGGATTCCAGAAAGCCCATGCGCTGCGAGGTGCGTTCGTCGAGCGAACCGGCGACCATCCATGCGCCACCGCACATGGTGAGCATCTTAAATGCGTTTGTCCATGAGCCCAGGTGCCGCGGGTAAAGTGCCATGGTGGCGGGAACGTGTGCGATGAAGACGAGCAGAAGAAATACGGCTCCGGTGATGGCGGCAACCGTGCGGCCTTCTATGTCGAAGAGGATGCACGTGCCCGCCGCGATCAGTAAAGCTCCGAAGATGTAGGCGAAAATTGCATGGCCGCCAGGAATCCACGAGGGCCAGGCGGGCATGATCACGGGAATGAAGTCGGAGAAGATAAAGTGCTGGATGCCGATGCCAATGAGACCAATGGCATAGAAGCAGCGACCGACGGGAATGAGCCATTTCGGCATTGGGGGAGTGTACTCCTAGGCTAGTTAACCCGGAAACGGGAAGTTTTCGAAACTCCAAATTCCAGCGGAGGCGAGTGATTCGTCAGGGACTAAGGCCCGCTTTTTTGCACAATTTAATGGAGCACTCGAGTAGATGACTTCGCGGCGTGGTCCGTCTCATCGAATGGATGTACCGGAAAGATCTTGCCACGATCCCTCCGCTTCGGTCGGGATGACAATAAAGGCGAGGGCGCCACAGAATGTCCCGTTTTGTGATGTTTTGTTGAAGCTAAAGCTCCGACCTCCTAAAAATCCGGCAAACGGCGTTGCCAATCGCCAATACTGGCGCAGTGGGGTGACATTACTAGCGCTTTACACTGAGAATGCTCCTATGCTAACTTTGATGAGTCGAAGAAAAGAGGAAATTTAAAGGGACGACGGTGAGGGCACTTGAGCGACGTTAAAGTTGGGTTGATCGAACAATTCCGGACACATGTTAAAGATACGGGATCGCCTGAGGTGCAGATTGCACTCTTGAGCGAACGGATCAGCTATTTGACATCGCACCTCAAGTCCCACGTGAAAGACCATGCATCACGCCGCGGGCTGATTATGATGGTGAATAAACGGCGGCGCCTGCTGGACTATCTAAACCGGCGAGACCCGGATCGGTACCACCAGATTGTTGAACGCCTTAGCCTCCGCAAGTAATTTTGTAACCGCTTGTAGCGGCTGCACTTGCGAACTCACGAAAACGCAAATTCCCAACGGAATCTGTCCCTCGACCTTCAAAACGTTGAGCGTGGAAGCATTTTGCCTGTGCGAGCAGGCATAAGCGCGTTTGTATTGGTGTAACTGGCCGCGAACTGTCTCCTGCGGCAATCCCACTTCTTTTCTTCCATGCAATGCAGGGAGGTCCCTGCAACAGAACTCCTCTGAAGGGGAGTCAAAGGAAGAAACATGTCAGAGAACAATCACACACCCGCTCCACACAGCGTAACCATCGATGTCGGTGGCCGCAACTTGATCCTGGAAACCGGCAAAATCGCAAAGCAGGCCAACGGCGCCGTGACGGCAAAGTATGGCGACACCGTGGTGCTGGTGTCGGCTTGCATGTCCACCAAGCCCATCGACCGGGACTTTCTGCCGCTGACGGTGGATTACCGGGAAAATACGTATTCCGCCGGAAAGATTCCGGGTGGCTTTTTTAAGAGAGAAGGCCGGCCATCGGAGCGCGAAATTCTGGTTTCACGATTGATCGACCGGCCGATGCGGCCGCTGTTCCCCGATGCCTGGCGGAATGAAACGCAAATCATCGCCATGGTTTTGTCGGGAGACAGCGAAAACGATCCAGACGTCATCGCGGTAACCGCGGCTTCGGCAGCGGCCTACATATCAGACTTGCCGTTTACCGATCCGATCGCCGCGGTTCGCGTGGGCTTGCTGGATGGCAAATTGGTCGTGAACCCGTCGATTGCCGAACAGAAGACCAGCAAGATGAACATCATCATTGCCGGCGCGGAAAACGGAATCGTAATGGTGGAATCCGGCGCATTCGAAGTTTCCGAAGAACAGATTGCGGAAGCACTCGAGTTTGGCCACGCCCAGATCAAGCGCATTATCGGTGCGATCAAGGAACTGCACGCGCAACTGAAGCCGAAGAAGGTGGAAGTGGCGCCGCTGCCGTTCGACAAAGCGATTTACGACAGCATGAAGAAGAATTACGGCGCGAAGTTGCAGGATGCCGTAAACACAGAAAAGCATCCGAAGAAGGAAAGCTATCAACTGGTTGACGCCTTGAAGGAAGAGATCACCAAGGCGGTGCCGGAAGACGACGAGGAAAAGCTGGCCTTGACCAAGCGCGCTTTCGAGCGTCTGCGCGAAGAGATTTTCCGCGCGGATGTACTGAAGGCCAAGCGGCGCCCGGATGGACGCGCCTTTGACCAGGTTCGAAAGATTACGTGCGAAGTTGGGTTGCTGCCTCGCGTACACGGTTCGGCGCTGTTTACACGCGGCGAAACGCAGGCATTGGCGACATTGACTCTGGGCACCAAGGAAGACATGCAGCGGCTGGACCTGCTGTTCGAACGCGATGTGTTCAAGCGCTTTATGCTGCATTACAACTTCCCACCATTCAGCGTTGGCGAAGTGAAGATGATGCGTGGCGCGGGACGCCGCGAAATCGGGCACGGAGCCCTGGCGGAACGCGCGGTTGCGAACTTGCTGCCTGCCGAAGTTGATTTTCCTTACGCCATGCGCGTAGTCAGCGACATTCTGGAATCGAACGGTTCCTCGTCGATGGCCACGGTGTGCGGCGCTTCACTGGCAATGATGGATGCAGGCGTGCCGATGAAGTCGCCCGTCGCGGGAATCGCGATGGGGTTGGTTGTAGGCGACGGCGGAGAGTATTCGATCCTGACGGACATTGCGGGCGCAGAAGACCACTACGGCGATATGGACTTTAAAGTAGCGGGCACACGCGAAGGCATTACCGCTTTGCAGATGGACATTAAGGTGACCAGCATCACCATCAACATGATGCGTGAGGCGCTGGCACAAGCGAAGAAAGCGCGCTTCCACATTCTAGACGTCATGGAAGGCACGCTCAGCTCGCACCGCACGCAGATTTCGGCGTATGCGCCGCGGTTGTTCAAGTTGAGCATTCCCACAGACAAGATCCGCGACCTGATCGGGCCGGGCGGAAAGAAAATCAAGTCGATTATCGAGCAGACTGGCGTGAAGATCGACGTGCTGGAAGACGGCACGGTGCACATCTTCTCGACCAGCGGAGCGGGCGGCGACCAGGCATTGCAAATGGTGCGAGACGTCACGGCCAGCGCGGAAATCGGCAAGACCTATCTGGGCAAAGTTGTGCGGCTCGCCGAATTCGGCGCGTTCGTGGAACTCTTCCCGGGCACCGATGGATTACTGCACATCAGCGAAATCAGCGAGCATCGCATCCGCGACGTTCGCGATGAACTGAAACTGGGCGACCAGGTGCTGGTGAAGGTGCTGGCAATCGAAGGCAACAAGATCCGGCTGTCGCGCAAGGCGCTCATCAAGGAAGCGCGCGAGAAGCAGGGATTGGGCAAGAAGGAAGCGGCACCAGCGGGAGATAACACTCCCGTGCCGACCACCGGCGAAGGCAACTAAGCCTTAACTTAAAACGAAAAATGAAAAAGGCCCTCGAACTCGAGGGCCTTTTTGTTTGATCATCAAATTGAATCTGAACTAGTTTGCGTGGGTGCAGTGAACGGCGTCGAGGGCGCCCCACAACGCGTCGAGGGCTTGGTTGGTGGTGGCGAGGATTTCTTCTTCGTTGCCCGAAGCGTGTTGCTCGAGCCAGTTGCGCCAGGCGGCACGATGCTCGCGGTCGGCTTGTTCATGGATGGTGAAATAGGCGAGGCCCTTGGGATTGTTGATGCCGTAGAATTTTTTCAGGCCATCGATTTTAGTGGTGGCAATCTCGGGAACTTGCGATTCGTAGGCGTAGAGTGCAGCCACGGATTCGGCTACCGGGCGGTCGCCTACGATTTCGCGAAAGGTTTCGACGACGGCTTGCGTGCCGGGAAGCGCGGGGCAGTAGGTCACGTCATCCTCGTCGACCCCGAGGGCGGCGGCAAAATCGCGCCAGAGCTTCGGGTGCGGAGCGTTGGGATTTTCTTCTTCGGCAAGGTTTTCAAGAACGATGTCGCGCAGCGGGCCTTCAGTGCGCGCGGCCAAAACGCGCAGATGCTTCGGGAATGCCTCCACATGGCGGTAGTATTGCGCGGCATAAAGCTGGAGGGATTCACGGCTCAGCTTGCCCATTTGCCAATCCTGGTAGAACGGGTGCTTCAGAAGGCTTTTTTCGGCGATGGCGGCATCAATTTTGTTGAGAAGTTCAGTGTTGCTCATGAATGTCCCCTCCGAAGTTCGGTCGCTGCCGCAAGCGTGGCAAACGCGTTTGGAAGCAACCGGAGGAGTGTACCAGAAAGCGCGAGATTTTACCGGGAGACGAAAAGACGAAAGGACTCAATCACGGGAGTAAGGCGGCAACTGCGAAATCTATGCGGTGGCATGCAGACGCTCGATGTCGGCACCTACGGCAGATAGCTTTTCTACGATCCGTTCGTAGCCACGATCGATGTGATAGACGCGTTCGATGATGGTTTCACCAGAGGCCACAAGCGCGGCAAGAACCAGTCCTGCGCTGGCGCGAAGATCGGAAGCCTGCACGGTGGTGCCAGAGAGCTGCGAAGGGCCGCGAACGACGGCGCGGCGAGCATCGACGGCAATGTCCGCGCCCATGCGGATCATTTCGCTGGCGTGAAGGAAGCGATTCTCAAAAATGGTTTCGGTGATGACACTGGCCCCTTCGGCTTGCGTGGCGAGTGCCATATATTGCGCCTGCATGTCCGTGGGGAAGGCGGGATATTCTTCCGTGATAACGTCGGCAGCAACGAGTTTTCCAACGCCGTGCACGCGAAGGGTGGTGGTGTCAATCGTTTCGATAGGCACACCCGTCTTTTCCAGTCTAGCGATGACTGCACTGAGATGCGCAGGCTGGCAATTGGTGATGGTCAGATCGCCGCGGGTGATGGCGCCAGCGACGAGGAATGTTCCGGCTTCGATGCGATCGGGGATGACCGTATGTTCCGTGCCGTGAAGTTTCGCGGTACCACGAATCCGTAAAGTAGAAGATTCGTCGCCCTGAATATCCGCGCCCATTTTGCGGAGGAGGCGGATGAGGTCGGTGATTTCCGGTTCGCGCGCGGAATTTTCGAGAATAGTTTCGCCGTCGGCCATCACGGCCGCCATCAGGATATTTTCCGTCCCGGTAACGGTAATTTTTTCAAAGACGATGTGCGCGCCGTGGAGTCGGCCGCCGTTTGGAACTTTGGCCTGGATGTATCCGTGCTCGGTGGTGATTTCAGCGCCCATTTTCTTCAGCGCATCAAGATGCAAGTCGACAGGCCGCGCACCGATGGCACAGCCGCCGGGGAGAGAAACATGGGCAACGCCTGCGCGGGCAATGGCTGGACCGAGGGTGAGAATGGAAGCGCGCATGGTCTTGACGAGTTCGTAGGGGGCAACGGCATCATTGAGTGAGGCGGCCTGAATGGTGTAATCCGACGCGGGGAATTCCGTAGTGGAGACACTGGCAGACATGAAAGCCAGCAGTTTGCCCATGGTGATGATGTCGCGGACCATGGGAAGACCGTGAAGGACGACGGGTTCGGCAGTCAACAAGGTTGCGGCCATGATAGGCAGAGCGGAGTTTTTCGCTCCGCTGATGCGAACTGTTCCATGCAATGGCTTCCCGCCGCGTATTCTGAACTTGTCCATTCTCTTTTTCCCGGAACGACTAGTTGTTCATTCTCCCAAGGCTTTGCGTAAAAGGCCGCCAGATTCGGCGAGCTTTTGTTGCGCCTGCTTTGCCGTGATCCCACGTTTCAGCATCACCAAGGCGACGCGAAGATCGTGTTTGCTTTGACGCAGAGCGTGTTCGACCGAAGACAGATTCTGCGCGCTCGCGTCTTCCAGAATTCGCTTGGACCGCGTTCTAAGTTTGGTGTTTGCCACGCCCAGATCGATCATCAGATTGTCATAAACATATCCGAGCATAACCATCGTAGCGGTTGAGAGCATGTTCAGCACCATTTTCTGCGCGGTGCCGGCTTTGAGGCGGGTGGAGCCGGTCAAGATTTCGGGGCCGACTTCCGGAGTAATGGCGATTTGCGCAGCTTTCGGCAATTGCGAATTCTTGTTCGAGGCCACGCCGATTGTAAGGGCTTTTCGCTTGTTGGCGTACTGAATGGCGGAGAGAACATAAGGCGTAGTGCCGCTGGCGGCAATGCCCACCACGGTGTCGACGGCAGAGAGTTTCAATTTCTTGAGATCACGCACGGCATCTTGCGGGCGATCTTCCGCGCCTTCCACGGGACCCGTAACTGCTTTCAGTCCCCCGGCAATCAGAGCGCGGACGAGGCTGGGAGGTGTGCCAAACGTCGGCGGACATTCGGAGGCGTCGAGCACGGCGATGCGGCCGCTGGAACCCGCGCCGACGTAGATCAGGCGGCCACCGACCTGAATGTGGGCCACGATTTCGTCAACAGCGTGTGCGATGGCAGGCAGTTGACGAGCAACAGCGGTCGCAACCTTGCGGTCCTCACGATTCATGAGCCGCACAATTTGCAGGGCGTTCATGCGGTCTAGATTTTTCGACGCGGGATTTCTTTGTTCGGTAACGCGAAGCTCTTTGTTTCTGCGCCTGTTGTCGTGGGGGGGCATTCTTAAATTATAGCCGGGGTTTGGGTGGGCCGGAGGGGCTTGTGCGGACGCAATTAACGACCACGACATCAAGATGTTGTGGGATAGGAGTGACTGGCGGGAATCATCTATGATGAAGTAGAAGCTCAAAACACTTTGGACAAACCTGGCCTCTGGAACCTATTTACATGGACGTTCTGAAAAAACTGTTTGAGGAACACTTTCACTCTCCCGTCGAGCGGATCGAGCCGCTACAGGGAGAGCTTGGCGGTTCGGGCCGCAAGATCATTCGCCTGGCGAGTGCGAAGGGAAGCGCCATTGGCGTCCTGTATGGAGTGCGCGAGGAAAACGCGGCATTCCTCGCATTCTCGAAACACTTCCGGTCTCACGGGCTTCCCGTGCCGGAGATTTACGGCGAAGACCTGGAGCAGGGTGCGTATCTGGAAGAAGACCTTGGCGACACCACGCTGTTCGAGTTTCTTTCGACGAATAGAAATGGCGCGGAGATCGCGCCAGCGGCAATCGAAGCGTACCGAAAAGTCGTCGCCGTTCTGCCGCGGTTTCAGGTGGAAGCGGGCCGCGATCTGGATTATTCGGTGTGTTATCCGTGTGCCAGTTTCGACCGGCAATCGATCACCTGGGATCTGAACTATTTCAAATATTATTTCTTGCGGCTGGCGGCGATTCCATTCAATGAACAGGCGCTGGAAAACGATTTTGGCCGGTTGACGGATTTTCTGCTCAGCGCGCCACACGACTATTTCCTGTATCGCGATTTTCAGTCGCGCAACGTCATGCTGGTCCAGGGCGAACCGCATTTTGTCGATTATCAGGGAGGCCGTAAAGGCGCTCTGCAATACGATATTGCTTCACTGCTGTTCGACGCGAAGGCCGACCTTCCGCCTGGACTGCGACAGCAACTCCTGGAACATTACCTGGATTCGCTTGGGGAATTTATCAAGTTGGACCGCGAGGAATTCCTGCGCTTCTATCATGCCTATGTCTATGTGCGCATCCTTCAGGCGCTGGGCGCGTATGGATTCCGCGGATTTTATGAGCGAAAAACCCATTTTCTGCAAAGCGTGCCTTTCGCACTGAAAAATGTGCGGTGGTTGCTGCACAACGTGAAATTGCCTATCGAACTGCCAACGCTGATGGACGCTTTTCGGAGCATGCTGGCCTCGGAAAAATTGAATGGCCTGGCGGCAGAAGCGCAAAAGCTGGTGGTGCGGATCTTCAGTTTTTCGTTTCACCAGGGATTGCCGAAGGACGAAACCGGAAACGGCGGCGGATTTGTGTTCGATGGCCGCAGTTTGCCGAATCCCGGGCGCGAGGAACGATTCAAGTTGTTGACCGGGAAGGACTCACCGGTTATCGATTATCTGAACCAGCAAGACGGCGTGCATCAGTATCTGGCCAGCGTACTGACGCTGGTAGATGCCAGCATTAATAATTACCAACAACGTGGATTCAAAAACCTGATGATTTCGTTCGGCTGCACCGGCGGGCAACATCGCTCTGTATTTCTTGCCGAGCAACTGGCGAAGCGGTTGCGCGGGCGCAACGGACTGGATCTGATGGTGCGGCACGTCGAACTGGAAAAGATGGGCAAATGAAGGCGATGATCCTGGCGGCAGGCCTCGGGACGCGCCTGCGGCCGCTCACTGCGGATCGGCCCAAGGCGTTGGTGGAGATTAACGGACGCACCCTGCTGGAAATTACGCTCGCTCGCCTAAATGCGTTTGGAATTCGCGAGGTGATCGTCAATGTCCACCATTTCGCGGAGATGGTTCTAGACTACCTGAAAGCCAATGACAATTTTGGACTGCGGATTGAGGTGTCTCGAGAAGAGGTGCTTCTGGATACCGGCGGAGGACTGAAGAAAGCGGGCTGGTTTTTTGCGAAGGATGGCGCGGCGGAGGATCAGCCGTTTGTTTTGCACAATGTGGACGTGCTAAGCAATATTGATCTGCGGCGTATGATCGAAGTGCATCTAGAGACGCGAGCGCTGGCTACGATGGCGGTGACTAAGCGCGACAGTTCGCGGCAGCTTTTGTTTGACGATTCGGGGCAACTTTGTGGACGTCAGGCGCGCGGGCAGAATGCAGAGACTGTTCGGCCGGCCGCGGATACGAGACCATTGGCATTTTGTGGAGTGCACATAGTTTCCCCACGCTTGATCGGGAAGATGTGTGAGGAAGGCGTGTTCTCGATTATTGATACATACCTTCGACTGGCGGGGGAGAGTGAAAGAATTCAGGCGTTTCGCGCGGATGAATATTATTGGCGGGATTTGGGGAGATTGAAGGATCTGGAGCAAGCGGGTGAGGATTTTGAGAAGAAGTTGATTTCATAGATCTGTCAGGCGTTCTATCGGTATTCGGGACAACACCAAGAAAAAAGGAACGAGAAGAAAGCCTTAAGCCGTCGGAACCTACTCTTACAAACCATGGTTAGGGCACCCTCAAGTATTTCTGTTTCGTGGCTTAGCCCAAGAGGTCAAAGACAACGGCTAAACCGTGGAGCCGATCCAACGATTGACCTCTATACAAACGAGGTTAATTCGGCGCGGGGGTTGCGAAGCCCAGAGCTTTCATCACGGCGTCGTGGACAGCAGGGCGGACTTCAGCGATTTTGTGGTTTTCACGCGTGGGATTGACGCGATTCGTGAGTAACACGACGAAGAGTTGTCGCTGGGGGTCGATCCAGATGGTTGTCCCGGTGAAGCCCGTGTGGCCGTAACTGTGTGCGGAGAAATAGTGTCCACTCGAACTGCCTTCCGTGGGAACGACCCAACCGAGGGTGCGGGTATTCTTCGCGAGCGGTTGTGGCACTGTGAATTCGGCGATGGTGGCGCGCTTCAGAACGCGATGATGGGCGTAGATACCGCCGTTCAAGAGCATCTGACAGAAGGCAGCGAGGTCGGGCGAGGTGCTGAACACACCGGCGTGACCGGAAACTCCACCGATGGCGAATGCGTTTTCATCATGGACTTCGCCCTGCACCAGACGGTGGCGCAATTCGTTATCGATTTCCGTGGGAGCGATTTCCGGCCAGATATTTTTCGGCGGCAGGTACATGGAATTCCGCATGCCGAGCGGGTTGAAAAGATAGTCGTGAGCCAACTCGTTCAATGGCTTGCCGGTCAGACGCTGGATGATTTCAGCCATCAAGATTATGCCGAGATCCGAATAGACCACTTTTGTACCTGGTTCGTATTCGAGCGGTTCGACAAAAATTCGAGATAGCGTGTCGGACTTACCGGTAGAAGTGCGCCAGTATTCCTTGAAGGGAGGCAGTCCCGAGGTATGAGTCATCAGATTACGCACAGTGACCTTGTGGCGCCATTCCAGTTGTGCGGCTCCCGAAAGATCGGGAAGTTCGCGCAAGTTGCGGACTTTGACTTCGTGCTGCGCCTGGGCCAGCGGCGCGCTAATCCATTCGGGAAGATAGCGCTCGATAGGAGCGTCGAGATTGAGCGGGGAGGGGAAGTCGCCTTCGACAAGTTTTTCGACGAGCGTAGTGGTGACCACTACTTTGGTGAGCGAAGCGATGTCGTACATCGTGTCGACTTTGGTGGCAGGCGCAGAAGAGTCGTAACTGAGATGCCCGAAGGAATGGAGAGAGACTTTGCCGCGAAAGCCGACGGCGATGGTGGCGCCAGGGAAGGCTTTATCGGCGATGGCTTTTTCGATGACGGAGAATGCAGGTTGGAGTTGCGCCTCGCCGCGAACGTCCATGGGCTGCAGAGTCATGGGATTGGCGGGCAATTCGATACCGAATCCAGCCTTTAGATTGATGCCGGGAATGGTGACGGGAAGGTGGCCTTGAACCGGAATCTCTCCGAAGAGCGCGCGAGCGATGGAAATTTGTGCGACGTCACTGATGCCGAACGCCGACAACCAGGTTTCTGCCTGTGGAAAACGCTCGATGAGATAGGGGCTGCCGAGCGCAGCGGTGATCACTGGCTTGCCGCTTTTGTAGAGCTGATTGATCAAGGGAAGCTGGTCGGCAGGAACGTCGACATCGCCCTTGCGATCGCTGACACGCACAAACAGGGCAAGGATGGCGACGTCATACGTTTCGGGCGAAGGCAGTTTCAGCATGTCGGCCTTCACGAACTTTGTGTCGGCGCGCAGGGTGGTCAGCGTATCGAAGCGCCATTTGAGTTCACGCTCGAGGTCTTCGCCGGGATATGGTTCGGGATCGGCGTAGAGAGCGACAAGCAGGGCGCGTGTGGGTTTCGTGCCGTCGAGGGGCAGCCGGTGCGCGGTGTCGCGGAGCAGTGTGATGCCACGATCCGAAATTTGTTGCGATTCAGCCTGCCAGGCAGCAAGGCCAAATTTCTGGTTCAGCGCGTTGAGATCAACGAGGCGTTCATTGTTCAATCCAAGTCGCGCTTTGGCTTCGAGGATGCGGCGCACGGAAGCGTCGAGACGTTCCTGAGAGATGGCTCCGGACTTTGTCGCGGCCAGCAACGCATCATAGGCGGCGTCAGGAACAGGTGGCATGAGAAGTGCGTCAGCACCTGCCAAAAATGCGCGCACGGCCGCATCGCCGGGTGCAAAGCGGACGGTGATGCCGCCCATGTCCATGGCGTCAGTGACGATGAGGCCCTGAAAACCAAGTTCTTTGCGCAGAACTCCAGTGAGAATGTTTGAAGAGAGCGTTGCAGGGGTATTGGGGTCAGGCTCGAGCGCCGGGACATTGAGATGTCCGGTCATGACACTGCCGACGCCTGCGCTGATGGCGGCGCGGAAGGGCACCAGTTCGAGGCTATTCAGGCGAGCGCGATCCGCTTTAATGACGGGAAGATCGATGTGCGAATCCGCGGCAGTGTCTCCGTGGCCGGGAAAATGTTTCGCAGTGGCGATGCCGCCGTTTTCCTGTACGCCGTGAATAAATTCGGTGACAAATTCTGAGACGCGGTTCGGGTCTTCGCCATACGAACGCGTGTTGATGATGGGATTGCCCGGATTATTGTTCACATCCGAATCGGGCGCGTAAATCCAGTGGATACCGGCGGCACGCGCTTCAAGAGCAGTAATTTTTCCCGCAGTGTAAGCGTCTTTGGGATTGCCGGCAGCCGCGAGCGCCATCGCGGTGGGGAAGGAAGTCCCTTCGTCGAGACGCATGGCCGTGCCGCGTTCGAAATCTGCGCCGATCAAAAGTGGGAGCTTGGATTTTGCCTGCAACTGATTGTTGAGGACAGCCGTGGGGTAGGCCTGGCTCTTCACAATGCCGAGTGGCGAGCCGTGCGTGATGTTGATGAAGCCGCCGACATGCAGATCGTCGACTGCGTGAATCATCTGGGCGTAGGCGGCGGAATCTGTGGAGGTGAAACTGCCGTGGTACGTGGCAAAAATGAGCTGGCCAACTTTTTCCTCGAGCGACATTCCGCCGATGGTGAGCTCGACCCATTTCTGCTGCTCGGGAGAGAGTTGCGCTGTCGCGGACGTCGACGCGGCTGGAAGCTTTAACATTGCGATTGCGGCTGTCGAGTTTCGTTGTCATAAGCAAAAGAAAAAGTGGGCAGAGTAGCCAAAGACCGGCATAACGCCTGTACATTTTTTGGAAATTCTCCCGGCGGCCGCTTGCGCTGCTGCTTGAGTGTATATAACACGCGCACTCGAGGCGAACAATCAGGGTGCGGGCGGCGCGTTCCAGAATATCATTGGGAATCACGAAACAGTGCGGGAGAGTGTGAATGGTATTTCAACGCGTAATGCGCCTGGGATTGGCCGTGATCGTGGTGGGATGGGTGTTGTTCCCCAGCGGCGCACCTGCAGCACAGAAACCCGCGAAAAAAGCGAAATCCACGGGCACGTCAAAGGCACACGCCGGGCGGGTGCAGACGGGGCTGGACACGCTGGAAGCGGAGAAATATGCCGCATTACGTGGAAAACGCGTGGGGCTGATTTCGAACCATACCGGTCAGGACTTTCAAGGGCGCTCGACAGTGGAATTGCTTGCGCATGCGCCAGGAGTGCAGTTAGTGGCGCTGTTCAGTCCCGAGCATGGAATCGCCGGACACGCCGATGAAAAGATCTCGTCTTCGAAGGATGCCTCGACGGGATTGCCGATCTACAGCCTATATGGAGAACACCTGCGTCCCACAGACGAGATGCTGGCAGGCATTGATGCCTTGGTGTTTGATGTGCAGGATGCGGGCGTGCGATTTTACACGTACACCACGACGATGGGGTATTGCATGGAAGAGGCGGCAAAGCGCGGCATTAAATTCTATGTGTTGGACCGCCCGAATCCATTGAATGGAGAGATTGTGGAAGGGCCGATGCTGGATACAGAAAAGACCAGCTTCGTGGCGTATTTCCCCGTGCCGGTGCGCTATGGATTGACGATTGGGGAATTGGCGCAGCTTTACAACACGGAGAATCACATCAACGTTGATCTGCACGTGATCAAAATGAAGAACTGGCACCGGAACTATTTTTTCGAGAGCACGGGGATTCGCTGGCTTCCACCTTCGCCAAATCTGCGCACGCTGAAGGGTTCCATTCTGTATCCGGGCTTGGAAGTGTTGCAAAATGCGGGAGTGTCCGTGGGGCGGGGAACTCAAGCACCGTTTGAAGAGTTTGGGGCTCCGTGGATTAACGGAGAAGAAGTGGCCGAGGAGTTGAATGCAAAAAACTTGCCGGGTTTGCGATTCGCGAACCAACCGTTTATCCCGGTCAGTGGATTGTATGCAGGGCAGCGGTGTGGCGGCGTGGGAATAAAAGTCACGGATCGCGGGGCAGTGCGGTCGATGCGGATGGGGCTGGAGATTGCCGAATTGCTAGAAAAGAAATATCCGACACATTTTGATGTGGCGAAGATGGTGGACCTGCTTGGGAACGACGAAACGGTGCGGCAGTTGCAAGCGGGGACGGCGCCGGATGAGATCGTCGCTAGCTGGACGAAGGACCTGGCGGCGTTCGATGTAGTGCGTCGAAAGTACTACATGTACTAAAGGCAGTGAAACAGACCTGAGTTCTCCAATTTGCCCGAATCTATTGTCAGTCAATTGTGGTAAAGTCCGCACCATGCGCATTGTTTCGTTATTGCCATCGGCCACGGAAATCCTGTTTGCGTTGGGGTTCGATCACGAAATTGTGGGTGTAAGCCACGAGTGCGACTTCCCGCTCCGCGCGCGAACCAAGACCGTGGTGATTCATTCGCGCATTCCAAAGGATTCAACCCCGGGTGAGATTGACCGAATCGTGAGGGAGTATATCGCTCAAGGCGAGAGTCTGTACGCGGTGGATGCTGAAATTCTGCGCGAACTGGCGCCGGATTTGATCGTGACGCAGGATTTGTGCCACGTATGCGCGGCTTCGCCGGACGATCTGGCGATAGCGCTTTCAAAATTTGAGCAGCGACCGGAAGTGTTGTGCCTGAATCCGCAGGATCTGCGTGATGTCTGGCGAGACATTTTGTGGGTGGGAGAAGAGACAAAACGGTCGGTTCGCGCGGAACAGATCGTCGGGATGATTGGGGAGCGAATCGGCGAGCTGGAAATCATGATGGACGCGATCGATTCGCGGCCGCGTGTGGTCCTGCTGGAGTGGCTACAACCGTTCTACGTAGGCGGGCACTGGGTGCCGGAGATGATCGAGCGTGCCGGCGGGATTGATGTGCTCGGGAAAGCGGAGACTCCTTCTTTCCGTGTAACGGAGGAAGAAATTGCGGCGGCGGCGCCGGATGTGATTATTGTGGCGCCTTGCGGATACAGCAAGGAACAATCGCGCGAGGAATATATGTCGCTGACGTTTTCGCCGGAATGGGAAAACATCCCGGCGATACGAAACGGACGCGTGTATGCAATGGATGCGAACAGTTATATATCGAGGCCTGGACCGAGGCTGGTAACGGGAATGGAAGCGCTGGCAAAGGCGATTCACCCCTATGTAGCGGTGCGAGCGGGCGCAGAAGCCGCACTGCTGCCGATCAAGCCCGCGTCGAGAAATGCGCAGACTGCTACGGCTTAGCGGACCGGGCAGCCGATGCGCGAAAATTGCGGCGAATAGTACAAGACCAGAGCTTTGCCGAGAACGTCGCTTTCCGGAACCAAGCCGAACTCCTCTGTCCGACTGTCCAGACTGTGAAACAGATTGTCTCCGATGACAAAGTAGGAGCCCGCCGGGACCTTTACGTCATGAAATTTGATCGGTTGCATCCCTTGCACATTGTTCGATTCTGAGTTGATAGGGGTACCGCAGACTGCGGGGGCTTGCCATGCCACATCGTTTATTTTGATGGTGCCGTCGGGGCCGGGTGAGAGTTTGTCTCCCGGAATTCCGATTACGCGCTTGACGAAAATATTGCTGCTGTGATGAAAGCTCATGGCGATGACATCACCCCGCCGTGGAGTATAGCGAACCGAAGGATCGATCGTCACGAGGATCCGTTCGTGGACGCAGGCCGTGGGGCACATGGAATCGGAAGAGATTTTGAAGGCACGCGTCGAGTGGATGGGGTATCGATAGAAAAAGAAATACCCGAACAACCCTGAGGCGACAGCCCCCATGACGACGACAAAAGCAAAGAATATTTGCAAACTCTTTCGTCCATTCGTCATGGGTTTGGAATTTAGTTTCTTTCATCCGTGGTCGGAAGCGTGTCAGCGTGACCGCGCTGAGTCCATCGTTTATAGAAGGGCAGGCCGGCGAGGATCAGCAGCAAGCCGATGGTGGAGCGGCCGGGGCGCTGAATCCAGATGTTGATGGTGAGCAAGAGAGCGCCGAGAACAAACAGGCCGGGAACCCAGGGATAGCCCCAGCAGCGATAGGGACGGGACAGATCGGGTTCGGTTTTCCGCAGGCGGAATAGTGCGACGACGGCGAGGCCGTAAAAAATCCATCCCGCAAAAATGAATAGATTGGTGAGTTCTTCAAAGGTGCCGCTGAGGGCCATGATGCTGGCGAGTACACCCTGAAAGATTAGAGCGCGGCCAGGAGTGCGGATATTTGGGATGAATGCCGTCGGCAATTTTGAAAAAGATGCCATCGCGCGCCATGGCATAGGGGACACGCGCGCCGCTGAGGATGGAAGAGTTCATGGAGCCGAGCGCGGAGATGATCATGGCCAGCGTGATCCAGAATGCAGCGCCGTGGCCGACGACGGCTTCGACAACATCAGAGGCGATGTGCGGTGATGTGGCAACTTTGTCGAAGGGAAGAACCTTCATGCAGGCGGCGCTAAACAAGATGTAAATGAGCGCGACGAATGCGACGCCACCGATCAGCGCACGCGGAAAATTCTTCTGCGGGTCTCTTACTTCGGAGCCGACGAGGTTTAGATCTTCCCAACCATCATAGGCCCACAATGAGGCTGCCAGCGCGGCGAGAAACGCGCTCAGCAGGCCAGCATTTACCGGCGACGGCCACACAGGGCTCGCGGTATGCGGCAGGTTGCCGCTCAGAAAAAAGGCCACGCCAATGACGATGATGACGCTGATCACCTTGATGATGGTGAGAAATACCTGGACTCCACCGCCAACACGCACGCCGATGTAGTTGACAGCGGTCATGACAACCAGCCAGAAAACCGCGAGCGGTTGCGCCCAGGTGAAAACGAAATCGTATGGGTGAATCCAATTGGTAAGACCGGGAAGGGCGATGTGCCAGGTGAAGATCGGAGTAGCAACCGCGGGAACGAAAAAGCTGAGGAAGCGCATCATGCCGGCTGCGATGGATGCGGCAGAGGAAGGGCGACCGACGATGGAGTGCATCCAGCCAAAGAGAAAACCCCAGACGGTGCCGAAACCGCGGCGCAGATAGGCGTACTCGCCGCCTGCTTCCGGAATGGCCGCGCCGAGTTCCGCGTAGGAAAGCGCGCCAAAAAGAGAGAGCAGCCCGCCGATCACCCACGCGGTGTAGACAACGAAGATGGAGTGACCTTCACGCGCCATTTCCGCGGGCTTCAGGAAAATTCCTGTGCCGATCATGGTGCCAACGACGATGGCAGCCGAGGCCCAGGGGCCGAGACCTCGAACAAGTTCCAGGCGTTTCTCGCTCATAGCTCTCCGGGGAAAAGTGTGCTGAGGAGTTTACTCTATCAGCCCTCGTTCGTCTTTGCGGAAGATGCGGAGTGATCTGGCCAGGCGCGGCTGACCGCGGCTCCGACGATAAAAGTGACGCAAGTTCCGATGAGGACGAACCAGGTGAAAGCAATCAATCCGGATCGGAAAACCAGGAGCACGACCGCGAGGCCAGCAAACATTCCTGTGAGTGAGCCGTTGGAGTTGGAACGCGAATCGAATGTGCCGAGAAGAAAAAGACCGAGGAGGCTGCCGAATGGCAACGAAGCAACGGTAAGTCCGGCTTCGAGGACGGAACCCCAGTGTACCAGGCCGAAAACGATCAGTGCCGCGCCCCAGAGCAATGTTACGCGACGTGATAATTCAGCAGGCGGGCGGGATCGCTGGCGGGTAGTGCCATCGCCACGGCGAAGAATGGCAAAATCGAGGACGCTGCTGGCGGCCAGTGAGTTAAGTGCGCCGCTGGCGTTGGACATGGCGACAGCGATGATCGCGGCAAGAAGGATTCCGGCAAGACCGGTGGGCATTTCACGCACCAGGAAATTCGGAAGAATGCGGTCGGTGCGCTCGCCGGCGGCAAGCAGCGGAATGTGCTGAGAGAAAACGAAGAGCAGAACGCCGATCAAAAGGAACACGGTGAATTGGAAGAGCACGATGAAGCCGCTGGCGATCAATGCGCGGCTGCTGTCCTTTTGCGAGCGCGCTGCCAGCAGGCGCTGAACAATGGTCTGATCCGTGCCGTGGCTGGCCATGGTTAGAAAAGCGCCGCCGATGATTCCTGACCAGAAGGTGTATTTGGTGGCGAGGTTCCAGGAAAAATCGAAGACCTGGAATTTGTTGCCGGCGTTAGCGGCAACCTGAGTGACCTCCTGCCATCCGCCGGGGATTCGATGCAGAAGAAGAAAGATGGTGACGATGCTGCCGGCCAGATAGAGGCTAAATTGCGCGACATCGGTCCAGATGACGGCTTTCATGCCCCCTTCAAAGGTGTAGAGAACCGTGAGGGCGATGACGATGAAGACGGCCAGGCGCTCGCTGGTGCCGAGGGCCGCGCTGACCACCAGAGCGATGGCAGAGACCCGCACACCTTCGGCCAAGGTCCGCGTGATGAGGAATGTGAAAGCCGCGATAGAGCGCATGCGACGGCCGAAACGTTTTTCGATGAGCGCATAGGCGGTGAGAAAATCGCCGCGAAAATAGCCGGGCAGGAGCACGATGGAAATCAGGGCGCGACCGACCAGATAGCCGAACACCAATTGGAGGAAGGTGAGATTCCCAGCGTAGGCGATGGCAGGTACGCCGATGATGGTGAGGGTTGAGGTTTCTGTGGCAACGATGGAGAGCGCCAGGGCCCACCAAGGCGTGGTGCGGCCGCCGAGAAAATAGTCGGTAGTGCTGTGCTGATTGCGGCGGAAATGAAGTCCCAGGGCGGTGACACCGAGCAGGTAGGCGACGACGATGGCGAGATCGAGTGGATGAATGTGCATGAAGCTGTCCACGGCGTAAACGAATTTGCGCGGATGGCGAGTTGAGAATAGTGGCGGAGCGCAGGCACGTCAAGAAAACAGTGTTCCCCAGGTGCGGCAGGCAAGATGCACTTTCGGAACGCAGGCTGCCTAGATTCGCCGCAACGGCAGTGGGTCGCGTATTCTGGAGCCATGAAATACGTGCTGGGATTTGACGGTGGTGGCACGAAAACCGAATGCGTGTTGATGGATGAGGAGAAATCCGTACGCGCGCAAGGACGTAGCGGGCCGTCTAATCCGACGCGAGTGGGTTTTGGAGGAGCACTGGCGTCAGTCAGCGAGGCCGCGCGATTGGCATTGCAGAATGCGAGAATCCCGTTGGAAGATGTCGCGGGAATCTGCGCGGGGCTGGCAGGGACTGGCGATGCGGACGCCGCGCGAAAGATGAAGCGATTGCTAGGTGAAGAATATAGCGGGCGAGTTGTGCATGTCTGCACGGATCTGGATTTGACGCTGGAAGCGACCGGCGAAGGTCCGGCTATCGTGCTGGTGGCGGGAACCGGATCGGCAGCAGTGGGCCGCGATAGACAGGGCAAGATCGCACGAATGGGGGGACATGGACCCCTGCTCGGCGATGAGGGCAGCGCGTATGACATTGGCAAGCGAGCCGCGATTGCAGAATTGAGGGGGTACGATCGCGATGGCGTGATTTCCGCGTTTGGGACGAAAATCCTGAAAGAGCTTGGAATGGAGAGTTGGGAGGAGTTTCAAACGCGCGTGTACGCCGTGCCGGACGAAGTGTTCCCGCGAATCTTTCCGGTGGTGGCGAAAGCAGCAGATGAGGGCGAAGCTGGCGCGCAGGAATTGCTGCAACTGGCGGCAGCGGAATTGGCGTGGTTGGCGAACGATCTGGTCGACCGGCTAAATTTACGCGAGCAGAAATTCCTGCTGGTGAAGACAGGTGGCATGTTGCAGAGGTCGAAGTACTTCGATGAACAGTTGAACTTGCGATTGCACGAAGCTGAGCCACAAGCAGAGTTTGGTGCGCTAGCGATGACGACGGCGGAGGCGGCGGCGCGAATGGCGCTGCGGATGTTAAGAAGCAAAGATCACGAGAGAAGCGAACTTGGCGGAAATTGAGAAAGAGATCGAACGGGCGCGCACTGCCAGCGGCGAACAGCTGACGGAGTTGATGTATCACCAGGCGCCACAGGTATTGTTGGCGCTGATGCACAATCCGTCGTTCGATGAGCAAAAGGTGTGCCTGCTGCTGGCACGCAAGGATCTACCAGTGGAGGTGCTGGAAGAAATCGGCGCGCGAAAGCACTTGCTGAAAAGCTATGCGGTGAAAAGGGCTCTGATGTTTCATCCGCGCACGCCGCGGCTTATTGGTTTGCGATTGCTGCGAGACATCTATCTGATGGACCTGGTGCAGTTCGCTCTTTCTCCCTCAGTTTCCGCGGAGATTAAACTGCAGGCAGAAGCACAGATTATCGGGCGCATGCCGCAACTGCCACTTGGACAAAAGATCGCGCTGGCACGCCGAGCGCCGGGCCGTGTAGCGGGGGCGCTGGTGGCGGAGGGTCATCCGGAAGTGCTGCGGGTGGCCCTGGAGAATCCGTTTTTGACGGAAGCAAACATATTGAAAACGCTGGCGCGGGAGAAGGTGCCGGTGGCAGCGGTGCAGGCACTTTGCAGACATCCGAAATGGTCGCAGATGTACAACGTGCGTCTGGCGCTGGTGCGGAATCCTTCGGCGCCGCTGGCGACGATTTTGGCATTCTTACCGGAATTGACGGTGAATGATTTAAGGGAATTGGCTTCGCCGGGGATTGTGCCGGAAAATCTGCGTAAATATTTGCAGGCAGAAGTGCAAAGAAGAATGCACAAGTCAAAGAACCATCCCAGCTTGATGGATTGAAGAACCAGATGCAGGCAGCAGCGCCAGCCTCGGAAGTCGACCTCCCACAAAAATGGAGTCAGCGGGAGGCGGGGCGATAAAGGATGACCTGCACTTTTTCCAGCGTGACCAGGCCGCCGTCGACCATCTCATCGAGGTGCGGCAGGATTTCGTCGATGCGTTCCTGCGATTCGATTACTTCGAGAACGATGGGGAGATCCTGAGATAGGCGCAAGAGTTTGTCGGTGTGATAGACGCTGGAGCCCCCAAATCCCCCGACGCCGCGCAATACGGTGACACCGGAAAACTTTTCTTTTCGCAGTTCTTCGACGATGGCCTCGTAAAGCGGTTTCCCATGCCACTTATCAGACTCGCCGATGTGGATGCGCATCAAGGTGCGCTCGCCTACAAATTTCTGGTGGGGCATACAATCCTCCTAGAAGCGGCTGGCGAGCCGAATACCTGCAACAGAGAGTATCAGGCCGAGCACGACGCTGGCTGTGACGTAAGTGGAGGCGCGGAGCCATTCGCCGGCTTCGAGCATTTTCGCGGTTTCCCAGCCGAAACTGGAAAATGTGGTGAATCCACCGAAAAAGCCGACGGCAATGGCCATGCGCATTTCGGGCGAGACGACTATGCGGTTCAGAGTGAATTGCCCGATGAGGCCGAGGAAAAAGCAGCCGCTTAGATTGATGAGCAGAGTGCCATAGGGGAAGGTGCTGCCGATGCGTGTCTGCACAACGCCTTGCAGCACATAGCGAGCCAGCGTGCCGATAGCTCCAAAGACCGCAATCAAGAGTATTCTCAAGTTCCCTCCGGTCTGGCTGCGGGCCCCTATAACAAAAAACTCCTGGTGCCGCGTGGCAGCCAGGAGTCATCAGATCCAGCGCAAAGACCGGAACGGTTGTGGCGAACTCCATCGCCATCAATTTTCAAAAACAGTGTAACCGCGCGGATTGGGAAATCGCAAGAAAAGAAGGGCGGCCACGTGTCGTAGATTGGAGCACCTATAACGATCAATTCGGTAGTGAGGATTTTGCGTCCGCGTTCGTGAGCAGAGCGATTTTCTCCAGGCGGCCTTTGCTGTCGGAGACGACAAGGTCGGCGCTGATTTTGTCTCCGGGCTTGAGCGATTCGATCTGTTTGGCGTCGGCGACCATGTAGCTCATCGTCATGGCCGGCATGAGACCGGGGATGTCGCCGTGTTTGACGGTGATCATCTGGCGCTGCGGCTCGGCAGAGATGACTTCTGCCTGAATGGCGTAATGCTTCTCCGGCGCGGATTGACAACCTATGCCAGTGCAAATGATTGCCAAAACCAGCACCAATAAAAACCTATTCATGAGCATTCCTCAGTAGTGGAATCGATAGCGAACCTGCACCGCGAGCATGCGCGGATCGGCATAGTGCGAACCACCAAACGTATTGCTGGTATCCAGCATATACCTTTGGTTGGTGATGTTGGTTCCGGTGAAGCGCACGGTAAAGTTTTCGCCGAAATTTTTGCCGAGTGACAGGTCAAGTGTGTAATAGCTGGGAAGATGCCCAGGACCATCGCCGCTGAGAAAGCCGGAACCATAGTTGATGGCAAGGGAGGCGAAGCTACGCCAGGGTAGATCGCCTTCCATGCCGGCGGAAAATGAGTTGCGCTGGTCATGGTCGAGAAAGAAGTTGCCGTCCTCTGGAGGTGTGAAGTCCGTGAGACCACCGGTGATTGCGCCCACACCCTGCGTTCGTTGATTGGAGTAAACGAGATGTGCACGGTAGTGACGGAGGAGAAGAGGCGAGCGCACGGCAGTTTCGAGGCCCTTGATGACGGCGCCCTGAATAGTGAGCGGCAGAAAGATATTAGAATTGCCCAGCGAGTCGTGGTCGAAGAAGTTCTTCACCGAGGTGTGGAAGTAGGTTTCGCTGAGTGTCCAGCCGCGCAGGGGAATCGTGATGCCGTATTCCTGCTGAATGTCGCGTTCGCCGTAGAGCGGGAGGAACGCGCAACCGTCACAACCGGTGTTGTCGATCAGATTGCCGGATACGGTGTCGAGTGGCGGCGCCTGATAGAAGTGGGAATACGCAGCACGCAAGACCCAGTTAAGTTTGGGAATTTGAATCGCAGCGCCAATGCGGGGATCGGTGGCGTTCTCGCTGATTTGGCCGGAAAAGTGCGTAAAGCGCAATCCGCCGCTTAGCGTGAGCCAGGATGTGGCCTTGAACTGATCTTCAGCAAAGAGCGCTTCGAGATTTCCATTGGGATTGACACGCTGACTGAAGAAACTTCCGGAACCGTCGTTGGCGTAAATCGAAAATAGAGAATTGTCCTGTTGGGCAAACGCATAAAGCCCGGCACGGATATTGTTCCGCTTATTGATCCAGGAAATGGTAGTTTGACCGCCTTCGTAATTGGAGCTGCGATTGTTCGCGGCTTCCGGTTGATCGGTAGGGCCGCCTTGGTAAACGGCACGATTGAAATGATAGAAGGGCGAGAGCACGAATAACAGGCTCGGATTGAACGTATGAACCCAGGTGCCAGTGGCGAAGATGTCTTGCTCGCGCTGGCGATCGTTGTAACCGAACGTGGTTTGATTGGGATCGTTGGGCACCTGGTAATAGTCGAGGCGCACTGCACCAGCGAAACGCAGTTGGTCTTTTTCCGAAGGGTTGTAGAGCAGGGAAGTGAATGCTCCGCCGCCCATAGCGTTATTGTGAATATTTTCGATTACTGGCGGTTCAAGACCCCATTGCGTGCTGTTTCCGCTGAAGCTGGCGTAATACGCGAATTTTTCGGTGTGATCGCCGAAGCTGAGCCAATCATCAGTGGCGCTGTAGCTGCCATAGCTTGCGATGAGTTCAGCTTCCTTGTCGCGTTCAAATCCGTTTTTAGGCGCGACGTTAAACACGCCATAGATGCGGTCACCATATTCCGCGGCATAGCTTCCGGTTTCTGCCTGGAGATAGGAAACGTCTTTCGGATTGAATTGCGGGCCAACGTTGGAGGCGATGTTGGTGTTCGGAATAGGAACGCCGTCGATGGCCCAGGTAACTTGATGGCCGCCACGCACGTGCAACTGGTCGTGGACCATGTAGGAGCCGGGAACAAATTCCGTGATGATTTTGAAACTGTTACTGGCGTCGACACCAGCGTAGCGCGAGATTTGCGTCTGGTCGATGAAGAGATCACGGCGCGGAGAATCCGTGTCGATTTCTTCCGCAGAGGCGACAACGTTCACCTGCTGCGAGGCTTGCGCGACGATCAGTTGGTAGTGAAGAACCGGAGCACTATCGGCAACGACAGAGAGTCGCTTGCGATTGCTGGGCGAAGCCTTTGGCCTCGACAGCCACGGTGTATTGGCCTAAAGGAACTCGCAGAAAATTCAAACAGGCCCTCGGCATTTGTGGAGCCTGTCATTTTGAAGGCGGAATTGTTTGCCTGAAGCGTTACTTGTGCTCCTGCGACGGGGCGATGTTGCGGGTCATGCACAATACCGCGGACGGAACCAAAAATGGTGGCTAGCAGCGCACCTGCGGTTAGCAGGACTGCCGCCATGGTGAGCGAGATCTTGCGAAACATTGCTTCTCCTGATTTTGGGCAGCAAAGATGCCGCGGCGGAAGGGATTTCTCCGCGATGAGTTTGTTCGGGCCGAAAAGGAGACTAGTGGCTAAAGAAGAGAACTCGCGGAGGGGGAGAAAGGGGATCGGAGCGATGCAATAGTTGAATAACATCTAAGTTGCTCGCTGCCTCCAACGTGTGCATAGGCTTCATCAGCGTCGGACAGTTGGGCAGGACAAAATGAATGGAGGTGACCAACGCGGGAGCTTGATCGTGGCAGCAGGACATCGTCGCAATTTACCATCGAACTGGAGCCCGAAGTGTTGCCAGCATGATCGCATTGCATGGGTTGTTCGGCGACAGTCGATGCGGCCCGCGCGGGGGCATGATGTTCTCGTGAATGGCCGTGGGTGGGACACATTGCTCCAATACAGCAGGCCATGCTATTCGCCTCGACGGCAGCAGCCCAGAGCGGGGCCCAAAGAAGCATGACGGGCAGCAAGCACACACAGGCAGCAATTTTCTTTCCTGGAGCGATAGGAGCGTGGAGCGACGCATTCATCGGTTAGGGAGAAAGAATACCTCAGTCGGCAAGAATCCCCAACTTTTGGTGAACAACTTTACCTGTGGAGGGAGCCATCTGCTCAGTCGGAAAAGTTTTGGTCCAAGTGCGTGGTGGTGAAGACTGACAGCAGCGTGATTTGTGCGGCTTGCGGCTGTGGTATATCTAGCGTAACTCGGGCGAGTGGCTCGTTCCGCGATCTATCAATGCGCATGCAGGGGGCAGTTATGCCGCCAACATCCAGAAGGCAATTCGTTCAATCTTGCGCTGCCTCGCTGGCAGCAAGCTCAGCCGCGCAGGGTGTATTCGCCGAGGATGGAAAGCCCATCGTGAAGGAGTCATTCGAAGAGCATCAGAAAGTTCGACGGAATGAACTATGGAGTTTGCTCGGCGATTTGCCAGTGCAGAAAAAACCACCGGTGCCAAGAGTAGTAAGCACAGAAAAACACGATGGATACACCCTTGAGCGACTTTCCCTCGACTTGAATGGGATCGAACCCGTTCCCGCATTGCTTCTGATTCCGGATAAGCGGCAATCGCCCGCTCCAGGGCTGCTCTACATTCACTGGCACGGAGGAATGTACGGCCTCGGCAAAGAGCAATTGCTGCGAGGGGTGGACGTACAGCCCGCCTACGCACCGGTGTGCGTGGAAAAGGGACTGGTGACACTCGCGATTGACAGTTGGTGCTTTGGAGAGCGCAAACACGACACGGATGGAAAGCGCGGCGAAGAGGACACGTTCAAGCGGATGTTGTGGAACGGACAGGTATTGTACGGAATGATGCTGTATGACGAATTCCGCGCATTGGATTATCTGGCAAGCAGGCCGGAAGTTGATTCGAAGCGATTGGGTGCTCTCGGAATGTCGATGGGCGCAACGAAGGCATGGTGGCTGGCGGCGCTCGATCCAAGGGTACGGCTGTGTGTGGATGTATGCTGCCTGACGGATTACGACGAACTGATCCGCACGAAGGGCTTGAGCGAACACGGAATCTATTACTACGTACCCTCGCTGATGAAACATTTTCAGACGGCGGAAATTAATGAGCTGATCGTGCCGCGGCCGCGGCTGAGTGTGGATGGGCGGAAGGATCCACTGACACCTCCAGCGGGCGTAGACAAAATACGTGACGCGTTGCTGCCGCTCTACAAGAAATACGGCAGGGAGTCCGATTGCCACATTGAACTATTCGATGCGGCGCACGTGGAACTGCCAGAAATGAGGAAACTCATACTTGAATGGCTGGAACGGTATCTCGTTATGGCTATTCCGTAGCCAAACCTGATCTGCATGCGCTTGACTTGACGCGCTTGCAGAACGCAAACTGAATGTATGGCTCACATCTATTTGCAATTTGATTTTGGCGGAGACGAAGAAAAGGCGCAGCTGGCGCGGCACAAATTGGAAACCTGGAAACAGGCGTTTCGCCTGGACAAGAAGCTGCTCTATAAGTTTGAGCGGAGCGGAGAAGCGGCGGCTGTGGAAGAAACCAAGCCGGCCAAGGCAGAAACCGCGAAGGGTAAGACCAGGACGAAGGACGAAAAATCAAAGAACGCGGCGGCGAACGTAATTCTTCTGATAAGACTCGGATTCTCCAGCCATGAAAAGATTACCGAGCACCGTTGGGTGGAACGTATTCCGACCGAAGAGCCATTCGTTTCGGCGTCACCCGTGACGATAAAGACGGACGATGCGAAATTTGACGAGATAGAGAAGCGCTTCGAGGAACTCGAGTAGATGACGGCCGTTTGAGTTTGGACCCCGGTCGGCGCGGATTCCTCAGTGGTTGAAGCTCAATGCCTGCATGGCCAAGCGCGTCGCAGCAACATCTCTGACTTCCTCAAAAACATATGGGAATTGGCTGTGAATTAACGGCCAGGTCCAGCACGTTAGTTTAGTGGACAGACTCCCGAAGGTTTATTTCGATTCGTGGGCCCTGTTCGGTATAATTAGAGTTCGCGGACGCAATCGCTCTCATTCCAACACGAGGTCGGCTGAATGGCGGTCCAAACCCGCGTCAAGACAGCAAAAGCAGAATCCACAAAGTATGAGGGGCTCGACCGCGAGTCTCTGATCCGGCTTTACCGCATCATGTTTCTTTCGCGACGGCTCGACGATCGCGAAATCCAGCTGAAACGCCAGAACAAAATCTTCTTCCAGATTTCCAGCGCGGGTCACGAAGCCGTGACAGCCGCTGCGGGGTTGCTTCTGCGGCCCGGCATCGACTGGTTCTACCCCTATTACCGCGACCGCGCGCTCTGCCTGATGCTGGGCGTTTCGCCTCTGGACATGTTGTTGCAAGCGGTGGGCGCGACGGACGATCCGGCTTCTGGCGGGCGACAGATGCCTTCGCACTGGGGCAACAACCGATTGAACATTGTGAGCAAGTCTTCCTGTACAGGGACGCAGTACGTGCAGGCGATCGGCGCTGCGGAAGCAACGCTGTTTTACGAGCGACGGCCAAAGGCCTTGGCGCAGGCCAAAAAAGCGCCGATGGGCGAATTTGTCGGTCACGAGTCGGAAGAAATTGTCTACGTTTCCTCTGGTGATGGGGCGACGAGTGAAGGCGAATTCTGGGAATCGTTAAACGTAGCGTGCGCGAAGAAATTGCCGGTCTTTTATCTGGTGGAAGACAACGGCTACGCGATTTCCGTTCCGATTGAAGTACAGACCGCGGGTGGCAGCATTTCCAAACTGACCAGAGGATTCCCCAGTCTGCACATCGCGGAATGCGATGGAACGGACCCGCTGGAGAGCTACGCAACGTGCAAGGAAGCGATTCAGTATGTTCGAGACCGGCGCGGGCCGGCGCTGGTGCATGCGCACGTGACGCGGCCATATTCGCATTCGCTTTCCGACGACGAAAAACTCTACAAGATGCCGGAAGAGCGCGAATCAGAAGCGCGGCGCGATCCACTTTCCAAATTTTCATTATTTCTGATCCGCGAAGGCTTGTTGGATCAGAAAGAAATCGAAACGATCGAAGCGGAAGTGGACCGCCAGGTGCGCGAAGCCGCCGATCATGCGTTGGGGGCGGATGTACCCGGGCCGGCCACGATTTATGAAAATGTGTATTCGCCGGACATCGATCCGACCTCTTCGAAATTCGCGAGTGAGCCAAAAGTACAAGGCGCAGCGAAGACCATGGTGGAGATGGTGGCCGCCACTCTGAACGAGGAGATGGCGCGCGACGAGCGGATCATGGTGTTCGGTGAAGATGTGGCTGACGCCAGCCGCGAAGAAAATCTACGAGAGATCAAAGGGAAGGGCGGCGTTTTCAAAGCGACTGCGGGATTACAGCGGAAGTACGGCTCCGATCGCGTGTTCAATACCCCGCTGGCCGAAGCCGGCATCGTGGGGCGCGCGATTGGCATGGCGACGCGCGGGTTGAAGCCCGTGGCGGAAATTCAATTTTTTGATTACATCTGGCCGGCGATGATGCAGATCCGCGACGAATTGTGCGTGATGCGTTGGCGCTCGAATGGAAAGTTCAAGGCACCGGTGGTGATTCGCGTGGCGATTGGTGGCTACCTGACCGGCGGAGGGGTGTACCACAGCCAGAGCGGCGAATCGATCTTCACGCATTGCCCGGGATTGCGCGTGGTCATGCCATCGACGGCGCTGGATGTTGCGGGAATGTTGCGCACGGCGATTCGTTGCGATGATCCGGTGATGTTCCTGGAGCACAAGCATCTTTACAGGCAGCCGTACAATCGCGCGGAATATCCCGGCGCAGATTACACGGTGCCCTTTGGCAAGGCGCGCATGGTGAAAGAAGGCACGGACGTCAGCATCATCACGTACGGTGCCGTGGTGCACCGGGCAGAAGTGGCCGCGGCGGCGTTACAGCGCGAAGGAATTTCCGTGGAGATTATCGATTTGCGCTCGTTGTCTCCTTACGATTGGGAAGCGATTTCGGCGACAGTGCGGAAGACGCATCGGGTGATCGTTGCGTATGAAGATATGTTGAGCTGGGGCTATGGCGCCGAAATTTCTGCACGGATCGCGGAAGAGTTGTTTGATGAATTAGACGCCCCGCATCAGGCGAGTAGCCGCCACGGATACGTTCTGCGGGTACCAGCCGAAATTGGAAGATGCAACGTTGCCGCAGACGGACGATATTTCAGCGGCAGTGAAGAAGATTCTGGAGTATTGAAGCGCAGGCGCAGGCGAAAGCCCCCTCATAGGGCTGCCACTGCAAGCGGAAGAAAGTACGTCGAATCAAAGATCGGCCCGTACGTCATCACACCCACCTCAAAAACCGGCAAAGGGCCGTTCACCAAAGCATCTTTATTGCAGATTGCGAAAATTTCAGTTCGGCGTCCGGGGTACTAGGCTGATGCTGAGAGCGACGAAACTTTCTGCTGACTCTCTTCGTATTTTAGTTAGAATCACGGTTGGTAGTCGTATGTGGAGGGTGCGCCATGCAATGCCAAAATTGCCATACGGAAATCGCGGACGGGTCCAAGTTCTGCTACAACTGCGGTGCCCAGCAAACTGGTGCCACGGGTGCGCCGGGTGCTCCAGCGGCCCCTGTAGTGAAGCGTTTGATGCGTTCGAGCCGCGACAAGAAAATTGGCGGCGTTTGCGCCGGGTTGGCAGAGTATTTTGATCTCGACGCAACGATCGTGCGGGTGGTTTGGCTACTTGGCACTATTTTTTCTGCGGGCACGGGTGCCTCGTCTATCTCGTTTTATGGATCGTGCTGCCCCAAGCACCGTTGACGAACGCCGTGACGGTGCCCGGTTCCGTCGCCCAGGTCTGACGCTCACGCACCTTAGTCCTTGCTGGTCTTCGCGCTTTTTCGGCGCTTGGTGCCGCTGTCTCCCAAGAAAAGGTGATCGACGGAAAGGGCTCCCGCGCCGACCGTGGCTAGTGCAAAACAAGCCACGGCCACGGTCAACGGAAATTCGTACTCCTTCACGGCCATCGCGCCATGGGCGCTGTGGACCTTCCAGATGGCTACGATCATTTCCCCTGTAAGCAGCAAAGCCGCCGGGCGGGTGAATAGCCCGACGAAAAGCAGAAGGCTTCCAAAGCATTCCAGGATTCCCGCCAGAGAAACAAAATATTCCGGCAAGCCATGAAGCATGAAGAATTCGCGCATGCCTTCATTGGTGTGGACCAGTTTTGGATAACCGTGATAGATAAAAATCAAGGCCAAGGCAAGGCGAAGAATGAGAAGAGACACGGGCTGCAAGCTATTCAGGAATTTCATTTTGTCCTTCCGTGCGTAGCTACTTCCCTGATTCTAATGGCAACCAGCCCACTTGTCGTGTGTCCGGTCACAGAAATCGGGATTGAATTCGAGTAAGATTGGCCAGTTGCCGAGTGAGGACCTATGAAACCAATACGCACAATCGGAATCGTCAACGGCGGAGGAGATGCGCCCGGACTGAACGCGGTGATTCGTGGGGTGGTGCGTTGCGCCATCAATATGCATGCGATGCGCGTGATTGGCGTTCGCAATGGCTTTGATGGATTGATCTGGCCTGAAGGCTCAGTGGAAATGACAGAAGATTCCGTCAGCGGAATTTTGTCTCGCGGTGGCACAATTTTGGGAACGACCAATCGCGGGAATCCATTCGCCTACAAATCCATGGAGAATGGTAAGGAAGTGGTCAACGACTATGCTTCACTGTGCATGGAAAATGCGCGGCGATTGGGGATCGAGGCACTGATCGTGATCGGTGGAGATGGCACACAGCACATTGCGCGTGATTTTGCGCGGCTGGGTATGAACATCGTGGGAGTGCCGAAAACAATCGATAACGATCTGGACGCGACGGAAGTTACTTTTGGGTTCGACACGGCCTTGCTGATTGCGACCGAGGCGATCGACCGGTTGCACACGACCGCTGAGAGTCATCACCGCGTGATGTTGATCGAAGTGATGGGCCGCGATGCCGGGTGGATTGCGCTGCACTCCGGGATTGCAGGTGGTGCGCACATCATACTGGTGCCGGAAATCCCGTTCAGCTTTGAAGCCGTTTGCGATGCAGTACGCGCGCGAGAGTTGCGTGGGAAACGTTTCAGCCTGGTGGTGGTGGCGGAAGGTGTCAAGATGCCGGCAAAGGATCCCTCAGGGAAGGCAATCCCGCCGGTTGGGCCGGGCGGGGTAGCGAATGCGCTTGCTGACTATTTGCGTGAAATGCTGCACAAAGAGATTCGTGTTACCGTGCTGGGACACGTGCAACGGGGCGGCTCGCCCACACCATTTGATCGCATCCTGGGCACGCGGCTCGGGGTGGCAGCTACTGACTTGGTCGCGAAACAAAAATTTGGTCGCATGGTGTGCCTGCAATCTGGGAAAATCGAATCTGTATCTTTGGACGAGGCCCTGGAAAAAATGAAGTTTATAGATCCCAGCAATGAAACTGTGCATGCGGCACGCGCTGTCGGAGCCACCTTCGGGGATGGCGCATGAAGCGAAAGTTGCTGGTCGCCGTGCCACTGCTTTGTCTGGTGGCATTGCTGGCCTGGTTCTTCCGACCTAAACACGAAACACTCGGGGAAGCGTACGTAGGCGAACGCAGCATCACACTGTGGAGCAGTGTGGCGCAGGTGCGCGAGCAGCTTGGCGTGCTGCTGTACGGGGACCACGTCGAAGTGCTGGCGCGGCGCAATGAGAATGTAAAAGTCCGGACGGCGAGCGGAGTGGTTGGCTGGGTGGATGGCCGCTATCTGATGGAACCGGAGCTGTGGCAACGCAGCGAAAAGCTGCTGCAGCAGGTAAAGGCTATGCCGGTACAGGCGTATGGGCGGACAAAAGTGCCGACGAATTTGCGTGCCCACCCGGGCCGTACGGAAGCGCGGATCTACCAGTTCAGCCGCGGCGCCCCTGTAGAAATCGTGGGCCGGACCGTGTCCGACTGGGTGCAGGTGACGGACGAAAAAGAATCTTCAACCGAGCCGGAAGAGAGCAAGAAAGAAGATTGGTTTTTGGTGCGCGGAACGGCTACACGGCCGCCGGGAGAAGGAACTGTCCGCAATCCGGCGGTCACTACGACAACGCAGCCTGGAGATCAGACGGTGCCGATCGCAGGTTGGGTTGTAGGGCGATTCATCTCGCTGGATTTGCCAGACGTAGTGCGGGATGGCGCCAGTTCCGCGAACATTCGACCGATTGCCTGGTTTGAGCTGAATACTGTTACCGATGGGAATGGCGCACATCCGCAATACCTGATGGCGGGAACACGCAGCTCGGAAGGGCAAGCGTGCGATTTCACAACGATGCGCGTGTTTACGTGGAATCCGAAAAAATCGCGCTATGAAACGGCGTTCATCGAAAATGATCTTTGCGGCGCGCTGCCGGTTGTTGTTGGCAGGGGGCCAAAGGGTGAGCCAGAGTTTCGTTTCCGCGTGATGGATGCGGGGAAGGAAGAGCGCGTCTATCATTTGATTCAGACGGTGGTCCGGCGTGTGCGCGAAGAGGGATCGGTGAAGAAGGCGGCGGTCGGGGCGAAACACAAGTAGCCAGGACAGATAGACGGCTGCGGCTCGGATCAGTTCAGACCCTTCGGGCGCACAAGGCGCACCTCGTCAGGCCGACAACACGTTTTAGTTTTCTTGGATCGCGACTATGACACTGCACATTAACGAAGCGGAAGTCGGGCAATTGCTGAACATGAAGATGGCGATTGATGCCGTCGAAGAGGTTTCTCGCAAGCAAGCAGCCGGAACGGTGGTGGTGCAGCCCCGACGGCGATTTGAGCTGCCGGGTGGCGGATTCTTTCACTACATGGCGGCTATGGACACTGAGGCCGGCTTTGTGGGCATGAAGCAGTACACGTATGTGAAAGGCAAATTGCGCTTTCTTGTGTCGCTCTATGAAATTGCAACGGGTGAATTGTTGGCGCTGATCGAAGCGGACACCATGGGGCAGTTACGCACCGGCGCGGCTTCTGGCGTGGCCACAAAGTACCTTGCGCGCAAGGATGCGAAGTTGGCAGCGATTCTGGGCAGTGGCGGCCAGGCGAAGACACAATTGGAAGCGGTGGCAGTTGTGCGGAAACTGGAATCGGCGCGGGCCTACGGCCGCGATCCAGAGCGTCGCGCGAAGTTTTGCGAAGAGATGTCGCAACGGTTGGGGATTCCGGTCACTGCCGCGACTTCCTCGGCAGAAGCCGTCCGTGGGGCGGATATCATCACAACCGCGACAACTTCGCCGAAGCCGGTACTCAGCGGTGCAGATTTGTCACCGGGGGTACACATCAATGCGATTGGCGCGAATCACGCGCATAAACGCGAACTGGATGACGCCGCGATCGCCAAGGCCGATGTGATTTTTGTCGACTCTCTGGAACAGTCGAAGCAGGAAGCAGGCGATCTGATTTTACCCTTCGAAAAAGACTCCCCAGCGCTGGGCAACGGTCCACGAATTAGCGGATCTGATAGGTGGCAAGGTGCCAGGGCGCACTACGGAAGCGCAGGTAACGCTATTCAAATCCAACGGTATAGCTGCATGGGACCTGGCCGTGGCGATAATCGTTTACCGGCGGGCCCTCGAGCGGCACTTTGGCCGGGAATTACCTCTGTTCGCTTCGGTAAAGTAGTTCAGCCACAATCGCATGGATCTAAATTCCGAACACCACAGCTCGCCAGCGAGGGACGTGGACATGGATCAAGGGTTGAAGCACCTGCAGGGATAACGACGTATTCGGGAGCATGAGTTCATCGAACATGCGAAAACGATGACTCTGGCCTTGACAGTTTTGAGGAGGCGTTTTACATTCAATTCGAACGAACGTTCGAGAGTGCGCTCCATGGCCCAAGCTTTACCCACTCCCCGCGACACCGAAGCCAAACTGCAGCACATTCTCCTGCATGCTGCGCGAATCTTTGCTGAAGATGGGTTTGAAGGCACTTCGATCCGGGACATCAGCCGCGCGACAGGAATATCGCTTTCCGGGCTTTACTACTATTTCGACAGCAAACAACGTCTGTTGTATCTAATTCAAAATAATGCATTTAGCTTCATTGTGCAGCGATTGCAAGAGAGACTCGAGCGGTGTGAGTCTCCTGTGGTCCGGCTTCGTGCTCTGGTGCAAAACCATGTGGAATATTTCCTGTCGCATCCCAACGAGATGAAGGTGCTCTCTCACGAAGAGGCGGCACTCGATGAGCCGTTTCGGCAAGAGATTGCCGCCATCAAGCGCAAGTATTTCACGCTGGCGCGAAAGATTTTTGATGATGTGGTGGCAGATGCCCCTGCACCCGGGTTGAACGCGCGCGTAGCGGTTCTGAGTCTGTTTGGAATGATGAACTGGGTGTACCAGTGGCATAAACCCGCCAGCGACCCGGGTGCGGAAGAATTGACGGATACGATCGTCGGAATCTTTTTGCACGGCGTGGTGGCTGGCCCGGCGAGAGTAAGCGAGTTTGGTGACAAGATTCCAGCGACCGCCGATTCCGATTAAACCTGACGAAATCGCAAAATCGAGATTCGGAGAGGAGAGCGAGTGATGGCGACGACAACGAGTGTGGAAGTGAAGCAGTTGATCAAGTATCGGGTGGACGAAGGCGTGGCGATTGTGGAGATGGATGATCCGCCGGCGAACACCTACACCTACGAAATGATGCTGCAACTGGACGACGCCATTCTGAAGGCGCGCATGGATGAAACCGTGCACGTGATTGTACTTCGTGGGGCAGGCGAAAAATTCTTTTCGGCGGGCGCCAGCATTCCGATGCTGACAAAAGCGGATCCGCAATTTAAATACTATTTTTGCCTGCATGCGAACGAAACGCTGAGCCGGCTGGAGCAGACGCCGAAGCTGGTGATTGCGGCGTTGAACGGGCACACGGTCGGCGGGGGCTTGGAAATTGCGTTAGCCTGCGACATCCGGATTGCAAAAAAAGAGGGCGGCAAGATCGGGTTGCCGGAAGTGAACCTGGGCGTGCTGCCGGGCACGGGAGGCACGCAGCGGTTTGCCCGGGCTGTGGGCCGCGCGCGTTCGATTGAATTGATGGTGACGGGACGCACGTTCAGCTTTGAGGAAGCGCTGGAGATGGACTTGATCCAGTACATCTATGAGAAAGAGGCGTTCTGGGAAGATGTGATGGCGTACGCGAAACAATTCTGTCCGCCGAACAAGGCTTCGCGCGCCGTGGGCCGTATCAAACGCTCCGTGGTGACCGGCATGGAGATTCCGTTTGCGGAGGCGCTGGGAATCGAACGCGAACTGCAGCAATTGCTGTTCACCAGCGAGGATGCCAAGGAAGGACTGGCGGCTTATGTGGAAAAACGAGCCGCAAATTTCAAAGGGAAGTAGACTAGAGGCGGAGAGATTGAACGAGACCGAATGAAAACCCTTCCCGATTATCTTCGCAAAGGAATGAAGCTCATCATCGTGGGCTGCAACCCGACGGAATCTTCCGTGCGCGCCGGACATTATTACGCGGGCCGCGGGAATCCGTTTTGGCCGACAATTTATGAAAGTGGAGTTGTGCCCGAGCCATTCGATTATCCGGACGACCGTCGCATTATCGAATTTGGGATTGGGCTGACCGACCTGGTGAAGCGGCCAACCAAGACCATCGAGGAGTTGAAGCGCGAGGATTTTGCGGAAGGGCGCATCGTGCTGTCGCAGAAATTGGAAGAATTTGCGCCACGCGTGGTGGCCTTCAACGGTAAATTGACGTACGAGCAGTTTGCGCAGCGGAAATGTAATTACGGATTGCAGAAGGGCCTGTTGTACGGCGCGCAGGTGTTTGTAGTGCCATCGACGGTGGGCCAGACTCCTCGGGGAAAAGCAGAGACTTTGAAACATTTCCGGAAACTCGCCCAGCTTGTGGCGAAATCGGAAAAAGCGCCCGGAACCCCAGCTCATTAGGAGCAGATTCATAAAGAGGGAATTCCTATGAGTTCATCGTCACCATCGACCGCGGCTGTCGTGCTGGAAACGAGGCACGAGGCCATCGTAACCCTGACGATGAACCGGCCGGACAAGCTGAACGCCATCGACAATGAACTCTCGACGGCTTTGAACGAAGCGCTGACGAGGGTTGCCAATGACCTCAGTGTGCACGTTGTGATTTTGACGGGTGCGGGCCGCGCGTTCTGTGCTGGGGGTGATCTCGGCGTGATTGGCAAAGGCCGAGAGCGCGGAGAAACAGCCGAACTTGGACCGATCCTTCGATCGGGAATGCAAGCCGTTCTCAGCATGAGGAGCATGCCACAGCCGGTGATTGCAGCGGTGAATGGCCCCGCGGCTGGGGCGGGTATGAATCTGGCGCTGGCGGCTGACATTCGCATCGCGACAGAAAATGCGGTATTCGGGCAGAACTTCGCCAAGGTGGGATTGTTTCCGGATTACGGCGGAACGTATTTTCTGCCGGAGTTGGTTGGCCCGTCGCTCGCGGCGGAGCTTTTCTATACCGGTGAAATGATCGACGCGAAGCTGGCTCACCAGTTGGGCATCGTGAATCATGTTGTGCCAGTAGACCGCTTTGAAGCGGAAGTTCTATCGCTGGCGAGGAAGATTGCGGAAGGGCCGCAAGTGGCCATTCGCGCGGTGAAACAAACGCTGTTTTCACAGAATAAGCAGGCGCTTTTGGAGGCGCTGGAGCATGAAGTGAAATTCCAAATGAAGTGTTTTCATTCCGAGGATTGCCGCGAGGGGATTCGGGCATTCATGGAGAAGCGGCCACCGAGGTTTGCCGGCCGATAAGTCGGGAAGAGTTTCGCGCTGAGACTGCCGCGGGCCCAGTCCACGAGGCAGTGGATAGAAAGAACACAGGAGGAGTGAGAATGCCTGCTACCCGTTTATCCACTTTCGACGACTGGGTCGACCTATTCCGCGTATGGCAAAAAGATATCGGAGTGGATTACCCGGAAATTACCAACTATCAATTCGAGGCAAAATTTGGACCGACGCGGTCGAATGAAGTGGAATTCGGCGCGTACAAAGGGCGTCCGAAGTGGGAACGCGTAATGCAGATTCCGGACCAGCGAATGCGCGACGCGTTACTCAACCTGATCGTATACCAAGGCGATACAGAATTTGCTTCGGTCGAACAACAGCGAAAACTTTTCCAGACAGCGCCCAGCGAGCACGACCGGCAGTCACTGTGTCGTGTGGTGACAGAAGAGATGCGCCACGGCTGGCAGATGTGCTACCTGCTGATGAATCATTTCGGGTATAGCGGGAAAGTGGAAGCGCAGAAGATGCTGGAACGCCGCGCGTTTGATCAGAAGCGGTTGCTAGGCGCATTCAATCAGGACGTGAACAACTGGCTGGACTTTTTCGTGTATACGGATTTTGTCGATCGCGATGGAAAGTATCAACTGACGATGCTGAGTTATTCCGGATTTGCACCGCTTGCTCAGTCGATGATTCCCATGCTGAAGGAAGAATCGTTCCATCTGGGCACCGGGCAGGATGGTATCAAGCGAATTGTGAAAGCGGGCGTGATCCCGACGAACGTGATTCAGAAATACATCAACAAATGGGTGCCGGTGAGCCTGGACCTATTTGGCGTGGACCGCTCCAGTTCGGCGCACTGGTTCTACGTTTGGGGACTGAAGGGGCGCTACGACGAACCGAACGCGAAGGTGGAAGCTAACCTGGAACGCATGAACGAGCACAGTCGCGAACTGTACCATCAGGAATGCGTGAAGCTCGTTGAGATGATTAACAAGAATGTTCCGGCGGGGCACGAGCAATTGTATGTTCCGGATGTGAAATTCAATCGCTATATTGGCGAATATGCGAAGAAGCCATACAGTGTCACCGGAGATCTGCTCGCGGAAAATGGTTACGAGGAGTACATGAAAAAGATGTTGCCGCAGGCGGAAGATTTACAGCTTGTGAGCGAGATTGAGTCGCTTGAAAAGCAGTGGATTTCACCGAAAGGCGCCATCCAGTAATTGGAGTTGAATGGCGAAACTCGGAAGAGATAGCGTGGTTGGGCCGCAGTTCTGCGTCAGCGGAAATTCAGGGCAATTCTATGCAAAGGGAATCTTCTTTGGCAAAGTTTCGCGGCGGCAAATTACTTGGGCTGATCTTCGGCTGCCTGGTGGTGGGCGTCATGATCTTCATGATGTTCGTCGTGTTGGGTGGACTGATGAGCGGGGAGCAGTGATGAACGATTTGGAAATAACTCCGTTGGAAGTGAAACAGCGACTGGACCGCGGCGAAAAAATGCTGGTGGTGGATGTGCGTGAGCCGTGGGAATATGCGCACTGTCACTTGGAAAACGCGTTGCACATTCCGATGGGCTCAATTCCGGCTAATCTTCAGCAGTTGGACACGGATGAGAATGTAATTTGCTACTGTCACCACGGCATGCGGAGCCTGGACGTGGCGAACTGGCTGCGGAGTCAGGGAATTGCGTCGGCGAAATCAATGGCGGGAGGGATCGAGCGCTGGTCGGCCGAGATCGATCCGAAGGTGCCGCGATATTGACGAATAAATTGCATTGCGATTAGTCTGCGAACCTCAAAAGCGGCTTGGTGATGCTGCACTCCAAAAATAAGCGAGGGATGGATGGCCGCGAAAATCTTGTTCTATCAGAAGCCCACTTGAACCACCTGCCGCAAAGCAAGAGGTCTCTTGCTCGCAGAGGGAATAGAATTTGAATCACGGGATCTGGATAAGCAGCCGTTGAGCGAGAATAGAACTGGATGCGTTGATTGGCAAGCGCGATTACAAAGACTTTTTGAACACGCGGAACGAACTGTACCGCGCGCGGCATATGAAAGAGCACCCACCGGCGCGCGCTGAAGCAATCAAGCTGATGGCAAAAGTTCCTAATCTGATTCGAAGGCCATTGCTGGTTCGTGGTTCGCAGATTGTTTTCGGCTTTGATGAGGATGTATACCGCAAGTTGTAGAAACTTCGGGAGAATTGCGTGGATGTAAAGACAATCGCGGTGATTGGCGCCGGTACGATGGGCCGTGGCATCGCCTACGCCGCGGCGCTGGGTGGCTACCGGACGATACTGGAAGACGTGTCAGCGACAGTTCTGTCTCAGGCGATTGAGTGGATCCACGGGACTTTCGGCGAGGGCGTGAAACGAGCCAAGGTCGACGCCCTGGCGGCTGAAGCCGCACTGGCACGCATTTCGACTTTGACGTCTGTTGAGGAAGCCGTCCGCGAAGCGGAACTGATTATCGAAGCGGTACCGGAAGACCTGGAGCTGAAACTAAGTGTGTTCCGCCTCTTCGATAAATTTGCAAAACCCAACGCGATATTTGCCAGCAATACCTCAGCACTCTCCATCAGCGAATTCTCGGGCATTATTGCCGCGCGCGAGCGGTGCATCGGGATGCACTTTTTCAATCCTGTGCCAAAGATGCGGCTGGTGGAAATTGTGAGGACTGCGCACACGTCGGACGAAACGGTGGCCATCTGCTGTGGTGTCGCGCATCGCATGCACAAGGAGACGGTCATTGTGCATGAGTCACCTGGATTTATTACGTCGCGTATTAATGCGTTAATTGGCAACGAAGCATTCGCGATGCTGGAAGCCGGTGTGGCGAGCGCTCCGGATATAGACAAGGCTGTCAGGCTGGGCCTGAATCACCCGATGGGGCCGTTCGAGATGGTCGACCTCGTTGGACTGGATGTGCGGCTTAAAATTCTCGAATACTTGCATGGCACCCTCGGCGAAAAATATCGGCCCAATGATTTGCTGCGGAAATACGTGCAAGAGGGGCGGCTGGGGCGCAAGGCGGGTCGTGGCGTCTACGAGTACCACGAGGCGAAAAAGGAATCATAGAAGTCCTTGCGCGCCGGCCAGCTTAAATGGACTAGAATATTTCTCGATGAAACCGATCGCTGAACGCATACAGATCCAGCAGGGCGACATCACTGAAATGGATGTCGACGCCATCGTAAATGCCGCGAACAACGACTTGATGATGGGTGTTGGCGTTGCAGGCGCTATCCTTCGCAAGGGCGGGAATGAAATTCAGGAGGAGTGCAACGGAATTGGAAGTATCCCGGTTGGTTATGCGGCAATCACGGGAGCCGGGAAGCTGAAAGCACGCCACGTGATCCATGCGGCCAGCATGGGGCTCGGCGGAATTCGGACAACGACGAAGACTCTGCGCACGTCAACGGCGCATTCGCTGCGGCTGGCGTCTGAAAGAAAACTGAAATCGATTGCACTGCCCGCAATCGGCACGGGCGTTTCCGGCTTTCCGATGGATGAATGCGCGCAAGTAATGTTGTTTGAAGCGATTCAGCACCTGAAGAATGGATCGTCACTGGAAACGGTCTATTTCGTATTGTTTGATTCGGGGGCATTCCATGCTTTTCAGACTGCCTGGGGACAATTGAAGAAAGAACTCGCTTCTGGAGCTGCCTCGGCGTGAGCGGATCGTCCACGCCTTTGGCCGCCATCCTCGCGGAACGAATTCGCCGGTTTGGTCCGATTACTTTCGCCGAATACATGCGTGAAGCGTTGTATCACCCGTTGCACGGCTATTACTCAAAGCCAGAAGCTACTCGATTCGCGGACTACTACACGAGTGTCGATGTGCATCCGATTTTCGGGCGGTTGCTGGCGCGGCAATTTGCAGAAATGTGGCAGGTGATGGGGCGGCCACAAAAATTCACGGTGGTAGAGGCTGGCGCGGGTGTCGGACGACTGGCGCGTCATATTCTGGAGTTTGCACGGGCGAAATTGCCGGAGTTTTACGGGGCGCTGTACTACGTCGCCGTGGAGCGTTCGCCTCTGCGCAGTGAGCAGCTTGGCAATCGATTGGCGGAGTTTATTCTGGCTGGAAAATGCCAGGCTGTCTTGGAAATTCCCGCCCGAATTCCTGAAGGGTGCATTTTTTCGAATGAATTGCTGGATGCACTGGCTGTTCACCGCGTGATCCAAAAAGACGGGAAATTGCAGGAACTGTTTGTCACTCACGATGGGAAAGAGTTTTGGAGAGCAGACTGGGACGCTTTCCACCTGTGCCATCACTGATTACTTCGCCGCGCAACAAATCAGTTTACAGGAGGGCCAGTTAGCCGAGGCCAGCCTGGAAGCCTGCGATTGGATCACCGAAATTGCGCGGCGACTGGAGCGTGGATTTCTCCTGACGATCGATTATGGACACGAGGCAGTCGATCTTTTTGACGCACACCACATGGCCGGCACAGCGCTGGCATACTGCGGCCACGACGCGAACGAGGACTTTTATGCGGCGCCCGGTGAACAGGATCTAACGGCACATGTAAACTTCACAGCGCTGCGACAGTGGGGCGAGCGCGCGGGACTGGAAACCGTGGGACTGACTTCGCAGATGGCATTTCTACTAGCGCTCGGGAAGGGAAATGAGTTCGAAGATCTGTATGAAGATGGCATGGATGAAGCGGATCGTCTGCGCGCGCGGCTGCAGCTGAAGACACTAATTTTTCCGGAAGGCATGGGAGAACGGTTTCAAGTGCTGATCCAGCAGAAAGGCGTCGCTCAAGCCAAGCTTACTGCATTTGCAGGAATCTGATTACATCCGATCAGGGCTTCTTGAATGTGGGTTTGTCGCCCGTAGCCGGAGGCGCCACTTCGGCAGCTTTGCCCTTTGCCGGAGCGGGTTTCGCATCGGCGGTGGTTCCCGGCGTCACCGTGGGCATGCCTGCTTCGGTGTACGGCTTCTTCACCAGGATCTCGACCACTTCCTGGGCGCTGCCAGTGTTGTCATTGGTCTGCCGCGCTTTGCTGTATTCATTCAAAGCGCGCTCACGCTGGCCAAGCAGATCGAAAATCTTTCCCAGATAGATGTGGCTCCAGACTTCGGTCCACTTTTCCGCCGGTTCCGGCACGGTCTGCAGCGCTTCACGAAACGCATTGGCGGATGCCTGGTAGTTCTTCTGATAGAAAAACGCTTCGCCCATGCGGAAGTTGGCGAGAGAGCGATTCGGCTGAATGCTCAGCGCCTTCTGATACTGCTGCACGGCGTCGTAATATTTACCGACTTCGGCGAGTTCTTCACCACGAGCAATGGCAGCGCGCGCGCGCAGGCCAGGCGTGCTCTTCAAAATATAGTTGTTTGGGTCAACCTTGATGCCGGCGGGTTTTGGGCGCCCAAACGTTTCGACCATGAATTCGGAGTCGAGCCCGGTGGCGTCGATCCATTTAATTTCAGGGTTTCCTTCCGTGTCGATGCGCAATTGCACGGGCATTTCAAAGGTGTCGAGTGGTTGATGAATCTTTCCGACAACGCGGAAGCCCTTGCGCGTGCGGTAAGTGACATATTCGACGGTAAATTCTGGGATGCCGGTGGAGTTCATCCACTGGGCAAAAAAGCCGGCAAGGTTCGGCGCGCCTTCGTTCGGCTTGGCAGCTTTTGTAGCGGACTCGATGGCCATCTGCTCGAATTCCTGGACGGTCGCCGTTTTTCCCTCGAATTTTGTGTAGAAAGCATGCAGCAGCGATTTGAAGGTGAGGTCGCTCATCTGCACGCGAAGCATGTGGAAGAGCATCGCTCCTTTATTCATCACGACGGAACGATACTCACTGGAGTAGGGAACCAGTCGCGCCGATTGTGCAACGGGAGCGGAATTATCGTACATGAGCGAACCCACAGCGAATTCGTCGATAGCCTTCAGCCCGGCTTCCTTGCCAAAGTTCTGCTCGGCATAGAGTTCTTCCGAATAGCGGGCGAGACCATCACTGATCCACACGTCGCTTGTGGAAGCGGGCAGTACCTGATTGCCCCACCATTGCGAGGCCACCAGCCGGCTCATGGTGCGATCACTCATCTTTGGATCCCAGATGCGATGGCTCAGCATGATCACGCCGGGAGCCGCAAAATCGCGCAGCGTTCCATCGGGGAGTTGCACCACCGTCAAGTCTGGCTCAGGCAGCGAGCCAAAAAGGTCGGAGAAAATAATCTCCTGGTGGGCGACGATGTTGGCAAATTCTTGCGCCCTGCCGGAATCGGCACGCGGCGCGTAAACAGAAACGCTGATGCCCTCAGCCTGCTTGGGATTGAGTTGTAACGGACCAGCGACGAATGAACCGTTCGGTTCCGCATGGTCGCAACGGAAGGTGTACATCAGGCGGGAAGTTTCCGCGGGCGAGCGCGCGGGAAGTGGCTGCGGTGCTTCGGCTTTCCCCGTTCCAGCCACCGCCATGGTGTCAGGGACGTTTAAATGAAATATGCCGGTATAGCGGTTGGATGGAAAATTGGTCAGCGGAAACCAGCGCGAAGGAAGCAGAAGATAGGCCCAATCTTTGTTAATGGAGGCCACGCGGATGTTGGGGACGGGGCTGTTTTCCTCGTTAGCCAGATAGCCGCCATAGCTGAACGTAAGCGTAGTCGTTTTTCCGGCACCGACCGGAGTGGGTAAACTCACCGTGAGATACAAAGGATTCTCATTCTCACGCTGGAAAGGAAGCGGTTTTCCATCAGGCCCCTTCACTTCCTTCACATCGAGGTTTTCGTGGAGCTCGACACGGACGGTCCCGGAAACCTCCTGGGCACGAAAGTCGACTTTCGCGACGGCGTTGATGCCCTGGGCGATGGTGTCCACATAGGCGGAGACTTCATACTTTTCCGCAAGAAAACTCGGTGGGCGCGCCGTTTGCGCTTGCAGCACCGCACCGGAAAACGCCATCCACAAAAAGAGCGTCGGCAGAACTCCAGCCCAAACCTTACCGCGTCGCGTCATCTCATTCCTTTCGGGAAAACCCACCGAGGACCAAACCTACACCCAACCTGCCCGGCTATCCGTCCTATATAGGATATCAATGGCTCAGGAAGCGTTGCCAGCGCCCGAATCGAGCAAGAGGGCAATCTGGTCTGCCGCGCGCTCGACTGCTCCCGGTGGGCCCAGGCGCTTGCGCACCTCTGCCAATCCATCCCTGATTGCCGTTCGCGTGTTGGGATCCTGCAAAATCTTCAGTGTTTCGGCTGCCACCCGCTCCGGCGTGAAATTGTCCTGTACCAGTTCGGGGACCACTTCTCTTTCGGCGATCAGATTCACCATTGCGAAAAAAGGCGTCCTGACGAGCGGCTTGGCAAGCGCGGCTGTGACCGGGGAAACACGGTAGACCACGACCATCGGCGCGTTTAACAAGGCGGCCTCGACGGTGGCCGTACCGCTGGAAACAATGGAGGCATCGGCGGCGGCCAGTGCGTTGTAGGTTTCGTCTGCGACGACATGGACCGGAATTCCGGCTGGCCAGCCGTTGCGCAGAAATTCAACGTCTTTGAGATGTGCGGCAGCGATCACGAATTGCGCGGGCCTCTTGGCGTGGATGCGCGCGACGGTTTCTTGCAACACAGGAAGATGGTGAGCCAACTCGCCGGCGCGGCTGCCGGGGAGAATCGTCACGATGGTCCGGGCAGGGTCGAGCCCTTGTCCCACACAGAACGACCTGCGATCTTTAGTGGCGCTTACCTCTCCCACCAGTGGATGACCGATGAATTCGGTGGAAACGCCCGCGTTGCGGAAAAACTCTGCTTCAAATGGAAAAATGCAAAGTGCCTTGGCAAAACGGCGGCGAACCAGATTAGCTCGCCAGGGACGCCACGCCCAGAATTGCGGGCAGACGTAGTAGACATTGCGAATGCCTCGTGGCTGCAGTTTTCGGGCCAAGCGAAGATGGAAGCCGGGGAAATCCGTCAGGATCGCCAGCGCTGGTTTGCGGACTTCGGCTTCTTTGACGATACGATCCATGGCGCGGAGCAGGGAAGGCAAGTGCCTGACGATTTCGGTGATGCCGACGACGGCAACTTCGGAATAGTCAGTGATGATTTCTACGCCCGCTTCGCGCATTTGTGGACCGCCCATGCCGAACAACGGGACGTTCAGGCGCGAGTGCAGCGCTTTCGCGAGCCGAGCAGCGTACATGTCGCCGGAAGCCTCGCCGGCGGAGAGAAGTAAAGGGATGGGGGCCATGAAAATGTCGAGAATCAGTCACTCGCGGGCAAAGGCGCGGGAAACGCAGAGGTGTCTGCCAGGCGCCGGGACCCGTTGGTGTCGTGCAATTCCTGTTCCTTGTACTGCAACTGGTAGAGACGGTAATAGATTCCGCGTTCGGCAAGCAATTCCTGGTGCGCACCTTGTTCGCGCAGACGCCCCTTGTGAAATACCAGAATGCGGTCGGCGTACTGAATGGTGCTCAAGCGATGCGCAATGACCAAGGCGGTACGGCCGGAGAGCAGGCGATTGAGCGCTTCACGGATGAGCAGTTCGGTCTTCGTATCGACGCTGGAAGTGGCTTCGTCGAGAATCAGGAAGCGTGGATTATGAGCGAGCGCGCGGGCAAAACTAATCAGTTGACGCTGGCCCACGGAGAGAGTGGACCCGCGCTCATTCACTTCGGTGTCAACGCCCTGTTGCAGCGAGCGGATAAACTCGCCAAGACCAATTTCGTCGAGTGCGCGCTCTACATCGTGCCGTGTAATTCCGGGAGTACCTAAGCGCACGTTTGATTCGATGGTGCCAGTGAAGAGGAAAGGGTCCTGCAGCACGATGCCGAATTGCTTGCGCAATTCCTGCAGGTCGAGCAGGCGAATGTCGATGCCATCGAGCAGAATCTGGCCCCGCTGAATGTCATAGAAGCGAAGTAGCAACGAGATGAGTGTGGTTTTGCCGGCGCCGGTGTGGCCGACGATGGCGAACGTCTGGCCCGGTTCCATGCGGAAAGAGACATCACGCAGGATCCAATCTTCGTCATTCGGTTCGGCAACGTTGCGGTAGGAGAACCAGACGTTGCGGAATTCGACCGCGCCGAGAGGAGAATCGAGGCGCGTTGCGTTTGGATTCGTCTCAATGGTGACCGGTTCGTCGAGCAACTTGAAGATACGCTCCGATGCGGCCATGGCCGACTGCAAAATGTTGAACTTCTCGCTTAAGTCCTGAATGGGGCGGAAAAAGCGCTGGGCAAACATTGTGAAGGCAATCAGAACTCCGATTTTCAATGACCCGCCAAGTACGCGGTTTCCCCCCGTCCAGTAGATAAGCGCAATCGTCGCGAAGCTCAGGAATTCCACGGCGGGGTAAAACAGGGCATAAGCAAGGATGGCGTCGCGCCAAGCCAGCATGTTGTCTTTGTTGCGCTTGGAAAACTCCTCGCGGGCCTTAGTTTCCCGATTAAACAGCTGCACCACGCCCATACCGGAAATATATTCCTGGAGGAAGGAATTAATGCGCGCGATGGCGGTGCGAATGCGGCGGTTGGCGTCGCGCACGAATTTGCGAAAGGCCAAAGTAACAACCAGAATAAAGGGCAGAACAGCGAAGGCTGCCAGTGCTAACCTGGCGTCAATCTTGAACAATAATGCAGCCATCACCACGAGCAGAAAGAAATCGTTGATCATGGTGACCACGCCGGCGGCAAACAGATCGTTCAGGGCATCGACGTCCGTGGTGACGCGGGTCATCATCCGGCCCACGGGATTTCTGTCGAAATAGGTCATCGGCAGCCGCTGCAGGTGCGAAAATATCTGCTTGCGCATGTCGTACATGGTCTGCTGGCCAACGCGCTGCATGATGCGGATCTGAATATACTGCGCGAGAAAATCAAAGATCAGGACGCCCAAATAGGCCAGGCTGATCAGCAACACACCCGTCCAGGCCTTGGAGATCGGCAAAGCTCCGCCGAATCCAGGAACAAGGTAGTTGTCGATGGTCTTCTGGAAGAGAAGGGGCGGCGCCAGTTCCAAGGGAGTGACCACCGCTACCAGCGCAAGGGCCAGAAATACACGTGAGGCGTACGGCCGCATGTATTCCAGCAGCCGTTTCATCAGGCGCGAGTCGTACGCCTTACCTAACGCCTCTTCTTCTTGTTGCACGTTGCTCATGCGCGCTCGAGTTCTTCTTCCAATAACTGCTTCTGATAAAGGTCCGCGTAGTAGCCGTTGCGCTCTAGCAGTTCCTGGTGCGTGCCACGCTCAAGAATGGTGCCGTCTTTCAGCACCACGATCTGGTCCGCTTCACGGACAGTTGACGTGCGGTGCGCGATCAGGATGGTAGTGCGCCCGTGCATCACGCCGCGCAACCGGCCGAGAATCTTTTCCTCGGTTTGCGTGTCAACGGCGGAAAGGGAATCGTCGAGAATCAAGATGCGCGGATCGCGGATCAGGGCGCGCGCAATGGCAGAACGCTGTTTTTGTCCTCCGGATAGAGTGATGCCACGCTCACCCACCATGGTTTCGTATCTCTTGGGGAAGTCTTGAATATCGCCGTCGAGGCTGGCGATGTCGGCGGCTTCACGAACCTGGTCCGCGACATATTTCTCCAGGCCAAACGCAATGTTTTCGCCAACGGTCTCGCTGAACAGGTAAGTGTCTTGCGGAACGAAACCGATGGAACGTCGCAGGGTTTCGAGTGGCCACTCGTTGATCGGATGGCCATCGATCAAAATCTCGCCCGCTGGCGCTTCCCATAGACGCGCCACCAACGCAGCCAGAGTGGTTTTCCCACTGCCGGTTGGGCCGATGATCGCTACGGTGGAACCCGCCGGGATAGTCAGATTTATCTTTTTCAGGACTGGCCGAATCTCGCCCGCCTGTTTTCCGTTGGTGTTACCTGCGCCGTTTCCCGCGACGGTCGTGGGGTAGGCAAAATTCAAGTCTCGAAATTCAATGGTGCCGGCAATTTTTGTGCTCGGAGCAACTTTGGCATTGCGATCGTCAATTTGTGGCTGCGCAGTCAGGATGTAATTCAGCCGGCCCATGGAGGCGGCGCCGCGTTGAAAAATATTGGTTACCCAGCCAAGGGCAATCATGGGCCAGACCAGAAATCCCAGGTAGGTGTTGAAGGTGATCAGTGCGCCGAGTGAGAGTTGCCCGTGGAGGAAGCGAAATCCACCCTGCCACAGCACAATCAGGAACGTGGTGCCGATCATAGCCTGCAGCGACGGCATGAACAGGCTCCAGGTGCGGATCAATTGCATGTTTTTGGCAACATACTCGCGATTCGGTTCGTCGAAGCCGCGAATCTCAGCCTCTTCCTGCGCGTAGGCACGAATCACGCGGACGCCGGAAAGATTCTCCTGAACTCTAGCCGAGAGCGTGGCCAGTGCCGCCTGAATCGTTTCGTAGAGTTCGTGTATTACTTTCCCGAAGTGGCGGACAACGACCGCGACAACCGGCACAGGCACCAGCACCCACAGAGTCAAAGAGGGCGAAATGAGCACCATGATGGAGATGGACAATACCATCGTCACGATCGTGGTTCCCGTGTACATAATCCCGGGCCCCAGAACCATGCGAACCGCGTTCAGGTCGTTTGTTGCGCGAGACATCAGTTCGCCGGTGCGATTGCGTACGTAAAACTCCGGCTCTAGCAACAGCAGGCGATCCAGAAGATCGTTTCGGATGTCGAATTCGATGTCTCGCGAAACGCCAATCAACACCCACCTGGTGAAGAAAGACATCAAACCCTTCAAGGCAATACAAAGCACCACCAACAAGCAATAAAAACTCAGCGTTCGGCGGTTGCTGGGTTGGTAGTACGGCACGAGATTGCTTAGCCAGTTCAGGGGGCCCACATCCATCGCCCCGTGAGTGACCCGCTCGAAGGGCCGTGTGCTTCCTGCGAGCGTGTCGGTGATGATGCCGGTGGCAAGAGGCACGACAACGCCGATAATTCCCATCAGCGCGAGCGTCAGCATGCCGAGCGCGATTGCGCTCTTGTACCTGCCGAGGTAAGGCAGCAGTCCACTCAAGTTTTTCCACGAAGAGGCCTTGCGCGCCTTCTTCTTCTCCGTGGATTGCGTGGCTGTTGCCGTGGCACTCATCGCAGCGTGGCCCTCGGGCTCTCGAGTGTGGGAGCCTCTCCCAAGAATGTTTGATAACTGGAGTCCATGGATTGGTACCGCTTGGTGGCGGGATTCCATCTTACCGCAATCGGCAGAGTGCGTTCGGTGGAACCAGTCTTTACGGGTGTGAAGTACAGCGACATGCCTTTTTCCGGACTTTCCTCGTATTGCAGTTTCCAGCCGTTTACGGGGAGCAGTGGCGTGAGGCCCAGGAAGCCTTTCGCATTTTTCAAGTATTCGTCGCAGTGCAGCAATTCCACCCACTTGCCGTCTTGCTTCTCCGCAACGACAGCGCGCGTGACCACAGTGCCGGCGATGACGCTTTTGGGTGTGTTCGGCAAAACGTTCGCCACCAGGATCTCTTGTTTGCCGTTCTTGGCGAGGTCACCGAAAAGCAATACCTGGGCGTCGTGGCCCAGCAGGGCTATCCCCGCGTCCTGAAGTTCCTCGGGAACGACGGGTTCCGCGGTTTTTTTCTCGACGGTTTCCGTGTTCGAGGGTTGCGAGTCGCATCCGGCCAAGGCGAGGATCATGGTCAAAATCAGCGAGGCAACAAGGGAGCGAATCATTCCAATCCTTTCCAAAATAGACGCGCCGGGCGGACAGCCGTAACCAGAAAATCGGCACTAAGATCGTTCAGAGACTGGGTGCTGCCAGAGTAATTTCGATTACGTGCCCGGGCTTGCCGTCTTTTTCTTTAGTGCAGAGCACTTCCATCACTTGCGGCACGTCCGGGCCGGCCCAATCAAACGCGTAATACCATAATTCTAACGGCTGTCCTTGTTCTTGCTGCTAGGACTCTTCGAATTTGGTGTGCCGTACAAATCGATGATTTTTGTGGCGGGATCTTCGATCGAAAGCGCTACCGGTTCTCCAGGACCGATTTTCTTTTGGCTTGTCAAAGGAAACTGCGTCCATCACTCCTACCAAGAGCGCTACTCTGACCGTTTCGAATTCTGCCTTTCGGATCGTGATCCACCGCCAGAGTCTCAGGCCGGCAAGGATTCTGCCAAGTTGCTTCTCCGCGCAATCCAAGGATGAGTCTTGGGACTCGCCGTAGCGGTGAATGGCTTTTTTCAGATAGTCACGACCAGGCCGCAAGCCTGCGAGCGTAAGTTCGTTCGCGCGAGTCGGCGCCGAGGCTTTCTTAGGTACTGGTCCTCGGGGCTTGGGCAAAGGATGGTGCTCCAAGCAGAAACAATCCTAAAAGCGCTCGCCTGAGAATGTGGCAGCTACACAGGTTGCGCTTACCGCTGCGACTGAATCGCATCCAGACGCGCCTCAAAGTTCTCTTCACCCTCGCTCCACAGTTCGCTGCGTTCCACAGGCAGAGCCGCCTCAATCGCCTCCACCCAGCCAAACAGCTTCTGAATATTCTCACGAGTTTTCTGGTGATAAAGTTTCAAGTTCTCGCTGCTTGCCATCCAGTTGCGAAAGGTCTTCTCAAAGGGATGGTCAGAGGTGTCGAAAGGGTTGGTGGCCAAACCGGGCGCGAGCAAACCCGCCATGGCCCGTGAACATATGCTCGAAGCCAAGATCGGCCATGAAATGTCCCGTGGTGGAGGCAATGCCGTCGTCGTAAATCGCTCCGTGAAGGACGAGTTCCAGGGGTTGCGGGCCTTGTTGCCACTTCAGCGTTTCTATATCAAAGGTCCACAAATCCCACAGACCGCTAACGAAAAACGCTGTGTCCGCATGGAGGTGCTGAATCGCAAGCGCCGCGACCTCCGCGGGACCGTACTTCTGTTCGCGAAGATCCCACTCTTCCAGTGGCGTTTCCGTGGCGTCGACGGCCTGCACGATCAGGCGGTCGAAGCCGGTGCGCGTGGCCGCCAGCGGCACGGTGGTCAGGAACCGTGCAAATTCGGCGATCATGGTTTGTTCGGAAAAGTCGCGCGTCCAGACACGCAGATATGCTCTATTGGCCATGGGCAAACTTTCGGATTATACAGGTTCAGGGATTAGATGCGCCAATGGGCCGATGGTGTAAACGGGAGTGGCGTGTGTTTTTCGTAGGTGCCGGGCTTTAGCCCGGCCAAATGGGCATTTGAGAGTGATTTGTAGTTCACCGGCAATCTATCCCGAAGGCGAGTCAAGCCTGGCGAACGCCATGCACCTTGACACGTCCAGCAATAGCCCAACCAATCGCAGAATTACTTCTGCGGGTTCTTGTCGGACTCGAAGCCCAGGGCGATTTGCTGGAGGCGCTCGCGAAGCGTTTCGCCAAACTTGGCGAAGACTTCGGAAGTGGCCTCGCGAAGGCGCTCCTCGGCCGAGGTCGCAATCTTTGCAATAACGTCGCGTGATTGATGATCGAGAGTCGCCACAGTCGCCACCATCCAGGAGTTCGTAATATTTTCGAGCCGGTTACGGTATTGCTCCGACGATTCGTCACTGATTTTCCCGAAAGCTCCACGTATTTCCGTCTGTTTCGATTCGCTCATGGATTTCCAGGAATCCAGTAACGCCGAAAAACTTGATTCAACCTGTTGCTGCGCTTCACCAAGCCCTTTTTCGACGGCGCCGCTCATCGAACTCTGGAACCGCCGCAAGAATTCTTCCTGCTCAGATGTAATCTGGTGGGTGACTTCCGCGCGCGTCGCGTCCAAGCGCTCGCGAGAAATCTCCACGGACTTCTGCATCAGTTCATTGAAGCCGTCGAGCTCGAGCCGCGCATTCCGCTGAATTTCGTCGGTGAATGCCGCAGATGTGGTATCCGCCGCTTCGGTAAAGAGCATGCGCACGCGCTCAAAAGAGTCGCGCACGGATTCTTCCAGTTGCTGCTGCGTCTGGCTCAAATAGCTGCGGCTGGCATGGTTCAAATCGTTGGTGAAGAGCGCGGAAATTTCTCCGGCCTTTTCGCGTAGCTGGGTTCCAGCCTGCTCGACAAGTTTTTCAGTGTGCGTTTGCGCTTGCGTCTGGGCCTTCTTTTCGTACCACTCCGCGGATTTGAACATTTCTTCCATGGTGTGGTGCTTCAGGTCGACGGCCTTGGCTTCCAGTTCATCCATGTTTCGTGCGGTGATGGTTTGCGCCGACTCATTCAGAAGCTGTTCGACGGTACCCAGGTTTTCGCGGAATCGTCCGAGCGATTCGGCAAAAGCCTCGTCCGCTGAATTGCGAATGCGGTCCTGCTGCATGGTCATGGCCGCGTCCAGCAGCGAACGCCCGCCCGCCAGACGATGAACCGCCTCTTCCGCCTTGGTAACGTGCGGCTGAACCAGCGATTGAATCTGCGCTTCAAAGGTTTCCAGCGCTTGACTGTTGGCCGCCTCGAAGCTGCTCCGGATGCGCCCGTGAATCTCTTCAAACAAACTGCCGGATTGGCGGTGCAATTCGTTGCGATGCAAGCTCAACACATCATCCAATTGCGCCTGAAAGCCGCTGATCGCCTGTTGCTGCACGGTTTCGATGCGCTGCGCGTAGTGCTCCAGCTTATCCGTCGCCTGACTGGCCCGCGCAAGGGTTTCTTCCAGTTGCTGAGATCGGAGTTCGAGCGATTGCCGAAGCGCTGCGCTCTGTTTTTCACTCTCTTCCTGAAATTCCTCGCGTAGACTCTTCGCTCTTTCGCGCAGCCGCTCGGATGCTTTCTCTTCCGCAATCTGGATCGCCAAGTCCAGTGAACTCTGCCAGCGCGCCTGTGCGGTCTCCGCTTCCCTGGCCATTTGTTCACGAAGAGCGTTCTGCGCCTCGGCAAGCGAGCCGTTCACGCGTTCCTGAATCTGGTTCAGGCCTGTAGCAAGCGTTTCCCGGTGGCTGCCAGCGGTCTCTTCCCGCTGCCGCGCTACTTCTTCGGCCTTGCGCGCGGCTTCTTCGATGCGCGCGACCGCCTGGCTTTCCGCGATTTCGGCCTGGGTACGCAGCTTTTCCGCGGCGTCTTCCGCTTGCGTGCACAGTGTCTGGAGAGTTTCGTGCGCCGACGAAAGCTGTTTCTCATGCTGCTCGCGTTGCAGAGCGCCTTCGCGGGCCAGTTGTGCGGTCAATTCGTGGGTCATCTGCTCCAGTTGCGGAGCGAGCCAGCGCGGTAACTCATTTTTCAGCGATTCGGCAGCGGCGGCCTGTGCGGTGCGTGCGGAAGTTGTGGACTCCTGCTGAATCTTGTCGATGGAATGCGCCGTCTCTTTGGCGACGTCTTCGCGGAATTGGGCGTGTTTCTGATCCCACTGCTCCGCGGCAATGCGCCGTTCTGCGGCCACCATCTGCGTCGCGGTCTCATGCACCAGCGTCTGAATCTGCTGTTTTGCTTCAGCGAGCAGGCGCGCTACTTGTCGTGCGAGTTGCAGTGAAGCGTCGGTGGAACTCGCCGGGGCAGGGAAGACGCGCAAATTGTCGGGTGTACCGCCGATCGCTTCCGCGTCCGTGTGCGGAAAAGTTGGCTCGCTAATCAATGGCGCTGCAACACCGGGAGGCAATTCTGATGGCACGCCACCAACGGCAGGCAATCCATGTTCCTCGGGAAAGGCGAACCAGTCCTCCGGAGGAAAGGCAATGCCCCACGCGTTGCCGGGGACTTCTAATTCCAACGCAACTTGAAAAAGCTGGCGGACCGTACGCGGCCGCTGGATCCAGGAGACTTTGCCGCGCACGCGCCGCGGGCCACGTCCGGGTTCCGGAGACGGCACTTCCAGATTCACCCACATATTTTTCAGGACGTAATGCTTGGACTGGTAGCGGCAGCCGTGACAATTAATGATTAACGTGGAGGTGCGCTCTGTGAACGGGCGGCCAAGTGCGTCGACCCCGGTGACATTCAAGGGCACCGCCTGCACAATTCGCGTGCTACGCCGCTTTCGTAATTCCGTGCTGGAGTTCAATGCGCTTTCCGTCATCTGCGCGCTCGATTCGTCGACAATGTCGGGGCCTCTGTCGTCATTCTGCATCGTCAATGGGGCCTGTTCCTTGGGCGATTATTTCGACAAATCAGATTTGTTTGCAGGCGCGCTTTCCGCGTGACCGGTTGAGGACGATCCCGTCATCGAAGTCCACAATTCCTTCAGCACCCAGATTGGCCCCACCAGCAGATACACAGGACCTTGAAAGAATGCTGGATTGTTTCCTTCGATTCGATGACCTACTAGCAACAGGACCCAACCACCGACAAAACTTGCCAGGCCCCAGCGCCAGTGCATCATCGCCAACAAAACAAGGCCCACGAAGATCAGGGGGATGCCAATCGCGTGAAGCACCTTGTTCCAAATCGATTTGTGCTCATGGTCATACTGCGCCATGTAGTGCGCCAACCCGGGCATAGCGCACCTCCTACTCTGGTTCGCATTGAACCAATGGTGGGGACTTCCACCGCGGGAACCAAACTGTATCCTGAAATCTTCTGCTTGCCTAGAGGTAGAAACATCCTGTACTTCCTAGGCTCCTCGTACCACTAGTTTTGCTCAGGATTCCCTTGTATTTACTGGCATTTGTTGCACAAAAGCCCTGAAAAAATCTCAGGGCTTTTGTGCGCGCACTCATCTTCTCCGAAATCTTCACCGGCGACTGAAAACCAGAAATCTCAAATTGCAGCGCTACAATTCGCGTCGACCTTCCATCGCTTTCAACATCGTCACTTCGTCGGCATACTCTAGGTCCGCACCAACCGGGATGCCTACGCCGATCCGCGTCACGCGCACGCCCAGCGGTTTCAACAATTTTGAAAGATACACGGCAGTAGCCTCGCCTTCGGCCGTCGGATTGGTGGCGATGATAATTTCTTCCACCGTGCCGCCCTTCAGCCGCTCGATCAAAGACTTGATATTCAATTGATCCGGTCCACGGCCCTGCAGTGGCGAAAGCGCGCCGCCCATGACGTGGTACATACCGTCGTACGTGCGCGTTTTTTCAACGGCCATGATGTTGTGCGGCTCTTCCACCACGCAGATCGTTCGCTTGTTGCGATTCGGACCTACGCAATACAGGCACGGATCGGTGTCGGTGATATTGTGGCAGGTCGAGCAGGTGCGAATCTTTTCCTTGGCGTCGCGAATGGCCTCGGCCAGCGCCAGCGCATCTTCCGGAGGAAGCACGCAAGACGTGAAAGGCCAGGCGTTGCGCGGTCTTCTGCCCGATTCCGGGCAGGTGTTTGAATTCTTCGATCAGTCTTTCGACAGGAGCGGCAAAATCAGGCATGTCCCTTGTGTAGCATAAGCGCGCATCTCCACGCAAACGCAGCCGCCAATGGACACCTGGCATTTTCCGGTTCGCCATTCGGCGGCTTGGCGATTCTTGAAGCCCTTGCTATGCTCCTTCCACTCTACTTTGAGGAAAGAAAAGGAGTTTAGGATGCGATCTGCAAACTGCTTGGGCTCGCTGACTGCGCTTTTGGTTTCGTTTTTCTTGCCGCTTCTTGCCGCGGCTCAAACCAAGAAAGACGCGCCCAAGGAAACACCTCGGCCTTCCTATGAATCTCCGCAACCGGCCACAGAGTCGCTGGATCTTTCGATGTACCAACGGATTCGCGAAGAAGCCATCAACCACACGCACGTGATGGAATACGCTTCAGCGCTGATGGACGGAATCGGACCACGCCTGACCGGGTCGCCCAATCTGAAGCGTGCGAATGATTGGACGCGTGACCAATTCACTGCAATGGGCTGCGTCAATGCGCACCTGGAGGATTGGGGTGAATTCGGTATGGGCTGGCAACAGTTGAACAGTACGTTTCGAATGACCTCGCCAGACACCGCCGTGTTCATCGCGCAAGCCGCGCCATGGTCTCCAGCCACAAAGGGGACTGTCACAGCGCCAGTAACCTGGGTCGATCTCAAGGAAGAGAAGGACTTCGACAAATACAAAGGAAAGCTGGCCGGCAAAATCGTGTTGTTCGGCGAGATGCGCGAAGTAAAGCCGGTGGACAAGGCGCTGTTCACCCGCGATGACGAAGCCGATCTGAAGAAAATTCAGGAATATCCAATGGCCCCGCCGAATCCTGCCAATTCCTTTGCAGCTTACCTGAAACGGCTGGCCTTCCGCGAAAAAGTGGGCAAGTTTTTGGCCGCGGAACAAGCGGTGGCGGTCATCACTCCCAGCCGCGACGGCAGAAATGGTGGTGGTTCGGGCGGCACGATCTTTGATGATACCGGTGCAGGATTCGGCTGGCTGATCTATAGGCCGGAACACGCCAATCCTCTGCCCGTGGCGGTAACGGCAATCGAAAACTACGGCAGAGTGTATCGCCTGCTGAAGGCTAACGTGCCGGTCACACTGGAACTGAACATCGAAACCAAGTTCACCGGCGAACATGAACACGGTTTTGACACCATCGCTGAAATTCCCGGCACGGACCCCAAACTCAAGGATGAAATCGTGATGGTCGGCGGCCATCTGGACTCTTGGGCCTCTGCGACGGGAGCCACCGACAATGGCGCGGGCACGGTGGTCGCCATGGAGGTCATGCGGATTCTAAACGCGCTCCATGTGAAACCCCGCCGCACGATTCGCGTGGGGTTATGGACCGGCGAAGAGCAAGGCGAGTTTGGATCCTACGGTTACGTCAAGCAACACTTCGGTGAAATTCCCCGCTCCACGGAGCCGGAGCAGTTGCAGGTGACGGAATATGACCGAGACGCCGCGGGGCCAATTCAATACAAACCGGAGTTCCAGAAAATTTCAGCCTATTTCAATGTGGACAACGGCGGCGGGAAAATCCGTGGCATCTATTTGCAGGAAAACGCGGCGGTCGGCCCCATTTTCGCACAGTGGATGGAACCGCTGAAGGATCTGGGCGTAACCACAATCTCGCTGCGTGACACCGGCGGAACTGACCATGAAGCGTTCGATGCCGTGGGCGTTCCCGGTTTTCAGTTCATCCAGGACCCGCTCGATTACGGCTCGCGAACGCATCACTCCAACATGGACACCCTCGAGCGCCTGCAGCAGGAGGACCTCATTCAGGCGGCATTGGTCGAAGCTACCTTCGTCTACAATGCCGCGATGCGCGACCAGATGCTCCCGCGGAAAGCTTTGCCACACCCGGAATTGGAGAAACAAAACTCCGCGCCCCTGAAGGGCGTGATGCCCGGCGCCGAAGTGCCGAAAGAGTAGCGCGCCGGTTGGCTGCACTTCGCGCCACATCCCGGAAGACTTTGCGGATATCCTTTTGGGAAAAGCCTTCATCTAAACGAGCAAGGAAATGCTTGCTCGAAGACCATGACCTCCATACTCGACGGTATCCGCTCTCCATTCGATGTAAAAAAATTAAGCATCCCGCAGTTACAGCAATTGGCTGCAGAAATTCGCGAGGAACTGATCACGGTCCTCGCCAAGACGGGCGGACACCTCGGCCCCAATCTCGGCGTCGTCGAACTGACCCTCGCGATGCACTATGTTTTCAATACTCCTGAGGATCATTTTGTTTTTGACGTCAGCCACCAGGCGTATGTTCACAAGCTTTTGACGGGGCGCCGCGATCGCTTTGCGACCATAAGGACGCCGGGCGGATTAAATGGGTTCATGCTGCGCACGGAGAGCGAGCACGATTCGTACGGTGCGGGCCATGCCGGCACAGCACTATCGGCGGCACTGGGAATGGCAGTGGCGCGCGACAAACAGGGAGGCAAAAATCACGTCGTGGCGCTTGCCGGCGACGCGGCCTTTACCTGTGGCATCACGTTTGAAGCGCTGAATAATATCGCGCACCACACCAAAAAGCTCATCGTCATCCTCAACGACAATGAATGGTCAATCGACAAGAACGTTGGCGCCATCGCCGCGTACTTCAATCGCATTGTGACCCATCCGAATTTTGACGCACTACACAATCGCGCGGGCAAATTCGTGAAAATGATTGGCGGCAGGTATGCGTTCCGCATGGCGCAGAAGGCGGAAGAAGCGGCGAAGGGCATGCTCTGGCCCAGCTTAATCTTCGAAGAACTGGGATTGAAGTACTACGGACCGACCGATGGCCACGACCTTTCGACGCTTGATTCAGACACTGGAAACCGCCAAGCGACAAGAGCGACCGGTGTTGCTCCACGTGCTCACCACAAAAGGCAAGGGCTTCGAGCCAGCCATGCAGCGCCAGAAAAAATTCCATGGCCTGGGTCCTTACGATCCGGAAACCGGCGAAACGAAATCGACTGGGCAACCCACCTATTCCGAAGTGTTCGCGGACACACTGAGCAAAATCGCCGAGAAGAACGACAAAATTGTGGCTATAACGGCGGCTATGCCGAATGGCACGGCGCTCGACCGCTTCCAGACCAGGCATCCGGACAAATATTTCGATGTGGGCATCGCGGAAGAGCATGCGGTAGTTTTTGCGGCTGGACTGGCCACGCAAGGTTACAAACCCGTGGTGGCGATTTACTCGACATTTTTACAGCGCGCTTTCGACCCCATCGTTCACGACGTGTGCCTGCAAAACCTGCCGGTGGTTTTCTGCATGGATCGCGGCGGCCTGTCTGGCGACGATGGTCCTACACATCACGGGCTATTCGACATCAGCTATCTCCGGGGCATTCCGAATATCGTCCACATGATTCCCAAAGACGAAGACGAACTCGCCGACATGCTGCACACGGCCCTGTTGCACGATGGACCCGTGGCCATACGTTACCCGCGCGGTGTTGGGCGCGGCATCCCGTGCAAACCGTTTCCGAAAGCGATTCCGATCGGCAAGTCGGAAATACTGCAACACTCTGAAAACGACGCGGTGGCGTTATTTGCCCTTGGAACGATGGTCCCCATGGCCGAAGAAATTTCCTGCGAATTGGCCAAGGAAGGCGTTCGCGCGGCGGTGATCAACGCGCGGTTCGCGAAGCCCCTGGATACGCAGACGTTGGAATTTTTCGCGCGCAGCGTTAAGGTCATCCTCACGCTGGAAGATCACGTTTTGATGGGTGGATTTGGCAGCGCTATTCTGGAAGCTCTCAGCAATTTGGGAATTGCTACACCCGTCGAACGCATCGGCTGGCCCGACCGCTTCATAGAGCACGGAAAGCCCGAACAGCTTCGAGAAAAGTATGGATTGACGGTAGCAGCGGGATTGGAAAAAGTGAGGAGCCATCTGGAAGGCGTCCGCGTTCCGTTCATAGCCAAGTCCGTTCTCACGCGCTGAAGGGTATGCGCACCTGAATCAAGGTGCCGCTGTTTGGCCGCGAATCGATCGAAATGGTTCCTCTTAGCAGGCTCACTCTCTCTCTCATGCTGACCAGCCCCAACCCGCGGCCATGCATCGCACTTTCCAGATCGAACCCCGCCCCGTGATCGCGTATTTTCAATTGAATCTCGCTGGGCTTGCCGAGAAGTTGCGCCTCAAACTCCTGCTTTCCACTGTGCTTGGCGGCGTTACGCAGCGCTTCCTGGAAAATTCGAAACAGGCACAGAGAGACATCGCGCGGCAACTCCGCGGGAACATCGCTGGCGCGGAAATCCACGGAAACGTTCTGATGCTTGCTCAGTTCTTCGCAGAATCCGCGCATTGCCGGAACGATTCCCAGCAGTTCGAGCTTGGGTGAGTGCAATTCGTGAGTAATTGCAGAGAGCTCCGTGGAAATGTCGGATGTTTTCTTGCACAGTGCTTCGGCCCGTTCCCGAAGCGTGGTCTTGGAATCCGGAGGATTGTCGGCGAGGCTTTGCAGTTCGATATTTAAAATAGCCAGGCGTTGATTGATGTCATCGTGCAGATCGCGTGCGATTCGCCGGCGCTCTTGCTCCTGCGCTTCGATCAATCGTCCACCCAGAACGGTCAGCGATTGCTCTGCTTCCTTGCGTTCGGAGATGTCGGCAACCATGCCGATCAGGCCGGCCAGTTTGCCTTCTCCATCGAAACGCCCCTGAAAACTTTGTTCCAGCCATATCTCGGTTCCGTTTGCATGGAACGCGCGGTAACTCACGCGATTGTTGGGGTGCTTCGGAGTTAAAGTGGCAATCGCTGCGGCAATTCGCGGCACATCTTCTTCGTGGATATGAGAGGTGATTTCCGAAAGCGGGGCGCGTAGCGCTACTGGTGAACCCAGAATATTGGCGCACTCTGCGGAGCGGATCACGATGTTGGTGTGCAAGTTCCATTCATAGGCGTACATCCGGCCGGCGGCCGCCGCCAGACGAAATCGCTCTTCACTCACGCGCAATGCCTCGTCGGCGGACTTGCGCGCCGTCAAGTCCACACAACTGATCAGGAATGAATCGCCAACCATCGATAGATGAAATTCGATCACGCGGTTCATCCCGTTTTTACACTGTACGCGCGCAGTCATCGGCTCGATTTCCGCGTAATTGCGGAGCGCTTCCTCGATCCGCAACGTCCAGGCGGATTTGATTTCTTCGCGATATTTTTCTTCTGGATAGGCAAGCGGCCACCAATGCGCTACATCGGGCATCTCGGCGGTGGTGTAACCAAACAATCGCACGAACTTGTCGTTGACCAACTCGACGGTCTGGTGTTTGCCCCGCGACACGAGCATCGCCACGGGAGAGGCCCTGACAATCTGACGGATCCGTTCTTCGCTAGCCAATAATGGCAGATTGCCGCGATCCAGCTCACTCATCGACATATTCCCCGTCAACTTCCATGAATTTGTGAGCACCTGCGGCGGGAGCGATCGGCGGAATTGCCGCGCCGGGTGGCAAATGAATTCCCATAACTCTACGACATCGTTCCGCAGAAGTGCAGCAATAAACTGTCTTTGTGGATTGTGACTTACCGTTGGGAGAGTTACGTCTTAAAACAAGCCGGGGATCTTCAGTCCAGCCATTCCCGGCATACCGCCTGCCAGGCTCTTCATCTGTGTGGCCAACTCTTCGTCGACGCGGCGGCCCGCCTCGTTCACAGCGGCGCGCACCAAATCCTGCAGCATTTCCTGGTCCTTGCTCGCGAACACGTCTTTTTCAATGCGAACGTCCACCACCTGCTTCTGACCGTTCATCTTCACGGTCACCATCCCGCCGCCGGCCGATGCTTCCACCGCAACGGAATTCACCTGTTGCTGCAGATCTTCCTGCACCTGCCGCAAGCGCGAGAGCATTTGTTGGAGCGCGTTGACTTCCATGTTCATGATCAGCCCCACCTTTCAGTGTGACCCTTACTCTTCTTGCCGCTTCACTTCAGAAATTCTTCCGCCGAAGCGCTGCAGCATGGACTTCACCACAGGATCTTTCTCAAACTTCGCGCGCATTTCCTGCGCGCTGGGGGCGTTGCTCGATGAATTTCCACCGCTCACCGCACTTGAATCGAGTCTAGCACAGACACGAACCGCGCGCCCTAGTACCTTGCTTGCGGCGTTACGGATTTTCTCCAGCGTGTCGCGCCCCTCAATCAATCCTGCGAACGAACTTTTGTCCGGAGGGAAACAGATGCGCAGTTCGGCGCCGTCCAGTTCCCAACGCGTCGCATGTTCCAGCAATTCGCCGACAAATTTCTGTTGCGCCTGGATCGAAGATTTGATTTCTTTCACCTGTGCACGCATCAATTCCTTCGGCTGCGACTTCCGATTTGCGTTCTGAAGCTGGCGATGGCGAATTGGTTGCCGGAGTCAACGCCAGAGCGACGGCAGCCGCAGAAGTACCGCCGCTGCTGACGGAAAATGGATTCGCTGGCGGCGCGACATGCGCTTCTTCGCGGGTCACTCCGGGCGCGGAATAAGACACCGTCTCCGCGTAAGGACGCGAGTTGGGCTCGTTACCGGAGGTGCCTGGCCTTAGCCCGGAGACCTTTCCCTCATCCACAGGCGAGGAGGCAGCACTGTATGCGCCGACCGATATCGATGGCGAAGCGGACGCCGATGCTGTACGAGCAGAGAATGGCGCTGGAGAAGCGGTTTTTGTGTTTCCACTGCCTGCGCCCCCGCCCGTTCCCGATCTCCCGCCGCCGCGCGCCTCGCCCAGTAATTCTTCCAGTGGAGCGAGCCGCGCCGCATTTACCAGGCGCAGCAATCCCATTTCGAGGTGTACACGCGGATCCATCTTTCGGCGCAAATCGTCGTCCGTGTGCAGCAAAATCTGAAAGTATCGAGTGAGATCTTCTTCGCTAAAAAGGGCAGCAGCTTTAGCCAATCCCGGCCGTTGTTCGGCAGTGGCGGCAATCAGGTCGGAATCCGCGCCGCACACACGCGCAATCAGCAGATTGCGCATGTGCCGGATGGCTTCACGGCAGAAGTGCTGCAAGTTGCGACCTTCTTTTTGAAACCGGTGGACGAGCCCGAGCGCGCGCTCCGCCGACTGTTCGACAATCGCCTCCACCAATTCCTGCAGCGCATCTTCCGGTACTACGCCAAGCAGTTCGCGCACGGCGTTGTCTTTAATGTCGTCGCCGCAATACGCGCGGGCCTGTTCCAGCAGGGAAAGCGCATCACGCATGCTGCCCTCGGCCATGCGCGCGATTACGGAGAGTGCGCCATCTTCAATCTTGAGTGTTTCTTTTTCGGCGATGTATTTCAGGCGATCGGTAATCTCGTTGAAGGTCAATGCGCGAAAATGAAAATGCTGCGAGCGCGAGCGGATCGTGTCGACCAGGTTTTCGGGCTCCGTCGTGGCCATCACGAAGATCACGCGTTCCGGAGGTTCTTCCAAAGTTTTCAGCAGCGCATTGGAAGCTTCAGTGGTGAGCATGTGGGCTTCGTCGAGGATCACGACTTTTGTGCGTGCTGCGGCGGGCGCGTAGCGCACCATTTCGCGGAGTTCGCGGATCTGGTCGATGCCGCGGTTAGAGGCCGCGTCGATTTCAATCACGTCGAGTGAACTGCCCGCGGCAATCTCTTTGCAGGCATCGCATTCGCCGCAAGGTTCGGGCGTCGGACCTTTTACGCAGTTCAAGGCTTTCGCCAGGATGCGCGCAGCCGTGGTCTTCCCCACGCCTCGCGCACCCGAAAAAATATACGAATGCGCCACGCGATTTTTCTTGATGGCATTCGCCAGCGTCTCAGTTACGTGCTGCTGTCCAACGAGGTCGGAAAAAGTCTGCGGGCGCCATTTGCGCGCAATCACTTGGTAGGTCATAGCTGCCTTGCATTTTCGGCGGGTTAGCGGCAAAAGTCAAAACATCGTTGTTGCCGGAAAAGAACCCGCAGTCATGCGGCACAGCCGCGCCTGGGCCTGATTACGCAGAGCGAATGCGTGAAATCAGCGAGAATAGACTTGGCAGAGGATGAAGGGAGTGAGTTTCGAAACACCGATCAGTGGGAAACGGATCTCATTTTAAAAACGAGGAACTTCGGAGACTCCGCGGCACACTTGGCTTACCCGGTACCGTTGCTCCCTTCCGGGCCTGGCGGGGTTCGCGGGACCTCGTTGCACAGAGCCCGAAGTTCCACGTTTCAGCAGTCAGCTCATTCCGCGACTGCCTCCACAATGTTAGCACAGCCCGCCGCGAAGTTTCATATCGACTCTGCCAAGATTGCGCCGCAATTTTCGATGAAGGCGCTTACCGAGTGCTCCAGGCCAAGATGCAGTGCGAAATCAGCAGTTTGACAGGTATCATTACTCGCGAATTCCTTGTTTGAACCTCACCTCTCTCTGACCGTTACGCTGATTGCCTGGAGGCATGGTGCACAAATCCCGCCGCGAATTTCTCACGAAAACTTCACTCACCTTGTTAGCAGCGGCTGCCGCGCCCACTGCCGCTCAAGCGCAAAACCCCGCTGAGCAGACTCCCGGCGCGCCTCCCGCCTTTGGAACTGCGCCACCGGTAGGCCCCGCCGTTTCGGCTGGCACTTTTGCGGAAGCGGAGAAGCTGGTTCAGGTGGAGTTGAACGCTGTGGAAAGGGAATTGGCATCGAGCACGTGGGCCAGCGACATGGCTCCGATCTACGAGCGGCGCACCGGTCCACGCAAAGTTGCTCTGCCGTCCACAGTGGCGCCTTATTCTCGCTGGAATCCCATCCTTCCGGGAGAAACCGCCGTCGCGGCACGCAATCAATTTGTCGCCAGTAAAATCGAGCCGGCACCGCTTCCTGCCAAGGACGAAGACATCGCGTTTGCCCCGCTGACGCATCTCGCGCATTGGATTCAGAATCGCCAACTGACCTCCGAACGCCTCACGAAAATTTATCTCGACCGCCTGCAGCGCTTCGATCCCAAGCTTCATTGTGTCATCACGCTCACACGCGAACTTGCACTCGCCCAGGCGAAGCAGGCCGACAGCGAAATCGCCGCTGGGAAATATCGCGGCGCACTCCATGGTATTCCGTGGGGTGCCAAAGATCTGCTCGACACCGCGGGCATTCCCACCACCTATGGCGCCGAACCATTTCGCAATCGCGTCCCGGAGGAAGATGCGGTTGTCGTCCGCCGCTTGCAGGAGGCGGGCGCAGTGCTCGTCGCCAAACTCAGCCTCGGCGCGCTGGCTCTCAATGACATCTGGTTTGGTGGGCAAACCATGAATCCCTGGCTGCTGGAAGAAGGTTCTTCCGGTTCCAGTGCCGGTCCCGGTGCCGCTACCGCCGCAGGTCTGGTGGGATTCGCCATTGGCAGCGAAACTGGAGGCAGCATTGTCAGTCCCAGTATGCGTTGCGGCGTTACGGGTCTGCGACCGACGTTTGGCCGCGTGCCCCGTACCTGTGCCATGACGCTGTGCTGGTCGCTCGATAAACTTGGCCCGATGACGCGAGGTGTTGAAGACTCCATCCATGTGCTGCGCGCGATTTCGGGTCCCGACGAAGGCGACATTTCCAGCGTCCCCAGCCAACTCGATTTTGATGCGCTTGCCCCGATTGCCGGCTTGCGCGTGGGATATTTTCCCAAGTGGATGAATCAGAATCCCTCCACGCCGGTCGACCGCGCCGCACTCGATACGGTAAAGAAACTGGGCATGACTCCTGTCGAAGTTTCGATTCCCGATTGGCCGTACGATTCGCTCAATCTCATTCTTTTTGCCGAAGGCGCCGCCGCCTTCGAAGAACTCACGCTTTCGCACGGCGTCGACCAGCTGAAAATCCAGACTCACGATGCGTGGCCGAATCTTTTCCGGCAAGCGCGGTTTCTATCGGCTGTGGACTTCGTGCAAACGGACCGCTTGCGTCGTAAAGTTGCGGAAGAGATGGCGCGCATCTTCGCTCAGGTCGATTTGCTGCTGGTGCCCTCACTGCGTGATGAGATGCTCACCATCACGAATTTCACTGGCCACCCTTCGCTCACGCTGCGTGCCGGGTTCGTGGAAGTTTCCGAAGCGCGCACCGACTGGGCGCCTGATCCCAGCAGTCCGCTGCCCAAGTTTTCTCCGCCCCGCCGAGTGCCGCATGGAGTCACACTGATCGGCCGCCTTTTCGACGAAGGCACCCTGGTGCGCGCCGGTATTGCCCTGGAACGTGCGTTTGAAGTGGCCGGAGAGCGCCCCCCCAACTTCTAATCAAGTCGCACAGTCACGCTTGACTGCGCCCCAGGGCAAGTGTGTCCATGGAGTGCGGCAGTCCAACTGCCGCCTTTACGCCCTCAGCCCCATCGCCAACCGTCAAAGCGGGCGCCCGGCTCCCGCACTCCAAATCCAGGACTCAATACATTCGCGAGAGTCTACGGGTCCAGCGGCATTGCAGAATATCCAAGCAATCGCTGCCGCGTGAATCGCCCCATCAAGAGCAGGAGCAGGAAACTTTCTGCCAGAAATTCCAGTCGCTTCACATGGTTCGGCGCGCGCGCTCCACAATTGTAATTTGCGGCGAAACATCCGAAACTGAACTACAACCTTGCTCCGAAGGCCAGCAGTCGGCCATCGCAATCCTTCACCACAAACTCGCGCGTCTGCCAGGGCATGTCGGCAATTCCTCGCGTGAATTCCACGCCATGAGCTGCATACTCATCGTAGAGTGCGTCCGCATTTTCAACCAGTATGTATGTGTCGAGCAGTTCGTCCGAATATTTGCTGGGATTGGCTACAGGAGCTTCAGCACAGCGGAAGTGAATCGACTGCTGGTCGCGTGCAACGATAGCGTATATCGGCGGGTCCTGCCATGTGCCCAAACATTTGAACCCAAGCTTAGTTTCGTAATAGGCAATCGTGCTGAGGATGTTCAGGGTGAAGAACTGAGGCGCAATCTGCCGAATCATGGGGCGAGTCTACAACAAGAAATGCTGCGCGGTGAAGGCACTGGAACTCCATGCGCCGAATCGTACCAGGGGCACGTGGCTGCAATTTGACATCCCGCGCAATTTCCGTCGGGTGAAACCGTCTCCCCAAAAAAGAAGGCGCCGCGAGTCCATTGGGAGAAGCTCGCGGCGCCCGTGGGGATTCTGGCGGGCCATTTCGAGGTAATTCTCTTGGGGGAGAACATGGCTTGGAAACAGGGTCCGGTTGGCTGTTGGCCAACCGAGGAGTTCCGCAAGCCTTAAGACATATCTGGCCTTATCAATTGCAGGAGCATGACCAACTCGCTGACTGTAGAAACTGGTGCAAAGGCGAGGCTTACGAGAACGCCTGGAGACCATTTCTGCGTCCGCACCGAAACAGCGGCCCAAATCGGAACATGAGCTGTGGAAATCCTAACCCTTCGCTAACATGCCGTTTCCCCGCGTCTTTCCTCGCTGCTTATGCTATTCGCTTTTTAAATCCTGACTATCGGTTTTTCCTCAGCCTTCAAAGCCTCTTTCTCATTGACGCTCGGAATAGCCACGCGATAACTTACTCTCCACAGGCCACCCCGTGGCCGATGCGAGATGAAAAAAACTCATTTCATCGCTCCATTTCAAGGAGATCCATGTCGACTGAACTTCGTAATTTTCTAGCCCTCACATACGATGAGCTGGAAGATCTGAATCTGGAAGCTAAGGAACAACGCAAGAACCGCACGCCGACCCACAAAGTTCAAGAAAAGCGCCTCAAGTACCTCGCCGACGAAAAACGAATCAAAGCCGTCACCGTGCTCTTCAGCGATCTCGAAGGCCGTCTGCACATGCTCGACTACGACAAGAAGTTCCTGGTCAAGAGCTGGGACAACCTTACCTTTGACGGCTCGTCGATTCGCGGCTTCACTGCGCAGCGCGAGAGCGATCTTCGGCTGGCCATGGATTGGAGTTCCTTCTACTGGGCGCCGGCGGATATTTTCGGTAGCGGCAAAGTTCTGGTCTTCGGCGAGGTCATTGACAAAGACGGCTCGCCGTACTCCGCCGACATTCGTGGAGTGTTGAAGCACTATGCCGAGGCGTTGCACAAGAAGGACGGCTACACGCTGAACGCGGCGAACGAAATCGAAGGCTTCCTCTTCCAGGGACCAGACGCCGAACGCCGTTATCATGAAACCTGCAAATTCGAATACGTGAACACCGGTGGCTACTATCATTCGCTGCCCGGCGATCCGCTGCGTACTTTCATCGACACGACCGCCGAAGTCCAGCGTGCCATGGGTTTCCAGAATGAAAAGGACCACCCGGAAGTAGCGCCATCGCAGTTCGAAATCAACTACAGCTATGGAGAAGTGGTTGCGGCTGCCGACCAGATTCAGCTCTACAAATTGATCTGTCGGCAAGTCGCAAACAAGCTCGGCTTCACGGCATCCTTCCTGCCGAAGCCGGTCGTTGGCGTCAATGGCAGCGGCATGCACACCAACGTTTCCATCAGTAAGGATGGCAAGAATCTGTTCTGGGATCCGAAGGGCGAGGAAAAACTCAGCAAGATTGGCTGGTCGTTTGTCGATCGCATCCTGACACACGGCAACGACATCTGCCTGCTGTTGAATCCCAGCGTGAATGCGTATCGCCGTCTCGATCCGCACTTCGAGGCGCCGAACCAGATCAAGGCCTCCGCGGTCGATCGCGGCTCCATGATCCGCATCCCCATCGGCAACGAAAAGAGCATGCGCGTTGAAGTGCGTTCGGTGGCGCCGGACGCCAACCCCTACATGGTGCTATACTCCATCTTCAAGACCGGGCTCGACGGCGATACCGCCAAGCTGAAGAATCTGCGCCAGGCGGAACGCTACCTGCCCGACAACATTTACACCGCTCTGGAAAATTTCCAGAAGGCGGAATGGACCACCAAACTGCTTGGCGCCGATGTGAAGGGACGCTACGCGGATCTGAAGCAGGCTTCCGCAGACCGTTGCGCTCGTGCACTGGGCACCTTCGTCAAGCCCGCCGAAGTGCAATATCACCACGAGGTTTACAACCAGTTCCTCTGGAACCACTTCTAGCTTATGCAGGCGCCGGGCTCCTGCCCGGCCAACAAGCAATCTGTTTTCGTGTGCCCCACTCTCGCCGTCGTTCGAGGGTGGGGCATTTTCGTTTGATTATTCTCAAGAGATTGCTAGAGCGAAATCGTTCATCTCAACAACGGTTCTCCTATCGTGAGCTTGCGGTAGCCATAACCTTTACCGGTTCACAAGCAAAGTGAACCACACTGGCCGATTCCAATAAGTCCACGCGAGCGCCGTAACCCACGGAGCCGTCCGCAAAGGATTCCACGCGTACAATTTCGCCCAGGCATTGCACGACGGAATTAAGCCTCCCTGATAATTCGCGAGGAATGCGCAACGTGAGTTGAATGATCGATCCGAACGGCAGCGGAGCCTGTGCAACAAAGAAAAGTCCGCTACGCGAAATGTTGGCAGTCTCTCCCAAGTATCCTTCCGGCTTGCTTGAGTCTTTCATTCCTCGAAACCGAATAGGGACCTGCAAGCTGAATCGTGGGGAAGACCGGCGATCTTCGTTCGTCATTTGTTTCTCCCGCGCGGCGGAGAGGGCGACGCGGCAATCGCAGATTTGAAAGGGGGACCGTTAGTATAGCGACTGGCGAGAGTAGGTCAACTAAAGAATCGCTTATTTGGTACTGCCCCATACCGGAACAACACCTGATGTGCCGTTTAACGTGCCTTGCTCACGCACATAGCTCCCCAGACCATGGCACACCCGGTTCAATGTGCCCCGAAGTTGAGGACAAGCGGAAGACGTCTCCCCTCGGTGAGTTCGCCCAAATTGATGGTGGATTTCGCTTTCTGGACCAACGGCTGTTTCTCGCACTCTCTAACCTACCGCGAATGCGGGTCTCTGCCACTGGGAGTTCCCAGTCCTCTAGACGCTGTGGCCAGCCAGCAACGCCTATCTATCCACCACTTGCGCGCCAAACACACGTTCAATGAACCATTGTGCTTCATGCCATCATTGCTCGTGATGTATCTGTAAAGGAACTTCAGTATGTCAGTGGGCATCCCCTCCTCATCGAATCTGCGATGGATGCTGTGCGTCAATGGAGCTATCAGCCCATGTTCATCGATGGCAAGCCAGTGGAAGTCGACACACAAATTGACGTGATTTTCTCACTGAATCCGTGACATCACTCGCAACATCCGAATAGGATCGGTTGAAAGGATAGCGTCCAACTTCCCTAAGGAAGGTTTATTCTGCATCCAATTGCTTGATGCATGTCGCAGGAAGGAGCCAAGATAGGACGCATGCACACTTCACGGCGTGATTTCCTGAAGCTAGCCGGAACTGCTTCTGGCATTGGCTTGCTTCCTCCAGACCTCGCATCCACCTTTTCCCCAACTCCTGATGCAGTCTCGCCCGTTGTTCCTGACGAACGGCCCGCTGACTACACAGTTCGGATCGCCGCGACGCCGGTGGAAATTGCGCCCAAGCATATTGTTTCCTGTGTTACCTACAACGGTCAGTTTCCCGGCCCTCTATTGCGTTTCAAGGAAGGGCAGGAGGCGATCGTTGACGTGCACAACGACACCGACACTCCGGAACAATTGCATTGGCATGGGCAGTTCCTTCCCGTCGATGTCGATGGCGCGGCTGAAGAACGCACGCCTTACATTCCCGCGCGGGGAATGCGCCGCATCGTTTTCAATCCCCGGCCATCCGGTTTCCGTTTCTACCATACGCATAATCGCGCCGGCGCCGATCTTCATGCTGGGCAATACAGCGGTCAGGTCGGTCCCGTGTACATCGAGCCGAAGCACGAGCCCGGCAGTTACGACCGGGAAGTGTTTCTCGTGCTGAAGGAGTTCGAGCCTTCGTTGAGCCGCGGTGGCGACATGGCCATGGATTTTCTTGCGCCCGCCACACAGGTGAAGGAATTGAAGGACTCGGGCGAGTCCGCGATGAACGCCTCGCTTGCCAAAGGCAATCCACACGGCTACGAAGTTGGCTATCAGTTCTTCACTATAAACGGGCGCATGTTAGGCCACGGCGAGCCCATCCGCGTAAAGACTGGCGAGCGCGTGCTGTTCCATGTACTGAATGGCAGCGCCACGGAAATTCGCAGTCTGGCTATGCCCGGCCACACCTTCAAGGTTGTTGCGCTCGACGGCAATGTCGTCCCCACGCCCACCGAGGTTCCGGTGCTATGGCTAGGGACCGCCGAGCGCGTCTCCGCCATTGTGGAGATGAAGCATCCCGGCGTGTGGATTCTCGGCGATCTGGCGGATGACGATCGTGCTCACGGCATGGGCATCGTTGTTGAATACGCGGGCCAGCACGGGAAGCCGCAATGGAGTGCTCCGAAACCATTTCATTGGAGCTACGCGCGGTTCGGAAATGCGAACGCACCCGCTCCTGCCTTCGACGAGCGCATCGATATGATCTTTGCGAAGAAGAATGCCGCCGACCATGGTTTCAATCAATGGACCATCAACGATGTAGCCTTCTCGATGGAAAACCCATCGCCCCTGTTTCGTGTCCACCAGGGGCGCCGCTATCGGATTCGCATGCGCAATGCCAGTGACGATATTCATCCCATCCATCTTCATCGGCACAGCTTTGAATTAGTCAACGTGGCAGGTAAACCGACAAGCGGCATTCTGAAAGACGTGGTGATGGTGGGCGGGTATCAGGAAGTGGAAGTAGACTTCGTCGCCGACAATCCGGGACTCACGCTATTTCACTGCCATCAGCAGTTGCACATGGATTTCGGATTTATGGCCCTGTTCGACTACGCGTGAAGTTCTGCGCGTTAAAAGATCACCTTCAGCGAAAACTGAATTTGCCGCGACGTTCCGGCTGTCTTGCTGATAATGCCGAAACCGCTGCCCCGCACCACGTTTGAAGGTAATCCAAAATTCACCCGGTTGAAGATATTGAAAAACTCCGCGCGAAACTCCAGCGTGCCCAGTTCGCCGCCGCCCCGATGCCCGAAGGGCGTATCTTTGATCAGCGCAATGTCAAAATTCACGTAATTCGGTCCGCGAAACACGTTGCGCCCAAGCGTTCCGAATTCCCCGGAGTTCGGTCCGGTCCCACCGGGGATGTCGATGGGAATCGTGAAAAAGGAAGCGTTGCTCGCTCCACGGCCGAAAGTAATCTTCGCGTATCGTGCGGTTGGTCGAAAACGAAGGCATCTCTGCCAGGTCCGGACGATCTGCACCCCCAGAACCCACGCCAGTTTGTTGAATCCCGGAATACACCGTGAATGGTGATCCGCTCGTAATCGTGGTGATGTTCAGGAACTGCCAGCCGGCGGTTATTGTTCTGCTTAGCGGCTGGAGAAAGCCGACGCGATCGAACGGCAGCAATTGGATGACGCTGACCGCGAATACCTGCCTTACGTCGAATGTGGAAACGCCTTTCTCTACCGATTGATTCCACGGATTTTGTGGCGCCGTCTGCAGCACCACGCCGCTCGCTCCGAACGTTCCACCCAACACCGTGCTGGTGTCGTCGAGAGACTTCCCGTACGTGTAACTGGCCTGCAATCCCAGTCCAGCCCGCGGAGAATTTTTCGTCACGCTCGCCTGCAGCGAATTGTAAGAAGAATGCGCGCTGGTGGTCATGATGCTCTCGGGGCCCAGCCCGCCGATCGCGCGCCCCTGCTCGTCGAATTGTGTAAACGGGGCAAACGCCGGGTCCGCGCCTCCGTAACTGTTTGGCGAATATCCGGCCGCCAGATGGACTCCTTCCGTGGCCACATACGCGACGCTAAAATGAAAATCACGAATATCGTGATCGATGCCCGCGGTCCAACTGCCGATATAGCCGTTGCGGAAATTCCTGGCGATGCCCGCAACGGAAAGCAACTGCACCTGATGTCCTGGAGTCAGAGCCGTCAGATCATTTTGATACCGCACCAGGTCCACCTGGGTGTTCGGTGCCACATGTGAAGCATCGCCATTGGGAAACAGCACGTCCCCATTGGTCGCATACGGAACGGGGAGAGTGATGGGCACGACGCTGGCACTGAAAGGGAGGGGAATTCCCTGCAGGGCTGTGGAATAGAGAGTGGTCGCGAGGGGCAGGCCGCCGGTCAGAAAATTATCCTGCCACAGATTCGGGAGAATCGTCGTGATGGCCCCCCCGGCGTGGAGAACAGTTTTGCTCGTCAGAGCGTAATCCAACGCGACTCGCGGCCCCCATCCCGACCAGTCCTGGTTGTAAGGTGGTTGCGGGTTGTACACAAAGATTTGCGTGGCCGTGTGATCCCAATAGGGCGCGGGTTTGCCATCGGCCCTCACGAATTGTGCTGACGACGTGCGCTGATGCGATTCATGAATGCGGCTGTTCACTTCGTAGCGCAGTCCATAGTTCACCGTGAACCGCGGGGTCGCCTTCCAGCTGTCCTGAAAATAAAAATTGTAAGCTTCGCGGCGCACCGCGGCTTCGTCAAACTTGTCGCCTGTGGGGGTCACACTTGCTGCGCCCGTCACGCTGTATGCATAAGGCGTAGCTGTCAACAGCCCGGTCAACGAATCGGGCAGCGGATCGCCAACATCTATATTGTGCGTGCCGCTGGCCGAACTGATGGCCACAGGTGCATAGGCTCTGCCGCCGCCAAAACTATACAGCCCGTTGGTATTGATCCCGAAAATCGTCGCGTCCTTATTTGCACGCGATTCGTATCCCCACTTATAAGAGTGCTTTCCATGCACATAACTTGCGTTCGCCTTAATCTGATAGAGGTTGCTGTACGACCCGGTAATCGAGCCTCCCGCAGAATTAAACGATTGATACAGTCCATCCGCAAACGTCAACGCCGGATCGCTATGATTGCCAGCGGGAAAGAACGGCGTACTGCGTATGTAGCCGAAGGCCAGGTCAAATGAAAAACTCGAACTAACAGTCCTCGTATAACGTACCGCCGCATTCCGCTGGTGATCGAAAAACTGCACGCCAAAAGTCGGGTCAATCGCAATCTGGTCCGGGTTGGTGACCGGGCCAGTCACCTGATTCAGGCTGAATCGTGTTAACAATTCCGCTTTGTCCGAGATGCGGTGGTCGACCCGTATCGAGAATTGATCTGTGTTGGTTGTAACCTTGGATGAGCCGGCAAATGTGCGATCCCCGAAAGCGCCTCCGGGCAAATTTGGTAACGGGTAGCGGTTGATCAGTTGTGCGATCTGCGCATTCACCGGAACGGTGAGGGTGTCGCCCGGATAAGTCGTGGTATCGATTCCCTGGCGCTCTGCCACTGTGGGCACTGCGAAAACTTGTGTGGTTCCCAGCACCTGGCGGAATCCCTGATACTCACCGAAAAAATAGGTCCTATTTCGCCCATCGTAAAGCTTCGGCAGCACCACAGGGCCGCCCAACGTAAAGCCAAATTCATTGCGTATGAACGGGGGAATGCGCCGCGGGTCTTCGACTGTAGAGTGGTCGAAGAAATTCCGGGCATCCAGCGCGGCGTTGCGCAGGAATTCAAAAGCACTGCCGTGCAATTCATTTGTTCCTGACTTGGTCACCACATTACTGAAACTCGCGGCGCCATGCCCGATTTCTGCCGGCATGACCCCCGCGCTCGCTTGCACTTCCTGAATCGCGTCCACGTTGAAGTTGGAGAATGTCGCCCCGCCCAATTCGGGATCGGTAGTGTCCGCTCCATCCATGGCAAAAACGGTTGCCGTGCCTCGTTGCCCGTTCACGGAATATTGCTGGGTGAAGTTTGCCGCACCATTGGTGTCCGTCATGGTCCCCGCAGCCAATAACAGCAGTTTGCTGAAATCGCGCGCGTTCAAAGGCAAACTGGATACTTTTCCACCTGAAAGATGCTCGCCGCCGCTGGCCTGTTGAGAGGCTTCGTCGGTACTGGAAATAATCTGAATTTCCTGTTTTTGAAGAAGCAGCTGCAGAGTCTCCGTGAGTGTCATTCCATCCTTAAACACCACGCGATCAGCCAATTTCCAGATCTTCTGATCCTTCTGCACCGAGAGTTCATAGGAGCCAGCCGGAATATCTGAGAATGCGAATTTGCCGCCGCTGGCGCTTTTGGCGGTGAACTCTGCACTACCTGTGGTTCCGCGCAGTGTAATCGTGGCATCAGTTACTGGGGCGTTTGCTTCATCGCGCAGCATGCCGTTCCAGTTGCCGCCGGAGTTCGCTTTTCCCACAGGAGCAAGGACTGAAATCACCAGAACTAAAATTGCGAGGAGCCCACCCAAGGACAGTTTATGCATTATGCTAAAATTATATGTCCAGATTACGGAGCCGCAATATGATATCCGTCACATTTGCCATCTCCACGCCGTTAGCCAGCAAACGGATATCCGCCCGATTCTGTTCGTCCAGTTTCGACGAATTGCGGGGCCGTGATTTGATGCTTAGCTGTTGACAGTTGGCCCGGCAGTCGCTAATTCTAGCTTTCACGTGTCCCAACGGCCCTTCCTAAATCGGAATTTGCTGTTCGTCAGCGACGTCATCGTCCTTCTTGTTCCCAGATTGGAGTCTTGCCATTGATCGAGACTGAACAACTCTACCGGGGCCTGGTTGAGAACAGCCGTGATCTGATTTGCACTCACGACTTGGATGGCGTTCTGCTCACCGTAAATCTCGCCGCCGCCCAGACCCTTGGTTACGACCCCGGCGAACTCGTGAACCGGAGCCTGCGAGAACTTCTTCAGCCCAGCGTCCACGAAGATCTGGACGCCTATCTCGCCTCGTTACGAGAAGGGAAGACCGCCTCGGGATTTATTGAACTTTGGACCAAGAGCGGGGAAACGCGCATCTGGAAGTACACCAGCAACCTGCGTACGGAAGGCGTAGAGACTCCTTTCGTGCAGGGCATGGCGCATGACTACACGGAGATTTTGCAGGCTCAGCAGGAGATGCGCGAGGGCGAAGAGCGTCTGCGCGTCGCGGCCGAAGTCGGTCGAATGTATGCCTGGGAGTGGCACCCCGTGACCGACGTGGTGCGGCGCTCGGCAGAATGCGCCGACATTCTTGGACTGAAGGAATCCGCCCAGGAAGACACGGCAACGGATTATTTTAGTCACATCCATCCGGATGATCGTGACCGCTTGTGGAATTTGGCTACCTCGTTGACTCCTGATAATCCGGCCTACCGGACCGAGTACCGGTGGTTCCGTCCGGATGGAAGATTGGCGTGGCTGCAGGAAAGCGGCCGCGCTACGTTCGACAAGAACGCCAAGATGATTCGCCTGATTGGCATGACGGCTGATGTCACCGAGCGCAAGATGGCGGAGCAGAAATTGCTCGACAGCGAGGAACGCATCAGGCGCATTGTCCAGAAATCTCCTGTCGCCATGCTTGTTACCGACGCTTTAGAGCAGAAAAACGAACTGGTCAATGACAAGTTTACCGCGCTGTTTGGTTACTCCGTCGAGGATGTGCCCAGCGTCGAACGCTGGTGGACCCTTGCCTATCCCGATGAAAGCTATCGGCAGACCATCCGGAAGGAGTGGCACGCGCGCGTTCTCGAAGCCGTAAAGAATCACTCGGAAATCGCGCCAATGGAAGCAAGAGTCTGTTCCAAGGATGGATCTTTCCGGCACATCGAGTTTCACTTTGCGTCACTCGGTGAAATTAATCTTGTCAGCTTCGTTGATCTTACGGATCACAAGAATGCACAGCAGGAATTGGCCAAGGTTGGCGGCCGGCTTATCGACGCGCAGGAAAAAGAGCGCACACGCATCGCCCGGGATCTCCATGACGACATCTGCCAGCGCCTGGCGCTTCTGGCCATCGAGTTAGAGACGCTTGGAGAGACGCCGGTCGATTCACGTCCAACCATTCGCAAGCACGTGAACAAAATGAAAAAACGCGTGTCGGAAATCTTGAGCGACGTGGAGGCAATCTCCCGCGAACTTCATTCTTCGAAGCTGGAATTGCTGGGCCTCAATGCCGCGGTTAAAAGTCTTTGCAGGCAATTTTCCGCAGACCACAAAGTAAAAATCGATTTTTCCCCGGCAGATCTGCCCGCCTCGTTGCCCAAAGACGCTTCCATTTGTTTGTTCCGCATTGCCCAGGAGGCTTTGAACAACTGCGTCAAACATAGTGGCGCGGACCGTTACCATGTGCGCTTGTCAGAAAAACCAGGCGAGGTTCACCTCTCCGTCTGCGATGGCGGCGTCGGTTTTGAGCCCGAGACTGCCATTAATTCCGGCGGCCTTGGTTTGATCAGCATGCGCGAACGCATCACTATGGTGAACGGCACGATTGCCATCAAATCGAAACCGCGAGGCGGAACAGAAATCCATTGTACGGTTCCCATCGAAAATGGAGCCTCATGACCTCCCCGCGCTATTTCCGGCCCTACTGAATAAACGAATAGCCCACCGCAGATACATCAGTGCAAATGTATCCAAGCCCGTGATTGCGTAGTTCATTGCTTTTGAATTTCTGTGCGTAGTACGATTCTCGCGGCGTCCCTCCAGCGCTCTATTCGCACTGGTTTTCCCGCGGGCCAGCCCGCCTTCTGCCCAGGTCGAGGAGATTTGTATGTCAAAGCTTTTGCGCTGTTTCACTGACACAGTCTCGTCGTGTCCTGACCAGGCCGCGAGGATGATTGCGCCTCTACTTCTTGGGTTAACCTTCGCGGTTTCGTTCGCGCAGGGACGTGCGGCTGGTGCGGAACAAGAACCGGCACACACTTCCACCGTTCTCGCTGCCGCCGATCATCGCCACAACGTCAGCCTCGACGGCCCTTGGCACTACATCATCGACCCCTATGGCCATGGCCTCTACGATCGCGAGGGCAAAGTCCGTGACAATGGCTTCGCGCAAAACACAAGGTCCGCCGACAAGAATCGCCTCGTCGAATATAGTTTTGCGAAATCTCCCACACTGCAGGTTCCTGGCGATTGGAACACGCAGCGCGATTCACTTTTTTTCTACGAAGGACCGCTCTGGTACGAGAAAGACTTTTCCTACCACAAACCCGCCGGCAAGCGGGTATTCCTGCATCTTGGTGCCGCGAACTATCGCTCTTACCTGTGGATTAACGGCGAACGCGTCTGTGACCATGAAGGCGGTTTCTCCAGTTTTGACTGCGAAGTCACCCAAGCTCTCAAAGATGGCGACAATTTCGCGGTTATTGCGGTCGATGATACTCGTCTCGCCGATGGAATTCCCACGCTCAAGACCGACTGGTGGAATTACGGTGGCCTGACCCGCGAAGTTTCTCTGGTCGAAGTTCCTGATCATTTTATCGATGATTTTGATCTCCACCTTAAGCGCGGCACGAAAGATCAGATCGATGGATGGGCGCACATCGACGGCGTGCCGGCTGGTACGGAGATAAGAATCGCCATCGCCAATTCTGCGAGTAGTTCTATTACAAGCGTGAAAACTGGCGCCGACGGCAAAGCGGAAATTCACTTGCGAGATGAAAAGCTCCAACTCTGGTCCCCGGAACACCCCACGCTGTATCACATCACGCTTTCTGCCGCAGACGACAAACTGGAAGACGACATGGGTTTTCGCACGATCGAAGCTCACGGTACGGAAATCCTCCTGAACGGCCAGCCCATTTTCCTGAAGGGAATCAACATTCATGCCGAGGCGCCAATCCGCACCGGCCGTGCCTACAGCGAGAAGGATGCAGAGACCCTGCTCGGGTGGGTGCATGAGCTGGGTGGAAACTTTGTCCGGCTTGCGCACTATCCCCACAGCGAACGCATGACTCGCCTCGCCGACAAGATGGGAATTCTCGTCTGGTCGGAAATCCCTGTTTACTGGGAATGCCATTTTGGCGATCCGCTCGTGCTCGCAAAAGCACAGGCTCAACTTTCGGAGATGATTCGCCGCGACCGAGACAAGGCTTCCGTGATTCTCTGGTCGGTGGCCAACGAGACTCCTGGCACTGCACCCCGCACGAAGTTTCTCACTGCACTAGTACAGAGCGCCCACGAACTCGACTCCTCGCGCCTGGTTACCGCCGCACTCCTGGTGCGCGGTGAAGGCGACATCAAAATCGTGGATGACCCCCTCGGGAATGTGCTCGACGTGCTTGGCACTAACGAATACGTTGGTTGGTACGAACGCACTCCTCCCGATGCCGACTATGTGCGCTGGGATGTTCGCTTTCAGAAGCCCGTTATCATGAGCGAATTCGGTGGCGAGGCAAAGGCCGGCAATCACGGTGACGCCACCACGCGTTGGACGGAAGAGTTTCAGGCCAGCCTCTATGAGCACCAGCTCACCATGCTGAATCAAATTCCTCAGCTTCGCGGAATCAGCCCGTGGATTCTGATGGATTTTCGTTCGCCGCTGCGACTCTTGCCCGAAATGCAGGATTATTTTAATCGTAAAGGCCTGATCTCTCCGGAAGGCCAAAAGAAAAAGGCCTTCTACGTTTTGCAGAAGGCCTACAAAGAAAACACCATCGGCCACGCCGAATAATTCGATCAATCAGCTGGCGAACCGTTCTCGATGCGCCCACAATCCCAATCCTGGATTGGGTACAAAGAAAACTTCCTCTCCACCCAGCATGTTCATTCCATACTTTAACTGGCCCGGGTCGTACACCTTCACCATCTCCTTCAGATCCCCATACTCGTAGCCGACACTCTCGATCTCGTTTCTACTCAAACCGCCCGGGCAGTAGGTAATCTTGAATCGTCCGTCCGACGATCCATGGATCAAATGTGCCGCCGCGCTCAAATCGGCCGCCAGATCCTCGTTCTTCGCCACGGCCGCAAGGCTGGCCTCGGTGCCAAAGTATCCATACTTGCAGATCAGTTGATCGATGCGGGGGTCTTCGCCAAACTCCTTCACTCCTGGTGCCAGCACAATCAGTTCCGCGTTGTCTGCCAGCGCCATCCGTGTCCGGTAGATCGCCTTATTCCCCAACCACGTGCTCTTGAACTCTTCTGGTGTGAGGTAGACCACTGCCTTGCGAATCGGTTTCTCAACTAGCACAAAATTGACCTTCAGGCTTAGCGCGGCGGCCTTCTGAAAACACTCTTCATCGTCGCCAATAAACAACCCGCGCGCCACGAGACGCCCCGCTTCATTCGTCGCTACTACGGTCAGTACATAAACGATTGGAAGGTCCTTCAGAAACTGGCTTGAGGCAAAGTTCAGCACGCGCCGAACTGGATTGTCCGCCCGGCCCATAATCCGTTCCATCCCATACACCGCACCAAGGTAATGACTGCGATTAATTCCCTCCGGACCGCCCGTGCCCACCAGAATATTTTTATTGTAGTTGGCCATGCCTATCACTTCGTGGGGTACCACTTGGCCAATCGACAGAATCAGATCGTAGCCACCTTCTACAACCTGGCGGTTCACCTGGGCTGGCCACGCGTAATGTAGCTTTCCTTCCGATTGCTCCCGGATGAACTTCGCCGGCACTTCTCCCAAAGTGACTGCATCCTTGCGCCAGTCGTGCACCCGAAACAGAGATTGCGGCACCTCCCCGAACATCCGCGAAATCTGTTCCGATGTCATCGCCGCGTGCGTACCCAGAGCTGGCAGGACCGCGCGTAAACTCTCGCCATAAAACTCGTACAGAAACTGTGTCAATTCTCCCGCGCGAGAGTGGAACCGGCTCATGTCCGGTGGAATCGCCAGCACGCGTTCACGCTTACCCAGTTTGCTCAACGCAGAGTCAAGGTGCTCCCGCAATGCCGCGGAAGAAAGTTCCGCTCGTTCGTCGCCAAGCTCCAGGAAAATGCTCACGCGCCTGCCTCTGCCACGGGTCCGCCGTGAATCGGCCGCAATCCCGGCGCCAGTAATTGCAGCAGCACCCAGCCGATCAGATATGCCGAAGCCGATGCCGCGAAAAGCAGCTTGTAACTATGCGTCACCTGCAAGACCCATCCTGTGCTCAACGAAAACAAAACGCCTCCAACGGCTCCAGCCATTCCGCCAATTCCCACTACGCTACCAACAACACTCTTTGGGAACATGTCGGAAACCGTCGTAAACAGATTCGCTGACCATCCTTGATGTGCCGCCGCCGCAAGGCTTAACAGCCCGATTACCGTCCACAACGAAGCAGCGCCACTGGCGAGAAACATGGGCAGCACCAACGACGCGCAAATCAGCATCGCGGCAAGCCGCGATTTCGGCATGCTGAATCCGCCCTGGCGAAACGCGGCTGGCAACCATCCGCCACCGACACTGCCCACCATCGAAATTGTGTAGACGACGATGAGCGGCACACCGATCTTGCTGAGTCCCAGATGGTATTTCCCGTCGAAGAATTTCGGCAGCCAATACAGGTAGAACCACCAGATGGGATCGGTCAGGAATTTTGCCAGCACGAAGCCCCACGTCTGCCGGTAACCCAGCAACGATCTCCACGTCACTGCCGGCCTCACTTCAGCCGTCTTCTCTGGTGTTTCCAATCCAAAGGATTTCAATTCTTCCGCACCGACCGACGCATGCTCTTCCGGTCGCCGGTATTTGGCCGACCACCATACGATCCACAAGGCGCCAAAAAGTCCCGTGATCAGAAATGCCGCGCGCCATCCTAGTTTCAACGTAATCCACGGAATCAATGCCGGTGCCAGGATTGCCCCGATGCCCGCGCCGGAATTAAAAATTCCCGTCGCCAGCGAGCGTTCCTTGGACGAAAACCATTCGGCGACCGTCTTGATGGCCGCTGGGAAACTCCCGGATTCGCCAAGACCAAGAAAAAACCGCGCGATTCCAAATCCCAGCGCCGTGGACGCGAATGCATGCGCCATCGAGGCCAGACTCCAGAACCCCATCAGGATGGCAAATCCAATCCGGCTGCCGAGTTTGTCCACCAATCGCCCTGCGCCCACCAGGCCGATCGCATACGCTGCCTGGAACGCGGCAACGATGTACCCGTACTGCACTTCGCTCCATCCGATGTTTTGCCGTAAAGTCGGCTCCAGAAGCCCCAAGACTTGCCGGTCGACATAATTGATGGACGTAGCGAAGAAAAGCATCGCGCAGATCGTCCACCGAACGCGCGGTGCAGGAAATTCAGAGCTGCCTGGAGAAGCGACTGCCCGCACTACGTCACGATTTTCTCCAGCCATTCAGTGAGCCTTCTTTCGCTTACAGTTTGTATGCCTTGCGCGCCAGGCCGTATGCCAGCTCTCGGGCAAGCTCTGATGCTTCGTCCTCTTCCAGACGATGTTCCGCGACAAGTCTGGACAGATATGCGCAGTCCACGCGTCGTGCTACATCGTGGCGCGCTGGAATCGAGAGAAACGCGCGAGTATCATCGTTAAATCCCACCGTATTGTAAAATCCTGCCGTTTCCGTTGTGTACTCCCGAAAACGCATCATGCCTTCGGGGCTGTCGTGAAACCACCACGCTGGCCCCAGTTTCAGGCACGGATAATGACCTGCCAGTGGTGCCAACTCGCGTCCATACGTCGACTCGTCCAGCGTGAACAGAATGATCGTCAAGTCGCGTTCATTTCCAAAACGGTTCAACAGGGGCTGCAGCCCTTTTACATAATCCGTCGGAGTTGGGATGTCCGCGCCCACGTCACGCCCGAATCTTTCATAAACCTGCGCATTATGATTGCGGAAACTTCCCGGATGGATCTGCATCACCAGTCCATCATCCAGGCTCATCGCCGCCATTTCTGTCAGCATTTGCGCGCGAAATTCTTCCTGCTCTTCCGGATCGGCGATTCCCGCAATGATTCTTCGATACAGACGTTCGGCTGTCCCGCTGCTCAGGTCCGCGGTCTGCGCGCTCGGGTGCCCATGATCCGTCGCGGTGCAACCTAGTGTTTTGAAGTCCTGCCGTCTATTGCGCAGCGCTGCCAGATACCCATCCCAATGCGCGGTATCCTGCCCCGTGATTTTTCCAAGCCGCGCAATATTCTCGCGGAATTTCGGAAAGTCGGGGTCCACCACGGAGTCCGGGCGAAACGTAGGTATGATTCTTCCGCGAAAATCCGATGCGCGAATTTTCTTGTGATGTTCCAGGGAATCGAGTGCGGAGTCCGTGGTTGCCAGCACCTCAAGCTTGAATCGTTCATACAGGGCGCGCGGCCGAAATTCCGGTGTGCGCAGCTTTTCCACGATGTGGTCATAATACTCGTCCGCATTCTTAGCGCTTAGCCGTTCTCCCAGACCGAACAGTTCTTGAAACGCAAAATCAAGCCACAAGCGCGTCGGCGTTCCCTGGAACAAATAATAATGCTCTGCAAAAATTCTCCACACTCCCCGAGGGTCCTCTAACGAACTGCATCCCACTCCCAGCCGTTCCATCGAAACTCCCTGGCTGTACAGCATCCGGTATACGTAGTGATCGGGCACGATAAACAACTGCGCAGGATCGGGAAACGCTTCATCCTCGGCGAACCATCGCGGGTTGGTATGCCCATGAGGGCTAACCAGCGGCAAGTCTCGCACACCCGCGTACAGCCTTCGCGCAATAGCCCGAGTTGTCGGTTCCGCAGGAAACAATCTGTCTTCATTCAGCATCGTCACGGGGTTTCTCGAACTTTCCGGAGCGCAAACTGGAGATCGAATTCCAATCTGCCTGCCGCCCGGTCATTGTACCGTAACCTGCCTCTCCGATGGCGATCAGGCTCCTGCAGACTGGGGCGCATTCGGAAGAGGGAACTGCCTACATTCGCGCAGCTACGATTTTCATCGCTTGATGCCTGGCCTCCGCAGCACTCCAACTCTGCCACTGGCCGCATTTCTCGCTCTTGCGCGATCTCGAAAACTCCATTACGCTAAAAATGTTGCCCGCGGTGGGCCCCTCCTCCCCGCAATCTGTGATTCAACCTGCAATTTAACTCTAATGTAAGGACGACGCATGACCCGCAAAAATATTTGGGCCAGAATTGCCGTGACAATGCTGCTCTGCCTTCCCCTGGCAGCTTGCAAAGACACAAAAACCCTGCAAGAGAATGAACAACTGAAGGCTCATGTCGCCGAGCTTCAGAAAGAGAACGGTCAAGTGGGGAATGATCTCGAAGCCATGACTGCCGCTCGCGACCAGTTGCAGCAGGAAAACGACACACTCAAGGCGCAGTTGGCCTCCCTGAAAAAGAAACATTCCAGTACCAAATCCACCAGCAAAAAGCATCATAAGAAGTAGGACCCACCCCAGGTTCAAGGCCCGCGCCGCGTTGGGGCTTGCGTGAATCGGTATCTGTTCTTATCGTTAGAAAAGAGAGGCTCAGAACATGAAAACATTTGAAGTCAACTTTCGCTACCAGGATCGTAAAGACGGGGCAGTCGCTTCCACCCTCAAGGTCGATGCTTCCAGTCTTCCCGGAGCCGTGGGCAAGGCCGTCCGTGAATTCGTCAAGGGGTTGGATCGCAAGCAGCGTTTCGATATGAATAAGAGCGGCCTGGAAATCACGGCGAAGCCGACCGACGCCGCAGCGGATGCACCTGTCGCAAAATCCGCCGACGCTGCGAGTTGAGTAACTCGCAGTTGTATGCCTGAAGTCAAGTTCCTGGCGCCGCATCCCTTGGAATATTTTCTTCCACACGGCGCAGGCTCAGATTTGATTTCATTCTGAATGACACGGTGAATCCATGGGCTATCCCCTTAAGATTCGCCGCGCGCTCAAGGCGATCGGGATGCCAACACAAAAAATGTGTATCACCACTCCAATAATCATCATCTTCAGCGAGAAAGGCCGCTTGGCTGCCGCAGAGAGCGGCAACACGATATGTTGCATGAAGAAATAAACCGCCACGCCATATAGAACTCCAGAAATCAGCGCGTGCTCGATCAGGAAATCAATGCCCCTGCTGGCCAGAACGTAGATTCCCGCCGCGCCAAATGCGATGAAAAAGTGGCAGAACAGCCCAAGCAGCGCCGTTGCTGTCCCGCCATTGAATGCATTCTGCCCCAGGATTCCACTTGCAACCCCTTGCAGCAGGCGCATCGGCTTCAGTCCAAAATAGCCATACACCACCAACGCCGCAGTGATGTCCAGGACGCCGCACGCGGAACCTCCGCATAACCAGGCGAGCAGTACGTTCGACTCTTTAGCCATGCCAACTCCCTCTGCTGCAATTGCGGAAACTGCCGCTAAACTTCGATGATCGAATTCGTTATACCGGTGTCGGCCGTTTCAAGCCGTGCCCAAGATGAAAGAGTCCTTTCCCATGATATAACTCGGAACACGAGACACGATGCCAAGATGCCAAGGGGAAAGAGTATGACTCGAGCAGTTCGTTACGTCCTTCGGTTCGTTGCACTTTGTAGCGTCCTCGTGACCCTCTCGCTCGCGCAGAATTCCAGCGCGAATCCTCCGCTCTCCTCTCCCGTTACCGCTCTCCAAACCGCCTCGCGGCCTTTCGACCTTAACGCCGCCGTCGAACACTATCTTGCCAAAATGCCTCCTGAGCAGCGCGCCCGTTCCAACGCTTACTTCGAAGGTGGCTATTGGATGCTCTTGTGGGATTTTCTCTCGACCGTGCTCGTCATGTGGTTACTGCTCCGGTTCCGTTGGTCGATGCGCATGCGGGACCTGGCCGAACGCATCACGCGCTTTCGCTTTCTCCAGATTGCCCTCTTCTGGCTTCAATTTATTATTGCCGTGTATGTACTCACCTTTCCGCTGACCATTTACGAAGGCTATTGTCGCGAGCACAAATACGGTCTGCTGAATCAGTCCTTTGGTCCCTGGATCCGCGACCAGTTCGTCATGCTGATTGTCAGCGTGGTGCTCGGCGGCATACTCATGATTCCGCTCTTCTGGTTAGTCCGACGCCTGGGGAAGAACTGGTGGATCTGGGGAGCCGGGGTGAGTATCATTTTTCTCACGCTCGTCAGCCTCTTCGCACCAGTTTATATTTTTCCGCTCTTCAACAAATACACGACGCTGCAGGACGCTCGTATCAAAGACCCCATCCTCAGCATGGCACGCGCCAACGGAATTCCAGCCACCGACATTTACGAAAATGACGCTTCACGCCAATCCAATCGAGTTAGCGCCAACGTCAGTGGCTTCGCCGGAACCCTGCGAATCACCCTGAACGACAATCTTCTGAATCGTTGCACCCTGCCCGAAATAGAAACCACCATGGGCCACGAAATGGGGCACTACGTTTTGAACCACGCCTACAAGGGCCTGGTCCTCTACGGTGTCATCGTGGTTCTTATGTTCGCTTTCCTTGCCAAGTGGCTGGATTTCGGTCTGGCACGTTGGGGAGAGAGCTACGGTATCCGCGGAGTTTCCGATGTGGCCGTGTTGCCGCTGGCCGTCATCGGCTTGTCCATCTTCATGGCCTTCATGACGCCCGTGAACAACACCATCTCTCGCACCATGGAGTTCGAGGCCGACATGTACGGACTAAACTCTGCGCGCCAGCCCGACGGCGAAGCCAACGTCGACATGATGCTCGGCGAATATCGCAAACTCGATCCTGCTCCGCTCGAGGAAATCTTCTTCTTCGATCATCCCAGCGGGCGCACCCGCATCACCGCCGCCATGCGCTGGAAGGCCGAGCATCCCGAGACGGCATCCACCGAAGAACTGGCCCGGCCGCTCTTCACCACGCAGTAGTATCGATCCACTTTTTCCAGCGCGTTTCCGCTAACAAGGATGTGAGGAAGCCCCCCAACCATATTTCGCACGCCGGAGGTGGTATTCGCCTATAATTGTGTGGCACGGGTCAGAACAGCCGCAAGTATTGCATGCAATTCTTAGCTTTGGCTGTTGTCCTTCCCTGGGTTCGACGCTTCTTGTTTGCTGGAAGGTCTGAGCCTGTGAAGGGAATGGAACTTTCAGGATTGGCCCTCATCCCGTTCTCTTAAGCTGAATGGCTCTTCGCTGGAGTCATCTTTGATGTTGCGCGGAATTCGTTGCTGGCATTGGTTCAACATAGATAAGGTCTGTCGCAAAAGGAGCTCGCCATGAAGTGCCTAAAATATTTCGCCGGATTCTTCCTGTTCCTGCTGGCCGCCAACGCCTCCGTCTTTGCCCAGGATCCCGGCTGGCCGCGCAAACTCGTGAAGCCCGGCGGCACCCTCATCATTTATCAACCACAGGTGGATGACTGGAAAGAGTTCGCCACGATGACCTGGCGTGCGGCCTTTCAGATGACCCCTACAGGCGGCAAACAGGTGATCGGCGCCGCCACGATGACGGGGAGCACGAATGTCGACAACGACAAGCACACGGTCGTCATCTTTGAAATTAAAGTAACAAATACTTATTTCCCATCGCTCGATGAGGCCAATTCCGCGAAGATGGATCAACTCTTCAAAACCTTCGTTCCCGAAGTCGTCAATATCTCGCTTGAACGTGTCGTCGCCTACATGCCCAAGCCGCAATCTGTTCAGTCGGTCAGTGTGAAAAACGATCCTCCTTTTATCTTTGTGAATTACAGCCCGGCCATTCTTCTTGCCGTGGATGGCGAACCCGTGCTTGCGGCCATCAAAGACACTAAACTGAAATTCATCGTCAACACGCAGTGGGCTGTGTTTCAGGACACCTCGAAATCCCAGTACTACCTGCTTGCCGGTCCGCGTTGGCTCACCGCCCCCGATCTGCACGGCCCCTGGTCTGCCGCCACGAATCTTCCGAAGGACATGGAAAAACTCCTGAAGGATCCGCAATGGGCCGACCTCAAGAAAGTAATTCCTCTGCCCGCGCAATCCACGGCGCCCATTCCCAAAGTCTTCTACAGCACGGTTCCCGCGGAAGTCATTCTCTTCGACAGCAAGCCGGTCTATGCAAAGATTCCCCAAACGCAACTTCTCTACGCTACCAACACCGATGCTGCCTTCTTTCTCTACACGCCTACAAACGAATACTACTATCTGGCCGCGGGACGCTGGTTCCGCTCTAAAGACCTGCAGGGCAAATGGACCTTCGCATCCATGGATTTGCCGGAAGATTTCTCCAGGATTCCGCCTTCCAGTCCTGCAAGCGCCGTGCTGTCCTCTGTGCCTGGAACCGAAGAAGCGAAAGATGCTGTCTTGATTGCCCAGATTCCCACTGTCATGGAGATCGATCCCAAGTCTGCCGCAGCTCAGGCCAAGGTCAGCTATAGTGGCGATCCTCAATTCGCACCCATCGAAGGAACTTCGCTCTACTACGCTACGAACACGACCGACAAGGTGATCAAAGTCGGCGATGTCTACTACCTCTGCCTGCAAGGCGTGTGGTTCATGTCGCCGAACGCGCAGGGTCCTTGGACGACGGCGAGTTCGATTCCCCAAGTGATTTACACGATTCCGGCAAGTTCCCAAGTCTATAACGTGACTTATGTTACCCAGACCACGACTTCGAGTGGAACCGTGCAATCCAGTTACACCGCCGGCTATATGGGAGCTTTTGTGGTCGGTGTTACCGTCGGTGCTGTGGTCTGCAGTGGCACCGGTTACTACTATCCGCCCTATATGTACTACCCGCCCTACGGCTATCCCATTTACCATCCGTACCCGATGCCGTACGGAGGCTACGCTTACGGCGGTTATTACAACACCGCCAACGGTTCATACGGTCGATACGCAACCGCGTACGGTCCCTACGGTTCAGCGACCAGGGCGGCTTCCTACAATCCGTACACCGGCACGTACAAATCGGGCGCTTCTGTCTCCACTCCCTACGGCAGTCGCAGCGCTGGTCAGGCCTACAATCCGTACACGGGAACTTACGCGGCAACTCGTCAGGGGTCCAGCCCAACCGCGCAATGGGGCCAATCCTACGTCTCGAATGGAAATAAATCCGCCTACACGCAGCACTATTCCACCGCGCAAGGAACGGTCGCATCCGCGCAGGGCTCGCAGGGCGGAAAGGCGGTTGGAACCTCGACCGCGAACGGTAATACCGCCGTAGGCAAGACCTCCAGCGGAGATATGTACGCCGGACATGACGGCAATGTGTACAAGAACACCGGCGACGGCTGGCAAAAATACGACAACAGCTCTGGCTCCTGGAATACTGTGGACAAGCCTCAGAACCAGCAGCAGGCCCAGCAACAGAAACAGTCGTACCAGCAGCAGAATCCCAATGCGCAGGCCAACGCGCAACAGGCTCAGCAGCAACGCTCTTCCAGTGCACAGCCTTCAACCACCAGCACACAGCAGCGTCCGCAAAGTACAACGCAGGCCCACCCGTCGAGCACCGCGTCTACGCAGAGTCTCAACTCAGACATGCAGAACCGCCAAAGAGGATCAACCCAGACCAGCAATTACCAACGCTCGACGTCGAGCAGCAGCGGTAGCCGCACCCGCAGCACCAGCAGTGGCTGGCGGTGCTCGACGCCGCTAGCTTCTGGTGATATCAATGTTCCTGCAACATTGGCTTGAGACTCTTTCGCCACCGTTAATTACTAAAGGCCCGTTGATGACCGCGATTGCCCGCACCATAGTCTGTGCTTGCCTGCTGCTCGTGCTCGGCAGCGCGGCCTTGGCGCAAACTCTTGCTCCTCGCGCGTATGTCATCACGCCGCGGAACGCCAACGCGATCACTTTGTCTTGGTCTTACTATGACGGCAGCCTGAATCTCAATGGGGCTGTGCCCGTCACCGGCGCCACGGGCACGTTACCATGTTCCGGTCTTCAGTTACTACCATTCCTTCGGCCTGTTTGGGCGTTCCGCGAACATCACCGGCTTCTTGCCATACGGCGTCGGTACTTTCCAGGGTTCGGTTCTGGGCAACCAGCGCCAGATTTATCGCTCGGGCTTCTGGACCTGGCCGTCCGTTTTTCCGTCAACCTCAAGGGCGGGCCAGCGATGGCCATGCCTCAATTCGTCAAGTGGAAACAAAAGATGCTGCTCGGCGCGAGCCTGACCGTCGTCGCTCCGACCGGTCAGTACGATCCCACTCATCTCATCAATTGGGGCATCAATCGCTGGGCCTTCAAACCGGAATTGGGCTATTCGCAGCGCTGGGGCAACTGGCTGCTCGATGCCTACGGAGGAGTCTGGCTCTACACCACCAATAATGCGTTCTACTCCGTTCCCAACCCACAGCCACAAACCCAAAGCCCTATCGGCTCGTTTGAAGGCCACTTGAGTTACGACTTTCCTCCCATCCATTGTTGGGCTTCGCTTGACGGCAACCTCTGGTTCGGCGGCACCACCAGCCTCAACGGAATTCCCAATCCTGTCACTCGCCAGACCAGTTCGCGCATTGGCGGCACCTTCTCGTTTCCCCTCGTGAAGCATCAGTCCATGAAGATTAGCTACAGCAGAGGAACCTATGTTCGTTTTGGTGGCGACTACCAGACCGTCTCCGTCGCGTGGCAATACTCCTGGGTCGGTTGGCCAAAGGCTCATTAGCCACGACTGCGTTTGCCTGTCTGAGGATGCAATCCGTTCAGCTCAACGACCAGCCATACAGCGTCAGCATAAGAAATAAGGTGACCGTGCCAAGGCTGACGAGGGAGAGGGTTCTTCCGCTACCGAGCAGACAGTCGCGCGTCTCGGCCTTCAAGCAAAGCACCACCGCTACCAGGAGCACCCCGCCCCAGGAAATCGCGCACGGCAATCCGGGATACTGCGACATCGCCGCCAGTGTCCGCTCCGATGGTTGACTGGCAGGGACCCACCAGGGAAGGATTGGCGCAAATCCTGCCGCAAGCACAAAGGCAAGTATCTTGCGGCTCGCCCATCTCTTGATCTTTGGCACCGGTTTAGCCTTGCGAATCTTGCGCCATACAAAGTACTCCCACAGCAGCAGCGCGGCCGCCAACGGTACCCATCCGTAGAGCGAACTCTCCCGGTCCGCCCACAGCCAGCCGCGGAAGAACAGGACAGACGGATGTGCCGTCGATAATTTCGGCAGAACGAACATGCCGGCAACCGTATTTGCAATCACCGCCAGAAAAAGTAATGCCAGGCTGATCAGTTGCACCCATTCGTGAGACGGTGTGCGGCGGCACCGCGTGCACACGCGCCGTTCCGGGAAGATCTTCAATCCACAATGTTCGCAATACACGGCGACCTCACTTCGTTCCTGCGTGACGACACCGCCAAGCGCGCAAAGCCTATCGCAACGCCAGTCCCTAGCCAACTGGTCTGAAGTGCAGGACCTTTCCATCGCAAGTACATTGATCGACAGGAGGGCCACCGTTTCCAACTAAGTCTTTCTTTTCGTTGAACGCGCAATCTGGCTGCTGGATCGCTGAGAGCCAAAGCCGCGAGACAATCCGGGTGCCGCACCCTGCGCCTTTCAGGGTGCGGGTTTTAGATTCAGCAAATCCCAAATCCTCTAAGCAGATTGATATCCGCCGCGTGCCCCAAGCGCCCGAGGCGAGACATAAGTTAGCCCACGGCGTAAGCCGTGGGAAAGGGAAGCGCCAACACAAGCGCCGTAGCTGCGGCACAACGCCTCAATCCTCTTCACCATATCGAGCAGGGTGCCCCTCCCTGTTCAACCTGGGTCTCAAATTTCTCTTTTCTTTTGGGTTTTTCCCTTTGGAGAACTTACTCTTGCCTTTGTTTACTTATTGTGTCACTATCTCATGTGTATTGTCGATCCATCTTCGAACACTCGCCCCTCAATTCCTCCCACGCGCACCATCCGCAAACTCTCCGCTTCTCCTCCCCTTTGTTTTCACAGACTTATACACGCTCAAATTCGCAAACTCTTTCCTTTGATAGACTTCCGCAAAACGCACGGGGGGAAGGGTGGGTATACTTTCCCGCCAACACCTTTCTCTCTTGCTCGCTTTCCCTTCCCGGTTCATATGCCATTGGGTACGACCGACCTCCTGACCCCGCCCGTTTCGCTTTACTGAAAACTTACAACTTAAAGCTTCCCACTGCCTTCCTAACTCCTTTAGATGCCACTCTTACAGACACCCCTATTGCTGAGTCCTTTGCCTACCACTCTTACGCAAAACAGTGGGGGGTGGGGGCAGCTTCCCTCCGGAATCCTAAAGTGGCTTCGGACGTTGGCAAACAGCTATCGTCCTGTCGCGGCCACGGGAGATTTGATGTATCGACTGGCCCAGCTCAAAAATGTCGGCCAGTTCGGCCCGGTGGTGTGTCCACCGCTGTGTTGGCGAAACGCCAGCTCTCCGCTGACGAGCGCAGTTTCCATCGGCGGGAATTCCGTTGTTCCCAGATCCCTTTTGCCAAGAAGTTGGTACACAGGCCCGGCGGCTACCTCGGCGACGAACATTCCTTTCGCGTCCACCCAACCGCCTTCCACTTCCGGCGAGCCGGAGCTGATGAACACCGGTCGTGGAGCGCACAACGCGATTAGGTCGTCGGCATCCACGGGCAAATCGTTGGAGGTCAGCGGTCCCGCGTACTTCAGATAATTTCCCGCCATCCAGTGGTATTCGCCCGTGCCCGCGAGATTTTCCACTTGCTCGCCAAACGTGCGATGCAGGAGTTTTGCTCCACCAGCGCCGGAAGAACCAATAAACGCAATCGCGAAGCGCGGATCGTCGGCCATCGTAAGGAGCGCCGCTTTTCCGTAACGCGAAAGCCCTTCGATGCCAACCTGTTTTGCATCCACGGATTTTTCAGTTGCAAAATAATCCAGGGCGCGGCTGGCTCCCCACGACCATGCGCGCAACGCGCCCCAGTCATCCAGTCTGCGCGGCTGCCCTCTGTTGACCAGGCCAATAATTCCTTCCGTCAAGCCCGCTCCATTGTCGGCCTGATAGCTTGTCGGAATCAGGACGGCGTAGCCCCATCCCTTCGCAAGCACTTGCTGCTGCCAGGGAATCCCTGTGCCAACCCTCGCGGCCCACTGCGCTTCTGTCATGCGTTTTTTCAGAGTCGCCAGGAATTGCGGATCGAACGAAAATTCCATGATCACCGGCACGGCGCCGGGCGTGTTCGCGGGAACGGTGAGCGTCAGATCGATGTTCACCGCAAGAAGCGGATAGGAAGAATTGTCGACATGCCCCACGAGTTTTTTCGTGATGGCGGGAATGTCGCCAATTTGTTCGCTGATGGTGCTGACCACTTCCCAAACTACGTTTGGGGTTTGCTTCGGAACGCGGCCGTATATTTCGCGATCGAAATATTCCACAATTTCTGGCCGGCGTCTCTCCCACCAGGTTTTTGGGTTGGTAACCTTCTTTCCGTCGTTTAGAACGAGAGGATCAGGAATAGTTTTATAGGTTGTGGCCTTGGATTCATCGTAATTGGCGGCGTTTGGAGATTTCGGATCGCCGTCGGGCCCGCGCCGGAGGGAAGTGATGTGCAACAGTTCGAGCATCCGCTGGTGATCCTGTTCCGCGGTCAAATGCACGACGGGTGGGAAGGCCCCCGCGGATTGCGGCGCCTGACCGAGAATTTCCAAAGAAATAAAAAGGGCGCTACCGAGTATGAGAGAACCAGCAAGCCAGGCAACGCGTTTTCGTGGGCGCAAAACTCCTCCTCGTTCTCCATCACTTTGCATTTAGTTTTCTCAAAGTGTTATCGCAAACCGAACCAAGGCGAAAGAATAGCACTGATTCATTTTGCATAAGTCGCGAGAAGGCTTCAAAACGATATGACCACTCCACGGCGCGATGGACTTCAGGGCAGGTTGACTTGAGCAGCGGGAGGCGCTATTTTCACTGGACCCAACCCAGTTCCGACGATCCCAAGGGTCTCTCCAGAATGCAATCGCAAGACTTCACAGAACTGCTCGTTCAATGGAAAAAAGGTGATCAGGAAGCCTTAAAAGCGCTGATTCCCATCGTTTACAGGGAGCTTCACGAGCTTGCGCATCGTTATCTGCAACGCGAACGTAGCGATCACACCTCTGCGAAGCACGGCTCTGGTTCACGAAGCGTATTTGCGCCTGGCCGATCAGGGGCCTGCGGACACGGAGAATCACGCGCACTTTGTGGGAATTGCCGCGCGATTGATGAGGCAGATTCTGGTGGACTATGCGCGAACACGAAACGCCGCGAAACGAGGCCCGGACTGCAAAGTGCAGCTCGAAGAAGCGCTCGCTATCCCCAAAGCCAAGAGCGCGGATGTACTTGCGCTCGACGATGCATTGACGGATCTGGCGCGAGTCGACGAGCAACAAAGCCGCATTGTGGAATTGCGATTTTTCGGCGGTTTGACGACGGAAGAAACGGCGCAAGTACTTGGTGTTTCCGCATCCACCGTGAAGCGAGATTGGAATGTTGCGAAGGCATGGCTGTCGAGAGAGATGACGCGAGCGGGCAATGACCAAACCCGAACACTGGGATAGGATCAAAGCGATCGTTGGAGAGGCGTTGGAGCGTCCGCCCAGTCAGCGGCCGGCATACCTGGATGCCGCCTGCTCGGGGGATTCATCGATTCGTGCCGAGGTGGAATCACTCCTTTCCGCGCACGCGAAGGCTGGAGACTTTTCACAATCCGCTTCCATTGGGCAGTTGCTCGATGTTGCCGCTGAATCGCAGTCCATCGGTCCTTATCGACTAATCCGCAAACTAGGTGAAGGGGGAATGGGGCAGGTATGGCTGGCGGAACAGACTTCTCCCGTACATAGGAAAGTTGCGCTGAAACTAATTCGTCTCGGGATGCTGCATTCCGTTGTGCTGCAGCGATTTCAATCGGAACGACAAGCACTGGCCATCATGGCGCACCCCGCGATTGCGAAGGTATTTGATGCCGGAACCACGGACAGCGGGCAGCCCTATTTTGTAATGGAGTACGTGGATGGCCCACCGATTACCGAATACTGTGACCGGAAGAAACTCCCCATTCGCGATCGCTTGCGGCTCTTTATCCAAGTGTGCGAGGGCATACAGCACGCGCATCAAAAAGCGATCATTCATCGCGACATCAAACCGGCCAACATCCTGGTGATCGAAGTTGACGGCAACCCCCGGCCACAAATTATCGACTTTGGCTTGGCGAAAACAGTGGCTCCAGTGGTCGCGGGCGAGACGTTGTTCACGCAAGCTGGAGCTTTTCTGGGAACGCCGGGATACACGAGTCCAGAACAGACCGATCCGGCAGTTCAGGATATTGACACGCGCGCAGACGTTTATTCGCTGGGGGTCGTGTTGTACGAGATGCTCACCGGCACGCTACCTTTCGATTCCCAACAGTTGAAAAAGCAACCACTGGAAAAAGTATTGCAAGCCTTACGCGAAGAGGATCCTCCCTCACCGAGTACGAAGGTCAGCACGGACCGAGGGAATTCCGAATTACGCGCGGAATTGCGAGGAGTCGAGCGACAGGAGTTGGTGAGCCTGCTCCGCGGCGACCTTGACTGGATCACGATGAAGGCGCTAGAGCGCGAGCGTGAGCGCAGATACAGTTCTCCGCACGAACTGGCCAGAGATCTTGAGCGCTACCTGGAAAACCGGACGGTGCAGGCGCGGCCCGCAAGTGCCGGATATCGTCTGCGTAAATACATCCAGCGCCATCGCGTGGCCGTTGCAGTGGCGTCGGGAGCGACGGCGCTGCTGATTGCGTTTGTGGTGATGCAGGGAATACAAATTCGCCGCATAACGCGCGAACGCGACCGCGCCAATCGCATAACCGATTTTATGACCAGCATGTTCAAGGTGTCTGATCCAAGCGAGGCGCGAGGCAACAGCGTCACGGCGCGGGAAATTCTGGACAAATCGTCGAAGGAAATCGAGACGGGCCTATCCAAAGATCCGGAATTGCAGGCGCAACTGATGTCGACGATGGGGCAAGTCTATATCGGGATGGGCCTATTTCCCGAGGCAAAAACGATGTTGGAAAAAGCCATTGCCACCGGTCACCGAGTTGAAAGTACCCCAAGCCGCTCGACCTTGCACGCGATGGGACTACTAGGCTTTATCTTTTTGCGGCAAGGCCAATACGCCGACGCGGAAAAACTGCTCCGCGAAACAGTGGAGGGAGATCGCCGCGTGATTGGCGCAGAGAAACCCGACACCTTGAGCGTAACCCGGTATCTGGCGTTCGTCCTGGAAGTGCAAGGGAAATACGCAGAAGCCGATAAAGTACAGCGAGAATCATTGGAGGTGGCACGCCGAGCTCTGGGGCCTGAACATTGGGAAACTTTGTTGTCAATGAACGTGATGGCCAACATTCTGGATGATGAGAAAAAATTACCAGAAGCGGAGCAGATGTACCGCGAGACGTGGGCGATTCAGCAGAGAACTCTAGGCGCAGAACACCCGGATACCTTGACAACGGCTTCCAATCTGGCCGGGACTTTGCAGGAAGAAGGTCGGCTGGAGGAAGCAGAAAAGTTGGAGCGTGAAACGCTGACGACCCGCATTCGTGTATTGGGTGCGGATCATCCAGATACCATGGCGACTAAGCTGAACCTGGGGAACACGCTTGATTCCGAGGGGCGCTACGCGGAAGCGGAGCAAATGTACCTGGAAGCCATCGAAGTGCAAACACGAGTGCTCGGAGCGGAAAATCCCGACACTTTGATGACGAAGAGCAACCTGGCGAATACGCTTCGGAAAGAAGGAAGATATGCCGAGGCGGAAAAATTACAGCGGCAGACACTGGAGATAAAGCGCCGCGTGCTAGGGGCGGATAATCCCGAGACGAAGAAAGCCGCCGGCGAATTAGCGTCGACGCTCAGCAGCAGCGGAAAATATGAGGAGGCGAAGAAATATTACCTTGCACGGATTGAGGCGTTAACGAAAGCCGGCGTTCCAAATGACGTCGGAAATGGCTGGTACGATTTTGCCTGCGGCGCTGCCTTGGCGGGACAAAAAGACGAGGCACTGGAACACCTGCCGCCAAGCCATCGATCACGGATACGATGATTTCGCCCATATCAGGATTGATGATGATTTGAAATCTCTGCGAGGCGATTCTCGCTTCGAGAACCTGTTGCATGATGCGGAAACACGGGCCAAGTCCAGCTCAGCTGGGCAGGCTACACACTAGTCCGACGCGAGCATGGCGTCAGTGTTTAGCGCGTGGATCGTTAGGCAAATCCATGAATTCTTCCAGGATTTGCGGGGCGTTCAAAACCTGCAACTCTTCCTGATCGCTGGGGGTTTCACCTTCAGAAAGTTTTTTCTGGGCGCGGCGCTCCAGCTTTAATTTTTGTTTTTCCTGCCTCTTCATTTCCTTTTGGCGCTTCTGAAAAGTCGTTGGCATAAAGCCTCCTTAGAATTGGATTGCCGCGATGAAATGCGGCGGGCTACTGCGCACTGTTACCAGCGAGGTTCGCGAGGCTGCCGTGCCGCTTCGCTGTAATCTTCGTTCGAGAAACTGCCGCGGCCTTTTCCACGGCCACCATTGCCGCCGCCCCCGCTGTTGTTGCGACCACCGCTGGGGCCGCTGAAACGGGGAGCGCCTGCTTCTTTAGGACGCGCTTCGTTGACTTTGATGTTGCGGCCGCCAACGGATTTCCCGTCGAGGGCAGCCACCGCCTTGGAAGCTTCCTCGTCATTGGGCATTTCAACGAACGCGAAACCGCGAGCGCGCCCGGTTTCACGATCCATGACCACGCGGATGCGGGTGATTTGGCCGAAGGGCTTGAACAGTTCGGTGAGTTCGCTCTCCGTGGTTTGAAAACTCATGTTGCCAACAAATAGATTCTTCATACTGCCTCTCTTTGACGAACTCTTCTGAAACAAACTCTTACGGTGAAACTAAATTACATCGACCCTTCAAGGAAAATGCGGAAACGGCGCGAGCGCGAAGGATGACGCAGCTTGCGAAGTGCTTTCGCCTCGATCTGACGAATGCGTTCGCGCGTGACGGCGAAGGTCTGGCCGACTTCTTCGAGCGTGTGTTCGCTGCCGTCGTCGAGGCCGAAACGCATTTTAATGATGCGTTCTTCGCGCGGGGTCAGAGTGCGCAGCATGGAAGCAATCTGTTCTTTTAGATTGAGATTGATGACCGCTTCGGACGGCGGCACGACAGTTTTGTCTTCGATGAAATCGCCGAGGTGTGTTTCTTCCTCTTCGCCGATGGGGGTTTCAAAGGAAACGGGCTGCTGCGCAATTTTCTTTGCCTTGCGCACGAGGTCGACGGAAATATCCATGCGCTTGGCGATTTCGTCTGCAGTCGGTTCGCGGCCGAGTTCCTGCACCATCTGGCGGCTGGTGCGCACCTGCTTGTTAATGGTCTCAATCATGTGCACGGGAACGCGAATGGTACGCGCCTGATCGGCGATGGCGCGAGTGATGGCCTGACGAATCCACCAGGTCGCGTAGGTGGAGAATTTGTAGCCGCGGCGCCACTCGAATTTGTCGGCGCCCCGCATGAGGCCGATGTTGCCTTCCTGAATTAAATCGAGGAATTGCAGGCCGCGGTTGGTGTATTTCTTGGCGATAGAAACGACCAGGCGGAGATTGGCTTCGGTCAGTTCGCGTTTGGCCTGCTCGGCGTCGGCTTCACCACGAAGAATTACGGTGAGGGTGCGCTTCAGGCTGGCGGACGTTACTTCGTTGGATTCTTCCAGTTGCGTGCGCTGCAATTTGCGCGCGCGCAGATCCTTGCGGGCGGCGGCGGCAGTTTCACCGCGAGCGGCGATGGTGCGGCGTTCGAGAGCAATGATTTCCTTATCGAGGGCGTGAAGGCGCTCGACGGTGTGGCGCATAATCTCGATCAGGCGCTTTTTTTCGCGTTCGTTGAATTCGATGGTGCGAACGAGTCGCGACATTTCGACACGAGTGCGGGAGAGCTTGTAGCGGGCGCGAAGATAAACGCGCTTGTTGGCACGCGGGGAAGCGGCCAGATGGGTTGCCTGCTTCAGGCCGGTAGCGTAAAGGACTTCGATTTTGTCGATGATGCGAAGCGTCTGCTTAGTCTTCTCGGCAATCTTGTCTTCGGTCAGTTCTTCGTCATCGAAGTGAATGATCTTCTTGATCGCCTGATCGCCGCTGCGCAGTTCGACGGCAACCGAAAAAAGTTCCTTGAGAACCAGAGGAGAGCGGGAAATAGCTTTCAGGACGCGAAGATGTCCACGCTCAATGCGTTTGGCGATGGCAACTTCATGTTCGCGAGTGAGGAGAGGAACGATGCCCATCTCGCGGAGATAAACGCGAACAGGGTCATTGGTTTTTTCGGCGGGCCGGGGGGTATGTTCCACTTCGGCTTCATCGCCGTGAACGGGTTCAATGCGAACGTCCACTTCGCCGGGTTCGACAATTTCAATGGCGGCGCGGCCAGCTTCGGCAGCGGCGATATCTTCGTAGATGTCGATGCCATCGCGCTGGATGGCGGAAAGGGCGCCATCAATTTCTTCGGGAGTGTGTTCTTCGACGGGGAGGAGATCGTTGACTTCCTCGATCAGCAAATAGCCGCGTTCCTTACCAAGCGTAAGGAGTGAACGGAACTGATCATCTTTTTCCTGAAGCAGAAGTGACAAAGTTTCCCCCGCAATCTACCAGTGGAATTCGCGCGGAATTCCAAACCGACGTTCATACGCCAAGAAAACACCTGGACGCTTTGGTGAAGAGGCGAGAGATGTTTTACCGAAAAACTACAGCGGTGTATCCGAACAGAAAAATCTGAATGGAATGCCCTGGTTATTGCCCCACCAAGTCTATTGTACACCAGGCAGGCGTTTTTTGAGCTTCACCGGGTGAAAGAAAAGGCCGGTGAAGGGGTTTATTTCGTAAGAAAAAGACTCGCCGTTAATTAGATTCGTGGGTGACGGTCTGGAGTTGCTAGAACTTAGCGGGGTAAGCCGGAGTTCTCAGGGCTATAAAGCTCCATATTTCCCCTTGTTTGGATGTCGGAGCCGCCTGCCGCAGGCAAGCTAAGGCTTCGACTCCCTTAAGGCGAGGGAACCGGTCTAAAGACCGGCCCCTACAGAGGTGAACGAGCTCGCTCGCCTGAAGCGGGCGAGCTTCCTGTAAGCCAACTTCAAGTAGCTGCGTTAGCCTTCCAATTGCGCTTGGAGGACTTCGCCTGGGAGCTGGACCATGCGTTGCGCGCGCTCGGCGTTCTTGGCGGCAGAGTGCTCGGCGCTGATGAAGCCGCGTCCCTTGTGCTGGGTCGAAGGGTGCTTGTCGGTTGAAGTTGCGGCGTGCTTGTCCTGCACGTGGGTGGTGCCGTCTGGACGCATGCGCTCGATTTTGATGCCGAGGGTGCGCTCGAGCTGGAACAATTCGGTGCGCTGCTCTTTCACGAAGAGAGTGGAAGCGGAGCCGTGTCCACCGGCGCGGCCGGTGCGGCCAACGCGGTGAATAAAGCTCTCTGCCACTTCAGGCAGATCATAGTTGATGACATGAGCGATGTTTTCGACGTGAATGCCGCGGGAAGCGACGTCGGTGGCGACCAATACGCGGAAACGACCCTGTTGGAAAGCGGTGAGGGCCGTGGTGCGCTGCGATTGCGAACGATCGCCGTGAATCATAGTGGCCGGGATGCCCTGACGAATCAGGTTCTTAGTGATGCGCTCGGTGCCGCGCTTGGTACGGGAAAAAACCAGCGTGCGGCCGGTTTCCTTGGTGAGCAGACGTTGAAGCATGTCGGCTTTTCCGTCGACAGATACTTCATAAGCGTGCAGGCGGATGTTTTCCGCCGGCTTGAGCGTGGAGCCGAACGAAAGTCGGACGGCGTTGCGCGTGTAGTCCTTGACCAGGTTGGCCACAGAGCCTTCCATGGTGGCGGAGAAGCATAGGGTTTGGCGATCCTTGGGGATCATGTGAGCGATTTTGCGAATCGCGGGCAGAAAACCCATGTCGAGCATGCGGTCGGCTTCGTCCAGGACGAGCGTGTGCACAGTGCTGAGGTTGATGTGCTTGCGGTCGATGAAATCCTGCAGACGGCCAGGAGTGGCGACGACCATGCGAGCACCCTTGCGGATGGCATTGATCTGACCGCCTTCGGCCAGGCCGCCGACGACCAAGGCCGCAGGGGCGAGCTGTTTGCCGCGGAGGGCATTGTATTGGTCGAGCACCTGCATGGCGAGTTCGCGCGTAGGAACGAGCACGAGGGCCTGCACAGTGTTGGCTTTCTGCTTCAGCAGCTTTTCGAGGATGGGGACCAGAAACGCCAGGGTCTTGCCGGTTCCAGTTTGCGCTGTAGCAAGCACATCCTTGCCTTCAAGGGCTTGTGGGATGGCCGCAGCTTGCACCGGAGTAGGTTTGGAGAAACCGCCCGACGAGAGCCGCTCCTTGATGTAAGGAGAAATCGGTAATTCTGAGAAATTTTGCATTTTGCTTTCTTGCTGGTGCAGTCGCCGCGTAGACACACACGAAGTGTGAGTGAGCGTGGCGACGTGCGAAGCCAGACTTAGTATTTAGATTACGCGTAAAACTTACGGAGGGAACTGATGGCGGGTATTCTCGTTTTACAGCAGAGGGACCGCACAACACAACCGCGGGATTAAGCGCAAAGGAAGTATACCACAGATTGCTGGGAATTGGGGGAAGGTGGTTCGAGTTTCTGGTCCTCGCGTTTGGCAGGCATTGAGATGAATCCGAGCCGAAACACCCAGTCGCCGAGAGAATCCGGAACACGGAAAAGAGCCTTGTTCAATAGTAGACAGTATTGGATGATGAGTCTCTCTACAATGCCGCAGAAAGCTGTGGCTGAAGAGAGCAACCGGCGCGTCTAGCAGCGCTTTCCGCCCACGGATGTCGGCAAGTTTGAAAGTATTTTCGCAAGAGTCTCCCTGACTACCAGGGAGGATTTTTAGCGGATCGCGGAGAAGTGTCATGAAACCTGCACTTTGTGCATTCAATGCGGTTGTTCTGCTTCTGGTTATATCTTTCTTCGGCGCGCCCCCCAGCGGAGCAGGCGAGAAGAAGAAGTCTGCCAGCGATAAGCCGAAGACTGCGCAGGCCATAACGTATGCACGGCCAACGGATCCGGCACTGTACGTAGGCGCGGAAACCTGTAAAACCTGCCACGAAGAAATGTATACGAATTTTGCGACGACCCCACACGTTGCCACGACGATGGACGGAAAAATCGACGCCCACAAAGGCCCAGAGTGGCATGGCTGCGAAGCATGCCATGGACCCGGCAAGGAGCACGTCGACGGTGGCGGGGACAAGACGAAAATTTTCGCGTTCAAGAACGCGTCACCAGCGGAGATCAGCGCCCGCTGCCTGGATTGCCATCAAAGCAGCCACGAGCAGAACAACTATGGGCGCTCCGCGCATTTGCAGAGCGGCGTGGCGTGCACCGACTGTCATTCTCCCCATCACGCGAAGGAAGCGGAGTTTTTACTGAAAGAGTCGTCGCCGAAGCTCTGCTACGGCTGCCATTTGGATGTCCGGGCGCAATTCGCGCGGCCGTTCCATCATCGAGTGAATGAAGGGCTGATGCAGTGTAACGACTGCCATAATCCGCACGGCGGATTTGAGCGGCATCAACTGCGCACGGCAATCGGCCAGGACGAGGTCTGCTACAAGTGCCACGCGGATAAACAAGGACCGTTCGTGTATCAGCATGAAGCCAAAATTGAAGGCTGCCAGGTCTGCCACTCGCCCCACGGTTCCACGAACGCGCGAATGCTGAAGCAGAATCAGGTGAATCTGCTGTGCATGGGTTGCCATTCTTTGAACGCGGATGCGGGGCCTTCCGCCACACCGTCATTCCACAACCAGGCACAGAAATATCAGGCATGCACGCTGTGCCATACGGCCATTCACGGATCAAATAGCAGCGCCGTGTTTTTTACACCATAAGGAGGGAGGAACACGACCATGACGAACGAAAAGGATAAAAGCAAAATGAAACTGAGAATCTTCGGGAACGTGTCGCGTTTTCTCCTCACGCTGCTTGGCGCGGTGAGCTTGCTGGTTCCGGTAATGCGAGGGCAGCAGGCCGAGGAACAAAAGGGAATCGATCAGGGCAATTACAACTACAAGCAGTCGATTGAATTCGGCTACCGGTTCACCAACGTAAACGGAAGCCAGGAAACTTACGACACGATGGTGAATCTGCAACAGGGACCGAGGCTGCTGGGCTTCACGACGGAATTGCGCTCCCTCGATCAACATGCGACGTTCTTTGACCGAATGTATTTCAGCAATTTTGGTTACGGCGGCGATCCTAATAATGTGTCGCAACTTCGCATCAGCAAGAACAAGTGGTATGCATTCAACGGGATGTTTCGCAAAGACCAGAATTACTGGGATTATTCGCTGCTGGCAAATCCACTGAATCCAACGACGGCCGGTGCCGAATGCGCCGTTGAATTTCAATCCGATACTCAATGCGCCCTTAAACGTGGCCGGCACGTCTCTGATCGGCACTTCGCCGCACTCGTTTTACACGCGAAGAAATATGCAGAACTACAATCTGACGGTGCTGCCTGATGCCAAGATCCGGTTTCGGCTGGGCTACGACCAGAACACGGTGTACGGGCCCGGGTACAGCACGATTCACCAGGGAACCGAGCAATATTTGCTGCTGAACTATTCCACGCACCTGCGGCAGTACCGCATCGGCGTGGATTTCCGCTTTCTGCCACGGACCACCATCAGTTACGACCAGATCTGGAGCTACTACAAAAATGATCCAGGCATCTCGGACGCGAACCAGCAGTTCTCTCCGGGTGATGGACTTCCGCCCGTGGACCTAGGCGTTTCCTTTAATCCTGGCGCGAATCAACCCTGCAAGAATGCGTTTGGTGCGGGAAGCATCGTGAATCCTGCGTGCAGTGCGTACTACAGTTATTTTTCACACGGGCGCACGCGACTGAACAGTCCAACCGAAAAGTTCACGCTTCAATCCACATATTTTAAGAATATCGATATGGCCGGGATGTTCTCGTATACCGGCGGAGACATGACGCTCAATAACTATCAGCAGAATTTCACGGGACTTGAATCGAGGACATTTCTGTCTAATTTTGCGGAATCTGGACCCACCAGCGGCCGCCACGTAGCCTCGATCGGAGACTTCGGGTTAACCTGGCACGTCAATCGCGATCTGAGCATCGTGGAGTCGTTTCACTATGGCAGTTGGAGAGAGCCAGCGCAGTTCGCCTCCTCGCAATGCTCGTACTTCAGCAGCAGCCTGGTGGCGCCGGTAAACATATTCTCGCCAACCTCCACGCTTCCGGTAACGTGCGTTCCGCCAGTCTCTGGAATTCTGAATACGATTCCCAATCATTCGACCAGTTCCGGAGCGGATGCTTCCTTGAATCTGGATAGCAACTTTCTTAAAAACCAAGATGTTACGAATATGATTCAGGTGCGCGCGAATCTTGGCAACCAGGCCGGCGCGTATTTTGGATACAAGTATCGCGGCCGAATCATCGCAGACAACTTTTACAACACGCTGAGCGCAATCTATTTTCCGAATAATGCAGCTCGTGGGAATTGTACGCTGCTGGATCCTACTCTTCCTCTAACGCAGGCAAATTTGCCGGAAGGTTGCACGTTGAATCCCGCCGATGGCTCGATCTCATTTGCAACGCCGGGCGCATCGTTTGAAGCTCCGGGCGTGATCAATATTCACGAGAATCACGGGATAGTGGGCTTCTGGGCGCGCCCAACGCAGAAGTTTCGATTTAATGCGGATATGGATATCATGAGCGCGAACGGCACGTTTACGCGCATCAGCCCGCTAACTTCGCAAGAGTTCCGGGTCCAGGCCAATTACCGGGCGGCAACGTGGATCAGCCTGAACGGCAGCGTCAACCTGTGGTTCGCACAAAACGATGTGCCAACTGTGAACAGCCGGCAGCACAATGAAAGCTTTGGTCTTGCCGCACAAATCCAGCCCACGGAAAAATTCAGCCTGGACCTTGGATACAACTACAATAATATTTCCTCGCAGGTTCTTATTTGCTTTGTGGCCACAGGCTCGCAGCCAGGGCTGCCAGGTTGTCCGGATGTTGCCGGTCTGGTGCAGCAGCTTTCGCCGTATTCCAGCAAGGTAAATACGGGGTTCATCGATTTTACCTGGACGCCACTTCCGCGGTTGACGTTGCGGGGTGGAGCGAATCTATCGGGAGTGAGCGGAACCGAGCTCAACCTGACGCCTCAGAACCCGATTGCGACGGCTGTTCCCGGCCCGTTGAATTCCACCTGGTACCAACCGTTTGGGGGTTTTGATTACCGTTTTGCCAAACACTGGACTGGTCGCGCTATGTGGGATTACTACGGGTATCACGAAAACGGGAGTACGGCGTATCAAGACATTCTGGCGCAAAGAAACTTTCAGGGAAATCTGGTGATGTTGTCGGTGCGATACGCCTTCTAGTATTACTACGTTAAGTTATTGACGTTTGGTTTTGCTGGTGCTACCGTCGCGAGCATGACGGATGCCCAAGTCGAGAGATGCCGAAAACGCCTGGAACAATTCCTGAAGGATTTGCTTGAGCCCATGGGCAGGAGCGAGCGAAGGCACTGGGGCGCGGTTTACATTCGTGGACTTTTGCTGAACGGGGAACGCAAGTCCATCGAGCCGCTTGCCGATCGCTCGGAGGAAGGAAACGTACAAGCTCTCCAGCAGTTCGTAGGGCAAAGCCCGTGGGATTGCATGCCTTTGTGGGAACGTCTGGCGAAGCGCATGACGGCGGAATTGGAGCCGGACCCTGTTTGGGTGGTTGATGATACGGGCTTCCCCAAACAAGGGAAGCACTCGGTGGGAGTGGAAAGACAATATTCGGGAACGCTCGGCAAGGTTGGGAATTGCCAGGTGGCCGTCAGCCTGCACCATGTGGGAGAACAGGGCAGCACGGTACTCGGCTGGCGTCTGTATCTGCCGGAAAGCTGGACGAAGGACGGTAAGCGTCGTGAGGAAGCGGGCATTCCGGAAGAAGTCGTTTTCAAAACGAAGTGGCAACTCAGCCTGGACATGATTGATCAGGTGCGCGCATGGGGCTTAGCGAATCGCATTGTCGTGGCCGATGCTGGTTACGGAGATACCACGGAGTTTCGCGAGGAATTGGAAGCTCGTCAACTTCCTTATGTCCGTAGGTATTTCCTCAACGACGGGAGTATGGAGCAAACCGCCCAAGCAAAAGTTCCACGCTACCAGGGGCGAGGCGCTCCCGCGACGCGCTACGCCTATGGGAAACAGCGGCCGACCGGCGCGCAGGACGCGGCGGTCCAAGCGCAGGGTTGGAAGAGGATCCGCTGGCGGCAAGGCACAAAGGGATGGTTGGAATCGCGATTCGTGGCCTTACGAGTACAGCCCTCTCATGGCTTCGTCCGTGGTCAACCACCGCACAAGGAAGTCTGGTTACTGAGCGAATGGCCGGAGTCGGAAAAGGAACCGACCAAGTACTTCCTTTGCGATCTGCCAGCCACCTACACACTGCGACGATTGGTGCGACTGGCGAAGTGTCGCTGGAAGATCGAGCAAGATTACCAGCAACTGAAGGAGGAACTGGGACTGGATCATTACGAAGGGCGAAGTTGGATCGGCTGGCACCACCACACCACGCTGGTTATGTTGGCTCATGCATTTCTAACTCTGGAAATGCTCCGCAGTAAAAAAAACTTCTGGGTGGACCCTGCCACGGACCCGTCGTGAAATTCAGTAGCTGCTCTTCACCTGGACAGGCTTCTGTGCCTACTGCGGGGCGAAAGCAGCGGGCCCACGCGGGCCTTAAAGACTTAACGTAGTAATACTAGTGTGCCGTCCCGGAAATACGTTCACATAGTCGCTGAACTTTAGCAAAGATCGAATCTGCCGTGGCCGTCCACACGAACGGCTGCGCGTGGGTGTTGGAAGCTTGCACATATTGATCGATTTTCTCCACCAGTTCCTTGACGCTGCGAAACGTCCCGCGACGAATGGCCTGCTGTGTAATGCGGTTGAACCAGATCTCCACTTGATTCAGCCACGAGGCATAGGTCGGCGTGAAGTGCACGTGGAATCGTGGCCGTGCGGCGAACCAGCGTTTTACGCGTGGATGTTTGTGCGTAGCGTAGTTGTCCACGATGATGTGCACCTCCAAGGATTCCGGTACGTTTTTCTCGATCTCTCTTAGGAAGTCCAGATATTCCTGATGTCGGTGACGTTGTCGGCATTGCGCCAGCACTTTGCCCTTGGCCGTGTCCAGGGCGGCAAATAGCGTGGTGGTCCCGTGCCGTCGGTAGTCGTGGGTCACACCCTCGACGTAGCCCAGTCCCATCGGCAACATCGGCTGGGTGCGTTCGAGCGCTTGAATCTGGCTCTTTTCATCGACACACAAAACCACTGCATTTTCGGGTGGATTCAAGTACAGCCCTACAATATCCCGTACTTTTTCTACAAAAAATGGATCCGTCGAAAGCTTGAAATGTTTCTGACGGTGTGGCTCCAATCCAAAGGCTTGCCAGATGCGGTGTACCGTCGATTTCGACAGGCGCGTCTCCGTGGCGATTTGCCGGATACTCCAATGCGTACCGCCTTTTGGTTTTGTCTCCAGGGTCTTGCGCACCAGCTGCGCCACACGCTCGTCACTGATCGGGCGCGGGCGCCCCGGGCGCAACTCATCGTGTAAACCGGCTACATCGTGCTTCAGGAATCGCCGCCGCCATTTGCCGACTGTGGCGTTAGTCAGTCTCAACAGGCGCGCAATTTGCAGATTCGTCTTGCCGGAAGCACTCAGCAAGATAATCTTGGCCCGCGTCACCAATCCCGCCGGAAGAGATCGTGAACTTGCCAAGCCTTCGAGCTGTTCGCGCTGTTCCGGAGTTAAAACCAAGGCCGCTTTCGGTCGTCCCATCGCCATAGGCACCCCCATTCTGCACTGGAGATGCCTAAATTCCCAGCAATACTATTGCCACTTATTTATGGGACACTCCACTAGTAAAGCGTGATGGACAACCTGTTGGTAAATGCAGACTGAAGCTGAGGTAAGAAGCAGGGCACTGCTACGCGCGGACGAGACGGATTGTTTGCGTTCCCTCTGTTCTAGCGAGCTGGCGTAACAACTTCCGCATCCGCGCAGTCTGTTTCAGGGAAATAACCGGGAGCAGCAAGCTCCGTGGCAAACTCCAATCCCTATCAATGTGCAGCTGATCGATCCAGCAGCTCCTTCAAGTGGATGCTCCAGATGGCGGGGAGGGAGTGGGTTCCGTGGCCGCGGGTGGCGTCGGTGATGGGTAAGAGGACGAGCTTGCCTTGTTTGACGCGTTGGATGTCGACGTCGATGATTTTGAGCTCGGGAGGATTGATTTGATCGTCGGCGGAGTTGATGGCGGTGAGTGGGCAGGTGATTTTCTCGAGTTGCGGCTCCGGGTTGTAGTTTCGTGAAGCGTCGAAATAGTAGAGCATGTCGTTGGCGTCGGTGGACTTCATCCGAGTGGCAATGAAATTCTCGAGCTAGTCGTCGGCTTTTTCGCGTGTCGGCTCCTGCCGCTGCATCTGGAGTGGGCTGCTGCCCATGATGAGAAGGATGCCGAGAGCGGCGGCCAGGCCGTGCGGCTGCTGCGTGTACTCGCCGTTGTTCCAGTCGGGTGAGGTGCGAATGTCGTCGAGAATCATGCGACGCATCATGCGATTGCGACCGGCGATCTCAACGGACAAGCTGGCGAGTGGCATGGCGGCGTCGATGAAGTCGGCATGCTGTTCGGCCCACAACCAGGCGTGCATGCCACCCATGGAAGTACCCATGACGAGGCGTAGGTGGTTGACGCCGAGGCCCTGTGTGAGCAGGCGAAACTGCAATTCGATCATGTCGTCGTATTCGTAGCGGGGAAAGCGCATGTGCAGACCGTCACTGGGCTTGCTGGAATCACCGTGGCCGATGTTGTCGGGGAGTATTAGGAAGTATTTGGAGGCGTCGAGAAGTTGGTTGGGGCCGAAGAGCATGCCCGCGAAGGTGGGTGTGAGGAATTGACGGCCGGAGCCACCTGTGCCGTGGAGAATCAGAACAGCGTTGCGGATTTTGCCGGTGATGTCTTTGTCCGGCGTACCCAGGGTGTAGTAGTGGAGCTTGAGTTCGGAGAGTTTTTCGCCGGATTTGAATTGGAATTCCTTGAGGATGAAGTCGGCTGAGTGGGGAGTTGGGTAATCGTCGGCGCGAACTCTACTGGCGAGGGAGAGAAAGCAGAGAAGTATGGCGGCAGAGCTCAGGAGTTTGGCGTTCATGGAAGCCTCCATCGATGTGGCAAGCAAGACTACAGTTTAGTAGAGGAACCTGGGACTCAGGGAAGAGAAGAGGTATCTCCCGGCCTGAACCCTCGCGCCCCTAACAGGTAAGGTCAAAGGAACCGGTCTGAAGACCGGCCACACACAAGGCAAGGAACCTGCGACCACCTAAGTGGCAAGAGCTCCATAAAAGCACGGGCCACTGAGAACTCAAGGTCCTTAGGGACTTTGAAGACCCCGGAATGTGGTCGGAGGCATCGCCTTTGTGACGCCGGTCACATTGATGAGGGTTATAGCGCACGATTGCCTGTGATGTTAATCACGTAGCTATATTATCTAATAGTTTCCCGTTATTGCCGGTGCGGGTTTCCCGCGTTTTACTAAGTGCAATGTTCATCGGTGCCATCTGGGTGCGTCTGGGCCGATAGCTTGGTCGAGAATCTCTTCCAACGAAGAAGGGGATGCGGGGAGTACGCCGCTCTTAGTTCATGACTTGGGAAGTACGCCACCGGGGTTCCAGGGTTTGGGTAACTAGCTGGGCATTGGTCCTTCTCATTGGCAGTCCAAGAGACATCGCATCGGGCACGAAGCCAGTATCCGCACAGAAAGTTCACACCTCTTCCAGTGCCGCAAATTCAAAAACAAAACCTGCCGTAAATGTTGAGCGCCCCGACCTGATATTTGTGCAGACCCCAAAAGTGGAAGGAAACGCGGCACATGCGAGATTTCCGGTGGGCAGTTGGTTGGTGCGGCTGGCAGGCAAGCCCAGCGCGAGCAAACCGGAAAATCTGACGGCAGAGTTGTTTGCGGCTGCGGATCCGCAGATCAGCTTTGATGCGGAACGCGTGGTGTTTTCCGGGCAGAAGCTGAGCACGAGACCCTGGCAAATCTGGGAGATGCGCACGGACGGAACGGAGAAACGTCAGCTTACAAATTGTGCAGAGGATTGCTTCCGTCCCGGGTATCTGCCCGACGATGAAATTGTGTTTACGGTGGCTGGAGCGCAAGGGACGGGTAGGTCGAGTTATTTAGCGGTGGTGAAAAGGGACGGGTCGAACCGGCACAGGATTACGTTCGGGCCGGGGAAATGGTGGATGGAGACGGTACTGCGAGACGGGAGAATTGTGGCGTCGGCGTCGACACCGCTGACGGAGGGCGCAGCGGATTCGGGAGGGCGGCAGTTCTACACGATGAGGCCGGACGGAACGGCCCTGGATTCTCTGCGCTGCGAACACAAGGAAATCGCGCTTCGCAGCGAGGCCAGCGAGTTGGAAGACGGGTCGATTGTATTCACCGAAAGTGCGAAGGCGGGGCAGTACGGTGGCTCGCTGATGGAAATCGCACAGGGAGACTTGAAGGAAACGACCGCAGGACCACGAAACGAGATGTTTGGCTCACCATGGCCGCTGTCTGCAGAAAAACTGATTGTGGCCCGCCGGACAAACACTTCAGCAAAGCCGGATGGATATTTTGAGCTGTACGCGTTTGACCTGAAGCAGAAGACGATGGGGCAGAAGATTTACGGCGACGCGAAGCTGAATAGTGTCCAGGCGGTGCCGATCGCAACACACATGGTTCCGAAGAAATACTGGAGCATGGTGAATAGCGCGTCGAAGGCCGGATATCTGATCGCGCTGGACAGCTATGCATCTGTGGATGAGAAGAGTGGGCGGATCGGGACACCGATCGCGAAGGTGCGCGTGAGGACATTGCAGCCGAGCACGCAGAACGAAGTGGTATTGGGTGAAGCGCCTGTAGAGAAGGACGGATCGTTTTATGTGGAAGTGCCGGCGGATCAACCGGTGCGGTTTGAATTGCTGGATGCGAGTGGAGGGACCATCCGAATGGAACGCGGCTGGGTTTGGTCGCGCGCGGGAGAGCAAAGAGGATGCGCAGGTTGCCACAGTGACAAGGCGGTAGCACCAGAAAACCGCTGGCCGATGACGTTGAAGAGATTTGATTCGCCGACGCAATTTGGGGAGCAGCAGGGGCTGAGCGCGGGGAAACATGAGAACTAAGGGGATGCCTGGGTGTGTTGTTGCGGTGATGTTCAGCGCCTGGTTGCTGGGTGCGACGGTGATTTCGGGCCAGCAGAGGCCGGCGGAGCCCGCGAAGACGGCGGCGCCTGGGGCAGTGGCGACGGTGCAATCCCACTTTCCCGCGTTTGAGGATGTGACGGAGAAATCGAAGATCCGATTCCGGCAATCGTTTGGCGAGACGAAACTGAGTTCGATTCTGGAGTCAACGGGGACAGGATGCGCGTGGTTCGACTACAACAATGACGGGCTACTGGATCTGTATGTGGTGAACGGAAAATTCCTGGAAGGTGTTACGGAGCATTCGAAGGCGGACGGCAAGGATGCGACAAATCACCTTTACCGGAACAACGGAGATGGAACGTTCACAGATGTGACGGAAAAAGCAGGTGTGGCGGGGAAAGGGTTTGGCGTGGGAGTGACGGTCGGCGACTACGACAACGACGGTTTCGAGGACATCTACGTCACCAACTGGAATTCCGCGATCCTGTATCACAACAACGGCGACGGAACGTTTACCGACGTCACCGAAAAAGCGGGCGTGCAGAACAATCAGTTTGGTGTGGGCGCGGCGTTTGTGGATTACGACCGCGACGGACGGTTGGATCTGTTTGTCGGAAATTACCTGAAATACGATCCGCAGGCGAAGCGGCTCTATTACACGGCAGATGCGTTTGCGGGGCCATTGGACTACGAAGGGGAATTGAGCCGGCTGTTTCACAACAACGGGAACGGCACTTTCACGGATGTTTCGGAGAAGTCCGGAATAGCAAGCGTGCCGGGGCGTGCGATGGGGGTGACGGTAGGCGATTTTGATAACGATGGCTGGCCGGACATTTACGTGGCGAACGACCAGATGGAAAGTTATCTGTGGCACAACAACCACGACGGCACATTCACGAACGTGGGGCTGGAGCAGAACGTGGCCTACGGAACGAATGGGGATACGCCATCAGCGATGGGGCCAATTTTTGCGGACTACGACAACGACGGCGCACTGGACCTGTTTGTCTCGGACATGCGGTATCACCGGATGTTCCGGAATTCGCTGAAAGACGGATCATTCATCGATACGACGGCGGAGTCCGGAATCGCGCGGATGGCCGGGCAGTATGTGGGCTGGGGCGATGCGCTATTTGATTTTGACAATGACGGATGGAAAGACGTGTTTGTGGTAAACGGCGGGCTGCACTGGCTGGTGCCGATGGAAGACTCGCTTTTGCGGAATAACGGGAATGGATCCTTCACTGATGTGTCGAGCGATGCGGGCAGCTACTTCAAGTTGAAAAAGGTTGGGCGGGGCGGCTGTTTCGCGGATTACGACAACGACGGGTACATCGATGCGTTCATTGTGGTGCTGGGCGGCCAGGGGATCTTAATTCATGCGAATCCCCCGGCAGGGAATGCGAAGAATCACTGGCTGACTCTGAAGTTGACGGGAACGAAGAGCAACCGGGACGGGTTTGGAGCGCGAGTTGAGGCAGTGGCGGCAGAGATGCGGCAAGTGGTCGAGAACACTCCGCAGTCGGGATATCTCTCGCAAAATGATCCGCGACCGCATTTTGGACTTGGATCTCATACAGAAGTGGATCGACTGACGATACGGTGGCCGAGCGGAACAGTGCAGACGCTGGAGCATGTGAAAGCGGATCAGATCTTGGCTGTGACGGAGCCAGGGGAACGTGTAAGCGGAGCAGTTGCGGTGGCTAAGCCATGAGAAGCCGAGCCCAGAAGATTATCGGCGCGCGAAGGGTGATTGCCTTTGCGGCGTTGTTGATCGGGATGGTGGCGCTTACTGCTTCATTTGCGGAATTGAAGGCGGCGCAGGCCGGCGGCGGTCCGCAGAGCGCAGTTGCCACGGCGGAAAATTATTTCACTCCCGTGGAAGCGAAGTTCTCAGTTGATGGAACGCTGCTTTATGTGGTGTGCGAGGAGGACGACTCGCTGCTTGCGGTAAATGTGAAGACGCAGAAGGTTGTGTCGCGCGTGAAGGTGGGACACAGACCGAAAGATGTAGCGGTCTCACCGGACGGCAGGACCTTGTATGTGACGAATGAGTGGAATGACAGCGTAAGCGAGATCAGCTCCGGGAAATTTGAAGTAGTGCGGACCCTGGCGACAGGATGGGGTCCGATTGGAGTAACGACGGACCGAAGCGGAAAGATTCTGTACGTTGCGAACAGCATCAGCAACGACGTGTCGGTCATTGATTTAGCGAAAGGCACGGAAGTGAAGCGGTTGGCTTCGTGGCGTTCGCCGCATTATGTAGCGCTATCGCGCGATGGCCGCCATGTGTACGTAGCAAATATCCTGGGCCGCCTGGGGCCGCCGAATCAGCCACCCGTTTCGGAATTGACGGTAATTGATACGAAGACGCTGAAAGTATCGCAACGCGTGCCAGTTCCCGGAGTCCTGGAATTGCGGCACGTTGCGGAAGCTCCTCCATCGATGGGCGGATATCTCCTGGTGCCGTTCATGCGGCCGAAGAATCTGAACCCGCTGATTCAAGTGAACGACGGTTGGATTTTGACGCATGGGATGCTGGTGGTGAAGCCGGCGGCGGGTGGCAACGAACTTGCGGAAACAAAGCAGATATTAACGGACGACATCGATAAATACTACGCGGGCGTGAATGGAGTGGCATTCACGCCGGATGGAAAGCATGCGCTGGTGACCTCTTCGGAAGCTGACATAGTTTCGGTGATCGATACCGCGAAGTTGGTGCGACGCGTGAATGCGGTTCCCGCGGAACAGTTGGCGAACCGGCTGGATTCGGCGCGAACGTTCGTAGACCGGCGATTGGCTACGGGAGCAAACCCGAACGGAGTGGCGATTGCGCCTGACGGACAATTCGCATACGTAGTGAACCGCTTGGGTGACAGCCTGACGGTAGTGGACATCGCCCACGGAAAGGTTAGCGGTACGATCGATTTGGGCGGGCCAAAGAAAATTTCGCAATTGCGGCGGGGCGAACAACTGTTTCACTCGGCGCGCTTTTGTTATCAGGGGCAATTCGCATGTATTACCTGCCATCCCGACAATCACATCGACGGCGTAGCCTGGAATCTGGAGACGCCACAGTTGGGACGGGATCGGGTAGCGAACCGAACGCTGCGGGGAGTGGCGGAGACCGCTCCTTACAAATGGAATGGACATAACCCGGATCTGGAGACGCAATGCGGTCCGCGAATTGCGAAATTTCTGTTTCACTCAGAGGGCTTCAACAAGGAACAACTCGCGGATTTGGTGGCATTCATCAAGGCGATTCCACTATCGCCGAACCGGCACCTCGCGGGGGATGGGCAGTTGAGTCCATCGCAGGAGCATGGGAAAGAAGTATTTTACAAGAAAAACTGCGACACCTGCCATCCCCCGGAAACGCATTACACGGCGAAGACAAGTTTCGATGTGGGAACAGCGAACAAGTACGACACATCAGGGATGTTCGACATACCGCAGTTGGATCGAATCTACGAGCGGCCGCCCTACTTGCACAGCGGCGAGGCACTTTCGCTGGAAGAGATCTGGACGATGTACAACGCCAGCGATAAGCACGGCGTGACATCGAACATGTCGAAAGAGGATTTGAACGACCTGGTGGAGTTTTTGAAAACGCTCTGACGAAGCGCTGGTAGGCGGAATTGAAGGAATGAGTGAGGCGAGCATGAACTTCGGGAAATCAGGAAAGAGTGTGATGGTGGTGGCAGCGTTCCTGTTACTGACGATGCCGGTGGTGGCGCAGAAACCGGCGATATCGCTGCGCTGGGAAAATTTCGGAACAGCGAATGGCATGCCGGATGAGAAAGTGCTCTGCGTGGCGGTGGATGGCGAAAATGTGTGGGCTGGAACCGAAAACGGACTGGTGATGATCACGAAGGGCCAGATCAAAAAGGTCTACAAGACGGAGGATGGACTGGTAAACCGGATGGTCACCGGCGTAGCAGTAGATCACGAGACGGGCGACGTGTGGCTGGCGACATTCGGCGGATTGAGCCGCCTGAGCGGCGGGCAATTCAAGAACTACACGAACCTGACAAGCGGATTGGCCAACGACATTGTGTACGGAATTGGAATACAGGGCGAATTCGTATGGGCGGCGACGACGGCGGGAATCAGCCGACTGAACACGCGCACGGGGGAATGGGCGATCTTCAGCGAGCGGAATACGCCGCTGCACGAACCGTGGTCCTACGGGATCGCGGTGAGCGACAAGAAAGTGTACGCGGCGGTGTGGGGCGGCGGCCTGCTGGAATACGACATTGCGGCCGGATATTGGAAACCGTACAACGATCCCGATGGAGAAATGGAAATCGTGCTTTTCCAGAATCAGGGATTGATTCACGACATCGTGAGCAATGTGGCGTACAACGCAGACACCAAAATGATCTGGGCTTCCACGTATTTTGGATTGAGCGGATACGACGGACACAACTGGCACAATTATCTCTCAACGGACAGCGGAGTCGCTTCGGACTTTATCAATGCGGTGCAATCACGCGGAGATGAGGTCTGGGCGTGCACGGATAAAGGGCTCAGCTATCTGAATTTCAGGACCAACACGTGGAGCACATACCGCCCGGCAAAAGAAGGCAAGGGCGGCGAGGTAGTGGTGACCACGCCGGATAAGAGGGTCAAGACGTTCGAGACACAGACATCGATTGCACACAACTACATATTGAACCTGGCATTTCAAGGCGAAGACATTTGGGTGGCTACAGCCACGGGCTTAAGCCACGGGATTCGTGAAACTCACATAACGAAAGAAGGGAAAAGAAATGAGCTCAACACAAGTAGCCGTTGAATCAGCAGTACTAGAAGAGAAGGAGGCGGGCGTGCAGAAGAAGGCAATCGTCGCGAAGCAAGTGCTGAACGAAGCCTACGACTATCCGAAACCGTCGTCGTTTTCGCGCGGACTGAGGCTGGACATCAAGGGCGTAGCCATTCTGCTGATATCAGGCACGGCCAGCATCAATGAAGCAGGGATGACGATCCACGAGGGCGATTTCCGCGCACAAACGCTGCGTACGTATCAGAACATTACGGCGTTACTGGCTGCGGAAGGCGCAACCTGGAAGGACATCGTGCGGACCACCTGCTACCTTCGCGACATCGAGCGGGATTACGCGGCCTTCAACGAAGTCCGGACACAATTTTTCAAGGAACAGGGGCTCGATCCACTGCCAGCCTCCACGGGAATCCAGGCGATCTTGTGCCGTCCAGACCTGCTGGTGGAAATGGAAGCTATGGCCATTTTTGATTCGGACCGGAAGTAGGCAAAGACGGCCGGATAGTTTGAGAGGTAAGGGCGAGTGCGCGGATGCTAGAGCGGCACTCGCCGGAGAGCGGAAGCACTCCAAGGAAGGTTGAGATGGCGATCGCGGGAGCTGCGGCGACGGCTGATTTTAAGAAGATATGTCCGCTGGTGAGCCGGCGGACTCATGCTGAGGAATATGGCGAGGCGGAGACGCACACGGTACAGGTGAAGAACGTAACGTTTGGCGGGGCGCGCTCGGTGGTGATTGCCGGTCCGTGTTCGGTGGAGAGTTATGAGCAGACGCTCGAGCTCGCGCATGTCGTGAGGCGATGCGGCGGAGACATGCTGCGAGGCGGCGCGTTTAAACCACGAACTTCTCCGCATGACTTCCAGGGATTGGGGATGGAAGGTTTGCAGATTCTAAAAGAGGCGAGCCGGCAGACCGGATTGCCGATCGTGACAGAAGTGATGGACCCACGGCTGGTGGAAAGAGTGGGCGAGTACGCGGACATGCTGCAGATCGGTTCGCGCAACATGCAGAACTATCCGCTGCTGGTGGAAGTGGGACGGTACGGAAAACCGGTGCTGCTGAAGCGCGGCATGGCGGCGAGTTTGTGCGAGTGGCTGGGAGCAGCGGAATACATCGCGCAGGAAGGGAATCTGAACATTGTACTGTGCGAGCGGGGAATCAAGGCGTATCCGGCGGGAGAGTATTGCCGATTCATTCTGGATTTGAATGTGCTACCGGCGTTGAAGCAGGAAACGTTCCTGCCGGTGATCGTCGATCCGAGCCATGCGACGGGTGTAGCGAGCATGGTAGAGCCGGCGAGCCGCGCAGCGATCGAATCTGGCGCTGATGGACTGCTGATTGAAATTGCCAGCGATCGGGCGGATGCCGCCAGACCGAAGTGCGATGCGGCGCAGGCGATCGGCTCGGCGACTTTGTCGAGAATCGTCGAATTTGTGACGGAGCCGCGAAGTTGAATCGGAAGAGGTAAAAGCACATGCGGTATAAAACGGAGTTGTTGGCCGTATCCCTGGTCTTTGTTGTGGCGATTCCTGCATTCGGCCAGGCGCCGGAAGCGGCGAAACCCGCGGAGCAGACGCCGTCCACGCAGCGCTATGCAAACATGCCAGAGGAGGCCGTTCCTTATCGGAAATTTTCCAAGCCATACAAGGAGTGGTATCTCACCGAAGACACGTTGGCCTACAACGGCGCGGCGCGGGAACGAACGATTGAGGAAATTGGCGAATCGCCGACGGTGAATATCGGTTTCCTGGGACCGCTACAGAACAATCCGGAAGCACCGTACGGGCAAGCGATGTTGAAGGGCGCACAACTGGCATTGGAAGAAGCAAACGCACGGGGCGGATTCGGCGGCAACAACCGGGTGATGGGCAAGCAGTATGTGCTGAAGATTCACGATGACGTGGCGCAGTGGGGCGCGTCTTCGACGGAAGCGGTGAAGATGGCGTTCGATGAGCATGTGGTGGCGGTGCTGGGATCTATCGATGGAGCCTCGACACACATCATGCTGAGGGTGAATTTGAAACTGGAAGTGCCGATCATGGATACGGGTACGACCGATCCTACGGTGACGGAAACGCGTATTCCCTGGCTGATCCACAATTTTCCGGACGACCGGCAACAGGGATACGCGCTGGCGGACTTCATATTCAAGCAGCGCAACCTGAAGCGGATCGGCGTGATTCGGACGCAATCACGTTACGCACGCGTAGGAGTAGCCAAATTTGTGGATTCTGCGAAACGCCTTGGCCACGTTCCGGTGTTGGAAGTCAAGTTTGAGCGTGGAGACCAGGATTTTTTGACGCAGTTGAAGATGCTAAAGAATGCGCGACTCGATGGCGTGGTGATCTGGGGAGAAGCGGGCGAGGCCGGACTGATCCTGAAACAGATGCGCGAGACGGGTATGAAACAGCCGGTCTTTGGCGCCAGTCGCATGGATTATTCCCTGCTGCTGGAAAAAGCCGGGTCCGCCGCGGAGGGACTGGTGACGACAGCGGCGCTGGATGAATCGCGGACGGATGCAAAATGGCAGGAGTTCGCGAAGAAATTCAGCGAGAAATATGGAATGCAACCTGACGCATATGCTGCGTACGCCTACGACGGGATGAACATGCTAGTGGCGGCGATTGAAAAAGCAGGATTAAACCGCGGGAAAGATCATGGATGCGTTCCGCGACTACCAGGAAAAAAGCTACGACGGGGTGACGGGCCGGGCAGAATTCGATCATACGCTAAACAATATTGCCCCGGTGACAATGGTGCGGGTGGAAAACGGGAAATTCGTGCACTGGAATCCCAAAAAGGGCAACGCGGTGAAGGGCCAGTCCGGCGTGGGCGCCCCTTGATGGATGTCCGGCGTCAATCGCGCTGGAATGGTTCACGGCATGGATTGATGCTGGTGGCGTGGGTGATGAGTGCAGGTGTATCGACGCTGTTGGCGCAGACAGAAACGCCAGCGGTGACGCCGTACGCCTCGATGGACCCTGGGAAAGTCGATTATCGGGGGCCGGACAGAGAAAAGAGTCGGGACCTAAAAAATGGTGAGGTGCGCATCGGGATTCTGCTGCCGATGCAGGGTAAGCGTGTGCCCGAAGGTAAATTGCTGCTGCAAGCGGCGCAGATCGCGATTGACGAGGAAAACAGAGCCCGGCCGCTGGCGAATGGACAGCGGCTCGCGGTGGTCGTAGAAGATGAGAGCGGGCCGTGGGGGCAGGCCAGCAGCGCGATGGTCCGGTTGGTCATGCAAGACGAAGCCGTGGCGCTGATTACGGGGATCGACGGGAATATCGCTCACCAGGCGGAACAGATCGCGAATAAAGTCGGGATACCCGTGGTGACACTCTCCAGCGACCCCACGACTACGCGGATAAACATTCCGTGGATATTCCGGGTTGGGCCGAGCGACAGGGAACAGGCACGGGCCATGGCGTCAGAGATTTACGGGACGAAAGGATCACAACGTAAGGTTTTGTTAATTACCGAAGTTGGCCACGACGGCCGAATTGGGGGTGAAGAATTTACCAAGGCAGTGGCAACGCTGCGAGAGACTCCTCCAGAGCATGTGGAGATCAACCCTGAGAATTTTTCATCATCGACGATTGAGCAGAGCGTCAAAGCAAGGGGAGCGAAGGTAGTTGTTCTGTGGACTGGGCCGGAGATTGCGAAACAGTTGCTGCCTGGCCTGCACGCGGGTGGCGAGTTGACGGCGATCTATCTTTGCCAAAAGGCGGCGGACTTTCTTCCCTGGGGTGGTACTGAAACCGCGAAGGAAGCTAATGCAGTGTACTTTACGGTGGGGAGTGGAATCGGAAGAGGAGAGTTTGGACGCCGATATCGAGAAGAGACTGGGAACGAGCCAGGGATGGCTGCGCAGTTGATGAACGAGGCTGTGAAGACGATTGCCGCAGCGGTGCGGCAGGCTGGGAACAATCGGGCGCGTGTTCGGGACCAGTTGGCGGCGAGTGAGGTTGGTGAGGTGACCGGAGGAGTTGTTTCGTTTGATGCGGCAGGGAACGTGAACGAGGAATTCAAGTTGGTGCGCGTGGATGCCGGGGTAGGCGCGGTGGCTGCGCCTCGATGAGTTTGCATAGTTGGGCACGCAGGAGAAGGCCCATCTCCTTGAAGATGAGAGTGCGACTGCCACTCTGAAGGCTAATGACTTTCCCCACTGTCGCACGCCTGAGAGAAGGACGTTAGCAATATTGAAGATAGGTTAGAAGCCAACTCATGCACAGTCGGTGAGGACTTGCGAACTCTTCTTCCGGGGCTAAAGCTCCCATCTTTATCGCTTGTACGTCGAGACTGAAGCCCCAACCTCCTAAAGAACGACTTATCAAATAATTTCGCGTCAAGTGCGGGCCGAAGGCGGTTCCAGTACCCGAACTAAACGCGACTCAGAAATGCTTATGATGCGGCTCTCTAACCAGCAAAAGAGCGAGTTGCTCAACTACAGGTAGTCGTAGTAGTGTCGCCGAATGGCCAAGAAGCCGAAGACACGCAAGAAGGGGGTCCGGACGACCATGTCTGCCGATCACGAGGAAAAGAATGCCGCGAATGGAGAGGTGCGGGAAGGCGCAAATGTCGACAAAATCCGCGACATTCTGTTTGGTTCGAACATGCGCGAGTACGAGAAGCGGTTTGCCCGCTTGGAGGAGCGCCTGACGAAATCTTCAGACGCCCTGAGAGATGACCTGAAGAAGAGATTCGACACGCTGGAATCATATGTGCGTGAGGAAATGGAATCGAACAACCAACGACTAAAGGCGGAAAAAGCCGAACGCAACGAGGGGTTAAAAGAGCTGACTCGGGAAACACGCGACAACGCAAAATCGCTCGAGAAGAAGCTATCTCAGCTTGAAGAGCAGCTTTCGTCGACGCAGGCGGATTTGCGCGCGCGGATACTGGAGCAGTCAAAGACGCTGAGCAACCAGATTCAAAAGGCGAAAGATGAACTGGAGGCGGCGCTGGACCGCGAGGCCGAGACGTTACGGACCGACAAGACAGATCGCGCCATGCTGGCGGATCTGTTCACGGAATTGTCGATGCGATTGAAAGATGAGCTGGAACTGCCAGAGAAATAAGCACGCAGTTACAATCGGGGGAAACGTCCTTCTGGCCCGACTAGCAACATGTTTGTAGCGAAACACCCACCCTGACGCGATGGCTGATACGCCGACAAAACGGGTACCTCTCGATGCTGCGGACGATGCCACCGCCAATGGAGCAGGTGCGCTTGATGAACTGCGGCACCTGATCCTTGCGCCGGAACAGGAGGCGCTCGAGCGACTGCATCATCGCGTGGCGAATGCGGAAGCGCGGACGGAAGATGTCAGCTCCGTGGTCGCGGAAGCGATCCAACGAAGACGAGCGGCGGGTGGCGACGAAGCGTTGAGCGACGCGCTGGCGCCGACGATTGAGACAGCCTTGCGAGAGTCTGTGCGAAAAGACCCAGGGACGATGGCGGATGCGCTGTTCCCGGTGATGGGTCCGGCAATACGTCGATCCATTCTGGAGACGTTACGTTCGTATCTGGAGTCCTTCAACCAGATTATGGATCAGAGCCTTTCTTGGCAGGGGTTGAAGTGGAGATTCGAGGGAATTCGGACGGGCCGATCGTTTACCGAGGTTGTGCTGCTGCACAGCCTGGTCTTCCGGGTGGAGCAGGTTTTCCTGATTCACAAGAAGACAGGATTGTCGCTGGGGCATGCTGCCGCGCCGGCTGTAGCCATGCAGGACCCCAGCATTGTTTCGGGAATGCTTTCCGCAATCCAGGATTTTGTGCGCGATTCATTTCATGCGGAAGGCGGGCAGGGAATCGAACGGATGAATGTGGGCGACCTGGATGTATGGGTCGAGGCCGGACCTTACGCAATCCTGGCGACGGTGATTCGCGGCGTGGCGCCGAGAGCGTTGCGCGACCGGATGGCTGAGGTGCTTGAGAATATTCACCGAGAATATTCAGCGCTACTGGATCGGTTCAACGGGGACACGGCACCATTTATCCATGTGAATAAGGAACTGACGCGCTGCCTGGAAATGCAGTACAAGGAAACGCCCGGCAAACAAAAGAGTTTTGCGTATGCATGGGCGGCAGCAGGCCTGCTGGTATTGCTGCTGGGTGGATGGATGGGGTGGCGCGCATGGCAGTATCACCGCTGGACGGATTTGGTGGAGACATTGCGCGAGCAGCCGGGACTGGTGGTTACGTCGCTGGCCCGGGAACACGGGCGGTTTGTGATACGCGGCATGCGCGATCCACTGGCGGATGATCCGACACAATTTGTGAAGAGTGAGGGACTCAATCCTGAGAAAGCGGAATTTCATTGGGGTGCGTATTATGCGCTGGACGACGCGATTGTTCAGCAGCGCGCGACGCGGATACTCGCGCCTCCAAGCGGCACAACGTTGACGGTGAAGGATGGCGTGCTGTACCTGAGCGGGCAACCGCCGGTGGCTTGGGCGAAAGAAGTGTCAGTACGCGCATTGCTGGTGCCAGGGATCAGGTCGATCGATCTGTCTGGTCCGTTCAGCCCCGAGCGCCTGGCGTTTAACCAATCTCGAGACAAGATTCAGAGTGCGTTGGTGAAATTCCCGCTGGCAAGTGCGACGCTTTCGGCGAAGGAACGAATGGAACTTGAGGGGTTGGTACCGGACTTGAAGCAGGTGCTTGACGCATCTAATTCGTTACATGGAAATGTTGTGCTGGAGATCGTGGGACACAGCGACAATACGGGAGCCGAGATTACGAATCAGACTCTAAGCCTGAGGCGAGCGGAAAGCGTAGCAACGGAACTGACGCAACTGGGCTGCCTGCCTTCCAATTTGCGAGCGCGAGGGGTGGCAACGGCTGAGCCATTGCGAAATGGCGAGGATGAAGAGGCACGGCAAATGAATCGCAGCGTCACAATCCGTGTTTTGTTTTCAGCGGCTCCCTGATTTCCATGCTACAGAAAAAAATCTGCATGCTAGGGTCGTTTGCGGTTGGGAAGACCAGCCTGGTGAGAAGGTATGTGGAGAGCATTTACTCTGACGTGTATCAGACGACGGTCGGGGTAAAAGTGGACAAAAAAATAGTACAGCTCGATTCGACAGAAATGACGATGGTCTTGTGGGACCTGTACGGCGAAGACGAATTCCAGAAGATGAGGTGGTCGTACCTACGTGGGTCCGCGGGGTATCTTCTGGTGGGAGACGGAACACGCCGTGCGACACTTGATAAGGCATTTCTGTTGGAAGAAAGAGTGCGGGAAGAAGTGGGTGAGATCCCGTTCGTATTTGTGATCAACAAGAGCGACCTGATGGCAGACTGGCAACTGGATCCGTCGCTGGAAGAGCAGTTTGCTGCCAGGAAATGGAGCGTCCTGCACTGTAGTGCGAGAACGGGAGAGAACGTTGAGGAGGCTTTCACTCAACTGGCCCGGAAGATGCTGCCCTGAGTATGCCCACCGCGCTCTCAAATCTCCTTCGAGAACTGGGCTACGTCGTGCTGGAAAGCAAGGGTGGCGGCGCATTCGCCCTCATGTCGGCTGCACCTGAATGGTTCGTACAATTATTCCCCACGATGAGCACAACTGGAAAGGACGCTTCGATGGCCGAAGTGTCTCCCTTTCTCGACAATTTCCTGCTGGATGCCAGTGAGTTTTGGGAGGGAGGAAAGGCGGGGGTTTGCGAGTCCGGCACGTGGCTCGAAAAAATGGATGATGGGAAAGAGATCCCGCTGGAAGCGAAAGCCTTACTTTCGGATGGCAAAAAAATTTTAGCGCTACATTCACCGGCTCCTCATTTCGCGGAGCAGGTGCGGATATTGCAGGCGGCGCGTAATTCATTACTGGAGCATGAAAAGCTGCTGAGCGAAATTCAGAAGAAAGAGATTCTGCTGCACTGCATCGTCCATGATCTGTCTCAGCCATTAAGCGCCATGCGCGGGTCATTTGATTGCCTTGCAACGGAGAATGATGCGGAGCGGATGACAAAGTTCGTGGATCTGGGAAGGCACGCAAGCGAGCAGCAGGAAACGATGATTCGCGAGATTCTCAAGACGTTCTCCGCGGACCTCGAAGCTACGCTTGGAACCGAAAAGTCGGCGAACGGATCGCCGGATCTGCTGGCTGCGGCGCAGGAAGCGGCGTCGACGCTGAGTCCGGCGTTTGAAGCCAAGGGTGTGCGATTGACGTTGAATGATAGCTTGAGCGTGAGACGGAACTGGCTTGTTCACGGAGAGGAATCAAGGTTGTGCCGCGTGTTCGCGAACCTGTTGGAAAATGCGCTTCGGTATACTCCCAAGAATTCCAGCGTTACCATCGGAATGGAAGACGATGGGGGATTCTTCAAGGCGTATGTTGACGACGAAGGACCGGGGCTGCCGGAAGACCTGCGGCCCGCCGAGATTTTCGGACTATTTGCCAAGGGCAAGGAAAGCGGCGGCAAAGCGGGCCTGGGGCTTTATTTTTGCCGGATTACGGTAGAGCGCTGGGGCGGATCGATAGGCTGCGCCTCGCTGCCGGAGAAGGGCTCGCGGTTTTGGTTTCGATTGCCGCGGGCGATTGCTGCGGAGAAGCCGGTTACACCAGGAAAACGTAAAACACCGATGGACGATAGCAAGCCAGACAAAGCAGAAAAGCGGCGACCATTGCATATCTTGTTGGCTGACGACCAGGAAGACATACGCACGCTGACAACGCACCAGCTGGGGAGGAACGGCCATGCGGTGCTGACCGTGGGTGACGGCAAGGCGGCCCTGGAAGCCGCACGCGGCAAATACTTCGACGCCATATTACTTGACGAAGAAATGCCAGGAATGACCGGAGTACAAGCCGCCCATGCGATTCGCGAATTGCAAAAGAAGCAGGAGGCACGAAGCGTGCTGATCGCACTGACCGGAAACAATACGCCGGATGACCGGGAGCGATTGATTGCGGCTGGTTTTGACTTTGTGCTGGGAAAACCATTCCGGTTGGAATCATTGGAAGCATTTTTGCGCGACCCGGGGAAAATAGGGACGCTTGAGGCGATCCCCGAAAAGCGCGCGATGAAGGAAAGCGCCAGCCTCGAGGATGTGCTGCAACGCGTCGGGGGCGATAAAAGTCTGCTGCGGCAGATGATTCTGACGTTCCTGCGCGAGACGCCGAAGCGGATGGAGACGCTGCAAAGCGCGATACAACGCAAGGATGGCTCTGAGCTTTCGGCGCGAGCCCATGCGTTAAAGGGGTCGGTCAGCATATTTGGGGCGGCGCGTGCCGCGCAATATGCGCACTCGTTGCAGGAACTAGGGAGAGTTCCCGATTTTGAGGAAGGACGAAGGGTATTTGCGTCACTGCAGGAAGAGATTGCGAAGTTGCAGGAAAACCTGAGAGGATACGCGAAAGAAGTATTGGCTGGGGATTCTCAGGCTGACAGTAAGGCAAAGAGAAAATCAAAAAAGCCCCGCCACCACAAGCGATGAGCGAATCGTCATCGCAAGTGTACAGTCCACGTTCCGGAGCCGCTGAATGCCCCATATCCTGGTAGCCGATGACGACGCCACAACACGGCAGATGATTCGTGGCGTGCTAAAAAAGAGTAATTACACCATTTCCACGGCCTCAGACGGGATCAGCGCCCTGCGTGCCATCAAGAAAAAGAAATTTGATCTGGTTCTGCTGGACATCTGGATGCCGAAGATGACGGGACTGGGATTGCTCGGGAAACTCAGTGATCAAAAACAATTCCCGAAGATTATCGTGATGACCACTGACAAAACGTCGGACACGGTGTTGACGGCGTTGCGCGGGCGCGTGTATCAGTTTTTGATCAAGCCGCTGGATGCGGATACGCTGCTGATGACTGTAGAAAGTGCGCTGTCATCCAGTCCCGCGACTCCCCCGATCGAGATTATTTCAGCAAAGCCGCACTGGATTGAATTGCTGGTTCCGTGCGAGCAGTCGGTTGTGGGACGCGTGCAGAGTTTTCTGCTGCACATGGAAAATGAATTGCCGCCCGATGTGATAGAGAAAGTGGGGTATGCGTTCCGCGAGTTGTTGAACAACGCGATTGAGTGGGGAGGGCGGCTAGATCCCAATCTGAAAGTGCGAATATCGTATGTGCGGACGAAGAAGATGCTGATGTACCGGTTGGACGATCCAGGGCCAGGATTCAAGATTGAAGAACTAAGTCACGCGGCGGTGAACAATCCTGAAGCGGATCCCATCGCGCACATGAAGGCGCGCGAAGAGAAGGGGCTGCGGCCAGGCGGACTTGGATTGCTGTTGACGCAGCAGATGGTCGACGAACTTGTATATAACGAGTCGCGAAATTCCGTCGTGCTGGTGAAGTACCTATAAGTGTCGGTACAAACTCCTGCCGAAGCGGCATCCGAGTTTAGTTTCAATTGAATTGGTCTGAGCTGAACATTCTCTAGTACACTGTCTCGACTCTCTACGCACTTATATTTGATTAAGGAGCAGGGCATATGGCTTCTGGCACTCTTACCGGCGGCGAATTCAAGAAGCAGTTGCAGACGGGCATACCTAAACTGGGACTTTTCCTGAACTCGCACTCGCCGACGGTCGCGGAACAACTTGCGCACAGCGGCTATGATTGGCTGCTCGTCGACTCTCAGCACGGACCGATGGGATATGAAAAGTTGTCGGCAATGTTGTGTGGCGTGGCGAGCGGCGGCGCAAAATCGCTGGTGCGCGTGGGTGGTTACAGTGATCGGCCGGGAATCCAACAGTCACTGGACCTGGGCGCGGATGGAGTGCTGGTTCCGTATATCAATACGGCAGAAGAAGCGCGGGCGGCGGTGAGCTGCACAAAGTATCCAACCGCGGGAACACGTTCGGTCTATTTTCCGCAACGGAGCATGAATAAAGATGGACTGCTGGGATACGCGGGCAGTGCAAACCAGAACCTGATTGTGGCCCTGCAGGTGGAAACTGCGGACTGCATCAAGAACATCGACGAAATTGCCGCGGTACCAGGCATCGACATCCTGTTTCTTGGGCAGAATGATTTGTGCATGTCGATGGGTTTGTATGAAAAATACGAATTCCCGCACATGTACACCTCGCCGGAACTGGCTGCGGCAACCGACAAACTGGTGGCCGCCGCGCGGAAGAACAAACTCATTTTGGGCCTGTTCTTGTTCGGAACTGCGCGAGTAGGTGAATTCCTGGAAAAGGGATTTCCATTCATTAGCCTGGGTAACGATTTGCACCACGTGCTGACGCAGGCTGGGACTTACGTGAAGGATGTCGAAGAGATCGCCAAGGCGAAAGGGAAGAACTGGACTCGTCGGGCAACTTCTCTTTTCTAAATGTTCGAGTAGAGCGCTGAAAAAATTCCAGGCCTCAGCGCAATGAATGCGGTCCGAGGACACTTTTGCATTCTAGATCTTGCGCGAGTTTAATAACGATTCGCTACTGGATTGCTGAAGAGTTTTTCGACTGGCTGCGATAAGTTTGGCGGTTGTAATGGTTTGACCGACATGGCGTTGAGTGTGGTCGGCTACGTGTACTAGTAGGCCGCCCAAAGTAGTGGGCAGTTGCTTTTTTCCAACCGTGCGAACGGCGTCTAAGTCCGAGTCAGTCAGCCTCCGGACTCTCAACGCGCTCTCTTCGAGGGCGGCTGTCAGTTCAGCAAACAATTCTTTGCGAGTTCCCTCAACCGCCGTCTCACTCTTTAAAAACTCAATTTGGCGTAGATCAAGCGCATGGTCTTCGGCATAAGTGAGCAGGCGATCGAGGCTCCCGGCGATATGGCGAAGCTGAGCAGCGACAGAGGGGAGGTTAGAGAGCCGCAAATACAATTCTTCCTCGGACAAATTTCCGGCCCAGCGGATAAGATCTTCCCGGGCGAGTTCCAACGCATGGAGCACGGCACGAGGGACTGCGGGAACGTCCGTGAGAGTGCCTCTGAGCCATGGTTCGGTTGAAGCCGTTTTATTCTGGTCCATGTAAGTTCCAATCCATAGTTTAGTTGAATACTGTCGCCAGCATACTTGATCGATCAGAAACAGTTTGCCAGAAGCCAGAGAATTCGCATCGAATGGTTTTAGGGTGAAGGAAGAAATCAATGGGACACGATCGCGGCAAAAAGAACTGGGGCAATCGGCCATGGACGATTGATTTTGTCCCTGGGCGACAGGAACTGCCAAAGGTCGTCAATTTTGCAGTTGTGGGCGGGGGATTCACGGGGTTGACCGCGGCATCACGTCTGAAGCAGTTCGCGCCGAATGCGACAGTATGCGTTTTCGAAGCAGAAGAATTTGGGGCCGGGTCCAGTGGACACACAGGCGGGATGGCGCTGGCAGAGAGTGCGGCGGGAGACCTGCCGGGGCTTGGCGACGTGTTGGGGGGATACCAGAAAGTCCTGGGCGAACTGAGTGTTGATGGAGACGTATTACTCCCAGGTGCCTATGAACTGGGAAGATCGTCGCCATTGAAGGATACGCCAATTCGCTGGAGAGATTCGGGTGAGCTCTGCGCGGTAAAAAGGGTTGCCGGGGGCACGATTAATCCGGGGAAGGTTGTTGGAGGACTCGCGCGGGCGGCAGAGCGGTTGGGAGCGCTTCTTTTCGAACAGTGCACTGTGGAAACAGCGAAGTTTTCTGAGATTGCGGAGCTGCAGACCACGCAGGGCACTATACGAGCCGACAAAGTACTGTTTGCCACAAATGCTTACAACTTGGAATTGCATGGGCTTCGCGAGCGCGCGCAGGCCAAATTTACGCTGGCTATCACTACGGAAGAGTTAACTGACCAAACCATTTCTGAAATTGGGTTGGCTGAACGAAAACCGTTCTACACCGTAGACATGCCTTACTTGTGGGGAAGACTGCTAGGAAACGCAGTCATGTTCGGGAGTGGCCTGGTACACATGAGTGAATGGCGCGATTTAAATACGTTGGACATACAGTTCGGCGAAGTGGCGAGTCTGTTCACTCGGCTGGAAAAAAGAGTTCGAGGACTTCATCAGGCGTTGCGGAATGTGTCGTTTACCCACAGGTGGGGCGGACCAATTTGCGTTGCGGATGAATGGAAGCCCGTTTTTGAGCGGCACCCCGATTCTCCAAATGCACTCGTGCTGGGAGCATATTCCGGGCACGGAGTGGCGCAGTCGGTTTATCTGGGCAGTTGGGCCGCAGAGGTACTATTGGGAAGACGAGCATTGCCGCATTGGCAAGCGTGATTGCCAGGAATTAATGTTGAAAGACAGGCAGAGTCCGGAGCAGGGCCGAAAAGCCATTCCAGAGAATCTGGAAACCGATACAAACAAGAAGGAAAGAAGACAAGCGCATGATGATAGTCATGGCAGTTGCGCCAAGGACGCGGGCCAGGCGGTCCGCGAATCCGTAACACAGGTAGACGCTGACGGCGATCAGAAACATGCCGATGATTGCGCCGATAATGGAAAAAAGAATGTCCTCGTGCGGCTCGTTGGCGCCAAGGGTGATGGCGATTGAAATAGAACCGGGGCCAACGGTCAATGGAAGAGTGAGCGGATAGAAAGCGCGGCCGAAAAGATCGCGTAGGTCCACTGAGCGGTGCACATCCTGCCGCGCTTCATCATTTTCGTTCTGGTTCAACATCTTCCAGCCTGCGGACATCACTACCAGGCCGCCACCCACCTGGACGACCGGAATGGAAATGCCAAAGAAAGCCAGGATGTGCGTGCCGATAAAGAACGAGCCGACAAGCAGAAGCAAACTGTTGAGCGCGATGCGGCGTGACAAAATCTTACGCTGTTCGGTTGAGTAGTAATTGGTTAGCGAAAGAAAAATGGGCGCGCCGCCCAGTGGATTCACGATGGGAAAGAGCGCGGAAACAATCAGAAAGGTAGCCTTGGCGATTGGGAACATACATTTGTCCGGGAGAAAGTATAACCGAGGGCAACTGAGGATGGGATGTTTTGCGGGGCGGCGGGTGGTTGAATTGACAGTGCGCGCGGCAGGGAATTAGGATGGTCGATTCTGCGGTGGCAGGCAATCGAGTCGTGAAACAAAGGTCGCTCGAAATGGGAAAAAGTCCGAAGATTTTGCGCATTGTTGGGTGGTCGCTGCTCGCTGGAGCGGTCTTCGCCGCAACGAACTCGCGTTCGATAGGAACTGCGGACGCCCAGCGATACGTCGCAGACATCAAGACGCTGACGCAAGCAAAGATGGAAGGCCGTGGTGACGGAACGAAGGGGCTAGTCCGTGCCGAACACATACTGAGCGATCGCTACAAGAGTTATGGACTGGAACCCGCAGGCCAGCATAGCTTCTTGCAGCCATTTACGGTCACAACCGGAGCGAAGTTACGAGGGAAGAATCATTTTGGCGTCGAAAACGGCCCGGACAAATCCGAACTAACGCTGAATGAGGATTATGTGCCATTCAGTTTTTCGGCCTCAGGTGCAGCGGATGCGCCAATCGTATTCGCAGGGTATGGAGTCACGGCAGAGGAGCTTGGCTACGACGACTACGCGGGATTGGATGTAAAAGACAAAGTTGTACTGGTTTTGCGATACGAGCCGGCCGGATTTGCGGCGAAAAGCGGTAATCAGGGGTTGACGAATCACGCGCAATTCATCACCAAGGCGATAAACGCTCGAAACCACGGCGCGAAGGCGATCGTTCTGGCCAATGGGAAATTGAATGAGGGCGAGCAGGACTTGCTCACGCGATTCGGAAGCGTGAACGGGCCAGAAAATGTTGGGATACTTTTCCTGCAGGTGAAAAACACCGTGGCAGACAAGTGGCTGCAGACGGCGGCTAGTTCATTGAAAGGCGCGGAAGAGAAAATCAATAGCGCGACCAAGCCTGCTTCGTTTGCACTCCCTGAAACAGTGCGCGTGTCGCCCGCTGTCGGCATCGAGAATACGCATGCGAAGGTGAATAATGTCCTGGCCTATCTGCCGGGGAAGACCAACGAGTACATTATTTTGGGCGCCCACTACGATCATCTCGGGCGCGGCAATTTTGATTCGCTTGCGCCATCACAGATTGGGCAGATACATCCGGGAGCCGATGATAATGCTTCGGGGACCGCGGGCTTGCTGGAACTGGCGCGACTGCTTTCTCCTCTGAAGGGGCAATTGCAGCGAGGCATTTTATTCGCATCGTTTGCGGGAGAAGAGTTGGGACTTCTTGGATCGGCCGAATGGGTGAAAGAACCGACAAAACCACTGGATAAAGCCGTTGCCATGCTGAACATGGACATGATCGGGCGAATAAATGGAGGCAAGGTTTACATCGGGGGCGTGGGAACAGGGTCAACGTTCGCAAGTGTGTTGAAGCTGGCAGAGACGGATTCGCCGCTAAAGTTTGAGACTTCGCAGGGCGGTTATGCTTCGAGCGACCACACATCATTTGTTTCGAAGCGAATTCCGGTGTTGTTCTTCTTTTCGGGTTTACATTCGGACTATCACAAGCCATCGGATACCTGGGAAAAAATCAATGGAGAGTCGGCTGCGCAGTTGCTGAATGTAGTGGCAAAGACAACATTGGAGATTGCGTCGGAGACCGGGAGGCCAGGCTTCGTAGTGGTGGCTGAATCGACTCCGCATGGCGGTTCGGTTAGTGGTGGCGGTGGATATGGACCATACTTCGGGTCGATTCCGGATTTTGGGCAGACGGAAAACGGGGTGAAATTTTCCGACGTCAAGCCCGGTTCACCGGCGGCCAAAGCCGGCTTAAAAGCGGGCGACGTCCTGGTGCAATTCGGTGATAAGCCAATCAAGAATTTGTATGACTTCACCGACGCGTTGCGGCGGAGCAAGGTGGGGGATGTAGTGCCGGTGACGGTGCTGCGCGATGGAAAAGAATTGAAGGTGGATGTGAAATTGGAGCAGCGAAAATAGGTTTGAGGTTATTGGCCGGCGATCTGGTGTGGAGAACCGACGTGAAAACAGGGAAGTTCCTAACTTTTGGAGTCACGATATCAATTGCTGTCGCGGGATTATACCTACCGGGGCGGATCAATCTCCACGCGCAACAAAAGTCTTCCGAGCAGCTGTTGCTTCCCGAAGAGCAAAAACACCTAAAAAATGTGCGCCAGCTTACATTTGGCGGGCAGAATGCCGAAGCTTATTTTTCGGCAGATGACAAGGAGTTGATTTTTCAACACCAGGGCGACGGCGTGCCGTGCGACCAGATCTACACAATGGCTGTGGATACTCCTGACGGCAAGCCTGCGACGCCGAAACTTGTGAGTACCGGCAAGGGACGTACGACGTGCAGTTATATATTTCCGTCAGGCGACAGGATCCTTTTTTCGTCGACGCACGCTTCCGGGCCTGAATGCCCACCAAAGCCGGATTACTCGCATGGATATGTCTGGCCGATTTACAGTACCTACCAAATTTACACGGCCAAGATTGACGGATCTGATTTGAAGCAATTAACGCATTCGGCGGGGTACAACGCGGAGGCGACAATTACGCGGGATGGAAAGCACATCGTCTTTACATCCACGCGCAACGGAGATCTGGACGTCTACACGATGGATGCGGACGGCGGCAACGTGAAACAGTTGACGAACGAGCTGGGCTACGACGGAGGACCATTCTGGTCTTATGACGGCAGCAAGATTGTCTATCGTGCGGAACATCCGAAGACGGCAGAAGAAATCAAGGACTACAAAGATCTGTTCAATCAAGGCCTGATTCGCCCCGGCAATCTGGAGCTCTGGGTGATGAACGCGGATGGCTCGAACAAACATCAGGTGACTCACAATGGGGCGGCGAATTTCGGCCCCTACTGGCTGCCGGATGGTAACCGAATTATCTTTGCTTCGAACCAGGCAGACCCGAAAAACGGGCGCGACTTTGATCTATACGTGATCAAGGAAGATGGTTCGGGGCAGGAACGAATCACGTTCCACCCTGATTTCGACGGCTTCCCCATGTTTACGTCGAATGGGAAGCGATTGGTGTGGGCTTCCAATCGAAAGGGTAAAGTTCCGCACGAGACCAATGTATTTCTGGCGGACTGGGTGGAGTAATTCACTGCGAGGGCAAGCAACCTTGGCAAAGAAAAAGAAAGCGCGGAGTGGCGGTGAAAAGCCCGGGCATCGGACGGGTGAATCGCTGCGAGTGTTGATCTCAGAAGCGCGGCTCATGCGCCGCGTGAAACAGCTTGCAGGCGAGATTCGCCGGGATTTTCCGAAAAACGAATTGCATCTTGTTGGAGTTTTGAAGGGTTCGGTCTTCTTTCTGGCTGACCTCGCGCGGGAACTGCGTGGCGAAGTCTCGTTCGATTTCATTGGGGTTTCCAGCTATGGGTCCAACACGGATTCGACGGGAGAGGTCAAGCTCACGAAGGATTTGGATGTGAGCATTGAATCACGAACGGTGATTCTGGTTGAGGACATTCTCGACACGGGCCTTACGTTGAAGTATCTGCTGCGCCTGTTTGAAGAGCGGCGACCTAAGCACCTTCGCTCCGTGGTTCTTTTCGATAAGGTGGAACGCCGTATCGCAGATGTGAAGGCGGACTATACCGGATTTCAGATACCGAACGAATTCGTGGTGGGCTACGGACTCGACTTCGATCAACGGTATCGGAATTTACCTGCGGTGTGTATCCTCCGCCTATCTTCCAACAAAAAACCAAAAGAGCAGTAACATCGGCCGCGAGAGTGCGAAGCCGCCTGCTATACTAATTAGACTTCATGGAATCGACAGAACCGAAAAAAGAAATCAAGAACACGAACGACGCTCCGGCTGTTCCGGAGGAAGTGCTTGCCACACTGACAGAGATTGGCGAAGAGGTGAACGCGTCGCTGAATCTGGACGAAGTGCTTGCGCACACAGCCTTGCTGATCAAGCGACATATCGACTACGAGATGTTTGGCGTGCTGATGGTGGATGGGGATGGATTGTACCTGCAGCACCGGTTCGCAATCGGGTACCCGCCCGGTCTCGCCGAAAACTTACGAGTACCGATCGGACAGGGAATTACCGGGACGGCCGCGGCGACGGGGCATTCCGTGCGGGTGAGCGATGTGTCCCAAGATCCGCGTTACATCAATGCGATAGAGGCGGTGCGTTCGGAGTTGGCGGTTCCGCTGATGCTGCGTGGCAAGTGCACCGGTGTGCTGGATATTCAGAGTCGGCATCTGGATTACTTCACAAAGGAGCAGCAACACATACTTACACTCTTGGCCAGCCGCTTGGCCGTGTCGATCGAGAACGCGCGACTGTTTCAGCAAGTGAGCAACCAGGCGGAGACGCTTTTGGTTTTGAACGAAGTCAGCCGCGAAATGAGCTCGATTCTGGATGTCGAGGAGTTGTTGCACCGCGCCGCGGAAGCCGTAAAACGAGTTATTGATTACCAGATATTGAGCCTGATGCTGTTCGACGAAGAGCACAAGATCTTTCGTCACCGAATTGATGTGAAGCATGGGCAGCGAGTACAAGGAAAACTGCGCGTTGCGGCGACGGAAGGAATCGTCGGAGCGGCGGCGACGCTGAAAGAACCGGTAATCGTTCCGGATGTGACGGCGGATCCGCGCTACCTGATGGTGAATCCGGAGACGCGTTCGGAATTGGCGATTCCGATGATGCACAAGGGCAAAGTGATTGGCGTGCTGGATCTGGAGAGCCCCCAGTTGAACTACTTTACGAGTGACCACGTGCAGACGCTGTCGATTCTGGCGGCGAACTTGGCCGTGTCGCTGGAAAATGCGCGGCTCTATGAACAGGTAGCGAAGGATGAGGCGCGGCTCGACCGCGATCTGCAAGCGGCGAAACGAATCCAGGGTGCGCTGCTGAGGCCGGTGCCGACAGACGATTACGGCTGGATGTGGCCGCAAGATATCTGTCCGCGCGAGAAGTGTGCGGCGACCTTTACGAATTCCTGCGCTACGGACCGCAACAATTGGGCATTGCGCTGGGTGATGTCAGCGGCAAGGGAACTGCGGCCGCGCTGTATGGCGCGGTAGCGATCGGAATTATGCGCAGTCTCGCGCCGCAAAAATTGCAGCCGGCGGAGATGCTGAAGCAGATGAACCACCTTGTGAGCGAGCGCCGAATTGAAGGGCGCTTCATGACGGCTTGTTATGCAACCTGGCAAAAAGGACGGCAGAAACTCAGGGTGGCCAACGCGGGGCAGTCGCAGCCTTTGCTTTATAAGGATGGGCGGTGCGATAAGATCGAATTGACGGGATTTCCGCTGGGTATTTTTGAGGAAGTGCAGTACGACGAGTGGGGCGTGACGCTCGACGTGGGAAATATCCTTGTTTTCCATTCGGACGGGCTGGCCGAAACGGCGAATACGGAAGGGCAACTGTTTGGAATGGAGCGCCTGCGCGCGCTGATTGAAAAAAATCACGAGCGGACCGCCGCGGAACTCGCCGATGTGCTGCTGAACGAAGTGGATTGGTTCTCGCAAAATGCGCCGCTTTCCGACGACCGCACGCTGGTCATCGTCAAAGTGAAATGAGTATCCACACCAAAGCACGAAAGAATCTGGAATACGTGGACCCAGCCACGTTTACGCCGCAATTTGCATGGAAGAAGAACAAATCTGGCTCATCGCGTCAGGTGTATTGCGAGGGCGTCGCTCTGGAGCGAATTGCCAAGGATTTTGGCACGCCTGCTTACGTTTACAGCCGCACGAGCGATCGAATCAGCACTTGATGAACTGAAGTCCGGCCTCGGTGCGCTGCCTCATTTGCTGTGCTTTGCAGTGAAGGCGAACGGGAATCTCTCGATCCTGAAATTGCTGGCCCAGCGGGGTTGCGGCTTCGATATTGTTTCTGGCGGCGAGCTTGATCATCTTCGTCGAATTGGGGTGGCGGGCGAACGCATAGTGTTTTCTGGCGTGGGCAAAACTCGGGAGGAAATCCGAGAAGGGCTTCATTACAAGGCGGACAAGAAATCTGAGCCGGGTATTCTGCAATTCAACATCGAATCGGGAGCGGAGCTGGAAATCCTGCTGGAAGAGGCGGGTAAGGCCCGGTTGAAAACAGGGAAAGTTCCGGGAGTGTCCATTCGGGTGAATCCGGATGTGAAGGCTGGAGGGCATCCGCATATCTCGACTGGCCTGTATGAACATAAATTTGGATTAAGTTGGGATGCGGCTCGCGCGTTGTACCTTGCGCATCGCGATTCGAAACGAATCCGCTGGCAGGGGATCAGCGCGCACATTGGATCGCAAATTGTTTCGTTGAATCCATTTCGGCAAGCTCTGCAGCGACTGGCGGGATACCTGCTGGAATTGCGCCGAGAGGGCGTGAACCTCAAGTATCTGGATTTTGGCGGCGGGTTAGGAGTGCGATATACGAAAGAGCAGCCAGCTTCGCGAACGACCTACGCGCAGATGGTTGCTGAAGTGGTGCGCCCCCTGGGCGTCAATCTGCTGCTGGAACCGGGACGTTCCATCATCGCGCCCGCAGGAGTGCTGTTGGCTCGGGTGATCTACGCAAAGCGCAACGAGAAAAAGGGATTTGTGATCATCGATGCGGCGATGAACGATTTGATGCGGCCGGTGCTCTATGATGCGCCGCACCCGGTTACGAAGATCGTGCTGCCGGAAAAGCCCCGTAAGGCGAGAACACGCGTCGACATCGTCGGGCAGGTGTGCGAAACGGGCGATTGTTTTCTCGAGGGCTGGCCATTGGGTGACGCGGAGCCGGGCGAACATGTTGCGATCTGGGCGACGGGCGCATACGGTATGTCGCAGGCCTCGAACTATAACGCACGATGCCGGCCGGCAGAAATATTAGTGGACGGAACGCGCGCAAAACTGATTCGGAGGCGCGAAACACGGGCCGATCTGTTGAGCACCGACGTCCTCGGATAGTTTCCTAAGCCTCGCCCCACTTCAGTTTATTCCGCAAAATTTCAAAATATGTTTTGTTGGGCGGATGAATTAATTTCAGGCGTTCCGGCGCGCGAGTGATCCGAATGCGATCCCCCACCTGCGTTGGCAAGCCGGTCTGGCCATCCAGTGTGAGAAATATCGAGTCCGAACTCTCTGCCAGTCTCAGTTCAATGTTAGAAGTGTCCCGCACGACAACGGGCCGGTCGCTGAGCGTGTGCGGACAAATTGGTGTAATCAAAATGGATTCCACGGATGGGTGAACGATGGGGCCGCCGGCGGACATGGAATAGGCAGTTGAACCGGTGGGCGTGGCAACGATAAGGCCATCGGCACGATAGCGGCAAACGAACCCGCCGTCGATGTGCAGTTCTAATTCGATCATGCGGGCAAGGGTGCCCTTATGCACCACCGCATCATTCAAGACGCGTTGAGAGGTGAGCACCTGATCCCCATTGATGCGTTCGACGAGCAACAGAACTCGCTCGTCGACGGCGTAGCTGCCGAATAGAACTGCTTCCAGCGCCGGATACAATTCTTCAAGAGTGAAATTCGTGAGAAAACCCAGGCTGCCCATATTGATCGGCAAAATGGGAATTCCGCGAGCGGCAGCTTCGCGGGAAGCTGCCAATAACGTGCCATCCCCGCCGAGCACGAGGAAAAGATCCGCCTCTTCTGCGATCTGATGACGCGACTTTCCCGTGCCATTTCCCTTCAGGCAGCTGGCAGTTTCCGCGTCGTAAGATGCCTTTACGCCACGTTCTTCCAACCAACGAAGCAGGGCAGGAACAACTTCAGCCAGATTTGAGCGCCGGGGGCGAGAGATGATGCCAATGGTTTTGAACGCGGGTGTGGGTGACATGGACTAGTGCGATTCTACCTCAGGGCCTTTTCTGGCGTGAAGGAAATACTCCTGGTTGCCTTCCGCGCCCATCAATCTGCTGGGCGAGAGCTTCAGGATGGTTAGTCCAAGGGCTTTCGCGGCGACGCTCACGCTCTCAATGGCCTTTTGGTGCAGCTCGACTTCACGCACGATGCCGCCGTGGCCAACTTCTTCGCGCTCAAGTTCGAATTGCGGCTTAATCAGGATGAGAAATTCGGCTGCTGTGTTTGCGCATTGCACTGCACCGGGCAGGACTTTTTTCACAGAGATGAAGGATACGTCGGCGACAACCAGGTCCACTTTTTCAGGTAAATCGGCAGCTGAGAGTTCTCTCGCATTTTTCTTGATCGGCACGACACGCGGATCTTCGCGCAATTTCCAGGCGAGTTGGTCCGTGTTTACATCGACGGCATAAACACGAACAGCGCCATTCTGCAGCAAACAATCCGTAAAGCCGCCGTTGGAAGCTCCAACGTCGAGGCAAATCTTTCCCGCTGGCGAAACGCGAAAATCTTCGATCGCGCCCTCGAGTTTGAATCCGCCGCGGCTGGCGATATTTCTGTAGACGGCTATGGACCTCTATCCGTGCATTTTCTGGCGTGTTCACCCCGGCTTTATCGGCACGTTTTCCGTCGATTTCCACCTCGCCAGCTAGAATCATGGCTTGTGCTTTCTGGCGAGACTGGGCAAAGCCCCGTTCCACGAGCAAAATATCGAGTCGTTTGCGTGAGGTCTTGGGATTCATTTGAGCTTGCTTGGTTGAGGAATCTAGGTGCGCCGCAGAACCAGGAATTCCGCGATGGAGCGCAGACGTTGGGCCTTCTCACCGTAGATGGTCAATTCAGCGATGGCCTTGGTGGCTAGCTCGTGCGCAAACTGCTTGGAACGCTCCAATCCAAAAACCGCAGGATAGGTGGCCTTCTGCTGCGCGATATCTTTACCGGCCGTTTTACCGAGCGACGGCAGACGATTCTGTAACGTCGAGAATGTCGTCGGTGACTTGAAAGGCCCAACCGATGGATTCGCCAAATCGGCGGAGACGAGCGATGTCTTCTGGTGGCGCGCCGGCTGAAATCGCACCGGCGGTGATGGACGCGCGGATCAGCGCAGCCGTCTTGGAACGATGAATGTATTCGAGCATTTCGGGACCGACCTGGTGGCCTTCGGCTTCGATGTCGGCGACCTGTCCGCCGACCATGCCGTTGACGGTTCCCGCCGCTGTGGAAATTTCCGTGAGCATGGCGACGCGACGATCGACGCGGGACTGGCGATCTGCCAATGGTTTCAAACGCCAGGGTCAGGAGAGCGTCGCCAGCCAGGATAGCGATTGCTTCACCGAATTTCTTGTGGCTGGTGGGTTTGCCGCGACGAAGATCATCGTTGTCGAGCGCTGGAAGGTCGTCGTGGATCAGCGAGTAGGTGTGGATGAATTCGATGGCGCAGGCCGGAAAATGCGCGTGGGCGACTTCCTCAGAAAAAATACGCGCGGTTTCGAGGCAAAGAATGGGGCGGATGCGTTTGCCGCCAGCAAAAACGGAATAGCGCATCGCCGTATGGATGGAAACCGGCGGGATGGTCTCCGCCGGCAGCAAGCGTTCCAGGGATGCGTCCACTGCGATGCGGTCTTCTTCGAAGAAATCGGGCAGTTTCATCGGCTGAGAGTAAGTAGCACTGGAGTGGGGCACGGATCGCTCATTTGAATTACTCGCCTTCCGCTTCGAAGGGTTCAGCGGCCATTTTGCCATCCGCTTTTTTCAAAAGAATTTCTACCCGCCCTTCGGCTTCTTCGAGTTGCTTCTGGCACTCTCGAGAAAGCCCGACGCCCTCTTCGAAGAGTTTCATGGCTTCGTCGAGTGAAAGCTGCGGGCTCTCGAGTTTGCGAACTACTTCTTCCAACCGGGCTAGAGAGCGCTCAAAGTCCGGCTTCTTGGGAGGTTCGGGTTTTTTCTGAACAGGTTGATTCACGCTATCCACCTAATCTTGCCAAAAACTGCGCGTTGAATTTACCTTGGTGCGAACCAAAAACTATTTCTGACAGTGTAAACAGCAATATGTGGAACGCCCATCCTGCTTTATGCGCTGGATCGCTTCGCCGCAGCGCCGACAAGGTAAAGCTTCACGTTGATAGGCGCGCAAAATGCGTTCCAGTCCCTGAAACCACCAGTGCGGGTCATTAAACTCGGGCGCTGGGTTCAAACAGCATTCTAAAGCACGGCGGAGAACGGACACAATCGCTTTATAAAGTTTTTCGGCCTCAGCAGGAGCAAGTGAATCGGCGCGGCGGCGAGGATCGAGCCGCGCATGCCACAGAGATTCGCAGGAATAAATGTTGCCGATTCCAGCGAAGCGAGCTTGATCCAGAAGAAATGTCTTCAGTGGTTGCCTGGATTTGGAAAGTGCGAGGCTCAATGCACGCTTGGTAAAGTCTTTGGAGAGGGCATCAATACCCAGAGTCCTGAGCGGGCGACAATCTGTTTCATTCGGCCAGAGGTGAACCTTGGCAAGATGCCGCGGATCGACGATTCCCAGCACGCCGGAGTTCAGTTCGAAGGCAACGTCTACGTGAGTGCCATGTGGCTCGCGGTTGGCCTGCTTCATGAGCTCACGGGCACTGGAAAACCACAGGAGTTGGCCATCGAACCGAAAATGAATCTCGATCAGCCCGCGATTCAATGTCAGGAACAGGTACTTTCCGCGGCGAAATACATCTTCAATGCGTGTTCCCTGCGCCAATCTATTGAATTCCGAGATCGCTTGCGGCTGAATGAGCACGGGATGAAAAACATGCACGCAGCGAATCTTCTTGCCGCGCACCAGTGGCCGTAATGTCCGCGCTATTGCTTCAACTTCCGGAAGTTCTGGCATAGGTTTTCAAGAAAAGGTCAGACTGCTGCATCGCGTTGAAAGCTTTCTATTCGCCGCGCAGATTCGCAAAATCAATTTGCGGGCTTCAGAATGAGGGTGTGTTTGTTTGACTTGGCTTCTGCAACATCGCTGAAAGGGCCGTAGATTGGCTTGCCTTCAAACCAGTAATGGAATTGATCTTTGTAATGCTCACTGCCGGCTTGGCCCGATTGCCCCGCGGTGATGAGCATGATTGACTGATCCCAATCCGCGAGATTAGCAACGAAGCGTTCGGAAGGGCCATGGTGGCGGGAAGCGGCGCGTGGGCTGAACGAGGTGCCGGATTGCGGCCGATCCGTGAGGCTTAATAGTTTTTTCAATAATCCTTGCTGGCCGATCGGGTGGAGCATGTCGAGATAATTAAATCGTTTCCAGGTCCAATCTTCGGGGTTGGGGTCTTTCGTCCGTTGCTCCAGGCGCTTTACAGCCTGATCTGCGGCCGCGGTCAGGAGTTCGTCATAGCTCTTGAATTCCGCAGGCAACCAACGCGCAGGGCGTTCGGTCAAGATGCGCTGCAAAAATGCGACCTTGCGCCAATCGTATAGTTCCGTATCTTTCCCAATTTGCGGTTCCAGAATCAGATCAAGCGCGCGGTAGAGCGTGAAATTCAGGAACGGAGACTACGGTCGAATTTGCGTCGGCGATGCCATTCCATTCCTTGGTTTCTTGAATCAGCTTTAGAGCCCGCGCTTCTTTCGGTGGCGCGATTTTTGCCGCCGCGACCAGTTGTTCTGCGATGAAGACGTGAGGATAGCTGTAGGTGTCTGTTTGCACCTTCATCATGTCTTCCGGGCGCAGGTCGTGTTTGTCGTGCAGCAAGTCATAGATGCGCGCGGTCCGGTAGGGTTCCTCCCAGTCGTCGGTGAGGTAGGGCTTGTAGTCAGGTCCAGCAACGCGTGCATTGGCGGTGACAATCAGTCCACTCTCGGGATTAAAACTGTGCGGCAACTGTTCAAATGGAATGTAACCCGTCCATTCGTAGTCGTCGGTATCACCAGGAACGGGAACAGAGCCGTGGCCCTTCTTGCGAATGGGAACGCGAGCGGCGACAGTGTAGCCAATGTTACCGTCGACATCGGCATAAACAACGTTTTGGCCGGGTCCCCAGACGTGGCTGAGAACTTCTCGAAACTCCTGCCAATTTTGTGCCTTGCCAAGCCAATTATAGGTATTCGATAAGCCTCCGGGTTCAAGGGCAGTCCAGCGCATGGAGTAAGACTTATCTCCATCGTGTTCCACCACTGGTCCGTGGCGAGTCACCACCAGCCTCAAATGCTCGTCGGGTGCGCCATGAACGTGAATGACTTCGTCGTAGACATCGGCTTTTTTCCATTGGCCTTTGACGCGGTATTCGTCGGGATTGCCGGGATTGAACGTTTCGATATAGAGATCAAGCACGTCTGCACCGTTATTCGTGAATCCCCAGGCGATGCGATCATTGTGTCCGATGACGACCATCGGCGCCCCCGGAAGAGTAAAACCCTTCACGTTCCATCCCGGCGCGGTCAGGTGGATTTCATACCAGATAGGTGGGATGGTGAGTTCAAGGTGCGTGTCGTTGGCGAGGAGCGGTTTGCCAGTGGCGGAGTGCGCTCCGTTCACGACCCAATTGTTACTGCCTAGTATGCGACGGACGTCATGTTGGCCGAGTTCCAGCCAATCGGTGACATTCGCGGCCATGGCACTGGTGATGTCAGGGCCTACGATGGGCCCTACCCTCGCTGGCAGGTCGCGGTTGGCCTTCAGCACATCGTCGTAATCCATCTCATCGTCGTCTTCATCTTCGGAATCTGCCTGCGACAGAACGTGCGGGTTTTTTTCCACGCTGGGATCACCGACAACAAAATGATCCATGGAAGCTTCATCGCTGTAGAGGTCCTTTGCGAGTTCGGGGCTTACTTTGGCGAGAATCGCCGCGCGATGCAATTCCGAATGGCGCGTGTCGGTCAGCGTGCGGTACATGTACCCGGCGATGACCAGGGAATCCGTAACCTTCCACGCCTCTGGCTTGTATTTCAACAGCGTAAATTCCATCGGGAGCCGGGAGGAGTGCTGTTCGATGAACCGGTTCACGCCCCGGGCGTACGCTTCCATGATTTTGCGGGCTTCTGGATCCATCTGTTCGACTTCACGATCGGCTGTGCGGCTGAAGTTGAAGGTGCGAAATTCCTTGTCGATTTCCAAGGTGGCAGGACCGAGGATTTCAGACAAACGGCCGCGGGCGACGCGGCGGAGCAGGTCCATCTGCCATAGGCGATCCTGGGCGAGAACGTAGCCCTGTGCTTCGGCCATATCTTCCACGGAGGTGGCGCGAATGTGGGGAACGCCCCAATTGTCGCGCTCGACAGAAACTTGTTGGCTGAGGCCGGCCACGGCGATGTTCCCGTCAAGCTGGGGCAGCGGACGATAGACGAGCCACCAGACCGCGCTGGCAAGCACGATGAGCAGGAGACCAGCGACCCAGAGAATTGCACGCAAAACGGTGCGCAAGCTTCACCAACCTCCATTTGAAGAGTAAAAGTCTAGTGGAGGCAGGCGTAGCGCGCAACTGACCGAAAGGGTATGCCAGGGATGGCCGAATGTGGAAACGGCAAGGTCGTGAAGGGATACAGTCTGCTGCTACAATCCCCAATGAGGATTGTGGAACCGGATGATCTTGTTGCGACTGATCGGCGTGCTGCTACTGGTGGCGTTGAACGGATTCTTCGCCGCGGTGGAGTTCTCGCTGGTGGCCGTGCGGTTGTCGCGAGTGCGACAGTTGGTGGCAAAGGGGAATGCGCAAGCCAAAATCGTCGAACATCTGTTGGGAGACCTTCACCGCGTCGTCTCTGGCGTACAGGTAGGAATCACTTTAGCCAGCCTGGCCTTGGGCGCGTTGGGCGAAGCTACGCTGGTCGTTCTGGTGCAGCAGATCATGCCGGCGGAAGGAAGCGTGCGGACTCTCATTCTGGTCCATGCCGTGGCCCTGACAATTGCGTTTGTTATGCTAAGCGCGCTTCACGTGGTTTTTGGCGAACTTGTACCGAAGACCATTAGCCTGGCACGAGCGGAACGAGTTGCGCTGATGGTGGCACGGCCCTTTCTGTGGTTTCTGAATACCTTTCGCTGGGCGATTGATCTACTGGACGGAATTTCCGGAGTGCTGGTCAAGGCGTTGGGACTTGCCGCGCCTGTTAGTCATGGCCAGGCACACACGACGGAAGAGTTGCAGATACAAATACAGCAGGCGAGAGAGCGCGGATTGCTGGCGGTTGGAGAAGAGAAGTTCATTCTAAGTGCAATTGAACTCGGTCAATTGCAGGTGAGAGAAATCATGGTTTCCCGGCCTGATATGTTTATGCTTCCCGTGGAATCGACGCTGGACCAGGTCATGAGCATGTTCGCCACCACACAGCGGTCGCGGGTCCCGGTCTATCGTGGCACCGAAGACCACGTGCTTGGATTCGTGCATGTGAAAGATATGATGTGGGCGCTGCTGGATACGGAAAGGCGACTGGAGGAAAAACTTCCGCCGCCACCGCCATTTGATCTGCGCCGGGTGTTGCGCGAGATTCTGATTGTGCCAGAGACTAAACCCGCGGGCGAACTTTTATCGGAATTGCGTTCGAGGCATATTGGCATGGCCATGGTCGTGGATGAATTTGGTAGCGTGCTAGGCCTGGTTACGATGGAAGACGTGATTGAGCAGTTGATTGGCGAAATTCACGACGAATTTGACGTGGTAGAGCGGCCGCTGACGCTTGCCGATGGAGCGGTCATATTTGATGCGGCGTTGAATGTGCGCGACCTGGACAGCCAATACAATATCGTGCTGCCTGAGGATCCGGCTTATGCGACAGTCGGTGGGTTTGTGCTGGATCAACTGGGATTTATACCCCGCGGTGGAGAAAGCTTCGAATTTGGAACGTATCGATTTACTGTAGTCGAAATGGATGGACGCCGCGTGGCACGCGTGAAGATACAGCGCTCGCGTCCCCCGGCCAGCGAGACTGCCGGCGGACCCGATGGCGAGAAGGCCGGCGTAGTGGCTGACAAACAGAATACAAAAGAGAGAAAACTGGCGGACAAGGAGCATAGTTCGAGCTAAGAATGGCGCGCCACATACTCCATCGCTTCCTGCTGACCTTGCCGGCATTGTGGCTGGTGCTGACGCTGGTTTTTTTGCTAATCCACATCGTGCCGGGAGATCCCGTAGAACAAATGCTTGGCGAGGGAGCAGCACCTGGCCAGATCGAACAACTTCGCCACACACTGGGCCTGGATAAGCCACTTCTCGCGCAATATGGAAATTATTTGTGGCAGATCGCGCACGGAGATCTGGGGCAATCTTTCAAGTTTCAGGCTCCGGTGCGGAAGATCATTTTCGAGCGTTATCCCGCCACGCTTCAATTGGCGTTTCTTGCGATGATGGTCTGCATGGCTATCGCGATCCCCGCGGGGGTCGTCGCTGCGTCGCGTCGCGGCCAAGTGCCAGACCGTGCGATCGGTGTCCTGACTTTGTTCGGCTTGGCGGTACCAAATTTTGCGTTGGGTCCGCTGCTCATCACGCTGTTCTCCATAAAAATCGGATGGTTGCCAGTCTCTGGCCGCGGTGGTCCGCTCAATTACATATTGCCGGCGGCCACGTTGGGAGCGGCTCTGGCTGCGATTCTGACGCGCATGGTTCGCGGCGCGATGTTGGAAGAGTTGTCGAGTGATTATGTGCGAACTGCTCGGGCGAAGGGATTGTCCGAAACGGCCGTTCTGGTGCGTCATGCGCTGCGAAACGCACTGATTCCCATCATCACGATACTTGGACTGCAATTCGGAACCTTGCTCGCAGGAACCATCGTAACCGAGACGATATTTTCCTGGCCGGGTATCGGGCGGCTGACTGTGCAAGCCATTTCCTCGAGAGATTACCCATTGTTGCAGGGCTGCATACTGGTGATTGCGCTCTCCTATGTGCTGGTAAATCTAATGACGGATTTCTTGTATGCGTTGATCGATCCAAGGGTGCGCCTGTCATGAACGAGAAGAATCCGCTCGTAGAGTTTCTTCGGCGCAGCACGCTGGCGAAAATTGGATTCACGATTGTGTGTGGACTGGTCCTGCTCGCGTTGTTCGCACCGTGGATTGCACCAAACGATCCTGCGACGCAAAATCTGGCGGCCCGGCTCCAGGCACCATCATCTGCGCATTGGATGGGGACCGATGAACTTGGGCGAGACATACTGTCTCGCACTCTTTACGGCGCGCGCATTTCGTTAATGGTTTCCATCTGCGTGGTTCTTGGCTGCGGCAGCATCGGCTTGACCATTGGCATGGTGGCTGGTTACCTGGGCGGAGCGTTCGACCGCGTCGTCAATCTCCTGGTCATCAACGCGTTTCTGTCTTTTCCGGGGATTCTTCTGGCGATTGCCTTCGCAGCGTTTTTTGGTCCGGGAATTGGCAAAGTCATTCTTGCGCTGATCATTACCGGTTGGGCGGGATATGCGCGGCTGGCGCGGGCGCAAGTTCTGAAGGTGAAGGAATTGGAATATGTTCTGGCGGCGCGTTCCTTAGGAGCTACGTCACTGCGAATTCTGTGGAGCCATTTATTGCCGAACATTTTGCAACCCGTATTGATTCAGGCAACGATTGGCATGGCCGGAGCCATTCTTGCGGAGGCAACCTTGAGTTTTCTGGGATTAGGCGTGCTGGCGCCTTTGCCGAGTTGGGGCGCCATGCTCAACGATGCGCGCAATCACCTGTTCGATGCGCCGCATATGGTGGTATTTCCCGCACTCGCGGTGATGCTTGCCGTGCTGGCGTTCAATCTGCTGGGAGATGCGTGGCGCGATTGGCTGGATCCGCGTATGCGCTCGCAGATGGACGCACTGGAACATTCGCGTTAAGTGCAGACAGTTCTGTTTGAGTAGAAAGTGAACTAAGTTGCCGCCAGCAACACAGCGGCACCGCGGCCGATGCCGAGAGATTTCGTCGCGCTGCCCTTGTTAACCGCTATTTCCAGATAGCCACTGGAGCCAATATAGGCCACTGCTTCACCGGCATTTCCATGCGCAAATGTAGGCACCAGCCGCGTGACTGGATGCGCTCCAACTTGCAGACTGATCTCACCCTTCTCCAGGCATTCGGGCGTCAAATCCTCGGTGCGGAAATTAGTAACAAGATTGCCAAAGGCATCGACCTTCAACACCACACCCTTCAACAATCCGTCGGCCTGTTTGGGTTTAGGCATGGCGAACTTCTTGAAGTCGGTGATTTCCTCGCCCATGCTTCCGGGCTGCCAACTTTTCGAAAGCCACGCCGCCACCGGAGCAAAAATATCGCGGCCATGGAACGTCTTGCTGACAGGCTGAGAGAAATAGTGTTCGCTGGTGATGTTGCGGACTAGAACCGGATGTTCTTTTTCGTAGACGCCAGAGAGAACCCCATTGTCAGGCGCCAGAAAATACTGATTCTGCCCGCTCACGAGCAGCGGCCGGCGTTCCGTGCCGACACCCGGATCCACGACGACAACATGAATGGTTCGCGCCGGGAAGTAGGGGTAGGCCGAGGCGATCGCGAGGGCGCCATCGAGCAGGTCAAACGGCGCGACCTGGTGAGTGATGTCAACAATCTGCGCCTCCGGATTAATTTTCAGGATGGCGCCTTTCATGACGCCAACAAGATGGTCATTGAGACCGTAATCCGTGGTCAGGGTGATGATTGGATTCGTCAAAGCTCTCTCCCCTTGAGTGAATTGGAGTTCTTCTAGGGCGGAGTGGAGAGGCACCCCGTCTATTTGACGCTAACCAACCGCACCGCGGGAAGCAAGCGACCCAGCGAAGACCGCTGCGCAAGCGCTAATGCCGTTTCGGTGTGGTTCTGAGATTTGTGCAAGCGCTCCAATTTTCTATCGACACTGACGGCAGACTAGAGAAGGTGGATACGCAACGATTTGTGAGGTTTGACCCCGTTACATCAGGGCTTCGACGAGGGTGTCTTCGTCAAGCTGGTACAGGGTCGACAAGCGCGAATTAGATTGGAGCTTTGCCGCCAACAAGTCGGCCGCGTATTCGACATTGCGGTAGAAGGCAGCATAGCCATATTTCTTTCCTCGCAGCACGACTACGGAAGTGTGCGTGGAGTCTCCGCTTCTAGCGTGTGCATACCAGAAGCAGACCGAAACCAGATCTGTGCGCCCGGCCTTCTTTTCGGCAGGGTAGGCAGGGGTTGATCCGCCAGAAACAAGTGGAATAACGTGCCGTCAGAGCGCGAGATCATCGGAACTCCCTCACACAGACGGCAGAGCAGTCCATCACGGCCGTGAGATTGGCAATGGGGGCAAAGATTGAAATTACGGAACGCAGCTGAGGGGACAGATTCGAGTTGAGAAAGCAATGGCCAGCCTCCTGATGAACAGATATCCATAAAAACATCCTCGGGTTTCTCCCCGAGGGAGGGGGCTTGGCATCTTGAGAAATAATACAAAAGGATATTCAAGTCAAGATATATATTAATCAATAAACGATATTTGTTTAGAGTGGATACGCGGTTAAGAACGATTTGTCTCGCCAGTAGCGCTCTCAAGCTCGCTCTCAGAAAGTCCTAGCTCGTTAAGTATCTGGCCGGTATGCTCGCCCAGCAGTGGAGGGGGCAAACGGTATTGGATGGTTCGTTCCTGGTACCGAATCGGGTTGGCGATGCTGCGGGCTTTTTGAAGCGTGGGGTGTTCAATCTCGACGATCAGGCCCCGGGCAATGCTCTGTGGGTCAGAGAGGGCTTCGCCGACGGTCTGAATGGCGGCTGCGGGAATATCGGCCTGGGCTAACCGGGCAAGCCACTCGGCGGCAGGCTGAGCATCGAATAGTTTTTGCATGACTGGGATGAGGTGCTCTCGGTTTCGCACGCGGGCTGCATTGTCTTTGAATCGCAAATCTTCGCCCAACTGCTTGCCGGCGCTGAGTAATGACAGCAAGCGCTGCCAGACCGGCTGCGTGCCAATTCCAACGACAAACAAACGGCCATCGCTGCCGTGGAATGGCTGGTAAGGAACTATGTTGGGATGTGCATTGCCCCAACGTTTCGGCGAGATACCGGCGTTCAGATAGCTGCTGCCGGCGTTGGCCAGCCAACTGAGTTGCGAATCGAAGAGAGACATATCCAGATAATCACCGTGGCCGCCGTTGCGCTCGCGCGCGAACAGGGCACCCAGAATGCCCATGGCGGCGTAAATGCCGGTGGTCATGTCGGCGATGGCAATGGGGAAGCGCATCGGGCCGCCATCCGGTTCGCCGGTAAAGCTCATCACTCCGGCTTCTGCTTGAGCAAGGATGTCGTAGCCCGGCAATCCCGATTTGGGCCCACTGAAACCATAGCCAGTGATACTGCAATAGATCAGCCGGGGATATTTGCCGCGAAGCGTGGCGGGGTCGAGGCCGCGCCGCGTCAGTGACTCCAGAGAGGGTTGGTTGCATAGGAAGACGTCGGCAGAACTCAGCAGTCGCTTTAAGACTTCCATTCTGTGGGGATCGTCGTAATTGATGGCGATGGAACGCTTGTTGCGATTGGTCGCGAGGAAATAGGCTGATTCTGTCCCAACGAAGGGTGGGCCCCAGGAGCGAGACTGGTCGCCGACCACTGGCCGTTCGACCTTGATCACGTCGGCACCCAAATCCCCCAAGAGCATGGCGCAATAGGGGCCGGCAAGAGCCTCCGCGAGTTCGACTACCCGAATACCGTCAAGAACGCTGGGCATATAGGGAGGAATTATAGCGGACCGGGGACAAAGGAGTTAGACCTAGCACGGTTCGGAACGGGAGATTCGCTACTCTCTTGCTTGCCGGGCGCGGTTTTCGGACAATAGAGGGCTAACATATCCGCGCCCTATTTCACTGAGACGCTTTTGACGCGTCTGACGGAGCTCTTGAACGATGTCGCAAGTTGCCCACCCACCAAAGCGCTTTGTTGCCTATTTTTCCATGGAAATTGCCCTGGAAAATGACATGCCCAGCTATAGCGGAGGGCTGGGAGTGTTGGCGGGGGATACGATTCGCGCTGCGGCCGACATACGGCTGCCAATGGTTGCGGTCTCTCTACTCTACCGGAAAGGGTTCTTTCGCCAGCGGCTTTCCGAAGAGGGCATGCAGTCGGAGGAGCCCGTTGAGTGGAATGTAGAGGATTTCCTGACGGAGGAAACGCCCCGGGTGACGGTGAATCTGGAGAATCGTCCCGTCGAACTGCGGGCGTGGCGGTACACCGCGGTGGGGGTGCGCGGGTACGAGGTGCCGATCTACTTTCTGGACGCTGAGCTTCCGGGAAACGACCCTCGGGACCGCGAGCTGACGGGCGCGCTCTATGGCGGCGATCCCTATTACCGCTTGTCGCAGGAAGTATTGCTGGGCATTGGCGGCGTGCGCATGCTTCGCGCGCTTGGCCATTCAGAGCTTATGCGGTATCACATGAATGAGGGGCACGCGGCACTTCTGACGATGGAATTGCTGGATGAAGAGGCAAAGCGAGCGGGCCGAGCCTCGGTGAAGGGCGAGGACATCGAGAAAGTTCGCAGCAAATGCGTGTTCACGACCCACACTCCCGTACCTGCCGGACATGACAAATTTCCAGTGGAATTTATGACGAGGCTTTTCCCGGACCAGATGCGCTTCTTTGATGTGAAGGACGCGTCCTCGGCCGATCTCATCCGCAATGTGATGCAAGTGGAGCAGAATTATCCAGATTTACAGGAAGCGGTGCGACGGGGCGCTTCGGTCAACATGACGTACCTGGCGCTGAGCCTGAGCAATTTTGTGAATGGCGTAGCTAAGCTGCACGGCGAGGTGTCTCGCCGGATGTTCCCCAACGTACACATCGAAGCAATTACGAATGGCGTGCATGCGGCAACTTGGACGTCCCCGGCATTTCGCGATCTGTTCGATCGCTATATTTCTTCCTGGCGCGAGGACAACTACAGTCTGCGCGGGGCGCTAGGCCTGCCGCCAGAAGAGGTTTGGGCAGCGCACCTTTTATCCAAGCATGATTTGCTGGAGACTGTTCGAAAGAAGACGGGACTGAAGCTAGACCCTGAAGCCTTTACGATCGGTTTCGCGCGAAGGGCTACCGGCTACAAACGGGCAGACTTGATCTTGAGCGACCTCGATCGGCTGCGGCAGATCGCAAAAAAAGTGGGACCATTCCAGATTGTTTACGCCGGCAAAGCACATCCCAAGGATGGCGGGGGAAAAGATATCATCAAGCGTATTTTTAAGGCAAAGAAAGCGCTGAAGAAAGCTGTCTCGATCGTATTTCTGGACGATTACAACATGGAGCTAGGCGGCAAGCTGACTTCAGGCGGAGATTTGTGGCTGAACACGCCGCAATATCCTTTGGAAGCTTCAGGCACGAGCGGCATGAAAGCCGCGCTGAATGGCGTGCCCAGCTTGAGCATCCTGGATGGCTGGTGGGTGGAAGGGCACATTGAGGGAATCACCGGCTGGTCGATCGGCGAACCACATCGCGGCGAACCTTCGCACGAGTCTGTGGCCGACAACCAGGCCGATGCGGAAAACCTCTACTCGAAGCTGGAAAGCGTGATTCTACCGATGTTCTACGAGAGCCGCAGCCGTTACCTGGAAGTGATGCAGCACGCCATCGCCATCAACGGCTCATTCTTTAACACGCAGCGCATGGTGCAGCAGTATATTACCGACGCTTACCTGCGGTAGAACGGACCGGGCGCGGAGCTTTCTCCTCCCTCACATCGAACAACATCACCTTGCGTGGAAGAATTCTGAACCCGGCCTTGCGATAAAACGTTTCGGCTTCAGGATTGTGGTGGAGGACTTGCAACTCGATGGCGCGAATGCCACGTTCGCGGCAGAAATCTTCGATTTCATACAGGGCCAGTGAACCAATGCCCTGATTGCGGTAACGCTTGCTGACATAGAGATCCGTCAGCATGCCCTCGATGCCGCCGTATTCCAGATCAAAATTGTAGGTGAGCACGGCGCAGCCTACCGGCTTCTTGTGGCTTTCCATCAGCCAGGCCTGTCCCTGCGACACGTTTCGCAGCAGCGTGTCGAGCCCGTTGCTGAGCGAGCTTCGATCAAACGGAATTTTGTCGAACCGGTAGTATTCGGTCACGAATTTCATCAGGATGGCGCGATCCTTGGGTCTGCAGGGGCGGAAAGTAACGAGCATAAGACCTCATTTTCTATCGCGCGGCGGAGTGCGTTTGGTACCGCGGAGCTCTGCCGCTACGTCGAGAATATTAGAGCGAGAAAAATCCTTGAAAAAATCCCAGGAGCCGTACTTCTTCGCTCAGATCAGGAAGCACGACATTGACGAGATCGTCGCCCGATTTGCCGCTATCCACCGGCTCTCTGAACCGTTGCGCGAAGATATTCGAGGTATTTCTGAAATTCGAGTACGTCGTCGGCGGTGCCAACCTCACCATGACCGGGAACGAAAACAGAGGAGCGAAGCGCGGGGGAATTGCTCGCGGGCTGTGAGGCAGAACGGCGAGGTTGCCGAGTGTATCGATCCAGTCGCTGGTGGTTGCGTCGATTAAATTAGGCAGAGTCTTGCGCCAGAACAGATCGCCACAGAAGACCACGCCGGCATCGGGGACACTGACGACAGAATCGCCTCCGGTGTGCCCGGCAAAGAATTGCACATGGATACGGCGAGAGCCAAGATACAGCGTGACCGCGGACTCGTAGGCAACTTCAGGGCCCAGCAATTGTTCGACGAGGATCTTCTCCTCCGGTTTGATCTTGTCTCCGAAGAATTTCAGGTTTTCCGTGTTAATCCATCCTCGGATATTGTCGTGGGCCACGATCACCGCACCGGCATTCGCAAAAATGCGATTGCCCGCCACGTGGTCGAGGTGATAATGCGTGTTCACAACGAATTTTATCGGCAAGTGCGTGAATTTATGGATTTCGTCCAGCAAGGCCTTGGCTGCGGTTTCATTCTCAAAGGTGTCGATCACCACCACGCCGCTGTCGCCAATCACAAATCCAGCGTTGGCGCCGGAGTTGCCTTTTGCATCGTCAATCGCAGCCCAAATATTCGGTCCAATCAGTTTTAGCTGGAAGGGGAGTTGAGTTTGCCCCTGAGAAGTAGCCCCGGCCGCTGCAGCAGTTGCGAAAAGGAGGCTCATAGCGAAGAGCTGGAAGAGGAATCGCATCGCTCCATATCGTACTGCTTTTGGGGGCACAGTGAAAAGCGATCGGACTTCACGCCGCGTGTAGGTTCACGAAAGGCGATTCTTATAGAGAGCCATTCCCACGGCGGCATCCATGCCAATTGTTTCAAGCGCACGAAGCTCGCGCTTCGTGGAAATACCACCAGCTGCGATAATCGTTGAGCGGGTGGCGGCTCGTAATTCGCGAAACCATTTCAGATTCGCCCCGCGCATCGTTCCTTCGCGATCAACGTCGGTGCAAAGAAAACCGGCGCAGTAGCGTTCCATCTGTGACATCACCTCCGCGGGTGCCGCCGAAAGTGTTTTGCGCCAACCGTGCGTTACGATGCGCCCTTTGGCCGTGTCCAAAGCAATCAGAATGTGTTTGCGCCCGACTTTGTTGCGAAGATGCTTCAGGAAGCGGTGGTTAGGGCGTCCCCGGCGAAATGCCGCGCTGCCGACGATGATTTGGTCCACCCCACAGCGCAGCAGCGATTCCGCGCGCTTGGTCGTGCGAATGCCGCCGCCTGCGCGCACCAGCATCTTTTGGTCCCGGCTGGCGCGTTTGCACAGCTCGCGCACCAGGTGATTGTTCTGACCTTTGCGCATTGCAGCATCTAGATCGATTACGTGCAACCATTTGTAATGGGCGAATTTTTTGAGCAGGCCGAAGACGTCGGCGACGGCAAGCTCGCGCTTGCGGCCGTGAATAAGTTGGACGGCCTGACCACCTTGCAGATCGATGCAGGGAATCAACATGGCAGGCGGACCTCGACGCCGTTTTTCTGCAAGTAATCTTTCAGGGCACGAATCGATTGCACTTGGTCGTGGAAGATGGAGGCAGCTAGCGCGGCATCGGCGGCCCCTTCGGTGAAAACCGAAAGGAAATGTTCTGGCAATTTCGCGCCGCCAGAGGCGATCACCGGTACGCTGACTCGGCGACTGATGGCGGAGGTGAGCCTGGTGTCAAAGCCGGATTGTGTGCCATCGCGATCCATCGAGGTGAGCAGGATCTCTCCAGCGCCTAACTCGACACCGCGCAAGGCCCAGGCCTCCACATCAAGATCAGTCGGCGTCCGGCCGCCGTGAATGCGAACTTGCCAATGAGCATCCTCGCGTCGAGCATCGATTGCGAGCACAACTGCCTGCGCGCCGAATTCTTTGGATAATTCACTGATCAACTCCGGCCTCTCAACAGCGGCAGTGTTGACGGTAACTTTGTCGGCCCCCGCGCGCACCACCGCGCGCGCGTCTTGCAGGCAGCGGATGCCGCCGCCTGCGGCGAGTGGAATGGAGAGTTCCGCGGCAACGTGGCGAATGGTCTCGAGAAAAGTCGGACGATTATCGCGCGAAGCGGCGATATCCAGAACGACCAGTTCGTCGGCGCCTTCCGCGTTGTAGCGAGCGGCTAACTCTACTGGATCACCGGCGTCGCGGAGTCCTTCGAAGTGCACCCCTTTGACCACGCGAGCGCCGTCGGTATCGAGGCAGGGAATAATTCGGTGCGCGAGCGTCATGCGGCCCGCCGCAAAAAGTTCCCAAGGAGTTTCGCGCCCGGTGCGCCACTTTTTTCAGGGTGAAACTGCACACCGCAAATATTGTTGTGTTCCAGCACGGCCATGAACTCGCGCCCGTGAGTGCAGACTGCGGCGGCCTCGCGGCCAGTTGCTGGTGCCGCAAAGGAATGTGCAAAGTAAAAGTAAGCTTCCGCTGGAATGTTTTCGAGCAAGGAACTGGGACGTTCTACGCGCAACTGATTCCAGCCCATATGCGGGAGTTTGACTTCGTTGGGGAGTAGCGATACCCGTCCCTTAAACAAACCCAGGCCAGGCAAGCCGGAAGCTTCGTCACTCCCGTCAAAGAGAGCCTGCAATCCGAGACAGATTCCCAGGAAGGGCGTTCCGCTGCCGATGGCATCCAGCAACGGTTTCCTGAGTTGGTATTCGTCCAGTGCGCTCATGAGGGCGCTGCAGTGTCCCACGCCCGGAAGAATCAGGTACTTTGCGGCGCGAATCTCTTCGCCACGATTCGTTAGCTGGACAGTTGCGCCCAGTTTAGCCAATGCCCGCGCAACTGAAGTAACGTTTCCCGCGCCATAGTCAATTACCGTGACATTCACAGGAGTTCCTTTGTGCTTGGCAACACCTTGCGCAGACGCTTGTCGCGGGAAACCGCGAAGCGTAGGGCGCGCGCAAATGCCTTGAAGACGGCTTCAATCTGGTGATGAGACGATCGGCCGTAGAGCACTTTGAGGTGTACGTTCGCCCGTGAGGCGAACGCGAATCCCTGGAAAAAATCTTCCAGCAGCTCGGTTTGAAAATCGCCAACAAACTTTGCCGAGAACCGTCCCTTAATGACGCAAAATGCCCGCCCACTGAGGTCGACTGCGGCCACGGCCAGGGTTTCGTCCATAGGCATCAGAAAATATCCGCCACGGAGAATGCCGCGTTTGTTTCCTACAGCTTCATTCACGGCTTCACCAAGACAGATCCCAACGTCTTCCACAGTGTGGTGCTGGTCCACATCGAGGTCGCCCTTGGCGATGAGTTTCAGATCGAAGCCGCCGTGGCGAGCCACGAGATCCAGCATGTGATCAAAGAACCGGATGCCAGTGGAGATGTCGGATTTTCCGCGGCCGTCGAGATTCAGGCGCAAGTCGATCTGCGTTTCCTTGGTATGGCGACGGATAGTAGAAATTCTACTCATGGGCCGGCCTCAGGGAGTTTGGCACGATTCGCAGTAACTTCTTGAGTTCTGCTTCCGTTCCGATGGTGACACGGGCAAAGCCGGGCCCGACATCTTTTCGCTCGCGCACGAGAACTCCCTCGCGCTCCAATCGTTGAAAAATCTTCGAGCCGTCGGGTCCAAAATGAGCCAAGACAAAATTGCCCGCGCTGGGAAAGACTCGCGCGCCGCGTTTTTTCAACTCGGAAGAGAACCAGGCCCTGAGCCGCTTTACGTCAGACACGTAACGGGCAATGGTTTTTCTTTCCTGGATTGCAGCAACGCCAGCAACCAGTGCAGCAGAATTCACCGGATAGGGAGGGAGTGCACGCCGTACCAGGGCAAGAGATTTGCGCTGCCCGATGACTGCGCCGAGCCGAAGTCCCGCCATACCGGCTGCCTTGGAAAAAGTTTTCGCTACAAACAGATTGCGGTGGCGACGAATCCAGGGAATGCCAGTCTGGCCCGAGAAATCAGAGTAGGCTTCGTCCAGGACGATGACGGTATCCGTCGCCGCCCGCAAGATCCTTCGCAGCACCGCCCGAGCTACTTGCGTGCCAGTCGGGTTGTTGGGATTCGCGAGGAAGAAGAGGCGAGGTTTCTTGCGCAACGCCTTTATTGCTTCTTCAACAGGAAATTCCATTTCATCGGTGTAACGCAAAATGGTGACGTAGGCTCCGGCGATTTCCGCATAGTAGCGATACATGGGAAAGGTGGGCTCGCAGATCAGAATGTGGCTGCCGGGTTCGACAAAGGTGTCGAAGAAAACGCGCAGGGCATCGTCGCCGCCGTTTGTCAGCGCGATCTCCTCGGGTTGAACGCGGAAATAGCCCGCGAATGTTTTTGTGGGCGTATCGTACTCGGGATACATGGCCCACTGTTTGGCGCTGATGCGCGCCAGGGCCTTTCGCGCGGCTTCACTGCATCCCGTGGTGTTTTCGTTGAAATCGAGGCGAATCTTGCCTCGTCTGCCTTCGGCTGGCGCTTCGTAGGTTTTGCGATTGAGAATCGCGGTGCGAATGGGGAGTCGAGGTTTCATCGGCGCACCTCAACGGCATTCGCGTGGGCTGTCAGGCCTTCGGCGCGGGCTAGTATTTGCACGTCGCTCGAAAGGCGCCGGAAACCCGCCTTGTCGATGGTCTGCACGCTGATTCGTTTTACAAAGTCCGCGGTCGAAAGTCCACCGCGCCGGCGAGCCCAACCCGCAGTGGGCAACACGTGATTGCTGCCGCTGGCGTAATCGCCAAAGGGCTGCGCGCTGATCGGCCCGAGAAAAATCGTTCCGGCGCTCTCGATCTTTGCCAGCACTTTGGCATTTTTCTCCGGCAGACTCAAATGTTCAGGTGCGAATCGATTTACGAAGGAAATGGATTCGTTGAGGGATCTGGTAAGGAGAATTGCACTGGTCTTGGCAAAGGAGGCATGCGCAGGATTGCCGGGAGGCAGTTCCTTGAATTGACGTTTTAGTTCGTTCTCCACCTGCTGCGCCAGTTTGAGCGAAGTGGTGACTAGATAGCTGCCCGCATCGGGTGCATGCTCCGCCTGCGCCAGCATGTCGGCAGCGATCCAACGAGCGTTGCCACGATCGGCCAGGACAACTGCTTCGGTGGGACCGGCCGGAAGGTCGATTGCACAGTGTGCGCTGACAATCTGTTTGGCTGCGGTCACAAAGCGGTTGCCCGGGCCAAAGAGTTTTTCGACACGCGGGATTTTCTTCGTGCCGCAGGCAAGAGCCGCAATGGCTTGAGCGCCGCCAACGCGTGCGAGCCGTGTTATTCCCAATAGGTGCGCGGTAGCCAAAAGCTCGTCGTTGGGGTGAGGGCAGACTGCCACAATTTGCGGAACGCCAGCAACCTGCGCGGGGACGCACGTCATAACCAGTGTGGAGATGAGCGCAAAGCGGCCACCCGGAATATAGCATCCGATGGATTCAATCGGCTTTACGCGTTGCCCAATCGTGATGCCGCGTTCCACTTGCAGATCCCAATCGACTGGCAGTTGTTTTTCCGCGACTCGCCGGACGTTGGTAATCGCGTGTTTTACGGCCTGAAGAAATCTGCTGCTTACCCGCTGATTCGCAGCCGCAAACTCCTCGGCCGTGACCCACACGCCGGTTTGCTCGAGATCGATTCCGTCGAGTTTGCGCGTCCATGCATTCACGGCGAGATCCCCGCGACGCCGCACGTCTTCTACAATACGCCCGGCAATACGGAGAGCTTCGTAGTCTTCGTTCTCGCGCAGTTTCAGCAGCATTCTTTCGGTAGCGGGAGTCAGTTTGAGCATCTTCATCAGAGCACGATCTTGTTCAACGGATATTCCACAATACCTTGTGCTTTCGCAGCCTTCAGCTTTGGCAGAATCTGGCGCACGACGGATTCTTCGATAATCGTATTTACGGCGACCCAGTCTGAATCGCTCAGTTCGGAAATCGTCGGTTTTTTCAGGGCCGGCAATACGCTCAACAATGCGGCCAGATCTTCACGCTTCACGTTTAACATCAGACCTACGCGCGTGGCCGCGGCGATGGCTCCTTGCAGCATGAGCACAATATTCTCCGCTTTTTCCCGTTTCGCCGGCTCTTCCGCGGCCTTGCGATTCATGATAAAGACCGTGGCGGACTCAATTACTGTGTCCAGAATCCGCAGGCGGTTTGCCCGGAGAGAAGACCCCGTCTCCGTAACTTCTACGATGGCATCCGCCAGTTGCGGCACCTTCACCTCGGTCGCCCCCCAGGAAAACTCGACTCGCGAGTTTACTCCGTGTCTGGCGAGATAAGCCTGGGTTATGCCAACGACTTCGGTGGCAATTACTTTTCCTTCGAGATCACGCGGAGAACGAATGGGGGAATCTTCCGGCACTGCAAGCACCCACTTTACGCGAGATAGCCGCTGTTTTGCGTAAACCAGTTCGGCCAGTTCCACCACGTCTGCCCGCGTTTCAACAACCCAGTCGTGCCCGGTGATACCGGCATCGAGCGCGCCTGATTCGACGTAGCGGGCCATTTCTTGCGCCCGCACCAGCAAGCACTCCATCTCGTCGTCGTCGATCGCGGGAACGTAGCTGCGTGAACTGAGCGTAACTTTCCATCCGGCACGAGCCAGTAATTCAATCGTCGCGTCCTGCAAGCTGCCTTTCGGAATGCCTAATTTCAGCAGGCTCATGCAGTCCCCTTTTTTCCATAAATAGAATTTGGATCGAATTGTCGAGTTTCAACGATCTTCACGGATCCATCGCCCTGCAATTCGCGAAAAAAACAGCTACGGAACCCTTCATGGCACACTCCGGGGCCGATGGCCTCAACCCGGATGAGCACGGCATCCCCATCACAGTCTACGCGCACCTCCTTCACTCTCAAGACGTGGCCGCTGGTTTCGCCCTTCTTCCAGAGTTTGTTGCGCGAGCGGCTATAGAAATAGACTTCTGCGGTGCGTTGTGTCAGTGCAAGTGCCTCGTTATTAACGAAGCCCAGCATCAAGACTTCCTTCGTTTCGTTATCTTGAATGACGGCGGGGATGAGTCCACCCATCTTTTCATACGCCAGATCCACCAAAACCTCCCCAAAAACAAAAATCCCGCTGGAGCGATTTACGCCAGCGGGCTAATCCATGCTTTTTGTCAGAAAAGCTCTAGACAGTCCTGAGCGGGCGCGGCAGGTGGCCGTGATGATGATGATGTCGATGCGCCCGAATAATCATTTCCAGACGAAGTTATCCTAAGGAGGAGTATTCAGCCAATCGAAAAAATACTTCTCATGTATCAGAAATCTAAATGCTAGGCGCGGGTGATTTTGGTGGGCGGAGCGCCGGAGTTGAAGTTCATGGTCATGATCAGGTGCAAAGCCACGCCAAATCGGCCGTTCGGCAGGTTCTCTACCCTCACGACTTCGGCGACGTATTCGCAATTCATGGGATCGTGCGCGGAAGTGAACGGGAAAGTGACGAAAACGCGCATCCCTTTGTAGTATGTGTGGCGCCGGGTGTGGAAGTAGATGCCCTCTTTTGAGGCATTCACGCTGACCGGCATATCTTCAAAGTGCTCGTCCCGCGGCTCGGAAGGGCGCACTCGTAGGGGCTTCGCGATTTTGGCGCGACGACTGCGTCGTTTATTAGGAAACTGTTCAGGCGTCTCAGCCATGGCTTACCTAGACGATTCCGTTCTTCCATGATTGGGCGCATAGGGGGGCTAGGTCAAGCCCATGCGTTGAATCCGATATTGGCATCGGAGCATCAAAAAGAGGGGAGAAAACGAGCCGATGGCCGAAAAAGTGCAAAAGTCTGAAGCCGAATGGAAGAAACAACTTACGCCGAATCAATACCATGTAACACGTCAGAAGGGCACAGAGCCCCCGTTTACGGGTGAGTATGAATCCACGGATACACCCGGCCTCTATGCGTGCGTGTGTTGCGGTCAGCCGCTCTTTACCTCGGAAGCGAAGTTTCATTCAGGATGCGGCTGGCCGAGCTTTACGGTGCCCAAGGATTCTGGGGCAGTTGAGGAGCACACCGATCAGTCACACGGCATGGTGCGCACAGAGGTGTTGTGCAGCCGCTGTGATGCACATTTGGGACACGTCTTCGACGATGGCCCGGGGCCAACAGGACTCCGTTATTGCATCAATTCGCTATCGTTGAAATTGGAAAAAAAGTAGAGGAATCCGCGCTCAGGCAGCAGGGCAGGAGCAGGCGACAAGATCTGCAACGGGATCGCTCTGGCGATCCCATGCAGCAACAAGCAGGACCTTATGGCCCGTTGGATAACGAAAAACGTAGTACACGTTGTTGACGCCATCGAATTCGTAGAAGCCAGGCCGGCGCCGATCTTCGCGGCCCTTCACCCCGGCATTCAGCAATAAACGCAGTTCCAGCATCTGTTCCTGCGAGTGGTGTCGCAGATCTTCAACGATTGGCGGTAATTTCTGTACATTAAACATTGGCTTATCCTTCGCCTTCACAACCAGCATATCTGTTCCTCACTTGATAAGACGTAAATTCTCGTGAAATGTTTCAAAGAAAGAGACCGATTTTTATGCTATGCGTAGTCGGCTGGAAGGCCTTCCGTCAACCTCCGGGCCGAACCTGCGGGGCGATAGCCGGGGTTTCTTATGCTGGTTCTCCCATTGAATTGGCTCGGGCGGCGGCAGTGGGTTACCCGGGCCGGAGTATGTGGTCAGGACCAACCGCGAGTTTCTGCGATTCGTCCGTAATCAAGGATTGTAATGCATTTCGTCCACAGTAGACTTGTACGACACCCGTTACTATCCTGTTAGCTACTTGCGCTAGGTTTGGTTTCTTGACATAGTGCTCGTTCCGAAATGTTCAGACACTGAGGCTCTCAATCGTGGCAAAAACACCGACGAAAGCTCCCAAAAAATCAGTTCGAGACGAAAAATCGCAGTTCGGCAAAGACCGCCGCCGCAAGCACCACCACTTTCTGGTGACCGTGAACTATGCGGACGGCGAGAGTTTCGGACGGGTTTATACCGACAAGGCCAAAGCCACAAGATTTGCCGAGCGCCAGCGCCGTTCGCCCGTGGTAAAGTCCGCCCAGGTGAAGCAGGTTTCCTAGAAGTTAGCTCGGAAATGGTTGTTCAGGAGGTCGGGGCTTCAGCCCGGACGCGCGAAACGTAAGAGATGTGGGCTTTAGCTTGCCTGCGGCAGCCGGGCCCTTGAAGAAAGCTCCGCAAATACTCGTCGGCTGTTTATGAGATGGTTTCTGGTTGTATCCACGATGAAGCATCTTATCTGATGATGTTTGCGGTTTTTTGCGCTGGCATGCTATAAAAGAGAAGTCGTCCAGCGGCCTTAGTATAGTGGTAGTACGGAACCTTGCCAAGGTTCAGGTGTCGGTTCGATTCCGATAGGCCGCTCCATAATTCTCGTTTCTTCCTTTTGGCAACTCTCCCCAAAATCTTCCTGACCGCTTTCCCCCGTTTCCCGGTAGAATTCTGCTCATCGCTCACCATTCTGGACCGGTGTTAAATCTTTCCTGTCAGGATTCCCATGCGCATCGAATCGAAGGCACCAACACGAGTAGATCTGGCGGGCGGCACACTGGATATCTGGCCGCTGTATCTTTTCCATCCCGGCGCGCTCACGCTGAACGTTGCCATCTCCCGATACGCCAAATGCATTATCGAAACTCATCCCGCTGGTGACGAAAGCATCAAACTGGTTTCGCTCGACACCAGCCGATCGGAATCTTTCGCGTCCTTTGCAAAATTGGCGCGCGCCAAGCGGTACCGCTTGCCACTGCTTGCCGAGATCGCAAAGTTTTTCAAACCGGCGGGAGGATTCACGCTAACGACCAATTCCGAAGCTCCAGCCGGCGCCGGCATCGGTGGTTCCAGCGCCATGGCCGTGGCGATTTGCGCGGCACTCGATCGCTTTACCGGGACAGGGAAGAGCAAGGTCGACTGGATTCACATCAGCCGCGATGCGGAAGGTATCGTCATCCGCGTGCCGACGGGGACGCAAGACCACTACCCACCGGCCTTTGGCGGGGTGGCGGCGATCGAGCTGATGCCTGGAGGAGAACGGCGAATCGAGTTGCGCGTGAATCTCGACGAACTCCAAAGGCGGCTGGTGGTTTGCTATACCGGCAAGCCACGGCAGTCCGGCATCAATAATTGGGAAGTCTTCAAGGCGCATATTGACGGCAAGAAAGCCGTGCAGAACAACATCGAACGAATTTCTCAGATCGCCCAGAAAATGAGGGTTTCGCTGGAATCCGCCAACTGGAAAGAGACCGGGCGCCTGATGCACGACGAATGGATGTTCCGGCGCAGGAATCTGCCCACGATTTCGACCAAAACGATTGACCGCATTATCGACAGTTCACGGCGCAAAGGGGCGCTTGCGGGCAAAGTATGTGGTGCGGGTGGGGGCGGCTGCCTGGTGTTGTTGATTGAGCCAGAGGCCCGGGAAAAGGTAGAAAAAGCGGTGCTTGATGCTGGTGGCCAGCTCTTGCCCATGCACATCGACCGGCAAGGCGTTACCGTCGTTTCTCAATGACTTTTTTCGGCAGCTTTCTCGCCACTCGTGGCATCATACGATAAGATAGGGTAAGGCTTAGGCCACCTAGATCTTTCATGCCAACTCGCTACGCCATTGCGCTCGTCTTTGTCTGCCTGGCTACGGCGGATGTACCCCATACGTCTTCGTTGCGCTCTTCCCAGCCAGCCGCGGCTGACCCATTTCCGTCGGGAACAAACATTCCCGTGCTTCCGATCATGTTCGCAGATCAGACTCCTGAGCAGGAACAGTCCGCAACGCCTCTCCCTAAGAAAGGTTCGACGCTGCAGGAGAGCTCCAAACTCTCGTTGATCCGTTATGTTTCCGGAGAATTTGCCAAGGCCCGCAAGCCCGTCCCAGGCGGCAAAGATGGGGTAGTGATCTCCCCCGACAAACCGGTGAACGAGGAATTTCTTGAACGTGCCTTGGCGACGCATGGTGCCGCAGTCAACACGGGCGACAACGTCCAGATCACCGGACTTGAATTTCGCGACCACAGCATCGTTGTGGACATCAACGGAGGTGGCCGTCCGAAGAAGCACTGGCGCGACCGCATTCAGGTCAGCATGGGCGGCGCGAATCCGGTGCCGCAATCCGGCAGTCAACAGACACCGCAGCAAGAAGGCGGTCCTCCGGGATTCCAGCCGGGAATGGGCGGTACGATCTACATTGATTTCCCGCAACATATTCCCGATCTTACCCCCGACCAGTTGAAGGTCCTGCTGGCTCCGTTTCTGGATTTCGCCAAGGAACGAAGCGCTTCCGTTCATTGGATCGACACGCTGCCGCCCGCCACGAAAAAGGCAATCACCGAAAGGCGCGCCATCATTGGAATGGACCGCGACGAGGTGGTTGCCGCTATGGGCAAACCCGATCGTAAAGTTCGCGAGCGGGATACGAACGGCAATGACACCGAAGACTGGATCTACGGCCATCCTCCCGATAAGACCATCTTCGTTCGCTTCACCACCGACAAAGTTTCCGCCATCAAACAATTCCCCCAGTAGCCCGCTGCCTGGAGAGATTTCGGCTCTTTCTCCCGCGCGCAAAAAATGGGTACAATCGTTCTCGCAAAGAGACGACTTTTCGTCATTGCGAAAATCGCCCGCCGCCCGGTTCGCATGCACTTACTTTCTTTTATCGGAGCATTACTCTCATGGCTGACCCGCTTCTGATTGCTCAAAGCACTGACCCGTTATATTTGTTGCCGCGCATGGCCAATCGTCATGGATTGGTAGCCGGCGCCACGGGCACCGGGAAAACCGTAACTCTGCAGGTGATGGCGGAAGCGTTCAGTCGCATCGGTGTGCCTGTATTTGCTGCGGATGTGAAGGGCGATCTTTCTGGGATCAGCCAGGCGGGGACGGAAAATCCCAAAATTGCGGAGCGTGTTAAGAAGTTGAAATTGACCGACTTTACGTTTTCGGGATGCCCCACAACCTGCTGGGACGTTTTCGGGGAACAAGGACATCCTGTGCGGGTGACGATTTCAGAGATGGGCCCGCTCTTGATGGCGCGTCTGTTGAACTTGAACGACGTGCAGGAAAGCGTGCTGGCCCTGGTCTTCAAAATTGCCGACGATAACGGTTTGCTTTTGTTGGACAGTAAGGATTTTCAGTCCATGCTTCAGTATGTCGGTGAAAACGCCAAGCAGTTTCAAACGCAGTACGGCAATATTTCTGCGGCAAGTATCGGAGCGATTCAACGCGGCATTTTGGCCATCCAACAGCAGGGTGGGGACAAGTTCTTTGGCGAGCCTGCTCTGAATCTGGATGACCTGATGCAAACCGATTCGAATGGTCACGGCATGATCAATCTCCTCGCTGCCGACAAACTGATTCAATCTCCAAAACTCTACGCCACTTTTCTGTTGTGGCTACTGACGGCGCTTTTCGACCGGCTACCGGAGGTTGGCGATCCGGATAAACCAAAACTGGTTTTCTTCTTCGATGAAGCACATCTGCTTTTTTCTGATTTGCCGAAGATCATTGAGGATAAGGTCGTGCAGGTGGTTCGCCTCATCCGCTCGAAAGGAGTCGGCGTATATTTCGTGACTCAGAATCCGCTGGATCTTCCGGAAACCGTGCTGGGGCAGTTGGGGAACCGCGTGCAGCACGCCTTGCGTGCGTTCACTCCTGGAGATCAAAAGGCGGTTCGCGCCGCGGCAGACACGTTCCGCACAAATCCGAAATTGAATATTCAGGAAGTGATCACCCAGTTGGCGGTTGGCGAGGCGTTAGTGTCTTTTCTGGATGATTCGGGAACGCCCGACATTGTGCAGCGGGCGCTGGTTTGTCCGCCGCACAGCCAGATCGGCCCCATCACTCCGGATCAGCGCAAGCAATTGATTCAGAAATCGATTGTCGCGGGTGTTTACGAAGCGGCAGTCGACCGCGAATCGGCGTTTGAAATGTTGAAAAGCCGTGCGGGACATCCGCTGCCTGCTTCGCCGGTCGGCGGTACGAATGCACCGGGAGCGCCGTCGTCTCCGCCGTGGTACGAAAACATTCCCGGGATGAGTGGCTCGTCAAGCGGCGGACGACGTGGCGACAACATTGTCGACGTCATGGCCAAGAGCGCAGCGCGCGCCATGGGTAGTTCTGTGGGCCGGCAAATTATTCGTGGAGTTCTTGGGTCGCTGCTGGGCAGCAATAAGCGATAAGTGTTCCAATTCGAACGCTCGTTCGAGGGCGATTTCGCCAATCTAGCACGCTGCAGCGGCGATTTCAGAGCGATGTGACCCACGGCACAACGTCTTTCGTTGACTTTTCTTTACACTACACCTAGCATTTTTAGTTCTACTCACGGCGGCTTCCACGCTTGCTCTTCGCCGCTATCCTACAATCCCTCACCGGAGGAAGTAATGCCTATCAAGGTTGGTATCAACGGCTTCGGCCGAATCGGTCGCAACATTGTGCGCACAGCGCTTGACGATAAGGATATTCAGTTCGTTGCCGTCAACGACATCACGGATTCCAAGACCCTCGCGCACCTCCTGAAGTACGATTCGGTTCTCGGCAATCTGCCGCACAACATCACGCACACCGAAGACACCATCAGCATCGAAGGGAAGCCCATCAAGGTTTTCAAGACCAAGGATCCAGCGGAAATCGACTGGGCCAGCGTGGGCGCCGATATCGTTATCGAGTCCACCGGGCTGTTTACCAAGGGTGCCGACGCCCGCAAGCACATCCGCGGTTCCGTGAAGAAGGTCATTATCTCCGCTCCTGCTACTGATCCAGACGCCACGTTCGTGCTTGGCGTGAACGATAAGACCTACGATCCGGCCAAGCATCATGTGGTTTCAAATGCCTCTTGCACCACCAACTGTCTGGCGCCTGTAGCAAAAGTGCTAAATGACACCTTCAAAATCATCAGCGGCACGATGACCACGATCCACTCCTACACAAACGACCAGAAATTGCTCGACTTGCCGCACAAGGATTTGCGGCGTGCGCGCGCAGCGGCCTTGAACATGATTCCCAGCACCACTGGCGCCGCAAAGGCTTTGAAACTCGTCATCCCCGAACTCGATGGCAAACTTGACGGCTACTCCATGCGCGTACCTACGCCGAATGTCAGCGTGGTCGACGTGACCGTGTTCGTCGAGAAGCCAGCCACGGTAGCGAGCGTTAACGCCGCCCTGAAAGCCGCCGCAGAAGGTCCGCTGAAGGGAATCCTTGGCTACACCGAAGAAGAGTTGGTATCCTGCGATTTTAAGGGCAATTCGAATTCGTCAATCGTGGACGCTGGCTACACCAAGGTTGTTGGCGACAAATGCATAAAGGTCCTCTCCTGGTACGACAATGAGTGGGGCTATTCCTGCCGTGTACGCGACCTGCTCAAGTTGATGGCGTCGAAGTTCTAACGGGTCGGAGGCGTGCTTTGAGCAAGCGCGCCTCCTCCTTTTATCTGTCCGAACCACACGCGGAATTTGCGGAGTGCATCTGTCGAGGATGAGGCAAGCCTCCCCGCTGTTGGCTTGGCGCTCCGAACTCTTTTTACCGATTTTGCGCTGCAAGAACCATCACTCTTTGTTACGAATCGAAAATTGATCCTTAAGGCAGACTCACCATGACCAAACTTACGATTCAAGATCTCGATCTCCGCGGTAAGCGTGTATTCATTCGTGTTGATTTCAACGTGCCGATGAAGGACGGCGTGGTCACTGACGATACCCGAATACGGGAAACGCTGCCCACGCTGAAACTGGCGATCGAAAAGGGCGGCCGACTGGTGCTGGCCTCCCACCTGGGGCGTCCCAAGGGCGGCCCGGATCCAAAGTATTCTTTGAAGCCCGCTGCCAAAAAGCTGGAAGAATTGCTCGGCAAGCCCGTTGCGTTTGCCTCTGATTGTGTCGGCCCGGAAGCGGAAGCCAAGAGCAAGGCACTGAAAGATGGCGATGTGTTGGTGCTGGAAAATGTACGCTTCCATCCCGAAGAAGAAAAGAACGATGAAACGTTTTCTAAACAACTTGCCGCGCTTTGTGATGGAGTGTTTGTCTGCGACGCGTTCGGTTCCGCTCATCGCGCTCACGCCTCGGTTGTGGGGATCACGCGTTTTGTGAAGCAATCCGCTGCCGGACTGCTCATGGAAAAAGAATTGGCGTATATCGGCAAAGCAATTACGAATCCTGCTCGCCCGTTTGTGGCGATTTTGGGTGGCGCAAAGGTCAGCGACAAGATTGAAGTAGTCGAAAACCTGATGAAGATTGCCGACTCTATGCTCATCGGTGGTGGCATGGCCTACACCTTTTTGAAGGCGCAGGGTCTGTCGATCGGTAAATCGCTGGTGGAAGCCGACAAGATCGATTTGGCAAAGAACCTGTTGGCCGAAGCCAAGCAGAAAAATTTTAAGCTGCTCCTGCCGCTCGATCACGTGATCGCGCCGGAGTTCAAGGCGGATGCGCCCGCGAAGACGGTTGATGTAACCGCGACTCCAGACGATCAGATGGGTCTGGATATTGGTCCGAAAACAGTGGCGGCCTACAGCGCCGAGATCGCCAAGGCAAAAACCATTGTCTGGAATGGCCCGATGGGCGTGTTCGAGATGCCCTCATTTGCTAGAGGTACGCTGGAAATTGCTAAAGCCGTTGCCGCAGCTACGACCGCAGGTGCTACTTCGATCGTTGGTGGCGGCGATTCCGTCGCCGCCGTTCATCAATCCGGAGTTGCCAAGCAGATTTCGCATATCTCCACTGGTGGTGGAGCCTCGCTCGAATTTCTAGGTGGCACAAAGTTACCGGGCGTGGAGGCCCTTACCAACAAATGAGCACCTCAAAGCGTCGCCGCGTCATCGCGGGCAATTGGAAGATGTACAAGACTCAGTCGGACACGCGTGCATTCTTCGCTGGGTTCAATCCGCTGGTGGCTGGCATCCACGATTGCGAAATCGTGATCGCTCCTCCGTTCATCGACATTCCGGTCGCCGTGGAAGCCACCAAGGGCACCCACATCGCCATTTCTGCCCAGGACGTTTTCTGGGAGAAAGAAGGCGCGTTCACCGGCCAGATCTCGACCAGCATGCTGGTGGAAGCGGGTTGCAAGTACACGATTATCGGTCACTCGGAGCGCCGCCAGTTCTTCGGCGAAACCAATGAAACGGTCTTCAAGAAGACCAAAGCCGCGCTAGCCGCAGGCCTCACCCCTATCGTCTGCATCGGCGAGATGCTTGCCGACCGCGAGGCCAATCGCACCGATGATGTCTGTAAGGCGCAATTTACGGGCAGCGTCGGAGCGTTGACCCCCGAAGAGTTCTCCCGTATTCTAGTAGCTTACGAACCGGTCTGGGCTATTGGTACGGGCCGCACAGCTACTCCGGAAATCGCCGCGGCGGTGCATAAGTTCGTGCGCAGTTGCGCTGCGGCGCAGTTCTCCAGCAGTCATGCTTGCGCCTTGCGCATTCTCTACGGCGGCAGCGTCAAGCCCGACAACATCAAGGGGTTGATGGCGCAGGAAGAACTCGATGGCGCGCTCGTGGGTGGAGCAAGCCTGGACCCGAAGTCGTTTGCAAGTTTGGTAAAAGATTGGCCTCGCTGACTCGAGGAATTCCGCCGGTTACGGACCGGCTAACGCAACTTAACGTTTGAGGTGCATGAAATGCCGTCTGGATTGAAATGGGCGATCTCCCTGCTGGTAGGCTTTGGGATTATTGTCATTGGATTTCGCTGGTGGGGGTCGTTGCTCACGGCTTTCTTTGTCCTGAACTGCCTCGTGCTGATCATCGTCGTTCTGTTGCAGAGCGGCAAAGCCGCCGATCTCGCCGGGGCCTTCGGCGGAGCAGGCAGCCAAACGGCTTTCGGCCCGCGTGGAGCCGCCTCCGTTCTTTCTCAAGCGACTACGTTTTGCGCCATCATGTTTATGGTATGCGCACTAGCCTTGGCCGTTCGCGTGGATCGCTCTGTTGGTGAAGGCGGGTCGGTGCTGGAAAAGTTCTCCAAGCCAGCCACCAAATCGGCCCCGGTTACTCCCACGCCTCAGCCTGCGGCTCCTCAATCATCCACGCCGGAGACGACTCCTCCGGCTTCACAGCCAAAACCGTAATCCTGTGGAGTGCGGCAGCTCTGCTACCGCTTTAACGGTCACTCAATTTTGAGATCTCGAGTCCGAAGTAACTAATCTTCAGCAGCGGCCAGCTCACGAAGCTGGCCGTTTTTTTTTGCGAAGGGGCGGGATAAATCTCAGGGCTGTCCAAATTAGGATGGCGGCGGTGTTAGGAACCTTGAAAAGATTGGGACTTTGAGTGCAGAGAGCAATACTGTCCCAACGTTGAATCCGAAACTGGCCCTAAGGGCCTGCGAATACAGGATTTGGACATGAAAAGGGGCGAAATCGATTTGAATTCACGGCTACTCTATTCCCGCTCGCAAGCAGCGAAGGGAGTGGTGCATGAACAGTGGCCGAACGATGTTTGCTCAGGTGATGGATTTTCTTCCCTTGGCCGAATTCCGTCGCTGCGTGGCGCGCTACTGCGGCGATTACAAAGTGCAGAGCTTTTCCTGCTGGGACCAATTTCTGTGTTTGGCTTTTGCGCAGCTGACCGGGCGCGAAAGCCTGCGCGACATCGAGGCCTGTTTGCGCTCGCAGCGGGCCAAGCTGTATCACATGGGGTTTCGCGGACGCATCTCGCGCAACACCTTGGCGCACGCCAACGAAACGCTCCACTGGCGCATCTTTGCCGATTTCGCGCGAGGGCTGATCGCTCAGGCGCGCCAGATGTATCGCCACGAACCGTTCGCGGTGGAGTTGGACGAAACCGTTTATGCGCTCGATTCCACGACCATCGATTTGTGTTTGTCGCTGTTTCCCTGGGCGCAGTTTCGCCGTCACAAAAGCGCGGTCAAAGTGCACACGCTGCTGGATCTGCGCGGCAGCATTCCGACCAATGTTTATGTGACCAGCGGCGCGGTGCACGACGTCCGCATTCTCGATCAACTGCGACCCGAAGCGGGCGCGTTTTATCTGCTCGACCGCGGCTATTTGGACTTCGCTCGGCTGTACGTGCTCAAACAAAGTTGCGCCTTCTTCATCACGCGCGCCAAACAGAACACCCAATTCTGGCGGCGCGACTGGCGGCCGGTCCTGCGTTCCACCGGACTGCGGTCGGATCAAACCATTCAGCTCACGGGCCCCAAAACTTCGCGCCTGTATCCCGATCCGCTGCGCCGCATCCATTATTTCGACGCCGAGAAAGATCTGCGGCTGGTTTTTCTGACCAACAACTTCCAGCTCCCCGCACTCACCATTGCCGATTTGTACCGCGCTCGCTGGGACGTGGAGTTGTTTTTTCGCTGGATCAAGCAGCATCTTCATATCAAGTCTTTCTTCGGCACTTCGGAAAACGCGGTCAAGACCCAAATCTGGGTTGCCGTCACCGTGTAGGTGCTCGTGGCCATCGTCAAAAAACAGTCCCAACTGGACTTGAGTCTCTACAAAATCCTACAGATTTTAAGCATCACTCTTTTCGAGAAAACCCCGCTTTTATCAGGGTTTTCGCAAGCGGCCGACAACTTCGAGGACGTCGATCCTCGCACGCAATTGAATCTGTTCCACTTATAATGGGACAGTATTGTGCAGAGAGCATTAATTTGTGTTCAGGTTGGGTGCCTGCTGTCCTAAAGAGCCAGTTTAAATTCCAGAATCAACTGGCCGTCATGCAGGCCGTCCAAGGCCGGAGGGGCTTGGAACGGTTCATCCAGCCAGGTGTGCAAATCGCGGTAAACAAAGAGTTGTTGGCGCAGCAGCGCGACTAGATTGGATAGTGACCAGCCGTAGCGAGCCCGCAGTTGCAAGTATTTCAGCAGCAGTATGGCGATCAGTGCTGTCCAAATTTGGATGTGCAGTGCGTTGGCGCTGGTGCCCACGAAGGTTTTGATGCGTAGGTTCTGCTTCAAATAGCGGAAGAAGACTTCGATCCGCCAGCGTTCTCGATAGATTTGCGCGATGGTGCTGGAGCCAAAGCTCAAGTGGTTGCTCAGCAGTACCAGGACTTCCTGACGTTCCTCAATCCAAACTTCGACACGACGGAATCGCGCCGCTTGCCGGTAGTGGTGGCTGCCCAGAGATATGATTTCATCTTTAAGGATGTGGCGATTTCTCGGAATAGGGCATTGTTCAAGAACACGGTAGTGCGCGTCGTGGCGCAGGCGAGTCACGAAGAACACGCCGCTATCGGTTAGCGGTTGATACCACTGGTAGTCCACATAGCCGCGGTCAAAGACCAAGATCGTGCCTGGAGCAAACTGAAATTCACGCGCTACTTTCACCTCCGAGGCTTTTCCTTCGGTGATGACCGCATAGCACGGCAGATGTCCATCGTGGTCCAAAACCAAGTGCAGCTTCGCCGCGCCCTTGGTTTGCTGGTATTTTGCCCAATCAAACATGGTGGCGCAGAGTTCGATGATGGTGCCGTCGATGCTCAGCAGTGGATTGCGAAAACGGAAACCGTGTCGCGTGCCCGCCGCCTGCTGACAACGAGCAAACAAAATACCGAAGACCTTCTGATACAACTGCCAGGGTCGGTGCTCATTGGCATAGGCGAGCGTGGACTTGTTGGGCGCCTGAGGAACGCCGAGATGCTTCAACTTGCCTTCACAACCCGCGAGGCCGCCGCAAATCTCACGCAACGAACGGGCTTGCCCCAACTGGCAAAACAGCATCGCAACGAATTGGTCCCAGCAGGTAAATCCGCGAGCATGACGCTCGGCGCGGGTCTCTCGAACAGCCTGTTCAAATTCCAGACGGGGAAAGAACTGCAATAACTGAGAAAATATGCTGCATACTCGGTTCACGGCGGAATCTCCTGTCCTTAGCGTTGGTTCTTGTCACGGAACCCAACTTAAAGTAACAGGTCTTTCCGCCCTTCCTTGAAAACCTAATTTGGACAAGCCTGGGACAGATCTCGCCCTTCGAGTTTATTGCGCGTCTGCCAGGAGGCAGCGCACACTGCGCCCCATGTCCGCACATTCTGCGAACATGCCCCGTCTTGAATTTGCCTGGAATTGTAATTAGGAATGGTGCGGCCGAGTGGATTCGAACCACCACGGTATTGCTACCGCCAGCCCCTCAAGCTGGTGCGTCTGCCAGTTCCGCCACGACCGCGTTTCAGAACTTTACAAGTATAAACGAGACGAAGCCCGAATGCGAGTCACACCGCCATTTTTCAGGACGTACCCACCTTCATCCGGCCCGAATCTACTGCTATCATTTCTTCATGGCCCTGCAATTTTCCGAAGCTGAAATTCGCGCGCTTGGTTGCCTCATCGAGAAGGAAATTACCACGCCGGAGTATTATCCACTCTCGCTGAACGCGCTGATGAACGCCTGCAACCAGAAATCGAATCGTGAGCCGGTGATGTCGCTCGATGAGGCGGCTTTGCGCAATGCCCTGCGCTCGCTGTCTGACCAGGCCCTGGTGCGAGCTGCAAGTAGCGATTCACGCGTCGCTAAATATGAGCATCGCATCAACGAGCTTTACAATTTTCACCGCCACGAAGTTGCCGTGCTCTGCGTTTTGCTGCTGCGTGGTCCCCAAACCCCCGGTGAACTGCGCACTCGCGCGGAACGGATGTACCCGTTTGAAGATCTGGAAGCCGTTCATTCTGCGTTGAATCTCTTGATGCGCCGCGATCCTCCTCTGGTCAAGGTGCTCCCACGCCAACCTGGGACTAAAGAATCGCGCTATATGCATCTGTTTGCAGGCGATGAGCTCCCCACTGCGCACACGGAATCCGACCGTGGCGCGGATGGATCGGCGCTCGCGAAGCAATCTGTTGATGCAGAACGCGTTGCCCAACTCGAAGTGGAAGTTGACGCACTGCGAAGGGAACTGGAGACACTGCGCGAGCAATTCGCCAATTTCCAGAAACAATTTCAATAGTTAATCCGCATTTTACTTTTTCCGGAACACGCCTCGAACGACCGCACCCTTTCCGCTATGCATTCTGCCTTCTTCCAGGTCCACTACCGATTCAGTCAGCTCTACGACTTCTGCATCCTTAAAATCCAGCCGCAAGATTTCTGAGGTATAGAGCATGTCTACCTGCTTTGGCCCGCCCGAAGTGAACGCCAATTGTGCAGGCGAGAATGCTTCGAGGATGATGATCCCGCCCGGCTTCAGCGCTTCCAGCATGTGCGTATGAATCCTGGGCCTCTCATCGGAAAGCAAATGCAAAAAGATCGTAGCCACCGCATCGAATTCCGATACCGGCCATTCCCAGGAGGTAAGGTTAGCCAGCAGAATGGTCGCCGAAATCCCGGCGGCCGCGGCCGTTTTTCGAGAACGTTCCACACCAACGGGCGAAACGTCGACTGTCGTCACTTCGAGGCCCTGCCTGGCAAGCCACAGACCATTACGGCCGTAGCCATCACCCGGCACGAGCACCTTCTTGTCCAGCGTCAACCGTCGCACGGCTTGTTCACGCAAATAGCAGTTTGGCTCTTCACCATAAACCGGCTCCGGCCTGCCAAATCGTTCGTTCCACATCGCTGCTGGATCAAGTTTTCCTTCGTGAGCCATGGTTCGCCCCCTTCTTCACTGCACTCGCTGCCAGCATACCCGCGTTTGTTGCAATTTCTTTCACAGACGGTAAGATACCATTTGGTTTAGGGTGCCGCTTGGGGCGGAACTACTTCTAAAATGGTCACTTACGACGATGGCGCCAATTTGCCAGAAAATGCTACGCCGGGGTTTTTCTCCCGCGTAGTGTTTTCCGCGCACCACAAGACCATCGGCCTGCAATACCTCTGGTTAGCCCTCGGCAGCGTGCTGGTCGGTATGATCCTCTCGACGCTTCTGCGCGTCCACGCCTCCTGGCCTACCACCGCCATCCCGTTTCTCAGCAGCTTTAGCCCTACCCCGGAGCGCTACGCTGCCATGCGTCTGCTGCATGGCTCGCTGATGGTCTTTTTTGTACTGACTGCCGCGCCGCAACTGGGTTTTGGCAACTATCTACTGCCTCTGCAGATCGGCGCCCGCGAAATGGCCTTTCCTTCGCTCAATCGTCTCTCCTTTTGGCTGACTTTTGCCTCGTTGCTCGGCATGACCAGTCTCTTTTTTCCTCCAATTAAGCTCTGGCATCAATCTGTGGCTCGTCAGCGCTTCCATATTTTCGCTGGCCGCACTGCTAAGCGCGCTCAACTTCACCACCACCGTTATCGATCTGCGCACAGAGGGCATGACTCTTCCCCGCTTGCCCGCCACAGTTTGGGCGTGGTTCATTAACGCAATCCTGAGTATGTTGATCTTCAGCGTCCTGCTGGCAGGCAGCAGCGCGGTGCTCTCCGATCGATTGTTCGGCTCCAATTTTTTCTCCGCTGTTTCATTTCTTGCCGGGCAGCCACAGAATCTTGTTCGTCAGGGAAGTCTTCCCATACTTTGGCAACGGCTGTTCTGGTATTTCGCGCAGGCGGAAGTTTACGTGGCCATGCTGCCGTGTTTCGGAATCACCACTCACCTGGTTTCTACATTTTCACGCCGGCCGGTTTGGAAAGAACGGTTGGTGGTTCTTGCGCTCTGCGGCGTCGGCGTAGTTGGCTTCTGTGTCTGGGGCTATCACATGTTCGCCACCGGCATGAATCCCTACTCCCCGCTCGTGTTCTCCGTGCTCGCGTCCTCGCTTGGCATCCCCGCGGCGCTGTTGCTGGCCAGTTGGTTTGGCACGCTATGGGATGCGCGTTTCCAACTGACGACCGCCATGTTGTTTGCGATTGGCTTTATTTCGTTGTTCGTTGCCGGCGGGCTCTCGGGAATTTTCCTTGCCCGGCATGAACTCAGACAGGCCGCCGTCAGCGAAGATTTCGTCATAGGCCATTTCCATCTGGTCATGGGCGTAGCCGCCACCTTCGCCATTCTCGGTGCTCTATTCTTCTGGTTTCCAAAAATGTTTGGTTGCCGGTTGAATGAAACTCTGGGGAAGATCCATTTCTGGGCAACGTTTGCAGGCGTCTACGCGATTTTCATGCCCCTCCACTGGTTGGGACTGCTCACGCAATCCCGCATGCTGCTGGAGGCGCAACGCATCGCGCTGGCCTCTGTCGGCTCTTCGTTCCGCACATTTGTTACGATTGCCACGATCGCCACAGTGGCCGCGCAAATCCTGTTCGTCTTCAATTTTTTCGGCACACTGTTCCTGCGCGGCCGTAACAGGAAAATTGAAGTGAGTAACCCTTGGCAAGCTACAACAGTCGAATGGAGTATTGCTTCTCCCGCGCCCGAAGATAACTTTGGTTCGATTGCACCCGTTGTATATCGCGGGGCCTACGAATTCCACGCAGGCTTTGCCCGGGATTTTCTGCCGCAGCACCTCTCGCCCGAGTTGCTGGTCCAAAGAGTCCTTTGAGAAATTAGAAGAGAGAGAATATGCCGAGTGTTACACCCACAAAAGACATTGAGCTGATCATCGAAACGGCAAGTGGCGGCGGAGGAGGGAATCCGCCGCCGGCAGGTGGTGATGGTGGAAGGGATGGTGACGGCAAGCCTGGCCGCAATAAGCGCCAGCCTTCTCCGAACCGCTATTACACCGGCATCGCCATTGGCATTGTTTCGATCCTCATGTTCTTCATGGCCCTGGCGAGCGCATTTCTGGTGCGCAAGGGAACCAGTGGAGATTGGGTCGCGGTTCATGTTCCTCCGCTATTGTGGTTCAACACGGCCGTCCTGTTGCTGAGCAGTGCCACGCTGGAAGTGGCGCGCAAGAAGCTCGCACGAGCAAATTCCACCGGCTTTAAGAAGTTCTGGCTGATTACTACAGCCCTCGGGGTCCTTTTTCTCATCGGTCAAGTCGCTGCCTGGCGCCAGTTGAATGGCCAAGGTATCTATCTGGCCACCAATCCCGCCAGCAGCTTCTTCTATATTTTTACAGGAGCCCACGCACTGCACCTGATCGGTGGCGTGGTTGCGTTACTCTATGTAGCCGGGCGCAATTTCGATGTCGCCCAGGTCACGCGTTCCGTGGCCGCCGAAGTCACTTCGTATTACTGGCATTTCATGGATGCCCTCTGGTTATTCCTGCTCGCTCTTCTATTCCTCGGGAAATAATCCCGAAACGCGGTCACGCCGAAGCGGAAAACGCCCCCAAGGTACTCTCGGGGGCGTTTCACTTGTTAACCTCTGGTAGAACTAGGCTAGAACAGAAATTTCAGTGCAACCTGAATTTGGCGCGCGCTCGTCGTGCCATCGGGACGGGTAATCGTGGATAGCGACTGACCGAACGTGTTGTCCTGAAGCAGATTGTCCGGTTGTGAAAACTGCGCGTGATTGAAGAGGTTGAACACTTCAATTCGCAACTGGAGTTTCGTGCGTTCCGTCACGCTGGTGTTTTTCAACACCGCTGTATCAACGTTGACGTAGTTCGGGCCGTACCACGCATTTTTTCCGATGTTTGGCTGAACGTCGAACGGAGTGATTTCAAAAGCGCTGCTGGCAGGGCCTGTGAAGGTCTTGTCGGTGCCGGCAGGCTGAGCCCCGCCGCCGAGGTACGTTCCTCGGGCAGAGAGCCCTGTGTGGTTGCTGTCCTGGTTACCGAAAATGTCATAGGGATGGCCGGTCTGCGCCTGAACTAACCCGTTGATGGACCATCCTTCCAGGATGCGGCCAAGGATCCCGTTGCTCAGGTGGTCGTGTCCGCGGCCAATGTTCGGTTCATAGATGAAGTTGACCACTCCGCGATGCCGAACGTCGAAATCGGAGTTTCCGCGTTCTGCCTGCAAATTGAACGAGTTGCGCGGGAAGCTGCGATTTCCTGCGGCGGCGTTTAATGGATCGTTGACGTTGCTGATTGCATGCGAGTAAGTGTATGCGCCCTGAAACTGTATGCCGTGTCCAAAACGCTTGACCAGGTTCACTTGCAACCCATTGTAAATTGAATTGCCGATGGACTTGTTCATTACCGAACCAGTGCCACTGGCGCCACCACTGAAGGCATTGTTGTTTACGGCGTTAAATGGTATTGCGTCACCTGCACCCAACCACAGATTGCCAAACGTCAAAGTACCAGTAGAGCACTGATCAAAACCCGGTGTGTCGGTGGACCAAATGGGCCAAATCCGTGGTTATCCGGATTACCGGGGACGCAAAAGCCAGGAGATTGGCTTACCAGGTCGGGCTGCGGAGGATTTGCGTCTACTTCACGGAACAGCCGAGTGCCCTTCACGCCCACGTAATTTACTTCCAGGCTCAAGGTACTTGTGATCTGATGCTGAATCCCAATATTCCAGTTTTGGCTGTAAGGCGTCCTGAAATTAGGGTCAAACAGGTCAGCGAATAAGACTGCGCCGTCGGGGATCGTTGCAGAAGTCGTCAAGTTCGTGGGGGTAGTGACATCCGATAGGCCAACAAGCGGAAACGCTGAAAAGCTCTGTGTGAAGGGTGGATTGCCTCGAGCGTTTCCGACTAGATTGCCAAATACGCGATCGTGGAAGATCCCGTAGCCACCGCGTACCGATGTCTTGCCGTTCTTGAATGGATCCCACGCAAAACCCACACGAGGCTCAAAATTGTTGTATTGATTGTTATACAAATTGCGGGCTGCACCCGGGCCGACGATGGAGAACGTGAAAGATTCAGCGCTTGCACTTGCATCCCCAAAAAAATTGGAGAGGTTGTTATTTACCTCATAGGGAACGCCAAAATACTCGTAACGCAAGCCGTAGGTCAGCGTTAAGTTCGATCGGAGCTTGAACGTATCCTGGATGAATCCGCCCCATTCACGCTGGCGAAAGCCCCGGAGGTCCGTGGAGATCCGTTCCTGGTTTTTGTTGAAATACTGGTTTTGCTGTTGAAAGTCTACAAAACCGAGAAGGGCAGAGACCGCATTTTCCACGTTGGTCAGGACGCCGATATTTTGCTCATCCAATAGCGGCGAATTCGCGGGAAGATTCTGTAAGGTTTCAACTCCAAAATTCTGGAAAGCGGCGAAGTCCAGGAAGCCGCGGGTGCTGAAATTGTCAAAAGAGTTTGAATACGTGTCACGGAATTCGCCGCCCCATTTAAGTAGATGACGGCCCTTACTGTAAGTCATGTTGTCGAGCGTTTGGTACGTGCCGGTGAATCGAGCCTGGCCGTTGGAGTCTCCCAAGGGGAAGCAACCAAATCCGCTCATCCCCGGCAAGCTGTAGTCGGCCCCCACGCCAAACGAGTCCACAAGTCCGAAACTGTCGAACGTGCTCGAGCCGGTGCAAGTAAACTGCAGATTTGTCCGGTTGGCTCCGAACCGAAATTCATTGATGAGTCTGTCTGTCAATGTCGAGGTCAGGGATATCGCTGCGTTCTGCGTGCGTTGGTAGGTGCCGGTCGCTCCCAATCCGCCCGGCAAAAAATCGTCGTGGAAGGAATTCGGGTCTGTATTTCGATTGTATGCGTACCGGACGGAGAATACATGCTTCTTGCTCAAGTTGTAGTCGACCTTGATCGTGAAATCATCGGTCTGCGAGCGGGAAGCGCTTGGATAGAATAACGAACCCGCTACTCCAGGGATAACGTCCGCGCCGTTCGGCAATGGATAAAGGGCAAAAATGTTCTGGATTGTCGAATCCAGGGGGAGGCCGAGTGCATTATTTGTGCTATCTGCGGTGCTGACATCGATGGGCTGGCCTAACGAGGTAAACTTTCCGGTTCGGAAATCTGCCGTTGGTACGACGCTTCGATTCGTAATGGTAGTTACGAAGCGCTGCCCTTCATAGTTTCCAAACCAGAACAGTTTGTCAGGAATGATCTTTCCGCCCGCGGAACCGCCGAAGTCATTTCGTACATACGGATTTTGCGGGCCATCCACGCCGGGATTGAAAAAGTCGCGTGCTCCCAGAGCGTTATAGCGGCCGAACCAATACGCGGAGCCATGAAGCTGATTTGTTCCGCTCTTGGTGATGACTTCGACCACGGCTCCGTTATTGCGTCCGTATTCTGGCGCAAAATTATTCGTAATGACGCGAAATTCCTGCGTCGAGTCCGGATTCAGCGAATTCAGCCCGCCCGGGATTCCTGGCACCTCGGTATCGTTGTTGTCCACCCCATCAAGCACAAAGTTGTTGCTGCGCTCGCTCGTACCATTCACTGAGAAGCCGCCCAGTCCACTATTGCTCTGGACCACTCCAGGACTCAGCAATACCAGGGAATAAGGGTCGCGAGTCAGAAGCGGCAGCTCAGAAATAGTTTTGGAGTTCACCAGATTGCTGAGCTGTCCGTTCTCCAGTTCGACAGGGGGCAACTCAGCTCCATTCACTTCAGTAGTAGTGGTCACAGCACCAATCTCAAGTGCAACATCAATCGTTGAAGTCTGGTTGACCGTTAGTATGAGGTTTTCGATCTTAGAGGTCTTAAAACCATCTTTCTCGACGGTCAATGTATAGACGCCTGGCACCAAAGTCGTAATCCGGTACAGACCAGTCTCATTGGAAACAACGTCGCGAACGGCGCCCGTCTGTGTATTTGTGGCAGTTACTTTAGTTCCTTCGACAACTGCCCCGGACGGGTCGCTAATCGTCCCGACCACGCTGGAAGTCTGTGCCCTTGCCGAACTCCCCAGAAGCAGGCAAACGAGCGTTCCTGTAGCGGCCCATAGAAAAAGGGTTCTCAACTTCATCGGATCCTCCAAGTTTTTTGAACTACTCTACCCGCGCAACAGGGCAAGTGCGGCAGGACCCGCGTTCGCTAAACGCGGCAAAACAGCACCCTCGACGTTTTTCGATTCAGTCAGTCTACCACTCAATATTGATAATGGATGATTTAGGAGGAGAAAAGTTACAAAATTTGCAGGTAATTTACATATATTGACCGCATGGCCTGAAGGCTCGGCATTAGCGAAGCCTGGCCGGCGGGTCTGCGGAGGGCAGAAGCGGCTGCAAAGGATGGCTCGATGGCGAATTTGCATCGACCTTCACCGGGGCGGGTGTGGGGATGCCCACGCCAGCATTCCTGTCGAGATGGTCTTTGCCACATGCCGGACAATAGCCTTTGCCGGTGTCATCGTCGCGCAAGCTTGCCAGTTCATAGCAACCGCAAACGCAATCGCAGCAGCCAGTTCTCGAAGCCGTCTTAATGGGAACGAGTGCCATATGTAACTGCCCGTACGATATCACGGCGCGCGCCGTGTTCACAAATTCTTCAAATGCGTCAGACGAAACGGCGAGCCGAGATTTTCTCGCAACTCGATCCAATGTTCTTCCGGGATCGACATGAAAACGTCCACAACTTTAGCGTCGAACTGCGTTCCCGCGCACCTTTTGATCTCTTCGCGCGCGTGAGACATCGGCAGCGCTTTGCGGTACGGTCGATCGCTGATCATGGCGTCCAGCGCATCCGCAATCGAGAATATGCGCGCGCCTAGTGGAATCTGGTCTCCGCGCAAACCCCGGGGATAACCGCTGCCGTCGTAAAATTCCTGGTGCGCCAGTACGATTTCCGCGGCATCGCGCAAAAAGGGAATGCGCGTCAGCATCTGATACCCAATATCGCAATGCGTCCGCATGATAGTCTTCTCATCGTTATCCAGTGGGCCGGGTTTGCGCAAAATCTTGTCGGGAATGGCCATCTTGCCAATATCGTGCAAAAACGCCGCCCGCGCCAGTACCGGAAGGTAATCCAACGGCACAGGCACAGCTTTTGCGATCGAGATGGTGAACGCCGTCACCCGTTGACAGTGGCCTTCGGTCTCCGCATCCTTTAAGTCCAGGGCGCTTCCCAGCGCTTCCAGCGTGTCGTCGTAAGATTGTTCCAGCTTCGCCAGCGCTTCCTGGTATTGAAGCGTACGCGTTTCCACCAATTGCTCGAGGTTCTGCTGAAAATTCTTGTTATCCCGTACAACCTGGCGCCAATCCAAGGCGCGCTTCACACCATGGAATAACTGGTCTTTCTCGAAGGGCTTCAGGATGTAATCGTAGGCACCGCGGCGAATGGCCTCCAGGGCCGTGGAAATATCATGGATTGCCGTAACCATGATGACGGGAATATCCGCGTCGTACTGGCGCAGCCAGTCCAGCAACTTAATGCCATCCATCTCTGGCATGATCATGTCGCTCAACACCAGGTCTGGCGTCTGCTTCTTGACGCATTCCTGTGCCGCGCGTCCATTGCTTACCGAAGTGCACTGATAGCCGCGGGACTCCAGCATGGTCGAAACAACTTCTCGGATGGCTTCTTCGTCATCCACTACCAGTATGTTGCCTAGGTCCACGGTGTAGTTCTCCCAAGCACTATTATAGAGGACGTCACACCAGCATTTGTGAGGCCTTGCCCAGTCAGAAAATAGCGTGTTAGCGTCACTGAAGGTGAGGGGTCCTAGGTGTCTTGCCTGTCGGAACCCTCTTTTCCTTAGTTTCCAATCCTCGAATTATGCCGGGAGGCATGGCCGTGGTTCTGAATCAAGGCCTACAGGGAGTCGCGTTTTTTGAAGCCACTGCGTGCCTGACCCTGCTGGTCTTGTTCATCCATTTACAGAAAGATAATTCCGCCGCTTTCTACCGGTTGTGGTTGTTTGGTTGGATTGTCGCTGACCGTATCCTCTTCGAGTGAATTAGTCGTTTATTTCGCTCACGTCCCTCTGCTACCCACATTGATCGACGGGGCCAGTATGGCCGCTTATGTCTTCTTTCTGGCTTCCATCCTCCAGCTCGTTGCCGGCCCAACACGCTACTATTGGCCAACCATCTGGCTTGCGGGCACTCTTGGTTTGGTGACCAGCTACTATGAGAGTCGAGCTTCAGACTGGATAGAAACCCGGTGGGAAACCGCCATCCTGAAAAGTATCATCTGCCTCGCATCGGGTCTGCTGCTCTTGCGCTCTGCACGCCGCGATTCCGGGCATGGAACAAAGCTTCTCGCTGGTTCGTTTGCGCTTCTTGCGCTGAACAACATGGACCGGCCCCTTTGGACGCAAGAAGAAATCCATCTCCTGCGGTTTGCCTTCGACCATTTTCTCAATGCCAGTCTTGGTATCGGCATGATCGTTCTGCTGCTGGAAAATGCCCGCATGCGCTCCAGGGAAATCAGCGAAAAAATGCAGCAATTCACGATGCTGACTGCTTCCAGCAGCCAGTCCGTGTCGCTGACGGAATTGCTTCAAAAGGTTCTCGGCCAGATTGTTGGCAGCGTGAATGCCAGTCACGGAATGATTCGCCTGCTCGAGGGGAAAGGCGACGTAAAAGAATTTGTCGTGTGCGCTTCCGTCGGCTTTTCCGATAGCTACTTGAAACATTACGTTCTTTCCGGGACCTGGAATCCCGAAGTCTCTCAGGAACCATACCGCATCTGCCGTTTTGAAACGGAAAAAGACCCGAAAATACGCCGCAGCATGGCCGAAGCAGGCATCACCCAACTGATTACTATTCCGCTCCGCGGGCAAGAAGGCCCGGTCGGTATGCTGAAGATTGGCGCAACCTCCAGCAAGCGGTTCCATGAGGATGAAATCGGCTACCTCGTAAACGTCGCCAATTTCCTCGGCACCATGGTGGAAAACGTAAGTCTTTTCGATCGCGTTAAGACTGTGCAACAACAGTGGGCTTACACGTTCGATTCTATCGGCGATCCTATCCTCGTTCATGATCCTCAGGGGCGTATCGTCCGTGGAAATCTTCGCCTTTCCAATCTACTGGGCCGGGAAAATCCCAGCTTGATCGGGCGCTCCGTGAACGACCTTTTCAACACGCGCGATGTTCCGTTCAACGTCTGCCCTTATTGCGAAGGTATTGCCGGCGATGCCGACTCCCCGGACCCCTGGCTCCAGGGCCATTTCCTGGCATCAACCTCTACCTTCACCGATCCTGGTGGTCACAAACTGGGCACGATCCATGTTCTGAAAGACATTACCGAGCGCAAAAAAGCCGAAGAGAAGTACCGCGCACTGGTTGCCAGCGTGCAAGAAGGTGTCTTCATCGCCACCTTGCAAGGACGCTTCCTGGATTTCAATGACGCTCTCATGCGGATGACGGGTTACGAAAATCGCGATGAATTAATGCAGATCGATATCTCTCAATCGCTCTATGTGAGTCCGCAGGACCGCGAGCGTTTGAAAAAACTCCTGCACGAACATGGTGCGGTGAACGACTACGAATATGAAATTCGCCGCAAGGACGGTGATATTCGCACCGTTAGCGAATCTTCCACGGCGGTTCGTGACGCTTCGGGAGTGGTTACCGCCTATCAGGGCTTTCTACTCGACGTCACCGAGCGCCGCCACGCCGAGCACGAAATTCGCCGCAGAAACCGCGAACTGGTGGTCCTCAATTCTCTTGCCGAGACGCTGGTCTCAACTCTCGATTTTCAGGATTCCATCCACCGCAGCCTTCGGCAGATTCTGGAGCTGTTCACGCTGGACGCGGCTGCGTTGTACCTGTTCGATGCCGATGGAACCACCCTCCGGCGCGTTTCTTCCATCGGCCATCGCTCCGAATTCGCCCGCAATTTTCCCGTCGTCACTGTGCCTCAGGAACTTCTGGCGCAACTTCGCTCCGTGCGTGCTACTTTTCTTTCCGTCCAGGGATTACCCCTCCCGTCGGTTGCCAGGGAAGTGCAGTTGAAGGAAGGCATCGAATCGGCCTATCTGGTTCTCTTGTGGTCGAAGGACAAGATCATCGGCGGCCTCACCGTCGGTAGCCGGGCCGTTCGCGAATTTTCCAGCGCGGATATCAGCCTATTGATCGCTGTCGCTGGACAAATAGCCAGCGCGGTCGAGCGCACCATGTTGTACGAGGAAACGCGGCAAGCCTATGAGAACTTGCGGCGCACGCAGGAACAATTGCTGCACAGCGAAAAGCTTGCTGCTGTCGGCCAACTGATCTCTGGCGTGGCCCACGAACTGAATAATCCGCTTACGGCAATCCTCGGCTACAGCCAGTTGCTGACCTCAAGCGGCCAGGTGGGCCCATTGGCCCTCGGCTACACAGAAAAAATTTATAAACAGGCCCAGCGTACTCACCGGATCGTACAAAACCTGCTCAGTTTCGCGCGTCAGCATAAGCCCGAACGCATTCCCGTCCGCCTGAACTCCGCGATTGAAGATACATTGGCCCTCCGCGACTATGACCTGCGCATGAGTAAAATTCGCGTCCATCTGGACCTGGCCCCCGACCTCCCTGAAACCCCCGCAGACCCGCACCAGTTCCAGCAGGTCTTTCTGAACCTGATCAACAATGCCGTTGACGCCATCCTCGAAAAAGGCGAAGAGGGCGACCTGTGGGTAAAGACAGGTGTTGAAGATAATTCGATTTTTGTGGAATTCACGGACAGCGGCCCGGGCGTGAAGGATTCTTCACGCGTCTTTGACCCCTTTTACACAACAAAGCCAGTGGGCAAAGGAACGGGATTAGGTTTGAGCATCTGCTACGGAATCGTCACCGAACATGGTGGAACAATTCTGGTCAAAAATGTTCCTCCGCGCGGCGCCACCTTTCGGATCGAACTGCCTCGCGAAGCAACGAATTCGCCGCGAGACACCAAGCTACCTCGGATCGCCGCCCCGCTACTCCAACAGTGATGGGAATTCCGAAGCCATTGCGGCCCGTTCCCCAATCCGGGTGGTGGCCTGTTCCAGCCGATACGAGAGATCGCTGGCCATCTCTGATATCCTCGCAAAACGTTTCCATGGTCTGAGTCCGGTCATCAATTTCCAACGCAGTAGCCGGCAGTTCCAGGTGAAACTGATGCTCAACCGCAATCTCTCCCATTCATCGGATGCAACCACCTCGGGCGCCATCGCCGCCAGCACCCGCGAAGCTTCGATCAGTGTCCGGTAGTCTGTCTCGATGTAATCCAGATAATTCAGTGCAATGCGCTTGCGTTCGCTGCGCACCCGTCGAAACAACTCCTGATATCCACGCTCCTCCAAAAAGTCCGTGTCCAATTTTTGCAGTGCCAGCAAGATCTGAGGTAACCGGTAATAGTGCCGCGGCGCCGAGAGCGCTTCGAAAACCACTTCTGGTGATTGGAATCTTATTTTTGCCGGCCGAAGCGCCCACAGAAGTAAAGCGATCAGGAGAACTACGGCTACAAGGAAGAATGAGAGGACAAAGGCCATGAGTGTTATTTCTCCACTCGGAGAAGATGAGAGACCTGTTCATTCAATACTCTCAATCGCACAGTAAGCTCCGGAGAAAGGGCTGCATACATCCCGCTGGGCAACGAGTTCGATCCCGAGACTGGGGATGTCTCTTCGGAAAGTATCCAAACCGCTTGTATCCAGATTAACAAGCTGGCCAGGAACGTCAGAATGTCCAAATATCCCCACAAAGGCAAGTAAGCGCCCAGGAGTTTCTCAAACAAAGTGTCATTGATGACGTAGAAACAGGAGTACATCGAAAAACCAATGCCTAGCGCCCGGTCCAACGGCTGTACAGGCAGCATGTAGAAACGGGCAAACAGCAGCAGGGAAACTACGAAAGCGGCGATTGCCAATTCCAGTCCGCGATCCAGATTCAGCACCAGCAAAAACATCTTCTTTTTTGCAACCAGAAGGGAGTATGCGACCGTGCTTAGCCCAATGGCAGCCAGTAATCGCTTTGCAAGTGACCACAATCCCGCATAACTTGCGAGAATTCTCCGCGCCATTTCATATACGGCCATAAATCTCATGCAGATCACGACTCCCTGGCTCGCCCAGATCACATTAGAAGCCAGCGATGTGTTGTATCCCCACCGGGCGTAGACCGTAGCGGCCAGAACACTTTGCGCGATTGCAGTAAAAATATACGCGGCAAAAGCAGCATAAGTAGTTTGTAATCTTCGACGGAACAAGGAGAGGAGTAGAGCGACTTCTGTAGAGGTGGTAATCAGCCACAGGTGATTTCGGAGTGTGAACAGCCCCGACATTTGGGCTTAGGTTAACATTATATGACTGCAAAGTAAATAGTACGGGCAGCAAGGCCTGTGCCAAGCTGAAACGTAGGCCTTGCTGCTCCCACACTGTCTTCTTGGTTTCAAACCAAGCTGAGTGTCTTCTTGGGCGGTGGTGGAGGCATTGGTATTCCGTCGGCTACCAATACACCGATCAATTGTGTCTTTTTCGGTGGTGGCGGAGGCATTGGGATGCCATCGGCAAGCACGTTGTTTATAACCTGGTTTTTTTTAGGCGGCGGTGGCGGCATCGGAATTCCGTCAGCCACTTCTGTTCCACTGTTCCAACGCAGCACTGCCGAAGACCGATTGACCTGCGCTGCCGCCATAAGTACGATTAGACTTACTGAAAGTGTAACAACCAGAATCAGGAAATTCTTTTTCATGGAAACCCTCCTGCTGGCTTCAATGCAGTCGAAGGGGAAAAGCGGGTGGAGAAGTGCGAAAAAGTTCCGTTGCCGGAACAAAGGAAGTTTCTAATCACGTATGCTTCAGCAATTACAACTGCATCGTCAGATCCTCTTCAACCTGGCGACGCACTATCTCGACCCGTTGGATGGGATCTTCCAGCGGCTAAACTATGTAGCGGGCCTTCGCGATCCTTCGACGGGTATTTATCGCCACGATCGCCTTGGCGTGGTTTATGGGGAACAATCGGTCAAGGAAGCCCTCGCCAAATCGCACGAAGAGCTTTTTGAGCATCTATTGGAACTTCCATTAGCCCAGCAGGAACGAGAACTGGCAACTTGCCTGAACGCTTGGCCCGGTGGCAAAGAGCAAGCCCTCAAATATTTTGAGGATACCGTACAATTGTGGATTCCCGAGGGTGCTCCGGCTTACCTCAAAGAGTTGTTCTGTTCAAATTTGCGCGCCCTTCAGGAATTGCAGCGGGAACAGAATTCCAGGGCTCGTTCAGATAGGTAGCCAAACCAACCACTTTTCCCACCACCTCCGCATCATCCGGCGTTCTCCATGCCTCTGGGGCACAATGCGAGAGGGGGTGCGGCTGCATGATCAATTGCGTTTTGGTCTTGTAGAACCATCCGCACCGGTAACCGTCGTGCAACTCGACAAAATACATCGGCCGATCGTACTCATTTTTCCACCCGGTATCTTCGATTCGGCATAGGGAAGTGTCCACTAAAACCACGCTCCCCGGTCGTAGAATGGGAATCATCCGGCGATGAGCCAGACCGATGTATCCATAGCGGCAACGAGCGTGCGTTGTCGGTTTCACTTCCGGTACTCCACCTATCGTTGGCGGTAGCTCTTGCAACAGGCTGGTGGTCTGCGAATCTTGTGTTTGCTCTTGCGGTGTTGCGGATGCTGGGGAGTTCAGGAATTCGCTCAAGTGCGTGCGCCGGGAAGGGAAACTGGTTCCGTCTAGAAATGTCTGCGGAAAAGGCGCTTCATACCATCCGCTGATCTCCGCAATGCTCAAGTGATAGATGACGGAGACGGAGTAAAGCTTATACAGATTAGGAACTACGTTTCGATTCTCTATATCTGCCAGGCGGCTGATGTGCAATATGAAATCCGATCGACCTCGCTTTGCCGCTAGTTCCACGCTCGCTTTTTCCACTTCTCGATACGTCAGCCCCAGTCTTTCTCGCGCTTGCCTCAACCTTAGCCCATGCGGATACATTACACGCAACTAACCTGTAGAATAACAACCATTCGGTACACTATATCAAACTATAAATATGTTACGAACGCGGAACACGGCCCGCCCGTGGAAAACGTGTTCGCAATTTCTTCCTGCCCGGGTTTTCTTTCAGGCCCTTCGAGCGATTCGATCTTGTCTTCATTCGCTCCTCATGAAATTTATTATCTTGCCAGTCATCTCCGGACTCTCGGAGGAAGGGTGGTGCTGGAAACCTATCTAGTGGTATGTCCCGTATATAACTTTACAGAACAGCCGGCTTCTTTTTTCCCCTGGACTGGGTGGATCCGGGTTTGATTTGCTCCATCTTCGAACCGCGCGCGATCGATCTTTTTAATGATGTCCTCGACGGTGGCGCTCCAGATGAACGGCTTGGGGTTTTGGTTCCAGGCTTTCGTAAAGGCTTCGATCGCCTGCTTTAGATCCGGCACACTCACGAAACTGCCGCGCCGAATCGCTTTCTCGGTCAATTCTCTAAACCAGCGCTCTACCAAATTCAGCCAGCTGGAACTGGTCGGCACGAAGTGGCATACAAAGCGAGGATGCTTCTTTAGCCACGCTTGCACGTGCGGCTCTTTGTGCGTGCCGTAGTTGTCCATCACCACATGCAACTTCAGCTCCGGGGGAAACTCCGCGTCTAGGCGGCGCAGAAACTTCAGCCACTCCTGATGCCGATGCCGGCCCTGACATTCACCAATCACCTTGCCATCCAACACATGCAGTGCCGCAAATAGCGGTGGTCGTGCCGTTGCGTTTGTAGTCGTGCGTCATCGTGCCGCACCGGCCTTTTTTCAGCGGCAGCCCCGGCTGCGTGCGATCTAACGCTTGAATTTGGCTCTTTTCATCCAAACACAGCACCAGCGCCTTGTCGGGCGGGTTCATATACAACCCCACCACATCGGTCAGCTTCTCGAGGAATTGCGCATCCCGCGACAGCTTAAATGTGCGGCTCAGGTGCGGCTTGATATTGTGCAGCTGCCATAAACGGTTCACCGTGTTCTTGCTGACCTCTTGCGCCTCGGCCATGAGCCGGCAACTCCAATGGGTCATGCCCTTGGGCTTGGTCTGCAAGGTCGCCTTAATGATCGCGGTCTCGCTGACCTTGATCATAGTGCGCTTGCGCCCACGACCGGGAGCGATCTCCCAGACCTCCCCGATGCCCTGCTCGTACACACGCTTGCGCCAAAGCTGCACGGTGGGCCGGCTCACGCCGAGCCCCTCGGCGATGGCCACATTCTGCTGACCGGCCACCGCTCTCAGGATAATCCGGCAGCGCAGTGCCACCTGTTGAGGCGTTCCGTGCGCGGATTCCCACTGTTCCAGTTGTGTGCGCTCAGCTCGTTGCAACTCGATCGCCAGACCTGTGTTCGGCATGCCTGAGATCATACCAAGCGCTGAAAGTCTGTCCAGCTATTTATGGGACACAACACTAGTGCGTCATGTCATGAGCCGGCCCGCCGTCACTCTCGTGCGGCAATCAGGCTTTGGACGCGACCCGGTGTGGGCGGGCAACGAACTCCTTGTATTCTCACCTGCGCGATCTGATCAATGCGCTTCTGCGTCTGCTTTCCGGCCAGGACCCGATTCGTAACGGCGAAGCAACCTGAGTCGACTTGCCCTCCAAAAGTGCATTCCCTGCGAATCTGGTATCCTGCATGTGTATGCCTTTAGAACGACAATTCATCCGGTTTGCCTTCTATTGTGCGACTTTGCTCGCTCCTCTCCTGCTCTTGGCAAATGTTTCGTCTGCACAACAGAGCGCTACTTCTGCCCTCCCGCCTTCTTCCAAAAACAATCCTGAATTTCTGGCCACGGCTGACGAAGTTCTCCACGAGATGAGCGAAATCACGGGCTGGAAGTTGAAATTACCGCTCAAGAAATCCATCCGCTCTCGCGAAGAAATTCACGCGTACGTCCTTCGCCAGATGAACGACGAAAAAGATGCCAGAGAGCGCTACGCATCGACGCGCACGGCAGAGGCGTTCGGGCTGATCCCAAGAGGTTTCAACCTGGAGAGTTTTCTTGTTGATTTGCTGACCGAGCAGATCGCCGGGCTCTACGATCCGAAAACACACGAATTCTACATCGCTGATTGGATTGCTCCCGACGAGCAGCGCATGGTCATGTCGCACGAATTGACACACGCCCTCGAAGATCAGCATTTTCAGATTGAAACGTGGGTGAAGGCCGCACGCCCCAATGATGACGCGGAACTGGCTCGCGAAGCCGTGCTCGAAGGCAGCGCCATGGCCGCCATGCTTGACTACCTGCTGAAGGATAAAGGCCTGAAACTACGCGATCTTCCTGAGATCGATCCATCTCTATTCATCGGGGACCTCAGCGATACACCAATGCTCAAGAAGGCTCCTCCCTTCATCAAAGATTCCCTGATGTTTCCTTACTTCAGCGGCCTGACTTTCTCGATGACTGTTCTGAAGACGGAAGGCTGGCGCGGTTTTTCTTCCGTTTTTGAAAAGCCACCCGCAAATACCCAACAGATTCTCCATCCCGAACTCTATCGCGCTAACACCGTTCCTGCGCCGCTCAAATTAGGCCTGCCTGAAGCTGCCCTCGATAGTTCCTGGACTAAACTCGAAGAAAACTCCATGGGTGAATTTGGCTGGAAGGAAATCTTGAAGCAATTCCTGGATGAGGACCGCGCCAAACAGCTAGCAATTGCGTGGGACGGCGACGTCTACGCCACCTGGGAACAAAAAGAAAGTAAGCGCACTGTCTTAGCCGCGCACATCCGGCTATCGAATGCAGAAATGGCCGCGCGTTTCTTTGGACAATACTCGGAAGTTCTCGAACTGAAACACACTGACCGCAAGAATTTGCTACGCCAGCCCAGCTTTTTCTCCTTTAACACATTGGAAGGCGGCGTTTTCCTGCGTTGCTACGTCAAGGAGTGCATTACCCTGGAAGGCGCCGATCGCCCCCTGCTCCTTCAGTGGGAAAAATCACTTGGCTGGCCTGCAACTCCCGCCGATTCGCAGAGTCCTTCGCCTGCCGAACTCAAAACCATGGAAATACACGAAATCCTACAACTTGCCGGAAATTGATCTTCGGTATGGGTTCCGCGATATCTCCCGCGCTTATTTCCGTAAGTGTGTCTTCCCGTAACGATCTTCGCTCAATGCGTTCTTCGCAGCACCAGCAACGTCAGATCGTCCGTCCGCTTCACTCCCTGCGAGAAAACGCCAATCTCTGCCAGGCACGCTGACAGCATGTCATCCGGCGAAATTGCACTATGCCGCGCTGCAAGCGACTTCGCCCTGTGCATTCCATATTCATCGCCGGTCGAGTCGAATATTTCCGTCAGGCCATCCGTATAGAGGAACAGGCTGTCGCCGGGCGCCACTCGCAGCTCGCACGTTGGGAAATTCGTCGTGCAGAACATGCCGAGGGGAACACCAGTGGCTTCGCGCGAAGAAACTCCGCTGGTAGAAATATGGAGCAGTGGCAGATGTCCCGCGCTGACGTATTCCACTTTTCCGTCGGGCATCGCGCGCCCCACCACCAACGTCGCGAACTGACCCGCCATCGTGCTGTCGCAGAACAAGCCGGTTGGCATGCTCCACCAATTTCTGAAGCGGCAATTTCTGTCCAGCCAGAGAACGAATCGTCGCGTGCAAGATGGCTCATCAGCATCGACGCGGCCACGCCTTTTCCCGACACGTCTCCCAGCAGGAACAAAAATCCGCCGTCCTCTTCGATCAGGTCGCAGTAGTCTCCGCTCACCAGTCCCGCCGGTTGGTAGTGATACCGCGCTTGCCATCCATCCACTCCCCAATCCGTGCGCGGCAGCAACGCCCGCTGGATTTTCGCGGCCAGCGTCAGATCCGCCTCCAGCGCGCGTTGCTCCGCCTGCGACAAGTGGTCGATGCAGAATCGCAACAACGGATCGCACAACAACCGGTCTGCCTCAATCGTCTCGTGGCACTCTTCGCAAATACCAAACGTGCCATGCTGCAGCCGTGACAAGGCTTCATCCACGCTGGACAACAAATGCCGCAGGGAATCGTCTGCGACATGTGTGCTGGTGGCGGTCACCAAATGCTGGCGCCGATGCTCAAGCTCGGTCTTGAAGTACGAAAGTTCGGGGGTGGCCATGATTTCCTCGCTGATAGCTTGCCGTTTCGTTCCTGGAGAGTCCATCCGATTTGCGCCTCCAAATTCACGAAGATATCCACTGGAAGGAGAAAGGCTAGCGGGTACCGTGCCGCGTTCCGCCCGTTGGCTGCCCGCTCGGAAGCTTGCAGAGCCAGCGGCCCCGGCAACTTTCCCAGGCCTATTCGATGCCGCAGGCGCTCCAGCCGTCGCGTGAATCTCTGCTCCATCCGGGCCAGCCGCGCCACCGCAGTATGGTCACGCAAATGCCGTCGATTCCGGGCCAATTTGGCCAGGCTCAGTTCCGCGAACTCCACGGCGCGGGGCAAATCCTTCTTGTGCCTTTCGTAATAGATTGCCAGTTGTTCGCAAGCCAGAACGCCGTCCTGCGCGTCGCCCGTAAGCTCATTCCACAAGGCTGCCGCCGTTTCCAGCTCGCCGCGGCTCTTTGCCATCAGCGCCAGTTCGCGAGTTGCCTGCGGGCGGAACGCGGCGGGTAACCCCGAATCGAGCGCCTCGTGTACACACCGAATGCGCCCGCTGTTTTTCCCCGCGTCGGTTGAGATAGCGCGACAATCCAAACAGATCCAGCGAATCTGTTTCCGCCAGGTTTCCCTCGCCCTCGTCCAGCAGCGCATTGATCTTTCCGTACAGCGCCGCAAGCCCGCGCAAATCCATCTGGTTGTGTTTCGCCACGCCCGCCAGCGGATCGGGCGTTCCTCCACGCAGATAATCGAAGTAATACTGCGGTATCAGCGAAGACGCGATGTCGTCGCCGCGATGCCAACCCAAGCGCTCGGCATCCAGCACGTGCCGCTCCAGTTCCACCAGCCGCACCGATCCCAGTCGCAATTTCCACAGCGCCCGCGCTGGATGCAGCAAATCCAGATGCGCCATAAGCTTCGGAACGGCAATCTTGCGCGTCATCGTGAAGCGGTTTTCCAGCAGCGGCCAGTCAAACGATTTTCCGTTGAACGTCACCAGCACCGGTCGTTCCGCCAGGCGCATCGACAATTCGTGCAGCATCGAATGCTCTTCGGAAAAATCGCGCAAAAATAGTTGCTCCACCTGCAGGCCGCCCGCATCCCACCATGCCAGCCCCACCAGAAATGCGTACGTGCCCGTTCCGCCGGCAAGCCCGGTGGTCTCCGTATCGAGAAACAGCCATTTTTCCGGGATTTTCCAGGGCCGTGCGTGTTTTCAAACTGGCACTTTCCTGCTGAACGTTTGGAAAAAGGGGCTCGCTCGATCGTGGGCGCTTGCTTCTTGAGCCCGCTAACCCGTGAAAGTAGATCGAGCGCCACTTCCGATGGCTGCGAAAATTCCGGCGTCGAGTACCAGTTTCGAATCGCCAGATGCTCGCCAAAATCATTGCGAGCGATTCCCGCGCCCAGCAGGCGCCCCACCAGATCCGTATCGTCGGGATCGCGCAGTTTCACCTCTCGCTGCGGCATCACCCGCGCCGGTTTCAGCGCCGCCAATCGTGCAAATTTATCCAACCCAACTCCCCGTAGGGGCGGCTGTATGCCGCCCTCCTTCTTCATCCCCTACCCGCACAACTTCCCCAATATCGCCAGCGCCGCTTCCTTCGCCTTCGGCGCCAGATCTCCCGCCGGACCGACGCACGACGGGCAACCCGCCTCGCACGGGCACGCCTGAATCAATTCCCGCGTCTTCTCCAGCAACAATTCGTGCGCGCGAAACAACGGCTCCGAAAATCCAATTCCGCCCGGATACGCATCGAACAGATACAAATTCGGCTCGAAGAATTCCTTGGCATTCGGGCCCACGGCCTCTTCCATGCGCATCGGCGTCAATTCTTCCATCTCTGCGCCCGGCGCCGGCGGTCGCTCGCCAATTGCCGTTCCTAAATCTCGCCCATCGCACATCAGCAGCAGCGTGGCCACCGATTCCAGCGCGTGCAGCAATCCAAACATGCCAGACTGCCGCTCGCTGATCGAGTAGGGAAGTGACTCCAGCAGCGCCCGCTCCAGCGTCATCCAGTAGGACGTCGTGTGCATCTCGTTTTCGGGCAATTCCAGCTGTCCCGCGCCAATATTTTCATTGGTGAAAAACTTGATCTTCTTGAATCCCACCACCTGCGACCGCACCAGCACATCCCCGTGCGATCGCCAGTGGCACAGACATTCCTGTCTGTGCTCTTGGGTTTCTCTTTCTTGTGTCCTTCGCTCCGTTTCCGCAATCTCCAAAACCCGCACCTGCGTATAGCGAATCGCGTCCGTGTAATAATCCACGTCCACCTGCTTCACGTACGCCTTGCGCTCTTTAAAATCCAGATGCTCTACGTGGTATTGCTGTCCACCGTGAATATAGATCGCCTTCTCGTGCACGGTCGTCAGCGCGCTCACGAAATCCACTTCGCCAATCACCAGCGGCTGCCCGGTGATGTCGATGATCACGAAATTGTCGCTCGTCACCGACCGCAGACTGATCGTATCCGCCGGATACGCTTCGTGTGTCCAGTGATAATTCTCTCCCGCCAGATGGAGATAGCCCGCCTCTGCCAGCCGCGCGCACAAATCGCGCACATCCACTTCGCCAAACGCTTCCGCCGGCCCGATCGGCAATTCAAACGCCGCGCACTTCAGGTGATTGATCAGCACTTCCAGATTGTCTGGCTGTATGTACGCGTGCTCCGGCGTATTCCCGAAAAAATAGTCCGGATGCCGCACAATAAATTGATCCAGCGGAGCCGAAGACGCCACCAGCACCGCGCACGAACTCCCGCTGCGCCGCCCGGCACGTCCCGCCCGCTGCCAGGTCGCCGCAATCGTGCCCGGATAGCCTGCCATCACCACCGCGTCCAGCGAGCCCACATCGATGCCCAGTTCCATCGCCGAAGTGGTCACCACGCCGCGAATTTGTCCGTCGCGCAATCCGCGCTCAATCTCGCGCCGCTCGCTAGGCAGATAGCCGCCGCGATAGCCGCGTATGCTCTCCGGCTTCCCCGGCTGCTGCGGATTGGCCTGCTGCAGATACGTCAGCATCAGTTCCGTATGCAGCCGCGAATTGGCAAACACCATCGTCTGCAGATCGTGCTTCAGAAATTCCTGCGCCACCCGCGAACTCTCATTGATGTAGCTGCGCCGTATCCCCAGCGCGCGGTTCACCACCGGCGGGTTGTAGAACACAAATGTCTTCTCCGCCGCCGGCGCGCCATTCGCCGCCAGCACTTCCACGTCATCTTCGATCAGCCGCGACGCCAGTTCGCCCGGATTCGCAATCGTCGCCGAGCAGCAGATGAATTGCGGCTCGCTTCCGTAAAATTTGCAGATCCGCTGCAGCCGCCGCAGCACGTTGCACAAATGGCTGCCGAACACGCCGCGATAGGTGTGCAGCTCATCCAGCACGATGTAGCGCAAATTCTCAAACATCCGCGTCCATCGCGTGTGGTGCGGCAAAATTCCGGTATGCAGCATGTCCGGATTGGTCAGGACGATGTGGCTCTTCTCGCGTATCGCCTTCCGCGCATCGCTCGGCGTGTCCCCGTCATAGGTAAACACACCGATTCTGCTCCCAGCCCGGTCCGTTTGCTCCGTCTCGTGTAGGTGCCGGGCTTTAGCCCGGCCATCCTGCTCTTCTCTTTCCCCGCCCCCACCCAACCGCAAATTCAAATCGTACAATTCCGCCAACTGGTCCTGCGCCAGCGCCTTCGTCGGAAACAGATACATCGCCCGCGTATCGTCATCCTCCAGAATCGCGTTCAGCACCGGCAGGTTGTAGCACAGCGTCTTCCCCGAAGCCGTCGGCGTGACGATCACCACATTCTTGCCCGCATGCACCGCTTCCGCAGCCTCCGCCTGGTGCGTGTACAGTTGCCGTATCCCCTTGGCGTTGTACGCCGCCCGCAGATCCGCCTGCACCCATTCCGGAAACTCCGCCCACTGCGCCGCCCGCGCCGGATAGTGCCGCACCGCCGTCAGCAATCTCACCCGCGCCGTCCCGCGCCGCAAACCCGTCCAGCACCTGCGTCACGCGCGCCAGCGTCGACGAGCCGCGATTCGCCTCATGATTCGCCTCCGGGGAAGCAGCTCTTGGCAAAGCGCACCGCGAGAGATTCAGCCATCTGGGGTCCTCCAGTCATTCGCCTTTTGTTCGCTCAGACTAGCACGCCGCTATCCCCCAAACAACTCTCTTTTTTTGGAGTGCGGCAGCCCAGCTGCCGCTTTACAGGTTTCAACCATTCACGCAACAAAACAAAAAGGCGGGAGCCCAGCTCCCGCCCTCCACGACTTCACAGTCGATCAGTTTCCGTCAGAAACGACCCCCTACGGCAGCACCTTCACCATCACCACCGAATGCGGCGCCACCTTGGCCTTATAGCTCCCCGTGAACGACCCCAGGTCCTTGTGCTCCCACAAATCCCGCACCTTCGCCGACAGGTGCCCCGGATACGCAATCTCTTCCCACGTCACGCCAATCTCCCCCTCCGCTTTTCCGCGGTTGAAGAAAATCACCGCACGCCCGCCATCCTTTAAGGGCCGCGACCACACTTCCAGATCGCCTTCCTTCTTGATCCGCCGCCCCTGCCTTCCCAGCGCGTCCTGATTGATCGCGATCACTTCCTTATTCTCCAGAATCTCTTTCGTCTCCGCCGACATCGACCGCACATCATTTCCCGCCATCAACGGCGACGCCAGCATCGCCCAGAAACTGAAGTGCGCGCGATATTCCGGCGTGGTCATCCCGCCGTTGCCCACTTCCAGCATGTCCGGATCATTCCAATGTCCCGGCCCCGCGAACGATTCCAGCCCCACCTGCAAATCCAGAATGTCCACCATGCCCAGTTCACAGCACCCGCCGTCTGGAAATTTGCCTCCGCCGATAAAGCGGTCGCCAATGTCGCCTGTCGTCCGCCACAGATTCCCGATTCCTTTGCGCCCACAACCACGGCTTCGCCGTGCCCCATTCGCACATGCTGAACACGATCGGCCTACCCGTCGACAGCAGCGCTTTGCTCATCGTCGAATACGCCTCTTCCGCGTTGCGCGTTCCTGTGTTGCACCAGTCGTATTTCAGATAATCCACGCCCCACTTCGCGTACATCAGCGCATCCTGATATTCATGTCCCTGGCTGGCCGGACGTCCCGCGCACGTCTTCGTCCCTGCATCCGAATACACCCCAAACTTCAGTCCCTTCGAGTGCACATAATCCGCCACGCCCTTGATTCCGTCCGGGAAGAGTCTCTGGGATCCGCCACGATGTTGCCGTCCGCGTCTCGCGTCACCTGCCAGCAATCATCAATCACCACATACTCGTAGCCCGCTTCTTTCATCCCATTCGTCACCATCGCGTCGGCCACGGATTTGATCAAGTCCGCGCTCACGTGGCATGCGAACTTATTCCAACTGTTCCACCCCATCGGCGGCGTCTGCGCCAATGAATTCCGCTCAATCTGCCCAAAGCTGAGCGCCGGCGACAATACCAGCGCCACCAAAATGATCGTGCCAATAACCAAATTTTTCGCAATTCGATTCATCACCACTCCTTGAAGCTCCGTTCTCCCGTAGGGGCGGCTTTACGCCGCCCGCAGTCCCGTTGATCTTGCCACCCATCGTAGGGGTGCAACACCGCTAGCACCCCAGCTTGCCCAGACCCTCAATATTTGGCGTCTCGCATTGCTGCGACCCTATCCCCACTCTCTGTAGCGGCCACCTTCAGCGTGGCCATCTTCATGCCTTTATGTCTTTTTGTCCCGACCGACCGCTCCATCAAATGCAGCGCCAGCGCCTGATTCGCCTGCGTCCACGCCAGCGGCGTATGCGCGTTCGCAACATATCGCCCCTGCTTCAGGAAGTAAAGCTCAGGACAGTGTCCTTCCGCTGTGACCTGGCGCAGCGAACGATTGAAATAATGAACCTGCTTCCGGTAACTCGCCACATCACCCGGATTCGCCAGATATCGTTCCCCATAAATGATCGACAGCACCGGATCGAAGATGCACCACTGTGCCTCGCAGCCCGGCTGCAAGAATGTGTCGCGAAAATCATTTCGCTCGCTGAAGTTGCTACTCATCTCGCTGGGCGCAAACCATTCGTCGTAGTCCTGGCAGAAGTACGAATCGTTGGCGTAACGCTTGATACCGTGTTCACCCTTCAGCCGCGCTTGCACCAGATTCATAATTGCGTCTTGCATCCCGCGCGCCCGCACCGTTCCCAGCGGATGAATCAAAAACAGCAGCGCCGAATCGACCAGTCGCTCAGGCGGAGCTTCAAACGGCAGCGTCTTTTCTAGTCCGCTCCCGTCCAACTGCAATCAACTTCTCCACTTTTCTCATCGTCCCGCCGGAAAGGGAAGCGACGCCCGCGGAACTCTTGCCATCCGCCGCCGTCAGATACTTGAGCAACTCCTCCAGCCCAGCGACCACCGCGCCCACGCTGGAATTATTTGTCTTGCGGCCCTCTTCCCAAGCCCCGCTATCATTGTCCTGCCAATATTCAATGGCTTCGAAGTACTCGGGAAACAGCGAATAGATACTCCAGTCATCCGGCGTCATCGCCAGCACGCCCGTGTTTGCCAGTACCATGCGGAACCACAGCGCCTGCCCCAGCGCATCATTCTGCGCATGCGGCCACTTTTCCGGCAATTCACTCAAGTTCTCTGCCGTGAACCGGATATGCGGCCGCCGGTTGGCGTCCTCTTTCAGCACGCGAACCAGATCATCGATGATTTCGCGAAACCTTGGCACCTGTTTCCGAAAAAATCCCGTTAATCCCTGCATGCAGGCAATCGCCGGCTTGGTGATCCCCCGCAGCCGCAGCGAATTCGCCACCATAATGTTGTCGCGCACCCACACGTTTTGATAGCCAGTCACGGAATCCGGTGTCTGGCTGCCGCTTGCCGCATACAATCCGTGCGCTACCGGCCGAATCTCATGAACGCCGCGAGCCGCGGCCACTTCCTTGATCTTCGCAATACTCTCTGGCGTGTATTCGTCCGCAATCAAATACGTGAACAGTCCCTGGTCTGACATCGGCTCCGCTCTCTCCAAAATTTCTTCAAACTGCCTTTTGAATTCTACTCCACCCTTACCGGCGCTCTCTCCTCACCTGACCGCTACGTTTCTCAACTTGAAATGGTCTCAATCTCGTTGAACTCTCTGTGCCCAACTGGAAAATGGCGGGAACAAAACATCTGGGCCCGGTGTCCTATCATTGTCGTGCTTCTCCGCGTATCTTCTTGGCAAGGCTCGTTGCACGGGCTCGATTTTCTGTGCGCAATTCGCCGCCTCGAGGAGCGCTCGGTCGATGAAAACGGAGGATCTCGGCACGCGTGGCAAGGAACGCCGCCGCGCGCCGCGTTACCAGTATCAGGCTAGTCTTGAAATTGAATGGGGTTCCGCACGGCTGAAAGGCCGCACCCGCGATATCAGCGCGGGCGGAATGTTCATCGAATCGGAGGACGTGCTCTGGGTCGGCGCAGGCTTTCGCGCGTGCCTTACTGCGGAACGGTCTCTCTGGCTGGACTGCTCCGTAAAACGCGTGGAGCCCGGCTACGGCATGGGCGTCACTATCGCCCATCCTGAAAATCAGAGCCAACAACACTTTGCGGATTTGCTCTCTAAACTTTCTTCCCCAGCATAAACCCGCCGTATACTATTTTTCATGACCCGTTGCCTTGATTGTGGTTCGCAGCGAACCAGCGACCAATGCCTTGTCTGTGGTCTCACCTCGGACGCCGCTGAACTCGTTTTCCGTCGCCGCCTGCTGATTCAAATGACCGTTTTTCTCGCCGGCTCCTTGCTCTTCCCCTACATCAGCCAGATCTATCCGCCGCTTGATCTCGACGCCATGCTCGTTTTCTTCGGCGCCGTTTTCTTTCTCGCTCTGACACTTGCCGTCATTCTGGACCGTCGCGCCCGCGCCCGCAAAGACATTGAAGTCGCGCGCCACCTCTTCACTGGCCTGCTTCCCATTCCATTTATCTTTTGCACCGCGCTTTTCCTGAACGGCAGGCTCGATGCACCGGCCAACATCAAATATCACCCCAGCACTGTCGACAGCCGTTATCAGATGCGTGGCATTGTCCGCGGCACGCGCCGCTTGTTTGTCTACTCTTGGAGGCCGGACCGCCGCTACGAGCGTCTCGCCGTCGACCTGGATGATTTCGATCGCTTCCACGAAGGCGACAAAATCGTCGTGGGTGTGGAACCCGGCGCCCTGGGCATCCCCTGGTATTACGGCGTCTACCGCCAGTAGTTTTGTTTCTCGTAGTGGCCGATCTTTAGATCGGCCACCCTTTTCCTTCCCCAACACGTAAGCCTAACCCCTTGTCATCCCGACCGGAGGCGCGTACTCCGCGCCGCAGCGGAGGGATCGTGGCAACCATTCCCCCCGCAACGTTGCCCGCATGTCTAGGCATGCACTTTCGCCGCATCTATCCTAAATGTTGTGGCCGGTCTTTAGTTTGGCCATGCTCGCTTCCGTTCCCGCCGACCTAATAAATCGGTTTCCCCGTAGTCGCCAGCGGAATCTGCAGTTCCAAATAGTGGCCATCTTTGCCCAACCGGAATCGTATCCGCTGCACCAGGCCAACATCGCGTGATTTCCACTCCGGCGTCTCAATCGGCTTCTCCGGCACGTCCGCCAGCGACCATTCCACCGTATCCCCAATAACTTTTATTTTATTGGGATCGATGTCGTAAACCTCTTCTTCCTGCACATCCACGAATAAATACCGCTTCCACAGGCGCACCAGCAGCAGCCCTTTTTTTTCTCCGTGATAGATGTTCCAGGAATTCGGCGCCTGATCGTTGAACTTGATGATTCCAAATTCGATCGAGTGCCAGGTCGACTTCTTGCCGCTTTCCGTCTGTGCCGCGGCTCCCGCTACCAGAAGCAGGGAAGTGCTCACCAGCAAAATCCCCGCGAGTCTCCAAATGTTTCGCTTCACTTTGCCGGGCCGCCGCCGTACCCGCACTCTTTCCAAAGCGTGCCCCATTCCCAAAGTCCGAATGCCACCTTCGGCGGCACGGGATGGCCCACTTGCCGCGCCAGCATGGCGATCTGTCCCCGGTGGTGGGAATCATGAGCAATCAGGTAGCCGACGAAACTCACCACATCCGGCCGGAAGTTTGGCACTTTCCCTGCCGGATCTTCCAGCGCCTTCATTAACAATTTTTCGATCGCCATCCCGCTTGCTTTTAAGGCCGCTTGGACCTGTTCGCGCGTGGCCTTCTCAGGCTCCAGTTTTGCCGGGATTTTTGCGTTTTTGTCCGCCGCCGAAAGCCACATTAAACGCACATGATGGATGTGCGCCGCAATGTCCGCGACACTCCGGCCTTTCCCTGTAGGAGGATCTGCTTGCCAGGCAGCATCACTGATGTTGCTTAACAGAAGTTGATTGGCCTTCTCGTTCACTCCAAAACTTTCCAGCAGTGATTTCTTGAAATCCATAACCGGACTTTTTGCTCCAGGAGCAAGTGCGGTTTTCATGGCTTACCTACCTCGGGCGTACTGGAAAAGTGTACGACAGCTTGGAGCAGGGGAATAGGGGACACGCCTTCAGCAGCCTTTGCGTCCTTGTCGCGCTTTAGTTTAATGATTCAATTACGTCAGCGTCAGAGAGCTCTCAATCGCAGCGATCAGTTCCTCGTAGTCGAATGGCCCATCGTGTCGCTCTCCATTGATAAAGAAGGTCGGTGTCCCGTTTACACCGCTGCGCACGCCGCCCGTGAAGTCACTCTTTACATGCGCCGCAAACTCTCTCTTCTCCAGCGCGCTGCGCAATTCCTGCGGAGCCAGGCCCAATTCACCGCTCAATTTCAGGTACAATGCGCCGCCCAGTTGCTCCTGATTTTCGAACAACAGGTCGTGCATCTCCCAGAACTTCCCCTTGGTTCCGGCAAACTCCGCCGTTTCTGCCGCCGACTCCGCGTGCGGATGCGCTTCAGTTAGAGGAAAATTCCGAAAGACAAACCGCAGCCGTTTTCCAAAATGCTTTTGCACGCGTTTCACGATGGGATAGGCCCGTCCGCAATGAGGGCACTCGTAATCGCCATATTCCACCAACGTGCACTTCGCGCTGACTTCGCCCTGAATATGATCTTTTTCAGCGACTGCAATTTTAAGACTCATCGCCGTTCTCCTATTTCGGCAAATTTTCCAGTGCTTCCAGAATCCCATCCGCTCCCGGGTTCACTGCCACGGGCGAACAGTAACTCCACGCAATCACACCGTTCTTATCGATCACGAACAGCGCCCTCTCGCAGACTCCTTCTTCTTTCCGGTAGGCCCTGTAGGATTGCGCCACTCCGACCTTTCGGCTCAAAGTCCGCCAACAGAGGGAAGTGCAGCTTCCGGTCCTTCGCAAATGCCTCATGGCACCACACGCCATCCACCGAGATCCCAAGCAGTTCGGCGCCGAATTTGTGAAACTCAGACAGGATCTCGTTGTACAGGCCCATCTGATCCCCGCACACCGGGCTCCAGTCGGCCGGGTAAAACGCCAGAATCACGGGTTTACCGCGTAACTCTCGCAGGGAAAGTTTTTGGTCGGGCGTAACGTGCAGGTTGAAATCGGGAGCCGTCGTACCTGGTGGCAGAAGAGTAGCCATGCGTTCCCTCGTTTGGTTTGCGATCAAAGGCTTAGATACACCCGAAGCGCAAAGGGGTACGAAGATCCTCACCTACGAGGTGGAAGTATACACCTACCGGTGCAAGGCCTACCCTACCCGAGTTGCTGTAGTTAACTGGATGCAGGAACTGTTGATCGGATTCATTCAATATCAATAGTGTCCTATTGTAAGTCGAACAGACTCAATTGAATACGTTGCTCGGCGGTCGGGGACTCGTCGCTGAAGTTGGAAAACCCATCTAATATCGGGGTTTTTTCGAAAATCGTCACACTGAGAATTTGCAGAATTTTGTAGAGGCTTAGCTCGAGCCCGAGTTGCTTTTTGACTATCGCCACCAGGACGTAAACGGAGAGGGCGACCCAAACTTGAGTCTTTACCGCGTTCTCGCTGGTGCCGTAGAAAGCCTTGATGTGCAGGTGCTGTTTGATCCAGCGAAAAAACAATTCCACCTGCCAACGTGCTCGGTACAACTGGGCGATGGTCAAGGCGGGCAGGAGAAAATTGTTGGTCAGGAAGGTCAGTCGGGAGTCCTTCTCGGCATCGAAAAAGTGTATACGTCGCAAGGGATCGGGATAACGTTGCGCGGTACGGACTCCGGTCAGCAGAATCGTCTGGTCGCACCGCAGGCCTGTGGACCGTTCGATGGTGCGCGAGTAGCGACGGTAGAACTGCATATTCTTTTTGGCGCGAGTAATGAAGAAGGCACAAGCTTGGGTGAAGAAATGCAGGCGAGCAAAGTCCACATAACCGCGATCGAGCAAGTAAAACGCTCCGGTTTCGGGAAGCAGTTGGTCCAGAATGTTGACGTCGTGGACTTGGCCTCCGGTCACATAAACATTGGTCGGAATGCTGCCTCGCAGATCCAATAGCGTGTGCAGTTTCACCGCACTCTTGCGGCGACGGAATTTCCCCCACGGAAACAGCGACAAACAGAGATCGATGGTCGTCGAGTCCAGGGCATACACGGTCTCGGACAATTCCACTCCAAAAGGTTCATCGTGGTAGAGGTCGCGGGCCATACCTATCAGAACCTGGGCGAAATCGGCGTAGATCCGCCAGTCGCGATGCTCGTTAGCGTAGCCTAGGTTGCTGCGTGAAACCGCGCCTCGGAAGCCCATGTGATATAGCTTGGGTTGCTGGGCACGAAGACAGGCTTCGATGTCGCGGAGACTTTCCCGGAAGGTAAGCTGTGCAAAGGCCAAGCAGAGGAACTGATCCAGACAAGTGAAGCTGTGAATCTTGTAGTTGCCCCCGTAGCGCTCCACACACTGGCGAAATTGGTGCAATGGCAGAAAATCCATGAGCTGGGAAAAGACGGTTCGCCCCTCGTTCATTGACCATTCCTTTCGCGTACGCGGAATGGCTGTAGGGTAAAGGAAATTTCAAATCGATTAGGACCGTCTTCACACGTAACTCCCTGTGGCGTCGATGTTTAGAAGGAATATCAGGTCAAACGTTAGGACACTATTGATTCGAGATCTATTAACACTACTGTCCGGTTGTCGAATTCTCATATCGACGTAACTGTTTGTAATGCAGCGGCTTAATTGACATTTCAACTTTTTTCGATTTGAAAATGCAAACGGGCGTTTTTGGCTCTCCGGCTCGGTCTGATTCTGCGAAACAATGGGTTGTGAATACCGGACGAACTGTTTTCTCGCAGCTAATGGATTTTCTGCCCGCCTACGAGTTTCAGAAATGTGTCAGCCGCTACCGTGGCGATCACAAGGTACAAAACTTTTCCTGCCGAGACCAGTTTCTCTCGATGGCTTTCGCGCAACTAACGTATCGAGAGAGTCTCCGCGACATCGAAACGTGCCTACAGTCTATAGGCAGTAAGCTCTACCACATGGGGTTTAGAAGCAAGGTGGCACGATCCACTCTTGCCGACGCAAACGAATCACGCGACTGGCGGATCTATGCCGACTTTGCGCAAGTCTTGATCGCTATCGCGCGCCCGCTCTATGCCAGCGATCCGATCCATGTCGATCTGGACCAGAGTCTGTATGCTTTGGACTCCACCACCATCGATCTTTGTCTCTCGCTCTTTCCTTGGGCCAAGTTTCGTAAGCACAAGGCGGCGGTGAAGATGCATACGCTGCTGGATCTGCACGGCAATATCCCCACGTTTATCCACATTACTGAAGGCAGAGTGCATGACGTGAACATTCTGGATGAGTTTTTTCCCGAGGCCGGTGCCTTCTATGTGATGGACCGCGGCTACATCGATTTTGAAAGACTATTCGTGTTCACGCTCTGCTCGGCATTCTTCGTCGTACGCACCAAAGAGAATGTTTTGTTGCAGCGGCGCTACTCCCATCCAGTGGACAAGACCACTGGCGTGCGATCCGATCACACCGTGATTCTGACCGCGATCGATTCCGCGAAAGCCTATCCCGATGCCTTGCGCCGAGTCAGCTATCTCGATATCGAAACCAAGAAGCGACTCAAGTTCTTGACCAACAACTTTGTGCTGCCAGCATTGACCATTGCCCAGATCTATAAGTGCCGTTGGCAGGTGGAATTATTTTTCAAATGGATCAAACAGCATCTTCGCATCAAAGCGTTCTACGGCACCAGTGAGAACGCCGTGAAGACTCAAATTTGGATCGCCGTCTCGATTTATGTACTGGTGGCCATCGCTCGCAAGCGTCTTGGACTGGAGAAGAGTCTTTACCAAATTCTACAGATTTTCAGCATCACGAGCCTTGAAAAAGTGCCCATTTTACAGGTGTTCGAAGCATTCGACTCCCAATGGGAGTTAGTCGATAACGCTAACCAGCTGATCCTCTTCGATTTATAACCGGACACCCATGATCTATTAATAATTGCCAGTTGAGCGTTCGCCCCATGCACGGTTTGCCGGCCAGTGCCAGGTCCTCAACCGGGCAGTTGTGTTTCCTGTCTGGCCACCACTTGCCAGCCTCGCTGCCCGTATACGTACACAGTTGTGACTCTCGACTGCCGCGAAAACGGTGTCCCACGCAGGGTACCCCGCGAACTCCACATACACATCGTCACTGCTGTGTTCTGATAGACACGAATCTTGATATCCGTGGCAACGAACGACGAATATTGTATCGACGTATCTTGCACTGCGAACACTAGCGCTGCTTTGTCCAAAGCGGCTCCCGAAGGAGACGTCCCGATAAAATCGTCGCTGTACACGCGATTGAAGAAAGTACCGTTGTGGAGTTGCAGTGCCCGCACGGTCTCTTTTTGTAGATTGATCAATTCTTCCCGCTGAATCTCGGCTTCCGCCGCTTCCCGCCGCAACCGCTCTTCCCGTTCTCGCTCTACATTGATCTGTGCCGGCGCCCTGAAGCTCATCAGCAAGAACACGAATCCCAAATAAATCGCCCGCCGTTTTTTCATTCCGTACCTCTCCCAACGACTCGACTTTTCCGCCGGATTCACCAACCTGCGATACCGAGCTGGGCCGCAACGGTCCGCGGCTATTACTATGCCAACGATAGCCCAGCCGCTCAATCCACGGGAAGGTTTTGTTGATGTATTCGCCAACTCAGCGGCCCACGATTCGGCCGCTTGACAGGACTTGCCACTCCGCAAGAAACTTCACCCTTCGGTGTACCACAATCCGGGAGACCGCTCATGCCCAGCAGTGCCACATCCAATTTGACCGCACTTCAGCAGGAGCTCAACGCACCGTTTCCGATTACCCTCGAACAGATTGCTTTCTATAACGAGAATGGCTACATCAAGCTGAAGCAGGTCCTGTCTCCCGCCCTCCTGCAGCACTTCCGCCAGGCAATTACCGCTCGCGTCGCCGAACTCTCCGCCGACTTTCCGCCCATGGACCAGCGCAACACCTATGGCAAGGCCTTTCTGCAGATCATGAATCTCTGGACTCAGTCCGAAGAGGTTAAGCAATTCGTCTTCGGTAAGCGCATCGCCCGCATAGCCACTGACCTGCTGCAAGTCACTGGCGTCCGCATCTACCACGATCAGGCTCTTTACAAGGAGCCTGGCGGCGGATTCACTCCCTGGCACGCCGATCAGTATTATTGGCCCGTGTCCAGCGACCGGATCATTACCGCTTGGGTCCCGCTTCAAGACACGCCTCCGGAAATGGGTCCTCTCGCCTTCTGCGAAAAAAGCCATCGTTTCCAGATTGGGCGCGACCTCGAAATCAGCGATGAAAGCGAAATTACACTTAAGGAAGCCCTGCACTCCTTCCGCATGGAGGAATCTCCATTCGATCTTGGCGACGTCAGTTTCCATGCTGGCTGGACCTTTCACCGCGCTGGCGCAAATTCCACCTCTCGCCCTCGTGAAGTCATGACCATGATCTATATGGACGAAAATATTCGTCTCGCCGCGCCGAAAAACAAGAATCAGGTAAACGACATCGAACGCTGGTGTCCCGGCGTCCAAATCGGGCAGGTCATCGATTCCCCATTGAACCCCATTCTCGTTTCGAACCTGGCCCGCTGATTCCTCTCAACCCGGCTTCTTCCCGCTCACTATCCGGCTATACTATTCACAATGGACTCGGAAAGTTACTTACTCAAGAGAATGGTCCGCACTTTCCGCCGTGTTTATCCGCGTTGCGGCATGATTTCTCAGGCGATCGCTTTCAACCTCTTCCTCGCCTTTTTCCCTACGCTTCTGTTCGCGGTTGGATTCGCTTCCGGCTGGCTTGGCACCAAAGCCGCCACCCTCGACGCCATCAAGGATTTCATCAGTTTCTTGCCTCCCGGCAGCCAGAGCATCGTTTCCGAATTTCTCAGCCGCCGCGGTCCAGACATCTGGAAGTACGCCATCCTCGGTTGGGCTGGCACACTGCTTGGCGGCTCTCAGGTAATGAAACTCCTCATGGACGGTATTCACCTCATCTACGGTGACGAAGAACGCTTGGGCTTTATCCATCGCCAACTTCGCGGCCTCGCCTTGCTTCTCATTACCATGGCTCCCATCCTTCTCGCCGGCATCCTCGGCGTCTTCGGCCGGCAACTGCGTCAGTGGTTTACGGAAGAGTTTGGCAAAGACGTGCACGTTCATTTCGCCTGGCTGGTCTTTTTTCCTGCTGCCGCAATGCTCCTCGCTATGGCTGCCCTCACTTTCCTCTATTGGGTCGCCCGCCCCAAGGAGCAGAAACTTCGTCACGTTCTCCCTGGAGCTGCTTTGGCCACTATCTTGTGGTGGGTCGTCAACGTCATCTTCGGTTTCTACATGCGCCGAGTCCCTTACAGCATCGTGTACGGGGGATTAGCCGCCGTCATCGGTTTGCTGATCTGGATGCAGATTTCCTCCGTGGTCGTTTTTGTTGGTGCCGCATGGAATGCCGAGCTCGCTACCGAGCGCCACGGATCACGCTAGGCAAGGTTCCCTAGCCTGGTGTACGGTTGTGGCATAAGTGGGTGGAGGCGCGAGGCATCAGAAAAACACTCAATCGTGATAGCCGCAAGGACGAGCACCTAATCCGTTTTGTAACCTTTTCTGCGCACCACCGACGATTTGCCTCTTGTTGGAAAATTATCGAAAAAATCGAAAAAAGTTAGATTCTTGCATTTTCCAGCGCGAACTGAATTTCCCCCTTTTTAATCCATAAAGATTGCCGAATTAGCAGACATGCTCCGACCAGCACCCGAGTCTCCGGTTACCGCGTTCTATAAAAGGGGAAGTCAAGAGAAAAACTTCCCCGGCGACTGGAAGGAGCAGAGATGGTTTGCCGTCTCCAGCCCAAGTAATGTTACGAGGCTCTGGGTTTTCGCTCTTCCTAGATTCATCGTGTTGTCGTGACGACGCTTTCGGATTCTGACGCAAGACAAGCAGAGTGGTTGTGCAGTGCCAACCATGGTTCTATCTGAGACTCGTGGCCTATCGCTTTTTCTGGTTGTCCGAGGGGGCATAGGGTTTCTCGAGAGACTCGGTGCCGAAGCACACCTCCGCCTAACGGGCTTATGGATACTCACCCTCGAACCAGAGCGTCTGAAGAACCGACCGGCCATCACCCGAAATGAATCCAGCGATGGACGGTCCTCACAGACGCTCAAGCTGCTTGTTGTTTCAGATGTTCGGCGTCGAAACGCACTCCTTTCTTCCAAACGATCAAAGTGATGGCCGCGATCTTGCGCGCCAGGGTGAGGCGCGCCATCGTCGGCTTCATCCCTCGGGCGACCAGGCGGCGTAGAACTCCTGAAACGGTCCGCGGTACGGCAGCGGCCCGGGTCGCTGCACCCTTGAAGATATTTTTCAGATCGTGATTGTGGTTGGCGTTGAGCCCGCGAATGGCCAGGAATTTCTTGGAGCGTTTCAGTTGGCCCTCGCACGAAGCGGTATTCCCCGCTGGTGGAAGTCTTCAATGCCAAACCACAGTAGGCCCACAGTTGCCGCTTGGTGCGAAAACGATGCGGCGTCTGCATCAGAGCAATCAGCAGAGCGGCCCGAATCGGTCCAATCGAAGGAATCTGGCGCAGCAATTTCATCGCGCCGGTGTTTCCGGGCTTCCGCCAACAGATCTCGTCGCACTTGCTGGCGCAACGACCGCAAGGCGTCCAGCTGCTGGTAGTAGATCTCGGCCCGGCGACGCACGCCGGCTTCGGTGATCTTGGCCAGCCATTCCGCGCGATAGCGCGGTGCGTACACCCGCTGCCCGCGCAGGGAATCGCCCAGCTTCTATAGAGGGCTTTCAGGCGGTTCATCACCCGCGTGAGATCGCGGGTCAGCGCCAGGTAGCTGCGGGCCAGTTCCTTCAGAGTCCGTACGCCTGTCTCGCCGTGGTAGACCGGGCAGAGCTTGTTCAGATACAACAGATCGGCCAGCTTGCGAGCATCGATGCGGTCGTTCTTGTTCCCGGCTTTCAGCAGGGCATTCTTGCGCGGATCACACACCAGCACTTGGGTGACGTGCGGCTTGAGCAGATCGTGCAACCACGCCGCGCAGGTTCCTTCTTCAAAGGTCACGTGCAAACTTCCGCGCAGTCCGTGAATAAACTGCAGAATCGTTTCGGCTTTCGTTTCGAGGATCGCTTCCATCACCAGCTTGCCGGGCGAATCCAGAACCGCCACCGAGATCGTTGCCTGATGAACATCCAGCCCAATATACTTGGCGTCATTCATGAGGGTGCTCCTTCCTGTAGGCGTTGATGCGAACGATCAAAACCTACTTCAAAGGGGCGCCCTTTTATAATGCGTTTACCAGACACTGTTCCGATAACCAGGTTAGCGGTTTCATGAGCAACGCTATCTTTCGGCTTCAGTTCTTTTCGGGCGGAGGTTCTCGACCACTCCCGGAGGTAAATTGTTGATTCGGCGCAGGAACGCCGCCACTGCCAACAGTTTCTCTTCAGAATAAAGTGTTCCGTACGCGGACATTGCAGTCATACGTACTCCGTGTTTTACGATCCAGTACAGTTCGCGCTCCGAATATTGGGTCCCGACGCGAGGTAACTGAGGCACCGGGGGAAAATGGCTTCGGTCCTCCCGATAAGGGCCTTCTAGTGCACCGTGACAGCCCGCGCAACCTGCCACATAGAGCTTTCCACCGGCCACCAAGGTGTCGTCATTTGCTGGTGGGGGATTCGGAATTTCCGCAGCGGCCCGCCTGACAGAGGCGCGTACCGTCATTCGCAGGATTGATGTTTCCAGTGCGGAGGGCATAGCATCGGCGCGGACCTCTGTGAGCCCGAAAGCGAAATACACCGTCCAGCCGAGCGGTAGAACAAGGATAGCAACAAGAAATCCAATTACGAAATTCCGCATCTCGGAGACTCCCGTAACGCTCTTTATTTACCAGGCGGTTGCTGAATCCTCAACAGCACTGATGGAGGAAAATTCGGAGAGCGACTGATGAATGCCGCCAATGACCATAGTTGCAGGTCGGAATAGTATGGTCCCTGCGCCCCCATACCCGTTCTGCGGATGCCATACTTCGCAACCCAGAACACTTCCTCTTCTGAATACTTTGTCCCGACAAGAGGAAATTGCGGAGCAGGCGGATAAAAGGTTGCGCCAAAATCGCTTGGCGGTTTCCCTGGTTCTCCATGGCATCCAACGCAATCTTCCAAATAGAGTTTCCCGCCAGCAATCAGTGTTTCGTCATTTCGCGGCAATGGGTTTTGCGATTTTGGGGCTGTTCGCCTCACAGAAGCATGGATACCGAAGTACAGCAAGCGCGCGGCCATATCGGACACGTGAGCATCTGCCCGGACATCGAGTAAGCCCAGTCTCAAATAACCGAGGCCTCCAATAAGCAGCAAGATTGTTCCGGCAGTGAAACTGGCCGCAAATTTCTTCATGGGGGAGCCTTCTGTCTGTTGCCTCGTTAGACGGCACTCAGTTCTTTTCGTGAGTGGCTATTTTGTGTGGAGAGTTATCCTCCACGTTTCAGGCATAACTCCCGGTCGTTAGTCAGGGATGTGGATTCGCGGGTTGCCGTCAACCTCAAGCAATCGCGATCACTTCCCGCAAGCCGACGGCCCCTGATGCCAGGGCCTCCGCCGTGACGGCGTGGGCTCCTGCGCAGGTTGCGGCGGCACTCTAATTCTCATGTTTAATGAGTAATTGCTCAAGCAAGCCTATCTGTTAAACCATGCACCCAGCTGCAATACGCCGCGCATGGGGAAGCATAAATTAGCGCAGGTGTCAGGGTTCAGAGATCAGGAAACAGAAATCGGGAACTCCAAAATCCACACTTGACATCGACCGATAATTCACTACCATATGGTTGTGGATAGGTTAGATACAACATTTGCGGCTCTGTCTGATCCAACCCGCCGGGCCATGATCGAACGACTCTCCCATGGGCCTGCCTCGGTGCATGGATTGACGGAACCGTTTGCACTCTCGCAGCAGATGATTTCAAAACATATTGCCTACCTGGTGCGGGCGCGGATTGTGATCAAGACGAAGCGTGGAAGAGAGAGCGTGTGCACGCTTAGGCCAGAGGCGATAAAGACAGTCAGCGACTGGGCGATTAGCTATCGCCGATTCTGGGAAGAGAGTTTCGACAAGTTGGATGTGGTTGTGAATCAAATGAAAAAAGCGGAGGCCAGAGATGACAAAAAACACGGTTAACGAGCCAGAGCGGATGGTTGTCACTAGAGTTTTCGATGCCCCACGCGCATTGGTTTGGAAGGCGTGGACAGACCCGAAATATGTGATGCAGTGGTGGGGGCCGAAGGGTTTTACTGCGCCTTTTTGCAAGATGGATTTTCGCGTAGGAGGAAAATTTCTCTGCTGCATGAGAACGCCGGATGGGCAGGAGTTCTGGAATGGTGGGGAATACCACGAGATTGTTCTGCACGAGAAGATCGTTTACTCCATGTACTTTTCCGACTCGAAGGGAAACAAGGTTGAGCCTGAGCAGTATGGAATAGAACATGAGGCCATAGACGGTGCGCACGACGTGGTCACTTTTGAGGATTTTGGAAACGGCCAGACGAAACTCACCCTCATTGGAAATGAAACCATGGAGCAAGCAAAGAACAGCGGGCAACTAGAGGGCTGGAATCAGATACTCGATAAGGTTGCTGAAGTTGTGGCGGGGCTGGCACAGGCGAAATAAGAAGTTGAAGTTTTGATGATCGTCATGCGCGAGATACAGCTAAGGCTGGCGGCGGAGGCTTAGTTAGAACGGGCTTCTCGTCGCTTGGCCGAATAGTCACATTTCCGGCTAAGTGACCCTTGGCTCAACAGTTGCCTTCAGGCCAATACGCTCAGCGACCAATGTTCACCGAACTCAACATTAGTCCTGTGAATCGCGCTAGTGTTTACCGATTCAATTCCACTTGCCTGATAAGTTCTGCGGTTACCGGAAACTCGGGCGCCGGGACCCGCTTGCCCAGATGTACGTTATTGACGAGGGTGTCGGAAAACTTGGGGTGCTCCGAAAGGTCTTTTTTTTGTCTTTGCAGGTTATTGACTCCAATCATTTGGAACTCTCGCCTTCTGCTGGTCCGCAGGCTACCTCTTCTGGACCACATTCATTCTGGTGAACGGCGTTTGGCTCGGCTACTCGCCGCTCCGTCCAGGATTGTCACCCTCATGTAAAATATCGACCTCCGCGTGCGCCCTCCACCCAGAAGGCGTATAGTCAGGGAAACGCGATCTTTTTGAGGCTAGTTCGCACCGGTTGCTTGCCTCGTCGCTAGTGTTGTCGGGACCTGGGGTACGGATGATCGTAATGGTTTCCATGCACGGACATTTTCGTCAGCTGCCTCGCGCCTTACTGACCTTTCTTTTCTTTGTCTACGGCACAGCCTCACTTCGTGCCCAGGAGCCTGCTCCCGCTAGCCCACCCTCTACGAGTACTGCGCCGTCCGTCGATCCTTCGCAATCCAAGCCTGCTACTTCACCGCCATCCAGCAACCCTGCGGACGCGAAGTCTGCTGCCAAGGGCGATTCAAAAACAGAAGTCGCCATCCAGGATTCCGGCACTACCTTCCATCTCCGCGTGAATCTGGTTCAGGTCCACGTTGTTGTTCGCGATGCCAAGGGCAATCCGGTCGAAAATCTTCGCAAGGAAGATTTCCTTCTCTACGATCAAGGCAAGCTACAGCCGATCAGCACCTTCGCCATGGAAACCAGGCAAACGCGCCTCGCGAAAGCAGAAGAAGCCGCCAAAACGCAGGTTGATGACAATGCTGAGCCCGGCAAAGTCCCTTCCGCCGTCTTGCCGGATCGATTTGTCGCCCTATCCTTTGATGACGTTCACATGGCTCTCGACGAAACCAACTTTGTTCGTGGGCAGGTCGACAAGTTCCTCGATGGTCTGGCACCCACTGATCGTGTCGCGATCTATTCCACTTCCGGGGAACTCACGCACAATTTCACCAGTGACAAGGATGCCCTGAAAAAGACCCTTCTTGGTCTTGTCCCGCGCCCCAAAATTGCTCACACCACATCGGACTGTCCAGACGTCTCCGCCTACGAGGCCGATCAAGTCGAAAACAAACACAATACCCAGGTTTTCCAGATCGTCGTCGAAGAGACGCTACAATGCGCCTTCAATGGTGACACCAGGCAAATCGGTGCGGCGCAACAAATGGCCCAATCCTCCATCCAGCGCGCTCTTTCCGACACCGATGTCGAGAATCAATTTCTATACAGCTATACCGAAGACATTCTTCGTCGGCTGGCAGGCATGCCCGGCGAGCGGGTTCTCGTCATGATTTCGCCCGGTTTTCTTGTAACCACGCAATATTTGGAGCGTTCGTCGCTCATTGATCAGGCCAACCGCTCCAGCGTCGTAATCAACACCATAGATTCCCGCGGCTTGTACGCTCCCGATATCATGGGCGATATCGCCAAACAAACTTCAGACACCTATCGCACCATCGGCTATAAGGCTTCTTATCGCGTTGCGGCGCAAACCGAACAGGCCTATATCCTTGGTGATTGGGCTTATGGCACCGGCGGCACCTTCTTTCACAACTCCAATGACCTGACGGCCGGACTCAAGATGGTAGGCTCCGCACCCGAAGTTTCTTACGTTTTAGGTTTCTCTCCGCAAAATCAGAAAATGGATGGGCAGTTCCACAACTTGAAAGTTACGCTGTCCCAAAAAGGAAAGTACAGCGTTCAAGCTCGCCGCGGCTACTTCGCTCCACGAAAAGTTGACGATCCCGCGCAACAGGCCAAGGCAGAAATTCAGGATGCTGTCTTTTCTCGCGACGAAATCATGGAGCTTCCCCTCCAGCTCCAGACTCAATATTTCAAAGTGGACGAAACCTCGGTACATCTCAGCGTCGTTTCCCGTCTTGATCTCAAAGGCATTCACTTCCGCAAGGCCGACGGCCGCAATCTCGACAATCTGGTCGTCGCCACCGTCATCTTTGACGACAATGGTAATTTTGTCGCCGGCGGCGAAAAACTCGTTACCATGAAACTTCTCGACACTACCTACGAAAAACTGGTTCGCTCCGGTCTCACTGTGAAGTCCAGTTTCGATGTAAAGCCTGGCAGATATATGATTCGCCAGGTCGTCCGGGACTCTGAGGGAGCCCAGATGGCCGCGCGAAATGGTGCCGTAGAAATACCTTATTGAGGAGGCCCTGATGTCCAAGCTGCTCTCGGTTCTTACTTGCCGAAAGTTTATCCCTGCCCTCGGCTTTTTACTCTTCGCCTTCTGCTTCGCTCAATTTCCCGTCCGGGCGCAGGATTCGCCCCAGCCCCCCGCGGCCGCCGAACAATCGGCTGCAACGGCGCCGGTCCCCGTGATTAAGACCGAGTCGCGCATCGTGTTGGTCGATGCCGTTGTTCGGGACAAAAAAGGTAACTACATCCGCGATCTTAGCCAGCAGGATTTCAGGGTCTACGAAGACAACAAAGAGCAGGCCATCGCCAGCTTTTCCTTTGGCTCCGATCCCTCCGCGCCGGCAGCCAATGGGCAGAAACACTACCTCGTGCTTTTCTTCGACAACTCCTCCATGGACAAGCCCGATCAGATTCAGGCTCGTGCCGCCGCCAAGAAATTTATCGAAAAGAACGCTTCTCCCGACCGCATCATGGCTGTCGCGGAGTTCGGTGGTAGCCTTCGCATCAAACAGAACTTTACTCGCGAATGCCGAAGTGCTTCAGGCTGCCGTAAGCGGCGTGCAAACCCCCAACCTCGAAACAAATAACCAGAGTGGCCTGCAGTCTTCCATGGTGGCCTCCACGAATCCCATGATCCCCGGAGCCCTGGGCAGTGCCGAAGCCGACCTGGGAGCGCGTTCGATGCTCCTCGCCATTCGCAGCCTCGCCAAAAATCTCCGCAGCGTGCCTGGGCGCAAAATGCTCGTTCTCTTTTCTGCCGGCTTCCCTCTGGATGCGGAACGCCAGTCTGAACTTACCGCTACCATCGATGCCTGCAACAAGGCCAATGTCGCGATTTATTCACTCGACGTTCGAGGATTGGTCGCCACTGCCCCAGGCGGCAGCGCTCGACGTCAGCTCGACCCAGCTCACCGCAACGAACAATACTCGGCCGCACACAAAAGTGCAGGGCCACATCAACCGAGACTGCTCATGGTTCGCTACTCCGGCGCCTCCTCGTTCGGAGATCCACAGAAGCCCGGCGGCGGTGGCGGCGGTGGTGCCCCCGGGGGTGGCGGAGGCGGAGGTCGTCCTGGCGGTGGTGGCGGAACCGGGAGGGACGGGTGGCACCGGCGGCTCCGGTGGTAGCAAAGGGGGTACCGGCGGAACGGGAGGAACCGGTGGCACCGGCGGTGGAAAAGGCACCACGGGCGGTACCGGAGGCACGACGCGTGGCACCGGTGGGCGTCCGGCTGGTGGCTATCCTACCAACTACTATAACAATCCCTATAACCAACCGCGCTCGATCATCGTTCCTCCAACCCTCCCCTCCGTGAGCGCCAACCAGCAGATCCTGCAGTCTCTGGCGGAAGGCACCGGCGGCTTTGCTATCTACAACACCAACGATCTTCTCGGCGGACTGGATCACATCGCTAGAGAGCAAAATGAGTTTTACATTTTGGGCTATGTTCCTCAGTCTTCCGCGGAAGGCTCTTGCCACACATTGAAGGTAAAGGTTAACAAAGGCGGCACCGAAGTGCGCTCGCGTAGCGGCTATTGCAACTCTCGTCCCGTCGACCCACTGGTCGGCAAGCCGCTAGAAAAACAAATGGAAATTCAGGCCTCAGGCAGCCAGCCAGGCTCCATTCAGGGTGCCATGCAGGTCCCGTATTTTTACTCCGGCCCGAACATTGCCCGAATCAACCTTGCAATGGACATTCCCGGTGACTCCTTGAACTTCAACAAGGAAAAAGGGAAGTATCACTCCAACGTCAATGTTCTCGGCATCGCCTACAAACCCGACGGCACGGTCGGCGCTCGTTTCAGCGACACCCTCGACCTCAATCTGGAAAAGGACGAGTGGAAAGATTTCACCAAAGAGACTTACCACTACCAGAACCAGTTTGATGCCGCGCCGGGAACTTACAAACTCACGGTAGTTCTCAGCGCCGGTGGCGATCATTTTGGAAAATTTGAAACGCCGCTCACCATCGACCCCTACGACGGCAAGAAACTCACTCTCGGTGGCATCGTCTTGACCACTAACCTGCAACGTATCGATCAGATTTCCACCGAGGTCGATGACGTTCTCCTTGAAGACCGCACCCCTCTTATCGTCCAGGGCATGCAGATCACTCCGGCGGCAAAATACCAGTTCAAGAAGTCAGACAACGCCATCCTTTATTCTCAGCTTTACGCTTCTTTCTTGGCCTCGGATAAACCGCTCCAGGTCTTCGCGGGCTATCGCATCTTCGACAAGTCCAACAAGGAAGTTATTTTCACCGGGGCGATTCCCCTCGATGGTTTTGTGCAGAAGGGTAACTCGGTTGTGCCCTTTGGCCTGAAGCTGCAGATCAAGGATCTGCCATCCGGGACCTATCGCCTGGTGCTCCTTGCCGTTGACGGTAACAAGAATCAGGCCAATCAACGGGAAGTCGAGTTCACGGTCACAGACTAGCTGTCTCCACCCGTAGGGGTGCAGCATGCTGCACCCCGGGTGGGCACAATCACGAACAATTGCATCTAGCCTTGGAGTGCCCTGCGCTCGGTTTTGCAGGGTAGTAATTTTTCTTCTGCACCTCACAGTTGGGGCAGAATTGTAACCGGTATCGCTCCGTCGCCCTTTCCGCTTGCGTGTCCCAAGCCCCCATTTCTGCAACTTTTCTCCTTCTGAGGGGTTAATCTCAGGCATGTATCGCCTTCGCCATTTTTCCCCTCGTCGGCCCGCGCACCTCGCGCCCATTCGCTCATTTCTCGCCTTCGTGCTTACGTTTTCAGTACTCGCCGCTCAATGGGATTTGCCCGCGCTTGCCTCCGCGCCTCCTCCTAACACCAAGAACCAGAGCACAGGTCCCGCCCTCAAGGGCCTACCCATCACCGAACTATCCACCGACGAGGCCATCTTTCACGCGCTGAACCGACTCGCCTATGGTCCGCGTCCCGGTGATCTTGACCGCATCAAGCAGATTGGCCTGGCAAAGTGGATTGATCAGCAACTCAATCCCGGCTCCATCAACGACGCTGCTATCGAAGCGCGTCTCAACGTTTATCCCACGCTCGGCATGTCTTCCGCACAACTCATTGCGGGGTATCTAAATCCCAAGCAGGCCGCAAAGCAGGCGGGCCTCTCCAAGGAAGAATTCAAGACCCAGCAGATTGCCCAGAAGCAAGCCGATGCCGGCGTAAATGCCATGCTTACCGACATGCAGGAGCAGGACAAACTCTCCTCCTCGCCCGATGCGCCCGCCGACAGAATGAACTCCTCGCCCGATGCGCCTTCGCCCATGAAGCAGAACCCCGCTACTGTTGGCGCCGGGCGCAAGGATACTCTCAGCGTCGATCCCAACGCCGTTCCCCGAGCTATCGCTGATGACAGCAAGCGCCCCCAACGCGTCGTCGAAGAACTTGCTATGGCCAAAGTTACTCGCGCCATTTACAGCGAACGCCAGTTGCAGCAAGTCATGGACGATTTCTGGTTCAACCATTTCAACGTCTTTGCCAACAAAGGCGAGGTGAAGTGGTATCTCACTTCCTACGAGCGAGACGTCATTCAACCGCACGCGCTCGGCAAATTTAAGGATCTTGTCACCGCCACTGCCAAAAGCCCGGCCATGCTCTTTTATCTCGATAACTATCTCAGCGCCGATCCCCAAGCTGCCCAACGCCAGGCCCAGCAACGCGCTATGCGACAGGCACACCGCAATCCCTATGGCTGGGGTGGTTCTCGTCCTTCGAACCCCAATGCCTCCGGCCAACAAAAGCCTAAAAAACAGGAGCGTGGCCTGAACGAAAACTATGGCAGGGAATTGATGGAACTCCACACTCTCGGCGTCGATGGCGGCTACACCCAAAAAGATGTCACGGAAGTCGCGCGTTGCTTTACCGGCTGGACCATCGAGAAGCCACGCGAATATCCGGTCTTCAAATTTGAAGAGAAACTGCACGACCCGGGCCCGAAAATCGTTCTCGGAAAGAAAATTCACGCGGGCGGCATGAAAGACGGCGAACAAGTCATCGAATTGCTATCCAAGCAGCCGAACACGGCAAGATTCATTTCCACGAAACTTGCTCGCCGATTTGTTTCCGATAATCCCCCGCCCGCGTTAGTCGACCGCATGTCTAAAACGTTTCTCAAGAGCAATGGCGATATTCGCGAAGTCATGCGCACCATGATCTATTCACCGGAATTCTGGTCGCGTGATGCCTACCGCGCCAAAATAAAAACTCCGTTTGAACTCGTCGTCACCTCGGCTCGCGCGCTTGGCACCGATGTCGATACTCCGATGCCTCTGGTTCAGTGGGTCGGCCGCATTGGCGAGCCCCTTTACCAGTGCCAGCCCCCCACCGGCTACTCCGACAAAGCGGAAACCTGGGTGAACACGGGCGCGCTGCTGAACCGCCTGAATTTTTCTCTGGCGCTCGCCGGCAACAAAGTTCGTGGCTCTCGGAGCGACGTTATCGCCTTCCTCGGCAGCGATTCCAGCTCCGATGCGAGATCTGCCCTGGATCGCGCTGTGCAACTACTTCTCGATGGCCAGATCGCTCCCGCAACGATCGATACGCTTCAAAAACAATTGGAAAATCCGCAGGTGGTGCAGGCGAGACTCGATGACCCGGTCAAGCAAGTTGATCTGGGCGTGGTAACCGGCTTAGTGCTTGGCGCCCCGGAATTCCAGCGCCGCTAGCTCCGTCTTGGCGTTCTCGCTGGAATGGTAGTTTTGTTCTTCTCCCGCGGGGGCGGTTTTACGCCGCCCTCTTAAGGGCTCGTATTTGGTTTCGGTCTCTCGGTTTTGTAGGGACCGCCTTCGGAGGCGGCCCGCAACATAATCTAGGTTTTACAACCGTCACCGGCGATACCAGTTCTATCCGGTTTTGCATTTAGGAGTCCATCATGTCGACCAACTGTTGCGAAGGCATTCGCTCCGCAAAATTCTCCCGCCGCTATTTCATGAAGCAGGGCGGCATCGCCCTCGTGGGTCTCAGCACTGTCCCCGCCTTCCTGCAACGCACCATCGCCTCCACGCCCGCTGCCGGAAAAAAACAACTCGTCGTGCTCTTTCAACGCGGCGCCGCCGACGGTCTCAACATCGTCGTCCCCTTCGCTGAGCCAAATTACTATCGCTTGCGCCCTTCCATCGCCATTCCACAACCCAGGCGCGGTGCTAACGATGCCACGATCGATCTAGACGGGTTCTTCGGCTTGCACCCCAGTCTCTCGCCTCTCCTTCCTTACTTTCAGAAAAATCAGCTTGCCATCGTCCACGCCGCCGGTTCGCCTGATCCCACGCGCTCTCACTTCGATGCCCAGGATTACATGGAGTCCGGTACTCCCGGCGTCAAAGCCACCGAAGACGGCTGGCTCGACCGGGCGCTCGGCATCATACCCGAAGAAAGTGTTTCACCGTTCCGTGCCGTCGCCATGGGACCCAATCTCCCTCGCATGCTGCGTGGCAGCACCGGGGCGATCGCGCTTCCCGACCTCCGGCAGTTCAAGGTGCAGGCGCAATCCGCTTCCTCAGCAAGTGTTGTCCAGGGTGGTTTTGAAGCCATGTACGCCCAGTCCGTTGACCACGCGCTTCACGGCACCGGTGCGGAAACGTTTGAAGCCATCGACATCCTCCGCAAAATCGACATCACCAGGTTCCCTCCGGAAAATGGCGCGGACTATCCCAAATCCCCGCTCGGCCAGAAGATGCAGCAGATCGGCGTCATGCTCAAAGCAGGAATCGGCGTCGAAGTCTTGTTTGTCGATTGTGGCGGCTGGGACAATCACGTCAACGAAGGCGGCGCTCAAGGCCAACTCTCCAACCTTCTTCGTGATCTTGGCCAATCTCTCGTGGCCTTCCATCAGGACTTGGGTGATCGCATGAGCGACGTAGTTGTCGTCACCATGAGCGAATTCGGCCGCACCGCAAAAGAAAACGGGAATCGCGGCACCGATCACGGTCATGCCAATTGCATGTTCGTCATGGGCGGCGACGTAAAGGGCGGCCGCGTCTACGGACAATGGCCCGGCCTCGATGACCATCAGCTCAACGAAGGCCGCGACCTCGCCCTCACCACCGATTTTCGCTCCGTAGTCAGCGAAATCCTCTCGAAGCATATGGGCGTCAGAGATATGGCGCCCGTATTCCCCGGATTCGCCCCAGCTCCAGGCAAATCTCTCAACCTGATCCGCTCTTAGTGTGGAGTGCGCCACCCCGCGTGCCGCTTTCGTGCCCCATGGAGTGCGGGAGCTCCGCTCCCGCCTTTGCGATCTCACCAATTCCGACACCGCAAAAGCGCCACCCCGCCTGCCGCATCCCACAGGCCTCTGAACCTGATCCGCTCCTAGAACGATTCTGCTTCCGCTACGGGGTTCAGCACCGCTGCACCTTTTGACTGCAACATCGCTCCCCTGCGCATTACTCAGAATTTAGAATTATTTACTCTCCCTCAACTCACGAATCCAAATATTCCGTTACCGATCCTGACGCGCTCATCCCTCCACCACCTTCGACAATTCCACTACCTCCAGCTCCTTCGGGCACTCCTGCCAGTTGTGCCTCCAGCACACAATCACGTCGCACCCCTGCACCGCATGTCCATGCCTGCGGAAATTCCTGCTCAGGTGCTCGAACTCGATCTTCACCCGCTGCCATCGCCCCGGCGCCACCTCGCGCATCGCCTCGCAATCCGGAAATCCCGTCTGTACGCTCTCCACCAGGTAACCCAGCTTCTTCGCCATCATCCCGAATAGCAGCACCACTCCTAGTTCGTTCACCGGCTCGTGCCGCAACCCGCCGAAGTTCATCGGATTCCCATACGTCTTCCGTCCCCTCAACCGCCTGCATTGCGCGCTCGCCTCTCCGTTTCGCCCAACGCTCTTCTCCTCCCGCGTCCACTGCTCCGCTCTCTCTCCTTCGCCTTCCAGGATCGCCAGCACCTCTCTCCATTCCTTCTTCCGGCTCGCAAACTTCCCAAACGCACCTGCCAACCCCCTCCAGCTTCCAAACCGCTTCTCCAGCGTTCGCAGATCGTATCTCCCCCTCACCTGGTACCCATGACGCGTCGGCAAGCCGCCCGTTCTCCGCACAGTCTCGCCCCAGTTCTTCAACAACTCTTCGCTCTTCGGGATCCTCCGCAGCCGGCTCGGCTTCAGCCCTGCCGCCTTCACCGCCGCGCTCCAGGTAGGGAAGTGCTGTAGCACCCGGTAGTGGGAGATTCCGCTTCGCGCTTCAAATTCCACCACCGATGGCGCCCACCCCAGTTGCTGTGCAATCGCCTTCAGGCGTTCCAACACCTGCTTCTTCGTCAGCATGTCCTTCTCTCAACTGGGAATCTGCCTCTCCGGCGTCTCTGGCGGGAACTTCTCTCAAGCGCAGCGCAATTCTTCGTTTGTGGAGTGCGGGAGCCCAGCTCCCGCTTTCAAACTCTCAGTCCACAAATACAAAAAGCGGGAGGCCTTCCCCCCGCTTCTTTAAGCACAATTATACTTATAAGTAAGATACCTTATTCAGAATTTCCCGTCAAGTCCGTGTACTCGCCTGGTCAACGACGAACACATCTGCCTCCCGTCGGAATTTTATCCACGAGTGCAAGAATTCGAACGAGTCGCTTTACAGTTCCCGGATCCAGATATTCCGGTATCGCACCGGATGCCCGTGATCCTGCAATCCCACCGGCCCCTTCACCACTCCTGCCACATAGGGCGGCCGTTCTTTATGTCCCGTCGGTCCTGTCAATTCCACGTTGTCCTGTACCAGCACGCCATTGTGGAATGCCGTCACGCGCGCCGGTTTCAACAACTTCCCCGCGCTATCAAATCGCGGTGCATGGAACACAATCGTGTACGTCTGCCATTGTCCCGGCGGCCTCGACGCATTCACCAACGGCGGATACTGACCATACACGCTGGCAGCCGATCCATCCGCGTACGTCTTGTTCTGGTAGGAATCCAGCACTTGAATCTCAAACATATTCATCAGGAACACGCCGCTGTTTCCACGATCTTGATCCTCACCCCGTGGTGGCGAGGGTTCACGAAATTCAACATGAAGTTGGCAATCGCCGAACGACCGCTTCGTCTGGATGCTCCCAGCTTTTTCTACCACTTCGAAATATCCGTTTTCTACTTTCCACTTTGCCGCTGCTTTCTGTCCCATCTCCCACTCTGACAAATCCTTTCCATCAAACAGCACAATCGCGTCCGAAGGCGGCTTTCCCGGCGCATCCTGCGTGCTCGTCGTGCCTGAGTCCACTACCGCAGGCAGCGGTCTCTCTCTGTCGTGGATCTGCCACTTGATCGTTGGCACCTGTCCGATCGCCGCAATCGCCAGCACTCCCGCCACAACCATCCCGCCCCAAACCTTGAAATTGAATTTCATAAAGCTCCTCGCATATCCTGCACGGATTCTACACCCACTACCCAACTCCATTACACGATATATGGAGTGCGGGAGCCCAGCTCCCGCTTTTGCGATCTCAACAATTCCGACACCGTAAAAGCGTCAGCCAAGCTGCCGCACTCCAAAACAAAGGGGGCAGCAATTGCTGCCCCCGTGTTTGGTTCCAATGGCTGATTCTTTTCCAACTGCAAATCGTCGACGGCCTCTTATGCCGCTTCCTTAATCCGCATCCCGTAGAACGACCGGTACACGAACACGAAGGAAACTACGAAGAACGCTGCCGACAGCACATGCGTCAATCCGCTGCCCTGCGTAGCCGTCAGCCGCACTGCCAGTTCCACGGCCAACAATCCAAACAGTGTAGTGAACTTGATCACCGGGTTAAGCGCCACCGAAGAAGTGTCTTTGAACGGGTCGCCCACTGTGTCGCCAATAACGGTAGCGTCATGCAGCGGCGTACCCTTCTGCTTCATCTCTACTTCCACGATTTTCTTCGCGTTATCCCATGCGCCGCCCGCATTGGCCATGAAGATCGCCTGATACAAACCGAAAATGGCGATCGAGAACAGGTAGCCGATGAAGAAGAACGGTTCCAGGAACGAGAAAGCCAGAGTGGCGAAGAACACCGCGATAAAGATGTTCAACATGCCTTTCTGCGCGTACTTCGTGCAGATCTCCACCACTTTCTTGCTGTCCGTTACGCTGGCCTTGGTTACGCCTTCCAGCTTGATGTTCGCCTTGATGAATTCCACCGCGCGATATGCGCCCGTGGTCACGGCCTGCGTCGATGCGCCCGTAAACCAATAGATCATCGCGCCGCCCGTAATTAGGCCGAGCACGAACGGTGCGTGCAGCAGCGACAATTTGTTCACGTCCACGGTCAGTCCGCTGGTCAGCCCCATGATGATCGAGAAGATCATCGTGGTCGCTCCCACCACCGCCGTGCCGATCAACACCGGCTTAGCCGTGGCCTTGAACGTGTTACCCGCGCCGTCGTTCGCTTCCAGCATCTCCTTGGCGCGTTCAAAGTTTGCATTGTCGATATTGAAATCCTTCTTTAGTTCGGCTTTGATGTTCGGTATCTGCTCGATCAGCGACAGCTCAAACACCGATTGCGAGTTGTCCGTCACTGGTCCGTAAGAATCGACCGCGATCGTCACCGGCCCCATGCCCAGGAATCCGAACGCCACCAATCCAAACGCAAACACCGCTGGTGCCAGCATCATCGCGCCCAACCCAAGATTGCTGATCAGGTAGCCGATGGACATCAGCAGCACCATCGCCAGTCCGATGTAGTACGCCGAAAAATTGCCGGCCACAAAGCCCGACAGAATTCCCAGCGATGCTCCACCTTCTTCTGCGGAACTGACAACTTCCTTCACGTGCCGCGATTCCGTCGAAGTGAAAACCTTCACCAGTTCTGGAATCAGCGCTCCCGCTAAAGTGCCGCAGGAAATAATCGTCGCCAGTTTCCACCACAATGTCGTATCTCCGTTCAGCGAAGGCACGATTAGGGCAGAAACGCCGTACGTGATTGCAATCGATACGAACGAAGTGATCCACACCAGCGAGGTCAGCGGCGCTTCGTAATTCATCTCGTTGGCGTTGCCGTATTTCGCCTTGGCTATGACGCCGTTGATGAAATACGCTAGCGCGCTGGCAATCAGCATCATGATGCGCATCACAAAGATCCACACCAGCAATTGCACTTGCACCGTGCTCGCCATCTTCGTTGCGGTCGCTATCGCTTCTGCCGACGCCGTGCTCATCGTGATCCCGGCGGGCAAGAAATGCACTGGGCTGATCGCCAGCAAGATGAACGTGATCAGCGCCACGCCCGTTACGCCATATGTCTCGAATCCATCCGCGCTTGGCCCAACCGAGTCGCCTGCATTGTCTCCCGTGCAATCCGCGATCACGCCCGGGTTCCGCGCGTCGTCTTCTTTGATCTTGAACACGATTTTCATCAAGTCAGAGCCGATGTCCGCGATCTTCGTAAAGATACCGCCGGCAATTCTCAATGCTGCCGCGCCAAGCGATTCACCGATTGCGAATCCGATGAAGCACGGACCAGCATAATCGCCCGGAATAAAAAGCAGAATGAACAGCATCATCAGCAGCTCCACGCTGATCAGCATCATGCCGATGCTCATGCCTGCTTCCAGCGGAGTGTGGTAACACGGATAGGGCTTGCCGCGCAGGCTGGCGAAGGCCGTCCGCGAATTCGCAAACGTGTTCACGCGAATGCCGAACCAGGCCACGCCGAAGCTGCCGCCAATGCCGACCAGGCTGAACGCCAGGATGATCGCGACACGCAGAAACTCGAATTTCAGCAGGACGCCGAAGTACAGCACGATGATGATGGCGATGAAGATTTCCAGCAGCAGAAGGAACTTGCCCTGGGTCACCAGATACGTTTTGCAGGTCTCATAAATCAGCTCGGAAATCTCTCGCATCGAGCTGTGCACTTCCATGTTCTTCAAGCGCATGTAGATCGTCAGCCCGAAGATCAACCCCAAGACGCAGATGACAATTCCGTAGAGTAATAAGGTGTGTCCGTTAATTCCGAGAAAAGAGACCTGAGACAAATCGGGAAGTTTCAGATTCGCTTCGCCGCCCACCGCCTCTTCCGGCGCCCTCCCCAGCAGCCCCGATGCACCCGCCAGCACTGCCAACAAACTCACTCCGATTCGTGTTGCCATCCGACCGCACATTTGTGCGGCCGCACCTAAGATACGCATGGAACCTCCTGAACTATCTTGTTCGATTAGGGGAACGGAGCTATCAACCACAGACCACTGGTCGAGATCCCTGAAATTCTAGTCGCTCACACTCTTACTCGATTTCTACTTCTAGAACAAGCACAGCTGTCACGGCCATCTGTATGCCGGAACACTCCGCTAAACCCAGGAGAATTCCGTAGTTAGCTCGACGGGATCGGCGCCCGTTCATGGCAGCCCTCAGACCCCTTGCGGGTCGGAACCACCCCACTTCACCGTGTTTACCATGACGACGGGCGGCAAGAACATGGCTTTATATCATTCCCCTTATACCCCGGTCAAACTTTTTAGTATGACCGTCTGGCAGGGCCGCGGGATGCTGCGCCCGGTGTCCGCAAGGCACATCCGCTTTCATGTTCCCCAAAATGTGTTTCACCGCGGCACAGTCATTCCTGGCTGTGCGTTTTGGTGTCGCCGTTCTTGAAGGGGGCGACCATTTGATCGGCCGATTCGTTCTTGTGTTGTTGCCGGGTTTTAGCACGGCTTTTTTTCATGGCTCCAGGTTTTCTCGGCGCAGCTTTCCCATTAGAATGTCAGCTTCGTACGGACTAGGCTTTGCGTCACGATTTGCAGTTTGCTTATGAGGAGATATCCATGTATTCAAGAAAGCTTTTCACCTGCGTATCCACAATCCTCTTCTTACTACTATCTTCCGACTTAGCCATTTCCCAAGCGCCCGCTCCGGCGTCGGCCGCGCAATCTCCGAAATCTCCCGAACAAACCGCTTTCGACAATTTGACGCCCTATCAGAAATCAAATCTCGAGCGCACCTACTTCGACTGGGCTTTTTTTGCGAAATATCGCGACGCCAACAATGCTTTACCGCCCGCAGCCGCCGATGAAGCGCGCGTCGTCTTTATGGGCGATTCCATCACCGAGGGCTGGGGACAATCCGGAGCCACTCCTCCTCTGAACCGCCCCGCATTTTTCCCCGGCAAGCCCTATGTCAATCGCGGAATTTCTGGCCAGACCACGCCGCAAATGCTTGTGCGCTTCCGTCCAGATGTCGTCAATCTCAAACCAAAAGTTGTCGTTATCCTCGCTGGGATAAATGACATTGCCGAGAACACCGGTAAAACCACGCTCGAAGCCATCGAAGATAATTTCGCATCCATGAGCGAAATTGCTCGCGCCAACGGCATCCGTGTGGTGTTGTGTTCCACATTGCCCGCTAGCGCGTTTCCCTGGCATCCTGGGCTCGAACCTGCACCCAAAGTCAAAGCGCTGAACGCGTGGCTCAAAGAGTACGCTGCAAAAAATAACCTCGTTTACGTGGACTATTACACGCCAATGGCTAATGCCGAAGGTGGTTTGAAGGCCGAGCTGGGCAACGACGGCGTCCATCCCAATAAAGTTGGTTACGAAATCATGGCCCCTCTCGTGGAAGCCGGTATCGCCGAAGCGCTGAAGAAGCCGCAGTCGTAACTTCGTTTCTATTTCTTGTAGGAAAATGTGTCGCACCCACGGCGCTGGTGATCGCTCGTGGCTTTCCCACGGGTCACACCGTGGGCGAACGTTGTGCCGCGCCGCTGGCGCTTGAGCGGTGATGTTCGGGATAGATTTGGAGATTTGTTAAGCCTAACACCACACCCGAAATCGTCTTGTTCATTCGCGTTTCGGCAACGCACCTAGGAGAAAATTTGGACGCAGGTCAAGCCGCGTGGTCGTTTTACGGGGAAACGAAACGGGGATGATTCGAAAAAGACCCGGAATGAGAGAGCAACCCAAGACCCGGGTTCCAACCCCGAACCGCGGCGCACCCTCCGGGTCTCTGTTGTTTTGGAGCACTTCATAAAATGGCGATCTCACAAAGCAAAAAACGAGTGCCGACTTGATTCAGGGTCACCCGCCGCTTGGGGGATGCAGGCGAATCCGAGACCGCAAAAGCGGCAGCCGGGCTGCCGCACTCCATACTAAGAGCGGAGCAGGTTGAAAGAATTGGTTAAAGCGGAACTGAAGCCCCGACCTCCGAAAGAGGCGTCTGGGAGAGAACTTACAGCCATCCGACGCATTAATCATCTCCAGGTTCCTTACAAAAACCTTTCCCTCACCGAAAGCCTTCCCATTCCAATAACCAATGATAAGATGAATAGCTAAGCCACTTTCCTTTTAGTCTTAGCCGGGCGAATCGCATAATGACCACTCAATTGACGCAGGCTGTGCCGGAAGCAAATGCAGACGCTACGCTCCGCTACAACTGGACCAAAGATGAAGTCGCGGCTATATACCAGTCCCCCCTCACGGAACTGGTTTTTCGCGCTGCGTCCGTGCATCGCCTTTTCCACGCCGCTGACCGCGTTCAGACCTGTCAGCTCATTTCCATTAAAACTGGCGGATGCCCCGAAGATTGCTCGTATTGCCCGCAAAGCGCGCACTACGATGCCGACATCGAGCGCAACGGCCTTCTCGATCCCGCGCACGTCATCGCCACCGCTCGTGAAGCCGCCTCTCGCGGTATCACTCGCATGTGCATGGGTGCGGCCTGGCGTGAAGCTCCGCACAACTCACAATTCGATCAAGTCCTTGAAATGGTTCGTGGCATCTCGAGTCTCGGCATGGAAGTCTGTTGCACTCTTGGCATGTTGACCGACGAACAGGCCGTTCACCTCAAAGAAGCGGGCCTTACCGCCTACAATCACAATCTCGACACTTCGCCAGAATTCTACGGGTCAATTATCACCACGCGCGTTTACGATGAACGCCTTCGCACCATTGCCTCCGTTCGCAAAGCGGGCATCACCGTTTGCTGCGGCGGCATTCTCGGCATGGGCGAAAGAGAATCCGACCGGATCGGCCTTCTCCAGCAACTGGCGACGCTTCCGGAGCATCCCGAAAGCGTTCCCATTAATATGCTGGTGCGCGTCGAAGGCACTCCCCTGGCAAACGTGCCTCCGCTCGATCCTCTAACGATGGTTCGCGCCATCGCAACCGCGCGCATCCTCATGCCTGCTTCTCGCGTCCGCCTTGCTGCGGGCCGCAAACAACTTTCCGCGGAAGCCGTCACGCTCTGCTTCCTCGCCGGAGCTAATTCTATTTTTGTTGGAGAAAAGCTGCTCACTACGCCCAATCCTGGTCCTGATGAAGATGATCTCCTTCTCCAGTCCCTGGGCATGAAATCCCTGGAGCCGAATGCCGTCTGACGTTCTATCTCTCTGGAAGTCTGGATTGCAGAAGGGCATCCGTGCGCTCATTCAGCGAGACCAATACCGAAGCCTCGCCGAAATTCACGGGGTGAACTTCTGCTCCAACGATTATCTCGGCCTCGCCGGACATCCCACGCTGCACGCCGCAGTTTCCATTGCCGTGCAGGAGTCGCGCCATATTGGCGGCACGGGTTCGCGCCTGCTTTCCGGGCAGACCCAGGAATGGGACGATCTCGAAACACGTTTCGCCGCCTTTGCCGGCACCGAATCCGCTCTCTACTTCACCACCGGGTACGCTGCTAATCTCGGTCTGCTCTCCTCACTTGTCAGCAAAGACGACGTGATCTTCTCCGACGCGCTGAACCACGCCAGTCTGATTGACGGAATGCGGCTCTCCGGCGCCCGAAAAGTGATTTATCCTCACCTGGATTTGCAGGTTCTGGAGGAGGCTCTACGCCAGGAAGCCGGCGCGCCCTGGCGAAAGGTCATCGTCACCGAGACTGTGTTCAGCATGGATGGCGACATTGCTCCAATAAAAGAAATTGCCGCGCTCGCCGAAAAATACGGCGCTGCGCTGATCGTCGACGAAGCTCATGCGACTGCGGTTCACGGGCCAGGCGGAAGGGGTATTGCCGCGCAAGCCGATATCGTTTCTCAACTTCTCGCAGTGACCCACACCTGCGGCAAAGCGCTTGGCTGCGCCGGGGCTTTTGTCTGTGGCCCCGCAGTCTTGAAGGAACACCTGATCAATCACGCCCGTACTTTTATTTTCAGCACCGCGCTGCCTTCTTATTTCGCGCGGCAAATCTCTGCCGCTCTCGATCTCTCCGCCACCATGGATCTCGATCGTCAACGACTGCAGCGCAATGCTTCACGGTTCATTCATGATCTGCATGCGAATGGATTCGACACCGCCGCCAGCGCCAGCCAGATCGTCCCCATCGTCATTGGAAACAACGAAGATACGCTTTCGGCCGCCGAGTATCTCCAGCACGAAGGATTTGGCGTTCGCGCCGTTCGTCCTCCAACCGTTCCCGAAGGCCGCTCCAGAATTCGATTGTCGCTGACCACGCTGATCGACCCGCAGAAATTGGCGCATGTGGTCGATGCTCTTGTCGCGTGGCGCGCGCACCAGCAATCCAACGTAGCGGTCAAACACGCATGAGACGCCACTTCTTCATCACTGGTACCGACACCGGCGTTGGAAAAACCACGCTCTCCGCTTTGCTCTGCGCGGCACTCGACGCGGTCTACTGGAAGCCCATTCAGACTGGCACGCTTGAAGGCTCGGATCGCGTCACGGTGATGCGTCTTGCCGGAATCGGCACGGACCGCACTCTGGACGAAGTTTATAAATTTGTTCCGCCCGTCTCGCCCGACCTTGCCGCTCGCTGGGCCGGCGTGGAAATCGATCTCAATCGCATCAATCTTCCCACCAGTCTCATGAACGACTGGCTTATTGTCGAAGGTGCGGGCGGCGTCCTCGTCCCCATTAACCCGAAACAATTCATGCTCGATATGATGGTGAAGTTCAAGCTTCCGGTAATCCTTGCCGCCCGCAGCGGTCTCGGCACGATCAATCACACGCTTCTCACGCTGGCTGCTCTTCATGCCGCCGAGCTTCCAGTTCATGGAGTAGTTCTCATCGGTGATCAGAACCGCGAAAATCGCGACACTATCGAAAAGTTTGGCCACGTTCGCGTAATCGGCGAGATTCCCAAACTTCCCAATCTGCATCGCACCGCGCTTATGCAGGTTTTCCTGAACCATTTCGACCGCTCCGCTTTTTCACAATGAGCAGTCCTCTTCGCATCTGGCATCCGTTCACGAACGAGCTGCTTGATCCTGCGCCTATCCGCATCACTCATGCCGAAGGCGTTTTCCTTCACACCGCCGACGGCCGCAAAATTATCGACGGCATTTCTTCGTGGTGGGTCAATCTCCACGGCCACGCCAATCCGCGCATTGCCGCGGCCATCGCGGAACAAGCGCGCAAACTCGAACAGGTCATCCTGGCAGGTTTTACGCATGACGCCGCGGAAGAACTCGCCAATCGCCTTAGCAAATGGGTAGCCCCTTCGCTTGCCCACATGTTTTTCTCTGACGACGGTTCCACCGCCGTAGAAGTTGCCCTGAAGCTCGCTGTCCAACATTTCGGGAATCTCTCACGCGCCGAAAAGCACGAGATTGTCGCGCTCTCTCACGGCTATCACGGGGACACTGCTGGCGCGATGTCGGTAAGCGACGAATCTCCGTTCACCAAGCCCTTCGATTCCATGCGCTATCCCGTACACCGGGTACACTCCGCCTACTGCTATCGCTGTCCGGTTGGACTAAAGCGCGAATCCTGCCATATCGAGTGTGTAAACCAGTTGGAAGATCTGCTGAAACAGCGCGGGGCGCAAATCGCCGCCGTCATAGTCGAGCCGCTGCTTCAGGCAGCCGGCGGAATGATTCTCCACCCCGTGGAATTTCTGCAGAAGGTCCGCGCACTCTGCACGCGTCACGACGTGCTGCTGATCGCGGACGAAGTGCTTACGGGTTTTGGCCGCACTGGTAAGATGTTTGCTTGCGATCTGGCAAATGTCGTTCCGGATCTGATGTGCGTATCGAAGGGAATTACCGGCGGGTTCATGACGATGGGCGTCACGCTATGCACCGATCGCGTCGCCTCCGCCTTCCGTAGCGAAAATCGCTTGCACACGTTCTATCACGGCCATTCTTACACCGGCAATGCGCTGGCCTGCGCGGCGGCCAACGCGAATCTGCAGATTTTCGACGACGAGCCAGCGTTCGACCGCATCGCTTCCATCGCAAAAATCCATACGATGCGTCTGTCTCATCTTCGCGAACTCCATCAGGTGGGCGACACGCGGCAGATCGGCTCGATCGCGGCTCTGGAACTTTGTGTCGACGATCCCGGCTATCTCTCTGGCCTTCGGCCCAAGCTATACAATTTCTTTCTCGAGCGCGGTGTGCTTCTCCGCCCGCTGGGTAACGTCGTCTACGTTCTCCCACCTTATGTAATCGCGCCGGAAGAACTCCACCGTGTGTATGACGTAATCGTCGAGGCCATCGAAACCCTCCTCTAATCCGCAGGCAGAAAATGGGTTATTTCCTGACGCGCAAACCATCACTATCCCCTGCTAAACTATTTCGTACCTTTAACGGAGGAATTTTTTGCAGCACCCGCCATCGCCCTGGAAACAGAAAATCATCACCTTCGCTGGCGCATTAGGCGCTCCCGGCCTGTTGCTGATTTCCTTTCTCGATTCCTCCGTTCTGAGCTTTCCGATCATCAACGACCTGCTTCTCATCGAACTCTCCATCCAGCATCCACTTCGTATGCCCCTCTACGCGTTCATGGCCGCGCTCGGCTCCGTCCTCGGTTGCGTGCTGCTTTATTTCATCGCCAGAAAGGGCGGGGAAGCGCTCTTCCACCGAAAAGCCGGCGAACGTGCCAATTCCATCCGTCAATGGGTGGAATCCAACGGATTTCTGGGAATGCTGGTAGCCGCTCTGTTGCCGCCGCCCACTCCGTTCAAAATTTTTGTATTCGCCGCAGGTGTCTTCGAAGTTCCGCTTTGGAGCTTTACTTCCGCCATCTCTCTCGCCCGTGCCATCCGCTATTTTGGCGTAGGCTATCTCGCCGTGCGCTATGGCGATCAGGCGCTGCCATTCCTCACTCAGCACAAATTACAAGTCGTACTGTTCATAGTGCTCTTCGTCCTCGTCAGCTACCTGCTCTCTCGCCTGATTCTCCGCCCCAAGCCCGAATCCGGCACGTAGATGCGGATCTTTCCTGATTTTCGATGCGTTTTATATTTTTACGGTCTTCCTGAACTTGCGCTCCACACCAATTCGTCGTTCTTCACTCTTGCTCGCTCATCCAACTCCACTCGCGCTGCCACGCGGCGCCAGTTTACCTGCTCCGCATCCTGTTCCATCGCGCGAATCACCACCGAATAGCCTTCTTGGGTCTCTTCAACCGTGGCCCTCGGAAATCGCGCCACGCGCAAGAATTTCTCCGCCGCCGCTGTCCGCTGGGCCACCTCAAGCTCCGGCGAACTTTCCGGCTTGTGCTGACAACTCGCCGCATCGGCATCGAATACGCGCCCCGGCCCAACCGCCGTCTCCACCTGGCAAATCGTCGTCTGCGTCTCCACGATTCCGTGCCAAGTGAACACCGACAACGCATCCGCAAACGCACCAACTCGGCGCGGCGATTCTCCCTTGTAAGCATGCGCATCTAGCTCGCCACAGCGATTTGCGTGCAACGTGAATCGCACTCCGAGATAAATCAGAATCAGCGCGAGCGCAACAATCGCTCCGTTCCGCCCGCGGGGCCGTTTGTCCTTCGATCCAATTTCCGAGCCTACCAGCCGAACAATTCCGGCATCACAATTCCGAGTATCAGCAAAATTAAGATCCAGGCGTCCACCGTGGGGAGCAGATCCGCGGCTAAGCGGGTGCCGTTCATCGGCCACAACATCGCTACTCCATCCGATCCGCACCAATCCAAGCAGGTGAAATGCGCCACCGCCGAGACCGCCACGGCAACAACGATTCCTGTCACCTGCAACTCTTTTTGTTTATTCAGCCGCAGCGCCAGCAAACTCGCGATCGCCACAATCACAACGGTTCCCACGATCGAATGTGTATACGTTCCGCGCCAGCTCAAATACGCTCCCGGCCCAAACAGCGCGCTCACCCCATCCAAGATCCGCCAGAGTTCCCGCAATCATTATCCCTATGCCTACACCCCAGCCGCGCCGCGGAAAAAATCCCCGCAGCAGCGCAAACGATGCCAGTGCATGTGTTCCGATATCCAATGAAGTCCTCTTCGCATGAGGGCGGATTTATGCCGTCTTCATGCTTTTTTCTGCGTGCTTCCGCGCCTCTGCGTTTTCCTTGTCTCTCTCTTTAGCCTTTCGCCTGTTTAGGAACCAACAATCGCAACGCTTTCGGGACAATCGTAAACTCCACCGGCAATCGCGCGAACGGTTCGCCATCGAGTTGGGCATAAACCGGGTTCGCATCCAAAGGTTCGCAGAGCAGCGTATCCGCCTTCCAGAAATGTACGCCCTGCTTCCTTGCGGAGATTTCCCATCCAGAGGGTTGGCAGATAACTCAAATACTTCAGCCCACTTTGCGTCTCCAGCGTCATCACTTCAAACTCATCTGAGAAGAGATCCGCCTGATCCGTAATCTTGAATGGTCCTCCATAATTTTTTGTTCGCCCGACGACCACCAGCGTTCCCTCCACCTGCTGGCTGCCTGCGCGTACCCGGAATCGCGGAAACGTGTAGCGCAGGACTTCACGCGCGCCCTGCCACCAGTAGGCCAGAATCCCGACGCGCGCCTTCAATCCCAGATCCACCGAATAGACGATCATCCCGTCGGGCCCCGCACCTGCCACGCTCAGGAAATATCGCCTTTTTTCGGGTTGCTCTAGTGGAGTTGCCAACCCCAGCGCAATCTCACGCACTTCGCCCGAAGCCATTCGCTTGGCCGCACTCAAAATATCCCAGGGCAAATTCAATTCTTTCGCCAGAATATTCGCCGTGCCTCCCGGCAGGAGGGCCAGCGGCACGCGATGCCCATTCTGCGCGCCTGCCAGTCCATTCACCACTTCATTCAAGCGTGCCATCCCCGCCGCAGGTAATCACGAATTCTCGCCGCTCTCGCGTGGCTTGCTGTGCGATTTCGGTCGCGTGACCCGGGCCGGTAGTCTCCGTTAGTTCCGCGTCAATCCCGCTCGCCGAGAGCACGCGGCGAGCTTCGTCCAATACGCGACGCCGCGCGATTCCGCCATTTCCCGCGTTCGGGTTGTGAATCAGCAATGCGTTTTGAAACAAGGTTTCCGCTCCAACCGACTCGAAATCTCCCCGTCTACACCCTATCTATATACTATCCGCCCCACTTCCATCATTAATCTGGAAACTTTCGCTGCGTGGGATCGAAATACGGGCCTGGCTAAAGCCCGGCATCTAATGCACAGAAGTCGAGAGATTGTGCCATTGAAGATGCTCGTGCTGATGTGTAGCCACGATCCCTCGGCTTCGCTCGGGATGACGCAAGCCGGAGAGCAAATCTGTTTCGTTCGGTCCTCGTCCGTGAGGGACCTTGACAGGAAATTCATGGCGGCAACCTTATATAATAAAAAACGCTGTTTCAGCATCTCCATTTCCCTGAGGTCCGCATGTCGAAACCGGCTTCCAGTGCCGTCAAAAAAGAAATCGCCGACCTCCGCGAAAAGATTCGGTATCACGAATATCTCTACTACGTGGTGGACGAGCCGGAGATTTCGGACGCGAAGTTCGATCAACTGATGGTGCGGCTGAAGGAATTAGAGGCGGCGTCATCCCGCACTGGTCACGCCGGATTCGCCGAGCAGTGCGGGTAGGAGGCACGCCGCGCGAAGGATTCACGACGGTGCGGCATGCGCGTGCGATGCTCAGCCTCGACAATGCGTTTTCGTATGATGCGCTGCGCGACTGGGATCGGCGCGTGCGCGAAGGATCTGGGCGGGAAGAGATCGAGTACATCGCCGAACATAAGTTTGATGGGCTGAGCATCTCGCTGCAGTACGAAGATGGACTGCTGGTGCGCGGTGTGACGCGCGGCGATGGAACGACCGGTGAAGACGTGACGCCGAACGTGAAAACAATTCGTTCGATCCCGCTGCGCGTCGATGCCGCCCTTCTGAAAAAGGTGAAACTTCCCACGACGTTTGAGGTACGCGGCGAAGTGATGATGACGCGTAAATCGTTCGATGCGCTGAATCGCCAGCAGGAGCAGACGGGCGGCAAGATCTTTGTCAGTCCGCGCAATGCGGCTGCGGGAGCGGTGCGGGTTCTCGATCCCGCGATTACGGCGAAGCGGCGGCTGGATTTTTTTGCGTATTATCTTTTTGTGGATGGCAAGGTGCCGTTCGCGAAACATTCGGTATCGCTTCTGGCGCTGAAGCAGATGCAATTTCGGGCTTCCGACGACTGGAAACTTTGCGACGGAATCGAAGCGGTCACTTCTTATTGCGAGGCGTGGGACTCTCGGCGGGAAAAGCTTGCCGTACGACATCGATGGCGTGGTCGATCAAAGTGAATGCGACCGCGCTGCAGAACGAACTCGGGTTTACGGCGAAAGCACCGCGCTGGGCCATCGCCTACAAGTATCCGGCGCGGCAGGAAACCACCGTCGTCAACGACATTCATTGTGCAGGTGGGGCGCACCGGCACGCTTACTCCCGTCGCGATTCTCGAGCCGGTGCAGGTCGGAGGTGTCACCGTCAGCCGTTCGACGCTGCACAATATGGATGAGATCGAGCGACTCGGGCTGCACATCGGCGACACTGTGCTGATCGAGCGCGCTGGCGAAGTGATTCCGCACATTCTGAAAGTGGTGAAGGAAGGGAAGCCGCGAAGAGCGTTCCGCATGCCGAAGGAATGCCCGGAATGTGGCAGCGCGCATTCACAAGGTCGAAGGCGAAGTGGCGTACCGCTGCGTGAATGCGGCGTGTCCAGCCAAGCGAAAGGAATCGCTGCTGCACTATGCGGGACGGCACGCGATGAATATCGATGGGCTGGGCGACAAGATTGTCGATCAGCTGGTGGATAAGGGCCTGGTGAAGGATGTCGCCGATTTGTACTCGCTGAAGCTCGAGCGAAGTGGCGAATCTTGAGCGGATGGCCGAAAAATCCGCGCAGAATTTGCTGGATGAAATCGAAGCCAGCAAGAAAAACCCGCTCTCGCGGCTGATCTATGCGCTGGGCATACAGTTTGTAGGCGAGCGCACCGGGCAACTCCTCGCGGAACAGTTTTCGTCGATCGAGGAACTGGCGGCGCCAAAGGCGAAGCACCTTGAAGGTATAACGAGGTGGGCCCGAAAGTTTCCGAGAGTATTGTGGAGTTTTTCTCAGAAGCCGCGAACCGCAACATTCTCAAGAAACTCAATAAAGCGGGTGTGCGACCCACTGCCGAAAAACGCGAAATCAAGAGCCAGAAGCTGGCGGGAAAGAGCTTCGTGTTCACGGGCGGCCTCGATCATCGCTCGCGCGAAGAGGCGGGCGAACTGGTGCTGCAGCACGGCGGGAAAGTGTCGGGCTCGGTGAGCAAGAAAACGGACTATGTGGTGGTTGGGAGTGACCCGGGTTCGAAGCGGGACAAAGCCAAAGAACTGGGCGTGACGATCCTCTCCGAATCCGATTTCGAAAAACTCCTCGGCCTGAAGTAGTCCAACGTAGCGGTGGCTTTTGCGCGAGCGCTTGCAAGCCGCTCAATCTGCGATATAGTGCCTTTAAGAGACCGCCTTGCACTTCAATCGTTTGGCCAAATTCCTGCGTTCCGTCATCCCGGCGGATCCTGTACAACTGCTGTTTATCTTCGGAGTCGTTTGTTTCACCATCAGTCCGCGCTCGCATTGGGGTCCGCTCGACGGACACGCTAGCGTCCTTAGCTATGTCTACGGTTCCAATGGAGACCGCAACCGAACGTTCTTCAATATGTACACTTTCATAGTTCTCGGCAACATCTTCATCACATTCGCTTCTATCATGGGTTACTTCAATTTATTCCGTCCGGGCAAGCGGCCGCTGTTTCGTATTCTATGGTCGATGGTGCTTCCGGTTTCTTGCGGGCTTGCAATAACTTCTTGTAGCTATTTGTATTTTGGCTGCGGCATTCGGACATCCATACTCGAGCCGTATCCCTTTGCTTCAGTTCATTTCGCGACAATCTGGAAGATCTTATTGCAATTGGGTCCGGGTTTTCGCATCGCTGTAATGGGTTTGGGTTTAATTTTGCTTTTTGCAAGTCGCATGTTATTCAAAATCGCTGAACTGCCCGTTTCGTTACCTAACCCTATCAACCTACCTTTCAATGACGACCGTCGTTGGTCGAAATACCAAATCGTGGTTTTGTTTATTGTAAGTCCGCTGCTTTATTTCGTTACGAATATCCCTCTTCTTTTATGGCTCGCTACGCCGTTCTCCATGGATTCAAAGGTCACGTTGCTGGCTTCTGCTGCAATTTCCTTCGTAGTCGCGGTTGGCACCGCATTATGGATACTCGGTCGCACAGGGTATTACTTGATGCATCGGTACGTACGATTGCCTGCCGCCAAGTACCTCGTTGCCGGACTAAGTTTCGCGCCAGTGATTTACGGCGCGATCCTCACTTTGCATTTCCTGTACGAACGCGCGCACTGGACCGCCTATGAATTCGGGCGATTCGATCCTCCGCAATTCTGGCAACCGTACGCGCCAAATCTCTGGCAGCTCATGCTAATTATTCCAGCTTTTGCGGAAGAACTGATTTTTCGCGGGTTTTTGCAGTGGAAGTTCACGAGGCGTTACGGACTCTGGCGCGGAATATTTCTCGTGAGTCTAGCTTGGGCCGCATCTCACTTCTTCAGTGACTACCGTGGACAACTCTGGTACGGCGGGATTGCTCTTTCCATTCTATCCCGTATAGTGCTCTGTCTCTCTTGGGGATTTGTCCTGAGCTGGTTGACGCTCAAGTCAAATTCGATTTGGCCCGCTACACTTGCGCACGCTTTTGGGAACTTCCTCACCGCAACAGCTTTCGGCCCCGATTTTCCACGGAAGAGTTTTGCAATCGCCCTATCGTGGGCGATCCTCGCTTGCATTCTATTTCGCTATTGGCCCGTTCCTAATCGCGAATTACGCGCCTCGGAGCCAGTTGTTATGCCGCATCTCGAGCCGATTTCCTGAACGAGCAAGTGCTTTGCCTCTCGAACGTTCATTCCGCGATTCATGTTCCTTTTGCTAAAAGCGATCTGGTAAATGGGTTGCAAGTACTTGCGAAGCTTGCTTCAGGGGCCTGCCTGCCGCAGGCAAGCTAAAGCCCGCTTCTTTTATCTCTTTTTCGTCGGGGCTGAAGCCCCGACCTCCTGAAGAATCATTTATGAGAAAGCTTCCAGTTAGTGAACAACAAAGGTGCCGCAGCCATTTCGCGCTATAATTGAGTTGGCGGGTGGGCTGGACAATCGCTGGTTCCTTTGCGGAAGCATGGGAACGGGAGGAAAGTCCGGACACCTCATCTGCGCAAGCAGAGAAGGGCAATGCGCCTGGTAACGCCAGGGGACCAGCCACGCAGGCTTTGCCGTAAGGCAGAGTTTCACGCTTCGGCGTGTAGTGCCGGGTTTTACCTGGCTCGGTGCGGCTCGGTCACGGACAGTGCCACAGAGACTATACCGCCTGGGTGGTGAGACCGGTGATAGCTTGCAGGAAAACCTGCGAGACATCTTCCTTCGTTTCACGGCTCCGGTAAGGGTGAAAAGGTGGGGTAAGAGCCCACCGCTGTCGCAGTAATGCGGCAGGCATGGCAAACCCCGCGTGGTGCAAGACCAAATAGGAGGGGAGAGCTGGCCCGGCTCACTACCCTGTACGCGCAAGCGAGCAGGGGCTTGATCGTTGGACTTCGGTCTAACGATCGATGAGAACCCTCGGGTAGGTCGCTCGATCCCGGTCGCGAGGCCGGGGCTAGAGGAATGATTGTCACGCAGCAAAGCCGCAAGGCGGCGTTGTGTACAGAATCCGGCTTACAGGCTCATCCGCTCATTTTATTGGAGTTGTTTCTGCTTCGTTGCCTACCTTGGCCAAGGTATATTTATTGGAATTGGGTGGTGAGTCAAGTCTCCGGTAACCGCTAATGTTTATTACGGGCCCTGCCGCTTAACCTAAAAGGCCATCGTCGGTGTCAAGAGGTATAGCAGGTTCAGACTAAACGGAGAGGTCGTGTGCATACGCTTTGCCTTACTGGCTTTAATCACGTTTCTGTCCCCAATACTGGCGAATACACAAGCAGAAAATCCTCGGAGCACAACGGAATCCGCTCCTAAGATTGAATTGAAGATAATGCCGGAAAAAAGCGTCATTCGAGCTGGTGAGACGCTAAAGGTCAAGGTAGAAATCTGGAATGTCGATAACGACGACATAATCATCGCCCAAAACGTCGACGCCACGTTCGGTAATTCAGACCTAGAACTATTTCTGGAGGTCGGTTCTAAACTCCAAGGTACTGCCATGCGGGGCGTTGGTGATGGGATTCCCGACCCCAATCCAGATTTAGCGAAGACATTTGTGAAAAATTGTCTGATACTCAACAAGTCCCACTATTACGGCACAGTGGTCTCCATGGACCCAATTGGTTATCCGCAACTGCGGAAGGCAGGGCATTATCGCATTCGGGCAGAATATTCTTCACGAGGCGTCTCCGCGATTCCCGGCTGGAACGGTGGATGGCTCAAACAAGAAGATATAGACAAACTTTCCTTCAAAGACTGGAAGGGAACGGTGAATTCAAATTTCATAAGCATTCAAGTCAGCATGCCGATGAAAAAGCCCGTCCAAGAATGAATCGCCATTTGGTGTAACTGTGCCATAAGTCCCGATTTGTTCTATCATTTTCAATCCCACGGCAACTCCCACGATTTCCGTCTTTACCTCGCCGCCGAATCGGACTCATCGGAGTACCAAGGACGCAAAACTCGCGAATAACCGTCGTAACTCTTTGCGGCTGCGCTGTTCTAACGAAGGGACGCGCGGGTAACCGTTTTACGAGGATTGTGAACGAGCTGACGAGCGCACGAATCCGACGCGTAAAGCACCGTGTTCAGGAAAGGGCATTCGTCGATCCCGGCGTGCATTCCTTCGCTCTCGTCCAGCATCAAAGTAAGTGAGGCAATCATGTTCACTTTGGACAAAGCAAATGAGCTGCCCAGTCCTATTGGCCGTCGCTCGTTCCTGTTTGGCTCGATTGCGGGAGGCGCGCTGCTTGCCTGGCTCTACACCATAAAAGACCGGCCGATGCATGCCGAAGCCGCGTCCGCAGGGCTGCCGAAGACGGTCGAGATTGTGGAATTCACCGAAGGCGGGAAGAGGGGCGCAACGGTAAAAATGGATCGCATCGTGAAATCCGAGCAGGAGTGGAAAAAACAGCTTTCGCCGGATGCCTTTGAGGTGACGCGCCACGCGGCCACGGAGCGTCCCGGCTTCAATGAAGATCCCAACAATCACGAAAAAGGGATCTTCCGATGCATCTGTTGCGACACCGCGTTGTTTGATGCTGAAACTAAATTTGCGTCGGGCACGGGCTGGCCAAGTTTCTGGGCTCCGATCGCGAAAGAAAATGTGCTGGAAACGGTAGACAGCAGTTTAGGGATGGTGCGCACCACGGTTTCCTGCCGCCTTTGCGACGCGCACCTGGGCCACGTGTTTGACGATGGCCCGCCGCCGACGGGATTGCGGTACTGCATGAATTCGGTTGCTATGAAATTCGTCAAAGCCGCTTCGCCGCGATGAATTCATTTCCACGATTGGATATCGTCGCAGATGCCATCTCATAAATAGCCGGCGAGTGGTTGCGAAGCTTTCTTCAGGGGCCTGCCTGCCGTAGGCAAGCTAAGGCCCACATTTTCTATATTTCGTGCGTCGGGGCTGAAGCCCCGACCTCCTGAAGAACGGCGAGATCGCAAAGGCGGGAGCAGAGCTCCCGCACTCCAAGGAAAGCGGGTAATTTCTAAAACACATCGATGGTCGTGACGCTCAACGCCGGCAGAGTCACCGTCAACGAAGTACCTGCGGCGGCCATTGTTCCCGCCGCCACCGGGGCGATGGTGCTTTGCCCCGAGGCCGTGCTCGCCGTTATCTGATACAAATGAGCCGTACCGGACAGCGCCAACCCATTAATCGCTGTAACCTGCGTCGATGTCGAGCGATTGATGGCCACAAACACGACGCGGCCGGCATTGCCGCTGTCTGTGCTGGCATACACAACCACGTTTGCCACGTTGCTGGAAGTGGCCTTCACCGAGGTATCGCCAAAGCTGGAATTCGCTCCGTCGAAATCGCGATACGCGCGAAATCCCGCCAGTGAATACGCTTCGTTGTTGCTCAGCGGCCAGAGGTTTGCCGCGAACAGTCCCTGAGCGCCAAAAATCCCCAGGTTATCCGCTTCGGCAATGGTTCCGGCAATGTGCTGGCCGCCGCCGTTGTTATATTCCGTGATGGAGATCTTCATGCCCGGATTTTCCGCGGCAATCCGCGATTGCAACCGGCCAAGAATATAGATCGGCCCGCCCAGCACGTTGTTCGCAATCCAGGAATTTTCTTTATAGGTCGTATCCCACAAACTCCGCGGACTCTGCACGATCGCCTGCACCTGCGCGGCATTCAGGGTAGTTCCCGTCAAATTCGTCACGCGCGTGGTTCCATCCGTAGCTTCCGAATACCAGTGAAAGTCGTACACATCCACCAGCGGCTTGCCATAGGTGGTCGAAGCCGTCTTGATCGCCGGCAGATATTTGTCCGGGAACCAATTATTGCCGCCGGGGGTTGCGCTCAATTCTCCTTGCCAGTTGTAGATCCCTTCGAATCCATAGTGCACCGGCCCAAAAATCACGACGTTCGGAAACTGATCCTTTACTGCTTTCGTCAGCGAAATCGTCTTGCTGATGTAATTGTCGGAACTGATTGCCGTCGCTCCCTGGACTTCCAGGTGCGTGGAGTTCCACAACTCCGGCTCATTGTCCAGTTGCACAAACACGGGATGCGTCGTCGGGCTGGTTCCGAAAATCGACTGCCCCGAAAACTTCTGGTCCAGCGCGTACAGAAATTCGTCTATATAGACGTAGTTGTCATTGGTCGGCGGTGTCACGGTGAAGGGAAGCGCCGATTGCGTGCTCTTCTTGAAAACTACCTGCTTGAATCGCGTCAAATCTGGTGGACTTGTTACACTCACCGGGCCATTTTCGTCTCCCGACACTAGTCCCTGCATCTGCACGGTGATCAGACTGGCGATGCCGTAGGTCTGGTCGCCAGCGATGAAAGTCCTCACCGCTTCCGTGGGCGTCGTGCTGCTGCTCAAATAGCTGTCGTTCTCGTAGAGATAGTCGCTCCCGGCGTTGGAAGCATTCGTCTCCCAGTTGTATGCCGTCCAGCGATTTCCGCCCGCTCGATCAAACGTGACGCCCAGCGGCGCGCCCGAATAAAAATTCAGCCCATAAATGTAGGGAGAGATTGCGTGCTTATTCGTGGGATCGACAGTGATGGTCACATCGGGCGTCGAACCGGCGGTTGGCGTCGCCGTCACCTGCGAGGAGTTGCCACTTTCGCCGGCCGTGTTCAGCGCCGTCAGCACATAATAGTAGGCCGTTCCGTTGGTCAGGCCGGTGTCCGTGTACGCCGTCGTCGTAGGCGCAGCAACTTGCGTATACGGCCCACCACTCACCGTTGCGCGCTTCACGTGATAACTTGTTGCGCCGCCGCTCGCCGCCCAAGTCAAACCGACCTGGGCATTTCCGGCTGTAGCCACAACTCCTGTAGGCGCGCCAGGAATTTGCACCGGTGCCACCGGCTTGGCGCTCACTTGAGTTGAGTTTCCACTTTCCCCGGCCGAATTCACTGCCGTAACTACGTAGTAGTAAGTCGTGCCGTTCGTCAGTCCCGTGTCCGTGTGCGAATTCGTAGTTGGCGCGCCCACCTGGGTGTAGGGTTCACCATTCACCGTTGCTCGCTTCACGTGATAACTCGTCGCGCCGCTGCTGGCCGTCCACGTAAGTCCGACTTGCGCATTTCCAGGAGTAGCCACAAAGCCCGTGGGTGGCGATGGAACCTGTATCGGCGCCAGCGGTTTCGCATTAACCTCAGCAGAATTTCCGCTTTCCCCGGCGGAATTTACTGCCGTCACTACGTAATAGTAAGTTGTTCCGTTCGTGAGCCCCGTGTCTGTGTAAGCGGCAGCACCAGGCGCACTCACCTGGGTATAGGGCCCACCACTCGCCATCGCGCGTTTCACATGATAACTAGTCGCGCCGCTGCTCGCCGTCCACGTCAAAGCAACCTGCGCGTTTCCTGCCGTCGCCACAACTCCAGCAGGCACTGGCGGAACTTGTGTTGGCGCCACAGGCTTGGCATTCGCCTCGGAGGAGTTGCCACCTTCACCCGTCGTATTCAGTGCCGATACAACATAGTAGTAAGTCGTTCCGTTCGTCAGACCCACATCTGCATAGGAGGCGTTGGAAGGCGAACCTACTTGCGTGTAGGGTCCACCACTCACTGTCGCCCGTTTTACGTGATAACTCGTCGCTCCGCTGCTCGCCGTCCAGCTTAAACTGACCTGCGCGTTTCCCGCCGTGGCTACTATTCCCGCCGGTACACCTGGCACGGTAGTGCCGCCCCCGCCTCCCGATCCACTCGAACTGCTGGTACACCCAGCCAACATCAGCAGTGGCGCCATTATCAGTAGAGCCAGCACTCGGTTTGCAACGCTCCGGGGAAGATTCATCGCACAGCTCCTGGCAAGTCCTCTGTACACACACGTTTAACCCCAAAGCATAGGTTTCCTTCAGCACCCCGACAAGCTGGCCCGAAGGCCAGAATTCGACCAGCCGTTGCTCCTCACCGTATCCCTAGTTCGCGCATCTCGTGACCAGCCTCCTCTTTCTCCTTGACAGTCTAGGAGTCCAGCGATAGCCTCCTAGGCTATCTAGGAGAGATCGCTCGTGAACAAACAGCTTGAACTTCTGCAGGGCACTCTCGACATGCTGATCCTCAAAGCCGTTTCTCTCGGTCCGCTGCACGGCTACGGCGTGCTGCTCCGCATCCAGCAAATCTCGAGGAACACGCTCGAGATTCAGCAGGGTTCTCTGTATCCCGCGCTCTATCGACTCGAGCATCAGGGCTGGATCGACTCCGAATGGGGCGAATCTGAAAACAATCGCCGTGCCAAGTATTACCGCCTCACCGCCGCGGGGAAGCGCCGTCTGCAGACTGAGGCCGACAAGTGGAATCGCATGGCGGAGGTAATTGCCTCCATCCTCGACACCACGCCCGAGGAAGTATGACGTTCTTCTCCCGCCTTCGCTCCTGGCTCCACGCCAACCTCTTCCGTTGGCGCATGGAGTCCGACATGGACGCCGAGCTCCGTTTCCATCTCGATTCACGCACCGAAGATCTCGTCCGCTCTGGCCACGCTCGCGAAGCGGCCCTTCGCCAGGCTCGCAGAGAATTCGGTGGCGTCGAACTCACCAAAGAAGAGTGCCGCGACGCACGCTCCGCCACCATCCTTGATTCTTTTCTGCAGGATCTGCGCTTTGGCGCCCGCACCCTGCGCAACTCGCCCTCGTTCACGGTGATCGCCATCCTCACGCTCGCGCTTGGCATCGGTGCTTCCACGGCCGTGTTCAGTGTGGTCGACCGTCTGCTTTTCCGCAGCCTCCCGTACCCCCAAGACGACCGACTGGTTTCCTTCGGTGTCATGGCGCCTTTCGATTCCCGCGAATTCGTCCTTGGCCCGGATTTCGTCGATTGGAGCCATCGCGATACTCCCTTTGCATCGATGACTGCTGTCTATCCAGGCAGCATCGATTGCGACCTCACCGAGCAAAATCCTGTTCGCCTACAGTGCGGTCAGGTCGACAGCAATCTGCTTTCCACACTGGGCCTCCAACCGATCCTCGGCCGCAACTTCTCTCGCGAAGAAACGCGCCCCAATTCCCCCCGCACCGTCCTCCTCTCCTACGGATTCTGGCGCTCGCGGTTTGCATCCGATCCCAACGTCATCAACAAAACGATTTCGCTCGACGGTCGATCCTCCATTGTCATTGGTGTTCTCCCTCCCCAATTCGAAATGCCTACGCTCTCGCCCGCCGATCTCCTTATCCCTCTCCAATTGCCCGATGTGCCCGACCGCGGCCCCGATGCGGCACAACTCATTGTCCGTGCCTTCGCCCGCCTGAAGCCCGGAATCTCTCTTACGCAGGCCACCGCCGCAATGCAGCCGCTCTTCCAGGATTCTCTCAATTTTGTTCCTCCGCAGTTCCGCAAGGAAGTTTCCTTCCGTCTTCGCTCTCTCCGCGATCGTCAAATCAGCGACGCGCGTACCTCTTCCTGGATGCTGCTTGCCGCGGTCCTCGCCGTTCTGCTGGTTGCTTGCACCAATGTCGCAAATCTCGTTCTCGCCCGGGCTTCTGGCCGACAGCGAGAGCTTGCCGTCCGAGCGGTTCTTGGAGCCTCCCGCCTTCGTCTCGCTCGTCAGGCCATCACCGAGTCACTTCTACTGTCTCTTCTAGGCGGAGCGATCGGTTGCCTCTTCGCCGCAATCCTCATCCGTTTATTCGTTTCCATCGCGCCCGAAGGAATACCGCGCCTCGATCAGGCCTCCGTCGATCTCCGCGTTCTTCTCTTTGCGCTCGCCATCGCTTGCGTCTCCGGAGTTCTTTTTGGACTCGCTCCTGTGTTCCATGCGCCCTCGGCGGAATCTCTCCTTGGCAAAACCGTTCACACCACAGCACGCTCTTTCCTCCGCCACTCGCTTGTCACCGCGCAGATCGCCGCTTCTCTAATTCTTCTTGCCGCCGCCGGACTTCTCCTGCGCAGCCTCTGGAATCTCGAGTCGGTGCCTCTCGGTCTCGACGCCCAACAGGTCCTCTCCGCGCAAATTGACCTCGCCGAATATCGCTATCCAGACTCGCCCCGCCAACTCGCCTTCTTTCGCGATCTCCAGTCTCGACTGCAGCGCGCTCCCGGTTTCACTTCGCTCGCTTTCAGTGACACGCTTCCTCCCTCCGGCGGATCGCAGGCCACTTTTCTCTCTTCCATCGAAATCCCCGGCCAGCCTAACCAGACAGAAGGGACCGGCGGCATGATCAACTACCGCTTCGTCTCGTCCGATTATTTTTCGGCTCTCTCCATCCCCGTCAGGCACGGACGTGCTTTCACATCCACCGATCTCGCTGCCTCCGAACGCCCCGTCATCCTCAGCGCTTCTCTCGCCGTACTGCTATTTCCGGCCACCGATCCGCTGGGCAAAGAATTTCGTTTTGGTCGCAAGGACGGCCCGTGGCACACCATCGTGGGCATCGCTGCCGACGTCAAAAACAATGGGCTCACCGCCCCAGCCGGCCCGGAATTCTATCTACCGTGGAAAGAAGATCGCGACGGCTATTTCCGCACCGCACACATTATTGTGCGTTCGCCGCTTGCTCCCGACGCCATCGCAAAATGGATTCGCTCGGAATCTTCCGCGCTCGACCCAACCGTCCCCGTCAATATCGAAGCCATGACACATCGCGTCAGCAAACTCGCCAGCCGCCCCAAGTTCAACGCCATACTTCTCACCATCTTCGCTTCTCTCGGCGTCCTCTTGGCCGCCATCGGCATCTACGGAGTAGTTGGTTTTCTAGTCGCACAACGTACCCAGGAAATTGGTATTCGCATGGCCTTAGGCGCTACCCAACGTTCCGTCTTGAATCTCGTTCTCGCCCACGTAGCCCGCTGGCTCCTAATCGGTACACTCCTTGGCCTGCTAGGCGCTTGGTTCTCCGCTCGCCTCCTGGAATCCCTTCTCTTCGGCGTTCACGCCCACGACCCCGCTCTCTTCGCCTCAGCCGTTGCACTCCTGCTGGCCGTTGCCTTCTTGGCCGCCTATCTACCTGCCCGCCGCGCCACCCGCATCGATCCCACCGTAGCCCTCCGCTACGAGTGATCGCTCCGGCTTCCCATTATGTCCCTCTGCGCCGGGTGCCGCACGCCATCATTAAAAATCCCGTTCCTGTCGCGCGGTCGAGCCCCACCGCTGCATGCACCCCGCAGCGCTGTTCTCTTTTGCACAGCATTGCGCAGTCGCAAGCTGGTAAGGTAACCATGGACGTAGAATGCCTGTAAAAGGACGCCTTTTACTCCAACTATGAAACCAAAGAAGCTTAAGAACACCAATGGAGATGGAAAGGCCCCCCCTTTTGACCCACAGGTATTTCTCGATACCGCGGGAGTTTCCAGGAAAATTGCCGAGTTTCACAGAAATGAGCCGATTTACAACCAGGGAGACGCAGCGGAAAGTGTCCTGTATATCCAGAAGGGTGGAGTGAAGCTGGCGGTTGTGAACGAAACTGGAAAGGAAGCGGTTGTCGCCATGTTTGGCCCGACTGACTTTTTTGGCGAAGGCTGCATGGCGGGTCAGACCGTTCGCATGGGTACGGCAACTGCTGTTACGCCGACGACCATTCTTGTTATCCAGAAAAAAGAGATGCTGCGCGTGCTGCACGCGGAGCAGGAATTATCAGACCATTTCATTGCGTACATGCTCGCCCACAACATCCGCGTTGAAGAAGATCTGATCGATCAACTCTTCAACTCTAGTGAAAAACGCCTCGCGCGCGCGTTGTTGCTCCTGGCCCGTTACGGAACACAAGAACAGCCCGATGGACTCTTGCCGAATGTCTCGCAGGAGACCCTGGCAAAAATGGTGGGAACCACTCGTTCGCGCGTTAATTTCTTTATGAATAAATTCAGGAACATGGGATTCATCAATTACAATGGAAGAATCAAAGTGAACAAGTCTTTGTTAACCGTAGTCTTGCACGATTAAAGCGAACACCGCTTACGCCGAAAACGTACCACCCGATTCCGGTTCCAGCCGAAATTTCGGACTGTACAAGTTCCTCCAAGACGATTTGTTCTTGGGTATCCATGCGAAGTCTCTTTCGCGAGTCATGAGTTCATCGAGAATCCAATGTCATTGCCGAAAACTCTACCGCTTACAGAAATTGTCACCTATATCGAATTGAAGTCGTTGAACCCGGAAGAAACGCCGCTTGTATTACCACCAGCGCCGCCGCGTCCAGCACTGCCGAATCGCATTGCGATCGTAGGGAATTATCTTCCGCGACGTTGTGGTATCGCCACGTTTACAACCGACTTGTGCGACGCCATTCATGCGGAATACGGCACCACCGAATTGCTGGCGCTTCCGGTGAACGATACGGAAGAAGGTTACAGCTATCCCGCCAGAGTGCGCTTCGAGCTTTCCGAAGGTGATCTGGCCTCCTACCGGCAAGCCGCCGACTTCCTGAATTTCAGCAATATCGATCTGGTTTGCCTGCAACATGAATATGGAATTTTTGGGGGCCCTGCAGGCTCGCATATCCTGGAACTCTTGCGGCGCCTGCAGATGCCATTCGTCACGACATTGCACACCGTCTTGCGCGATCCCGACCCAGACCAACGCGCAGTCATGGCGGAAATTGCCGCACTCTCCGATCGCCTGATCGTCATGAGCCAAAACTCCTCGGACATTCTGCAGGAAGTCTTCCACGTTCCCGTGGAGAAGATCGACCTGATCCCGCACGGAATTCCCGATCTGCCGTTTACCGATCCCAGTTTTTATAAAGACGCCTTCGGAACGGAAGGAAAAGATGTTTTGCTCACCTTCGGACTGCTCTCACCGAATAAGGGCATCGAGAACGTGATAAAGGCGCTACCCAAAATTCTGTCACGTCACCCCAATGTTGTTTACATGGTTTCTGGTGTAACCCATCCGCACATACTGCGAAGGGAAGGCGACCACTACCGGCTGTATTTGCAGAACCTCGCCAAGGAGCTCGGCGTCGAAGACAGCGTGATCTTCCGTAACCAGTTTGTGAGCTACGAGGAATTGGTCGAACTGATCGGCGCGGCGGACATCTACATCACGCCTTACAAACATAGGGGGCAAGTAGTTTCGGGAACCCTCGCTTATGCTTTGAGCGCCGGGAAAGCTATCATTTCAACGCCATACCTTCACGCCATCGAACTCTTGGACAACGAACGCGGCGTTCTCGTGCCGTTCGACGACCCCGATGCCATCGCGGAGAAGACCCTGGAGCTGCTGGACAACAGCACCGCCCGGCACGCGATGCGAAAACGTGCTTATCTATATGCAAGAGATATGGTCTGGAGCCGGGTGGCGCAGAAGTACATGCAAAGTTTTGAGCGAATTTACAACGAACGCCTGCGGAATCCACGGGCCACATTCCACGCACAGAACACCGAAAAGAGTCTCGATCGGCTTCCAGCCGTGAAGCTCGATCACTTGTATCGCATGACGGACCACACCGGAATCGTCGAGCATGCGGTGTTCGTCATCCCAAATTATCCAGAAGGCTATTGCACCGACGACAATGCTCGTGCGCTGATCGTCGCGATCCTTGCCGAAGAATTTGGCGCCGGCCCGCGCGCAGGCGCAATTGATCTGGCTTCGCGCTACCTGGCTTTCCTGTGGCTTGCGCTTGATCCGGTCACCAAGCGTTTTAGAAACCTACTCAGCTACGAACATCACTGGCAAGAGACGGAGGGTTCCGAGGACAGTCACGGCCGCGCTTTGTGGGGTCTCGGAACCGTTCTCGGGCGATCGCGTCACGCCGGATGGCGGGGCGCTGCGGGACGGATGTTTGAATTGGCCTTGCCTGCTGCCACCGATTTCAAGAGTCCGCGCGCCTGTGCGTTTGCTCTGTTGGGATTGCAGGAATATCTTGATTCGTTTCCCGGCGATCGCGCCGCATTGGGCGCTTCGGACACACTAGCCAATCGCCTGCTCAGCGGCTATCGGGCTCATCGCACGGATGACTGGAAGTGGTTTGAAAATAGCCTGACGTATTCGAACGCGCGGTTGCCGCACGCCTTGATTCGCGCTGGAATGCGCGGAGCGAATGAAGAGATGGTTTCGGCGGGCCTCGAATCGTTGGATTGGCTGCTCAGCATTCAACATTGTGAAGTGAAAGGTCACTTCGTGCCGATTGGCTCGGAAGGCTTCCATTCGAAGACTGCGGAGAAGGCGCGCTTCGATCAACAACCCGTGGAAGCATGTGCTGTCGTCTCCGCCTGCCTGCAGGCATATCGCGCAACGGGAAAAGCACGTTGGCGCAAGGAGGCCTGGACCGCATTTAACTGGTTCCTGGGTGACAACGACCTCCAGATCGCTCTTTACGACCCTACTACCGGCGGTTGTCGCGATGGTTTGCACCCCGATCGCGCCAACGAAAACCAGGGAGCCGAATCCACTCTCTCCTTTCTGATGGCGCTCCTGGAGATGCGCAAGTTGGAAGATGCGGACGGGACAGCAAACAAGCTCTGAACGATCGCAGCGATTTTTGTCACCAGATTAATTCTTCAGATTTTCATCCTAAAAGAGCGGACTCATTCGCCATGAAAGCAACGATGACTCAATACGAAACTCTGTTTCTCCGGCACCCCGGCAATCCCATCCTTACCGGAAAGGACTGGCCATACTCGATGAACAGCGTGTTCAATGCAGGCGCAACAATGTTGCCCGATGGCTCCACGCTGCTGCTCTGTCGCGTCGAAGATCGCCGCGGGCTTTCTCATTTATGCGCAGCCCGATCCGCGAACGGCATCGACAACTGGCAGATCGATCGCGAACCGACTCTCTTGCCCGATCCCGAGAACCCCGAAGAGATATGGGGCATCGAAGATCCGCGCATTACCTTCGTGCCTGAACTCAAGAAATTTGCTATTGCCTACACTTCTTATTCTCGAGGCGGGCCTGGCGTTTCTCTAGCGCTCACGGAAGATTTTCGGACGTACGAACGACTCGGCGTGGTTATGCCCCCCGACGACAAAGACGCCGCGCTCTTGCCTCGCAGGATTGATGGATTGTGGGCGATGATCCATCGGCCCATGACGCCGCTGGGCGCGCATGTCTGGATTTCGTACTCTCCCGACCTTCGTCATTGGGGAAATCACAAGCTGATGCTGGAGGCTCGTCGAGGGGCCTGGTGGGATGCCAACAAGATTGGCATGTCACCGCCACCGATTGAAACTCCTGAAGGCTGGCTGATGATTTATCACGGCGTGCGCAGGACGCCTTCGAGCTCGATCTATCGGCTTGGTCTGGCTTTGTTCGATCTTCAAGAGCCGGAAAAGTGTTTGAATCGTGGAGATTCCTGGATGTTTGCGCCGGAAGCCGAGTACGAACGTCGCGGCGATGTGCAGGACGTTGTGTTTCCTTGCGGCTATACGATAGCGGCCGATGGGGACACCATCAATCTCTATTATGGCGCGGCCGATTCGAGTATTGCTCTGGCGCATGGCAGCATTCGTTCTCTTCTGGCCTGGCTCAAGGCCAACGGACACTCCGAACACACGCACGACCGGCGCCACAAATAGTTTTGCCTCGATCTCCTGGCGCGGCATCCCAGTGAAAAGGAAAAGGCCAAACTGCAAAAGTGTGGTCAGGTGTAGCGACCTTCGCAGTTTGGCCCCTCAGGGCGGAGCGGCGGAATTCTCCACCGAACCGCTTTACTGAAGATGGAACAGTTCACCGAGACTTATTCGCCTCGGCAATCTGGCAGTTCGGTTTACCGACTCGCCGCCTGTTCTGACTCGTTGCGCGGCGCGTTCTTCTGCAAGACATTCACAAGTGCGCGGCCTGAACTAGGCACGTGCATACCGTTACCTCTGACGATGTTCTTTGCTTTCACCGGGTGACCATACACATCCGCGCTTGCGTCATCGTCGGGGCGAATCGTGGAACCTTCCAAAGAGACTCCGGCGAACAGTCCCTGCGAACGCGAGTAGCTCAGAATTTCCGCTCGCATCCAGGCATCAGTTGCTGCCGTGGCTGTGCGTCCCTTGGGGCCGCCGGCTATCGATGCATCTCCGCCCAACTTCACCTTGCTGCTCAGGATGGAATCCATGCCGCGATTATTCATCACGAGCAGGATCAAGTCCGTCGCTTCGCCGCCGATTTGGAATCCAATGCTTCCACCTTCCAGGGCGTACATCGCGGGTGAACCCCATGGGCCTCGAAATTGCGCTCCCGTGCGGCAAACCATTGCTCCGCGGCCGTAGTCTGCGCCGACTCCAAACGCCAGTTTCTTGACGGATGGAAATACAATGACGCACTCGGCCTTTTCCAGGAGCTCGTGGGGAATATTTTCTGGCACGTTCAGCACTTCTTGCATGACTGCGCCGCATTCCTCCAGCCGTTTTTGTTCCTTATTAAGTTTCTTGGCGTACACCACTCCTGCTACCAGGGTGAGACATGCTGCGACAACTAAGTATTTCTTCATTCCAGACCTCCATGGTCAAGACTTTTCCCTAACGTGGCAAACTTTATTGCTGATGATTGGCTGAAGGGCTTTCAACACTTTCAGGTAGTGAGAGGGTTGTGCGTAGCCCGGCTCTCAAGCGGGACACTTGGGAGGGTTCGATCTAGGTGTTTTTTCTGGCGCCCAATAAGAGAATGGCAACTCCGCCGATCAGCGCCAGTCCACCCAGTATTGGTGGAATCGAAACGTGTTCGTGCTTTTCGGCGGTTGCGTGGATCGGCCCCACATCAAGAACCTTTTCTTGCCGGGTATACGTAAATCCCTGATAGGCAAGGGCCAGTGCACCCGCAATAATCAAGATTATTCCAATCAAGCTAGTCGGTTTCATATTGAGCGCCCGGCGATTAAACCGCTCCTCTTCGACCCTGAATCAGGTTAATGACGAAAATGGCCAACGCTACCAACAGAAGGATGTGAATGAATCCTCCGAATGTATAGGATGTGACGACACCTAGAAGCCAAAGGGCGAACAAGATTACGAGAATTGTCCAAAGCATGGCTGTTCCAATCTCACAAGAGACCCGTTTCTGCAGCGCTTGTGTCGCATCTGGAAAACGTTTCTGCTTTTTCCCCGATGATTTATGCTACCCACTTTGCTTTTCCATGTCTGTTCACTTGGAGACATTTTTGCCTTTTGCTTGACTCGGTTTCGATTGTCGATCGTTTTTTCTCCGCCAAAAGCACCGGAGGTTCCGAAATACAGCTCGCCTGTATCAAAAGTCACTTGGCCGGGCTGGCGGCCACGATCGGTGTGGGAGTGGCCAGCTTCAGTTGATCGAGATCTGTCAGAACGCTTTGCCAGCGGGCAGAGTCCTTCTTCGTTTCGAGAGAAAGGGAGAGGTCGGAATAGAACGCCAGGATATTGGCGCGTAACTCCGGCGATGTCAGATCGAACTTCCTTGCGGTCAGCTGACCCAGCAACTTGGCGTAGGATTCGTCGGTCAGAGAGTACTCCGCTGCCTTGGTTTCCTTGCCGGTATCAAAATCAACATTGGTTAGATCTAATTTGTCGGCGCGAACCTGGTGGAGATAGCTTCGATATTGTTCCAGGGTGGTGTTCATACTTTTGAAATACAGGTCCTCGGTCTTCGGAGTGGGATTGTTGAACGCCAGCGCCTTGAACGGGCCGATCTTAGGCATGTAGATGAGCACGGCGGACCAGAAGCGCGTGCCAAAATCGGGTTTGGTGTAGTCTTTTCCCCATTCCTTTTCATATTCAGACCGCGACAAGCTGTAGAGAAACTTCTTCTTCGCAAAATTCGGCGTTTCTTTGACGATTTCTTTCTTGTGTGTCCGCAATGCGATCTGCGTCATTTGAGGAATCATCCGGCTGACCGCAAAACGGTACGAACCAATCGCCATATCCTCGTGTGTCAGTACCTCCTTCAGCTCTACGCCGTACACGATAGGGAAGGTACGTTCCAGCAAACTCTTGGAAACTTGAAATCCGATGAAATCGTGATATTGCTGCGATGGGTAGCGGTTCTTCGCCACTTGCACCATGTCGAAGCCAAACTCCGTCTTCAGGTGCGCGGTGTGGTCCTCTGCGTAGCGGACGGAATTTCCGTACTTCGCCCGCAACTTCGGATATTGAATTGAAACGGAGGAGTTGACCGCAGGATGACCAGCGATGTCCGAAGCATAGTGTGCCAGCGCGCCAAGCGCGAAGGCATACTCGTTTGCGTCCTGGCTCTGTAGCAGAAGTTCTCGAACAAAGTCACCGCTGCGAACGTAGTGCACCAGGTTGCTGAACTCCACACTCCCAAAAGGGTAGTAACCGAGGTCCTGAATTACGGCCCCTCCATAGGCATAACTGTGGGCTTCCTTGATTTGCTCCTCGGTAAGCGTAGGAAATCGTTTCAACAGGAGTGGGCGAAGTTCATCAGTCCATACCAGGTCGACAATCTCTTCGTGGGCCAGCACGGAATATCCAAATGAGCCACAGGTACAGAGCAGCATGACGAGAGCAACTGCCAGCACACGTATACACGCTGAACACAGTAACTCGGCCACCGGTCGGTCAGGGAACTGCACGCTAACTCTGTTTCTTGAGTTCGTGAGCAAGTTTCTTCGCTTCTTTCATTCTTGCTTCGTAAAAGGCCGGACGGACCAACACTTTCTTATCCCCCACGCGCACATGTTCCTTGATCCCCTTCCTCACCAGGAATAGAGCGGGTGCTTCGTAGGTTTTGAGCTCTTTCTGCATGAACTTTACTGCGCGCCGCTTGGACTCATTCATGACCAACTCCCATCTGATCGGCAATGTGTGAAGAATGCGGCACCGCATTCTGCCATGAGCAAATTAAATTCGACCGAGCAGGACGAGAACGACGACGATGAGTAGCACGAGCCCGATTCCACCGGAGGGGACATAACCCCAATCGCGGCTGTGGGACCAGCGGGGAAATGCTCCTAGTAGCGCCAGGATCAGAATGACGATTACGACGGTTCCAAGCATGCTTCACGCTTTCTAAACTGGATTTTGTTCGGTAATTGTTACTCCGGCTGCCCCGGCGGCTTTCCAGATTTTCGAAAGCCTCACGAACCGGGGCAGAGCAGCGGTCCATCCACACATTTGCCGTGTGGTTAATTCACGTACACGGTGATTGCGATTCGATCACGAGGATAACGGCGGTTGTACATGTAATAGCCGTCTCCCGAATAGTCCACATAAACGTCGTCGTTGTCGTACCAGTCGTTGGACCAATATTCCGGCCAGGGGTCCATCATGCTGAACCAGAATCCACCGTACTGGAAGCGAGGGTATCCGCCCACAATCACCACCGGGTAGCTGTAAATGCGGAAACTGTGACCTGGACCGAAATACGAATTGTAGCGATCCTGTGGAATCCTATATCCGTTGTATCCGCCGCGCTGTTGCCAATCGCGGTGTTCCGACTGCCAGTTCGTGGCGCGATGTTGTTGCCACACATCTCGTTGCTCACCCTGCTGCTGGTGCTGCTGTTGCTGAGTCTGCATTTTTACGTTTTGCGGATGGTACTGTTGCGCCGAGCCCTGTTGTTGCTGGCCCTTAGCTTGTTGCTGGTTTCCAGAATTGCCTTGGGCGTGTTGTTGTTTCTGTTGTTCCTGCTGGCTCTTGGCCTGTTGCTGTTTTGCCGCGTTGTCATTCTGTTGTTGATGTTGCTTCTGCTGATCCTGTTGACTCTTGGCCTGCTGCTTGGCCGCATTGTCATTCTGTTGTTGATGTTGTTTCTGCTGATCCTGTTGGCTCTTGGCCTGTTGCTGTTCATGCTGCTGTTGCTGTTTTTCAGCTTGCGCCGGTTGTGTCTGCTTTTGTTGTTGCTGGTGCTGTTCCTTCGCTTGCGGCGGCGCCTGCTCATTCTGTTGAGGCTTGGCCTGCTGCTTTTCGGGCTTGGCTGGCTGTTCCTGTTGTTGCGGTTTGTCTTGCTTATCCTGGCGTGCATAAGCCGGCAGACCCACTCCGAGCAGCATAATGACCACTGTCGCACTCATGATTCTCATTGGTTTCACGTGTTACCTCCATTGCAGCTACTTCTGCGCCCTGCACTCGACCAATCAGGCGCCCGCACCTTCAGGCCAGTAATTGCTTACCCCGGCTGCGTTCAACCTGCACACTCTCTGCCCGTCAACCGACGTGGATGTTAGACAGTGAGTGAAACAGTCCAAACACATTCAGCAGCCATAGCACCACTACGATGACTACGACCGCGTTCAAAATCGACTTGATGCTTCCTGCCATGGGGATGAACCGATTGACCAGCCACAGCAACACGCCGACGACTACCAGTGCTAAAAAAACTTGAAGAAGAGGCATTGTGTTGTTCCTTTCAAAACTTGTTGCGAGACACTGCGACGCTGCTCATGCGGCTGCTCGACGGCCTCATCTGTCGCCTGAATTCGTGGAACCGCTTCGATTCAGCCTGGGAAGATGCCGAACCTGAGTGGCTGCCGGGATGAATTGTTGTTCGATGTCCTCAGCGCTTTTGCGGGTGATGGGTAGTAAGCGGAAGGGGATGGACTGGCCAACAATTCAGTCCCTTTACTGCAGGCCCATCATGAGCTTCCCGTACGCAGCTGTCTGTTCACTTCAACACACTCTTGAAAGTTTGCAGCAGTTCGTCCGCGCGCCAGAACTTTCTAAGCGATCCGTCCGCGGTTGGTGCCTACAACCGTTGAGTGCTTCTTCCTTACAGCGGGTCGGAGCTTTAGCTTGTCTACGGCAGGGAAGCTACGACATTTTGCTCCACCAACACGGTCATCCCGAGCGTAGTCGAGGGATTGCGGCACAGTCTTTCCTCACCACCTTCAATGGCACACCCAAATCTCCAACCACTCTCACGCCTTTTCAGGGCAGGTGGGGCACAATTAAAGTCGTAAGACAAATTTGGGCACGGCACCCTTTGGGGTTTCGTTTTTTTGAAGAGTGCGGGTTTTGCAGTCAACGACGGCTTGGCGTCCACCATCTGTAGCATACACATGCAAGATGTGGGTTGAGATTTGACCCAGGGCACTTCCCAGAGCCGTTGATTCCAATCAATGGCATAATCGGACTATCCACAGGAGGGTCGACATGGCTACCGTCTCTGAAAGCGTTATCATCCAAGATCCTGATCTTCACAGCGGAGAGCCGGTATTCCGTGGCACCCGTGTTCCTTTCCAGACACTTTTGGACTATCTTGAGGGCGGGGAAACGCTGGACGAGTTTCTGGAACAATATCCCGGTGTCAGCCGAGAGCAAGCGATCGCCGCGCTCGAAGAAGCAAAAGCCCTTATTCTGGCACGCTTCGCCAAATGAAAATCCTGATGGATGAGTGCCTTCCTGCAAAATTGAAGGGTGCCGTCACTGCGTTAGGTCACGAGTGTCAAACTGTGCGTCAAGCAGGATTTGGCTCAAAGAAGAACAGTGAACTTTTGTCGATTGCTGAAGGTAAATGGGATGTGTTGCTCACCAGCGACCGAAACATCAAATACCAACAGAACATGACCGGCCGTAAGGTCGCTGTGTTAATTCTGTGTGCCAAAACCAACCGCATGAAGGATTTGTTGCCGCTTATGCCGCTCTGCTCTCAGGCGCTCCTTGCAATCAAACCCGGGCAGGTGATCGATGTCGGGCCGATCTAATGCGATCATTGCGTAAATCATCGCGAGCGGCCCATCATGCCACCGCTCAAGATACTATGATCCGGAAAGCCGCCGATTCCTAAGCGAAGATCCAATAAAGAATGCGGGGGGAGCGGATCACCATCCCCTCTGCTAAGTCCAATCATTCCCGCACATGCGAGACCCTGGGGTTTGGGGATAATTTCATGGTAGCTACCACGGCTCCTTCTTCCTCTTCTTTTTGTTCACTCGGCACCCGTCACCCTGCCGGCGCAGGCGGGTCGCCACGTGCCACTCCCTTCTTCCTTCTGTTTTTCTGGCTTATCTCCTTTCAAACGTGGATAATACCCACACGCGCCACCCCCGCCGCGCGGACTGTCCGAGGCTCTCTTGGAATGATCGTCCAGCAAACCGATCCCCTCATCGTGGTGCGGCAAACCGACCACGCCTATCTGTCAGGTTTTTTTGCCCGTGAACTCGGCAATGAGGCTTTCCAGAAACCCGAGCCTTTCTCTTCATTCTGCTTGGCCGCCGCTGAACACGACAATGGCTGGCAGGAATGGGAACTGGCGCCCGGCATCGACCCGAAATCGTTTCATCCCTACACCTTCATGAGCGTGCCGACCGAAGAGCACGTTGCACTGTACCAGCGCGGCATCGAGCGCATGGTCAAGGCCGATCTCTATGCGGGACTCCTCGTTGCGGGACACTGCATGGGACTGTACGACCGCGCGCATGCCACCATGCCTGGATATTCCGCGAAATACGTAAAGACCGAAGAGCAGCACGCCGCCAATGATTTCATCCAGCGACTCCGCTTGCAGCAATTGCGCCTGAAAGTGGATTTGCGCGCCGACCCGGCGATGAAGCCTTACACGGATGAGAAAATAATCAAAGCCAATCAACAGCGCCTTGAAGCGATGGACCGGCTATCACTTTATTTCTGCATGGGTTCGCACAACGATATTTCTATCGAAGCTGTTCCGGTGGACGATCAGGGCGGGGAAGTGGATTGGGAATTGCGTTCGGCAGGCGGCAACGAATTCACGCTGGCACCGTATCCGTTCCGGCGCGACCCGCTGGAGTTCGCGATCCTGGCGCGCCGTATCCCCAAAATTCGCTACACGGACGATGCCGATCTGCAAAAAGCATTGGCCGAAGCGCCATTCTTTAATATCAATTTCCGGCTGCGTTCAGGAGCCGCCAGCGAACGATCCTATGCCACAGGCGCATAGCCCGCGCG